>UCIT01000018.1 GCA_900472625.1 Hyphomicrobiales bacterium | reverse complement strand
GGTCATCGAACTTCGACACTAGAATGTACGCCAAAAGGCCAGCGCCCGCCATGCTGCCAGGGATCGGGCGGCTGGGCGCAGGCACCTGCACCATCTTCTCGCAGCAACGGCAGGACTTCTTCAATCGGGCGACCTCGATCACCTTCATCTGCGCTGCAATCATGTCGAGGATTTCGCTTGTGTCCTCACCGACAAGACGAAGCTCACCTCCGCATTCCGGGCAGCAGGAGCCAGGATCGAGTTCCCGGCGTTCGCGAACTGCCTTGTCCGAGACGCGTGGGCGCCGGCGCATGATCTTCTCAGGCGTATCCGCCAAGGCTACAATAGACGCTTCCTCATCGGGCTCATCTATCGGGGCAGTATTGCTCTCAGCGGCGGCGATCAACAGATCCTCAAGCGCCAGTTCCAACTGCTCGATTTCACGCTCGATCTTTTCGGACGACTTGCCGAAGACCTGCTTCTTCAGCTTGGCGATGCGCAGCCGCAGTGTTTGGATTAATTGGTCGTGCGCTTGCAACGTCGCCGACATCTTCGCGTTTTCCGCCTGCAACGCGATTATCATTGCCTTGAGAAAGGCTGGATCATCAGGAAGATTTGTCGTTGCGATTGACATGATCCTGACTACCACAAGTCAGGAGAAATTGCCATAAAAACGAGTGGTTTCAGAGGGATAAAATCACCCGACACGCGCCGGTGGCGCGCCCCAATCAGGACGACGCCAATCGATCCCTTCCCACAACATCGCCAGTTGAGCCGACGTCAGTCGCGCTGTGCCGTCGGACGCTGAAGGCCACGGGAACCGACCTTTCTGCAAAGTCTTGTAATACAGGCAGAAGCCTTGGCCATCAAAATACAGTAGCTTCAAACGGTCGCCACGTTTGCCGCGAAAGGCAAATACCGCGCCGCCCGTCGGCTTTTGGCGCAAGACATCCTGCGCAAGCGCAGCCAGGCCTTCAATTCCTTTGCGCATGTCCGTGATCCCGCATGCAAGATAGACCCGAACGCCGGTCCCAGGCCCGATCATGCTGCTTCCACCGCCCGGATGATCTGCGTCAGGGCAGCCGTATCGAACGCACTGCCGAAGCGAAGGGTGCGGCCGCAGCTCAATCGTAGTTCCACCATCCCGGAGCACCCTTCCGGGTCATCAGCAAGATCCGTCCGTACCGCTTTCACGTCGACGGGGATGAACAATGCATTCGACGACGCCGAGAGAAGTCCCTTCTTCTTCAGCTCGCTACGCCAAGCGTAAATCTGCTGCCGCGTAATATCGTGCCGATGGGCAACCTCTGTGATGGTCGCTCCACCATCCCCAACCGACATGACAATCGCGAGCTTCTCATCGTCGCGCCATCGGCGCCGCCGCTCTTGCCCAAGAATTTCAACGCGCATCGCAAATCCCCGCATAAGACACGTCGCTAACGACGTCGTTAAACCCGTGTCTTAAGCCATTAAGGCCTTATGCGGCAGGCGGTGCCAATCGGGCGGTTACATTACAGCAAACGGTCGATTTCTCGGATGGGGAGCGCGACCACAACGCATGCCAGTTCGTTAGTTAGATGCCCGGGCGCGCGCTCGCGCCACGCCACGAGGCTTTAGGCGGCTCTATCCGCAACATTCGTCACGTTAGGACCCGAGGTCTCGGGATCCTGCGGAATCATACGGCCCACAATGAGAACGAGAACACCCGCGATTGCCAGACATGCCGCAAGGAAGAACATGGGCGCGCTAGTGCTGCCTGTCGTGTCTTTGATCCAGGGCACGACGTTCTGCGCAACAAAGCCGCCAAGGTTCCCGACGGAGTTGATCGCAGCCAGACCCGCCGCAGCGCCAGCCCCCCTCAGGAAGCGCGATGGAAGGCTCCAGAACACGGGCTGTCCAGCAAAAATCCCCGCTGCGGCCATGCTGAGAAAGACGAACTGCAGAATATGGTTTGGGATGACGGCGGAAAGCACTAAACAGATAGCCCCGATTGCCGCGGGGAACACGATGTACGGCGTTTTGGCGGGCGCTCTGTCTGCCTGGCTCGGAACAACGTAAAGGGCGATGGCAACGAGGATCCACGGGATAATGTTGAGGAAGCCGTTGACTGTGTTGCTGACGCCAAAGCCCTTGACAATCGTGGGCAGCCAATAGCTCAGCCCGTAGGCCGCGAGCGGAAATCCGACGTAGCATGCCGACATCAACAGTACTCGTGGGTTGACGAGAGCCTTGAAGCCATCACCCGCGTTCGCCTCCATCTCGGAATTTTCCGAGGCAAGTCGATTTTTAAGCCATTCCTTTTCCTGAGGATTGAGGAACTTCGCATCCGCCGGTCGGTCGGACAGGTAGAACAAGGTCACAAACCCTGCAATGACGGCTGGGATGCCGGTGGCGAGGAACACCCACTGCCAGCCCGCGTAACCGTAAAGTCCGTCTAGATCCAGCAGCACGCCGCCGAGAGGTGCGCCTACCGCGTTCGCCAGCGCTGAGAAAATCATGAATAGCCCGACCATCCTTCCTCGATATTCTGAAGGATACCATAGGGTCAGAAGGTATAGGACGCCAGGAAAGAAGCCCGCCTCGCATGCACCGAGCAGGAACCGAAGAATGTAGAACATTGTGGGGTTCTGCGTGTACGCCAACCCGATAGTGACGAGGCCCCATGAGACCAAAATCCTGGCGAACCACTTGCTCGCGCCGAACCGATCTAGGAGAAGGTTGCTCGGCACCTCGAAGATGAAATAGCCGATGAAAAACAGCGACGCGCCCAAACCATATGCGTATTCGCTCATGCCTAGCGCATCCACCATTTCGAGCTTGGCAAAGCTGACGTTCTGGCGATCGATGTATGCGATAAGGTAAAGCAGCCCAAGGAACGGCATCAACCGCCAAGTAATTTTCGCAATCAGTTCTTTTTCGACAACCACTAGAGTTTTCTCCTCATCCGAGTGTCGTTGAGATAGGCCAGCTATTTCATTGTTCAACCGAGAGGTGAGCAGGCCTCCCATCCCCTGATAGTGCGCGGCGTACCTGAAAGCACGCCGATGGCCGCCACTGAATAAGCGCCAAGGAAAAGTGCCGGAAGATGATCGCTGTGCTCGGCGACATGCCGATGGGGGACGGCAACAAACGACCCTCGCCTAAACACGATCTCGCCTTGGCTGGTCTCTCCCCGCGCCAGGACCCGATCTCGATACCATTGCGTGTTTCCCGCGCCGTCTCTTCGGCTTGTCTAACACCTCCAGCATCGTAGTCTTGCGAAGCCGTGCACCCGTCGGTGAAGACGCGCTCTCCAGGATCGCAGGACATAACGGCGGCGACGCAGAGAAGCTGACGAAGACCCAGGCGAAGGGGTTTCTGCAGACCCATGTCACTGGCGAGGATGTCGAGGGACTGGAGTCCGTGCAGTTCGACGGCCGCGACTTCCTCAAGCGCGTCAAATCACATGCTGCCAAGGTGGATACACTACGATCGGAGATCGACAGGCTTTGCAAACCGCTCGACCGCGTCAGGTCTGAGATCAACGTAGTCAAGCCGCCGTACATCGCCTGCATTTGCTCCCCGACGTGCCGCCTATGCCGGACGCTCGTTGACTACCCCGATTAAGGAGGTGGGATGCCACTAAGCTGGATAGCGAAGACCATCGCCATCGCTAACAGCACCTTGTGTGAGCGAGGCAGGCTTCACATCGCCGTCGGCCATATAGCAACTCCAGCTTCGGCTTGTCTTCAACGTACTTCGGCGTCGTCGGCCAAGATCGACCGCTCCCCTGACACTCCCAGCATGAGATGATCTAAGCTGAGGCACCAAGTCACCACTTGAACTGGTGCTGACATTAGCATTGACGCCTCAAAACCACTGGCGAAGGTGTTTGCCGCAGAGCCCTGCGGAACTACGCGGTCCGCTTACACAGCATCGACGGATCAATATCCCAAAACCAGAAGAGCGCACCTAAGATGACGAGTAACAGGCCGACCACCGCTGGAAGAGAATTGATCGTGGCAAGGGCTCCGTTAGCAGTGAGGAATTCCTTGAGGGAGAGTTTTTCGGCGTTTGGCAATCCTCCTGCGTCGCGCAACTCCTCGATCTTTGCAATGATGTGCGTCCCGTCCTTTCCACGGAGATATGCTTTTCGATAGATGGACGCGATCGAGAAGAGGCGGACGCTGTATTTCCCATAGAATATCACCATCGCCCTCGCGGCGAGAGAGATAGATAAAATCGCGAGGCCACACGCAATGAACACGACGTAAAACTTTAGCGCAGTGACGAAAAAGCCCGTCTGAAGGAGCAAGACGGATCCTAGCGCGAGATAGTTTTTTACCGTTATATCTCTCTCAACAGCTAAATTTTTGTCAGCCATGCTGTGCTGATGGACATACAGGTTCAACAGTTCCGATCCCGAAGGCGGTTCTGACGCTTTCATTTCACTCGAAGCCATACGCTTCCCCGTTTTTGACAGATGGTTTCTCGTGGTTCTCTACATTTTTTTAGGGCAACAATCGGACGCCTATCTGTCGAGATTACTACCTTCCCGGTGCTCTTGGACCCTTGCCTGCGATATCTTGGATCCGAGGTAATGTGCTATAAAACCGATCGCGATTGACGCGACCGATCCACCGAGACCTGGAATAAAGCTAGCTGCGATTGACGCCAGCCCTTGTGCCACAGGCTCCAGATTCGGGCTTCCTTGAAAGATTGGCGTAATGAGAAAGCTAGCTGCGATTGACGCCAGCCCTTGTGCCACAGGCTCCAGATTCGGGCTTCCTTGAAAGATTGGCGTAATGAGATCGAATACAGTTCGCGTCGTTTGGAGAGTGTAAGCTGGCGCAACGCTGGACAAGAGGGGCTCGAGTTTCTGAACTACAGTCGGCAAGTCGGAGTCTTTAAATGCTTTCACTGCCTCGGCTACCGCTGCGGCGTTCTGCCGTATTTCTCCTAGCTGAGCAATGCTGGTAGGCGATGTGGGATTCGCCAGAAACGTCTGTAGGTCAGTCAGGAACGCTTCAAGTCCCGGCGCGGCCGTCGCGTTGGAGCCCGAGCTATTCACCACCGCGCTGTTACCGATGCCAACCGCTCCGAGAATACCCGTGATCCAGCCAAGAAGCTTGGTTCGTTTGGCTTCGATAACCGTCCTTGACCCCCGCTCCTTCAGGTCGTTTTCAGTGGCACTCAGGCGTTCACGGTCTAAGGGTCTAGGTGGAGATTTGTTCAAAACGGCAACCGTTTTATCATCTCCGAGACCTGTCGGCTGTATTCCGTTATCTGCCTGAAACGCGAGTAAAGCCCCTCGCGTCAGACTACCGAATTTACCGTCGACCGCGCCCACGCTGTATCCAGCGGTCTTGAGCATTTGCTGGAGCGCGCGAACCGCTTCGCCCTCGTCGCCAAATTTCGCGCCGCTCGGCCTTTTATGTTCCTCCTTGATGTCTCCTGTATCGACACTGATGCCGCTCCTGTCGACGTTGAGACGTCGTAACTGGTCAGCTCGTACTGTCCAATCAGCTTAATCAAACTGGAGCCATACTTGGGATCGGTGGCATATATTCCTGTCAACGCGTTGGCGAATGCCAGAGGATCGTCTCTAACCGACATTGCGGCGGCATAATGGGAAGAGGTAGCGAAAAGCCGCCCGTGTTGTGCGAATGCCTCGTCAAAACTCGAGAACTTCCGGAAATTTGCATACGCGACTTGCTCGCGTCCGTGAACGTACTCGATGGTGCGTGCCTTGACGAACGGCTGATCGCCTTTCGCCTTAATCCCAAACGGGTTGTTCGAGCCAGGTGGCATCTTCTTACCGAAAGCGCTTTCAAGTATGAACTGTGCAAGCGTCACAGACGCTGGAACGCCCCACAGTCGGTCCGAAGCTTGAGCTCCCTGAATGACGTCTTCCGTCAGCCCTAATTCCGGTCTCGACTGGAAGCCAGAAGCTTTCGGGTCGGAAACGCTTCCAAAGGTTTGAACATCGCTCTCGTCATCATCGAAGTTCGTCTCAATAGCCGGCCGCAAAATTGCGCCTCGTGGAGCAGGTGGTGCATCTTCTTCGCCCGCCCAGCCCGCGATGGCGGCGGCTATCTGTTCAGCCCACGCTTCGTCGCCGCCAGTCGGGTAGTCACCTGCCTTTAGTTTATCGATCGAGGTTTTTGCGTACTGGAGATGCGGAGACTCCCAGCTAAGTGGTTCCAGCCCGTGCTGTCTGCCGATCACGTGAAGGCGCTGCCACATCTTAGCGTACTGCCCAGTGCTTTTCCAACTCCATGAACCACTGATGTAGAGCACAAAATCCACGGCAAGACCGTACTGGTGGTAAGAATCCCAAGCCCTTGCCTTTGTAACGATGTCGCCGGGGACATCACGCCCCTGGCGGTAAAGAAGGCGCTGGCGCTCTGGCGTCCGGTAGGCTTCAAAGACTCTAAAAGGAAGCTTCTCTTCGTCCAGCTGTTCCTGAACTCGTTTGACGCTTTCCCTAATCACCGGATGCAGAACAGCTAGGTCCTGCTGCCTGGATGCTTTTAATGACAAGCCCGCCCCTCCAGTAGGAATAACGTTTGTGCCGAAATGCAGAAAGCATAAGGCTTACGTCAGCTGTTTCTCGAAACCACAATCGTTGAGTATCTCGTCCAGTGTCGGCTTACCCAGCAGTCCGAGTTCCTTTAATGCGAGATTTTCTCGCTTGCGACCAAAGCCCACTCGGCATTTCACGTACGCGAAACCCGTGCGCCTTTGTGGGGCTGCTCTCGACGAAACAAGGCTAAAGGGTATGCTTTTGTTGTATTGGGCAGGACCGCCCATTTTACAGAGACTTTTACCAAAACCTCAGCGTGTTTTTTAAATAATAGAAATTCACTCCAAAGTAATGATTATGTCAAGCCTTGAATGCATCGTGACAATAAAAGTCGCCTTAATGTAGAAAAACTATTTTTCCGAATTATAAATTCGGCACAGCTATTTTAACCTCTAACACATCGCCCTGCGATATCCTCTAATAGTTCCGAATTACATAATGAAATGTATCTCATAGGAAAAACCAATATGCAAACCGTTGCAAAAGCTGAACCGAGCGTCGGTCGTCAGCCGGCGCCATTCGGAGCGGCGGCCGGCGAAGCCGACTTACTTACTCTGTCGTCGCTCGTTGTTCACCTAGAACTATTTTTTTGACTGGTCTGTAGACTCGTTCCGCTTGAACGTGACTTTGATCGCTCCGCTCCCGCCTGCACTTGTCCCCGTGCCCAGCAATCCCACTCTACCCTCCGCAGTGATCTCGATCGATAACTCGATTTGTTCAAGGTGGACCGCAGGTGTCGCGCGATCGAACACATACTCGACCACCTCGGCCAGATGAGCAAATTGCTCTCGGAGCATGTCTGAACTGACCTTCACGAGCTTCGAACCTGTCGCTACTGGTCCAGCACCAAAGCCACCCCCGATGTCTTCGCCGCTTCTTATCCCGCTTTCCGAGATGGTAGATGAGGTGATCACGTATATATCTTTATCCATGTCTAACTGTCCTCGATTTCACAAACGACACGAAAGCCAACCCGCCCTTCCCACCCGCTCGAATCTTGAGGCATCCGATCGCGGGACGCAGATCGACACAGAGCGGGATTGTGCGACCAAGCGCCACCTCTCAAAACACGCATATCGCCGTTCTCAGGCTGAAAGGCGGTTCCGTCGCTTGGCAACCAGTCAAGTCGTTGAGCCCATTTGTCCATGCAGTGCTCCCACACGTTCCCGTGCATATCGAAAAGACCGAAGCCGTTGGGTGGATAAGAAGCTACGGGCATCGTCTCGCCCTTGAACACTCCAGGTGGCCCACCAGCGTACTTGCCCGATGGATAATCGACGCCATCATAGCTGAGTGTCGCAACGTCTCGCCTAAAGCTAGTACCGCATACAGCGCCACCCTCACCACAATAATTGGCCAGAGTGCTTGTAATTGTCGGTCCGAAATGAAATGCCGTTGTGGTACCAGCGCGGCAGGCGTACTCCCATTCCGCTTCAGTGGGCAGTCGATATCTGCGTTTGGTAATCGCACTAAGGCGATCACAAAACTCAACTGCCTCCTGCCACGAGATCGTCTCCACTGGCAGGTTTTTCCCTTCGAAAGAAGACGGCTCCGGCAAAAGCGGCCATCTCAAAGTTTCAGGATGACGATCGCAAACTGAAAGCCATTGCTGTTGGGTAATAGCCGTCCGGCTGATGGCGAACGGTGTGATGTGTATTGGAAATGACCTGCGGCTCTCGGCAGTCTTGTTCGGCCACTCTCCAATTGCCGCACCCATCTGGAAGTCGCCGCCCGGCAACATACTCATCTCGATCGCGGTCTCAGCTCCGACATCCTCGGCAAATGACTTTATCCTTTGCGTGACAGCAGCAAGCGGATTGCCCTCCGCATCAACGGTTTCAACGTCGACATAGGTTGTCATGACGTTCACCGCTGGAGCCTTTACCTTCCCGTTTTTCCACCCGACCAACTTGGTCGAACCGGCGATGACGATAGTTGCCAGTCCCAGACCCGCAAGAAGTTGCCGTCTGCTCACAATCGATAGCGGGGCGCGGAGTCTGTCCAGCCAACTGGCCCCAGACTCGGGTGTCGCTTTATCGCCATCCTTTCCACGGAGCTTGCCAGGAATGCGCAGGATCGCCGCCTGTGCCGTCGCATCCGCGGGATCGACTGCCAGAACACGCCACCATAACTGAAGCGCTAGCGGAAGGTCTCCAGTCGCCTCTGCTTGAAACGCGTCAAGCTTCAGTGGCTCGAGGTCGCCGGGCTCCGCGGCGGAAGGAAGTAGGATGAATTTTTGCTTTGAAAGCGGCTCTGCGTAAGTGCAAGGAGTTTGAATTGGCTTGCCATATTGACGGCAAACGTCCGGCACACGCCTCTGCAGGTAGCTGTCTAGTCTTTCGACCGTAGCACAATTGTGCTTTCCAGTAAGCGCCAAAGCCTCCAGCAATCCGTAGGTGAAAGCGCCGTGGCCCAATTCCGGAATCTCGTATGAGAACTCCGACGCAGAGCAAGAGCTCAGCGTAACTGTACCCTTGAGTTTTTCGAGGCCCGCGCCTTGCCCATCTCGAGCGCCCTCGTTTCGGCAAGCATCAAGCAACAGCACTATGTTTCCGGCACCGCTTCTACGCAACCTCTCCACGACATCTCTAACCGGTATCGCAGTCTCGTCGACATTACCCGGATCGACGTCCGACGGGAGCAAATAGTCCACTTCCCCTATCCGTTTCCCGTGACCAGCGAAAAAGAACCACAGGTTATCACTTGGATTAAGGAACGACTGATCGAAACGTACGCGGAGAAAGCGTCGCAAGTTTATAAAGGTTGGGGCGGCCTGAAGGGGATGGCCGAAATCAGCCTTTATCGGTTCGGCACCGTCACAGAATAGATCGACGTCTGAGAACCTTGCGCTCTTAAAAAAGCTCGTTAGTGCTTCGGCGTCTTGTCGTGCGAACTCGAGTGACTTGATATTGTCATACCGATTGATCCCGACACAAATTGCCCTGTTTATCCCCATCGCGGCCGGCGTCCCTCAAAGCTCAATTGCCCATCGGAGAAGAGGTGCCACCCATCGGACTGCTGCTTGCCCCCATCGACGATGGGCTGGCGGAGCGACCAGTCGAACGAGAGCCACCGGCACTTTGTCCGGAGCGGTTGTTTGTGCCGCTACGATCTTGTCCTTGCTGGAAAACGTTTTTGGTAGCGGGCTTGGTCTTGCATCCGACAACCGCACCTGAAGCGCCGATAGCGGGCTGACATTTTACGAGTAGGGTCACGGGCCCTGACGGCCTGGAGTTATCCAATGGACCGGTCACGGACGGCGTCGACGTCACAGCCAAAAGACCAAAGGCGACAAGCATCCGGGCGGACCAAGCATCGCTTCGTATCACGCACATAACTTTTCTCCTGTCAGAAATTTACTTTGGTATATTCTCACGTACTATTGGTTGCTAGCAAAAAAATAGAAACGTAACCTGCTCGTGCAGCGATGAGCTGGCCTTGAACGGAAGCTTTTAAAGTATCGGCGCAGCCAACATGGCCCTCGGGTCTAAGTCTTTCGACTTAGCGGGCATCAAGTGCGATTTTGCTCTAAGGTATAATTCCACGATATTTCAACAACTTATGGTGCTTACATCTCAGACGTCTGAACGGCGCCCCAAACCCGCCATTACTTGCTTAAATTGCAATTCTGAAATCTATTACCGCAGGTAAGGGATCGGAAATTCGATCGACTTCAACGCGGGCCGCAAATCTCAACGATTTTCAAGGAACAGCATAACGTTCCAAGGGGGGAAGCATGCTCAAACTCGGAGACAGTGCTTTAGAGGTGCGCCAAGTCGTTGAAAAACTCAGGAGACTCGACTTCGGCCTTGAGCCCACCGATCGCTTCACGACGGCAGTTAAGCGGAGCGTCGAGGCATTGCAGTCAGCAAATGTCGATTCTTCCGGCCAACCATTGAAGGTCGATGGCAAAGTAGGACCGAACACCACTTGGGCCATTGATGCAGCACTCGGGCAACAGAAGCTTGACGTCAAAACATCGGTCGAACTTCCACCTGTGCCACCTGGCGGTAGTCAAGCGGGTCGAGAAGCGCTCTCCATCGCACTCGGAGAGGCAGAGGCACGGTGTGGCGAGAAAGGTTCTGACAACCATGGCCCGGACATTCGCCGGTACCTCAACGGGGTGGACGAAGGCTCGAGCTGGTGTGCAGGCTTCGTAAGTTATTGCTTCAAAAAAGCGCTCGGACACGATGGGGCATTCGGCTATTTGGTTGGGGCTCAAGCGATCCACAACCGAATGAAAGACCTCGGTTACGCTTACGACGCAGCGATGTCTAATCCGCCGCAACCAGGCGATATCATTGTATGGAGGCGTGTCGACCCAGCGAAGCCCCAAAAGACAAGTTGGATGGGACATGTGGGCCTCGTCCACAGCTTTCTCAACGGTGTCCTTTGGACCGTTGAAGGCAATCGGGGGCCCTACCCCTCCGTCGTATCGCCCTTTCGATATTCTTGGGCCGATCTCGTCGAGCGATCGGAGAACGACCGTTTCAAGGGCTTATACGGACTATCACGTCACCCTTAAAACGTTTGGCCCTGGTACATATCTTTCGGCGGACCCCGACATGCACTTGATAGTTTTTTGCGATGGCACATGGAACACGCCAGATCAGGAGGACGAGGGCATCGCGGCTCCCACTAACGTTGTCAAATTGCGTAACGCACTTGCGCCATCCGACATGGATGGCGACGAGCAACGTGTCTATTATCACCCGGGCGTCGGGACGGATGGCGGGTGGTGGAACCGCATTGCGGGCGGCGGACTAGGAAACGGCTTGGACGACAGCGTCGTTAGCGCCTACAATTGGCTCGCACGCAACTATGTCCCTGACGCCAAAATTTGGCTCTTCGGCTTCAGCCGCGGAGCTTACACGGTTCGGAGCCTCGGCGGAATGATTTCTCGTTGCGGTTTGCTCGATGTGCGAAGGATGGACGAGCCGGCGATTTGGGGTAACATCAATGAACTATTTGCTCACTACAGGCTGCCGGAGAAAGACGCAAAACCGCTCAGCGCGACGCGGAAGCTGCCGTTCCACGGGGTAAAAACCGGCAGCAAAGTCAAGCATTCCATCGGTATTGAGTTTATCGGCGTGTGGGACACTGTAGGGGCGCTCGGAATTCCCGAGGACATGGCTTTCCTCGAATTGATTGACGATCCATCCAAGCACAATTTTCATGATACCCAACTCAGTCCTGTAGTTGCAAACGCTCGTCATGCCGTGGCGCTCGACGAAAGGCGTCAGAGCTTCAAGCCTACACTCTGGACCAACGTCGAAGGACGCGATTCCGTCCAGCAGATCTGGTTTCCAGGTGTTCACGGAGATGTTGGAGGCGGGTACAACAGATGCGGACTTTCTGATGGCGCGCTGCTATGGATGATAGGCGAAGCGGAGCTTCTCGGGCTGAAGTTTAGACAGAACGTCACCAGTCAACTTTCGCCTGATCAATTGGGCATAATCCATAATTCTGTCTGCGGGGTTTTCAAGGCTCTCAAGACCCGGCCCCGTAGCGTACCGCGTTTCGCCGCAGATAGTACCGCTATTCACAAATCAGGCCGAGACCGAAATGGTAATTCGCCTTTAGCTCAAGGGGACTACTGGAAAACACGAATAATTGGGTCAGGAGAGAAGGAAACTGTCGACGTTTTCGCCCGCGAGAAATGGAACAGTACTGGCATCTATCTCGAAGAGGGCGTCCGCTACCACTTCGCTGCAAGCGGCACATGGATGGACGGAAGCATCGTATGTGGCCCAGACGGAACCGAGGACGGCAAATTCCAACTTGGCGAAGCTGTCCACGTGGCCTCCTCAATCCTTGGCAAGACCGAGTCGATCTATAAACGGCTAGCCGGCAACAATCAGGTGGATTTCTGGTGCACGCGGCGAGAGGAAAAAATCGAATGGTTCGCACTGGTTGGCGCGATTGCAAATGGACTCTTTGATATCCCGCGACCTGACCAGAAGACTGGATATCACGAAGTCTTCAAAATTGGCTCAGGTTGCACGTGGACACCCGAGAAAAGCGGCTATCTCTTCGCGTTTGCCAATGACGCTTGGCAGACCTACGAGAACAATCGCGGCAGCGTAAAGCTCACAGTCTCGCGGTGAACAGAGGGTAAAACGACTCCGCCAGGCAGCTCCGTCAGCTATCTGGCGGGCCGCTTTCGGCCAAATACTCGAGGACTTCGCTAATTCCGTTATTCAGCCAATCGGCGTTTACTGCCGAATCCCCGATGATGTAAGTCACGACAGGGAAGAGTGCAGCGAGCTACTGCTTACCGGCGGCTCGGCGCTTGATATCGTTTTTCCGGCCATGAACGAGGCAGCCATCAAAGCAGACTTCCCGAGTGTCGACACTCTGCTTTCCCGGTAAATCTACCCGATCCGGGACCTGGTGTTTTTCTACCGCGATTTCTCTGCCGGGCTGAAGGCCCTCTACTCCATAGGCCCTGCATGATAAGGCGGAGGCTGCGCGGCTAGTCTCGGCGGAGGGACGTCACGCGAGTCAAGATCGTACTGCTATCGGTCAGGTTGAATTTCGTTTCTGATCAAGTAGTGTCGTCAAGGGTCCGGAGGGGGCGATGGGATGAGTCGTCTAATTAGCGTATGGCTGAAGGTCATTGGCGTCATTTGCGGGTTGTTTGTCATCGGCCTGCTGATAATGACTGCAATCCACTTCGTCGTACCCTCCAATGCATATAAGGACCGTGCCCCCCTGCTGGCGTCGGCAATCGATAATGTGTTCGGTACGCCCAAGCGTGAGTATCCGCGCGGGCAGCCGTTGGACGCGATCCAGAACTGGGTAAACGTCTGCTACGGACCCGTGAAAGCTTCTGGCCGCACAGACGTACCTCCCGTGACGAGGTTGATTTACACCAATATTGAAGGTCTAGTTTCCCGTATGGAGGCTGATCAGAGCAGCGCCAGTGCTGTCGTCGATCAAATACAGGGAAACCAGGTATTATTCTCCGTCATTACCATCGGCTTGTCGCTAGCAGTCACCCTCATTAACGCAGCCCTGGCAAACAATCTGATCATTGACGAGGGCCGATCCAAGGTGGTGAAATACGGGTCGATCGCAATTCCTGCAACGTTGACAGCGGTCGCATCGCTCAACGCAATCTTCGTGAATACCGAAGCCTCCGCGAGAAAAAATCAAGTGACTGCGGCGATCGTCGATTTAGCCACGACCGTGGGAAGCGACCTCGTTGCCGCGGGCTGCGTCCTACCATTCAACCAAGTTTACGTGGGTGAACGCCTTACCGAGTGGAGCAGGCGCTACAGCACCATCCTAGTGTCTTCAATATCCGGCAACGCCGATATCAAAGCATCTCCCGCTCGGTCACAAGTGCAGGAAGCGAATCTCTCCACGGAATAGCTGAAGCCGAAAGTTGGCCAACGGTACGCACTCGCATGCTTGGATCTCATCGCAACTCATGAAGTGCATGGCTACCGCGGTGAGCACGCAACTATGCTAGGAACGATCCAGTAAGTGGTGCGAGAGACCTTCACCAAAGTGAACATCCGCTGCAAAGATCGAGACTCTGCTCGGATAGAGACCTTCAGCTAAAACTTGAGCCCATCAGCAGCCCGTCAGCCTACAATCCTCATTCGACGTTTGGGCGAAGTGCCCGTGCTAGCGCCACCGGTGCTATGAAATATTTCTTTCACAATGGTTATTTTTCCTGTATCTCGCAAAGCATGCTTCATGAGGAGAGGCCGTGGCAGACATCAGAACATTGTTGCTCAATCAAAAACTGACGCTCACCCCGTCAGAGGAAAAGATCGTCCAGATTCTCCTGGCCGACTACCCGGCGTCGGGCCTTGGCACGGCAAGCAATCTGGCAAAGAAAGCAAGTGTGAGTGACGCTACTGTCGTGCGTTTGGCAGTCAAGCTCGGATTTGACGGCTTCCCCGACCTTCAAAAGCGGCTCCTCTCCGAGGTGGAGGCGAGATTACACTCTCCGTTGCTGATGATGGAGACCAAACGCCCCCGAGACAGCTCGCAAGGCATCGCTGAAGCTTACCTTCATGCGGTCTCGGAGACCATCGACAGAACGATAGGCGCGACCCCTGCCAATACCTACGACAAGGTTTCCAAGATCATCATGGAAGCCAAAGGCCGTGTGGGTTTAGTTGGAGGACGGTTTAGCCGCCACATCGCCGGCATGCTGGCGGGCTACCTCTCGCAGTTCCGGCCGAATGTGCACGACATCGGCATCGTCTCGGCTCAGTCATTCGACATCCTCGTCGACTACGGTAAACGAGACGTCCTCATCGTGTTCGACTACCGTCGTTATCAGAACGACGTGGTAGCTTTCGCATCCCAAGCAGCCGAGACAGGGACGACTGTGATTCTCTTCACGGACCAATGGCTGTCGCCGATCGCCGAGCACGCGGAGGTAACTATCATATGTCCGCTCGACGTCCCCTCCCCTTACGACACGCTCGCCCCGGCAGTTGCGCAGATCGAGGCGCTTGTCGCCCAGATACTGGCCTCACTCGATGACACCACGCGTCGACGCGTGGAGAACCTCGAAGCGGTCAGAGCGCGAAACGGGGTAACTGTGGATGGGGACGACATCACCGAGACATCGTCTCAGCCTGGACCGAAGCGCAAGAAAGATAGCCCAAACAATGCCTAGCCAACTTCTCCGCCGAGACGCGCCATATGTCCCAAGCGAAACAGCGCTATTACTCGTAGACATGCAGCGCATATGGCTCGAACCCGGCCTCGACCCCGATCATCCGGAGAGAGGTCCTGACCATTATTTCTATCGGCAGACTGCCTCGCTTACGATCCCGAACAACGAGCTGCTGCTTGCGGCGGCGAGGTCGAATGGCATCGAGGTGGTGCACACGATTATCCAGAGCCTGACGGAGGACGGTCGCGACCGTTCGCTCGATCACAAGCTGACGCCTATACACATACCGCCGAGCAACCCGGCGGGCCTCCCACCGGAGAAACTTGGTCCGGTCGGCGACGAAATTTTGATCCCCAAGACGTCGTCGGGCGTCTTCAACTCCACGAATATCGATTACGTCCTCAAGAACCTCGGCGTCCGCTATCTCATCATCTCCGGAATAATGACCGACCAATGCGTCGATATGGCGGTCCGTGACGCTGCGGACCGAGGCTACTACGTCACCTGTGTGTCAGATGCCTGCGCAGCGTCCTCTCAGGAGCGCCATGACACGGCACTCAAGGCGTTCGGCGGTTACTGCTGGGTGGCCAACACCAATACGGTGGTGGAGCGACTCTCAACAAAGGTATCATCATGAGCAACCCTACCGCTTTGACCGGGATTGTTACGACCGATCTCGCTGGAGTTACCAGAGGTCGCTTTGTTGCCCGCGAGTCGTTCGAGAAGGCCGTCACGGGCGGTGTCGGCTGGCTGCAAGCCAACCTGTCTCTGACGCCATTCAATGTGATCGCCCACCCCAACCCATGGGGTTCGTCCGGTGATCTACGTCTGTTGCCCGACGCGGATGCCCGCTTCCGAACTTCCAATACCGGCTCCGAGACCGCCTTCGACCTGGTTCCCGGCAATCTCGTAGAACTCGACGGATCACCCTGGTCGTGTTGCACGAGGACAATTCTCGTCAACGCACTGAACGATCTCAAGGCTCAGACCGGGCTCTCTATCGTCGCGGCCTTTGAACACGAATTTCAGCTTCTGGGGGCGGCCCTTCCCAAAGAGCATGTGATGTCGTTCGCTGGCTTGAGGCGTGCGGAAGGTTTTGCATCACAGGTGATGGCAGCGACTGAGGAAGCGGGTCTTGACCCCGAAGTGATCATATCCGAGTACGGCGAAGATCAGTTCGAGGTGACGAATGCGCCCGCGAGCGGTGTTGCTGCGGCGGATCGCGCGGTGGCCTTGCGTGAAATGGTTAGGGAGATAGCGCGGAACAGAGGTTGGAAAGCCTCGTTCGCTCCCAAGACGACGCTCTCATCCGTTGGGAACGGTGTCCACATCCATTTCAGCTTCGTCGACTCCAATGGCAAAGCGGTAACCTACGATCCCCGCGGGCCGTCTGGGCTTTCGGGTGAGGCCGCTTCATTTTGCGCTGGCGTCCTTCGGCACCTGCCGGCAATAACAGCTCTTACCGCATCCAGCGTATCGTCCTATTACAGGCTGAAGCCGCACAATTGGAGCTCAGCATACACTTGGCTTGGCGACAAGGACCGTGAGGCGACACTGCGGATTTGTCCGACGGTAACGATCGACGGCCGCGATCCCGGCAAGAGCTTCAACATCGAGTATCGGGCGGCCGACGCTACCGCGAACCCATACCTGGCT
Organism: Hyphomicrobiales bacterium; assembly: GCA_900472625.1. Taxonomy (GTDB): domain Bacteria; phylum Pseudomonadota; class Alphaproteobacteria; order Rhizobiales; family Rhizobiaceae; genus Rhizobium. The sequence continues at coordinate 158,593 of UCIT01000018.1, read as the reverse complement.
CTCGCAGCCATCGTCCGCGCCGGGCTTGAAGGCCTCAAGGAGAAACTCCCATGCCCGCCAGTACACGCTGGCGACCCTGAAGAGCTTTCCGAACAGCAGCGCGCCGAGAGAGGCTTGCGCCGGCTTCCACAGAGCTTGGCTGGTGCGCTCGATGAACTCAAGAAGGATACAGTGGTCACGTCCTGGTTTTCCGATGTCTTTCTGGAAACGTTCCTCGGCCTGAAGGCCTTCGAAATGCAATTGCTTGATGAGCTCGATGAAGAGTCGATATGCGCTCGTTATAGGGCGGTCTATTGAGTACCCTGCAATCGAAGTTTGATGACTGGCCCGAGCCGGTAGAGGTGCTTAACGACGGCGGTCGTTCGGACATCGTGCTCATTTGCGAACATGCATCCAACCACATCCCGGAATGCTTCGACGGACTTGGTCTTGAGGATATCGAGCTAGAGCGGCATATCGCCTGGGACATCGGTGCGGAGTCGGTCAGCAGATCCCTCTCCGCTCTACTGGACGCCCCTTGTTTCATCGGAAAATATTCGCGGCTTCTGATTGACCTGAACCGGCCGATCGAAAGCGCGACGAGCATCCCGGTCCGGTCGGAAGCTACTGATGTCCCGGGTAACGTCCACCTCAGCCCCGGGGATCGTCAACTACGGATCGACCGAATATTCACGCCGTTTCAGGCGGCGGTGTCTGCACATTTGGATCGCCGTGAAAAAGATAGACGACCCACGAAGATCGTCGCGATCCACTCCTTCACGCCGGTATTCCTTGGCGAGGCGCGCCCGTGGGATGCGGGCATACTCTTTGACAAGTCGGCGGAATTTGGAGTCGATCTCATTGATCGTCTCAAGCGCGTCACCGGACTGAACATTGGTGCGAACGTGCCCTACGTGATCGAGCGGACGAGCGACTATGCTATTCCCGTCCACGGCGAGGACCGCGGCTTGGACGCGGTCCTTGTCGAGATTCGGCAGGATCTGATCGGGTCCGCCGACGGACAGGCGAGATGGGCGGACCACCTTTTCAGGTCGCTGACATAACGCGGGCGCGCTATCGCGAAACCGCGTTCGCAAACCGCAACAGGTAGGGATCGAACTCCGTGGGGCGATCCCAGAATGGAGCGTGACCGGAATTCTCGATCCGGTAGGTCTTCCCCTCCCAGAGATTGCCGAACTCCACGCCCGACACGAAGTCGAGGTTGACGAAAGGCTCGTCTGCCCCGTTGACCACAGCGATAGGAAGCGTCGCTTTGGCCACGATCTCCCGCTGATTGTCGCCCGTGCCGCTTCCAAAGCTCTCGAACATGTTCCGCCTTGCTCGGCCATCCGTACGCCCGACGACGTCTAGGAAGAAGGCCTCGAATGGCTCGCCGCAAGTGCTTCGCGCATATGCCTCCACGTCTGCGGGTGTGAAATCCTGCTGACCAGCCAGATGCATGTGCTCGCTTGGTTTGAAACCATTTGCTATTTCGTCAGGTGCGACCGGAGGGGTGCCTGTGATCATCAGGCCGGTCATTCCCGGAAATCTGGATATCATTTCCAGACCGATATGACCGCCCAGTGACCATCCGAAAACCACGGCCTCTTCGATGCCGAGTTTCGCCAGCAACTCCGTGATAGCGTCAGCGTACCCTTCCATGCTGTACGTGCGTTTGGGATCAAGCGCGTCGGACGAGTCGCCATGCCCAGGGAGGTCCGGCGCGATTACGCGAAACTTCCAGCCGACCTCGCCGTTCAGCTGATTTTTGAAGACGGCACTACTGCTACTGTTTCCATGGATCATCAACAATGGGATGCCGGATTCGGCACTCTCACGATAAGCAATCGTGCCATGCGATGTTTCGAGCTTTTTCACGTCGTCTGCCATTTGCCTCTCCGCAAGTTTGGCCGACACGTTACGAATTCTACTCAACTCGTCAATGAAATCTTCTTTTCATAATTTCAGAGGCGTGCTTATATTGAAAAAAGCCAATCATAAAAGGGAACCTTAGATGAGCATCGATATCTCGACACGCTGGAAGACTATCCTCTTGGGCACAGCGCTAGCTGCGGCATTGGCGTCCACCTCTTCGATCGCGCACGCTGCGACTATCAAGATCGGCCTTCTCGCTCCCCTCACCGGTCCCGCAAGTGCTGACGGGCAGGAGTTTCAACGCGGCGCGCAGCTTGCCGTCGATGAGCTGAATGCAGCAGGGGGCTTCAAAGGCGAGAAGTTCGAGCTCGTAGTCGGTGACGTCAAAGATCAATCTGCGGGAAATGTGACGAGTGCAGTCGAACGCCTGATCGGCGATCCCGACGTGCATTTCATGCTGACCGGGTACGCGAGTCTGACGAACTTCGAAATCGACACGATGGCCGAGGCGGATATGCCGTATGTGATCGCGGCCACATCGCAGCAGACGCGCGATATCATCGCGCCGGACCCAGGCAAGTACAATTGCTGCTGGTCTTGGACGCCGTCGTTCGACGCCTACAATACCGATGTGACCACCTACATCGAGAAGCTGGCCGCAGACGGCAAGATCAAGCTGCCGAACAAGACCGTTGCTATGGTGTCTTCGGACAACGCCTATTCCAAGACGATCTCGGAGGGCATGAAGAAGACGTTTGCAGAAAAAGGCTGGAAGCTTACCGTTGACGAGATGGTGCCATTCGGCGAAGTGACGGATTGGCGGTCGATCCTCGCAAAGGTTCGTCAGGCCCCGCCGGACGTGGTGATCAACACGGACTACCTCTCCGGCAATTCGGCCGCGTTCCTGACGCAATTCCTTGAACAACCGACGAACAGCCTCGTCTTTCTCCAATACGCTCCCAGCGTACCGGAGTTCGTTGAGCTGACCAAGGAAAAGTCGAACGGGGTTATCTATAACCTGCTCGGCGGATCGCTCGTGTCGCCGAAAAACCCACGCGCGGAAGAGGTCGGCAAGAAGTTCAAGGACAAGTATGGTGTGGAAAGCGGCACATATGGCGTCGCTCTCTATGAAATCGTCAACGTTTACTACGACGCCCTCAAGAAGGTCGGCGATCCAACGGATCACGCCGCTATCGAGAAGGCGATCGGGGAAACGGACAAGCAGACGGTGGCGGGCCGCCTGAAGTTCGATCCTGCGACCCATCTGGCAATGCAGGGTGACGATTACATTCCGCTGACGTTCTTCCAGATCTGGGACGGAAAACGCACCCTGATTGCTCCGAACGCCTATGCAGTCGGCGAGTTCAAGCCACAGCCGTGGATGAAGTAAGCTCGATGAATCTCCTGGAAGTCAGGAACGTCTCCAAGGCCTTTGGTTCGCTCAAGGCCTTGGATGATGTGTCGTTCACGGTGGAAGCGGGTTCCATATTTGGAATCGCGGGCCCAAACGGAAGCGGCAAAAGCACGCTCTTCAACGCAATCACCAACATTCCGTTTGCGCCAGACAGAGGCGAGGTGATCTTTGAAGGTAACACGGTCACTGGAATGAGAGCACCGGAGCTCGCAAGGCGTGGTCTCGCGCGCACCTTTCAGCGTGAGACCAGCTTCGACAAGCTGACGGTCTTCGAGAATGCCGTACTTGCTGCGACATACGGCAAACCCGATCAAAGCTCGGCGGTGAATCGCCGGAATGCCGAGGAGGCACTCGAATTGGTGGGCTTGGACCGGCGATCGTTCGGCAGGCTGGCGGACGAGCTCTCGGTGTTCGATCGCAAATGCCTCATGCTAGCGACCGCGGTCGCCATGAAGCCCAAGATACTCTTGCTCGACGAACCGGCATCCGGACTGACGAAGCCGGAGATCGAGACCTCGATCGGGCTAATCAAGCAGATAGCACAACAAGGCATCACGATCGTGCTGATCGAGCACGTTCTGACATTCTTGATGACGCTCTCGCAGCAACTTCTCGTGCTGAACCAGGGAAAGGTCCTTGCGTCGGGAGATCCAAGAGAAGTCATCGGCGATCCGCGTGTCGTAGAAGCCTACCTCGGCTCGAGGAGACATGACGCATGACGCACCTTTTGGAGATCCGCGATCTCACGTGCGGATACGGCCGCATCAATGTTCTGCACAATATCAGTCTGGCAATCGGTGCGCATGGCAACGTCGGTCTCTTCGGACCAAACGGCCATGGCAAAACGACCCTTCTACGGGCTGTGTCGGGCCTGGTGAGGCCGCGCAGCGGGTCGATCTCGTTCAATGGAACAGAACTCACGACGCTCTCACCGAAAGCGATCGTCGAGCTTGGCGTGATCCACGTATCGCAGGGCAACCGGCTTTTCCCGGATTTGACCATCGGCGAGTGCCTCTCGCTTGGCGCTTATACGAAAGCCGCGCGACAACGCGAAGCGGCCAGTCGAGAAGAGGTTCTTTCTATCTTTCCTAAGCTCAAGGAGAGATGGACACAGAAAGTCAGGACACTTTCCGGCGGTGAACGCCAGATGGTCTCGATCGCGACCGCGCTTATGAGCTGCCCCAAGATGCTCATACTTGACGAGCCTACGCTTGGCCTTTCGCCCAAGGTCAAGGAGGAGCTCTGCGCTGCTGTCATCAGGATATCCGGACACGGTGTTCCCATCATTTGCGTGGAGCAGGACGTTGAATTCCTGCTCGAGCTCAGTCAGCACCTGTACCTGATAAACCACGGCGAAGTCGGTGCGGAAATCAAGCCGGGCCAGACGATGGACCACAGCGAGATCATGTCGCTTTACTTTGGCAAGTAGCCAGAGAGGATACAAACAATGGATGCCGCCGCACAGATTTTCGCGGGAGGGCTCTTCCAAGGCTCGCTCTACGCAGTGATGGCCGTGGGATTGGCCCTTATCTGGACGACCATCGGGGTATTCAACTTTGCCCATGGCGTTTTGATGATGCTCGGCGCGTATGTCGCCTGGCAGCTGACCGAATTCGGCCTCCCCTTCTTTGCGGTTCTGCCGCTTTCGGTCCTCCTTATGGCTGGATTTGGCTGGGCCCTCCAGGCGACGGTCGTCCGCCCTCTCATCGGAAGACCGAACATCGTTCTTGTGGTCGTGATCACAACGCTGGCGGCGGCGTCGCTTGTCGAGAATGGTGCCTTGCAGATATGGGGGCCGCGTTCAAAGCAACTCCCTGCACTGGGCGACGGCAATACCATAATCTTTGGTGTCGGCATCTCCCTGCATCAGCTGACAATTATCCTCGTCACGCCGTTCGTGCTGCTGGGCCTCTGGCTGTTCCTTCATAAGACCCGTCTTGGGCTGGCGCTTCGCGCCGTTGCGCAAAACGAGGATGCAAGCCTACTGGTCGGGTTGAACGTGCGCGCCCTCTACGGGCTGGCTTTCGCCATCTCCGCCGGACTAGCCGCACTCGCGGGAATTTTCTTGGGAGGTTATCGGTTCATGTCTCCGGTGATGGGTGCGGATCCTCTCCTCAAGGCGCTGATCGTCGTCGTCTTTGGCGGCCTCTCGAGCATCACCGGTCCGATATTCGCCGCATACCTTATCGGCTTCTTCGAAGCCATTTGCAGCTACTATTTCGGTCTGTACTGGACACCCGCGCTTCTATTCGCGGTCTTGATTGTTACCCTTATGATCCGCCCCCAGGGCATGTTCTCCAGCAAAACACGGGGTCTGGCCTAATGTTCAATCGCGAAAACACCGCAAGCCCTGGCCGAGTCCGCTGGCAGGACGAGGCGGTCCTGATGTTGCTCGGGTTCGCCGTGTTGGCGCTGCTGCCGTTCCTCGTGTCCGACAGCTACAGCCGACATATTCTGATAATGGCCTTCATCTATGCGATCGTTGCCTCCAACTGGGATTTGAGTTTGGGCTACGGGGGTGTCTTCAACTTCGGCCACCTCGCCCTGTTCGGAATCGGCGTCTATACGTATGGTCTCCTGACCAAGTTCCTCGGGCTGGATCCATGGCTGGCGCTGGCGGCAAGCGGCGTCATCTCAACGTTCGCCGCCATCTTGGTCACTTTGCCGATCCTGCGCCTAAAGGGCATCTACATCATTCTCGTAACATTTGGATTTGCGCAGCTCGTGATGCAGTTGGTTCTCAGCCAGTCCGACATCACGGGTGGCACCCAAGGCATGGTTCGGATCGAAGGCCTGTACATTCCGGGTCACAACCTGATCAGGGATCAGAAGTTCGGTTACTTCTACATAGCCCTCGGCGTCCTCTTGCTGAGCACGATCTTCCTGCGTGTGCTGGTTCGGTCGAAAGTCGGCGCGAGTATCATCGCTCTCAGGGATAACGAGGAGTATGCGGTCAGCCGTGGCATTTCCCTCGCCCGTCAGCGGGTGATCACGCTCGCTGCCAGTGCCTTCTTCACGGGTGTTGCAGGAGCGTTCTACGCGGCCTACCAGCGAAATGCCTCCGCCGACGTTTTCGGCATGAGCCTGTCGACGATCATTCTATCGATGGTGCTGCTTGGGGGCACCAGCACGATCTACGGCGCGATCATCGCATCGTTCGTGCTGACTATCTTCTCGGAGTCGATGGCGGACTTCGGGGCTTGGCGACCGATAATCACCGCAGTGCTGATTATCGCGGTGATGCTGGTGTACCCGTCAGGTCTTGCGGGTGCGGCCCAAACGATCTTTAGATCGCTGGGCCGACTGAGAGGCAATGTAGCCGGTGCACCAGCCGAAGCTAGCGAACCCCGCACCAGTCGATAATGCTGGCGGCGATGACCTTGGTCGTTTCAACGAGTGAGTCGATATCGACATACTCGTCATCGCCGTGGAACCCGTCTCCCGACGGTCCGAAAATCACACCGTCCACCCCAGCGCCGGCGTAGTGGGCGGCGTCGCAAACGGCAACGAACCCCTTGATGTCAGGTTTGCGGCCGGTTTGCGCCTTGCGATTGACGAGCGACGTCACCAAGGGATGGTCCACCGCTGTATTGAGAGGCGGGAAATGAAGCCCGCCGAGTTCCCATTGGATTGTCGGCGGATGTTCGCGAAGCCATGCGTCCGTCTGTGCGAAGTGATGGACAAAAGCCTCGAAGTCCTTGCGGTATTGGGCGGATGTCTCGAACGGGAGGAACTTCATGTCCAAGTCGATGACGGCGATGTCTGGGATGATTGCCGGATTGGTCATCGTGATAGGAAGCCCGTTGTCGCCGAGCCCTGCACCGCCGTGGATTACGCCGACGTTGATCGTGTTCATCCCGACTGGAAGTAGTGGATGAGAGGCCGCGCGCGTCCGATCAAGCTCGTACTGTCGTAGGGCCGAGATGAACCGTGAGGCGATTTCGATCGCATTCATCCCCGGCTCAAGCCTTCCCGCCTCATGCCGCTGTGGATATATCTCGTTGTAACGCCACGCCGAATGAGCCGTCCGCCCGCGTATAGTTACCCTCGCCCACTCAAGACCGCCTTCCGCCGGCAATACGTCACCCCACGTCGGCTCGGCTACAAGCACCGCTTTCGCCAACTCGCCTCGCTTCACGGCGTCCATTGCTCCAAAGCCACCGGCCTCCTCATCGACAACTGCATGCATCGACAACCTACCTTCGAGGTCGATGCCAGCGTGACGGATCGCGCGAACTGCCGCGACACATGCGGCTACGCCGCCCTTCATGTCGATAGACCCTCTCCCGTATAGCCGGTTGTCCTTGATCTCACCGCCAAAGGGATCGACTGTCCACCTCGCTGGATCCCCTACTGGCACCACATCGATATGGCCGCAAAGAATAAGGCTTTTGTCCTCGCTACCCTTGATGCTTCCGACGAGGTTGGGCCTGCCGGGAAAAACTTCCCACTGCTTGGTCTCAAAACCAAGTGCTGTGAGCTCGCGGTCGAGGACGCGCTGCACGTCGGTTTCTCGGTTTTGCTTGGAATCGAGGTGAAACTTCGGATTGACCGACGGGATGCGGACAATCTCCTGCGTCAGCTTCGACACCCAGTCGCGTTCCTCGTCGATAGCGGACCACACGCGCTGCACCACGTCGTCGTTTGGCATGAAAAGCTCCCCACTTTCTGACTTGTCTCTTGCAAACTAGATCACCTTCTCGATTCATGAAAGGAAATTTGCAAACGCTCTGCCATTGGAGCCCGTCATGTCCGAAATCCGGTCCCAGTTGATTCTGTCGACTGATGAGAAGGAGTTCGACAAGTGTTCAAGGTTTACTGGTCGTGTTCGGCAATGCAGTCGGTCTAAGCCGTCGATATGCTACGTGCTGGCTGGCGACGCGTTGACCGCCAGATGCCCATCGCTGAAGCGCGCCAACCAATTTGAGAGGGCCTGCCGCTTGGAAGAGGTGCGGCAGACTTTTCCTCTGGATTGCAGCCGAGGCTATCGAAATCCCGGCAAACCGACGAACTTCTCCATGGGTGTATCAGAGCGCTCGCTGCGGAGGACCGAGTAATGGATGGCAGCTTCGTCTGGCGTCATCGAGGAACACAAGCGGGGGCCGAGTGAGGCTGTCTTTCAAACAACGCCCCAGCGCCGTCGCGCCTTGCTACGGCGGGAGGGTAAACTGCTTCCCAATGGGGTAAACCGAACTGCCAGCCCACATGCAAGCGAACGTCGAATGCTAGGCACTCAACCTTTGGAGGAATTGAATTCTTCTACACCAGAGGTAAGTATTTTGCAGATCAGAGGGGAGATTTGAAATGCACGGGTTGTTGGAAATCTTGCGGGGCGCTCAAACACAGACTGGGGGCGTCTTTGTCCTGTCCGCACTGCTGATCATAGGGTTTGTGTTGATCGCAAGAAGAATTGGACCGGAAAGCCCTCTCGCGCCCCACATCCTCCCTTTTGCGGGCATTATGATCGTTGTACCTGCGACGATGTTTCTCGGTATTACTAAGGTCATCGATTCAAATGCGGTGTCTGCGATCCTCGCATCGATCGTTGCATATTTCTTCGCATCACGGACGCCGCAACCGCCTAGCAACTAACCGCCAAGATCAACAGAACATTTCTCCATGATTGCTTGAATCCGCGCGGACTGACCATGCTTCAGGACATGAGCGCGGTGATCCGGAAGCGGGAAACACGATTTTGGTCGAAGGGGTGGAAGCCGCTACGCAGATGTCGCTTCCCAGAGAACTCCGCATTCACCGTATCTGGGGAAACCGGTTAGCGCTGATATCCTGAGGGCTGCCTGATAAAATGCACGAATTCGGATTTGGATGTATGAACCGCTTCCTGAATTTCGCGATGCTGGGCCCAGCACAAGCAAGGTCCTACTCGACCAGTTCCACCTTATGACCCTCAGGATCTCGTAGCACACAACGCATTCCCCACTCGGACCGGGAAGGAGACGTGATGACGTCAACTTTGTCGCCAAGATCACCCAGGATTTGGGAGTTCGAGCCTACTCGAAAACCCAGTCGAACCGCTGAGGTATCAGAGTCAGCTGTGGTCTTTGGATAGATCTCGAAAGTCGAACCGCCTGTATTTGCAGCAAGGTGTTCCGGTCCTGTCCCGTGTTTCTCGACTTCGAACTGGAACCCAAGATTACTGTAGAAGGATGCGAGCAAACCGGGGTTTGCCGCCCTTAGAACGATGAGATTGAGGGATGGCGCAGTCATAATCATCCCACTTTCTGTGTCGGGATTTCGGCAGCGTCTTTGATGGTTGGCAGCTCCAATCGGGCTTCCATTTCGTCGAACACTACCCGCATTTCAAGTCGGCCGCCCATCGCTGCAATTAACTTCACCAGCGTTTCGAATTTAACGTTCTCGCGCTTTTCGATACGGTTTACCGACGGCTGCTTTATCGCCAGCGCCTCCGCCAACTCCACCTGCGAGAATTTGTTTAGCTTCCGCATGTCCAACAATGTGAGATAGCCGATGGAGCCAGACTTTTCGAACTGTCGGTACAGCTGTTCAACTCTGTTGGCAGCCTTTTCAGCGTTTCGGTAAACTTCGTCAGGCCTCTGGCCGTACGCTGCTTCCGAAATAAAGATACCGATTCCAAGATTGGGCCTAAACGAAACTTGGGTAATGAAGTCCCCCTTCGCAATGTCGAGGAATGTCTCTCCGCTTTGATCGGATGGACTGTCCACTTCTACCGAAAAATCGAGTTTGCGGAGGCGTTCAACGGCTTCGTGTAGAACATCTAGCGTCGTCATATTCCCGTACCTTTCCCATCCGAGCCTGGTTTGTCCAGGATCACATTCGTATTTGCGCCCGTAGTAATAATCTTTATGGCCCCGTTGCCCCCAATCAGAGTATTATGCGCTCTCGATCGATAGCGCTTTACGCCGGCATTCCCGGGAACCTCTCTAACGCTGTCTGTTTGTGGTGGGTACATTCGGCCATCGGACTGATACGCGGCAGAATTTGATATAATCCCTGAAAACTCATCCTCCACGGCCTCGAGGGTATCGCAAACCATCTTGAACGCTTCGTCATGCGTGCCGGCGGCCGGGAGGTCCCGTAGGCGGTCAACGAATATTCCGAAGCGTTCCTGCTTGTCCTTCATGATATAGGTTTTCAATTATACTCTGCAAGGTATATTTTACCGACGCTCAATTTTTTTAACCGCTCGCGTTTTCCTATCAACGCGAATTTTCCAAATGTGTGCAGGTAGCACACTTCCTTTTGGAGTTTCTAGGGCCTTCGGCGCTGGTCTTGTGCCGAAAGATTTCAGGCGCAGTGATTTTCAGCATTGCCAGAAACTCACAATTACGTGCATTGATTTATGGGCATATGCCCGTATTTATTTTCCTCGTGCTGGTCTTCATGCTGGCGCGGGCCGACACGAGCCTTGCTTGCGTACAGGGGTACGCAGCAAGACCCGTCGGCATACTGGCCGCCATTCCATAAGTTGGCGGCGTTCCAACTGGCTAGCCCACGTGGATGGGCCCGCCCGCAATCTCGCAAGGAGGAAGCTATGAGAGACTATACGCGTGCTTACATCGACGGCGCTTGGGTCAAGCCGACGGGAGGTCGAATTTCTGACGTTATAAATCCCGCTACCGAAAAAGTGGCTGGACAGATCACGCTAGCGTCGGCAGCCGATGTCGATGCAGCTGTGGCAGCAGCGGCGAAGGCCTTTAAGACTTTTTCCAAGACAACACGAGAGGAGCGGCTCGACTTATTACAAAGCATCCTTTCAGTTTACGGCCGACGAATGGACGACTTGGCGGACGCGCTGACCGAAGAACTGGGCGCGCCAAAGAAATTCGCGAAAGACGTTCAGGCGGGCGCGGGATATTTACATCTGCAGACGGCCGTGGCGGTCCTGAAAGACTATAAATTCGAATATCACCAAGGCGACCGAACCATTATCAGGCGCGAGCCCATCGGCGTTGTCGGGATGGTGACGCCGTGGAATTGGCCGATCAATCAGATCATGGTCAAAGTGGTCCCTGCCCTCGCGACGGGCTGCACCAGCGTTCATAAACCTTCGGAAATTGCACCGTTCAGCGCCCATATCCTCGCGGAAATCTTCCACGAGGCCGGCGTTCCAGCCGGCGTGTACAACCTCGTGGATGGTGACGGGCCGACTGTTGGAGCAGCGATTTCCGCGCATCCAGGTATTGCCATGGTTTCGTTCACCGGTTCGACTGCGGCAGGGATCGATGTCGCCAAGCGCGCCGCCGATACCGTGAAGCGCGTTCACCAGGAACTTGGCGGGAAATCGCCGAACATTGTTCTTCCGGACGCCGATTTGGCGAAGGCTGTGACCGAGAACATTCATCGGCTGATGATGAACTCGGGACAGACCTGCCACGCACCTACACGTATCCTCATTCCCTCTGAGAAGATCGAAGAAGCCAAAACGGTGGCGCGAGAAGTCGTTACTTCCCTCAAGATCGGCGACCCAAAGGGTGATGTCGACATGGGACCCGTCGTCTCCAAGCGTCAGTGGGAGCGGGTTCAGTCCTTGATCGGCAAGGGTATCGCGGAAGGCGCTGAAGTCATCGGAGGCGGAGAAGGACGTCCCGAAGGACTTTCGTCTGGATATTACGTCAGGCCTACAGTCTTTGCCGGGGTCCGAAACGAGATGGCGATCGCCCAAGAGGAGATTTTCGGGCCCGTGCTATGCATGATCGCGTACAGAGACGTGGACGACGCTGTCGCCATTGCCAATGACACAGAATATGGTTTGGGTGCCTATGTGCAGGCGGGTTCCGTGGACGAAGCGCGCAACGTCGCGACCCGTATTGAGGCGGGCATGGTCTACATCAATGGCGCGGGCGAAGATCCCCAAGCTCCCTTCGGAGGATACAAGAAGTCCGGCAACGGTCGCGAATGGGGTGCGGTCGCGTTCGGAGAATTTCTTGAAACGAAAGCCCTGATCCTTCCGGCCTAAGGTGCTGTGGAAGCTGCCATCCCAAAGCTGGGTGCGGCCGGATGACGCAAAGCGAAAGCAATGCCGATTGTGGCCGCCCCCTGCATCCTAATCTGCGGCGCGTTCCCAACCGCATCATCAACGAGACACCCAATGCAAAGCTATCAATTGAAAGAGTTCGGTGGCCAGATTGCCGAAGAGATCTTCGCTGACCCTGTTCCGACTGCGACCGAAGTCATCGTCCGAGTTCACGCATGTGGACTATGTCATTCAGACGTCCACTTCCATAATGGCCACATTAACCTCGGCGGCGATGCGAAGTTGCCGCTGGAGGCAGCCGGCGCCAAGCTTCCTCTGACCTTGGGGCACGAAATCTTCGGATACATCCAAGCGTTCGGGCCGTTGGCTAAGCTGACCGCCAAGGATATTGGGCGACCGGTGATCGTGTACCCTTGGATCGGGTGTGGAGAATGTGCGCCCTGCAAGGCGGGCTTGGACAACGCGTGTATTGAAACGCCGCAGAATTTGGGCCTGCAACGGCCGGGCGGGTATGGCGACAAGGTTGTCGTTCGCGACGAGAAATACCTTGTTGACGCAACAGGAATTGATCCCACGATCGGCGGCATCTACGCGTGTTCTGGTCTCACCTCTTACTCGGCACTACAGAAGGTCCCGGCAAATCGCGGCTGGGTCGGCATCATCGGCATGGGAGGCGTCGGTCTAATGGGCCTCTCGATCGCAAAAGGCACGGGATTCGAGAAGGTAGTCGCAATCGATATCGATGATGACAGACTGGCACTTGCCCATGATGAGTATCGCGCGGACCTAGTGGTGAACAGCACGAAAGCTCAGGCGACATCGAACCTGCTCGCTGCCACCGGCGGCCTAACAGCCATCATTGACTTCGTCGGGTCAGATCAGACCTCCAAACTTGCGTTCGAAGTTCTTGCTCCAGGGGGGACCTACGTGAACGTCGGCTTGTTTGGTGGCGAACTGCGCATTCCTCTCGCGGTGCTATCGCTTCGCCAATTCACGATACGAGGATCCTACGTCGGATCGCTCGGCGAACTTAAGGACCTGGTGGACCACGTTCGCGAAGGCAACATCCGGCCAATCCCCGTGACGACCGCGCCGTTCAACGAGACCAACGTCAACGACGGCCTTGCCGCGCTCCGCGCCGGGAAAATCAAGGGTCGTCGAGTGTTGTTCCACGAAGAAGCCTGAGTGACCGCTAGCTGCAAACGGCGAAGCAGCAGATCTTCGTTGCTTCGCCGCCTCTACTGGATTTAGAAATAGGTGCATCATGGACACTGGTCCACTTTTCTCGAACTTCAAACTCGGCCGACTGGAACTCGCAAATCGGATCGTCATGGCACCGATGACCAGACGCGCTAGCTCCGGAGGCGTACCCGACGAAGCCGTGGCTCGATACTATCGACGACGAGCGGAAGGTGGCGTCGGCCTGATCATCACCGAAGGCACGACAGTGCGCCGCGACGCGGCATCGAATGACTCCTCCATTCCAAATTTCCACGACCCGCTGAGCCTCCGAGGTTGGAGCCATGTCGTTGAAGAGGTCCATGCAGCCGGCGGACGAATAGCTCCGCAATTGTGGCATCAAGGCATTCTTCGAGCCAATGGAACGGGGCCAAAACCAGGCGCGCCCTCAGAGGGACCTTCGTCGAACGGGGAGGCCCTGGCGATGACGGATAGCGATATTGCGGACACGATATCCGCGTTTGCCTCAGCGGCAACCGCGGCGCGCTCAATCGGGTTCGATGCTGTCGAGCTTCATGGGGCGCACGGATACCTGCTGGACCAATTCCTCTGGGCTGGCGCGAATTCCCGTGCTGATCGCTATGGCGGAAACGTCCCGGCGCGAACGCTTTTCGCCGCTGAGGTCGTCAGGGCCGTTCGGGAAGCCGTGGGCGAGGACTTCCCACTGATCTTCAGATTCTCGCAATGGAAGCTTCAGGACTACGGCGCGCGCCTGGCTTCGTCCCCTTTCGAGCTTGAGGAGATAGTCGGTCCATTGGCGGATGCGGGCGTCAGTGTTTTTCACGCCTCGACACGGCGGTTTTGGGAACCTGAATTCGAGGGCGCAAGCCTAAACTTGGCGGGATGGACCCGCAAGTTGACCGGCCGTCCCACGATCAGCGTCGGATCTGTTGGTCTCGGCGGCGGCGATTTCCTCGAACAGCTTCGAGGTTCGTCGACTGAGGCTCCGATCGGTACACTGGATGAGCTTGTCGCCAGAATGCGGAGCGAGGAGTTCGACTTAATTGCGGTGGGAAGGGCTTTGATCAGCGATCCGGACTGGCCAGCAAAAATCCGCGAGGGCCGGTGGAGCGAATTGCAACCTTTTTACAAGGAAGAGCTCCAGCATTTGGTATGAATTGGCATCTGACTACAACGCCGGGTTCATCACCCGGGCAGTACAATGGATGCAGTTGTCCGATGACGACTGCATCCAAATCAGACTAGGGCGCGGCAATGGTTTAAAAAACCGTCTCACTCAGCGCCGGCCATGGCAGCTTCGAGGTTCCTACCATCATTTGCCCAGAGGTGCTCGATCTGAAGCGCAGTCGGGTCCGGGAAGATGTATGCCGCACCGTTCTCGATACCTTCCACAATGTTTTTTGCCGCATGCTCGGGCGTAACTTTGGCAAGCGGTACGTTTTTGGCCAGGTCGGTTTCAATGGGGCCAGGATACACGCCAAGTACATCGACCCCCGAAGACTTGAGCGTACCACGGAGAGTTTGCGTCAACGAATGCAGTGCAGCCTTCGACGCGGAATATCCACCCAAGGGAGCCGCTGAAACAAGGCCAACGATGCTGACGACGTTGACTATGGTGCCGGAACCGCGAGCGA
Source organism: Hyphomicrobiales bacterium (assembly GCA_900472625.1). Classification (GTDB taxonomy): domain Bacteria; phylum Pseudomonadota; class Alphaproteobacteria; order Rhizobiales; family Rhizobiaceae; genus Rhizobium. The sequence continues at coordinate 143,514 of UCIT01000018.1, read as the reverse complement.
TCAACGCGGGCGCGAAAGCCCGGATTACTCTGAGCGTGCCATAGTAATTGGTCTGCATGTCGCCATCGAGGTCTTCGAAGCTGCTGGTGACGAAGTTGGTGAAAGCGAGCGTGCCCGCATTGTTGATGAGAACCTCCGTATCACCGGCAATGCTGGCTGCCTGCTCGACAGAGGAATCGCTGGTGACGTCCAACTGCAGCGGCACTGCACGCTCATCTCCGAAATCCGGCAGGGATTCGATACGCCGAGCCCCAACGTAGATCTTCTTCGCACCAGCGCGGAGCAGTTCGTGGACGGTTGCGGCACCGATCCCTCGATTAGCCCCGGAAACCAGGACGATCTTACCCTTTACAGACATTCTAACCCTCTCGATCGTCAATGCGATCCTGCTGTTGAACACGATGTTAACCGATCTGTTTACATCGCATCGGTAAACAGATCGGTTTACCGAGTCAATCCCACGTGCTATCTGGTCTCTGGAAGGAGACACGCCATGACCGGAAGTGCGCAGCCCGCAAAAAGAAGCGAGATCGTCGAGCTTGCTTTAGCTCGCTTTTACGACGGCGGGTTTCTTGCGACGGGAGTTGACTCCGTCATCGCCGGAAGTGGGATCTCGAAGAGGACGCTCTACAAATACTTCCCTTCGAAAGATGAGCTCATCGAAGAGGTTCTCGCGACCTACGCTGTTTCCGTGGGGAAAACACTTTTTGAACCCGTCCACGCCTCCGGCCTCGACGCAAGGGCAAAGATTTTGATGTGCTTCGACACCAGGCGAGAGATGCTTGAGGCGGAGTGCCGCGGATGTCTTGCAATCCGCGGCTCACAGGAATTCCCGGGGCAAAGCGAGCGACTGCTGCTCAAGTGTCGCGAGCTCGGCGCTTATGTTGAGGCGCAATTTGTGAGTTTATGCCAAGAGGCCAGGCTTGCAGAGGCCCAAGCCTTAGGGTTGCAGATTACGGTTCTCTTTCAAGGTGCCCTTCTGCTGTCGCAGGCGTACGGCAACTCCCGACCTTTTGACGCTGCAAAAGCCGCAGCAGAGACTCTCCTCGCCGATGCCGCCGAGAGGCCGGCTGCCTGAACATGCTACACGCCGCCTATTCGTGACGAGCGTGTAGCATCGAACGAGTCAAAGGTCCTGCGCCACCTTCACAAGAAGTTTTCCGAAGTTCTTGCCGCTAAGCATCCCGATGAAGGCGCCAGGCGCGTGTTCCAAGCCGTCCACGATATCTTCGCGATACTTAATCTCATCAGCCGCGACCTTAGGGGCGAGCTCAGCTAGGAAAGCATCGTAGTGTTCGTTCTCGAATTCGTAATTGATGAATCCCCGCACCAGAATGCTTCGACGTAGAATTGCGCTCATCGTTGCCGGTAGCTTGTCGGCCCCCGCGCTCTCCGGATCATTATAGTTCGCAATCAAACCTGACACGGGCACTCTGGAGAACCTGTTAAGCAAGGGGAGGACTGCATCCCAGACGTGACCACCAACATTTTCGAAGTAGACGTCGATCCCCTGCGGACACGCAGCTTCCAGCTCTGCGGCAAAACTGCTTGAACGATGGTCGATCGCGACATCGAAACCTAGCTCGTCTTTTACGTGAGCACATTTCTCAGCGCCGCCCGCAATGCCGACCGCCCTCGCCCCCGCCATTTTCGCTAACTGTCCAACAAGCGATCCCACGGGGCCAGAGGCTGCCGCGACGACTACCGTCTCGCCCGACTTGGGTTGACCCAGAAGTTTCATACCGCTGTACGCTGTAAACCCGGGCATTCCCAACACGCCTAACGCGGTCGTGAGCGGCGCACCATTAGTTTTTACGGGTTTCAGCGTATCGGCACTCAACGTCGCGTGCGTTCTCCATCCGGTACGCGCTCGAACTATATCGCCGACACGGTAGTTCGAATGCTTCGACTCAGTCACCTCGCAAATCGTCTCGCCATCCATAACGCCGTTCACAGGCACGGGCGCGGCATAAGATTTGGCCTCGCTCATGCGTCCGCGCATATACGGATCAAGCGACAGATAGAGAGTTCGCAGCGCAACCTCTCCGTCACCGGCGCCTGAAATTGGCACCTCCTCCAGACGGAAGTCTTGCAAGATCGGCTCACCAATCGGCCTGCTAGCCAAGACAATTTGACGGGACGTCTTCATTTTGAGCTCCATTTTTTCTAGGGAGCAGCCGCTCCCATTGGCAGTAGAGAGGAGTTTCGTTTCTCCAAACGAACTCAGGGTAAGCTCGGTTTGCTAGCGCTCAGATCGTCCACCAATAACAACAGATAAGCGGTCGGAAATTGGAGGGCGGATTTGCGCTTGATTGCGCAGTTGGAACTTCGCGACCAGCCGACCTAGCGCCTCTGCCTCAATGGAAAGCCGGTAGGTCGTTGCCGAAGTCTCTTCAACCATGGCAGCATTCTGTTGCGTCACGTTGTCCATCTGATTGACTGCAACGTTGACTTCGCTGAGACCTGTTGATTGTTCTCGAGCCGCCGTCGCGATCGCGTTCACCAGTGTATCAATCTGCACGATCTGAACTTCCATCGCCTGTAGCGACGCACCTGTCCGCTCAACGAGGTCAACACCTGCCTGAACACTCTCCGCAGATTTGTTGCAGCAACTTTATGTCCTTCGCAGCGACAGCGGATCGTTGCGCGAGCTCACGAACTTCCTGCGCGACGACGGCGAATCCCTTGCCTGCCTCCCCCCGCGCGAGCCGCCTCGACGCCAGCGTTAAGAGCAAGAAGATTTGTCTGGAACGCAATTTCATCGATCACACTCAAGATATGGGTAATGTCGTTGGACGCATTTCGGATATCAGCCATCGCAGCAATCGCCTGCCCGACCACGACGCCGGATTCAACTGCTGTTGACCTTGTCTCCGAAACCATTCGACTGGCTTGGCTTGCGTTGGCCGACGAGGCTCGGACAACCGTCGTGATTTCGTCGAGCGCCGCGGATGATTCTTCGAGAGCAGCCGCCTGTTGCTCGGTTCTCTTCGAAAGTTTGTCCGATGCGATACGCAACTCGGTACCGCTGCCAGTGAGCGTGTCACTTGCCGCATTGATGTCGGATATAGTCTCCTGCAAGCGATCAATTGTCTCGTTTACGTTCTTCTGTAATCGAGCAAATACTCCCTTGAACTCACCCGACATCTGGCTCGTGAGATCCCCCTGAGCCAAAAGATCGATTACCCGGCCGACTTCATCGACACCTGTTTCCACGGAGGACAAAAGCGCGTTGACCTCAAGAGCAAAGGAATTTAGTCGCGCGTCTCCGTGTTCAGGCGTGACACGGAGGGAGAAGTCACCGTTGACAGCAGCGGACACCACTTTGGACATCTCTGCTTGAAGTTTTTCGGTTCTCAATCGCGAAGCAAGCTCTTGCGCGCTCATCCGCTCCACGTCGGAGCCATTGCGCTTGAAAACCTCGACGGCTGCCGCCATCTCTCCGATTTCGTCGGAACGACCTACGTACGGCACGGCCGTGTCGAGTTCTCCCGCGGCCAGACATTTCATCGTCCTCGTGACGTTCCGGATAGGGCGGCTTATCTGGTAGGTCGCAATGTAGAACGCAACTGCGATTCCCAAGATCACGCCCACAAGGGTTACCGCAAGCGTGGTTACAAGCACGCCTCTCTGAAAGACCTTGAGATCCGTTGCGATGCTTTCCAGTCTGGATTCGTCCTCGTGCGATACCTTATCTATATCCGCCTGGAGAAGCTGGCGATTAGCACGATCCTTGTTGCCGAGCGCTTCCGCTGCATCAGGTCCTTCGCTCACCGCAATACGGGCGGTCTGTGACCTCAACTCGACGAACGCGCGCGCCGTGCTTTCCATGCCGCTAAAATCGGATAGCTGGCTGGTCGGAACGAGTGGCTCCCATCTATGAAGAAGGTCTTCGATGCTCGCCAGAGATTTGAGTGCGCCATCCGCATAAGGCTTTGCATCCTCTGGTGTCGCGACTCCGTAAGCGCCGCGAAGATCCATGACCACTGCCGTGACCAATCGGTTCAGGCGCTCGCCCATCTTTGCACGGGTAGCGACGTTCTGAAGCTCGGATACACGAGAGTCATAGACGGTAAGGGTGTAAATTCCCACCATTCCGATGAGTAGTGCGACGAAGGCCATCAAGCTAACGATGGAATAGATTTTGCCACGCAGCTGCATAGCGGCTCCTAAGGATTTGAAAGAAGGGCGCTGCGGTAAGACACTAGACGGCGTGAATGCTTCGAGTTCCGCAGTATTATACATGTGCTATTACACATGTATTAACATTGAGTTTCCCCGATCCAAGATCAAATCGCCTTCATCTTGAATTCGCGCGGCCCCAACTCGCGCCCATCGTGGGCTAGCAACTTCAGTTGCGGCAGAACACGCGCCGTTTTTGCATCCACCATTTCATGGTCGAGATCGCCAGCTTCCTTGCAGTTGTTCTCTCCCCACTGCCACAGCGCGACGAGTACAAGATAGAGCTCCTCTCCCTTAGGCGTCAAAACGTAGTTATGGCCCGAACCCGACCCGTCGTCCTCCACCACCGAGAACACTCCCTCCTCAACAAGTTTCTTGAGCCGGCTCGAGAGAATGTTTTTCGCCATTCCCAGATTCTTTTGAAACTCGTTGAAGCGCCGTCTTCCGTTAAAGGCATCCCGGACGATTAGCAGCGTCCACCAATCTCCTATGACGTTGAGGCTCCGCGCAATCCCACATTTTTTGCTTGCTAGATCCGTTTTCTTGCCGTGCAAAATCGTCCACTCCTTATACGGTTGCAAATTTAAACCAAAACTGACAAGTTGTCGATGGGTTTCAAATTTAAACCTTCCTCACTATCGGAGTTTTTGAATGTCGGATTTGCTGGACCTCGCGATCGAAGCTCACGGCGGCTGGGCACGCTGGGAGAAAATCAATCAGCTCTCAGTCGGTTACACTGCAACGGGAATAACGGACCTGAAAGGATGGCAGGGGGTCTTCCTGGATGTGCGAGTGACGGTGGATGCACATCATCAGCGTTCTGAAATTGCTCCGTTCGTCGATTCCGACCAGCTTGGCATTTTCGAACCGACACACACCCGTGTGATCTCTCAAGAAGCCGGAGGCATCATCGACGAGCGTTTTGCTCCACGGAAGGCATTTGCGGGTCATGGCCTCACAACACCCTGGGATCGACAGAACCTCCTGTATTTTGCGGGGTATGCGCTTTGGACCTACTTAACGACGCCGTTCCTGTTCAAAATGGAGGGGTTCCGGTCCCAGGAGATCGAGCCATGGGAGGAGGATGGCCAACTTTGGCGTCGCTTGAAGGTCACATTCCCCGCCGTGATCGAGAGCCATTCGGCGGAGCAAATCTTTTATTTCGACGAAACTGGCATCCTCCAGCGGCACGACTACAGCGCCGATGTCCTCGGTGGCACCTCCAGTGCGAATTATGCTACGGATCCCAAAGTCTTTGACGGCATCGTCATACCTACAAAGCGTCGGGTTTACGCAAAGGGAGCTGACAATCGACCGATCCTGGACCGAGTGGCTGTCTCAATCGACATTCACGATGTATCGGTGAAGTAGCTAGCTGATCGGCAATGCCTTGAGCGCGAGGGTAGCGATCTCCCGCAACTCCCCGCTCGATGCACCCGCGGCCGCCCTGACTCCAAGGCCGTCCCAAACCATCGAAATATATCGCGCGATCAAACTAGGATCCGCGGACTCCGTGAGATCACCTTCATTTTTGGCGCGCTCGAAACGGCTAGCTAAAGACAACTCAAGCTTCCTACGCCTCCTAGCCAGCTCCGTCGGCACCTCGCTGGAAGTCGGTCCGCATGAGACGCCCCCTTGGAGCAGGAGACAACCAAGCCTGCCAGGATCCTTTGTCATCGCGTCAGCAATCCCCAAGAGGGCGCGCTCCGCCACTCCTCGTGCGCTGGTCGCCTCATTAATCCAACTGAAAAACATCAGCCTGCCGGCGTCATACCGGTTGAGCACTTCATCAAACAGGCCTCGCTTGCTTCCGAAGGCTCCGTAGATGCTGGGCGGACTCATACCCATTTTGTCGCTCAGTTCCGACATCGACGCCCCCTCATAACCGCAGCGCCAGAACACTTCTGTCGCCTTGTCGAGCACTTCCTCGGTTGTGAAATTGCGCGGGCGAGCCATCGGCGTTCCTATTTTGTATCGATCATTATAAAACGTTGACCGAGCGACACCTCATCCATAACATAGCGATCGTTACAAAACAAATGACTCTAACGTTTCGGAGAAAGAGCATGTCATTCGAAGATAAGGTAGTGCTCGTCACTGGCGGCAGCACCGGGATCGGCTTCGCAACGGCGAAGCAGTTTGCGAACGAAGGCGCAAAGGTGGTTATCACGGGGCGACGAAGCGCCGAGCTGGAAGCCGCCGCGAAAGAGATCGGAAAGGGCGTTGTCGGGATAACCGGCGATACATCGAGATTGGGCGACCTCGACGCTCTCTTTGACGAGATCAGAAAGAGAGCGGGGAAAATAGACGTTGTCTTCGCAAATGCGGGCATCATCGACTTCGCACCGATCGGCGAGATATCTGAAGAGCAATTTGATCGGCTTTTCTCCGTTAATGTGAAGGGCTTAGTGTTCACGGTCCAAAAAGCGCTACCTCTGATCCCAGATGGCGGATCCGTTATCTTGATGTCGTCCACTGTCGCGGGCAAAGGGCTGCCCGCAAACAGCGTCTATTCCGCAACGAAAGCCGCAATACGAAACTTCGCGCGGGTATGGGCAACGGACCTGAAATCGCGAAACATCCGCGTGAATGCGATCAGCCCCGGCCCCATTGATACCGAGGGGACAGCCGATATCATGTCCTCAGAGCGCAAAGGCATGATCGCGGCTCAAGTACCGGCAGGCCGCTTCGGGAATCCGCATGAGATCGCCAACGTGGTCGCTTTCCTAGCTAGTCCGGCTGCGAGTTACGTTAACGGAGCGGATTTCCAGGTAGATGGGGGCTGGGCTCAAGTTTAATTTGTGGTGCCGTCAATAACTCAACTGAAAGGGCTCGCTCGCTGCGAGCCCTTTTGCTTTGCGGCGCGACCGAAGCAGCCTGATTAGCCTATATCATCGCAAGCCGACACATTAGGCAGAGCTTGCTTAACAAACGTCTTTGCTGCCTATTATTTAATCTGGCCTATTTTTTCTGCATATATTGGCGCGATTTTCGCTTTCTTTGGCGGAAAACGTACCACCCAGCCTGTTGTGCAATAACACGCATTGGCCTGTAATCCAGCTCAAGCCGCTCGATCGGCGACAGTCCAAAATACAGATCAGAAGGCCCGGAACGTGCCTCGCACCGGGAACGGAGAACCGCGCCTTCGCTACGGAGCCACAATGTCCAAGATCAAGACGACAATCCTCACCGGCTTTCTCGGAGCAGGGAAAACTACGTTGCTGAACAGCCTACTTTCACAGAGCTCAAGCGAGCGGATTGCAGTCATTGTGAACGAGTATGGCGAGGTCGGTATTGACGGGCAACTCGTAGTGGACACTCAAGACGCCGTCGTCGAACTTAACAATGGTTGCATATGCTGCACGGTGAGGGACGACCTTATCAGCGCAATACAAGAGCTCCTGCGATCGGGGCGGCAGATCGATCGTTTTGTTATCGAGACCTCTGGATTGGCAGACCCCGCCCCCGTCATCCAATCTTTCATACTGGACGAAGTTCTTTCGGCACGCCTGCAGCTCGATGCGATCGTGACCGTTGTAGATGCGCTGCATGTCGAGCAGCAGCTGACACAGGACGAAGCCGTCGAGCAGATCAGTTTTGCAGACCTGATCATACTCAATAAGACCGATCTGGTGCCGGACGCTCTTGTAATTCAGTCGGAGAAGACGTTGCGGCTGTTGAACCCGCTGGCGCGTATCGTTCGGACGAGCCGTTGCCAGATAGCCTCCGCCGACGTCTTGGATATCGGCGCGTTTGATCTCAAAAACATCCTTAGCATCGACCCGCTTGTACTCGATGAACACAGCCATGAACACGACAAGTCTATTGGCTGTGTGGCCATTCGCGAGGAAGCGCCACTTGATCCAGGCCTCTTCAATACATGGCTCAACCGCCTTGTTCAGGAAATCGGCCAAGACCTATTTCGGATGAAGGGCGTACTGAGCTTCTCGAACGAGGCACGACGCTATGTGTTCCACGGTGTTCACATGACACTGGAAGGCCGCCCGGGCAAGCCGTGGGCGCATTCTGAAAAGCGCCGCAGCGAGATCGTCTTCATCGGGCGCAATATCGATGAGGCCATGCTGCGCGAAGGCGTCGGAAGCTGCCTCTCCTCTCTCCCCGCACTTGCATCCTAACCCTCTCAGAACAGGAGACGACAAATGCCACCACTTATCGCCGCAATGATTAGCCTGGGCGTACTGGGCGCTATCGATACCTACATCACCGCAACTGTTTTTCCCGTGCCCGTCTGGGTCACGTTTATTGCCTGGGCCTCCTTCTTCGCCTGTGGCGGGGGACAGCAAGGTCTTGTCAAATCCATCGTGTCGAACTGGACCGGCATTATCATTGCCTCGATCACGCTGCTGATCATCCAATTCGGGCCCGAGCATCCGATCTTCGCAGCCATCCTTGTCGGTGCAGGCACGTCGGCAATGGTTCTGGTCTCAGCGATCCCGATACTCAACTTCCCGCCGGCGATCGTATTCGGTTTCGCGTCATTGGTCGGCACCACTGCGGCTACCGGAACAACGGTGACCACATCGGGGCTCAACCATCCAACGATGGTAGCCATGGCTGCCATGCTTCTGGGCGGCGTTTTTGGCCTGCTCTCCGAGGTCGGGACAAACCTGTTGGCTGGCAAGAAGCCCGCAACCGCTTAATCCGAAAACGAAAAGGAAAGGACCCCTGCAATGAAGCTACAACATTATCTTGGCGGCCTGGAAGGACTTGGCCCAGTTAGCACTGAGACGCGGGTATTCGTCGAACCATGGGAAACCCGCATCTTTGGAATTCATACCGCGATGATGGCGCTGTCCTCACAGCTGCCCCTCCCCGCAACGCCGTCGGCTTTCACCACTGTGTGGACGTGGGCAGACCTCCGCAAAGGTGCGGAAAGTCTCAATCCGTTCGACTATTTCAAGTATCGTTATTACGAAAAATGGCTTGGTGGGATATCCGGGTATTTCATCGACCAAGGCTATATCACGGCCGAGGAACTCGACGCGCTCACCGAAGAGTACTATGCCGCACCTGAGAAATCACTACCCTCGTATGGCGAGCAGGCGATCGATGATCGGGTTGTGCAGTACCTCGTTGAGGGCGACAGTCCAAAGCGTGATGTCGCAGTGACATTCGATTTTTCCGCCGGCGACCAAGTGTCGATCTTGAACGTGCCGAGTATCGAGCACACACGCCTCCCTGGCTTTCTGCGGGAGAAGACCGGCACGATCGAAACCGTCTATGCGGGCGCTTACACCTACCTCTGCGACACGGGCACCGACGGCATCGGAGCGGCGATGCCGGTCTACTGCGTCCGGTTCGATCCTGCCGAGTTGTGGCCTGGCAATGCCGAACCAAACTTCTCGCTCTACGCCGATCTCTACGCCCACTACGTCAGGCAGCCAGAAGCTCTCGCCACGGCAAAGGCTGCGTAAGCAACAACGTAACTTGGAGAAATGAAATGCAAGACCGTTTCCAGTATCGGGCTGATCGTGAAGCCTATAGCGCCGCGAGAGTTCGAGCCCTTGAGGCCCTGCTCATCAAGAAGGGCGTCATCACAGACAGCACGGTAGACACCGTTCTCGAGTTCTTCGAAACGAAGATGGGACCGTTCAATGGCGCGAAGATCGTGGCAAGAGCTTGGGTCGATCCATCCTTCAAGGACCGGCTCGTAGAAGACACGCCCAAAGCGATCGCGGAATTGAGCCTACCTGAGGGCATGGCGGGCGCAGAGGGTGAGCATATGAGAGCTGTTGCCAATGCGCCGGGAGTTCACAACCTGATCATATGCACCCTCTGCTCCTGCTACCCTTGGCCGGTCCTTGGTCTACCGCCTTATTGGTACAAGGACCCGACATTCCGCAGCCGGGCGGCAAGAGAGCCTCGTGCAGTTCTGGCAGAATTCGGGTTGGCGATCACCAACGACGTCGAGGTGAAAGTTTGGGATTCAAGCGCCCAGATCCGGTGGTTTGTAATTCCCGAGCGGCCTGCTGGTACCGAAGGCTTGTCCGAAACAGAGCTCGAAGCCCTGGTGACACCCGAAGCGATGATGGGCGTCGCCATTTCACAGGCAGCGTGAGGTTAACATGCTCACCCAGTTCGAACATTTCGCGGTAACCGAGATGATGGGAAAGCCCGACAATCCTCCCCGAGCCAACGGAACGCTTTGCTTCGGATCAGATTGGGAGCGCAGTTCCTTCGGCATGGCTCTCGCCTTGGCGAAGAACGGCTACTTCGAGTGGGATGACTTCAGGGATGAGCTGATCGCCTCAATCAAGTCATGGGAAGACGACCATCCCGAAGATCAGTCGACGTGGAACTACTACGATCAGTTTCTCACCGCCCTTGAGAAGGCGGTAGTGAAGGCAGGCATCGTCGACAGCAATGAGATCATGGCCGCGCTTGCGGCCTGATCGGCAGAACAATCACACCACATACGTTGGAGACTTCATCAATGTCAGCTGTAACAACAACTCTATCCCGCCCGATTGCTTCGAGCGCGATCTCCAAGCTTGCCCAGGCCGCAACGGCGGTATTCTTCGGCGTACTGATAGTTGGCTTTGTCGGCTTCTCACATCTCGAGGCCGTCCATAACGCCGCGCACGATACCCGCCACGCCAACGCGTTCCCCTGCCATTAGGAGTTAGGTGATGCCGTTTCTTCGATCAATCGTATTCGCCTCGGTTATTGTCGGCCTTATCGTGGGATCCGCCATAACCGTCGTCCAGTTCTTCGGGACCATACAGCTCATCTCGCAGGCCGAGGTGTTCGAGAAAGCCGGAGACTCGGCACACCACCATGGCGCAGAGCACAGTAGCGGCCCGACGGAAACGCACCAGCATGAGGAAGGCGGTTGGGAGCCGCAGGACGGCATAGAGAGGCTATCCTTCACGCTCGCCGCCAATGTACTCACCTCTATTGGCTACTCGCTCGTTCTGATCGGCTTGATCTCACTGCGTGGGACGACCGTCACTTGGCGAGAGGGTCTCCTTTGGGGCCTCGCTGCCTTCGCCTCCGTCATGCTGGCTCCGATGCTTGGACTACCTCCTGAATTGCCTGGTACGCCTTCCGCGCCGCTCGACGCTCGGCAAATCTGGTGGGTTGGAACGGCCCTCGCGACTGCGACCGGCATTGCCCTGTTCGCATTCAACCGGACCGGATGGGCGCTCATTCCTGCTATAGCTTTGATCGCCGCGCCACATATTGTTGGCGCGCCGTCAGCTCCTGTGGGCGAACATGGCTTGGCTCCCGCTGAATTGGAACAGAGGTTCATAGCGGCTGCGGTTATCACAAGCTTCGTTTTCTGGGTCATGCTGGGATCACTAGGCGCTGCGATCCATCACAGGCTCCGGCCCGCAGCATGAATCCCGAATGGGCTTCGCATGCAGACGCTGTTCGGTTCTCCGCGCCGAACGGTGGAAACTGCTACATCCATAGACTTGCATTTCGCGTCCTCCTCGGGCGCGAACCGCAAAAGCAAGACTGCCTGGATTTTGTTAGAAACAACGTTTCCGCGATCACCCGTGCGGTCGATGTGCGACTGAGGACAGCCAAGATCGAGCAGGGCACGAATTTTCACTTGAACAGCCGGCACCTTAGGCGAGCTGCCATCTGGCAAGTAACTTGCATGTTGAAAGTCTGCGGCATTTAAAAAGGGGAACTGCACATGCGGATCGTAATCCTCGCTCCTCCGGGAGTTCAGTCACTCGACATTGTCGGACCGGCAGAAGTCTTCTGGGAAGCTGCGCGTCGCTTGGGAGACATGACGAAGTACGACATCCAAATCATGTCGACCGGAGCATCCTCGATCGGAGGTACGGGGCAATTGCGCTTCGTGGCGGATCGAACAATTTTCGACCCCGACGAGCCGATCGACACCCTTCTCGTAGCCGGCGACCCGTCGTTTCAGATTATAGACCCGGATTTGATCTCCTGGCTCCAGCGGCGGGTCCCCACTGTCCGCAGATACGGATCGATCTGCACCGGCGTATTTCTCCTCGGAGCCGCCGGGCTGTTGGATGGAAAAAGAGTCACCACGCATTGGGAATGTGCACCGAAATTCAGCAAGGAATTTCCTGAGATCGAGTTGGATGCCGACGCAATATACATTCGAGACGGTGCATTGATAACCGCTGCAGGCGTGACCGCCGGAATAGATCTCGCTCTGGCCCTCGTGGAGGAGGACTACGGGCGCGAAGTGGCTTTGATTGTCGCGCGTTATATGGTCATGTTCATGAAACGGCCGGGAGGACAGTCCCAGTTCAGCGCTCATCTTGTGGGGCAGATGTCGGAAACCACACTTATCCAACGCGCCCAGGATTTCATCCTGGCAAACTTGGCTTCCTCGTTATCTATCGAAACCGTTGCAAGCAAGGTAGGGATGAGTACGCGCAACTTCGGACGGGTCTTTCGCCAAGAGCTTGGGTTGACGCCGATCGACTTCATTACCGCGGCACGAACGGACGCTGCTCGTCGCTTGCTCGAGGATACTGACCAGCCACTTCAGCGTATCGCTTCAGTCTCAGGCTTCGTAGACGTCCACGCCATGCGTAGGGCGTTCGCCAAGACGATCGGTGTCAGCCCAAACGAGTACCGCGCAAGATTCCAACCTGCAGGAACGTGGCGGAGATTGCCTCAGGCGAAGTCGTCGACGGTCGTGCAACTCAGCAACTAACGCTCTCGGCATATTGGCTGCGACCTGCGCTCTTCGCCCTATATAGCGCTTCGTCGGCCGCCGCCATCAACTTTGTGGCGACGCCGTCGTCGCTGACGGCAATGCCGATGCTTAGACCGATATCATAGGATCCGCCGGCCACGAGCATCGGAACTTTAAAGGACTTCAGCATCCTCTCGCCTATCGCGCGCGCTTCCAAGTCCGAGCCCGGGCCAACGATCAAAGCCAGGAACTCGTCACCACCCAGTCGCCCCAGAAAACCGCCTTCAGGCACTTCGTTTAGTAGCCTGTCCGCGGCTATCTTGAGCACTTCGTCACCGACCGCATGCCCATCGCTGTCGTTGACGGACTTGAAATGGTCGAGATCAATCTGGAGACAGGCGGTCTTCAGGCCTAACCCCAAATTTTCCTCGATAAATCGATCCAAATAGCGGCGGTTCGGCAGGTTCGTCAGGGCGTCGTGGAGCATCAGTCGCTCCATCTCCGCATGTGCAGCAGCTAGCTGCTCATTTTGAGCGCGTGCTTTCACCTCGGCTGCTCTGAGTTCCTCATGCAGAACAACATCGCTTGTGACGTCCCAATTCGCGCCAACGACAATCGTCTCACCAGTCGGCAACTGATAGGGCATCCCACTGACCCTGAGATGACGAAGACCGCCTGTGGGCTTCGTTATCCGAAATTGGCCATTCAAGCGTCGACCAGTCTCGAGTGCCTCCGACAATGCATTCTCGACGAGCAAAAGATCGTCCTTGTGTAGCGACTTTTTGAAGTCGTCATAGCTAAGCCCTTGAACGGCCCCATCCAAGAGCCCGAACAGCTCCCGCATCCGGCGGTCCCAAAGCAGCTCGCCTGATCGGGGGTGATATTCCCACACGCCCGCTTCCAACGCTTCAAGGGCCAGCTCGAGCCGTAAGGTCAGATGTTCAGACTGGCTGGTAACGTTCCCCGGGTAACGTCGAGCGATCTCGTCCCTTCTTTCCTCGAAATTTTTGGTGAAGGAGTCGTCGAGAAACCGCACCGCAGATGTCCTTGGTGGTGTGTTTGTATGAAGATGTCTCATAGATTTTGTCGAACTGGAGGGGCTTTTACCTGATGTGGCGAACGCCGACGATAATGCGAAATTTATGCGCAATAGGTTAAAGCAGACTTAACCCTTTGCCATTGCCGCCTCGTCAATTCTCGCTACAACCATAGCAAGCTCACCGGCCGCTACGGGACGACTAAAGAGATAACCCTGCAAGACGTCACATCCTAGAGCCTCGAGCACATCGGCATGAGCGACGGTTTCAACACCCTCCGCGACCACTTCAATGTTCAAGGCTTTCGCAATATCGATTATCGACGCCAGCAACCTCCGCTGTGCGGCATCAGTCACGATCGGGGCAACCAACTTCCTATCGATCTTGAGACGGTCTGGCCTAAGGTCCATAAGGCTCACGATTGAGGCATGTCCGGTACCGAAATCGTCAAGCTCTATCTGAATGCCTCGCTTTCGGAGCTGCTCGACAGCTCGAGCCAGCTGCAAGTCAGAATCCTCGAACGAAATCGATTCCAACAGTTCGAAAGACAGTGTTCCCTTTCTAAAGTTTATCGCTCCCAGGCTCTGAATAAAGGACTCGTCTTTGAGGCGTTGCGCTGAAACGTTGACACTGATGCGAGGAATGGCAACGCCTTGTCGCTGCCACGCCTCAAATGCATGTAGAGACTTCCTCAGTATCATACCATCTAGGTCGCCCAAGCGACCTACCTGCTGGACGGCCGTCAGAAAATGAGCTGGTGCGAGAACGCCCAGCGCCGGATGGTCCCAGCGCGCGAGTGCCTCTGCACCTACGGCCTTCCGGGTTCGAGCGTCGACCTGCGGCTGAAAGAATGGAACGAACTCCGACTTATCGAGCGCACTCAGAACGTCATCGACTGCTGCTGCTTCGCTGAGAGCGCTTGCCCTCAACCGCGGCGAATAGACCGCATATTTCCCCCCGCCCCGCCGCTTCGCCTCGTAGAGAGCCATATCCGCGTCCGAGATAACCGGCGATACCGAATGTCCACCGGTTTGGAATGCCACCCCTACGCTAGCGCCGACCCTGTAGCTCCGACGACCCACCGTAACGGGTTCCTGGCAGGCCGAAACTATGGCGGTGGCCAAACCCGTTATTGCCGCTCGTTCGCCGCCGCATTTAGCAAGAACGATAAACTCGTCGCCTCCGATCCTGGCAATGACCTCGCCCTTTTCGCACAGGTTTTGGAGACGTCGGCTTATCGACTGGAGAACTTGGTCGCCGACGGCATGACCTCCGGTATCGTTGACTGCCTTGAACCGGTCCAGGTCAATATGAAGGCACGCAATCGTATCATTCTTAGCGATTGGCCCGAAAAGGCGTTCCGGATTTCTTTCAATGTAACGGCGGTTCGCTAGACCGGTTAGTTGATCGTGCCAAGCTTGGAACTCCAGTTCGGCACGCATTGCGATGAGCTCGCTGTTCTGCGCAACAGCCCGCTCTTCGGCTTTTCTGAGAATTTCTTTGGCTTGGACGTCGTCCGTGATGTCCCAGTTCGCCCCGATGAGAATACGCTCACCGTCTTCAAGCGTATGGACGATCCCGTGCGCGCGCAGATAGCGGACATTGCCAGTTCCGTCTATGATCCGAAAGTCACCGCGCAGCGGTTCGGTTTCAAGAAGAGCGGAAGCCATCGCGTCTTCAACAACGCCGACATCCTCCGGATGCAGTAGGTCCCTGAAGTCTTGGTATCCCAACGTCTCGCTCATGGATGCAACGCCAAAGATGTCGCGCATCCGATCGTCCCAAATCATGACCCCGGTGTCCGGATGAAATTCCCACGAGCCTACCCCCGAAGCCTGGAGCGTCAGGTCGAGCCGCTTGGAGAGAATTCGAAGCCGTGCCTCGCGGTCGCGCAGCAAACGCGCGTACTGATCTTCGCCAGGATCTTTGAAATTCAGAATAGGAGGAGCGGCCTGAACGCCAGGCTCGAACGCTGCCGGAGTGTAAGCTTTCGTCATGTGGATCTCTTGATCGCAAGTTGGTAGGCGCCTTGCACCCAGCTTCCAAGCCCGTGCCATTTCGAGTCAAAAAGTATGGTATACAACCTAAGGAAACGTGAATCACTCAAGCTTGCCTGAGGGCTTTCATTCGCATATCTCAGCGATACTGTTGACACAGAGTGGGGCCGCCAGGTGCACGAGTTAAACTATCCAGATTTGCGGTCGGTCCCTGCTCAACGCCGGCTTCAGGACGACCCCTTGCTTCGTCGGATGAGAGATGCGGTGTCGTTTGACTACATCTGGGTATGCGGACTTGATCTGCCGGGCTTCGAGGCGGGTACAGCACGATCGGTCGATACTGATTTTCCGCCGCTCTTCGTTGAGAAATACATTGCTGGAAACTTCAACGAGCGAGATCCACTCGTCCTATCGGCTTATCGCGAGCGCCGCCCGCTATCCGATCTTGAAGCATACAAGCAGTTTGATTCCCCTTCGGGGCTGCAGTCCCTCCTCGCGGATTTTCGGATATTCGGGCGTGCACTCATACCCGTTGAGCGGCACGGAGTCAGCTTCGGGGCCGTAATCGTTGCGAGAGCCAGCGCTTTCCTTCCAGACGAAATCGACTATCTCGCACTTGTCGCTCCGCCGCTTCATGACCGCGTTACGAAGTCGATAATGGCACGGTACGGAGCGGACTTCCTGCGGCTCTCCGCCACCGAGATACGATGTTTAGCGCTTTGCGAGCAAGGCCTGACCAGTGAGCAGATCGCTGTCGAGTGCGGACTGCTTCCGCAGACGATCAACGGTCATTTTCTCACCGCGGCCAAAAAACTTGGCGCGACCAATCGCGTTCAGACTGTAGCGATGGCGATAAGGCGCGGTCTGATCTAAGAAAGTCGGGTGGCGAGACGTACATCGTTTGATTGCCTGCAGATGTATCAGATGATCCTTAGCCGGCACGCTTTTGCGATAGCCTGCATTCTGTTGACAACGTCTAGTTTCCGAACAGCGCTCTTCACGTGGCCGTTCACAGTATGAGGCGATAATTTTAAGATCAGCCCTGTTTCGATGCTGCTCTTCCCAGCAGCGGCCCACGCGAGGCACTCCTTCTCTCGGTTCGACAACTTGTTAGGACTTGTCATGCCCCGCGCAGAAGCAAACAAATGGACGATTTCCAGGAAGCCGAAGGCGATCGGGACAAGATCGCACGTCGGGCCTCGATCAGCTCGTGATAGAATGAGCGCATAGCGTTGGGCATTCGTGTCGCAACCTGTAAGACCGACCCTGAATCCCATCTTCTCGCGCTCCAATGAGCGTGACCTGACAACACGCCGCAGTTCGTCCCCCGCGTGGTGAGGCAGGAGGATATCGGGTCCCGCGATCGGCAGAACGCTCGCCGTGCCGTGCGTAACGAAGCCCGACTTCGTGAAATCGCCGGTGCGCACGTAGTGCTCATAGAGTTGACGTGGCCAATTTGTACACACCAACAACTCATCGGAAAGCCTTTCGTGTGGCTCTGGAAAGCGCGTTACCAAAAAACGTGGGAAGTGCTGACGTGTGGCAAAGTCCCCTATCGCTTCCGCGAGAACAGCTTTTGAAGCCTCGTTTACTTGCGTTCCAAATCTGGCGACCACTTGAGGCGGGCGCGCCGTAAAGCGATACGTAGCTGACACAGAAACGCTCGAGTTGAGAGAAAACGGAAAGCATGTTAATGATCATGCTTCCCTTTCTTGCACGTGTTGACGCCAACACGTCAAGCGCAACTACGGAGAAACGTGTGCGATATCCTCCTGAAGAAACCGAAGAGAAGCACCGGAAAATATTGGAAGAGGCATCCCGAGCTTTTCGGGCGAAAGGGTTTGCAGGGGTCTCAATCAGCGACATTATGAAGGCGACCGGCCTTACCCACGGTCCATTCTACAATCATTTTGCTTCGAAGAACGCGCTCATCGAGGACGTTATTGATCAGACCGCAGCAAACACTGTGAAAGTCTTCTCCGAAGTAGCCGAGAAGGATGGGAACACCGGCATCTATCGCCATTACGTCTCGAAGTCTCACCGCGATGAACCCGAGACTGGCTGTATACTTGCCGCATGCGGCCCCGAGATTTCCCGCGATTCCTCCTTTCGCGAAGTAACCGCCATCCACATCGAGCATCATATCCAGACGCTTGAAGCGGGGATCGAAGCCTCGAGCCGCACCTCGTCCAGGGCAGAGGCAGTCGTTCAATTTGCGACCATGGTGGGAGCCATCGTTCTCTCTCGTATGTGTGCCGACACACCCCTTTCAGACGAGATACTTCAAGCGAGCCTCAAGGAACTAGATCGGACGACTTCGACCGGCCTTCAAAACTAATCGGGTGAGCTCCCTGCAGAGGCCTGTTGCGCATTTTGGAAATTCGATATCAAACATGATAACCATCATGTTTGAGTCGATCCAAGTTGAGAAATGATCGAAGGCGTCGGTGGGTTTGGCTAAATCCGAATGAGGACACCATGACAGTTGTCGGGCAAGTAAACAAAACCGTGGACACACAAAAAGGGGCCGGTTCGGCGAACTCAACTGACTCGCCTGCGCAGACCGGCGAGAAGACGGCAAGCAGCAAGGCGACGCTCAACTACGACAGCTTTCTGCAGCTACTGATCGCTCAACTAAAGAACCAAGACCCCACCGCACCATCCGATCCCGCCCAGCAGATCGCCCAGTTGGCAACGTTCTCGCAGGTGGAGCAAACGATCCAGTCTAATCAAAAGCTGGATAGCCTGCTGACGCAAAGTAGCTTGCAAATCGCGCAGAGCTACGTCGGCAAATACGTCGAGATCTCTGGCGACAACCCGATTTCAGGTACAGTCTCATCGGTGAAGGTCTATAGCGATGGGCTGATCGCGACGCTCGACAACGGCAAACAGGTTCTGGTCGGCCCGGGTGTGACGATAAGCGACGGACCACCCAAGACGAACAACCCGGGCTAACGAGCGCCCGACCTAGCGGCAGGGCGCTCATGGATAGCTACTTGCCCTTGAATTCGAAAGCGGGCCGTGGTTTGCCGGCTTTGAAAAGTTCGACCGATGTCGGCAACGCTAGTTCAACGTCGGCGGTTTTGAAAAGCGGCATCGCAATGTCAAACATGGCTTCATCCGCTACGGCGACCCCACCGGACGCCCAGATACGCAACAGCGCCTTGTGAGCGGCATGTGCTTTGGTTGGGCCGCTCGCAACGCGCTTAGCGAATGCATGGGCTTCGTCATCCAAGTCGTCGGCAGAGACCACACGGTTGACGACACCATGGAGTGCCATGGTCTCTGCCGGAACCTGTTCGGAAGTCAAAGCCCATTCCATCGCCTTCGCTCGTCCCGCTTTTTCCGCAACCCGATAGACACCTCCGAGAAGCGTGACGATGCCCAGCGATTGCTCTGGATGGCCGAACCTCGCACCCTCCGCCGCGAAGATAACATCCGCTCGCACTGCTAGCTCGAGGCCGCCCCCAAAACAAAGACCTCGAACGGCAGCTACTGTCGGAATGGAAAGACGTTCGAATTTGTTGAATGCGTTTAGGTATCCTTCGAAAAGCGTTCGGAGCTCTCTGTCGTTCAGATCGACCCAAGGCACGATATCTCCGCCAAAGCTGAAATCAGGCCCCTCGGCGGTTACCAGCAATGCCCGTGCTTCACTCTTGCCAATCGCATCGATCGCCGCGGAAAACTCCTCCAGCATCTGCGGCGAAAGTCGGTTCTGCGGGGGATTCTGTAGGACGACGAGAGCGATGTCATCTTCAATAATATATTCGAGGTGGCTCATGGCTTAATCTCCTTGCTATCGAGATGTTCTAGAAACCATGCGACGGCTGCCGAACTCGATGCGGGAAATTGATCGAGATATGGGTCGAAATGCCCGCCGGCGATTGTAACCAATTTCTTTGGTTGGAGGGCCTTCTCGTACGCAGCGAGCGCGAGGTCGGTCACGGTAATCGTGTCATTCATGGCGACCACGAGAAGTAACGGCGTTGGTGAAACACGTCCCACCCAAGCTCCCGGCTCATACATTCGAGCTGCACGCGTGGAGCGGACTGTTACGTTGTTTTCCCAAGCCCCTTCAGGAACTTCCTGGGTATAGAACGAGATCGCGTCAGGGGTGCGGTAAGAAGCGGGGACAGATAAGTCGGCGCTAACGATTGCTTGGCGTCGCGGCGCCTCGCCTTTCAGCTGAGCGCGTTCGTCGTCGGAGAACATCTGCTCGATCTTCGAAATGCCGTCGGGCGGAATCCGACGGAGACCCTGTTCAAATCCACTAATAGTGGGAACCTGCGAAACAACCGCCTTGATGCGTCGGTCCGTCGCGCCAAGCACTATTACGTGGCCGCCGGCATAGCTGGTTCCCCAAACGCCGATGCGATCCTTGTCCACCTCTGGTCTTGCTTCAAGATAGGAAATCGCGCGTCTCCAGTCGGCAACTTGTCGCCAAGGATCGACGTCGTGCCTGAGCTCTCCACCACTAGCACCGAAGCCGCGGTGGTCGTGAAGGAGAACTACAAAACCTGCCTCGGCAAACGCTCTAGCAAATGGCTCCAGGCCTTGTTCCTTAACCCCGGCATAGCCGTGGGCCATTGATATCGCCGGGAATGGACCGTCGCCGCGTGAGGGAATGAAAAGCCATCCGCTCAACGTCACGCCACCCTCGGCCGGAAATTCCACATTAAGTCTACTCAAAGCCATTCCTCCGATGGATTTAAAGAGGCCTCTTGAAATTAGGGGCATATGAGACTTATAACCTACGTGCCGTTCAAGCAAACGGTTTTTGGAAAGCGTTTCTCGGGAGGAGAACATGACCAAGCAAGCTAACGCGCGTATTCCGTATTCCGTCACCGGATCGGGCCCGGATACGTTGCTCTTCATCCACGGATTCCTGGACTCAAAGGAAGTCTGGTCTCCCGTCGTTGATAAGTTGGGGGAAGCCAAGCACGTCTTCGTCACTCTCGACCTGCCCGGCATGGGTGAACTCAATGATGAGAACGGCGAGATTTCGCTTGAACGGTATCGCGATGATGTAGTCTCAGTAATAAAAGCAATCTCGACCGATGTCGTAATTGTCGCCCAGAGCATGGGTGCGCAGGTAGCGGAGTTGGTCGCAATCGCGGTGCCCGAACGGGTACGGGGCCTTGTGCTCGTGACGCCAGTGCCTCTTGGTGGTGTCAATGCACCGGAGGACGTCGTCAGAGACTTCCATGCTTTAGGCGGCAATCCAAATGCTCAAAGAAACGTTCGTTCCCACCTGTCACCGAATCTCCCGTCTCAGAAGCTGGATGCGCTGACACTGCTGGGCGAGCACGTTTCGTCGGCGACGGTGTCGGCACTCGTCGATGCGTGGAACAACGGTATCCCGGGGACCGAGCTGGAAAGCCCATATGGCGGACCTGTGCTTGTCGTCCGTGGGGAGAGCGACCCCTTTGTGACGGAAGCTATGGCGGACGGTGTTTCCGCGAGGTTCAAAGGTGCTCGACAGCTTGTGATCCCAAGAGCTGGTCATTGGGCGCACTTCGAAGATCCAGCGACATTGGCGCAGGCAATCTGCGACCTCCTTGCACTTCTCGGCAACTCGGGTGCCAGTGATTGGAAAGGCGCGTTCTCACAAAAGTCGTCGACCGCGTTCGCAGACGCCTTCGATCCGGAAGTGACACTGGAGGCAGCTACCCTCTACAAGCCGGTAATCGGGCGAGACCAGGTCAAGAAGGTGATGGAGGCCGCAAGCCGGATTTACGAGAAGCTCGAATTCACAGAGCAATCCACCGGTCCCGGCAAACAGTATCTAGAATGGCGCGCGGTAGCGTTCGGCGGCGTCGACATCTCCGGGGTGACGGTTATCACTAGAAATGGCGAGGGCCGGATCGCAAACATCGCGATCCACCACCGGCCGCTTTCCGCCGCTCTAAAATTTTCTCACGAACTCGGTTCGCGCCTTAGGGGGATTGTTCCACAGGAACATTTCGCGGCGTCGCCATCTATCGAAGGTTAGGAGGAAGCCATGATAATCGATGCAGACACTCTAGATGCCACGCAGGCCTATAAACTGCTGATTGCGACCGTCGTACCGCGCGCGATCGGATGGCTGAGTACCATTTCCACAGATGGTGTTCCCAACCTGGCACCGTTTTCCTTTTTCACCGTCGTTGGCCGGAAGCCGCCTGTTCTATCGATCAGTATGCAACCCAAATCTGACGGCGTCACTCTAAAGGACAGTTTTGTGAACATCAGAGACACTGGTGAGTTTGTCGCGAACCTCGCCACACTTGGGCTTGCCGGTCAGATGCACAGGTCTGCTATTGAGCATCCCTCCGACGTCGATGAGTTCGAGGCCACGGGACTTGAGAAGGCTGCAAGTGTGATTGTCAAACCTCCCAGAGTCGCTCTCGCGCCTGTAGCCATGGAGTGCAAACTCGATCGGATCATACCCGTCGGCGACCACGATGACCACGTCGTCTGGGGGCGGGTCGTTCGGTTCCACATACGTGATGACGCTTATCTGGACGGAGGGCGGGTCGATACGGCTGCTCTTGCTCCTATCGGCCGCCTGGCTGCAGAGTACACACTAGTCGAGAACGTCTTCACAACGCCGCTCGACGAAGAAATACTCGAACAGCGCAACGGCGCGCGGATGCACAGACTTGATGGAAAGCCGGCTGATTGGTCGGCTGTTAATCAGAAGAGCTGGTCCGCCTCGGGTAGTGTCGTCGCAGATTGAGCTTGGGCCTTGGCTTGTTGACGTGAGATTGCTACTTCTGCCCAAGACTGACGACGCTCTCAGGGCGTCGTCACCCCAATAGACAGGAAGCGTCATGACAGCGAAGAAGACACGAGCCCAAGTTGAGCCGGATATTCCATCTTTGTGCAATTGCACCAAGGTTCGGCGCGCGGCCCGGACGCTGACCCGCTTCTACGATGAGTGCATCGCAGACAGCGGAGTAAAAATCACTCAATACTCGATCCTTGGCTACCTCAAGCACCGAGGACCCAAAACGATGCTTGAACTCGCCGAGCTGATGGCGATGGACCGAGCTACGGTTGGTCACAATCTACGCCCCCTCGAGCGCGATGGCCTTGTGACTATCGAAGTTAGCGAGAAAGACAAGCGCGCACGGATTGTTTCGGTGACGGATAAAGGTCTGGGATGCGTGGCTGCAGGCCGGCCCGGTTGGGATCGTGCGCAGGCAGCTTTCGACCGCGCTTATGGAGCGGACAACGCGAAAACATTCCGGGAAAACATGGACACCGTAGTCGACAGCGAGCTAGCCTGAGTACCTTACCAGCGAACTAACTTGCATTATGCAAGTGAGTCGACCTATGAAGAACCTCGTTAACAACGAGGCTTCTCATGGATCAGCATCTCGATGCACGCTCTTCCACCAACTCCCTGTCCAAACTGACCCTAACCGTGGTTGCCGCGGGCAGTCTTTTGTCTGCTTTGGACCTGTTCATCGTCAACATCGCATTTCCTTCCATACGCCATAGCTTTCCGGGCGCATCGAACCAGTCAATGTCCTGGGTTCTGAGCGCTTACTCGATTGCCTTCGCCGCTATGCTCGTGCCAGGCGGTAGAATGGGTGATCGGTTTGGTCGCCGGATGCTCTTTCGTAGTGGCCTTATCGTTTTTGCAATCGCCAGCGCAGGCTGTGCATTAGCGCCAAATATCCCTCTCCTCATTGCCGCGCGGACACTGAAGGGTGTGGGGGCAGCATTGATGATCCCTTCATCAATTGGCTTGCTGTTGGCTGCCTATCCACCGTCCAAACACAAGCAGATGGTCGCTGTATGGGCGGCGATCGCCTCGGTCGGGGCTGCCCTTGGACCCGTGATTGGCGGCCTGCTTGTCCATATAGACTGGCGGCTGATTTTCCTCATCAATTTGCCCGTTGCCATTCCAGCAGTCTTCCTCTGCCGCTATCTCGATGAAACCAAACTCACGGAAACGGGGATCCCTGACATCGTTGGATCGGCCTTCTTCGCCGGTGGGACAGCGTGCATAGTTGCGGCCATCTCCTATTTCGAAGACTGGGGGCTGACGAGCGCAAAACTATGGGTAGTCGCGGGCACCGGCGTCATTCTTATCGTCGGTTTCGTTTTACGCTGTCGAACAGTGGAGAACCCGGCTCTCAATCTCCAGGTGTTCCAAAACGCTGAGTTTACACTGGCCACAGTAGGAATGCTCGCGTTCTACACCGGTTTTTCGATGTCGATCCTCGGAGGGACCCTCTACCTCACTCAGGTTTGGCAATGGGATCCAGCTCGAGCCGGGATAGCCTACGCGATTGGTCCGGCTCTTGCGGGCACGACCTCGATATTGTCCGGCCGAGGCAAGGTTTCGCCAAGAGCTCTGACATTGACCGGAAGCATTTTCTTCGTAGCTGCAAGCCTCTGGTGGCTAACATATCTGAGACAGGAAACCAACTTTGCACTCGGATTTCTCCCTGGCTTTGCGCTCTCCGGCATCGCAGCGGGGATGGCACAGGCGGGCTTTCTCGCAGGCGGCACTTCTGCACTGGCCCCGGAGGTGTATTCCGCAGGAAGCGGGATACTCAATACCTCGCGTCAGATTGGTGGAGCCCTCGGTATCGCCATTTTGGTGGCGGTGACCGGAGCGGCTGATCAGAGCGCGGATTTCACCGCTGCGTTCTGGATAATCTGCGGAACTTCGCTTGCGGCCGCGGCCACCTCGCTTACGCTACGCGCACGCAAGATCTGACACGATCCGTCTCAGGGCGGCCGAGAGAGAGCGGGCATGACCAAGGGGAACCTTTGAATGAGATCAGTTGGGATGTTGATATTCGACGGCGTCCAGGCGCTGGACGTCTCGGGACCATTAGACGTTTTCTCTGAGGCAACCGACATCCTGCCACAAGGCGAAGGCTATTCAATCACTTTGATCGGCCCCACGACATCCCGCATCCGGGCATCGAACGGGATGGGTCTTCTTGCCGATGTCGACTACTTGGGAGCCAAAGGCCCATTCGACCTATTTTTGGTAGCCGGCGGTCCGCAGTTACCAACTGCAGTCATAGACGATGAAACCACGGACTGCATTCGCCGCCTTGCCAAGGTGAGCGAGACTTACGGCTCGGTTTGTACCGGAGCCTTCTGTCTCGGGGCCGCTGGTCTACTAGATGGCAGATATGCGACGACGCACTGGCAAAACGCCGGCCAACTGGCCACGCTCTATCCTCAAGCCAAGATCGACTATGATCGTATCTACCTCAGAGATGGCCCGCTGCTAACCTCCGCCGGTGTTACGGCCGGGATCGACCTTGCCCTGGCGGTCATCAGGGAGCATCACGGTGGGGCGTTAGCCGTTGCTGTAGCCAAGCGGCTAGTCGTGGCGGCGCAGCGACAAGGTGGTCAGTCTCAGTTCAGTCCATACATTGAGATGATCGCGGATGAAAAGTCGCCGTTGACCGATCTCACTAAATTCATCACGGAAAACCTTGCGGCACCTTTGACCGTTGCGGATCTCGCGAAGGCCGCCGGAATGAGCAGTCGGACCTTCGCAAGATCCTTTGTGGATTTTGCGAAGGTCACGCCCGCGGAGTTCGTGGAAAGAGCGAGAATTGACGCCGCGCGTCATATTCTCGAGGCCACGACCCAGCCGCTCAAGGTGGTCGCGCATTTGTGCGGTTTCGGTAATCCGAAACGCATGCGGCAGGTCTTCACCAAGCGGCTGGGTGTCACACCCGCGGAATATAGGGAGCGCTTCAACGTGAAGACGCCCCCCTAGATCCTAGCTCTCCCAGGGAGAGTTCAGGATCAACTCGGCGAAGTCCTTCCTTTGATATGTCGGATCCATCTTGGCGAGAACGTCGGCTTTCACGTTGCCGAATGTCGTTTCCGGTTTGCGGATCGTGCCCAGGCAAAACGAGCTTAGGATGCCATGTTTAAATTTGAGGCCGCGGGGATGGCACGCGCAGACCTCTTCACGTTGGCTATCGGAGAACTCGTTGTAGCCAATTCCGAGAACATCCATTTCCACGCCAGCGGTGACCAAGGCAACCGTTGGTCGCTTGTGCTGAGGGATGCCCGGAGTTGTGTGCAGCGCAATGGAATCCCAGACGTCATCGACGTCTCGCTCAGAGACTTCGTAGGACTTTAGAAAATCGCGCGCGGCATTGGCACCGTCGACTTCGAAGCGCTCTGTATCGCTTGCGTACTTGTCCATAATGCCCATGTCATGGAACATCGCGCCGATGTAGAGAAGCTCTGCATCGTACTTGAGCCCCTTACGCTCTCCGCTCAACGCCCCGAACAGAAAGACCCGGCGTGAATGGTGGTACAAAAGGTCGGTCTCAGTCTCCCTTACGAGATCTGTAGCAGCTTTTGCCATGGCGCTATCAGGGATCGCGACGCCGGCGACAACTTCACTGGATTTACTCATGATCATTCCTTCGTAGATATGTTGGTCGCTCGGCCACACTACTCGGCAGCCAGCGCCGGACGCGCCGCCAAGGCTTTCGCGACACCCTCGCCGTAGGCGGGATCTGCTCTCGTGCAGTTGTCGATGTGACGCTGTCTCACCTCGTCCGAGACGGCTTCCATAGCGCGTGCCGTGTTGTTGAAAAGAACCTGGCGCTGTTCGGCTGTCATCATCCGGAAAAGATTTCCCGGCTGTTCAAAGTGGTCGACGTCTACCCGATGATCCCAATGATCCGCGTCACCTGAGATTTTCAGCGGCGGCTCGCGATAGGCAGGCTGCTCCGGCCAGTCGCCGTGCGAGTTGGGCACATACGCCTTGGCAGAGCCATGGTTTCCATCGACCCGCATAGCGCCGTCCCTATGGTACGAATTGTGAGGGTTCTTGGGAGCGTTGACCGGGATCTGGTGGTGGTTCACACCCAGTCTATAGCGCGCTGCGTCGCCGTAAGAGAATAGGCGTGCTTGCAGCATACGATCCGGAGAGAAGCCGATGCCCGGAACAACCGCCGCAGGGGTGAATGAAGCCTGCTCGATCTCGGCGAAGTAGTTTTCCGCATTACGGTTTAGCTCCATCACGCCTACTTCGATAAGCGGATAGTCCTTGTGTGGCCAAACCTTCGTCAGATCGAATGGGTTCACCGGATGTGTCTCGGCTACTGTCTCCGGCATCACCTGGACGTAGAGCGTCCAGCGCGGGAACTCGCCGTTCTCGATGCTGTCATAGAGATCGCGGTGATGGCTTTCGCGATCGCGACCGATGAGATCGGTAGCCTCGGCATCCGTGAGGTTCTTGATGCCCTGCTGTGTCTTGAAAGTAAACTTTACCCAAAAACGTTCGTTCGCCCCGTTGATGAAGCTGTAGGTGTGGCTTCCGAAACCGTGCATGTGCCTGTAGGTAGCGGGGATCCCACGTTCGCTCATGACGATCGTTACCTGGTGCAGAGACTCCGGAATGGAGGTCCAGAAATCCCAGTTGGTTTCCGGGTTTCTCATACCAGTGCGAGGGTCGCGTTTTACCGCATGGTTCAAATCGGGGAAGCGAAGCGGATCACGGAAGAAGAAGACCGGCGTGTTATTTCCAACAAGATCCCAGTTGCCCTGTTCGGTGTAGAACTTGAGAGCAAATCCTCGGATATCACGCTCCGCGTCGGCAGCGCCCCGTTCGCCGGCGACAGTCGAGAAGCGAGCGAACATGTCCGTCTTCTTGCCGACTTGCGCGAAAATGCTCGCACGCGTGTAGGCGGTGATGTCGTTGGTCACCGTAAAGGTGCCGTACGCCCCAGCGCCCTTGGCATGCATGCGACGCTCGGGAATCACTTCGCGGTCGAAGTGAGCGAGCTTTTCAATCAACCACACGTCTTGGAGAAGAGCGGGACCGCGCGGGCCCGCCGTCTGAATATTGAAGTTGTCGACCACGGGAGCTCCGGCCGCGGTCGTCAATGGCTTTTTGCTATCCATTATTGATGCCCTTTTGATGTTCAACACAAAAAACCGGGGTACCCGGCCTTGAGGGCAACATCTGCTCTCGGGCGTCTGATCTCAACCTCGGCAAGGGGCGAGAATCTGCCATTATTAGTCCGAGGACTGCCGCACAAAAAAAGACCCTGCACCAAAGGAGCAGGGTCTTTTTCCAAGCGGATCCGCTGTTGTTCAGTGAGCGCCAGCACCCCCGCCAGCTGCGGACCGCTTTGCCAACAACAACGCCAAAGCGGCAATCGCCAGTACGGTGCCAATGACGGCGAACGTGTCGCTGAATCCCATTATCAAGGCCTGCTTTCTTACGACGCGGCCGAGGGCGACGATCGATTGTTTTGTCGCCTGAGCCTTGTCTGTTACGCCGTGCGACATGAAGTACCCGGTGAGAGTATCCACGCGCAGGCGCACCTCGTCGCGTGCCATTGTGACCGACTGTCCGATCACATTTGAGTGGAACTGTTCCCGCTTTGTGAGAATTGTTCCGAGCGAAGCCGTGCCTACGGCTCCGCCCAGGTTTCGGAGCATATTCGTAAGACCGGAAGCAGCCGCGGCGTCAGCCGGAGCGATGCCACCGGTGGTGATGGCGGTAATCGGCGTCAGCACCAGCGCCTGCCCGATTGCGCGGATGATATTTGGTATCCAAAACTGATCCCCTGCATTGTCCGCTGAGAGATATATGTTCAGGAAGCAGCTTGCGGCAAAAATCGATATGCCCACAAACCCGATGTAGCGCGCGTCGAAACGCTTCATCAGTATAGGGACGAGCGGTATGAGGAGCAGCTGCGGAAGACCAGTCCAGGCGAGGACGTAACCAATCTGTTCAGCGTTGTAGCGTTGAACTTGCCCCAGATACTGAGGAAGTATGTAGACCGTACCGAACAGGGCTATCCCAACCAGGACATTGACCATCACGCCGATGCCAAAGTTCCTTTGGGCGAGCAGTCTGAGCTTCACGAGCGGCTTTTCGACGGTCAATTCGATCCATATGAATGCGCCGAGAAACACAGCGGCCAAAATACTGAGCTTTACGATGAATGGTGACGAGAACCAGTCGTCCTTGTTGCCTTCCTCGAGAACAGTCTGGAACGCTGCCAGACCGATCGTCATCGTGACGATGCCGAACCAATCCCCTTCCTTGAGAAGTCCTAAACGCATTGGAGACGGATCGAGCGTAGCTGCCAG
Source organism: Hyphomicrobiales bacterium (assembly GCA_900472625.1). Classification (GTDB taxonomy): domain Bacteria; phylum Pseudomonadota; class Alphaproteobacteria; order Rhizobiales; family Rhizobiaceae; genus Rhizobium. Next base: position 114,550 of record UCIT01000018.1, on the reverse strand, counting down.
CGCGACCGCCATGATCGCGCTAGGAAGCGCATTGATGTAAAAAATCGTCTGCCAGCCATAGTTCTCCGTCAGGTAGCCGCCGATCGTAGGGCCGATCGCAGGGGCGAACGTCACCGACAGCGCGAAGATCGCAAGCCCGAGCGGTTGCTGGTTCTTGGGTAGCTTGGTGAGAACCATCGTGAAAGCCATCGGAATCAGAACACCCCCGGCGAAGCCCTGCAAACCACGCAGCACGATCATTGTTCCCAGATCGTGGGCGAGCGAACACGCGATTGAAAACAGCGGGAAGAGGATCGAGTTCGCCAGTATGTACCGACGGAACGAGAAGACGCTGCTAAAATAAGCGGTCAACGGGATAACGACGATTTCCCCGATAAGGTAGGAAGTCGAGATCCACGCACCGTTATCGACACCAGTGCCAATCCCTCCTTCAATATCGAGTAGGGATGCGTTCGTGATTTGGATATTCAGGATAGCCATGAATGCGCCGATCATGCCGGCGAGCACGGCAATCCATTCTCGAGCGCTGGCGCTCGAAGTTTGAGCCGCTGCCATGTCGAAAACTCCTACTTGTCGGTACCGGACCGAATGTCGATCACCGGCTGCACTGACATACCTGGCCGAAGCCTGCCGTCCTTAACCTCATCGCTAGTGAGCACGATCTTCACCGGTATGCGCTGAACGACCTTGGTGAAGTTACCAGTGGCGTTGTCAGGTGGCAGAAGCGCGAATTCCTGGCCGCTCGCAGGCGCAATGCTATCAACGTGCCCGGTGTATCGCTTGTCAGGGAACATATCGACGTCGATCTCGACTTCCTGCCCGGGCCGAACGTCGGTCAACTGCGTCTCTTTGTAATTTGCGATTACGTACACTTGTTGTGTGGGGACCAATGACATCAGCTGCGTACCCGCTTGGACGTACTGACCCGTCCGGAGCGTTCTGTTGCCGACGGTTCCGTCAACAGGAGCGAAGACTGTGGTGTAACCGAGGTTCAACTCGGCCTGTCGTTGACTGGCCTGCGCTCTAGCGACGTTCGCCGTGGCCTGCGCGATCTGGGCGTTAATGAGCAAAACCTGTTTCTGCGCCGTTTCGAGGGCGGCCTCATCGCGTGAAATGGTAGCCTTGGCGACGGCGATTTGAGAGGCCGCTTGCTGAGCTGTCTGCACCGGGGCATAGCCGCTTGTCGCCAGATTGGAATAGCGTTTGTTGTTCTGTTCGGCGTAGAGCTCATTCGCCTTGTCTACCTCAAGCGTAGCTCTTGCGGCGGCAATATTGGACTGCTGGATATCCAGGGTTGCCTTGCTGGCTTCCAAGGTCGCCTGTGCTGCGAGAACGTCCGCGTTCGCTTGATCGAACGCGGCCTTGAAGTCGCGGTCATCGATCCGAGCCAGAGGGTCGCCGGCTTTTACCGATTGGTTGTCGGACACCAAGACTTCCTTCAGGTAGCCCGAAACCTTTGGCGCGATTGCACTGCTGTCCGCTTTGACATAGGCGTCATCAGTCTCGACTTGAAAACGGCCGACCGTCCAGTAGTTGTGGCCATAGTACGCAACGCCGGCGAGCAGAATCAGTCCACCGACAACGAGCACCCCACGCCCTCGCTTTCGCTTCTTCGGAGCGGCCTCCACACCGGAGAGTGACGCACCGAGCGCGAGCTCCTGTACGACTTTGGCTGGGGTTTCCCCAAGTGGTGGGTTCGTTTTCTCCGCAACCGGCTTTGAGGGGTTCAGCAGGCGGACGTTATCTGTCATGACGATATCTCGGTTGAGCGTTATTTAGGAAACTTGCTGTGTTCCAAAATATGCTGTACTCGAGAAGCGGTCAATTGGTTTTGGAAAATAATGATGGTCCAAAATAGTATGGAAGTTAAAAGGCCACGTGGCCGCCCCCAAACCAGATGCGACGAGGACACCAGGTCCGTGATCGTGGACGCTGCTTGCTGTTCATTTCGGGAAGGTGGCTACGAAGCTACGAGCATCACCGCGATAGCGCAAATAGCGGGCGTCTCGACCAAGACGCTCTATCGCCTCTTTCCGGCGAAATCCGATCTCTTCTCAGCGGTCGTAAGCGCGCGCATCGACGATTTCCTACTTCGCCTGGACATCTCCGCGCTAAGGGATCATCCGATAGCCGATGGACTGGAGCGCATTTTATCTGCGTACGGCGAGCTTACGCTTTCCGAGCGGACCGTTACTCTGCTGAAACTCATTGTCAGCGAGTCCGATCGTTTCCCTGAAATCGCGACAGCTTTTTACGTGAAAGCGATCGAGCGAACGAATGACGTCATGGAGGACTATCTCAGGTCTAGGGTCGATGCGGGGGTCCTCAAACTCGAAGACCCGCATGTCGCGTGCGGGATGTTGAGAGGCATGATGATCATGGAGCCGCAACGATCGGCTCTGCTTGGACAGGTTTCATACCCGAGCAAAGAGGAGATCGCGGCCAGAGCAAGAATGTGCGTCTCCATTTTTTTGCAGGGCGCAATCGCACCGGCACCTTAGTCGCGGAACTCGCACGCTGTAGCATCGGCTCAAACTTAATTACCGACTTCCGCCAGATGCTTGATTGTATCAAGTAGATCATCGCGCAGCCCGACCATTTTTAGATGGTGGATCGTGTCGGAGAGATACTCAAGTCCACTCCCCAACGGGCCATTTGCTTTGCGAAGGCGGTCGGCGACAATCTCAGGCGTGAGCTCGCCGACAAAGCTCGTCGCACTGGGATTTGCCACGAAAGTGATTGCGCGGAATACCTCCGCGTTGCTGTGAACTTCGACCCATTTGGCTTGGTAGCCTTCGCTGAACATCTCGCGACGCCAAACAAGAAGAAGCTCCTCGCGCTCGCGGCCCTTGGGTAACTTGTAGGCAACGCCCTCTGCGTTTCCCCCTTCATTCAACGCCAGGAAAAGGGTAGGATTCTCGGGCGTGCCCTCCCAAACGGTGCCGAGAGGCAGAAACTTCGATGCCAGCCCTCCACAGAGGCCGCGACACGCTCTTCGAAGTCGAACGCGGGGTTCCAAATCAACGAGCCGTAAGCGAAAATCCAAACATCTTGTTGTCCACCCAGAAGGCGAAGGGTGCCGTCAAGACTCTCTTCCAATTGCTGATCAGTCAAAGCTTTAAGCCCGGGGATCGCTCTTGCACGTTCTAGGAACGTGCCGTCGAGGAGGCCCTCGCGAGTAATGGCGTGCCGCTCAGGATCGGGGAGAGCCACTGCGTCCATTAGCTATAAGACCTGCGACTCGTTAGACCGCAGAACGAAGCGTGGCAGGCTAATGGCCTCGCCAGTATGCCGGTCAACAGTAATCGGGTCGGCCTCACGACCCGTCTCGGTGTCGACGAAAGTGACCGACCCGCTTGTCTCGGAAAAGTTCCGGTTCCCAAAGCCGATCATCGCCTGCACGACACTCTGAAAATCGCGACCAATATCGGTCAGAACATATTCGTCGCGCGGCGGATGCTCGCTATAGCGTCGGCGAACCAGGAACCCGTTTTCAACCAAATTCGAAAGACGACCGGTCAGAATATTCGGCGCGACATTCATGCTGCGCTGAAACTCGTCGAACCGAGTCTTCCCCTTCATAGCATCTCGGAGGATCAACATTGTCCATCGGTCCCCAACGCGTTCCAGCGTTTGGGCAACCGGGCATTCCATCGTCGCAAGGCTTTTACGTTTCACACCGACTTCCCTTCTCTTCAAAGGCTACCGCAGTAACTTTTATTATGCAAGTAACTATGGTAGCTCATCCCCGCATCGAGAGGACAGAACGATGGACCTTAAAGTACTCGACAACCCGATTTGGCATGCGCTGGCGAACGAGCACAACAAGTTTTCGCTCGGCGGCGACAACGCCAAGCGTTATCCCGCAGATGTCGCGCCCTTTGCAGGACTTAGAAACAGCACGCCTGAAGCCTTCAAAGAGTTGGCCGCGACATTGGACGTTGGCCAATCCGTTGCGCTTTTTACAGACGTTGCGCCCGTTCTTCCGAGCGGCTGGAATATCATTCGACAACGAGCTATCGACCAGATGATATGCACGACCGCTGGAGACAGCGAAAAATTCCGACCGGTTCGCCTCACAGCGTCTGATGTGCAAGAGATGAGAACTCTCACTGAACTCACTGAACCCGGCCCGTTCGCGGAGCAGACCATCGCCATGGGCGCGTTTTTCGGTGTGAGGTCGGCCGAAGGTCAGCTCATCGCCATGGCAGGGACGCGCCTCGCTCTGCCACGCTTCACGGAGATCAGCGCCGTCTGCACTCACCCTGACTATACAGGAAGAGGCCTTGCACGCGATTTGGTCGCATTCCTGAGCAAACGAATACTCGGCGAAGGGCGAATCCCATTCCTGCACGTGAAAGGAGAGAACCGCGCCGCGCGAGTCTACGAACGGGTTGGTTTCACTCACCGCGCGTCGATGACTCTGTCCGTTATAGCGAAGGCGAGTAGTGACTTTCATAATGAAAGCCACGAGCAAGGTTGACCGTAATAGATTGCGCGCAGTTCACAAGGAGGAATCCATGACTTACGTCGATAGCAATTTCGGGACCAATACCAGCATCATGTCGAGCAAGGCGCGGGGACCCAAAGCCGAGGCGTTTGAGGCCCCGGTCGGCTCATCATCAGCACCGGGTTCGGCAGCCCGGGACTCGGAAAGCGGGAGCACCGCAAAACTCTCTGGCGCACTTTGGTCGCTTCAATCTGGGTTCCAGGCCGATGCACCCAGCGAAACATCCGAGAAAAGCCCCGAAGAGGAGTTTAGCGAACTGGCCGACATGTCCATAGGAGACCGGTTGATGCAGCAATATCTTGGCGAACACGGCCTTACGAAGGAAGACCTTGCCAGCATGCCGGCCGACGAACGAGAGAAGATCGTCGAAGAGGTTCGCCACCAAGTCCTGGAAGCCGCCAAGCAACAGGGTCATCTCGCTTCGCAGCAACAGGGCCCGGGTGGTGATGTTTCAACACTAGGTGCTTTGCAAGGGCTTGGACAGACTGATGTCCGCAGCGGTGACGACGATAAGCGGGATCACAGCTAACTTTTAAAAGTCAGGAAGTCGGTTGGGCCCAAAAGGGCCTCTCTCGACTAAAGAAAGGCTATAACCTTGACGGACGACGATATCGTTATCTGCAGCCCGGTGCGTACAGCTATCGGCGCATTCAATGGATCTCTCAAAGCCACATCCGCGGTAGAGCTTGGCAGCACGGTGATCCGCGCTGTGATCGAGCGTTCGGGCTTGGCTCCCGTCTCGATCGACGCTGCGATCATGGGGAACGTGGTCCAAGCAGGCAACAGGATGAACCCCGCACGCCAAGCGTCTGTAGAAGGCGGCCTGCCTGTCTCCGTTCCCGCCTACACTGTCAACCGCGTGTGCGGCTCGGGAGCGCAAGCCGTGATCTCCGCGGCCCTTGAAGTGAAAGCCGGCATAGCAAGGTTCGCTATCGCTGGCGGCATGGAGAACATGGACAAGGCACCTTTCCTTCTGCCCGATGGTCGTTGGGGCCACCGGCTCGGTGCAGCACAAATATTCGACAGCATGCTAACCGATGGTCTCGAGGACGCATTTTCCGGCAAGCATTCTGGCTGGCATACCGAGGATCTCGTGTCCAATCTTAGGATCACTCGCGAGGCGCAAGACGAATGGGCTCAGCGCTCCCAGTCGCGGTTCGCTCAATCTCAGGCTGCGGGCCATTTTGAAACCGAGATCGTTCCGGTATCTGTCGAAGGAAAGAGCGGTGTGGCCATATTCGAGAAAGACGAGGCCCCTCGTCCCGCAACGGAGGTAGGAGTACTGGCGAAACTCAAGCCAGCATTCCGTCCAAACGGCACGATAACAGCCGGCAACGCACCGGGGCTCAATAGCGGGGCTTCAGCAATGCTGGTAACCACAAGAGCCAACGCCCACGGCCAGGGACTTATAGTAGCTGCCACGTTGGCCGGCTTCGGTGTAGCCGCTGTCGAGCCATCCATGTTCGGCCTCGGACCAGTGCCAGCGATCGAGCGTGCAATGGCTCAAGCTGGATGGGACATATCCGACCTAGAGCGTGTCGAAATCAACGAGGCTTATGCAGCTGTGCCGCTGGCGGTTATCGCACGGAGCGGAATTCCTGCAGAGCTCGTCAATTTCGATGGTGGCGCTATCGCCCATGGCCACCCCATCGGAGCGACAGGCGCGGTTCTGATCACACGGCTGATACACTCGATGATCAGGGACGGTATTCGAAAGGGCCTGGTGGCGCTCTGCATAGGCGGAGGACAAGGTATCGCGATCGCGATCGAAATTTCGGGCTGAGCTAACACGCATCCTCCAGGGTGTGCAGCCGCGGAGAGATTGGGAGAGCACCCGACATCTGCCGGGCGCTTCAACCCTAGAAGTGGTGAACAGTGTCCTCGGCGACGTTTTCCACCCGTTTGTGGCGCACTCGCCATTGGCCGTCTTCGAGCTTGGTGAGCGTATCCGTAACCATTGCGTACGATATCAGTTTAGGGAAATGCGCGTCATACTCCATGATCCTCATTGGCTCAGCCTTAAGTCGCGGCGCGTCCGCGCTTGGGGCGATGCGAATGAGCAAGATATAGTACGATACGACCACATCGCCATCGCCACCGTATGCGACGACATGATTGCAGTTGTGTCTTCGCACGCCGTGGGTGATCGGTTCGTACGCCTTCAAGAACTCCGCGAGTGCGGGCCTGCCGACGCTTCGACCAAGCGGGTGATCTACGATGACGTCACCCGTGAACACGGAAACAAGTTTGTCAACTTCCCACCGGTCGAACAGGAAATTGACTCTGTTCACGAAATTGACCGCCTCCACAATCGTCTGGGCATCTGGCATGGCGTGCTCTGGTAAATCATTTTCATTCATTGCTTGCTCCTTCACTCACTAATCCCATGCCAGCCGCGATGAAAAACGATCCGGCTTGACATGATGTGTGTAATAGCACATATTGCATTGATGAAAAGCACATTCGGGCCAGACAACTGCTATTGTTTTGCATCGCGCCGCAGCGCGAGATGGCTCACCCGAACGTACGATGCCGCTTTATCTCCTTGCAATGTCACGATATCGCAATTCTCGCTCCTCACCGTTCTCGAGCACTATGGAAGGCTTAAGGTGGCCGAGTTGGCAGAGGTGATGGTCATGGAGCGAACCAGTCTTGTCCGAGCACTCAAGCCAATGCTCGATATCGGCTTGATCCAAAGCAGCGCCCAGATCGGAGAGCGAGCTAAGGTGCTATCGCTAACAGAGCGCGGTATCGCAAAGTTGGCCGAGGCCTCACCGTACTGGGAGAGCGCTCAGCTCACGTTTGAATCACAGTTTGGAATCGAGCCTGCGGCACGGAGCCGGCGCGACAACATCGAAATCAGCCACGCTCGTCACAGTTGACCGGCGTATTAAACCGCTGACATTGCACACCCGTTGGTGTGCATATACACACAAAGGAAAATACGTGAAAATTTCTGAAGCCATTGCCCTTGTTACCGGGGCAAACGGAGGTATCGGTCAGGCGCTCGTGCATGAACTCCTCGAGCGCGGCGCGCGCAAGGTATATGCTGCTGCCCGCAATCCAGAGACACTAGCAGTGCTCCGCGAGAGCTACCCTGATCGCATCGTCGTAATCAAACTCGATGTCACTGACGTCGCATCCGTTAAGGCAGCTTCGAAGCTTGCGCACGATGTCAATCTTTTGATCAACAATGCCGGATTCTCTGGAGATTCAGGTGCACTCGCATCAGCTGACGTAAGCAATGCAAAGCAAGAAATGGACGTCAACTATTTCGGCCCGCTCAATGTATCGCGCGCTTTCGCACCTGTTCTGAACGACAACAATGGTGGCGCGTTGGTAAACGTGCTGTCGTTCCTTTCGTTGGTTGCACTGCCCCTTATGGGAACCTACTCGGCATCTAAAGCCGCGGCACTATCACTCACACATAGCTTGCGTGCGGAACTGAAAGCACAAGGTACGACAGTCACCGCTGCTATGCCAGTGCAGGTCGACACGGCAATGGGCGCTTGGACGAACCAAGAGAAAGTCACACCACAGGAAGCCGCCTCCGACATCGTAGATGCCATTGAGCAGGGAGTGGACGAAGTCTTCCCAGGCGAGCTGTCTCGAGGGGCAGCGGGCGCTTTCATCGCAGATCCCAGAGGGCTTCAGGCTCAGCTCGCTAATGTGCTGCCTACAGCTTGAGCTCGCGTGACCACAATCAAATGAAGGATACAATCATGGAAAAAGCATTCCCTCCCATCGCCAAGCAAGGCATTCTCGATCCGGCCGATCACGTAAGCGCAATCGACTACGTCAACCGGGTCAACTGGCTTTTTGAGACGTGGGACGTCGAGGGCATGATCAACTCGTTCACACCAGACGCTGTCGCCTTTCACTTTCACGGAACTATTCGTGGACACGAGGGTATCCGCCACTTCTTCGAGGTTGATTACCCCTATCTAATCCCGGGCGTCAGCCGCCACGCCACCAACCACATTGTCGACAAGGACGGAGACGGCGTTGTTGTGCGATATCACAATCTTCTGGTCCGCCACGCTTGGCCGGAAGACGCCGTAAAGATCGGCGCTGGAGAAGTAATGGAAAGCGGCGCAGACTTGCCGGCCATCTGGCTTTATTCGCCGATGCGAGACCGCCTGGTGAAGACCTCCGAGGGCTGGAAGATCTGGGAGCGTTACATTGGTGGATCGACCACCAACTCACGTCTGTCGCCTCCAGACACCAAGGCTGAATCCTTCACCAAATTCATGCCTCAGCTGTAACCACAGCTGACGTCAACCTTGGGCGACCTTCCCTCCGCCCAAGCACAGGGCCAACGCGCAACCGCCGTGCGCGTTGGCCTACCCTCCCCTTGAAACGGAATCAAAATGAAAATCGATCTCACAGGAAAGACCGCGATCATCAGCGGTTCGTCGGCAGGTATCGGCCTTGCCGCTGCCAAGGCGCTCGCGCTTTCGGGTGCCAACGTTGTCATCAACGGCCGAAAGGAAGACACGGTTTCGGCCGGTGTGTCCGCCATCAAAGCACTTGCCGGCGACGTGCGCGTTGAGGGTTTTGTTGGTGATCTCAGCAAACGCGAGACTGCGGACGAGCTTTTCGCAAAGCATCCCACGTGCGACGTCCTCATCAATAATCTGGGAATTTACGCGTGGAAGGACTTCTTCGAATCCTCAGAAGAAGAATGGGACGAGTTTGTCTCGGTGAACGTCACGTCGGGTATCCGCCTGTCGCGTCTCTACATGCCGAAGATGATTGAAAACGGATGGGGCCGCGTCATCTTCGTTTCCTCTGAATCCGGCATAAACGTGCCCGCTGACATGATTTTCTACGGGACCACGAAAACGGCGCAGTTGGCGCTGGCACGGGGATTGGCGAAGCGTGCGGCCGGTACAGGGGTCACTGTAAACTCGGTACTGCCTGGCCCAACACTTTCTGATGGTGTTGTCTCGATGATCGAAGGATCGATTTCCGGCACCGATCATAAGGTCAAGGATGCCGCCGACGCTTTCGTTAAAGCGAATCGGCCTTCCTCAATCATCCAACGGACCGCGACTGTCGAGGAAGTGGCAAACATGATCGCCTACGTGGCTTCACCATTGTCGTCTGCTACAACGGGAGCCGCACTCCGCGTCGAAGGTGGTATCGTAGACACTATCTGCTGACAGCTGATCCCGGGAAGCACCACGCTTCCCGGGATCTCGTCTCACACTAGACAAGAGAGTAGGCTTCGCCGAACCGCGCGACCTGGCCGATGCCCGGGTAGCTCCAGTGGTAACCCAGGAGTTTTGTGGAAGAGCGTGCGAAACGGTCAAGAAGCATCCGCCTTGTGCGCACTGCGGTGTCGTGATCGGCATCGAAACCGAACCGCCAATCTGGGTGCTCAAACGACACGACCGGGTTAGTCAGGGCATCTCCGGTAATCAGAAGCCCATCTCCCCCCTCCAACGAAAGCGAGATGTGACCACCGGTGTGGCCCGGCGTCGAGACTATCTCGATCCCGTTGATCGTGGCCGTACCAGGAGCAACCATGGTGAGACGCTCGCCAATCGCGGCAAAGTTTGAACGCGCTCCAGCTGCAAACGGCCTTAGCCCCTCGGCCAAAAGCGCGTCGTCTTGCCAAAATGACCATTCGTCGACGTTTACGAGATGTTCGGCGTTCGCAAATAGCAGTGAGCCATCATCTCTCAGGATTCCTCCCATGTGATCGGGATGCGCATGTGTAAGGATCACTTTAGTGACGCTTGCTGGATCGATGTCCGCCCGCTTCAGATTTTCCTCAAGTGCCCCGGCGGTATCCTGAAATTGCGAACCGGACCCTGTATCGACAATAACTATCTCCTTGCCGGTCCTGATGACGGGGATGTTCGTGTACATCGGTGCCGTCGTTCTACCACCACCAAGGCGGGCGAGGATTGCCCTCTTATCCTGGGCGCTAGCTTCTGGCATGATGATATCAGAGGGCAGCGCAATAAATCCATCGCTGACGACGGTAATATCAAACTCGCCGTGCGTGAACCGGTATGGCACGTTCGAACTATCTTTGCTTTCCATGAAGGCCTCCTGATTGAGAGGCCTTGTATTTTACGCATGGCGCTATAGCTGTGCAGTGGCGTTCCAGACAATAATCGGGGCAATCTTGCCAAATATCCACCACGTTGGAATTCTTAGTCTCCCCGGGCGGTCGGATGCTGCCGTGCACGGGCTCAGGGAACTGTGGGCGATTGCCAATAGCCAAGCAGTAGCTGCTTCTGCGGCCCGCATCGTGGCAATCGACGTGGAGGCGACGTCAGAGGGTAGCTCGTATTTGTTGCACGGTAATAGCAAACTTGCGGCCGTTGTAGCTCCGCCAATGTTCCCAGGTGCGGATCTCTCGATCTCGCCAACTGCGAAGACGTGGCTCGCCGAAGCGGCGCGCGCCGGCACGATTATGTGTTCGGCGTGCGGAGGCGCGTTCATGCTTGGCCAGGCTGGGGTACTTGATGGCAGATCCGCGACGACGCATTGGTCACTAAGGGAACAATTCAAGGACAGATTTCCGCTTGTCGACCTGAGAGCCGATGACTTGCTTGTTGATGAAGTCGACGTCATTACCGCTGGGGGTGTGATGGCCTGGACCCAATTGGGTTTGCGGCTAGTCGACCGCTTTCTAGGAACCGAGGTTATGTTATCGACGGCAAAATTTATGCTGATCGATCCCGCGGACAGGCCACAAAGCTATTATGCCCCCTTCTCCCCTCAACTCGATCATGGGGACTTGGCGATTGTTGAAGTTCAGCGATGGCTTCATTCGTCGCTTGGAAAGCGTGCGACACTTGAAGAGATGGCGGCCCGGGCGAGGACCAGTCCTAGAACGTTTTTGCGTCGATTTAGCAGAGCCACAGGATTTAACCCCACGGACTACTGCCAACGCCTGAAGGTCAGCCATTCCCGGAAGCTGCTCGAGGCACGCGATATCTCAATCGATGAAATTGCTCAGCGTTGCGGATATGAGGACCAGAATTCTTACAGGAAGGTTTTTAAACGGTTGATAGGCATCACTCCCGGCGAGTACCGCGCCCGAATCTCCGTTAGACAGGCAACAGGACGCCATGGAACAGAGGCAATATTCTAGCATGGAAAGTATCGGAAGAACCCCAGTGCTGGTCGAGTTCGACAATTCGACAGTCGAAGGAACTGGCGTCGATATCGACGACGCGCTCAGGGACGCCCTGCGTCGTCTTTCAATGCAGCGCGGTAAAGGCGAATGGTTTGTCCTTAGCGCGAAACGCCGAGACAACGGCGAAACGGATCATTCGATCGCCATGTCCTATCAGACAAAAGCGTCAAAAGCGCCTGCGGACTTTGCTGCGCTCGATCTGGGAAGGCACTACCGAGGTGCTATCGAAACCGTAAAAGTGATAGCCAATCTGCAATACGGTTTTGCAGGTCGCACGCGGCACGCTGTGGAAGAAGTTGCGATCTATGCGATCGGGGCAGCCAGATACCTTACACAGGTCTCGGGCGAACCTATCGACGTACGTGGAGATATCGGCAAAGCGTTGACGGGCACACGTTGGAAGAAGCTCGTAGACGTCGACTCGTTAATCTTGAAGCGATCAGGCTGATCCCGTCGTTCGGATCCTGCTATCCCGCGGAGGATATCCAAATTTTGTTCGGTATGCCCTGCTGAAAGCGGCCTCCGACTCATAACCGACGGCATAAGCGATCTCCTTCACAGATAGAGGCGTATTATGAAGAAGATCGAAACCTAGCTGTAGTCGCCAATTTTGCAGATAACGCAGAGGGGGATGACCGACCAACTGCGTGAACCTGTCGGCAAAGCTCGATCGAGACATTCCGGCTAGCGATGCGAGCGCACTTACAGTCCACGTTATTGTTGGATCTCGATGCAGAGCAGCTACCGCACGGCTGATGCGCTCATCCGCAAGGGAGCCAACCCAACCATCATTCTGTACAGTGCGCGACCACGTTCGAATACACCTTATGACCAATATATCGATTACTCTCGAGATCATTAGCGAAAAACCGGGCTCTGGGTTTGCGGTTTCCAGTACGAGAAACTGAGCAACATCTTTTATGAGCACTGAGGATTTATCCATCGCGGGCGTGATGTGAATGAAATCCGGGAGAAGCTTGAGAAGAGGGGCCGCTGCTTCTGCGTTGTCGAACGTGAATGTGGCACTGATCATTCTGGTCTGCAGTTCGGCGTCCGACGATGCTCGGATATCGAGCAGGACCCCACCGCGTGGAACGAGCAGTACCTCACCCGCCTTGATTGAAAGCGGGGGACGTCTAGGCTGCACCAACTCGACACCACCCTCTTGTACCACGTGGATCGAAGATACATCCCTTAGCCGCTGCAGTTCGCCTGTCTTCGGGACTCCGCCGGAAAACACCGATCCGCCCTTTAGCTGAACGAACCGCAGCACATCGGAGAGAAGATCTAGTTTCTCGTCTGGTTCGGACGATCGATCAAGTCTTCCGTTTTCCTCGCTATGTATGCTCATTCGATATCACCATACCGTTTACCCTGTACCGCAGGCCTCCTGGCTTACCGACGCTACTCGCGAGGGAAGCAAAACGAAACTCGCTCCATTGCACGGACGCCTGCTCCCTCAGAAAAGGAAGATGACATGCTTAGGAAACTATACTCAGGATTGGCCGGCCTTCTCGTCGCCACAAGCCTTGCCCCATCAGCGATTGCCGCTGAAAAAGTCAAGAACATCGTATTGGTTCATGGCGCTTTTGTCGACGAGACAAGCTGGCAACCAGTCGCACAAATTCTCGAAAAGGACGGGTTTCACGTCACGCTCGTGAAAAACCCGCTGACGTCGCTCGATGCCGACGTGGCCGCGACCACGAAGGCGATCGCAGCCCAAAAAGGACCGGTGATCCTGGTCGGCCATTCCTGGGGTGGCGTCGTGATCACAGAGGCTGGAAGCGACTCCAAGGTCAAAGCGCTGGTGTATGTATCCGCCTTCGCTCCAGAAAAAGGCGAATCCGTAGCGGCCTTGGGCAACGCGGGGACAAAAACCCCAGGCATCGCCGCAATCCGCCCGGATTCCAAAGGCTATCTCTCGATTGATCCGGCTGCGTTCCCCCAGGTCATCGCAGCTGACGTTCCGCCTTCAATCGCGCAGACCCTGGCGTCGAACCAGCTTCCTTTGAACCATACCGCCTTTGAAGCGAAGGTGACGAACGCAGCCTGGCACACAAAGCCGAGCTACTTTGTCATCAGCGAGAAAGACAAACTGCTCGATCCTAAGGATCAGCACTTCTTTGCATCGCGCATCAAAGCGAAGACGACTTCAGTTGAAGGCAGCCACGCTTCGCTCGTAGTGCACGCAAAGGACGTCGCGCAAGTCATCGAAAAGGCCGCAGAAGAAAACTGATGCGTCGGGGCGGCCCAAAGCCGCCCCTTTTCTTGCGGGCAAATGGGCTCTATTCGCCCGACCGATGGCGCGGAACGGTCGCGAAGCAAACCAGCCCATTGACAAAGCGTATGTGCAATAGCACATATCAGTCATCGCCATGTGAACTACGAAGTCGGGGCCGTATCGCTCGGCGCTGTATCCGTTGTTCACTACATCAGGAGCGGCGGACCGAACAAACGTCCAATGCCCACAAAGACAACGACGATGACCCTCTCATTCAAGAAAAGCCTGTCAGACCACGCGATCTCCGGTAGCGCTCTAGATTTCTTTTCTCGCACACTCCTCAGGCGCGATGTCTGGATGTTCGCCTACGATGCCTGGATGATCCGACCCGAGTTCTCGCCACGTGAGCAGGTGCCGGCGCTCGTCCGAGGTTGGCGGAGATCTGTCGCTGGTTCCATCCAGGCAAATAGCGAACTGCCGCTCTCACTACTCCCTAACGGCTCGGTTCACGGCATGCTGCTGAAGTACTCGGAACAGACGCTACTGGCCGATGTTTCCACCACGTGGGCGCATTGGGTCGAGGCCAAGCAGCTTCGGCCGATTTGGGTTACGGCGAAGTGTTCGTTCGGTGACGTCAAAGCTGCGGCATTTGTGGCGAAGAGCAACATCGTGGATCGGCCGCCACTTGATTTCCTTCTACGCGAGCGGCCGGAACTGTCCGTTATCAAAGAGGCTGCCTGGAAAGCCCGGGAGTTGAACGACGTCCTCGCCACTGCCAATCGTACCGACCGTTACCTTCGATCGCTAGGCCGGGACCTCGCAGCTGTTGCGTTCGCGACTGGCACGTACCCACGCGCACGAGCCACCGCATGACCCGGACCTTCTCCCATAAACTCTGTCACTGTACAAACCTTCGCCGCGCCGCGCGTGCGGCTACACGGATTTACGACGAGTATGTGCGAACCTCCGGTCTGTCGATTGCACAGGTTGCACTGATCTCGGTGGCTCTTGATAATCCGGAGAGTCCTTCCGGTGAGCTCGGACGCCTACTCGGCTTGGACAAGTCTACACTCGGGCGCAACCTCCGACCGCTGCTGGAAGGCCAGATGATCTCGATTGCACGCGGTACATCGGATCGTCGCACCAGAACCATTCGGGTTACCGACACCGGGATAAAAGCGTTCGAGAAAGCGAGCGCGCTCTGGGAGCGTGCGGAGGATGAATTTGTAAGACTGGTCGGCGCAGAGCGCTCGGCCGTGGCGAATGGTGTTTCCATCCACGTCGCATCGAATCTGTCCAATCACACTTTAGCCGGAGGTGGCGATGTCCCAGATATTTAACGACCACCGGGGTCGACCGATTGTCGCCGTCACCGGGACGGGTGTCTTGACGTCGCTTGGACAAGGCGTTGATGACAACTGGCGCTCGCTATCCAGCGGTGAGTCCGGCATCAAACGAATAAGCCGTTTCGATACCTCCGGGCTGAGAACGACCATTGCCGGAACCGTCGATTTTATCGACGTTCCGGTTTCGAATGCAGTGGAACGATCGTTCGCTTTCGCGCGAGAGACCACCTTGGAGGCGTTATCGCAAGCCGGTCTGGATGGTCCGTTCAACGGACCCCTCTTCTTGGCTGCACCACCGATCGAGCCCGATTGGCAAGCGCGCTTCGAGCTA
Organism: Hyphomicrobiales bacterium; assembly: GCA_900472625.1. Lineage (GTDB taxonomy): Bacteria > Pseudomonadota > Alphaproteobacteria > Rhizobiales > Rhizobiaceae > Rhizobium. The sequence goes on along the minus strand of UCIT01000018.1, from coordinate 98,983 downwards.
GCCGACCGGTTGAAAACTGGAAACCACAGCGGCAACGCATATGAACGATTTCTGTCCGCGATGAGGGACGAACCAGACCCGGCCTTCCATGAGGCGTCGCTGTTTGGTTCGATCTCCGAGCGGCTGTCAGACCTTTTCGGTACGCGTGGGTTGCCGGTTACCTTGTCCACTGCGTGCGCAAGCGGCGTCACTGCTATTCAATTGGGTGTCGAAGCCATTCGGCAAGGAAGGACGGATCGCGCGCTAGCCGTAGCAACAGACGGATCCGTGAGTGCAGAAGCACTGATCCGCTTCTCCCTTCTCTCAGCCCTATCCACGAACAACGATACCCCATCCGCAGCATCCAGACCATTTAGCCGTGACCGCGACGGCTTTGTCATGGCGGAAGGCGCAGCGACGCTAGTGCTGGAAACGCTCGAATCGGCTGTTGCGCGAGGCGCGACAATCCTCGGCTTGATCAGCGGCTGCGCGGACCGCGCGGATGCTTTCCACCGAACCCGCTCGTCTCCTGACGGCGGGCCGGCAATCGAGACTATGCGGGCGGCTCTCGTTGATGCCGGTCTCGATCAGTCCGATATCGATTACGTCAATGCACACGGAACCTCGACGCCCGAAAACGACAAGATGGAGTTCACCGCGATGTCCGGCGTTTTTGGACATCGAGTTAGCTCGATCCCGACGTCGTCAAACAAATCCATGATAGGCCATACCATCTCGGCCGCTGGCGCGATTGAGGCTGTGTTCTCACTTCAGACGATCCTCCGGGGGACCATACCGCCCACCATGAACTACAAGTATCCTGATGGGGCTATACCGCTTGACGTAGTCCCAAATCGTAAGCGCGACGCCAATGTGCATCACGTCCTTTCGAACTCCTTTGGTTTTGGCGGCCAGAACGCAAGTGTCGTAGTGTCCGCTCCAATATGACGTCGGTTGCTTTGACAAGAGGGACCGGCAGAAGATAGGTATGCGGTAGCTGAGATGTTGAGCGATGATATGGCTACAAAAAAAGCAAGAACTACGAGAACCACCGATCTGTGCTATTCTCTGGCAACCCGCCAGTTTTCGCGACTCTTGGGCCGTATTTATCAAAAACATCTCGATCCCGTCTCTATCTCCGCTGGGGACTTTGCGATCATGGAATTCCTGTCTCAGAACTCTGAGATGACCATGAATGATTTGGCCGGAGAGCTTGTCATGGAGCGAACGACGCTCGTAAGAACTCTCAAGCCGTTGCAAGCGAAAGGCTTGGTCGTAACGAAACCTGACCCAACAGAGCCGCGACGGCTTTTCATAAGTCTCACTTCGCTTGGCGAGGCCAAACGTCAGGAAGCTCTCCCGCATTGGGCAATGGCACAGGGCGAAGTGGAACAGCTCATCGGGAAATCCGTTGCAGAGCAACTGCGGAATGGCATAGACACCGCGCTCAAAGCGAACCGGCATTCGTAATTACCCGGTACCAGATTGGTCACTGTTGTTATTCGAGTGTTTGAATGCTACGTTTAGCTATGGCTATCAAAGAACTTGTTGACGCATCACATAAACGCGGGCCAGATCCGCAAGCACGGCATGATCAAATAGTTCATGCTGCCAATGACTATTTCAGTCACTTTGGCTACGGCAAAACCACCATGAACGACCTCGCTAAGGCGATCGGATTTTCAAAGGCTTATATCTACAAATTCTTTGATTCAAAGCGGTCGATCGGCGAAGCAATTTGCACCGAGTGCCTTCTCAAAATATCGATTTCAGCCGAGGAGGCAGCAAATGCCTCAGCATCCGCAATGGAGAAATTACGCAACTATTTCAGAGTTTTAATAGAGAAGAACGTCGAGCTTTTCTTTGTCGACAGGCAGTTGTACGAGATTGCCACGTATTCCACGACTGAGCGCTGGGAGTCTTCACTGGCGCACACCTCACGGGTGGAATCATTCCTACGCGGTATAATCGACGAAGGCCGGGCCGCCGGCGAGTTCGAGCGTAAGACGCCTTCGGACGAGGTCACGCGCTCTATAATGTTGGCAATGCAGTCCTTCCTAAACCCGTCAATGCTCCAGCACAATTTGGATTCAGTTCCTGACGGTTCGAATGAGGTCGTCGGACTCATTCTCAGGAGTCTATCTCCGTAGAGTGACCGATTGACAATTTGGTCACTAGTCATATGATGCCGCCTTCTAACTGAGGGCATCCTAATGACGTCAATACATAGACTTGCAGCAATGCTGCTATTTTCGGCCGCCGCCGTTTCACTACAGTCCTGCGACAAAGCCCAGACTGCGCAACAAGATCCACGTACCGAGCCTCCGCTGGTCAAAACTGCGGTTGTTTCAGATCCACAGCGCGCCGAGCGCAGTTTCACAGGCATCGTATCAGCCAGAATTCAGAGCAGTTTGGGCTTCCGCATCGCCGGGAAAATAACCGAGCGATTGGTGGACACAGGTGAGGTGGTGCGTAAGGGTCAGCCGCTCATGCGGATAGACAACACCGACTACGATCTGGCTATCACGGCCCAAAAAGCAGCAGTCGAAGCGGCAAAGGCAGAGGTCCTGCAGACGACCGACGACGAGCACCGTTTCCATTCGCTCGTGGGATCAGGTGCCGTTTCGGCCACGATATACAGCCGGGCGAAGGCAGCGGCAGACGTAGCCGTCGCGAAGCTCGATGCAGCCGAAGCTCAGGTTCGTGTGACAGAAAACACCGCCAGCTATTCCATACTGGTAGCCGACTCCGACGGAACGGTCGTAGAGACGCTTGTTGAACCCGGCCAAGTGGTCGCAGCTGGTCAAACTGTGGTCCGTCTCGCCCATGCTGGTCCGCGGGAGGCTTCGATCGATCTCCCCGAGACGCTCCTCCCAAAGATCGGTTCATCTGCGGTAGCAACGGTTTTCAATAGTGGACAGGGTGGAAAGGCAACGCTCAGACAATTGTCGAACGCCGCAGATCCGCTAACCCGTACCTTCGAAGCGCGGTATGTCCTTGAAGGCGACGCGGCTGCAGCTCCGCTTGGCGCTACTATCAACATCACTATCTCGGACGCGGCGACGAAACCGCTTTTCCGCGTACCGCTAAGCGCCCTTTTCGACTCGGGCTCCGGCCCAGGGGTCTGGCTCATCGACGATGGTAGTGCCGTTCGTTTTCACCAAGTTGACGTCTCGGCTATCGACGCGGAAAGCGCGTCAATCTCCACCGGTCTCGAGAAAGGCTCGAAGTTTGTAGCGCTGGGCGCGCATCTTCTACACGAGGGGCAGCAGGTCCGTACGGAGCAAGGTGAGTAACATGAGCTTCAATTTATCATCGCTTGCCGTACGCGAGCGTGCAATTACACTCTTCCTGATTATTGCTATCACGGCGGCCGGCGCGTTTTCGTTCTTGAAGCTCGGACGTGCCGAAGACCCTAGCTTCACCATTAAAGTGCTGACCGTCGTGACCGCATGGCCGGGTGCGACGGCGCAGGAGATGCAGGATCAGGTCGCTGAGCCTCTTGAGAAGCGTCTCCAAGAGCTGAAGTGGTACGATCGCGCCGAGACTTTCACACGACCGGGGCTCGCATTCACCACTCTTACGCTTAGGGACAATACGCCGCCGGGCGAGGTAGCGGAGCAGTTTTACCAGGCCCGGAAAAAAATGGGAGACGAAGCTTCGAAGCTCCCACAAGGAACGCTTGGGCCGTTCGTCAATGACGAATACTCCGACGTAACGTTTGCCCTGTACGCACTCAAAGCGAAAGGCGAGCCGCCCCGCGTGCTTGCACGCCAAGCTGAGGCGCTCCGGCAGCGTTTGCTACACGTCCCCGGTGTGAAAAAGATCAACATCATCGGCGAGCGACCTGAGCGGATTTTCATCGAATTCTCCCACGACCGTTTGGCAAACTTGGGAGTCATGCCTTCCGAGATATTTCAGGCCCTTGCAAATCAGAACCTCGTAACGCCTGCTGGATCAATTCAGACAAACGGGCCTGAAGTGCAGGTTCGTGTGGACGGCAGTTTTGACGACCTAGATGTCATTCGAAATACGCCGATTGTCTCACAAGGCCGGATGCTGCGGATATCAGATGTCGCCGATGTGAAGCGTGGCTATGAGGACCCCGCTACCTTCCTCATTCGTCATCAAGGCGAGCCAGCGCTCGAGCTTGGCGTAGTGATGCGAGATCGGTGGAACGGTCTGGTACTCGGCGAAGCCCTTGAGAAGGAAGTCGGAGCTATCTCAGCGACTTTACCGTTGGGGATGTCGCTGATCAAGGTGACCGACCAAGCGGTCAACATCGCCGAGTCGATCGACGAATTCATGCTCAAATTCTTCGTGGCCCTGGCCGTGGTGATTTTCGTCAGCTTGGTCAGTCTGGGCTGGAGAGTGGGTATCGTGGTGGCAGCTGCTGTCCCACTCACGCTGGCTGGCGTGTTCATAATCATGCAGGTCACTGGACGTGATTTCGATCGCATCACTCTCGGAGCTCTTATCCTCGCGCTTGGTCTTCTCGTCGACGATGCCATCATCGTCATCGAGACGATGGTAGTTAAAATGGAGGAAGGCTTCGACCGAATCGTCGCCTCCGGCGAGGCCTGGGTCCACACCGCTTCCCCCCGATTGGCCGGTGCATTGGTGACCGCTATCGGTCTCATGCCAGTGGGATTTGCGCAGTCGAGCGCAGGTGAATATGCCGGAAACATTTTCTGGATCGTCTTCTTCGCTCTACTGACATCTTGGCTCGTGGCTGGCGCTTTCACCCCTTATCTCGGAGTGAAGCTGTTGCCCGACATCAAGCCGATCCAAGGCGGTCATGCGGCAATTTACGGAACACCAAATTACAATCGTCTAAGGTCGCTCGTACAGCAGGCAGTGCGGTTCAAGTTGGCCGTGGTTATAGCGGTCGTGGCGGTATTCGCTGTTGCGGTCGTCGGCATGGGCTTTCTCAAGAATCAGTTCTTCCCAATTTCCGACCGCCCGGAAGTATTCGTCGAAGTCCAAATGCCCTACGGCACAGCCATCGAGCAAACGACGGCCGTCGTCGAACATGTCGAGGACTGGCTCAAGACACAGCCTGAAGCACTGGTTGTCACAAGCTACATAGGCCAGGGCGCTCCTCGTTTTTACCTCGCGATCGCGCCTGAATTGCCCGATCCATCTTTTGCCAAGATCGTCGTCCTTACGAAGGACCCGGAGACCCGCGAAATTCTCAAACAAAAGGTCCGTAGAGCAGCCGCTGACGGGCTCGCCCCCGGAGCAAAAATTCGCGCCAACCAAATCACCTTTGGACCATACACGCAGTTTCCCGTTGCATTTCGCGTCTCCGGACCCGAGCCAGCTAAACTGCGTGAGATCGCCTCGAAGGTGAAGCAGGAGATGGAAGCGAACCCTCACATGCGACAGGTCAATGTCGATTGGGGTCAGCAGGTTCCTACCGTGCATTTCGTCCTGAACCAGGACCGTCTCCGTGCGATCGGGCTCACCTCGCACGACGTGTCCCAACAACTCCAGTTCTATTTGACGGGCGTCACTGTCACGCAGGTCCGCGAGGATATCCGGACCGTTGACGTTGTCGCTCGCAGTCTCGGAGGTGAGCGTCTCGATCCATCAAAAATCGGGAACTTTGTTCTGGTCGGTAATGCGGGTCAACGTATTCCCCTTGAGCAGATCGGGCGGACTGAAATCAGGATGGAAGAGCCTATCATGCGTCGCCGCGACCGCGTGCCAACAGTGGCGGTCCAAGGCGACGTTGCAGAGGGTCAACAGCCGCCTGACGTGTCCAATGAACTCTTGAAGAGGCTCGAACCGATCAAGCAGAGCCTGCCCACAGGATATGAAATTGCGACAGGCGGCTCGATTGAGGAAGCCGGGAAAGCCAACGCCGCCCTAGCACCTGTGTTCCCGCTGATGCTCGCATTGATGTTGACTGTCATCATCATCCAGACGCGATCGTTTGCGCATATGTTCATGGTTATCCTGACAGCGCCGTTGGCGCTGGTGGGGATGGTACCTACCCTACTCTTCTTCGATCAGGCATTCGGGTTCAACGCCATCCTCGGCTTCTTCGGTCTCGCAGGCATCATCATGCGAAACACGTTGATCCTCATCGGACAGATAAACACGAACGAGCACGAGGGCCTGACTCCGTTCGACGCGGTGGTGGAGGCCACGGTGCAGCGCGCGCGTCCCGTGATCCTCACCGCTCTGGCTGCCGTCCTTGCATTCATTCCGCTTACCTTTTCCGTGTTCTGGTCGTCACTCGCCTTCACATTGATCGGAGGCACTTTCGGCGGCACCATCCTCACGCTGCTGGGCTTGCCCGCATTGTATGCGCTCTGGTTCAGGATCAAACCTGACGTGACCATCGGCCGCGAGGAAAATGATGACGGAAAATCTGAGACCGTCACGCCGCGGGCGAAGGTCGCTCACGCGTAACTAGACCGGGGCGGCTCTTGCCGCCCCGCTTCAGGAGAGATGTTCAGATGGCGACGTACGAAGACGAAGGCGCAACCGGGAGCCAAAGTGCCAAGCCTCACCAGGCGCTGCAATCAGCCCAGATTTTGCCGTTCACAAAAGTTAGCCACAAGCCCGCCAATCCTGTTTCACCCCAGCCCAATCCGAGTGAGCAGAGGGGCCAGACCGAGGCCAATGGGACGGCGAGTTTAGGAATATTCGAGTTCACGATGCTGGACGTGTTCGTTCTAGGAATGTTGACGGGCGGCTTCCTAGCTTACGTGGTGGTGAGTTTCTTTGCGCGGTGAAACGTTTGCCGGCAGGACGACGCGTCGGAGCTGCATCCGGCTTTGACGACATCCGAAAACTCGCATCGGTAGCGTGTTTGGGCAGACACTCCCGGTCCTGAAGGACCGGGCTTCCCGGTATTCTGAGAAAGTTTAATGAAACGTTCGCTCTTGGGGTGCCCAAGTTGACCGAAACCAACGGATGATCCCCCTTTCCGTGATCTCCCGCTGAGACGATGTAGCAAACACTCTGCGAAACGTGTCCTCTAACGATCCCAGCCCTTCTAGGTACTTGAAGCCTACCAGGTCCCCGTTGGCGAGGAACGTCGCGGGGTCATCTAGTATCTGGACATTGGTGGTCTCTTGGCGTCGGGACTTCTTTTCATTCCCCACGCGCTGAAGCATTTCCAGCGCCCCTCCATGGAGGGCCGAAAAATATTCGGCATGATCCCGTATTGTGACGAAATGTCTCTTTCGCTGCTGTTCAATCGTCGCGATCGCGGATGCCGCGAGCTCCGTACTTCCTCGGCCGATCGCACAAATGCCAAAAAGCGCATCGAATGCGCGCATCGGGTGGTCGGCAGCGCCGAGCATCTCGCCATACGCATCGAGCGCGCTCGGCCCGAAAGCTTCGGCTGAATGCCCTGCAGCCAGCGCTAGCCCACTTGATCGCTCCCGGACAAGCCAGAAGCTCGGCGTCCACGTCGTCCAACGAAACTCCTTGGACATCTCAGCAAGCCAGACACCAGCACCTGGCTCACTGGCTAGCAATGTGAGAACTCCCATGATCCGCACCGCTTGCCAGTAGGCCACGATCTCGCGCGTCTGGTAGCCGCCTTTGCTCAAGCTATCTATGATGTTAGGCCTAGCTCGGTCCAAGAGCATGGAGATCATTGTCACATGTTTGTACGCGATCTTTTCGATTAAAGGCGCGTAAGACATGAGCTTCGAAAACCGCGCCGGCGACAGGCCGCGGGTTGATTGGTATACGGGAGACACAATTGCGAACGCTTGGTCAAGCGTCTCTTGAGACGTGAGTTCCCGCCAGTAAAGCTCCGCGAACGCAAGATCGTCTCTTAGAAGTTCGTTCAAATCGACGTTTCGTGCCTCGGGAGCGCCTGGGCGCGTCCATCGCACCCTGCCCTCAAATGGAACCGCCAGCGCGCCACCGGCAGGCAACGCCACGACGGAACCCACGAGCTCAAGCGCGACCAATCGATTCCATAGGCCCATTCGCAGTTCCATACTATTTTCTAACGCTAACGCCGGCGCGATGGCGTCCACCATCTCCCACACGTTCACTCCCTGAAGAAGCGTAAGGCCATTCTCGTGCTGAGTGCGTTCCAACATGCTGCCCGCCTTTGAGAACCAATTTAGACCCGAGCGCTGCACCGCTGTTACTGCACAAGACCGTGATCCCCACGAGAAAGCATGGACAGCAGCGAGCACAACATTTATGGGCATATGCCCGTATTTTGTCCAGAAGGAGTTTTGCCATGGCAATGGCGCATCCCACTACCTATGAAGCGATCGGCTACACCGGCGACAAGAACAGCTTTCCTCTAGTCGCGTTCCCACGCGAAATCCCCGCGCCTCGACCTGACGAATTGCTTATCAACGTGATAGGTTCGTCGCTTAATCCGCTCGAATTCAAACTCGCCGACCTCAACTTTTTTGGAAACACTCCTCCGGTAGCATTGGGTTTTGATGTCTCGGGAACGGTTGTGGCCGTTGGAAAAGATGTCAAAGACTATGCTGTCGGCGATTCAGTCGTTGCAATGTCAGACTGTAACGGCAACGGAGGCTGGGCCACCGGGGGCTCCGGAGGCTACGCGGTTGCCCGCGAATACCTTTCCGCGAAGAAGCCAGAAGCGGTGTCCTTCGCCGACGCCGGCGCGCTTCCCGTCTGCTTCCTTGCCGCATATTTGGGCCTGTTCGAACACGTGCGACCGGGCGACACGGTCTACATCCCGGGCGGTGCAGGAGGCGTTGGTCATCTGGCAATTCAAATGGCGGCGAACGCGTTGGGTGCAGAGAAGGTGATTTCGAGTGGCAGTTCGAACGGATCGAAGGAGCTTATTCTTAGGAGTGGCGCTCACACATTCCTCGACTACAAGCTGGAAGATACTACGCAGCGGGTTCTCGATCTGACAGACGGTAGGGGTGCAGATGTGGTGTTCGACCCGACCTATTCAGAACAGAGCTATGTCGGATCTGCTAAGGCAGTTCGCCATGGGGGCAAATGGGTTGTCCTGGGAGTTGGACCTGGACGCACCAGCCGGACCCAGATAACCGAAAGCCCGGTTGACGCAATTCTCGCAGAAAAAAGTGCGAAGCACATCAATGCGAACGTGCTGGACTACTTTATGGGATCTCGCGTGATCGAAGAGGCCACCAAGGACTTCCTCCGTGGTGCTATGGCGGCTTCGATGAGGTGGCACGTTAAAGACCTAGTCCGGCCAGTGGTCAGCGAAGAAATCGTATCGTCTGTCGAAGCCATCAACGCTGGGCTTTCGAAACTCCGGCAGGCGTCGGGTGTTCACGGCAAGATCGCGGTTAATCTGTCCTATCGCTAAGTGCTGGTAGCGGCTTGGGCTGGTTATCGCCCAAGCCGCGTAGGGTCTTCAGGCGATCCCGAGGTTATCAGTGGAATGCCGTCTGTCTCTGGCGCTCAATGAGATCCAGACAACAGTCGCGAGCTGTGATAGCTATTTCAGGGTTTCTTTCGATCGCCATGGTGGCAATAGCACCTTCGTACAGAATCGCCATCCGTAGGGCCAACGATGTTGCGTCTCCGCGCACAGCAGACGCGATCCTCCCAAAAATGCCCCTCACGAATGCTTTGTGTTTGCTCGCTGTTTCGGCAACGCCATCAATGTCGCCACATTCGGCAACGGCGAGCGCGAACGCGCATCCCCTGAATCCAGGAACGCTCGCCTTGGAATGCAAATCACGAAAGATCGATGTAACTTGATCGAACGGGTCGTCGCTTTCGGCCATCGCCGCGGTAAAGTCTGATACGACACGACTGTGACGTTGGTCTAGATAGGCAATTATTAGCAAATCTTTTGAGGAGAAATGCCTGTAGAGCGTGGCCTTGGCCACATTCGCGGCTTCAACCAAGCGATCAATTCCGACCGCCCTTATGCCATTTCCGTAGAAAAGCATCTCGGCTGCCTGCAGTATATGGGAACGCGGGGATGAGGACATTTTTGCTTCTACTCCGTGCAGTCTTCGATACATGACTAGAAGTTTTCGGCCCATGGCCTGAGATCAAGCTCCAACGTCCAGGCACTGCGGTGCTGACTGTGCGTAAACCAGAAAGCTTCGGCGATGGCATCCACATTGAGCAATCCGTCGGCTCCCCGCTCGGCTCGGAGATGAGGCGCTCGTGATAAAAGCCTTTGGCCATCGATGCCGCCATCAATGACGATATGGGCAACATGTATGCCGGAAGGGCCGAACTCTCTTGCTAGACTTTGGGCAAGCGCACGGAGACCGGCCTTCGCTACCGCGAACGGAGCGAATTTGGCCTTCCCTCGCAACGAGCCGCTGGCACCCGTGAATGCCAAGGTGCCACTCCCATGTTCGAGGAACTCGGGCAGAACGTGCTTGGCCAATTGGAATCCGCCGAGAGTGTGTTCGCGCCAGTGTGCTTCGAATTCAGCCTCATCGAGCGATAGGAACGGACTCGGGCGGTTCGAACCTGCGTTTTGAGCGGCGAAGGTCAATTGCCCCAGAGAGGCGGCTGTCTCGACAAATCGCGCCGCGTCCGCTGCCACCGAAATATCGCCCACAACCGAGGCCACCGTTGCGCCAGTCTCCGATAGACGTGCAGCCGTAGTTTCCAGTTTCGATGCGTTGCGGCCTGCGACACAGACCGCAATGCCTTCCGATGTGAACCTGCGAGCGATAGCGGCACCGAGACCATCATAGTCGCCTACACCTACGATCAGGGCGCTCTTCTTAATAGTCATTTTCAACCTTCCTATCTTCGGATGTCGCAGATTCGAACGAGCCCTGCCGGTGGATCGGGTCGATCCAATGTACAGTTTCAGGATGTTCGACTGGCTCAACGTCAGGGATATTCACGACAACAGCTTCGTTGTCAGAGCGAACAAGGACGCACTCGAGTACGTTGTCAGGATCAGCGTTAATTTCTTGGTGCGGTACAAAGGGTGGCACAAAGATGAAGTCTCCCGGCCCAGCTTCGGCCACATAGTCCAATTTCTCGCCCCACCGCATGCGGGCTTTGCCTCGAACGATGAAGATTACGCTCTCCAACTCTCCATGATGATGCACGCCGGTTTTAGCATCGGGAGCGATAGAAACTGTTCCTGCCCAGATTTTCTGCGCTCCGACACGCGCGTGATTGATGGCAGCTTGTCGAAACATGCCCGGCGTCTGCGCCGTGCCAGGATCGAGCTGATCTCCCTTGATCACCTGAACTCCGTGGTGCTTCCAATCACTGTGATGCTTGGACATGTGTAATCCGTTTCGTTAGAGAGATGCATCCAAAAGTCGTCGAGTGTATTCGTGCGTTGCGCGGTCCAGCACATGATCGGCCGGGCCGCTTTCAACGATCTTTCCATCTCGCATCACCGCGATGCGGTCAGCGATGTAGGATACCACCGATAGATCGTGCGATATGAAGAGGATGGAAAGACCGACCTGGTGTTGGAGATCCGTGAGCAAATTGAGAATTTGCGCCTGGACCGAGACATCGAGTGCAGAGACAGCTTCATCGCAAATCAAAAGATCGGGACTGACAGCCAGAGCTCTTGCTATGCCGACCCGTTGCCGTTGACCACCCGACAACTCCCAGGGATATCTGCGGAGCAGCGCGGGAGGCAGACCAACCATACCTAATAGCTCTGTAGCCGAAGTAAACGCGCCCCTTGAACCCAGAAGTCGCAACGGCTCGTTCAGTATGGCTTCGACGGCATGCCTCGGATTGAAAGCGACGCTCGAACTCTGGAAAACCATCCCAATTTTTTGTCGCTGCTGCAGCGTTCGCGATGCGGCAGAAACGGTTACAGTTTCACCATCAAGCTCAATAGACCCACCGGCAACTGTCATGCCTATCAGCGAGCGCGCCAGCGTAGATTTTCCCGACCCAGATCCCCCTACAACTGCGAGGACTTCGCCTCGTTCTATGTCGAGATCGACAGCATCCAAGGCTCTCCGTTTACGTTGGCCGACGCCGTATGAAACAGTGAGGCCTGCCGCCCGAAGTATCGTACGTGTCATTGTGCAATCGCCTCGCATCCAATCGCATGGTGGCACCAGACTGTTCCGTCTTCGATTTGATGGCCATCCGGCGCATTGCTCTTGCATTCGTCGTCTGCCACTGCGCAGCGCTCGGCAAACCCACAACCACTCAACCGTTCACTCGGCAAGGGGACCCGGCCGGGAATTTCCTCAAGCCGTTGCCGCCTCCCGTAGTTAAGTCGCCGTCTCGGCCGCGACGCGATCAAAGCAAGGGTGTATGGGTGACTGGCCTTTGTGAGGATATCGCGAGCGGACCGAACCTCGACCGCCTTGCCGGCGTACATGACGAGCACTCGATCCGCCCATCGGGCTATAAGCTCAAGGTCGTGGCTCACGATGAGAATTGCCATTCCGGTCTCACGCTGGATATCTTTGAGCAACGCAAGAATTTCAATCTGTACTGTTGCGTCGAGCGCCGTCGTTGGTTCGTCCGCAATCAGGATGTCGGGCCTGTTGGCTATCGCTATAGCGATCGCTACGCGCTGTGCCATTCCGCCAGAAAGCTGGTGTGGGTAGCAATCCACTATGCGCTGCGGATCCGGTAGTCTCACCCTTCCGAGGAGGCTAACGGCCTCCCGCCTGGCGTCCGACCATCTGATTGTCTTGTGGGCTTGAATCGCCTCGCAAATCTGTGCTCCGATGGTCAGCACAGGATTTAGCATCGCCATTGGGTCTTGAAAGATCAGGGCAACACTTCGGCCTCGTACTCGCCGCCAAAGAGCTTCATCGTATTCCGTGGCGACCTCACCAAGGATACTGATCTGCCCGCGTGAAATCCGTACGCCATCAGGCAGTAGGCCCGATAATGCCAAGGCAGTAAGCGACTTTCCGCAGCCAGACTCGCCGACGATACCCAACGTTTCGCCACGGTAGAGTTCGATGTCGATACCACGAACAGCCTCTGAAGGCCCCAGCGGCCCCATTATTGACACTCCTAAGTCCCTCACACCGAGCACTGTCTGGTTCGTCATACGCCACCACCCCGCGCTGTTAGCTTTGAGACACCGTCGCCGACCAGACTAAGAGCGCCGACCGTGGTCACGATGGCGAGCCCCGGAATGATCGTCATGTACGGTGCGGTAAGAAGGGCATCTCTCGACGTTCCCATCATGCCGCCCCAGCTCACGAAGTTGCTGTCGTTGAGCCCGAGAAAGGCAAGCCCGGCCTCGGTGAGCACCGCGAGCGAAGACAGGATGGATGCGGCGGTGACGATAGGTCCGAGCGTGTTTGGAAGAACATGGATGAGGACAGCCCGCGCGTGACCACCACCCATAACGACCGCTATCTTCACGAAGTCCATTTCGCGGATTTTGAGCGTTTCGGCCCTGACCATTCTAGCGACCATTGACCAACTGGTGAGCCCGACCGCCATCACGATGTTCGGAAGCTGCGGCCCCATGATCGAGAGGAGGATCATCGCGAGTAGAAAATGTGGCACCACCTGGAACAGCTCGGTGAACCGCATGATAAGGTGGTCAAACCAGCCGCCAACATACCCGGCTATAAGACCAAGGCAGGTTCCGATAGCGCTCGCTACCAGCGTGGCGATTAAACCGATTGCGAGCGAAGTCCGGGCACCATGAGCGAGCATGGCGGCGATATCTCTTCCAAGAATATCCGTTCCGAGTGGGAAGAGTGGATCATCGCCTGGCGGCGTGAAAGGCATTCCGACAAGATCGAAGGGATCCCCGGGATAAAGGTAGTCGGCAAATACGGCGACGAGTACCTGGACGAGCAATAAAAGGAGGCCAATCCGCAGCGATGCTGGCCAGCGCCGAATTGCGGGGCGCAACCACCCTACGACATGCCTATTTGATAGTTGGTCACTCTTTAGTGTCATCGTAGTTCAATCCTCGGATCGAGGACAGCGTAAACGGCATCGACTGCCACGTTGACGGCCATTACAACTAACCCACTGCACAGGACCAATCCCGACAGAAGGTTGTAGTCGCGCTGCAGCATGGCTTCGTAAGCAAGGCGTCCAAGCCCTGGCCAAGCAAAGACCGTTTCGACCAGAATAGCTCCGCTCAGTATGGAACCCGCTTGAAGGCCCACCAATGTCACGAAAGGCAATAGGGAGTTTCGCAAAACATGACGAATGGCGATCTGAAAATGCGATAGCCCCCTGGCGCGCGCGCCGCTCACATGCTGATGCGTGTAAACCTCAAGCATGGCAGCTCGAACAAAGCGTGCATAAATCGCGGCATAAAACGCTCCAAGCGCGACCGCGGGCATGACCAAGTGCTTTGTCAAACTCGAGAGGTAAGCGATCCAGCCGGCTTCACTGGAGACATCGACGTAGCCACCGGTCGGAAGCAGTTCGAGGTGTAATGAAAGCAGAACGATCAGACCAATGCCCAAAAGGAAGCTCGGCGTAGCGTAGACTGCAAGCGCCGTGTTGCTGATAAGAATGTCAATCGCCTTGCCGCGGTACAGGGCGGCGATTGCCCCTGCCACCAGTCCTACCGACATGGCGATGATGAGCGATGCGCCCGCAAGCAACAATGTGGGCGTGAGTCTTGCTGAGATCAATTCCAGCACAGGCATGTTAGCGCGGAATGAAAACCCAAGGTTACCTCGACACACATTCTGAACGTACAAGACGAATTGAACGTAGACAGGTTTGTCCAAGCCATAACTCATCCTTAGTTGAGACAGGTACTCGGGCGTGGCACCTCCCGCTTCGCCTGCCAGGACTTGGGCTGGGTCGCCAGGTGCAAGGTGCAAGAGCACGAATGAGAATAGGACGACGAGCAGCAACGTCGGAACCACCTGGATGATTCGTATTGCGAGATAGCGCAATCGCGGCGACACGCTCTGTTTTCGCGCAGAAACGCTCGGTTCGTGAGCCCCGTCTGTCACGATGACAACCACGCGTTCTTGAGGGGGTCATATGCACTGTTCGAGCCCCTCGACACTCCCCGTAGACGCGCTGAAGCGACTGTGTATTGTTTGTTTTCCAGGAGCGTGAAATGTGGCAGATCGGTCTGTGCTTGGATCTGCACTCTCTTGTAGATCGCCACTCGCTCGCTTTCCGTTGGGGCAGCATGAGCCGCCTCGATTAGCCCATCCATCTTAGTGTTGCTGTAGCCGGAGGCGTTTGACCAAGGCACGTCCTTGAGGATCGCCTTTGACCAGAATACGCGGTCAATGCCGATCTGCGGATCGCCGAATCCGGCGCGGTGAGACACAAGGAAATCGAAATCGTTCAAAGAATAGACCCGCCGAAAGAACTGTGCGAGGTCCTGATTTCGCAACGTCACGTCGATCCCCACCCGCTTCAGGGACTGACGAATGAACTCTCCATACCGGAGGAAATTTTCGCCGAAGGGGAGCCAGTCTAGAGTTATGGAGAAACGTACGCCGTCGCTACCCGCAGGTAATCCGGCCTCGTCAAGCAACTGTTCCGCCTTGGCCCGATCGAACGGGTAGGTTGGCAGCCCTTGATCTTCGTAGAAGTTGGATTGAGTCGAAAGCACGGGAGATGTACCCGGTCTAGCGGTGCCCCGGGTCGTAACCTTGGACATTGCGTTTAAATCGACAGCGTGCGCGATTGCTTTTCTGACCCTGACGTCATTAAACGGCGGCCGCCGGACATTGAATTCTGCGACGACCGCGGATGCGAGCCACTCGTAGCCACCAAACTCCACGTGGAGTTTGCTGTTGTCCGTGGCGGCCGCTAAGTCGTTGATTGAGATTGGAGAGAGAGTGCCGAATTCTACATCACCGGCTTGGAACGCCGCAAACCGCGAAGTGGCATCAGGAATCACGCGATAGACGATACGGTCGAGATGCGGTTTTCCGGTGTCCCAGTAATCAGGGTTGCGCTCCAGGACAATCTTGTCTCCTCTGGCCCACTCTTTAAAGCGGAATGGGCCGGTTCCTACTGGCGCACTGTTGTAGGGATTTTTCAGTACGTCAGTGCCCTCGTAAAGATGTTTTGGTAGCACCGTCAGCTCGACCGAATTGAGCGCGCCAAGGATAACGCCGGATGGGTTCCGAAGTTTAAAAACCACGGTAAGCGGATCGGGAACCTCCACCGTTTCGACCGAGGCAAACGTAGCACGAGCGCGTGGATGGATTTTCATCCAAACCTCGTCAAACGTGTACTTAACGTCAGCCGAGGTGAATGTTTCACCGTCGTGCCAACGCACTCCTGGTCGGAGATGCAGGGTCAGCGCCTTACCGTCTTCGCTAGTTTTCCAGCTCTGTGCCAACTCGGGTTCTATCGCGAAGTTCTCGCCGTATCGGATCAATCCGTCAAAAATCTTGGAGGACACGCTCTGGACCTGGCCAGTTTGCACAATCGCTGCGGTCAAGACGTTCGGCTCGCCAGGGTGTGAAACCGCAACTAGCGTCCCACCTTTGACTGGGCTTTCATCAGCTCTGGCGTAACCCGGCACAAGTGTCACCGCAGCCACGCCACCCAAGAAGGTCCTTCTGTTGATGTTCAATATCGTGCTCACAGAATTTCTCCAATCATACGGCTGCGGAAAGGGACACACGACCGGCATTCACAAGAATGGTGTCAGACTGAGGTGCATGGACACGCCCGCAGAGTGCGTCTCGATAGTGCCGTTCGAGCGGGTTGTCTTTGTCGAGCCCATGATTTCCTGAGATACTGAGCGCCAGTTCCAGTGCTTTCACGGCATTGGTGGTTACGACATGCTTGACCATTTGTGCACTGATAGCGTCCGGCGTACGAGCAACCTCCGCAGCTGCTGCACAGCCGTCGATAAGCGACCGATTTATCATCAGAAGCGTTTCGATCTCGCCGAGAACTCCCTGCAGTCGGGGAACTGTTGCCAGTGCTGCGCCGAGATTTGATGGAGTTCGTTCCAAGAGAAAACGACGTACCCAATCCCGGCCGGCAGACGCGATTCCGTCGTAAAGCGCAGCGGTCAACAAACACGACCAAAGATCGATTGTCGCACGACGTGCAATTGCCTCAGGCGAGCCAGGTGTAAAGAATCCGGTTGCCGCGTTTTCGGCAAGCGAGACATCGTCGAACTTGATTTCGTGGCTGGCGGTCGCGCGCAAACCAGCGTGGTTCCATGTCGGTACGACAGTAAGTCCCTCTGCCCGCGCTGGTACGACAACCGTGCCGACCTTGGGCTGACCTTCGTCGGTTCTGGCGAGCGTGAGCCACCACTTAACTATCGGACTACCAGTCGCATATGCTTTTCTACCGTTCAGCTTCCACCCGCCGGAATTCTGTCGCGTGACATACGTCCCCGGAAGACCACCTCGGACAGTGGAACCGAGATCGGGTTCAGCCTGCAAGGCGTTCAAAATCCCGTCCCCTTCGACGGCCGAAGCGGCTATTTCGTCGTAAACTGGCGGTCGTGTTTTGCCCATCACGTGGTGCATTAGGCAATTCATCGCGACGAGCAATCCCGTCGATGCCTCACCGGCACCAACGGCCGAAACAAGCTTCACCGCATCTCGAATTCCGCCACCTAGTCCGCCCAGCTCTCGCGGGACTGTGAGAGCAATCAACTTGTGCTCGGCCAGTAAGCGGAAGTTATCGTAAGGAAAAGAAGCGTCGCGATCGTGGAGCGCTGCGGTTTGGGAAAAATTCGATCGCAGATTGGCGAGAAGATCGTCATCCAATATCGATCGAACGGATTTGTCGTGACTTGTCATAGCTGCCCTCCTGACTGCAGTACGTTCGGCAGTGCTTCCGGAGTGGCATCTTGATCAAGAAAAGGGTAGTCGATGTAGCCTTCAGGACCATTCGTGTAATACGTCGATGTGTCAGCCTCGTTAAGGGGCGCACCGAGTTGAAAACGACGCGGTAAGTCGGGGTTGGCGATAAATAACTTGCCGAAGGACACTGCATCGGCGAGTCCGCTGGCAACCACCTCTTCCGCACTTTCCCGGTCATAGCCGCTGTTCAATATCAGGACACCGTGGAATAGGCTTCGGATCACAGGAGCGAGAAAGTCTTCACCTGGGCGCGGGCCGGATCCGTTGGACGCCTTGGACACCAGGCGCTTGTAGAGCGGTACATCACCGCTCTCGTCGTAAGATGTGCCTTCCAAGAGATGGATATATGCGACTTCGCGCTTGTTCAGTTCAGAAGCTACGTAGCTGAACGTCGCGCGGGGATTGGAATCGCCGATCCGGTCAGCTCTGAAATGTGGGGACAGGCGTACGCCAATTCGATGAGCACCGATCTCGGCAATCGCGGCATCGACGATCTCAAGAAGCAAGCGGGCGCGATTTTCGATGGGACCGCCATACAGGTCAGTTCTATGATTGGCAGAGTCCCTTAGGAACTGGTCGATGAGAAACCCGTTCCCCGCGAGAATCTCAACGCCATCGAAGCCCGCTTCCCTCGCAAGGATCACGGATCGCCGATAATCCTCTACGATGCCAGGTATTTCTTCAAACTCCAGCGGCCGCGGCACCGGAAATTCCTCGAGGCCGTTCTCCGTCATTATGCCGCCGTACGCGGCAAGCGCAGACGGTGCGACCGGAGCTTGCCTGCCTGGCGTATTAGACAGAAGGGACTTTCGTCCGACATGATAGATTTGCTGGAAGATCAATCCGCCCGCACTGTGAACCTCTTCGACTACATTTCGCCATGCACTACTCTGGCGTTCGTTGTGATGCGCGGTAGCTGTCGCGCGAGTGGCGCTTTGCGTGGAGACGTGGTTTGCTTCCGTTATGATGAGGCCTGCGGATGCTCGTTGCGCGTAGTGCGTCGCAACGATTTGTTTTGGCGCTCTAGCCTCATCCCCTCGGGCACGCGCCAGCGGGGCCATCACAATCCGGTTCTTGAGCCTGAACGACGGCAGACTTAGCGGCTCTAACAGCTTCATGATTTTCCCCTTCTAAAGCCAGAACAGTCTGTCTTTTCGGACGGGTTTTCTGAAGTGCCAGCCTTTTTAATCTCCATCTATTATCTAGATTATATTTAGTCTTATATGCCCCTATATGAGATTCAAATTCTCACCGTCTCTACCGATACTGCAAACAATAAAAGGGCCCACCGACATTGGTGGACCCTTCCTTGAATGACGTATCTGAGGATTTACGCCTTGGCAAACTCGAGCAGATCGGCGTTAAGTTTTTCCTTGTCAGTCACGATCAAACCGTGAGAGCCGCCTTCGTAGATTTTCAGCTTGCCGTTCTTGAGGTAAGTGACGGCGAGCTTGCCGGACAGTTCGATCGGAACGATCTGGTCGTCGCTTCCGTGGATCACAAGTGCCGGCACCGTGATCTTCTTGAGATCGTCTCTGAAGTCGGTTTCCGAGAATGCTCCGAGGGCATGATACGCCGCCATGAAACCAGTCGCCTGGCCCTGACGCCAATATTCCTCGCGAACACCCTCGGATACCTTCGCGCCCGTTCTGTTATAGTTATAGTAGGGCATCGAAACGTCTTTGTTCCACTGCGAACGGTCTGTTGTGACCGCAGCGCGGAACGTGTCGAAGAACTCTTTGGGAACGCCGCCCGGATTCGAGTCCGTCTTCAGAAGGAATGGAGTAACCGCTGCTACGAAGGCGACCTTGCGGACGCGCTTCTCGCCGTGGCGTGCGATATACCGTGCTACCTCACCGCCGCCCATCGAGTGTCCGACGAAGACGGCGTCCTTGACATCAAGCGCTTCGACAACTGTCGCGAGATCGTCGGCGAAAGTGTCGTAGTCGTAGCCATTGCTCGGCTGGCTCGAACGACCGAAACCGCGGCGATCGTGCGCGATAACGCGAAAGCCGTTCTGCGCGAGAAAGAACATCTGATTTTCCCACGCGTCGGAAGACAGCGGGTATCCGTGGGTGAACACGACCGTCGGCCCCTTGCCCCAATCCTTATAATAGATCTGGGTTCCGTCCTTCGTGGTGATGGTGTTTGCTGTTTTGCTAACGACCTTGATATCGGCCGTACCCTTGGCCGCCGCGCTCGCGGTGCCGGTCGCGGCCACCAGACCGACGCCAGCAACAGCCGACGCAGCGCCAATCAGGAGGTTGCGACGCGATGCCGCCAGATTGTTTTCGTTTGTCATATCGCTAATCTCGATTGAGGGTTGGTGCGTCGGTTGGCGCGCGGAGCGCCAACCTCGCGTTTTAGAAACCAAGGCGCTTTGCATCTTCAGGAAGGAAGGCCTGACCGGATCTGTTCTGGACGCTCGGCAGTGAGTTGACGCGACCGCGCCAGGCGATCAGGTTGCCAAGCTCTTCCGGAACATGGACGCCAGCGGCATCACCGAAAGCTAGCCCGGCGAAGAGCGTGATGTCTGCCATGGAGAAAAACTCACCGGCGACGTAGTCCGAAGAACCCAGGATTTTGTTGAAGTAGCGGAAGCCTTCTTCGACTGTGGCACGGTTGCGATCCGCCCATTCCTTACGACCGGCCCATTCCGGGCTCTTGAAAGCCTGCAACGACGGGCCGAGGCCTGGGGTTCCGAAGTGGAAATAGATGCCGATAGGATCAAGTACGTAGGCTTCCGCGCGGCGCTGCATCATGTGAACCAGTGCCTTCTCCTTGGGAGAATTTCCTGTCAGCGTTGGATTGCCATCGAGATTGTCGAGGTACTCGGTGATCGCCGTTGCCTCGGAGATCAGCGTGCCGTCGTCCAGCTCGAGCAGCGGAATAACGCCCGAGGGATTGAGCGACAGAAACGCTTCTTGCTTATGTTCTGCCCCGATCAGATCGACGGGAACAAATTCCACTGCGTTATCGAGGCCTTTCTCGGCCAGGACGATACGGATGCGTGCCGGGTTCGGGAAACCTGAGCGGTCATAGATTTTCATGTTTGTGCTCCTTAGACGCGGGTCTTACTGACCTAGCGCTAGGTAATTCGATAAACGTTGATATGCCCCTATGTCAACACCTACCTAGCGCTAGGTTGAAATTTTCTTGACTGTTATGGCTGTGGAATATATCTAGTTGAGGCAGAGGTGATCGAGATGACGACTGATACGCGTCAAAGCATTATGGACGAAGCAAAGCTCGTGGTTCAGGCCCACGGCTACAGCGCGCTGAGCTTCCGTGAACTTGCGAAAACCGTGGGCATCAAAAACGCGAGTGTTCACTACCATTTCCCGACAAAAGGCGACCTTGGAGCGGCACTTGCGCGACAGTATTCCGACGAGGCACAAGCGTTTCTCGATAGCTTGCCACTTGACGCGGATGCCGCCGCTCAAACGATGAAAACCTATACGGATGCCTTCAGAGCAGCTCTCGAACGGGACAACCGCATGTGCCTTTGCGGCATCATGATCGCCGAGAGGGATGAGTTGCCCGAAATGGTTCGAGGCGAAGTCGATCGCTTCACTGAGATAAATGTTCAATGGCTCAAGTCATTTTTGGAAGCGTTGACACCCCAAGCGGGGGCCTCGGAGATTACGGATCGCGCTGTAGCTATTTTTTCGGCCGTTGAGGGTGCTCAGCTGATCGCTAGAGGTTGTGCCGATGTCAAGGTCTTTGATCGCTGCATGAATGCCTACGGAGCTACCGCGCTGTTCCCCGTGTGGCCATCCAAGTAAGTCCTCCGGCAATCATAGGAAAAAGTCGCGGGGCAAATCTGGAGCCAAGAGCGGGGCAAGGCGGGCCGCGAGCGACAGAACCGCGTCTAGCGGTTCACTCCGAATGCTTATCTGGACAATCAGACCGTCATCATCACGTTCAAGCACGACGATGTCTCTCATCGGGGTACCTGTGTCGAGGACCGCTTCCGTTTCCGAGAATATCCGCCGGCCGGCCTCCTCGACGTAAATCGTTGTCCTGTATCGGTGAAAAGAATGAACGGCATTGATCAATCGAATTATCGTGTGGCTGCCTACAACACTACCACGTAGGACCGAGCCAGAAAGGCGCGCGCTAGGGGCGAGCTGATCGAGAAATAGCGTTTCGCCGTCTTGCGGAGTCATTGATGGACCGTTGGGTGAAATTGGCAGGAGGGGCCACCGCTGCCGGGAGGATAGGGGGAGAGGACCTCCAGCAGCGGTGGCTGTCGCAAGGTGTTGGGGTCACCTCGGCGAAACGGTTGCATTCGTGACATTGACGCTAAGCAGCGGATTTTCGGCGATCGCCAGCATGCGGTCTCGAATGCTCGAACCTTCTTCTTGACCAATCACAGCAAGGAAGTTTCCTTGAGCTTCACGCCAGTGGACCTCGGCGACCGCATGCTTTTCTAAGCCAGCAGCCGTCAGAGCAACGAAACGCTTTCTTCCATCGGCCTCGCCCGCGACAATGGCAATCAACCCCTCTCTCTCGAGAGGCCGTAAGTTATGTCCCAGGGCCGACCTTTCGACTACGAGCGCAGCGGCAAGATCCGATTGAGAACACGGCACCCCTCTCCTCTTCAATTCCGCGAGGATGCTAAACTGTGTTGATCGCAATCCAGCCCGCGACAGCGCAACGTCATAGAACTGCGTTGATCTTCGCGCGGCTTTGCGGATAGCCGTAGAGACACACTGGCTACCGCTTGAAAGCAGTTCGGAATCTAGGCTCGAACTCATCGCAAAACACTCACATCAGCTATTGAGCAATATACGGGCATATGCCCTTATATGCAAGTCGTTTAGCGCGTCCACCCCAACAATTCCCGCCGCACCACCTTCTCCAGCACCGCCATCCCATCGTCGCTGTCGTTCAGACACGGAATATGCGCGAACTTCTCGCCGCCATTCTCGTGGAAGGAATGCGCCGCCTGTTCGGCGATCTCTTCCAGCGTCTCCAGA
Source organism: Hyphomicrobiales bacterium (assembly GCA_900472625.1). GTDB lineage: Bacteria > Pseudomonadota > Alphaproteobacteria > Rhizobiales > Rhizobiaceae > Rhizobium. The sequence continues at coordinate 76,317 of UCIT01000018.1, read as the reverse complement.
CAGTCGGAGACGAAGCCGGGGTTGAGGACGGCGATCTTTTTCACGCCGTCCTTGGCAAGCTGCTCCACCGTCTTGTCGGTATAGGGCTGCAGCCATTCTTCCGGGCCGAAGCGGGACTGGAAGGTGACCATGAACTGGTCCTTGGAGAGGCCGAGCTTCTCGCGCAGCAGGCGGCCGGTCTTCTGGCACTGGCAGTAATAGGGATCGCCCTTCTTGAAGTATGACATGGGTATGCCGTGGAAGGAGGCGAGGATCTTTTCCGGTTGCCAGTCCAGCGTCGACAGATGCTTGGTGATCGAGTTGGCGAGCGCCTCGATATAGGTGTCGTCGTCGTGGTAATCGGGCACGGTGCGCAGCGCCGGCTGCCAACGCATCTTCAACAAGTGCTGAAAGGCCTTGTCGTTGACGGTGGCTGTGGTGGCGGCGGCATATTGCGGGTAGAGCGGGAAGAGCACGATGCGGTCGCAGCCGTCGTCCTTCAGCGCCTGGATGCGCGAGGCGATCGAGGGTGTGCCATAGCGCATGGCCCAGTCGACCTTGACGTTATCAAGGTCCTTCAACCGCTCGGCCATCAGATCGGACTGGCTGCGGGTGTAGGTGCGCAGATAGCTCTCGTCCTTTTCCTTGTTCCAGATCAGCTCGTAAGCCTTGCCGACCTTGCCCGGGCGGGTGTTGAGGACGATACCGAAGAGGATCGGATACCACTTCCAGGGCGACCATTCGATGACGCGCTTGTCGGTCAGGAATTCCTTGAGATAACGGCGCATCGAGGTGTAGTCGGTGCCATCAGGGGTGCCGAGATTGACGAGCAGGACGCCCACCTTGCCATAGTTCACCTTCGGGTGGTCGGCGGGACTGGCTCTATCCATGTGTTCTGTCCCTGTTGCAGCGTTTGGTTGACGGGCACGTGTTAACCGGTGATAAGACAGGTGTGCAATACCACATATCTGGTGCTTGTGTTTTTTGCTAGCGCTTAGGAGAAGTAATTGTCCATTGAACAGAACTCAGTTGGTCGCCGCACACGCAAAAGCGAGATGCAGAAAACTAGGCGAACCGTGGTGGACGCGGCGTCGCGTTGTTTTCGAGAGAAAGGACTGTCAGGGGCCACTCTTGCAGACATTATGACCTCAGTGGGACTAACTACCGGTGGCTTCTATCGTCACTTTTCGTCGAAGGACGAACTGACTGAGATAGCGCTGGAAGACAACTTGTTGGATGTTATCGCAGATTGCCAACGACGAGCCTTTGCTCCCGAGCAGACCATTGACGCCATCTGTGATTGGGCGCTCGCCCCAGTCGATGACATAACAAGAAGCGCAGCTGCTGCGTTCGCTCCCGAAATCTCGCGTCAATCCGTGTCCATTCAGGAGGCTTTCACAAAGCACACAGCTGACAGGATCGCCGCGATCGCTTCCTGCTTGCCGCGAGGCGACGAAGGCTCGGCTTTGAATCGCGCAAGTGCAATCTATTCGATGTTGGTCGGCGCGGCGCAGCTTTCAAGATTTCATCCCGAGACCGGGCCTGCCGTAAGAGACATGGTTCTGAACCTGTCGGGATGTAAGCGTTCAATGGAACTTGACGCGCTACGGCAGACCGAGGGAAAGCTCGCATCTTGATCGCGCCGGCACGACGATCGTGCCGGCGGAAGCGCGCCGTTTATACTTGAGTCCACCCGCCATCGACGGTCAACTCTATACCGGTTATGTAGGAAGCCTCATCGGAAGCGAGAAACGCGACGGCGTTGGCGACTTCCTCTGCGGACCCCATTCTGCCGAGCGGAATTTGCTTCGTGACTTCGTTATTGATACCGGCGACTTGGTCTGCCGGAATGCCGTTTCGGACCATTATGTCGGTGTCGATATGACCGGGGGCGATCGCATTCACGCGTATACCCCTTCCCTTCAGATCGGTTGTCCAAGTACGGGCAAGAGACCGGATAGCAGCTTTGGTTGCAGAGTAGACGCTGAAGTTCGGCAGACCTTTCGAACCGGCGACTGATGTGTTGATCACCACCGAAGTACCGACCCCCATCAGCGGGAGTAGCGCCTGAACCGTAAAGTACGTGCCTTTAAAGTTAGTTGCGACGGTTTTGTCAAAATCGGCTTCGGTGACAGCGTCCATCGGGCCAAGCACTCCGCCGCCCGCATTCGCAAATAGGACGTCGATCCGTCCGTACTTGCGCTTTAGGTATGCTGCTAGCGCCTCGAGATCTCGGAGCTTCGAGATGTCGCCTGAAATGGCTTCCACATCGCCATAGATGCTCTCGCGGGCAGACCGCATAGCTGCTTCGTTTCTGGCCATGATCAGGACTTTGGCACCTTCCCGAGCGAACAACCTTGCGGTGGCTAAGCCGATGCCAGTGCTACCGCCTGTGATCACGACAACCTTGTTTTCGAATCTGTTCACCACTGGTCTACGCTCCTGCACTTTGCTGCCTGTTAAGCGAAGATGCCGTCATCTTGCGGCCACCTTGAACTCGGCGCGGTGAAGATCGACGAAAGCTTTGACGCTCAGAGGCGCTCTTCCGGTTTCCGATGCGATGATTTTGTCGGCTCCCGCGAAAATCCCGTTCTGGTAGTCGATCGCAATTGCACAGAAGTGCTGGATGAGGAACGGCGGCAGGCCCTGACTCTCCAGTCTGGATTTGTATTCGGCGATAGTCGTCGGGCGGTAGTTCACTGTGATCCCGATCGCGTCTCCGATTTCCTTGGCGATCTCGGCTTGCGAAAGCTCTGTCGGTCCGTAGAGTGAATAGATCTGGCCGGCATGTCTGGCTGGCTCTTCTAAAACGTGAGCGATAAAGCGAGCTTGGTCTTCGGCGGCGATGGGTGCGTGCCGGCCCTCTCCGTATGGCAAATCAATCACGCCTTCATTGATGATCGACGCCTGCGCATGGGGATAGAGGAACCACTGCGAAAAGAATGTTGGCCTGAGGTGTGTCGAAGGAACGCCCGACCAGTCAAGAATTCGTTCCGAGATCCAATGATCCCGGGCCGCGTGACTGTCTGAATCTTCGCGCGCAGAGATCTGCGACATGTTAACCACCAGTTCCAGCTTGGCGCGGCGGGCGGCGTCAGCCAAGTACGCTGTAGCCTGGATCAAGCCAGGCCGGACTGGATAGCAGAAATACGCTGCATCCATCCCTTCGGTTGCTCGGATCAAGTCGTCATGCTCAAGCATGTCACCAACGACGATCTCCGCACCAGCGCGCTTCAACTTATCTGACCGGTCGTCGATTTTATGAACCAGGGCGCGTACCGCTTTCCCTCGTTTTAACAACTCAGCGACCGTGTACTTGCCCGTCTCGCCTGTCGCCCCGGTTACCAGGATTTTGTCTGCCATTGCCAACTCCAAGATTCGAAAATGGCGCGCTTCAACGCGCGCTAAGTAACCATATATGTGTAATTACACATTATCAACGGCGTATGTCGACGAGGATGTCGCGACGCGCTCGGGACCTGTGCGGCAAGCCGCAGAAAGCACTGCACGCGGATGGCTCTTGTGCCGAGATGTTGCAGCCTCAGAAATCTCGTTTGCGATCTCGCGCGACCGCGTCCTGGAACCGAGCAGCCCATAATCGTTCAGCCGGGTTAGCACTAGCGCCCGCATCGAGCGCCCATTTCTCGAGCGCCCTGATGTCGACGAATTCGTCAGCCTCTTTAATGAGCTGGTAGAAAATTCCCTCTGCGCTCGAGCGCACGACCGTTAGGATCATCCGGACGATTCCAACGAAGTTGGCTCGTGACGACGTCATCTCATCCAATTTCGACCGCACAATCGACCGGCTGTCCAGCTCCGACCACAGCCGGAGTATCGGTGGCAGGTGCGCAGCAATCCGAAACTTGTCGGCAAGAGCGTCCTCCCTGATTCTCGTGAGTACGCGGTTCTTGAAATGGTCGCTAAGGCCAGACTTGTCCGGTTTCTCGCTCGGTCGGTGTTCCAGGGCGCGCCGGACGGCGTCTGCGACAAGCGAGATGTCCTCAGAAACGTCGAGGGCCACAGCGAGCATGTCTTCTCGTCCCTCAGGACTCAAATCTTGCAAGCCACTGTCAATAGCACCGGAGAGCCGTCGCCAGTTATCTGGCGAGAAGTCGTCGGATCCCAATCGGTCTTCAGAGCGAATCAAGTCCGGTGCCGACTCGATCAATGCGGTGAGGATACCTCGTGTGATGTCTTGCAGCTGCATCCTCTCCCTTACGGAATCGAGGAGGTCGATCCGCAAAGCCGAGGCATAGGGCGACGTCTCCGCGACATCCAGAAGCTCTTTGAATTGCGCTACGAAATCGTCCGAATCGAACAGCCGCGCGATCACATCTTTGCCGAAGCTTGTGAGTGGTTCAGACAGCTCGAAATATGCTGGACTGAAGTCGCGTATATGCAGCCGCTTCGCCGATCGCGGCGCAGACGACCTGCCGTGTGGAGAGGCGAATTCGGTGGCCACGTCCGGAAAAAGAAGAGATAGTGCCAGAACTCGGCGCTCATTCATGATCACCAGATCGCGTTCAAGCAGGACTTTGAACGTTTCCTGAGTTTCTTTGTTACATAGGATATCGATGTTACGTCGGATCCAGCTGTGGAGTTCCGGATCCTTCGCATTGAGTATCTCAAGGATCAGAAGGTCGACAGGGTCAGTTTGGCCCCTAAGCCTCGCATGAGCTTGAGCGACCCAGCTCGAGGCTCGAACCGCGTCTCGTGGGGTTAATATGTACCGCTTCGCTACCAGTAGGACGGCAACGTCGTAGCGATCAATTACCTCTTGGATGACCTCCGTGAACAATACCTCGATCGCCGGTCGAAGAAGCTCCACCAGAGCATTCGCCGCGAGCAATGGAAGCGAGCGACGATATTGGACAATCTTCTCGAGATAGCCGTACCCGTCGACGTCGAGGACTTTTCGGATATGCGACGCCATCACGGCGGAGTCGTAGCTCAGCAGATAGACGACATTGGGCAAGTTACCCAAGCTCTTCACAAGGGCGATCATCTCGGCGGCTTCTTTTGGACTCAGCCGATCCAGATCATCGACTACGATGACGACCTTCTTGTCTCCCAAGCTCTTCAGAGAACGCTCCAGCGCCGACTTCCGCTCATCCAATGTCGGATCTTTCCGTTGCCCGACAGCAACAAGAAAGTCTTTGATGAGGGATCCGACGCCGGGGACTGCTGCTTGCGCCGCCACTCCCGCGAGTGGTGCCAGCCTGCTTATTATCTCAGTATAGGCACGGAGTGCTCTCTGGACATCGTCCCCGAGGAGGCCACCAACGGATTTGGTGAGTTCCGCGAGGAACACCGTCGATAGCGCCGCTGTGTCGGGAATAAGCCACGGTCTAAAGTGGATGATGAGATTTTTCGGCTCGGCCTTCACCCGCATTCTCAAGCGGAAGTAGCGATAGAGCTTTTTGATGTCCGACTCATTGTTCCCGCATCGCTCTGCAATGGCGCGATTGTAATGATCCGGGTGAACATAGTTCAGATCGAAACCTGGCTGTCCAAAGCCGACAATTGCATTGTAATCCTCGGTCAGACGCTCCATCTCATCGATCTCGATAGGAACAGCATCTTCGCCATGGAACCATTGTCGGTCGGTTTTCTCGACGAGTTCGAGGAGGAGTAACTGGTGCAATGCCATGTTGATGACACTACTCTTGCCCGCGCCCCATTCAGCTTCCAAGCCGACCACGTAGCCTTCGGGTGAAGGCGGCAAGTCCCAAATTTGGGTTGCCAGCGACCTCGCGAACTCCCACCGTCCAAGCTTGTCGTCCGAAGGACTACGTACAGCGATATCCATTTGCACCCCAGAATATTCAACCGGGGGATCTATGCACGCGCGCTGCTCGTCTCGATAGACGCCCGCCTTTCACCTCACAGGTTTACTTTCGTCCAAATAGATGCGCTCGCTCCGACAGTTCTTCGTCGAAGCGAGCGCAGGCCGTAGAGTTGGGCAATTCGATCCCTAGCCCTCTTGACCCGAATGCTAATTACACTTGGTCAGGGAAAAGCTTACCAAACATCGGCAAGCCACTCTTTGACTCAGTCGATGTCGCCTCGTCCTGAAGCATATCCCAGTGCTCTACAAGCACACCGCCAGCTATGCGAACAACGTCTGCGGCGATCCAAGCAGCAGGACGTCCGGTATTTGAAAAGCGACCATGCACGATTACGAAGTCACCCTCGGCTAAGATCAGCTGGTATTCCCATTTGAGGTTTTCGGGAGCGCTTCGAACGAGATCGAATAGGCCTTCGCGACCAGGGGCGATATGCGCGCTGTGCTGAAGGTAGTTTGGCGACCAGAAGCCAAGTGCGGCCTCGTAATCACGTTTATTGAAAAGAGTGTCGAAGGCTTTGATGACCAGCGCTTTATTCTGCTGCTCTATTGACATGTATTCTCTCCGAATTGAACGCTTGGGAAACCGCCCGAAAGGGGTTCGCAGGGCAGCGCTGTCTAAGCAACAACCTGTGAAATCGGCTGAATACGTCCTTTGAGCCCCTCAAGCGTGTCATGATCATTGTTCAGCATTGGGTGTGCGACCTCGTCGAGGCGACGGATCTGTTCGTCACTAAGGACCAAATCGAGGCTTCCAAGGTTACTCTTGAGCTGCTCGACAATTCGCGGCCCGACCATGGGAATGACGCCCTTGCTCGCGACCCAAGCGATTGCGACTTTGTCTGGGCTCGTCGCATGTTCGACAGCGACGTTCAGAAGCACGTCGACAACGGCAGCCTTTTCAGCCGTGTTCTCCGGGCGAAAAGCTCTACCGCCAAGTCCGGTCTCGCGACCTCCCTCCCCCCTACGATACTTTCCGGTGAGCATTCCTCCCGCCAAGGGCGAATAAGAAACGATGCCGATACCCAAAGCGTTCGCCGCCTGGAACACGTCCGTCTCCGGCGAGCGATGTACAAGGTTATATTCAACCTGGACAGCTGCGACCGGGACGGATCTTGTCAGTTCCGCAAGGGTGGCCGCGCGGGTGATGCGCCACGCCGGGAAATTCGACAAACCCGCGTAAAGTATCTTGCCGCTGCGGGCGAGATCATCGAAACCCCGCACTAACTCTTCGCTTGGAGTGACGCCATCTGCGTAGTGCGCCCAATAGATATCAATCCTGTCCGTCTTCAATCGACGAAGGCTCGCCTCCACGGAAGCAATCATTGCTTTCCGGCTATTTCCGGTGACAAGCGGCCCGCCCTTCGGGGCGCTCCCGATAGTGAATTTCGAGGCCAGAAGGAAGTCCTCGCGCCGTCCCACAAGCAAGTCGCCAAGAATTTGCTCTGACTCCCCGAACTGATAGACGTCTGCGGTGTCGATGAAGTTGCCACCCGCGTCAGCATACGCCTCGAATATCCGAGCCGCCTCCGCGCGGTCACTGCCGTAGCCCCAACCGGTTCCGAAGTTCCCCGTGCCGAGTACCAGTTCCGATACACGCAGGCCAGTAGTCCCAAAAACTCTCGTTTGCATCGAACATATCCAAGTTGCCAAATCGGGCTTCGCCAGCAACCGATGATTCAATTAGCCCATGAGTGCATGAGATGGTCTCACGCAGCAGAAGCATCGCAGCGAAGCCCCAGCCACCGTTTACCGCAACGAAGGATTATGCTACAAATCGATAACTCCAATAATCTTTATAGACAAACCTGATGAACTTACGTGATTTGGAAGCTCTGGTGGCTGTGGTAGAGACCGGGTCGATCGTATCGGCTTCGCGACGATTGAACCTCACCCAGCCGGCTTTGACCCGCCGTATTCAACTCCTCGAAGAGGCGGTTGGCGCTCGCTTATTGGATCGCGCAACCAAACCTCACAAAGCAACAGAGCAAGGCATAAAGGCCTATGAACACGCGAAAGGCATATTGGCGAGCGTTCGTAGGCTCCGGAGCGAAGTGGCATCGCCGGCAGGGGAAATACGGGGTGAGTTCAACCTGGGGATCATGCCCCATCTCTCCGATGCGTTCATTGAGCGGCCTATATCTCACCTCAAAGAGACCTTCCCACACCTGAAGATCAGGCTGACATCAGACTGGTCTCCGGCTTTGCAGGATAAAGTGGCGGCAGGACAGCTTGATCTCGCAATCTACTGCCTAGCGGATGGCGACACGCCCCCCAAAGGAATTTCGGCGGTAGAGATTTGCCGTACCGAGGTCGTCCTAGTCGCGTCGCCGGGTCTCGGCGTTCCGAAGAATGCTACCATCGCTGACTTGTCACGCTTTCCCTGGGTGCTCAACGGCGACGGTTGCGGATTTCGCAACTATATCGCCCATACTTTACAGAACGCTCGGTTGCCCTTCGAGGTCGCAATCGAAATATCAAGTTCCGAGATGAAAATGTCCCTCGTGGCAGCCGGCCATGGAATTGGCATGATCGCACCTGACGCGCTGGCGGAGTGCAGATGGAAGGATCAGCTGACGATCCTAGACACGCCGAACTTCCGACCTGCGGTGAGGATTTGGGCATCGAGCAATCCTGATACATTAAAGCTCATCAGTCCGATCGACGCGTTCTTGAATTGTATTCGGTCGCTGGCCGGCGAGGACGCGACAAACATTCTAGCCGCGTGATGTCCCTAGCATAAAATACTAGAAGGTGATTGCAATATGGGCATATGCCCGTATCTTGCCTTTGTGGATTCAATTGCCCCCAGGAACAATCATGACCATTCAGAAATATAACTCCCTGAAATCGCTTACGCTGGTCGCATCTTTGGCCGCCGCTTGCACTGGGACTTCGCATGCAGCGGGTACCTCATATCAAACCGTCGAAGTAGATGGATTGAAAATATTCTACCGTGAAGCGGGTCAATCCGCGAAACCCACCATCGTGCTACTGCATGGCTTCCCGTCCTCGTCGCATATGTTCCGTGACCTCATCCCGCTACTATCTAGGGACTTCCATGTTATCGCACCGGATTATCCAGGAATGGGACAGAGCGAGGCACCGGCCAGCGGCGCGGCGGTGACGTTTGATTATGAAGCCGCCTCCGTTGAGCATTTGCTCAAGAAATTAGGCACCACGAAAGCTATCCTATACATGCAGGACTTTGGTGGACCGATTGGCATGCGCATAGCAACTCAACACCCGGAGTGGGTAGCAGGCTTGATCTTTCAGAACATAGCGATCACGGAAGATGGCTGGGAGCCAGCTCGGCTAAAGGCGGTGAAGGCGAATAAAGGGCCTGCCACGCCGGAGAAACGTGCCGCTGCCGAGGGACGAGTTTCCATTGCCACCGACCTGAACCTCTATAGGCACGGAGCCGCAGATGCGGCCAAATTAAATCCTGATGCCTGGTTAAGCGATGCGTTCGCGATCGCCGATGCAGATTCCCATCGCGTAATGACTGATCTCCAACTGGACATCCCATCGAACTTGGATCTTTACGGTACGTGGGCCCAGTACTTGTCGACGAAGAAACCTAAGACACTCGTGGTGTGGGGCGATAACGATCCAATCTTCACCAGTCATGGGGCGGATGCCATCGGAGCGCTCGTGCCCGGTTCATCCGTGAAGCATTACAACGCCGGACATTTTGCGCTCGAGGAACAATCTGACGATATCGCGGCGCAGATCATCAAGGCATATTCCTCAACAGGAGAATAGAAGCCGATACGGGCACACGGACTGTCCAAAGCCTGTCTCGTCTAACTCCAGTTTCGCGCGGGCCCTTCGTCAGGCTGCACGTCAACCAGCCTGCTTGTCGGTTTCCGATGTAATCAGCTGTTCAGCAGCTTGAACAGCTGATTTCAAAATCATAGTGGACAACTCATCTGAGGGCACTGCCCTTGCCAGCTGCAGCGCACCGACAGCCATACTGAAGACAGCCGCTGCGGTTTCCATGCCACTCGGGCCCCCTCCCATTTTTTTGCCTAAACTCTCAAGAATTTGCTCCAGATGGGCCTCATAAAGCTTCCTTGTGTTTTGTGGCTGGCGAGAAATTTCGGGGAGGAGCGCGGCCGAGGGACATCCATCGCCCGCGTGATCGCGGTGAGCGGGCGAGAGGTAATTCTCCAGTGCTATCATGAATTCGGCGTGACCATTGGCGTGCGCCAAGTCTTCCTTCTGCTTTTCGAGAGCGTCGTCAAGGACCGCCGATACCAAATCTTCTTTCGACGCGAAATGAGCGTAAAAGGCACCGTTCGTCTTTGCGGCGTCTTCCATAATCGCGGCGATCCCGGACGCGGCAATTCCGTCGGAGCGGAATCGGCGGCTCGCGGCCGAGAGAATTTCAGCACGGGATTTGGCTTTCTGATCTTTGTTATATCGCATGAATAAAGAGATAGCATATTTTTATTGCATTACGATCGTAATATGTAATTATGGTCGTAATTCTATGAGGAGTGGTGTGATGAATAGCAGGCAACCGGTCGCCATCGTAACAGGCGCATCAGGTGGGATTGGAAGAGCTACAGCGCTAGCGCTAGCCTCAAAGGGCTACCGCGTCTTTGGAACCACACGTGGAAAGGAGATAAAAAACCTTGGGGACGTAAGTTCGGTAACCTGCGATGTGACATCTGACGAATCTGTCGCCGATGCTGTCGGTTTCATCACAAAGGTAGCCGGCAGGATTGATCTGTTGGTCAATAATGCTGGTATTGGAATGCTTGGCGCGCTCGAAGATTCCTCAATACACCAGCATCAGGACCTTTTCGAGGTGAACGTCTTTGGGGCCCTGAGGATGATGAAAGCCGTACTTCCAGGCATGAGAGACCGCAAAGAAGGGCGCATCCTCAGCATTAGTTCGGTCCTCGGTTTTATCCCTGCGCCATTTTCGGCATCTTATGCGGCCTCCAAGCACGCGCTTGAAGCATACAGTGCTTCGTTGGATCACGAGGTTCGAGGATCGGGAGTACGCGTTGTCCTAATTGAGCCAGCGTATACGCAGACCTCATTTGATACGAACATGCTTCGACCCGACGAACCGAAGGAACAGTTCGCGCACGCCCGAGCTAACGCGGATAAGCTTATCGCAGACGCGATCAAGAAAGCGGATAGCCCCGAGACCGTCGCTCGCGTGGTGGTCAAGGCCGCGATGGCACCATATCCCCGTCTCAGGTACCCGGCAGGCAGCGTAGCCCGCCAGCTCAACGTAGCACGGAAACTGCTCCCGGAATCCGTGTTGGATCGCATCCTTCGAAAGCAGATGCGGCTGGACGTAGCGGGCTGAGCCTAAGGCCGATAACAATCGCCTAGCCCACCCCAGGGGGAATAAGGTCCGTTCACCGACTAATGCGCCAGGAGTCCAGTGCATCGGAGATGTTTTCCAGTCCTGTGAATACGACTTCCAGCGGCAGTCCCAAACGGGCCGCCGCCAACTCTGCTCGCTCTTCCAGCTCCCGGTCGCGAGATTGGGCTAGGTAAACAACACGTCGGAAGTTGCCGAAATAGTCTGAGAGCAGTTCGGGGCTTGTATCCAAACCCAGGTGACGTAGCGTGAAACGCTCGAAATGCCTTACAAAGAAGTCGGTCAGGTAGAACGTGGCCGGCTCCTTCTCCTGCAAGGTGTCGAAGTCGATAGCTCCCGCGTAGAAAGCAAAACAGTGATGTCCGCTAATGCGCTCGACACCCTCTTCCAGCAGGACGGCATCGAGTTCACCCCCGGTGCCGCAGTCCCCAAACAAGCAATAGATATCGTCAAAGAACGGACGGCGTTCTCGAATCTTTCGACGCACGCCATCCGGGATGCGGTGCGGCGTCATATGCCATTCCGCCGGCAAGCATGTGACCTCCATATTGGCCCATGCGTTAAGACGAACTACGTCCAAGACCTCACTAGCTAGCGCGCCACAAGTGATCACAAGTGTTCGTCTTCGATCGGCTCTCACCGTCCAACGGAGCTCCACGCCGATCGAGCGGGGAACTCTGCGAGAAGAGCAGTGTGTGACAATTCTACAGACGGGATTGCCAACCCACATAGTGCCACCGTCTCGGCCGCTATCACCAGGAGCAAGATCAAAACGTAGACTGCTTTGCGAAGATCGCCCCGATGATCGACCGTTTGCATCTGATAATGTTCGAGGCCTAGCTCGCTCCAAATGTCGGCGCATTCGGCTACCCTCGTAACTCGAAATGTGGTGTGCCGAATATGCAAATCGGAAAGGCGACAGGACATGGATGATCGGGAGCGATCGATTTCACAAGCAGCTCTCGTCATTTTGCCGCACTCGCCACGGCTGAGGCCGCAGCGCCCTCCGTCGCGGCCCTCCAAGCCCGCGCCCCGGACTTCCAAATCTTCAGGCCGGTTTGCAAACGCCGAGAGCCCATCTGAGTTAGAGTGAAGGCGGTGTCCCTTCCTCTCGAGGCGGGTGCAGCCTCAACGACGAGTGTGCTTATCATCGGCGTCAGGTGGCGTTTTACAGTTGCCCGGTCCAACGCAAGCTCGCGAGCTATCTCCGCAATGGTGGCATCTTTATTTCGCTCCAATGCGAATAACAGTGCCAACTGGCGATTGGTTATGCCGATCGCTCTCAAATTCGTATCGAAGCCATTCGCTTCTCTCGTGCCGAGAGATGTCCAGCCAATTTCACCATTCAAGCTGAAAGTGTACACGCGCTTATGAGTCATTATCAGGTACTTCTAAGTTGACGGAAGAGTTGAGATTAACAACAGACGGGAAGATCGTTCATTGGATTGAGGCCTGGCCACGTTGCGCGCACGTCGCCCATTGCCACTCGCTAAGAACCCTTCAAGGCGTAGACATCAATCGTATCTTTCAGCCCGCGCAAACCAAAAGTTCCCAATGGCTCGAGCAGCTCTGTCTCACCGGCGAACTTTGCAAACGCACTGGAAAGTAGAACCGAACGCCCGAGCTCTTTTGTAAGAGTTTCAAGACGTGATGCGACGTTGACAGCGGGGCCGATCGCCGTGAAGTCAAGCCGTCCTTTCGCGCCAATGTTCCCGTACATGACATCACCCAGGTGTACTCCGATGCCGTGTCGAAGCAGGGGCATCTGAGCCTGCTCGTTATGCGAGTTGAGCGCTTCCAGCGCCAAGTGTACCTGTTTGATAGTCGAGAAAAGGTTTGCCGCGGCATTGGGGTCGCTTAGCTTGAAGATGGCGAGCAATCCGTCGCCCATGAACTTGAGTATCTCGCCACCATTTGAGGTGATGGGCTCCGCCAGCACATCAAAGTAGCTGTTGAGGAGATTGATAACATCGTCACGCGGTAAGGTGTCCGAGATGGCCGTGAAGTCTCGCAGGTCGAATATCATAACGGCGGCAGTAACGGTGAAGCCGCTTCCGCGTGTCGTCGCTCCGGCGAGTATGGGTTCGCTAGCGTGCGGACCAACGTATGTTTCCAACAGTGTCCGCGCCAACCGGTTTTTCAATCGGATTTCGCTCACAAGAGCCAACACGGGCAAAAGGTCCCGGAGGTACTCAAGATCCTCGGGCTTGAAGCCGCCTGCCGCCTTTGTAGCGAAGGTGACAGCGTGTCGTTTCCCTCGCGTGTGATTTAGCGGCCAAGCAACGTAGTCGGTGTAGAGGCCTTCAGCCAGCTCATCATAGATCGGATAACGCTTTGCAGTTGCGACGCCTTCATGGAGCCGCTGCCGGACTTCTCCAACACCATTGCCCACCTCAAACATCGGACTATTTTGATAATCGGGGCGATCCTCCACGCCGTAGTCGAATGTCCTAAAATCGGCGCCGGTACGGCCTTTTTGCCAGAGGATCCGTGCGCCAAGCCATTGTGGATTGTGGGCATCGAAGAACAGCGCCCCGCGGGCCACGGGCACTCCGGCTCTCACTAACCGTTCGCACATTTCCGCAAAGACGACGTCGATGAACTGGTCGTCGCTTTTTCGGGAGACCAGCCAGGCCAGGACGTCTCTATGCTCCAACGGCCAATTCGTTTCGTTTCCCGATAGATCCCCTAGATCATCGGGCCCTGTATTTGCTTTGACTGACACCGGCGGCTCATTTCAGTTCGTATTGCCTCCGGCTCGCATTGAATCCAGAGGCTGGTAGTTACGTAAGAAACTTCACTTTCAAGCCACCCGCTTGAAGATCGCGCTTGCGTTTACTCCACCAAACCCGAAGCCGTTGGTGATCGCATATTGGAACGACATGGAACGGGGAGCCGGCCCAACGATGTCGATCCCTTCGGCTGCCTGATCTGGTTCGCTGAAATTTCTCGTTGGCGGCGCTATTTGGTCGCGCAGCGCCAGAACGGTAAAGATAGCCTCCATGCCTCCAGCAGCTCCGAGAAGATGGCCCGTGGCTGATTTGGTAGCACTGACAGTGATACTTCGGTTCCCCCCGAAGACAGCTCGAATAGCAGCGAGCTCACCACGATCACCGACGGGGGTCGATGTGGCGTGCGCATTTAGATGCGCTATATCGGATGGACTGATACCAGCCTGACGGATTGCGATCTCCATTGCCCGGCGAGCGCCATCACCGTCTTCGGGCCCTGATGTCATATGGTAGGCGTCGCCGGTCGTTCCATAGCCAACCAACTCGGCCAAGGGCGTTGCACCCCGCCTCACGGCGTGGTCAAGGCTCTCAAGAACAAGAATGCCCGCACCCTCACCCATGACAAATCCATCACGCCGTGCATCAAAAGGACGCGAGGCATAGTCGGGATTGTCGTTAAAGCCGGTAGAGAGAGCGCGCGCCGCCGCAAAACCTCCCAAGCTTACTTTATCGATACACGCCTCCGCACCACCGCAAACCACCACATCGGCTTCTCCCGAGCGGATGAGGCGCGCGGCATCGCCTATTGCTTGGACGCTAGCCGCGCACGCCGTAACAGGGGCACCGAGCGGACCCTTGTAACCGTACTTGATGCTTATTTGACCAGCCGCCAGATTCACCAGGAACGAGGGAACTGTGAAAGGCGAGAGCCGACGCGCGCCTCGCGTTTCGGTTATTCTGACCGCCTCTGCGATCGCCGGAAAACCGCCCACGCCAGACGCGATCACCGTGGCGGTACGCTCAAGCTCCTCAGCTGTAGTCGGCTGCCATCCTGATTGCGTGATAGCTTCTTGCGCGGCAGCCATCGCGAACTGAATGAAGCGATCCATTTTTTTCTGATCTTTTTGTGCGACGTACAGATCAGGGTCAAAGCCGCCTTCGGGGTCCTGGGCAATGTCCGGTACGATCCCGGCAATCTTACACCCGATTTCGGCCACCATGGCTTCGTCGAGCGTTCGTACGCCCGATCGACCTTCTAGTAAGCGGGTCCACGACGTCTCCAGGCCTACTCCTAGCGGTGATACCAGCCCCATGCCGGTGACGACGATCCTATCCATCTTCTTCCTCGAATTCTGTGCCCCCCCTAACCGGGGGGTCAGCTACACAATGCGGAACATGAGCCGCCGATCAGTCTGTGGAGACGTACAGTGGTAATCGGCAACGGCACGATGCGTGCCCGACATATGTGGTATGTTACTATCATTATGCAAGTCACTTTATTGATGCCGGCTCCCTGGGTGTTTGGCGGCTCAGCGCCGTGGCTTCGAACTGAGCAGGTTCAACCGCGATGTCGTCAATGTTGCCTGTATCCTCCGCCGTGAGATGCGCGTGTCGCTTGCTAGCCAATCCGAACACCGGGTGTTTGCAGTAAGCAGCCAAAAGCAGCCAGGGACTGACGTTTTTGCTGCCGCGCCCCAGCCGACAGGACGTTATTTTCAATCGACCGACCAGGAAGCAATTTTATTTTCTTTAATATCTATGTTTTTGATCGATTATTAAGCCTCAACTAGAGGAGGCTTCATGCCAAAGACGACTTTCAACACGATCGCGATCGGCACCAAGGCGACGGATTTTTCCCTGAGCGATGCAAGCGGTGCTTTGCATAGGCTTTCAGATTTTGATGCCGCCCCAGCGCTACTCGTCGCGTTTATCTCGAACCGCTGTCCTTTCGTGCAGCTCATCCGCGACGAATTCGCATCCTTTGCACGCCAGTATGGCGCTAGAGGCCTTCAGGTCATTGCCATCAACAGCAACGACTCCGAAGCCCACCCCGAGGAGAGCATAGAAGCAATCGGCCGCGAGATCGAAGCCATCGGGTATTCCTTCCCTTACTTGAAGGACGAAAAACAGGCAGTGGCAAAAGCCTACGGAGCCGCTTGCACGCCCGACCTTTTTCTTTTCGACGGCGCGCGCAAGCTCGTCTACCACGGCCAATTCGATGACGCGCGTCCGGGCAATGGTAAGACCCCCAACGGCAGGGACCTGCGCGCTGCTGCGGATGCCGTTCTTACCGGTCGGGAGCCCGCAGCCGAACAAACACCGTCGATCGGGTGCAACATCAAATGGACTCCAGGAAACGAACCATCCTGGTTTTCCAGCGCCGCGTAACTGGATTGCAGCGGTCTCGGACGCCCAATCGAACTGAGTTTTTCTGGAAATCCCATGTCACTTCAACGAAAAGTCCTTGCAGGCGAAGAGCCTCTGCATTTGCAAGCCGATGTGCTTGTGCTGGGAGGAGGCCCCGCCGGCGCGTGGGCCGCGTTGTCTGCAGCGCAGAGCGGCGCGCAGGTGGTGCTTGCCGACAAGGGTTATCTCGGCACCAGTGGCGCGACCGCACCGTCTAATACCGGTACCTGGCTGGTCCCGCCGGGTGAAAACCGCGCCCAGATCGTAGAGCGCCGCTGGCAGCGCACCGGAAATCTCGCCGACCAGCGCTGGATGCTGCGGACCGTCGACCAGGCCTATGAAAACCTGCTGAAACTGGCCGAATGGGGTTATCCCTTTCCCGACGACGAAGACGGCAAACTCTACATCGCCAACCTGCGCGGGCCCGATTACATGGCCTTCATGCGCCGCCGCGTCCTAAAAGCAGGGATCACCGTACTTGACCACCACCCCGCCCTCGAACTCTATTTCGATGGCGAAGCGGTTACGGGTGCTGCGGGCATGGATCGGCAGCGGAACCGTGACTGGCGCGTCGATGCCGGCGCTGTCGTGCTGGCGACGGGCGGCTGCGCATTTCATGAGCGTATGATGGGGGCTGCGGCTCTAACCGGCGACGGCCTCCTGATGGCGGCCGAGGCCGGCGCGAGCCTCTCCGGGATGGAGTTCACCGGCAAATACACGCTGGCCCCCTTCGGCTCTTCCCTCAACAAGGGACTACCGTTCCGCTGGGCCTCCTTCTTCCGTGAGGATGGCACGCCCATTCTCGATAGCGATGGCAACCATCTGCGGAACGGTATCGGCGAGCGCGAGAAGGAAATCGCCAAAGCGATGATCGAAGCCCCGGTTTACGCGGTACTCGATCAGGCGGAGCCGGCGCTGCAGGATTGGCTGCGCCGCGGCCAGCCGAACTGTTTTCTGCCCTATGACAGGACACCCGTCGATCCCTTCCGCGACATGTTCCGAGTAACCTTCCGCGCCGAGGGCACCGTTCGGGGCACTGGCGGCATCCGCATCGCCTCATCGGATTGCGCTACCGATGTCGCCGGTCTCTATGTCGCCGGGGATGCCGCAAGCCGCGAGCAGGTCGCCGGCGCGACATCGGGCGGTGGCGGACCGAACTCCTCATGGGCAATCGCCAGCGGCTGGTGGTCCGGTCACGGGGCTGCTTCGCATGCCAAGCGCCGTGGCGACAAGGCCTTCAGAACCAATTCCAACCCTCTCGGCCAGGCAGGCCTGCGCCCGGGATCGACATCGAAGGCGTCGCTTACGCCGAAGGACGTCATCGACAGCGTCCGTGCGGAAGTGACGCCACTGGAGAAGAACTATTTTCGCGAAGGCGGACGGCTGCAGGCCAGCAGCGAGAAGCTCGATGCTATCTGGAGCGACGTCAGGAACCACCTTTCAGCTTCTGGCCTCGATCGCCTGAAGGCGCGCGAGGCGGCCGCGATCGCGGCTTCCGGCCGCTGGTCGGTTACGGCGGCACTTGCTCGCAAGGAGAGTCGCGGCATGCATCGCCGCAGCGATTGCAAAGGAAGCGTTTCGGCCTTCGCACATTCCATCACGTTGCGCAGCGTCGACGAGATCAATGTGTCCGCCGCCGCGGACAGCCGCCAGGAGATCGCGTCATGATCGAGATCGTTTCGGAAAGCCGATGCGTGGAGTGCGATATCTGCGTGAAAGTTTGCCCAGCCAATGTCTTCGATACGACCGAGGGCGTTCCTGTCATCGCCCGGCAAGATGACTGCCAGACCTGTTTCCTATGTGAAATCTATTGCCCGACCGACGCTCTCTATGTCGCCGAGCGCGCCGACGGCCCGCTTGCGATAAGCGAGGCTGAAGCCGAAGAGCGAAACCTCTTCGGAAGCTATTCCCGCGCGCTCGGATGGAAGCGCGGCAAGCCGGGCGGATCGGAACTCGATCCGACCCACCGCATCCGCGTCGCGCAAGTCTGAGATTGGAGAACCGCATGGACCGCATCACCGTCACCGACGTCCACAAGACATTTCAGCTCAAACCCGGCCAGTCGGCGCTGATCGACGGTCGGCCTTCCGAACACGTCACCGTCCTTAACGGCGTCGATCTTGCTATCCGCAAGGGCGAGTTCATTACGCTGGTCGGCCCGAGCGGCAGCGGCAAATCGGTGCTGCTCGACATTATCGGCGGATTGACGGACGCCTCCGACGGCATCGTCAGCATCGACGGCAAGCGGATAGTCAAGCCGGATCCGAAGACCGGCTACGTTTTTCAGCAATATGCGCTGTTTCCTTGGCGTACCGCGCTCTCCAACATCGAATATGCACTGGAAGTGCACGGCGTTGCGAAAAGAGAGCGGACCGAAAGGGCGCGCTATTTCTTGTCGCTGTTCGGGCTGTCAGGTTTCGAGGATCGCTATCCAAACCAGCTTTCGGGCGGCATGCAGCAGCGCGTCGCAATCGCCAGGGCGCTCGCGACCGACCCCGAGGTGCTCTTGATGGACGAACCATTCGCTGCACTCGACGCGCAAACCCGCGAGATCCTGCAGACAGAGCTTCTGCGCATCTGGGAAAAGATCAACACAACGGTCGTCTTCGTCACCCACTCCATCGACGAGGCCATCTACCTCGCCGACCGGATCGTCGTCATGACCGCGCGTCCTGGGACGGTCAAGGAGATCATTGACATCGACCTGCCCCGTCCGCGCGACGGCGATATACGCGCCAGTTCAGAGTTCAATGCGCATCGCGGCCGTGTCTGGGAAGCGCTGCGCGATGAGGTCAACAAGGCACAAAAAGACTGGGCGCTATCGCCCGCCTATGCTCACTGAAGGGACGAACGCTTATGGCCTATGTAACAGACAAGACCGCGTTCGGTGCGCGCCTTACATCCGGCAGCAACACGAAGCGAGCGCCAAAAGTCCGGCGGCGCCTCGAATTTGGCACGTTCATCTATGGCCTGCCGCTGATGGTGGCCTTCCTGGCCCTGTGGGAGATCGCGCCGCGCCTTGGCTGGCTGAACCGAATCTTCTTTCCACCGCTGAGCGAGGTCTGCGAAGCCTGGTATGCGATGCTGCTCGACGGAACGCTGACGGCCAATATCGGCATCAGTCTCCAGCGCGCAGCCATCGGTTTCGTTCTCGCAGTTATTGTCGCAGTGCCGCTCGGTTTCTTGATGGGCCGCTATACACTGTTCGAAAAGGTTTCAGACCTGCTGGTGCAGACGTTGCGTAACACCTCGCAGTTTGCTCTGCTGCCAGTCTTCATTCTGCTGCTAGGTATCGGCGAGGCATCGAAGATCGCGATCACCTTCTACTCGTCGATCTTCTTTCTGCTGATCAACACGATCTCTGGAGTCAAGTCTGTCGATCCCTTGCTTCTGAAAGCGGCACGCTCCATGGGCACGTCGGATATCGACATGTTCCGCAAGGTCATTTTGCCGGCCAGCATCCCGTCGATTGTCTCCGGCATGCGGCTTGCCGTGAAATCCTCGATCTTTGCTGTGATCGGCGCTGAGATGCTGGCGGCGAAATCCGGCCTTGGGTTCCTGATCCAACAGTCGCAGCTGATGATGGAGACCGCCGACATGTATGCCGGGATCATCACGATGACCGCGATCGGCCTCTTGGTGAACTACCTGCTCGTCTGGTTCGAGCGCTGGGCCACCGCCTGGAAGGGAAGTTCCGACATCTCGCACGCCTGAATTTGCATCCGCTTTCAACCTGGTTTCAATGGGGACACCAAATGACCGCTCTCAATTCATCCATACTGCGCCGCGCCGTGCTCGGCGGACTTGCAGCACTCGCCTTCGGCAGCGTCACGCTGGCATCGCCGGCCTTTGCCGAAGACAAGCCGAGCGTGATCCGCATCGGCAGCACAGCGCCTGGCCACCTGAAATTCATCCTTGAGCGGCACAACGGAACGCTCGCCAAGGAATTCGAAAAGGACGGCATCAAGGTCGAATTCATCGCCTTTACCAATGGCGGCTCCGAGGCGACGACAGCGCTCGCCACAGGCGCAGTCGAATTTATATACACTGGTAATAACCCGGCATTGCGCGTCGCGGCAGCCGGTGCTGACGTGAACGCGATCGGCCTTTCCAGCTTCGTCAAGGAGAACGGTTCTGCCATCATCGTCAGGTCGGACTCGCCGATCAAGACGCTGCAGGACCTGAAAGGCAAGAAGGTAGCCTACTTAACCGGGACAGTACGTCACTCGACTTTCGCCAAGGCCCTGAAGTCTGCTGGTCTCTCGCTCAACGATGTGGAATCGCTCAACCTTGCCTTCGACGCTTCAGGCCCGGCACTGGTCCGCGGTGACATCGATGCCGTCGTGGAAAGCGGTGATGTCGCCGCCAAGCTCGTTGATACGGGCCAGGCCCGCGTTATCCTTGATGCCTCTTCGCATCCGGAATGGTCGGCCCCCTTCCTGATTTCGGCAAATGGCGAATTTGTTCGCAAGTATCCTGACCTCGTCAAGCGCCTGCTTAAGGTCGATATCGAGACGGCGCGCTGGGCTGATGCTCATCCAGAGGAAACGATCAAGATTTTTGTCGATGAGACCAAGTCGTCGGAGAAATCTGTCCGGAAAACCTACAAAGAAAATGTCTTCTACCAGGATCCTAAGATTACGCCCGAGGCACTCGCATCCTTGAAGAGCGAAGAGCAGTTCATGGCTGATGCCAAGCTTCTCAAAGGATCGGTCGATTACGACAAGTGGATCGACACCAGCTTCCTGGACGCCGCCTACAAGGACGTAGATCAGAAACAGTCCAACTAGGCGCAGGAGTTCGGGGCGTACCCTACCGCTCGGGGTGCGCCTAGATGATGTCGCGATGCTCACAATCAAGCGCTGCCAAAAGATTATAGACAGTCTGCGTGCCGTCGAGCGCTTGCGTGGGGAGCGTGCGGTGTGGGAACGCCGGGAAGCTGAACGCTACGAGAAGCTGGTCAACGTCTGTCTGCTGCTTGGGATGAGCGATACGGATGAGATCGACAAAGAGGCCATAGAGGCGCTCGCTTCTGTCTTAAATCCTTAGCTGTCTGGTACCCGCTCACAACTTGTCCGCAATTCGACCTTGCTCCCTTGATCCGCAGCCGAATTTGCTGATGTCCCGCCTTCGCCAGACAAGCCGAGCTGGAATTGTTTTCCCTGAATTGCGGCCTGCTGGCAACCACTGCCTCGATTAAGTCTACTAGGTTTATAGTCTATTATTGAATGCGAGGGATAATGAGAGAGACAGCGAGCCGGATTGATAGAGAAGTATTGGTCGTTGGCGGAGGACCCGCGGGATGCTGGGCGGCGTGGAACGCGGCAGCGAGTGGTGCCAGCGTCCTCCTAATCGACAAGGGCTACGTCGGCACTAGTGGCGCGACGGCAGCGGGTAATACCACTACCATCTACACGCGACGCGGCACGGCCGAACGCGCGGCGACAGCGGGCCAACGGGTGCGCCTGGGACAGGGCTTCACCGAGGCCGAACGTGTGGAGCGTGTACTCGATCGGACGCTTGAGAACCTCGATCTCCTTGCAGAATGGGGTTACGACTTCCCAACGTACGAGGATGGACGACCCTATCGTGGCATGCTCCGCGGCCCCGATTACCTCCGTTTCATGCGCCAGAAGCTGATCAAGGCGCGGGTGAAGGTCATTGATCACTGTCCTGTGGAAGAGCTCCTTGTCTCGAATGGGGCCGTCGCTGGAGCAATCGCGCGCTTCCGTCGGAGTGGCGAGATTGTCGAGATTAGATCGGGTGCGGTTGTTATCGCCACGGGTGGCTGCGCATTCCTAAGCGGAGCGCTCGGCACCAACAACCTGACTGGCGACGGATATTTGGTCGCGGCCGAGGCCGGAGCAGTTCTCTCCGGAATGGAATTTTCTGCGCAGTACGGCATTTCACCAGCGTATTCGAGCGTGACAAAAGGCGTAGTGTATTTCTGGGGCACGTTCAGCGACGAGCAGGGTAAGGTTCTGACCTCGCCGGGTGATCGGCAAAGCGTAGTGGCGCGCGAACTCATTCGCGGCCCGGTCTATGCCATCCTCGACAAGGCATCGCCACGCCTCCAAGAAGGCTTTCGTCGAGGTCAGCCGAACATCTTCGTTCCCTTCGACCGTATGGGCATCGATCCGTTCAAGGAGCGCTTCCCCATCACCCTGAGACATGAGGGCACTGTCCGTGGCACGGGTGGTCTCAAGATCGACGAACGGTCCACGACCACGGTGCCGGGACTGTTCGCGGCCGGAGACGCCGCTACCCGACAGGGTATGTCGGGAGCGTCGACGGGGGGCGGTGGACCGAATTCGAGCTGGGCGATGGCGACAGGCTCATGGGCTGGTGAGGACGCTGCGAGCTACGTTCGCTCGCTGGGTGCAAACTGGACAACGCGAGAGGTTCGCTCGGCCAGCCAGCGTGAAGCCCGCCCATCGTCGCACAATGCGGTCGATCTGGATGCCGTGGTTACCCTGACCAAGCAGCAAGTTTTGCCGCTGGACGGCGGCTACTTCAGGAGCCAGGAGACTTTGTCCAAGGCATCGGGCATCCTGTCGGCTCTTTGGAACGACGAAGCGTGGCGGTCAGGAGACCGCGCGAAGGTCCGTCAGGCAGAGGCGCTGATCGCTACCTCGCGGTGGGCCACAGAGAGCGCCCTCCTCCGGAAGGAAAGCAGAGGCCTTCAACGTCGGACGGACTTTCCGGATCTCAACCCGCATCTCGCACGCTCGATTGATTCCGGCGGGACCAACGACATCTGGGCGTCCTTCCCATCTCAGCAGCAAATGAGTGAAGTATCATGATCGAGATCGTCAGCGAGGATCGCTGCATAAAGTGCGACCTGTGTGTGGACGCATGTCCTGACAACGTATTCGATGCCGTTGCGGATAGCGCTCCAGTCATTGCCCGACAATCAGACTGTCAGACGTGCTTCCTATGTGAACTCTTCTGCCCGACCGACGCTCTGTACGTGTCACCCCTCTCCGAAGCGATCGAGGGTTCGACCGAAGCCGATCTGGTCGCGCGAGGCGTCATGGGAAGCTTCCGCCGCGAGATGGGCTGGAAGAACGCAAAGCCGCGGGGGACCGCAGGCGACATGAGTTACCGGATCTTTGAGACCGGAATCATCACACCTTAACTGGAGAGACCAATGAGACGACTTCTATCGACACTACTACTGGCGGCAACCGTCGCTTTTGGCGCAGCGGCGGCTAACGCTAAAGACGCACCCGCAACCATTCGGTTCGGCGACGTCGGCTTCGGATTTGGCACGCCTTTCGGTGTCGGACTTCAAGCCATCGCAGATGCCAAAGGGTTCATCGCGGACGAGTTCAAGGGCACCCCGACCAAGGTTGAATTCACCTACTTTACCGGGACCGGTCCCGCGATCAACGAGGCCCTCTCGAATGGTCAGCTCGACTTCGCCTCATATGGTGCTGTGCCGAACATCATCGGCAAGGCTAATGGGCTGGATACAGTGATCCTGGCCTCTTATGGTGGCACAACGATCTTTGGGGCAGCGCGTCCGGATCTCGACATCAAGTCGATCGCCGATCTCAAGGGCAAGAAAGTTGCTATTCAGAAGGCGACGATCATACATTGGGGTCTGATCACAGCCCTGAAGAACGCCGGGCTGTCCGAGAAGGACATTACCATCGTCGATCTCAAAAATGCCGATCAGCTTGCTGCGATCGCAGCCAAGAGCGTCGATGCAGTCTTTGGCGCAGACTTCCTACTGCCGCTTGAGGATAAGGGACTCGCCAAGATATTCTATAAGTCGTCAGACGCCGGAGCTTCGGGCGATGGTTTCGGCGCGTTCCTCGTGACCGACAAGTTTCGAAAGGCATATCCGGAAGCCACGCAAAAGGTCGTGACGGGATTCGTCAAAGCGGCTCAGTGGCTTGCGGACGACAAGAACCGCGACGAGGCGTTCAAGATCTGGTCACGCGCCGGATCGCCGATCGAAGTAATAGCCAAGTCGAATGCCGGAAGTTCGCTTGGCCAGAAGTACAATCCGCGTCTCGACGACTTTTTCACGTCCCGGTACCAGAGCGGCATCGCCTTCGACCGCGAGCAAAAGCTTATCCGTCGCGATGTCGATCTCGATGCATGGGTTGACCGTACCTACGTCTACAATGCCGTGAAGTCGCTCAAGCTCGAAACGCTCTGGCCGGATCGCTCCGCCACGGGCGCGCTTCAGAACTGATCGGAACGTCGATGGCAACGTTTGGTGCTGAAGAAGATATTCGCGTCGCTCGCAGCGTACCGGAATTGCGGCTCGCAAGGCTCAAGTCGTTCTTCGTCAGCGTTGTACTCGTCGTCATACTGCCCGCAGGGCTGCTCACACTCTGGTGGGCAGCCTCCACCCAGGGCTGGGTATCCGCGCAAGTCTTGCCCCAGCCGGACTGGGTCCTCCAGACGTTCCTCGATCTGGTCGCCAGCGGCGATATCCTTGCGGCCGCTGCGGTCAGCTTCCGCCGCATCGCCGAAGGCTTCCTGATTGGGGCATCCCTCGGTTTCCTTTTCGGTCTGCTCATCGGAAAGTCAAAGACAGCGGACGCCTATCTCGGACCGACCTTCAGGGCATTGGCTGCGATTCCTTCGCTGGGGTGGCTGCCGATGTTGATCCTTCTTCTCGGCATCGAGGAAAGCCTGAAGATCGTCATCCTTGCAAAGGCCTGTTTCGTTCCGATGGCAATCAGCACGGCTGCGGGCGCCAGAAATGTGCCCAGGGGCCTGGCCGAAGTTGCAGATGTGCTGCGTCTTCGGCCGAGCACCCGGTTCTTCAAGCTAACTATCCCGGCGATGGCGCCTTTCATTGCCAGCGGTGTCCGGCTTTCGCTTAGCCAGGCCTTCGTGTCTTTGATCGTCGTGGAGATGCTCGCTGGAACCGACGGGCTCGGCTACATGATGGTCTGGGGAAGAACTCTGTTTCAACTTGATATCGTCATTGTCGGCATGATCGTCGTCGGGGTAGTTGGCTTCGTGTTGGACCTCCTTCTGAAGCGCGCCGAAGTCCTCGTTCGTCGAGGGAGTGGCGCTCATGGCTGACCGTTCACTTCGGATCACCGGATTTCCTCGAGGCGCGGTTCTGCCCTTGGCGGTGGCGCTCATCTGGTCCGCTGCTTCAGCGGCCGGGATTCTGTCCGGCCCCATGGCGGTTAGCCCCCTCGAAGTCGTTGTTACCCCATTCGTCGATCCCTCCGGTCGAGAACTTTGGATGGCCCTGCTCGCGAGCGTCGCCCGTGTCATCATGGGAGGAGTCCTTGGCGGCTTTATTGGTCTGGTTCTGGGCTATCTTGCTGGAATGCATAGGATCGCAAGTCTAGGCCTCGCGCCGACTGTCCATACAGTCAGACAGGTCGCCCTGTTTGCGTGGATACCGCTGCTCACGGCATGGTTCGGAAATGGCGAGAGCACAAAGCTGGTCTTCACCGCTTTGTCGACGTTCTTCCCATTGTTTCTGGCCACTGAGCAAGGTGTCAGGCAGGCTCCCTTGCCCCTCATCGAAGCGGCACAGACACTGGGCCTCCGACCTTGGACCCGCGTTCGCAAGCTTTACCTCCCTGCTGCGCTGCCGAGCATCTATGTCGGGCTGCAGATTGCAGTCCTCTCGGCATGGATCGGAACAATCGGTGCGGAGTATGCGATCGGGAATGGCCGTGGGCTCGGAAGCTACATCGCCAGCGCGCGCGATCAGTTCAGGATGGACATCGTCATCGTTGGTGTCTTTGCGCTCGCGGGAGGCGGCGTCGCGCTTTCAGCGGCAGCCCGGTTCGTCACCGCCAAAATCTCACCGTGGAGCCAGGAAGCCTTATGAACGCCCTCGCACTTGAACACGTAAGCAAAAGCTACATCCTGGAGGGCGCTGAACGACCAGTTCTCACGGACATCAACCTGCAGGTGGAGCACAACGAGATCGTCGCTATCGTTGGCGCATCCGGGTGCGGCAAGTCTACGCTTCTACGTCTCGTGGTGGGCCTCGACAGCGATTACCGCGGCAGTATATCGTGGGGCGGTCAGAACACGCCTTCCTTGTCCAAGGTTGGCATGGTGTTTCAAGACCATCGTCTTTACCCATGGCTGACTGTTGAAGGAAATGTGGCTTTGGCTTTCGACAACACAAGCCTTTCGACTGCGGACCGACGGGATAGGACGAGACACTATCTTCGGCTTGTTGGTTTGACTGATTACGCCAAAGCCTATCCGCGCCAACTATCCGGCGGTATGGCGCAGCGTGCAGCAATTGCCCGCGCATTGGCTCAGGAACCAGAAGTCCTCCTTATGGACGAGCCGTTTGGCGCGCTTGATTCGATCCTGCGGATGAGGCTTCAGGACGAACTCCTGTCAATCTGGGAGAAGAACAGGGTGTCGATCGTCATCGTGACACACGACGTCGAAGAGGCTCTGTATCTAGCAGATCGCGTTCTTGTCATGGAGCCAAACCCAGGCCGCATCCGGGACGTCGTGGAAGTCGGGTTGCCTCGCCCCAGGGACCGCGGCGATCCTGCTCTTGCTGCGCTCAAGCGGAGGTGTTTGGCGACCCTCATCTAGGCTCAGGACTCGTTAAATCAGAGCCAGAAGATGACGGCGGCTGCGATGCATATGCTTGAGAAAAAGGTGTGAGCGCACCGGTCGTATCGGGTGTGAATTCTGCGCCAGTCCTTGAGCCTGCCAAACATGTTCTCGATCTTGTGGCGCTTTTTGTAGAGTGTCGGATCGTGTGGGATCGGCACTTTTCGATTGGCCCGCGATGGAATGCAGGCCGTTATTTTTCGTTGCGCCAACGCGTCTCGAAACCAGTCAGCGTCATATCCCTTGTCGGCTAGAATCGTCTTAGCCTTGGGGAAAGCATGCAGCATCTGCGCGGCACCTTTGTAGTCACTCATCTGCCCCTCGCTCAGAAGCAGGATCAATGGTCGACCGTGACCATCGCAGACAGCATGTAGCTTAGAGTTCAACCCGCCCTTGGTGCGTCCGATACGTCGGGGAACATCCCCTTTTTTAGCAGACTGGCTGCGGTGCGGTGGGCTTTCAAATGTGTAGCGTCGATCATCAATTGCTCAGGCTTGCCCCGTTTTGCCGTCAGTTCGGCCAGGATGCGATTAAACACGCCAAGCCTGCTCCACCGGATGAAGCGATTATAGATCGTCTTGTGCGGCCCATATTCTTTGGGAACATCACGCCACCGCAACCCATTACGCAGAACGAAGATGATGCCGCTCAAGACAAGCCTGTCGTCAACGCGAGGAACGCCATGGGATAGCGGAAAATATGGCTCGATACGGCGCATTTGCGCTTCTGATAACAACATCAAATCACTCATGGCGGTCCTCCGTTCAATTCAAATGAATCAAAACTGAAGAAAGCACGCAAGTGATTTAATAGGTCCTGAGCCTAACATTACAGTTGCATAATTCTCTGTAGTCTGAATCTATAGGTCTCCATGATTCGGAGGTCATGGATGGCAAGTGCATCAATCGAGACGACGCTTGAGCTATGGGCATCATCGTTGCGTGACGTTAAGGCTCGTATGCGGGGACTGTTCACACAGGAGCGTGTCGCATCATCTGCAAACCTTTTCCTGGACGGCTTGCTCGGTGACGAGCGGCGTAAGACAGGTTGGATGCGTGCTGAGGCGGCCGGTGATCCCGGCCCGTGGCGGCAACAAGCCATTCTAGGGCGCGGGCGCTGGGACGCCGACGCACTTCGCGACATCGTGCGACAGTATGTCGTGGAAAACCTCGCCACGGATGATGCCGTCCTAGTCATTGACGAAACAGGCTTTCTCAAGCAGGGCAAGACGTCGTGCGGTGTTGCACGTCAATATACAGGATCGGCTGGCAAGATAACGAACTGCCAGATCGGTGTGTTCGCCACCTATGTGTCCGTTCGCGGTCATGCCTTTATCGATCGAGCCCTCTACTTGCCCAAGAGCTGGGCCGCGGATCCGGCAAGGCTTTCGGCAACTTATGTTCCTCAGGGTACAGCCTTTGCTACCAAGCCAGGCCTGGCTGTCGATATGGTTCGGCGAGCATTGGCAGCCGATGTACCGTTTTCATGGGTGGCCGCAGATGCGGTTTATGGCGTTGGGGACGTTGAGAGAACACTGCGCCGAGCCTGCAAAGGGTACGTTCTTGGAGTCAAATCGGACCACCATTTCGGTTCTTGGTCCGGAAAGCCTCCGGTTGCCGGCACAGCGCAGGAGATCGCCCGTGATCTCGATCCAAGCGCATGGCAACGTCTTTCCGCTGGTGAGGGCACCAAAGGCGCACGGCTTCATGACTGGGCCTACTGCGAACTCGCCGATCTCGATGCCGACGAATATAACGAGACGAAGTCAGGGCTTTGGACCCGGGGCCTGCTGATCCGACGCAATATCAGCGATGGTGAGCTCGCATTCTTCACAACATGGTGCCCTGCCGGGACGGACATCCAGACGCTAGTTTCCGTTGAAGGCCATCGCTGGGCGATCGAGGACAGCTTCGAGACCGCCAAGAACGAGCTCGGACTCGACCACAACGAAACCCGCTCATGGCATGGCTGGCATCGCCACGTTTCCCTCGTCATGCTGGCCTTTGCCATGATGGCGGTGATCCGGTATCGCGCTAATGACGCGACGCCCCCAAAAAGGCCGCGGATGCCGACCATCAGGATTTGATCCGCTGGTCTATCCAGGAAGTCCGGCGCATCGCCAACAGACTCGCTCAGCGTCGCATAAACCCCGCCTATGTCATCGCATGGTCATGCTGAGGCGCGCCCATCAGGCGACCGCTAGACGAGCTCACCTCAAGACAAAAATGCAACTGTAATGCTAAGGCAATGCCGGATGGTGAGCGTTATCTCTCCGAGACATTGTGCTCACTCACCTCGTCATCATAGGGCCGCTTAACCCCGGCTGGCGGGAGTGAATCCATAGGATGCTGATCCAGGGCAGCGAATGTTAACCTCGGTCGCATAACACCGGAACGCGTCGATTCTCGTCGCAAGCGATTCAATGATGTAAGAAAATGCGTCGCATTTTCTACGGCGGAGGCGAAGTTATCATCGTCAGCAGCCGCAAAGGTCGAAGCGAGGCTCTCGATCTCGTTAACAAGTTCAGCAAGGGGCAGTGAGCTTCCGGCGGCGTGTTGCGAAACGGCTATCTCGAGAACGCTCGTGAGTTCGCATACCAGTTTGTCGATGATTGCCCGCCGGGAGACTCTTTTAGGCGATATACGGTTGCTGTGGGCAGCGAGTGGGTCGAAGCTGTTTGAGTTTGTCATTTCTGAAGTAGCTTCCCGGGGCTGAAATGGCTAGCGCGCTGAGCATCAAGAGAACGCCCACATGCCCGAAACTATGACGCCCAAAAACATTATGAGGACGATGATCCTTTCGGCTCGGGCACTCATCATTGGTTCCTCGCAGTTCCGGTCATCTCGATCGACCAAGATAGAGAACGAGCATGTCTCGCCCCTCTTCCGATACCAATGAGCGACAGGAGTTGAAGGCTGGAATTCTTAAAGTCGTCGATCAGCATGTTTCGATACTCGTGGGCCGGTTCTCTGTCTCGGCTCCCGCCGAGGTAAAATAGCGTTGGCAGTTTTCCATTCTTCCCCCTCAAGCGGCTCTCGAGCCGTCGCCGGCACGGCTCAAAAGCGTGTGGATTGCCGTGAGGACCTCTGCTTGTGACCCGAAACAGTGTCCGTCCAGATCGTGCACATGGAACTTCACGGCAATGAAGCGCAGGCGCCCCTCGTCTGGCACGACTATGCCGACCGGCAATCCCCGGTATTCGATAACTTGTTTGGACATGTCGCTCTCTCGTCGCTACTCGGTCGCAATATTCTACTGTTTATGGAGTATGTCCGCGTGGACTAGGCTTGGCACGGGCCGCATTGCTGAATATCGAGTGCTACGAGGAAAAATGTTTTCTTTAAATGGCGGCGGCGAGAAGTCGTGAGGTATGCGTGGGGCGATCGTGGCACGACCGCCCCACTGATGATCTTATTTTACAGGGCGGATGTTCATTGCCAACGTATCCTCGTCAGACCGGGGAACGATAGTGAGTTTCTTGTTGAGGCCCCACGCGGTGATAACCGAAGTGACGCCCAAGTTCGGCCGATCCGAAGCTACCAGTGCGTTTGCGTCCTTGAGCTGTTGCTCCCGCTTCTTAGGGTCCATCTCGACGCCTGCCGCCTCGATCAGTTTGTCCAGAGCCGGATTTGAATAACCGCGATTGTTGTAAGCGCCGAGCTTTGTCTTGGGATCAAAGGTGTGGACCAGCGACGAAAGCGTGTAGTTCGATTCACCGGTCAACGTGCCCCAGCCGGACATCGTAAAGGAGTAATCACCCCGGGTGTTCGCGGGGAAGAACACGGCACCGGGCACCGCGTTGGCGACCGCGTTGATGTTGATGGCAGACAACATCTGGACGATCGTTGTTCCGACATCCTTATCGCCAGGAAGGCGATCGTTGGTGAAGCTGAAGGTAACCTTGAAGCCGTCGGGGTAACCAGCCTCTTTCAGGAGCGTCTTTGCTTTCTCGACATCGGGCTCGGGAACCTTGATATCCGGATTGTATCCAAAGATGTTCGGCGTCACCAGCTGCGACTGAGGCGTACCCAGCCCTTCCATTGCCACCTCAGCAAGGGCGACACGATCAATCGCTAGATCGATGGCCTCGCGGACCTTTGGATCCTGGAAGGGGTTTTTGGGAAGTGGCGTACCGTCGTTTGCGGTAATCTGTGCTGGCTTATCCCTGAAATCAAACGAGAGGTTGAACAAATACACACTGTTCTGCTTGACGATCGAGACATTGGGATCCGTTTCCAGCGTCGGAACGTCAGACGACGGAACACGCGAGATCAAGTCGACTTGGCCGGCTTTGAGCTGGGCTACACGGGCAGCATCGTTCGGCAGTTCCTTGCGGACAACCTTTTCCCAAGGCTCCTTTCCACCCCAATAGCCGTCGAAACGCTGCAGGACGAGTTCTTCTTTGGGAGTCCAGGACACAAACTTGTAAGGGCCAGTGCCGACTGCTGCTTTGCCTGAATTGAAAGCAGCGGAAGATTCCTCCGGCGTGTTGAGCCCCTTGGCCGCATTGTGTGAGACGATGAACAGGCGGATGAAATCGTTCGGCAGTGTGGGAGCTGGTCCGGTCGTCTTCACGCGAATGGTGTGATCATCGATGATCTCGGTGCTCGCCACGCGGCGCACGTAGATCGTGGGTGGATTGGGGCCAGCAACGTGAGGAATACGCTCAATGGAAAACTTGACATCCTCTGCCGTGAAATCCGATCCGTCGTGAAACTTCACACCCTTACGAAGCTTGAATTCCCACGTTGTATCGTCAATCGCCGTCCAGCTTTCCGCAAGGCCAGGTTCAAGCTCCAAGTTGTTGCCCGACTTGATGAGCGTATCGAAAATGTGCTTCATCGCCTCAGCATGCGTACCGGCGGACGTAAAGTCCGGATCGATTGAGAGCGGGCCCGCGCGGACGCCGATCGTCAGATCGTCCGCAAACGCAGGGAGAGATACCCCACCCATCAGGATCGCCGCTAATGCCATCGTCCTAGTGTTGTTTTGAAAAATCATTCTCCGCTTTCCTCTACTGAAATACCTGATGACCAGTTTGGTGAATCGACGACAACCTTGCAGAGCAATTCGGAGAGCATCAGCTTTTCAGCGGCCGTGAGGCCGGCAAGCATCTCCTGCTCTCTCTCGATTTGCGGCTGCATGCATTCGTCGACAATGCGTTTCCCTTCGTCCGTCAGGTAGAGGACGAAGCTTCTGAGGTCGGCGGGATCGATCTCCCGCCGAACGATGTCTTTATCGAGCAGCTTTTGAATTGCGCGGCTGATCGTATTTTTGGGAAAGCCCGAAGACGTGCACACCGCGCTAGCGGTGAGCCCGTCCTTGAGTCCGAGCGCGTAAATGACAACGAATTCGGCTCGTTGCATCCCGAACTTCTTTTCGATCCAGCGATAGATCGGGACGTTGAAATTCAGCGCCAAGAAATTGATGCGGAAGGAAAACCAGCAAGGGTTCTGCCAAAGCTTCGCGGCTACGAGCTCATCGACATTCGCCTCGTTGAAGCGCTGTCTTCCACCTTCCCTCAGTAACACTGAGAAAGCCTCCGTTTCAGCCATTGACGATCCCCATTCTCTACTTGCCCTTACGCCACTCGTCCCGTATGGAACTTGACGACGGAGTTTTTGACTGTCAATCTATTTTTTTAGTTCCGTACGGGACTTTCTTTAAGCTTTGGCGGCCAAGGAACTGGGCCACTAAAATCTGGACTATTGGTAGGTTTTTCTTGCTGATGGAGCGGGTGCCCGCACAATAATGCTACGCAGGAGACGGTATTGAGAATTGCTGAAATGAACTGGATGCAGGTCGAGGCGCGTGCCGCGACCGACGACCGCTGTATTCTTCCGATCGGAAGCGTCGAGCAGCATGCCTATTTGAGCCTTTGCGTTGACATGATCCTCGCGGAAAAAGTCGCGGTTGACGCGGCTGCTCCGCTCGGCGTTCCGGTCTTCCCGGTGCTTCCCTATGGACTTGCGTCATCGTTCGCAGCATTTCCCGGGACACTGTCTCTAAGTCTTTCAACCTACATTGGCGTCATTCGCGATCTGCTCGATAGCATCTGCCGCTCGGGCTTTCGAAGAGTTCTTGTGGTCAACGGGCACGGGGGCAATTCACCGGCCGCAACGATTATCTCGGAGTGGCTGAATGACCACCCGCAGATCTCGGTGAAATTTCACGACTGGTGGCGGGCCCCGCGGACTTGGGCAAAGGTCATGGCCACAGACCCTGACGCGTCGCACGCATCCTGGATGGAGAACTTTCCTTGGACACGACTGGCTGGAGTGGAACAACCATCGCACGCCAAGCCCCTCGTCGACTTCGCGCGATTTGCACGGGTCGATGCTTTTCGCAAGCGAGAGATGATCGCCGACGGAAACTATCACGGGCGCTTCCAGCGCCCCGATGACGAAATGCTAGCTATATGGGATGTCGCAGTCGCCGAGACGCGTGAAATGATCGAGCAAGACTGGGACTGACGCCCTCACTAAGCGTGGAAATATCTATGACTGGTTTCATACTTCAACGTCTGGTTCAGGCTGCGATCGTGATTGTCGCAATGTCTATGCTTGTGTTCGCCGGCATATATGCGATTGGCAACCCCATCGACGTACTGATCTCGCCTGATGTCACACAGGACATCCGCGCCACGATTATTGCCCAGTATGGCTTCGACCAGCCGCTCTGGCGGCAATATCTAGGCTTCGCCGTGAGGCTTCTTCACGGCGATTTTGGCAATTCCTTCGTCTACAACATGCCCGTTTCGCAACTGATTATCTCTCGTGTCCCAGCCACTCTCGAGCTCACTCTATCTGCTGTGCTTTTTGCCAGCCTCATCGGCATCCCACTAGGGATGTACGCGGGATATCGCCCACAGAGCAGCATCGCGAAAACGATCATGGGGCTTTCAATCCTTGGCTTTTCCGTACCGACTTTCTGGTTCGGATTGATGCTGATCATGACATTCGCGGTTCAGTGCGGATGCATGCCAGCTGGTGGACGGGGTGCAACCGCGACCCTTCTCGGTACCCAATGGAGCTTCTTGACCCTTGACGGCCTGTCGCATCTGGCACTGCCGGCGCTGAACCTGGCATTGTTCAAATTTTCCCTGATGATCCGCCTCGCGCGTGCGGGAACACGCGAAGTCATGGTCAGCGACACCGTCAAATTCGCTCGCGCCGCGGGACTTGCAGAGTTCACCATCCTGCGCCATCACGTCTTGCGCCTCATAGCAATTCCGCTGGTTACGGTCTTCGGGCTCGAGCTTGCCTCGACGCTAGCCTTTGCCGTTGTGACCGAAACTATCTTTTCCTGGCCAGGCCTGGGCAAACTCATAATCGACAGCATCACGTCGCTCGACCGCCCCGTCATGGTTGCTTACCTGATGTTCGTCGCCCTCCTTTTCATTTTGATCAACCTCGCGGTGGATTTCGCATATCTCGCGTTGGATCCGAGACTGCGGAGAGGACGCTCTTCCTAATGTCAAACGATACCTTTCTTCGACAGTTCTGGCGCGACTTCTCGAGAACTCGCATCCCGGTCATAGCTGCTCTCATTGTCCTTCTCATTGTCGTGCTGGCGGTCTTTGCTCCTTTGTTGACGCCGCAGAATCCATATGATCTATCCCACCTTGTGCTACGCGATGCTCGCAGGCCACCGGGCTACATCGGGACGGGGGGGTATGTTCACTGGCTTGGCACTGACGCGCAGGGCCGCGACCTCTTTTCGGCGATTGCCTATGGATTGCGAATCTCATTGTTGATGGGCGTTGTTGCGACCGGGACAGCATTGGTCATCGGCGCGATCGCAGGCTGCGGCGCAGCTTATATGGGAGGGCGGTTGGAAGCCGTCGTCATGCGGTTTGTCGACTTGCAGCTCTCCTTTCCCGCGATGCTGCTTGCCTTCGTCATCGCCGCGGTACTCGGCCAGGGGCAATACCAGCTGATCCTAGCCCTGATCTTTGCCCAGTACGCTTATTTCGCCCGAACGGCACACGGGGCTGCGGCTGCTGAGCGCCAAAAAGACTACGTCGAAGCCGCGCTCTCGATCCCTTTGAGTTCCTGGCGCGTGCTTAGTCGGCATATTCTGCCAAATGCCGTACCACCGCTGATCGTCGTTGCAACGGTACAGGTCGCAAGCGCTATCTCGCTCGAGGCGACCCTCTCATTCCTCGGCGTTGGCTTGCCACCCACGGAGCCATCTCTCGGTATGCTAATCGCAAACGGCTTCCAGTATCTGCTATCCGGCCGATACTGGATTTCAATCTATCCAGGCATCGCGCTAATTGCTTTCATCGTCTCTCTTAATCTGGTGGGAGATCAAATCCGTGATCAACTCAATCCAAGGCTTCAGCGATGAACGCACCTATCCTCGAAGTCCGCAATCTCAAAACAATCTTTGATACTTCTCGCCGCCTCGTGAAGGCCGTCGATGGGGTGTCCTTCGATGTCCATGCAGGCGAAATCGTGGGCCTCGTCGGGGAATCCGGGTCGGGAAAGAGCATAACGGGCTTTTCGATCATAGGGCTCCTCGACGAACCCGGTCGGATTGTCGAGGGCTCGGTCAAGTTCGATGGCCGTGAACTGGTTGGCCTTCCTGCACATGAGCTCCGGGCAATTCGTGGAAAAGCTATCTCCATGGTGTTCCAGGACCCGCTGATGACACTCAATCCGGTCCTGACGATCGGAGCACAGATGGGATTGGCTTTGGCTGCCCATGAGCGGCTCTCGTCATCCGACGCTCGTCGGCGCGCGGTCGAGGCGCTTGCACTGGTCAAAATTCCGGACCCGGAGCAGAAGGTCGATTTCTATCCTCACCAATTGTCGGGCGGCATGCGCCAGCGGGTTGCCATCGCAATCGCGGTTCTGCACAAGCCGCGACTGATAATCGCAGACGAGCCGACAACTGCTTTGGACGTCTCGATCCAAGCCGAGATTTTGACTGAAGTGAAAGAACTGGTCGCCAGGCTCGGCACTGCATTGATCTGGATCAGCCACGACTTGGCAACAGTAGCTGCGATATCCCAACGCATCATAGTCATGCAGACGGGCAAGATCGTCGAAACCGGAGGTGCAAACGACGTCTTGACGGCTCCAACCCATCCTTACACCAAGCGACTTCTGAGCTCTCTGCCGTCTCGTGCTTTACCCGGCGAATATCTGGGCCGTGAGGTCGGTGTCTCCGACGCCGCTCCACCCGAAAATGGCGGAACGCGAAACACGTCAGTTCCACTCGGCATGCCTTTCCTGGTGATCGATAGCGTAAGCAAACGCTTCCAGAGCCGGGCCGGATTAATCCGGTCGTTGGGTATCAAAGCGGGTCTGGCCACTTCGCCAAGCGATGTCCGCGCTGTCGATGAAGTCAGCATTGTGCTCAATCGTGGAGAGGTTCTTGGGCTTGTTGGGGAGTCAGGCAGCGGGAAGTCTACCCTTGGGAGGATGGCAGCTGGCATTCACGTTCCGACCTCCGGAACCGTGAGGCTTGCCGGAAAGCAGCTGATGAGCGACGGCAAGAACCCGCGCAAGATCACGACGTCCGTTCAGACGATCTTTCAGGATCCGTTTTCGTCCTTGAACGGCCGGATGAAGGTCGGCGACGCTATCGCGGAAGGGCCGCTAGCCCATCGATTGATCAGCTCCGCAGATGCGGGCAGCTACGTTGCGAAATGGCTGTCAGCTGTGGGTCTCGATCCAACATTCGCAGACCGCTACCCCCATCAATTTTCAGGGGGACAGCGACAGCGGGTCGCCATAGCCCGCGCGCTGGCAATGCAGCCTGATGTGGTTATCTGCGACGAGCCCGTCGCGTCCCTGGATGTTTCTATTCAAGCTCAGATCATCAACCTGCTCTTACGCCTGCGCAGGGAGCTGGACCTCTCACTCATCTTTATTTCCCACGATCTCGCTGTTGTGCGACACCTGTGCGACCGAGTTGCGGTTATGTTCAAGGGTAAAATCGTCGAGGAGGGTCTCACCAGCGATATCTATGGGCAACCCCGTCATGAATATACGCGGCGATTGCTGGCCGCGGTACCAGAGCTGCCCGCGGCCGCTGTATGAGATCGCATTCAATACGGCGGGCACGGTCGGGCCAGTTTAATGTTGCGGTAAGCCAAGAACAGTAGAACAATGACGCATAAACCAAATTGGCCGCCATGAAAGATCGTATCCAAACCACTGACGCCACGATTAGACAGGCAATTCGATCGAGACTTGCCGCGTCCCATGCAGGCGAGGACGCGGTCATCGTTGACGAGCTTAAAGTGTCACTCGGAAGCGGCCGCCTCGATGTCGCGGTCATTAACGGCCGTATCGACGGGTACGAGATAAAGAGCGACCGCGACACGCTCGATCGCCTGACGAGGCAATCAGTAATGTTTGGCGCGGTAGCTGACCGAATGACCCTCGTTGTTGGTCAGCGCCACCTGCAGAGATCACTTGGTATGGTACCTGATTGGTGGTCTGTCCTGCTTTCAACGACAGCGCGCGACGGTAGCATCCGATTCAAGATGATAAAGCGCGGCCGGCTGAACAGATCACAAGACAAGATCGCTTTGATTGAAACGCTCGAGCGTGACGAGATTGTTGCGATACTCGCATGGGCTAATCTCGATCGCGGATTTCAATCCGCGAACTATAAAGTTTTAGCGGATCGCGCCGCAGCATCTATGTCCCGCGATCAGAGTGCATTATCTGTCAAAAAGATGCTCAAGATACGGTCCCGTCTGGCGTTCGATTTTGGCGACCTTGCGTTTGGCCGGTCGGTTATTGACTGCGCTGTGCCATCTTCTTGAGATATTCGGCGTTCTACTCGAAAATCCGATGATCAAGGCAACATAGGCCTACGGTTTTTTGATGCACCTTCAGGTGGATGGTGCGAGCAACAATACGTTCATCTGTCGCCGCGGGGACACCCGGTCCTTCAGGGCCGGGAGGTCGCCCAATGGCGAAGCCAACCTGGATTGCTTGCACAGAGGCAGGAAGTTTTCTACCGGCTATTGCCGGGTCGACCGATCCGGGTTCCCATTGAGGTATTCCTACGTGATACCTCGCTTTGTCCGTTCAGCACAAACATCAATACTTGCTCGCGCGCTTGCGATCGCTGTCTCCTGCCGGCGACCTGCCGCTTCCGCCGGTGGGCTAGCGGCATGGCTTATGGAAAAGGGAAAAGCAAAGACCTCATCAAGAGGGCTGTTGAACTCGGCACGCTGCCGACGTCACCCCAACTGTCATCGCTAAGGTCCGGAATTCTGAGAGCTGTCGCGACGATGGCTGCCTCTATCTGGCCGAGCGACATTCTCCAACCGATCCCGCACGGCAAGGAGATCGACGCCGTCATGTTGAAGGTCCAGTCGGGGCTGTCGAGAGGCGGCCTGAACAGCGTCTGGGGTGAGAAGGCCAGGCTTCTCGCGAAGTCTGCTGTTCTAGAACAATGGAAGCGTGCCCAGCGAAATCTCTTCGGCAGGTTCAAGAATGTCGGAAAAGTGGGCGACGAGCCGATGGCGGACGGTGTTAAACGTCTGATCAATTTGCCGGAAGCATTCTCTAGGAGGCTGGCGGCGGAAGACCTAGAACAGTTGCAAGACCTTGCTGCAAAGACCGATTTTGCTTCCACGCTTAATCTGTTCCGCACACTTGGGTCCGGCGACTGTGGCTTGACCTCGACCCAGGCCGAGGCGCTAAGAGCAATCCTTGGCATAGCGCGCGAGCGGTTCGCGTGCCCTGTCTGGAAGGCAGACGCCGTCATTCAGCTGCACCTCGATTATCGCTGCCTTCGCGGCGGTAAATCGGCACTATCCGCATCGCTTGAGGCGCTCGGAAACGGCGCTCGGACGAACACCGCGGTAGTGGACGATCTGCCACTGGCTTCGACGTCGCCACGGGGCGACAGCATTGTCCTCCCTATGCGGCTTTGTCGCGAGGTGGCCGAACACACGAGCCGGCATGGAAGCGGCCAGATACGGCCGACGTCGCTGCTGGTGGAGCTTGGTCCGGTTCAGGTTCGGCCGAAAATGGTCGTGGTGCGGCCGCCGGACACAGCGCCAATAGTTGGATGTCGCACCGTCGTCGCCGAGGACTTCGGGTTCACCAACACCTCCAGCATCGTCGTACTGCGTAGCAGAACGCCTATCGGCGAGGAGGAACTTGCACGGATCGGTGGTCACAACGGCGGCGACGAGAAGAAGCTGACCAAGACGCAAGCGAAGGCGCATCTGGAAAACCACGTGTCCGCAGATGACGTCGAGGTCTTGGAATGTGTTCAGTTCGGCGGACGCGACTTCCTTGCGCGCGTCAAGACGCACGCCACCAAAGTCGATAGACTGCGATCCGAAATAGACCGCCTGTATAATCGCCTCGACCGCATCAGGGCGGAAATCAATGTGGTCGCGCGCACCGAACCAGATGCGCTGGTACCAGAGATCGCTGCGATGCCGGACCATTCCCGATACCTGGCGATGCACGCTCGCTTCTTTCGCCTGCTCAAGGCGATCGACGGCCTCAAGGAGGCGCGGCGCGCTGTTTACCGGGCGGTAGCAGGGCTGAAGAAGTCCTGGTTCGGCTATGTCGCGCAGAGGAAGGCAGACCTTGCCGCGAAGCACGACGCGGTGGTCGTAACAGAAGACCTCGACATCCTCGGGGTTCCGACCGACGATCCGGCCTACAAAGGTCGGACCTTCAACAAGATGATCAACAACGGATCGAAGGGGCAGTACATCCTGCGGTCCAAAAACACCCTGACATGGAGAGGCATCCGCTCGGTGAAGATACCGAGCTTCTACACAAGCACTACCGACTGGAGAAACGGAAAGGTCGACAGGGATCAAAGACGCGGAGCGATCTTCAGGGCTTCCTTCGATGAGCGCGTCTGGGATGCCGACCTGCACGCCGCCGAGATGATCGGCCGCTATCTGTTCCTGAAGCCCAAAACGGAAAGCATCGTCGCGGCATTGGCCGTTTAGTGACAAACGTTTCCCCCTGCCAGAGGCCGTGGCCTCCGGTGGACGGGAAGCCCGGTCCTCTAGGGCCGGGAGTGTTCACATTGCGGCGTCACGTATGCCGCGAGAGATCAAACGACAGAGAGAGGCTTTTCGCCAAACTCTGTGAGCTAGATGTGAACGATCCGATTCTGGACGAGCTCGCCGCATACCGCTAAGAATACCCATCTGACGAGAAGTTCCTGCATGAGTTTGCAAACGCCGACTTCACGTCAAATATCATGGAGCGAGCACGATATTGCCTTGAGCAGCTCGAACTCGCGAAGCACGGCAACCACGCGGAGTTGGACATTCTCGGGGCCGATAGCGTGCATGTTGAACATATCATTCCGAAAAAATCAATTCGAAGAGAAGCAAGGACGAGTATGGCAACTGGCCGGAGTATCTTGGCGAACGCGCGGCGCGGCTCCATCCAACACCCGTCCACCGTATCGGAAGCCTCACTCTGTTTTCACGCACACTCAACATCATAGCTTCGAACAATCCGTTCTCTGCCAGAAAGGACGGTTAAAAGTCGTCGTCGATTTTGATGACAAAGGACTTGGGCCAGATGGCGTATTTCAAATTCGCGCAGCTGGAAACGAGATCGAAGTCATTGGCGGACGCGGCTGTCAAGCGGTGACCTGCTCCGTAATTTGTAACAAAACGGTCGGCGCGCCCATGTGTTACCGCAGACATGACGCGCGCTGTCAACATACACAGTCAATAGGCGCGGGATTAAGTCCTACAGGCGTTGGGAAGACAAGGCCGTGACACTCCGCGGATGCATGAA
Organism: Hyphomicrobiales bacterium; assembly: GCA_900472625.1. Classification (GTDB taxonomy): domain Bacteria; phylum Pseudomonadota; class Alphaproteobacteria; order Rhizobiales; family Rhizobiaceae; genus Rhizobium. Next base: position 35,673 of record UCIT01000018.1, on the reverse strand, counting down.
GCTTCATCTGGAGGCGTACGAAAAACGGCGATGCCAACTCATTCAGCCAATTCAGCCAAGTCGGATCGGTGCAAGTCACGCTCCGAGGATACGCTGCCAATTTTAAGCTCCTCACCACAATCAGAGCAGACAAATTTCGGATGGAGCACGGCACCGCATGAGTGCTTGAACACGACAACGTTCTCGGGATCGTCGCGGACAAACTTGTCGCCCCAGTCCCTGATGGCGTGCAGGATAGCGAAGAGTTGGTTGCCGGACTCGGACAGTCGATACTGATATCGAACCGGCCTGTCTTCGTACTTCTCCTTCACGACAATGCCAAAGGCTTCCAGCGACTTGAGCTTGGCTGCGAGAACATCTCTGGGCGCGCCGGTGTTCTTCACGATCTCATCGAACTTTCCGGAGCCGAATGTAAGCTCTCGGATCGCCAACAGCGCCCATTTCTCTCCGATTACCTTCAGAGCGGCATCGATGGAACATATACGAGGGTCAACAGGTCTTGGCTTGCGCATAGCTGTTGCATACACCACCAGGAGTGGATTTGCAATCAAGACCCACGTCGATCAGCTGCTATCTGATGAGTAGCGCCCTGAAGTCATTCACGTTCGTCCCGGTCGGTCCCGGCTTGAACAGATCACCGATCGCTTCAAACGCTTTATAGCTGTCGTTTGTGCCAAGGTGCCTCACCGGATCCAAGCTCGCCTGCGTCATACGAGCAAAGGTCCTTCCGTCGGCGAAGGCCCCTGCGTTATCACCGGTGCCGTCGACGCCGTCGGTATCTGCGGCAAGAAGTTGGACGTCAAATCCGTGGAGTGCGATTGCGGCAGCCAGCGCAAATTCGGTGTTTCGGCCGCCTCTGCCCGACTCGGGCTTCAAGGTCAGCGTGGTCTCCCCTCCAGACAGCAGTAGCACAGGTCTCTCAAAGGGCTCGCCGTGAGTGGCAATGCTCCTTGCGATCGCTGCGTGCATTGACGCGATGTCGCGTGATTCACCCTCGATCGCGTCTGAGAGGATTACAGCACGGATACCGGATTTCTCGGCCAGCTTTGACGCTGCCTTCACCACTCAAGCTCGATATCCCTCATGCCGAAATCAATTACCTTGGTGATGTTGCCTTCAACATCCTGGATGACCGAAGCATCATTGATGTGCCAGATACCTGCAGCCTGAAATGCAGCGCGTATCTCGTCCTTATTTGGTGCATCGACCGAACCGATTTTGCGAAAGGCACCCTCAATCAACGCTCCCTCGAGCCCGGCATCATCAAGAAAATCGGCTGTAATGTTCTTTCCTTCGGCGTCCACCACTTCATAATTTGACACTCGTGCCACCGGCGCCATCACCAGCAGGTGCAGGGCGTCGTTCTCCGAAGCTTTAGCCAATGCCTCCCATTCAGAAGCAAATACTTGGCGACTGTGATCTTCCGGATTGCCGTCGCGCCGATACAATTTTGTAACGCGCCTTGCCGCGTTATCCACGAATACAGTGCCGTACGCGCCCTCATTGAAATAAATGAAGTCGGTGTTCAATATTCGGGATCCCACGCGCGTACTCATTTGTTCCTCTGGTGCTAGAATCGAGCCGAATGACCAGTGTTCGCGCTTCCCCGCGTCAAGGTAAAGAGCTCTCACACCTAACGGACAATGTTCTCCAACACGGCTTTGCGGATTTGGCTTCCGAGGAGTATTTCGATTTCCTCGCCCTCTTCGTATCCATTACACACTTGGCCAGCGGAGCCGTATGGTTGACTATCCCCCGCTCCGGCTGGCTTGGTTCTTTCACGATCTTGAACTGGTAGGTCTCTTGGGTTTTATCTAGGTATCGCAGCCTCACAGTATCCCCGAGCCTGACGGTGACAGTCTTTGGAGCGGGAGTCGCGGGCTTAGCGGAAGATTGAACAACAATCGCCTCGCTTTGCGATTCAACTGGCTTCGTTTCACCATCCGGCCCGCCAGCTTCATGGTGACGTACCATGATCGGCAGCTCGGAAAGCGGCTTCGACCCGCGGGCCTTCAACTCCAGAAGGCGCGCCTCAATCGCTTTCCTCAGTCGGTCCGCTTCCCTGTTCGGGTTGCTGAACCAATCCGTGCTCCAAATTCGGTGAATCTTCCAGCCGAGGTTCTCGAGGACTTCTTGTCGGTGGCGATCTCTGTCTCTGGCGGAGCTCGACGAGTGATATGTCGCACCGTCGCACTCGACGCCCATGATAAACCCGTTCGGCCAGTCGGGGTGCTTAATCCCGAGGTCGATGGAGTACCGCTTCGCCTTCAGCGGGGTTTAGCCCGGCTTTGTAAATGCCGCCGGTGAACGTGGAAAACACGCCCATCGATGGATCGTCCTCGTTGGCAGAGGGGAAGACGACGAGATCGTCGTCATACATCGTCCTGTTGGAGAATTTGATCAGCCCCGAGTGGCGGGATCGATAGTGCCAGCGCAACATTCTACGAGGACGAAACGCACTGTTAGCCATTTCCAGCACCGATTCTTGGGTGACAGCATCCGAATTCTCGCTGTCTTCGTCTTCGTCGGCGTAAACCTTATGGAAGAAGTTTGTCGGGGGAAGCTGCTTGGTATCGCCGACAATCATCGCTTGTTGAGCGCGGAAAAGCGCGCCGATGGCATCTTCCGGCGGCATCTGGGACGCTTCGTCGATGACACAGATGTCGAAGTTTATCGAGCCTTTCGGAATGAATTGCGCGACTGCCAAGGGCGACATGATCCAGCAAGGTTTGAGTTCCAGCAGTGCGCGGCCGGCGCGACGGGTGATGTCTCTTAACGGAACTCGAATCCTCTTCTGGCCCGCCAGATATTCGAGGAGGCCCATTTCGGCAAAGTCGCCTACCCTACCCCTCGAAGTCCCAAGTGCAGGTCTCGCGTTTTCAATCAGTTCTGACCTGAGCGCCTTGCGTGAAAGCCGGCGGACGTTGTCATCGGCATGTTTGAATTCAGCTCGCAAGTCCTCAAGCTGCTTTCCGGAAAACTGAGAAAGTTCACCGCCGTATTGACGGTATACTCGCTCAGCTGCGGCTCTCCGCACCAAGGCTTCTACCTTGCTTGGAAGCTGTTCCCACGTTCCGGTTTGCCTCCTGAGCAAATCTACGGAATCGAGCATCCCGAGACGAGCGACCTGAGCTCGAGCCTTCGCTACTGATATGGCTGCCTCAAGACCTTCGCGATCCTTCGCCGCTTCTGAGAAGAATCGGGAGACGGCAGCTGGATCGCTTGAATTGGCATTGCGTAGTAAATCGCACGCGCCTTCGGCAGATGCCGCGGCAGCGGCCTGCCCGGCCTTCTCATTCGCGGTGACAGCCTGAGCCGCGTGCCGAGCCAGGTCAGCGAAAGTGCCTGCGGACAAAGAGGCTCGGATCATGTCTCCGATGCAAACCGATTCCTCAAGAACAGACGCTATCTCCAGCAGATTTCGTGTCTTGGCACTGTCTGTCTTCCAACCGGCAAAACGTTGCCCGAGCTTCGCCCCGTGAACGAAACTGTCGAGCTCAGCCGTTGTAGCGTGGAAGCGTTCTACTTCGGCAGATAAGGAACGGAAGGCTGATGGCTCGATAGCCTTCGCCGCCGGCCGCAATAATTTCTCCAACTCCACGAGCTCTTCATGAGCTTCTCGTAGCCTGACGAGTCTGTTTGCAGAGCTGCCCGCGAACTCTGCTATCCCTCCAAGCTTCGTCTCCGGTGGCAGCCCGTCGACAGCAGGTAGCCCATTGACGAGATCCGCGTCGGCAGTCTTGAGGAAAGACCGAATTTCCCGATGCTCGAACCCAGGCAGCACCTTGTCGATACCTTCGTAAAACTCAACTAGTCCTGCGAAGACTTGGAATTCAGTATCTCGCCCATCGAAACTCGAACCGAAAACGCCGCTGCGTATCGCTCTTTCGTTGAACGCCTCTTCATCTTCCAGATAGACCCGAAGCTGATCCAGATCATCAATCGCAGTGATCTTTTCGAATCCTCCCCTCCTGGAAATCGACAGATAGAATGCTTTTGCTTGTTTGAACGAACTAGAAAGGAAACTAAGCGGACCTGCTTGACGAATTTCCGCCAGCGGCCCCTCCAGATCTGCAGCTCTCATTCGGCTCTTGGTCGATATGACAGAAGCAAGCTCAGCATGTCGCTCTCGCAGGACTGCGGCTCGACCGAGAAGCGACTTTAGCGTCTCGATCGATGACGCATCGATGAGGTTCGACCGTCGTTGGGCAACGACACGATTTTCGACACCGGACCAAAGCTTCGCTGCACTCCGAACATCCCCAACAGTCCATTCAGAGGCTCCGCTCACCCTACGAAGAAACTTGCTGACCCCCTCGAGCAGCTGTTCCCCGGTCGCTACAGCATCTCGGTGAAACTCGATTTCCAGTAATCGGTCTGAGGCGCTAAGATTCTTCGCACCACTCGCCTGACATATATCGGCGATGCGAACCAAGCCGGGCGCAAGGCCCTCTTGGAAAGGATCGACGACCATTTCAGACAGCTTGGTCGCCTTCGCTTGCGCCAAGTCGCAGCGACTTAGAAAATCGAAGTAAAGCCCTGGAGATGCGACACACAAGACTGCGACGTCTTCCGAACTCAGGGCATCAGGCCGCCATTCAGCGACATGGCCGGCGACTCGGGACAGATCGACTGCTGCTTCGACACCAAGAGACGTGCCAGCCAAATTGTTCAGTGCATCGAGCGCAGCATTGAGATCGTCATATGCTTGCGCCGCACGCTCTGAGACCGCCTGAATCGCGTTCATCTTGAAGGGACTTGTGTCCAGGCATGTACTAGCGCGCCAGTACGGACGCTGCGCTGCATCGGTTGATGCCGCTCGAGATAGCTCTCCGACCGCCTCCACTAGGCTAGTTATCTCGTGGTCTTTGAAGTCCGTGCTTGGAAGGCGATGCTCCCCGAACGCGGTTGCTGGCAAGTCGACAAGACGATCCTGGGTCGCGATCGACGCTCCGATGACGTGGTGAACAGTCTTGCCCGTGCCGTTCCACTCGTCAGAGAGGATAGTTACATAACGACCAAGGCGATCTCTCGCGGCCACGAACCGATCTCGTTCTTGTCTCATAAACCGCGGAGAAGGCTCTACCGCGGCCAGGCGGCCGCGGAGGGAATCCATAAACTCCTCACGGCTGCTCTTGCCAGCAAGCAACGGAAGCACGAATTCGCCCAGGCCAACTTCCTCCAGACGGGACTGAACAACTTTGAGCGCTGCGGATTTTTCCGCCACGAACAGAATCTTCTTCCCCTTGGCCAGGGCTGCAGCGATCGAATTTACGATCGTGTCGGACTTGCCTGTCCCAGGAGGTCCCTCGACTGCGATATTCTTGCCTGTCACCAGGTCCACAAGTACGCCAAATTGCGATGCGTCCGCCTTCTTCACAAGATGCGGCACGTGGGCTTCGATCTCTGGTGCGTCCACCTCGTATTCGTCCGCGATCGCTCCAGCTTTCCCGGCCTCAGAGCCAACAAGCAGGTTTTCAATGACGTTGTTCTTAGAGAAATCCGAGACGCTCGTGTCGAGATCCTCGTACATCGCCATGCGTGCCGCGGGAAAAATTCCGAAAACAGCCCAACGGCGAACGCGCCAAGGCACCTTCGTCTGCTCTACGCCTGCGACCTCCTCGAAGAAAGCCTCCAGAGAACCGCCGGAAAAGATCGGGAGTTCAATATCGTATTCCCGTCTAAGCTTTTCACGAAGAACCAAGTTTGTCTCGGCCTCTTCTCCAGCGCCCTCCACGCTGAAAACGGGGCCGGCCGCCGTCTTCGTGCGGGTCATTGAAGTCGGAAGGAGCACCAAGGGCGAGTAGTAGACACGGTTATCACCGCGCTTTGGATCCTTCCATTCGAGGAACCCAAAGGCTCCGCGGAGCAAATTAAGCCCCGTCTCTTGCTGCCAGGTCTTCCCCTTTGCCATCAAGCCGTTCAGGCGACGTTCCAAGTCCGGGCCTAGCAGAAGCGTTTGAATGTGGTCGTCATCGTGTTTGGCTTGAACGTCATCGGTCGCATCGGGGAGGTCAAACGATGGATCGATGTTGTGATTTCGCGCATGCTGAGTGAGAGACTCGTCACGTCGCGTAACGCGCTTTGGCATGCCCAAAGTTTCGCGAAGACGGTCCTTGAGATCACGTTCGAGCTGCCGCGCAAGGTCCGGGTAGTCCACGGCATCCGCATCGAGCTTTGCATGTTGCTCAAGGAAGAACTCATCGGTTAGAACCGCCACGGCGAGGGCTTCGAGAAATGCTGGCCGCTGTTCGTCCGGTGGGCCATCTTCCAGAGGCGGCAAGGGGCGAAAATCCAACGAGCTGTCGGTAGTGAGGGAGTAAAACATCCGATCTGGAAGCTCGTCGACCACGCGGACATAACCGGCAGCTCGGGATCCGAAACTGAGAGAGACCAGCGGATTCTTAGCGGACAGGTCAAGGAGCCTCGGTCTGATCTCGTCAATCTTCGACTTTACCAGATCGCTGAAATCCTGCGCCTCGATTGGGCTAGCGTCGGACATTGTAGACTCGCAATAGACTACCACTCACATAAGGGTGTCTCACGCCAAGATAGTATAGATCAAGCGTGAATCGCGTTTGACGACTGCCTGCTCAAGATTAAGTTAATATAGGAAAAGCTCGAAAACACGGCCGCGGAATGGGAGAGAGCGCGAATTGCCACGCTGCGTTCCAGCCTGTTCATAGGCAACAAAAGCCTAACACGCCTCCGGAGCGATTCGAGCTGGACAACAGTGATCTAATGCCGAAGGAGAGCGGCACCCAAGGCCCCACACATTAGCGGGGCGTGCACGCTACCATGGTCTAAAGGCAATGTTCACGCTTACAGGCGAAAGTGTCACGAACCTTGCCGCAGCGCGCTCGCCCGACGCACCCGGACTCTACATACTATGCTCAGCCAAAAACGCGACGAGCGTTGCCGCCGCTCTACTTGGCTGTCGGAACAATTCGCCGGCGGCCAACTCAGCTAGCCAGCTTAGTTCCCAGTCCATGCGACTGAAGCAACTCTTGCAATTCGTTCGCTTGGAACATCTCGTGCACGATATCTGCGCCCCCGATGAATTCACCATTGATATACAGCTGCGGTATGGTCGGCCAGTTTGAGAATTCCTTGATACCTTGCCTGATCTCTGCGTCCTCCAGCACATTGATACTCTTGAACTCAAGCCCGAGGTATTCGAGAATCTGCACGGTGCGCGCAGAGAAACCGCATTGTGGAAATTGCGGCGTCCCTTTCATGAATAGAACGACCGCGTTGGCTTTCACTTCCTCTTCAATTTCTGTCTGAACGTCTCTCATCATCGTTTCCTTCGTACCGGCGCTTAAACATGATGCTCATCATGCATTCATTTGCAGTTCTAGACAAACCCTTTTTGATCACGAACCTCGACTTTTGCTGCGGTTCCTCGCGGGCCGAGCGGACATGGTCGGCGTGACACATAAACCGTCCGCGGCAAGACCCGGTGGGATCGAGTGCCGGGGTTGGACCCGGATGCACTTTGCCAGCGCTTGCCGACTTACGGCATTATCCCCTAACCCTCCTCCGCTTGCTCCTTCCGGATTTTGTATTCGTCCTCGTACAACTTCCTCGCCGCTCTGTTGCATTCCCTCTCGACCGCGTCCCGGAATTCCACCATGCAGTGCATCCGTGCCTGGGTCGTTAGATCGCTCTTGTTACCAAAGACAAGCGAAGTCACTTGAAGCAGAGAGTATGCAGTGTGTATTGCGGGAATTTCCAAACCGGCGTTCGACGATCCCGCGTAGAGGAACCAACCGCCACCTAAACCCGCAAGGCTACGAATTGCACCGCTAACACCAGCGTGAACTTTTTGGCTCGACTGTTTGTATTCGGGAGGGAGAGCGTTCCAATTTACCGCCTGCTCCAAATCCTGGAATGTAGGCTTCTTCTTCCCAAGGCTCTCGGCGGCCCAGCCGTAGGGAGTTTTAAACGGATGCCCGAAACGCTCTATCGCCGCCTGATACAGACGTTGCACTTCTTTGGCATCGCCGCTTAACTTATCTGGTTCCAGCGGAATTCCCGCATGTTTGAATTCGTTTTCGACCATATCATGCGTGGCAATAGCATCATGAGCGAGGTAACGCTCTGCGATGGCATCGCCAAACCTGTCGATCAGAAATGCAACAACGGAAACCTCGTACAGAGTTCGCCAACGCGCGTACGCACCGTCAGCGAGCCCGTTCTCGAGGAGAACGATGATCTCCTGAGCGGTTTGGCAGGCACGAACATGGAGCACAAAGAGCGCCTCGCGCTTAGCTATGCCCGTCTTTGCCCTCGAACGCGATAACCTCGTCGAAAACTCCGAACCGATCTCGCGCGCGGCGATAAGCATCATCCTTAGCGGATCGAGGCCGGCCGACCAGCGAAGCTCCAGGCGGCCTTTGAAATGCTCGGCATTGATACGTTCTGAAAGTCGCTCCTCTGGCCACCTTGCTTTCACCTCTTTAGACATCAGGCTCGAGGCTTTGCGTACAATACCCATGACCATTTCGGGGAGCTTGTCACGCATGAAGTTTTCGGTGTCTCGGATCACCTCAGCCAGATCGTCCTTGGTCACGTGGATATCGATCTGCCGGTCGAAGCCATTACCTTCGAGCTCGAAGGTGATCTGATCCGTCTCACCAGCCACGAACCGATCGGCAATGGACTTTGCGACCGTATCGTCCTTCACCCCGAGCTCTCTCAGTTTCTTTGCCAAAGCTTGTCGAGCGAACATTTTTGGAGCCTGCTTGATCTGCTCGGTGATCGCGTCATTGAGCTTTCTCGACAAGATGCTTCTCCTGAAGATGTTTATTGAATTGCATAGCGCTTCCCGCCAGCGCTGCCAGACCGTTGACCAGCTAGACAGCTCGTCTGATTAGCATCGACGCGTGAATGACTCGCTAGCGAAAATTTTGGAATTGCAAGCGGCCTGCCGTCATTGGGTTCCGGCGCGTAGTGCCACCGCTGTGGATCATCTGCCCCTCGAACCGGTCGGAAAGCGCTTCCATGATCGACTTGGCATTCCCCCAGTTTTCCATCGAAATCTGCGTCTTCGCCTTGTCGCTGGAAGTGGAGCTATGATGGCGACCGTGAGTGTAACAACGCTCTATCTGTCTCGTCTGCTCACGATCGAACGGGTCCTTGCACCGGATGGTAAAAAAGACCTTAGTTTCATGTTGCCGGAGGTTGGCGACAACAGCCGGCCGCCCGCTCAAAATTCCCAGGAAATCCCTGAGGGCAAAAGGGTCAGCGCCCTCGTCAAAGCTCATCAGCAAACGGTTTTCCATAATTGCCACTCTCGCCTATGCTTAACTAGAGTTGTGGTGGTTTGCGAAAAGTTGAAAGCGGTTATCATGGTCGCAGTCCGAAAGAGCGCGGAAGTTCCATTGATTTAAGGGCATATGCTCCCATTTCTCATGGTATTGGTCAAGGCGACAGGGCGGTCGATAAAGAAGCCACCGATACTCACCACCTTGGCAAGGGTCGATGACGAACAAAATGGCAGCAATTCAAAGGAAGTCCTGATGATCAACCAAATCACCGTCGAGCACGTGACATTCACTACCGACCGCAAGTTTGAAGCGGTCGTTCGTTTGTTCGAAGAACAGGTTGGGTCGATCGAAGAACGAGGATTTGCTTCGATCATCAACTCTTCGACCAGCCAGGCGGACTTTCAAGAACGCGTACACGAAATTATCGGCCCGAGCGGCTTTACGCGGTTCTTGACCGTGGATCATGGCGCGTGGGTGAGCAATCAGGACCGACCAACGAAATTCGTCATGTATACGCTCGGCAATCCGTTGATTGCGATCTCGATGATTAAGCACCATGTCGAGGCCGGACTTGACGTGCCTGTTCGACTGGCAATTTACGAAGACGACCAAGGCTCGACCAAGGTGGTGTTCAACAAGCCCTCCTCACTAATGAGTTCCCTTAACAACGAAGCCTTGGAACAGGCGGCGACCAAGCTCGATGACAAGATGATCGCGCTGGCTGAGGTGATCACGGGCGTGAAGGCTTAGGCCTTACGGCTCGGGGACGGATTGAAATAAAGACTTCCCAGTCTCAATCGCTGTCAGGTCCGCCGCGGGCAAGAGCCTGGCCGGCCGGTTCCTTATTAGAGGACGGCACGAATCGGATCTCCCAGGAACCGCCCGTCCCACCGATTGTCTGAGCAACGCCAGACTGGGCGCGGTCGAGCAGATCACTGATACGATGCTCGGCCTCGGCCCTACTCCATTGCCTTAAGTTCTTGATCAATAACACAATCTCCGCCTACATCTCCACTGAGCTATTTGGAAAACAAGACCCCATGTCGCCAACGCTCCGCAGTCCTGTACCACATTGTCGGCGCCGTTCCCGGGTCCAATTGTATCAGGTGAGAGCTCTAAAACAAAGACATGAACGACTGCGCTCAAGTAGCTACATCGGGCTACTTCGGCGACGTTTTCTAGCCTGAATGATCAAAATTGCAGCGTCAGATGAGATCGCCGCTCGACGAGTATGCGGGTCCGGACGGCTGCCGGTGAAGTAGCGCACTCTTGGACCAACGCCTAAAGAGGCGATCCTGGTACAGAACTGCCAATCGCCGGATGGACTGGGACGACATCCGGTGCTCACACACCGTTGTTTTTCGGGGTGGCCTGACACTTCGTTGCCCAGCCACTGTCTTTAAGTGATACGGCTAAATCGAGCCTGTCGCCGGCTCCCAGCGCCGGGAAGCAAGTTTTAATATCGCATTAACGCAAGTAAAGCCGCGTTAACCATGTTTGAATTATGCATCATATCCGGGCAGCCCCAACCCGTTTCTGTCCCGAATCAGTATTGTCGGGCGGGGATTAGTATGTATTTTGGAGAAAGTCGAAACGAGACCCAGTCATGATGATGAGGTTGATACACATAGGAATGCGGGACGCCCGCTAACCCCCTGGTCCGGTATTCACCTACCGTAACCAGCAGGTTCGCGGTAGTCCCAGTAAGCAATGATTTTTCCAACGTTGTTCTAACTGGAGTCTGACATGGATACGACGAACTGCAAAAATCAGATTTGCTTCGCAGCCGGCGCCGTATCGGCAGTCATGACACATCTCGTCCTCGACTCATCCCTCGCAGCACACCCAACCATACGCAGAATAGCGTAATTCCAGGGCTACAGCCGATATCTGGAATTCACTCCACAGCCAATCCGGTTTTGGAGGATGGTCAACTCGTGTCGCGAAAGGACATGTCATGCATATGAACTCACCTCTGCACCGCACGCACGCACCCGCAGTCATGCCTGAATTGCCGGGCGTCTCCCCGTGCTTCAGTGTTTCAATCCAAAACCGTCATACCGTCACGGCACGCGTCAGCCAACGCAACGTCGTGACTGCCGGTCGTTGTTTCGCTGTATTCCAGCAAAACCGCGCTGCTGGCCATCTTTGCCTTCCGGTCGAAGCCGGCGCCGTTGTTGCGCATGCGTCTCTTCCGACAACAACACAGGCCTCCTCCAGCTTGCCGACGACTATACGTCGGTAAGCCACACCCGCCGTCACGTCCCCTAACAAGGACTGTTTCGTGGTTACGCACGGACCGCACTTAGTGCGCTCCGATGTCGGAGGCTGCCATGAAGTCGACACCCATGATCATCGACGTAATTCTCAGCAAGCGCCAGGGGATCGACCTGATGGCGATGCCGTGGAAGCGCGAAACGCACTATGCGAAAGTCGACCCGAACGCGGATATCGTCGTGGTCCCGGTTTCGGCCGAGAACGAAGGTGGTGTAGTCGATACCACCGAAAGGAGCTGTCACATAGCGGGCTGACTATCCACTGGCGTTGCCAGCCCGAACCGATTGAGCCAGGCCGCAAGATTTCCCCGCGCGCTGATGACGAGCGCAAAGGAAACAACCACGTCATGACCACGGCTTCCGCGCGTGTGCTCGAGACGATTTCAGCAACCAAGACGTCGCACCGGTTGGAGAGCTTGCTCGAGGCAGAGATTCTGCTCGTCCTCGTGGCGCGCTCCCTGCGTCCCGGCCGCAAACGCGTCGTCGCGATCGAAACACAGGTCCCGGTCACCTTCTACCGTGAAGGTGTTCGCAAAACCCATTGGTTCGACATCGTCCTTACTTACGAGGACGGAAGCAAGGGGTACTACGCCGTCAAAAAAGAAGGAGAGGGAAAGCTCGTTAAGGACGACATCAAAGCAATTGATAACCAAGCTTTTGCAACCATGCCATGTTTCGCGCGATACGTGACGGGCGACGCAATTCCGAAACCTCAGGTTAACCTGGCCCGTGAATTCATGCGTTCGTACGATATCGTCATGGAAACAGAGCTGCATGATGCAATCCTGAAGAAACTGACTGCCGCGGGCGGGCGCGCAACCGTTCACTCGCTTCTGACCGACCTCCCTGCCGGGACCACCTACTCTGACGGGTGGACCATGATCTATAACATGATCGGTTCCGGCCTCATCAATGACGATCACCATCAAGCCGGGGCTGCGCCGATCGCGGACCGGTCATGGGTTCGCTTTGCCAAAGGACAGGTAAATGACGCAGCTCGCGCAGCTTAAAGAAGACGAAAACCGCAACTTCCGAAAGGTTACGGTCAGCCTGGAAGATCGAATCTGGTTCAGGGGCTTCTTCTTCGACGTGGACCAGATCGGTGACGAAGGTATCGTTATCAAGACGTGTCCCGAGGAGGAGACCAGGCATACGGTGCCGATCAGTTTCCGCGAACTTGATCGCTTGATCGATCAAGGAAACCTGGAGATCGACTCTGGCTACCATAACGGCCTCAAGGCCCTCGAACGCGGTAAGAAGCTCAAGACTGGCGACCTCACCGCCGACACCATCCTGAGGTCGCGTATGGTGTCGCAGTTTCTCGAGGAAGAATGGAATTCGATGTCGGGCGGCCGAAAACTCGGGCGCTCCGATGACACTATCGCCGCGTTCATCGAACGCTTCGAGAAGAAGAACGTCGACTGCCTCCCACCCGTGCGCGGTGGACGCAAGGTTCCGACTTACAGGGACAGAGGTCTTGTTGGGCCCCGGCAATTTCGCAGGCTACTGAGGCGTTATGAGAAAGGCGCCTTCATTCCGGTGTCACTTGCACCCCGATATCAGGGCAGAAAGACAGACGACACGAAATGGACGGCCGAGGAGATCAAGTACCATCTGACGTTCGCGAAACGCTATCACAGCACGAAGCGCCCAACGCAGGAAGATTGTTACAACGATCTCGTACAAGAGCAAAAAGAGCGAGCAAATCGTGGCCAGCCATTTCTCCGGATTCCAAAACTCCGAACGTTTCAACGTATGATCCAGGGGTTCGGCGACTTCGAGAACGAGTACGCCCGAACCGAGAATAAGATGCGGGTTCTCCGCAAATATGCGATGGCAGGCAAAGGGCTGATCGCCTCGAGACCGCTTGAGATCCTCGAAATGGACGAGCACCGTGTTGACCTCGTCCGCCTCCTCGTTCGAAATGGCGTTTGGGACTATCTACATCCGGAGATCCAAGCGCGCATCGCGAAGAACCCCAGACCGTGGCTGTCGGTCGCGATCGACGTCTACTCCCGGTCGATCTGTGCGGCGAAACTGATCTTTGGCAGCCCCGACGCGCACACGGCGATCGCGACACTGGCAATGGTTGCCCAAAACAAGACCGCGTACGCGAGGGCGATCGGAACGACCTGCGACTGGCCTCAGTCGGGAACGCCGGAAATCATCCATACCGACGGGGGAGCGGCTTATGTCTCGGCGGAGTTTCAAGCCGCGGCCCATGCGTTCACAGGACGCCACGCGGTTCTGCCTGCCAAGCGACCCAATCTGCGCGCCCGTGTGGAGCGGTTCTTCCGTACGTTGAACCAGCGCTACATGCACTTCTTCAGCGGCCAGACGTTCTCGAACATCCTTTTGCGGGACCAGTATGACTCGGACAAGCACAAGAGCATGACCACAGAGGTGTTTTCGGAATTGATCGTTCGGCTGATCGTCGACTGCTACCACAACACACCGCACCATGGGCTGCTCGGTGCGACACCGCTGCAAATGTGGTATCGCGGCAGCCAACTGGCCAAGGGCTCGATCAAGCCCATCCCGACCTCGGAAAAGTACCGGGACATCTTCGGGATCACCGATGTCAGAGCCATCGGCGGCAACGGCATTCAGGTTCTCGGCATCAGTTTCGCCAACCAAGAGCTCAGAGCGGTCCGCAAGCAGTGGAACAGATCGAGGGTGCTGATTCGCGTGAACCATCAGGACCTGTCTGAAATCTCCGTGAAGCACATTCGCCTGGATCGCTGGATGACCGTGCCCGCCGTTTATGAAGGCTTGAAAGGCGTGACGATGGCCGAGTGGATCGCCGCAGTCCGGCACATCAAGCGTCACTACAAAAACGAAGGAGAACCGATGGATTGGAAAATCGCACAGGATGCGATCAAGGTCGTCAAGGAAACAATCGCTGTGAAGGAACTCGAACAGGGCATCCGCAGCCACGCGCTGAACGGCGCCGATCTTCGCCGTGCCGAGGAGCAGGAAACCGCAGAAATCAGCTTTTCCCGGAAAGCTCCGATCGACACGGGCGAGCATCCGAGCGAGTTCGATTTCCTGGTCGGAGACGATGGCAAGGACTTGAACCCGGACACTCTGGAGGAAGTCATCCCGCCGGATCGCAGCGAGGTTGCGTCCGACATCGACGACGATTTTGATCCGCTCGAGCCGTCCCCGGAGCAGGCCGCCCGCGTGGATGCCGCGCTGGCGCGTCAAGCCGAAGACGCCCCGCCGCGACCGCCCGAACCCGAGGCCAAGCCGGATAGGCCGACAGCGAGCTCGACGAGCGCGGCACGCGCGGCGACCGATCAACCGGCCAAAGCACGAAAAATCCAGATCGTCCGCAAATCCAAGGAGGACGACCAATGATCGACCAAAAGCGCGCAGATGCGCGCGCCAGCATGCGAAACCAACTGATCTCCGTCGCTGGCCAGAGCCTCGTTGAACGAGGCCGAATCCTGGAGGCACTAAGAGATATCCGGTGGTGCGCGAACTCTCCGATACGGCAGTTTGGCGGCAGGTTTCCGAAATGCTGTTCAAGCTGCGCTATCAGGTAATCGTCTTTGACGAATTCCAGCATGCTCTCACTGCACCGACCAGCAAGGGCGGGGGTCACGTCACGGACACCGTAAAAACCCTTATGCAAGATTCGTCGTGGCCGATCTGGGTGATCGCGGCTGGCGTTCCCCAAGTCCAAAGACTGATCAAGAACGACAAATGGGATCAAATGAGCAGGCGAGCGCCAGTGCTCCACATCGACTCGCTCGAATTCGCCACCTCCGAAGACCAAGGCGATGTCGAGAGCGTTATCGAAGTGTTGGAGACCCTCGCCGAAGTCGCCGGCCTGAAGGTCGAGATTGCCCTTGAGCGTGAGTTCATCCACAGAGTGATCCACGGCGGCGCAAGCCGATGGGGCATGACGATCCAGCTAATCAAACTCGCGATCGAAAGCGTTCTGTTTAGCGAGGAATACGATAGGGACGATTTCAGGCCCGAGTTGCGCTATGAGCACTTCGTTGCCGGATACAGTCTCCTCTCCAACTGCTCGAAGAATACAAATGTGTTTCTGAGCGAAGAGTGGTGGAAGATCGAACGTGAAGTGACGCCGGAAAAGAAGTTGATCACGGTCAACGGTCCGTCCGCGGCCGCCGAGAAGAGAGCGCGCAAGAAGGCAGCGGCCAGATAATGTTGAGCATCCCGTTGCACGACGACGAAGTGCTGACCAGTTACCTCTCGCGGTGGTCCTATGCGCATGGCCTCTATCGAATGCGCACGTTTTGTCGCGACATCGGCCTCGATGTCGCGAAGCTAAAGATCGGTGACGCGGCTGAGTTGGCCAAACTCGCTAAACTGAGCGACATCCCACTCAAGCGTTTACGCGCGTCCGCGGTGGTTACGGCTCGTGCCAAGCCCGTCCACCTGAAGGGTCAAGTGTTTTTGCCGACCACGCTCAAGCGCGAGTATCTTAGGTTCTGCCCTCACTGTCTTGCGGACGATCTAGCGACACGGTCGCCATATCCGGGCAGCCAAACATACTATCGCGCTATCTGGTTCTTCCCGCAGGTCACCTCGTGCATCAAACATGAACGCGAGATCATCGAGATCGACCACCCGGAACAGCTTGAGTCTCTCAGCCACGACTTCTGCGCCATCCTTGGAAATCTCGTTGATGGCCTCGAACCACTGCAAACACTGTCGCGCGAGCGCCAGCCAACCGATTTCGAAAAGTATGTCGCTCGCCGCTTGACGGGAGAAAGAAGCCCTTATCCCTTTCTAGACACCCTATCGCTGGAAGCAGCTATTTACATGTGCGAGCGCTTCGGGACTGCTACGGTTTACGGCCGCAAGGCCACCGCCCGAAAGCTGGAGAAGGAAGCAATTGTATTGGCGAGAGAGGCGGGGTTCAATGAGTTGAAGCGGGGCCGAAAAGGTGCCGTGGCTGTTCTGGATCGCCTGGCCGCGTCTTCGGGAGCAGGTGCTTACTCCGCACATGGCTGTTACGGCGAGCTCTATATGGCGTTGCATCAGAGCTTTCGTGGTCCGGACTACGACGTCTTTAGAGATATCATCAGAGAACATGCGGCCACGCAGAACGTCATCGCGGGAACGTCGCTGTTCGGCGCTGCTGTTGAAAACGACCTTGTTCGTCTGCGCGATGTCGCCTCTGAGCTGGGTGTTCCGAGCACATTGGCCCGGTCGACTCTCAAGCGCCGGGGCAAAGCGCCCGATATGGGCATCGTAAGCCTCGATGCGAAGCAGCAGATCGTAACCCATCTTGAGACTCTGTGGACATGGGCGCAAGCCCGGGAACACCTGGGATGCGACTTGACCACGCAGCGCAAGCTACACGAGGCAGGAATTCTGAATTCCGGACCGGAATACAGACATGGCACGTGCGACAGTCGGCAGGTTATGTCGTTAGAAAAGCGCATCAGAGAGCTGGTCACGTCTGAGAATGCCGAAGGCTTGGTATCTATCTGGGATGCGGTCAGGCCAGCTGAAACGAACATCGCTGAAGTCCTGCAAACCGTACTCGACGGCAAGCTGAAGACTGTCGCCATGGCTGACGGGCAGCCAGTCCTCCATGGACTCAGAGTATCAGCCGCGGAAATCCGGGCGTCTTTTTTTCCCGTTGGAACCATCACTATGAGCCAAGCTGGCGAACGGTTGCACCTTACCTCATCTGGCATCAGCATGCTGCTGCAGGCAGGTGGCTTGAAAGCGCAGAAGCTCCCCTTCCCGCGCGACAACTGGTGGGCCGTCGATCTGGAAGACACGGAGCGTTTTGCCGAGGAATTCATCACGCTGCTCGAATGCCGCAACGTGTCAAAGCGAAGCCAGAACTGGCTAAGCGCCAATGCAAAGAGACAAGGGTTGGCGCCGGCCTTTTCAACAGCGCAAGTTGGTCAGGCGATTTATGCTCGGCGATTTGCAAGGGACATCATGACGGATTGCCGAAGCCAACCGGCGCCTTCATCCACCTAATTGAACAGGACAGTTTCCCAAGCGGCACGGCGGCAGGAAGGAGGCGGCCGGTCGACACAGCCCTGCGCGGAAGTCGGCATTGGATCAGGAAACCCGCCTGTCAGGCACGTTTGCAAATTCCCAAAAAAAGCTCTGGACACCAAGTTTTTCTCCGGTGACCATATTCATACCGGACGGCGAACCCGCCCTCCCAAACCAACAAAAGCTTCCGGGCAACATCACAGACTGTACCGACGCTCTCACGCGGCGGCGGTTTTCGATTTGCTGATTCGGCGTTAAGAAAGGCAAAGACTATGAATGGTGATGACAGGATCTACCTGTACCTCGCGCTAGACCGCTTGATCGTGGCGACCGTTCCGGTTGACGGCGATCTGGACCAAGCAATCGTCTCAGCGGTGGGCGCGTTCGCGAAGTATCGCGGAACCGCACAATGGATCGATGAGACCGAGAACGGCACCCCGCGGAAATACGCGAATTCCGCCGCCGCCCGAAACGGCCTTCTCGACAACCAAACCGTGGTCGATATCTTTGTACGTTCTGGCCACCATGCGACGGACGACTATGCGACGTTGACGTCCGACAAATCCTCAAGCCATTTCAGCTTGCTCGTCGTGAGTGCCGAGGCAGCATACTCCGAAGCTATCGCGACGCTGCGCACGGCGGTGATGACAAAAGAACCGCGGGACGACGAGGCCATATACGATATTCAGCTATTGACGGACGAGGTCGCCGCTGCAGGGTGGAGGGCTTCAAGTGCCCACCCTCCGATCGATATAGATTTCCTTTCCGATATCGACGCCATTCTCGCAGAGTCGGCCTGGAGGCGGGCCGGGAGCCGGATCGTTTCCCGCGTATCCGGCATCCAGATCGGAGCTATGACCTCTATCGGAGAATGGGAGATGACTCCGGCCGTGCGGTTCAAGTTCAAACTCGAAGACGAGGTCACATGGCGCGATGCATACGCTTTCGTCCGCGAGCGGGAAGGAGGAGAATGGGAGACCATGGACCGGGAGGTTAGTTGGCTTCAGGAACGCAAGCGACAGTACCGGATGAACAACGCCCAGATCGCGGTTCTCCACCAGCTCGTCGAGGAGCTCGGCATCCGCGAAGAGTATTAGCAGACTGCGACGGTCGGCAGAGATTTGCTGCCACCGATATTGCCACTGTTTTCCAAGTGACCGGGGTGCGAGGATCGTCGCGCCCCGGTTTTTTTCTATACATCAAACTTCCAGCGGCGTCCCGGCCTCAGGTCTGCGTCGACAGCTCGGAGGACGGGCCTTTTTCTTCGTCTCCAAACATTTGGAAAAGTGCCAGTGAACAGTCCCGGGTGTGGCATAAACGTGCGTGCCAGTCGGAGCTTCGAGCCTCTGATAGCGGAGAAAAGCGCTAGATCATGCTTGAAGCACTCAGAGCTCGCATCGACTTTGCACGACAAATCACACGGTTCTCATCCGGGCTGACGCGTCGATCGCGGGCCTGCCTGCCGATCTCGTGAGGGTCGCTCAACTACAGCATAACTCCCTTTGGCATCACCCGAGCAAATAGGACGCCGACCAACTCGGCGAACGGCTCAGCGCGCCTTTTCACTCCATACAGCAGCCACTGGCAGATCGATCGTCCAGTCGCGGCCACCAATTATATTAGAACCCTCTAAACACTGACGATTTTCGTTGGGACATTTCAAGCTGACATCTAGGACAAATTCAAGCGACAATCGCCACTCACAAGCCTTGTTCTTCCGTGAAATTGGGTCAAATCAACTGGCGTGCTACATCTAGCCCGGCCCGCTTGGCTCCAGAGATATCGGTCTCGAGCGCGTCTCCGATTGCCAGGACCGCCTCTTTCGGCAAACCCAGGATCGATAGGGCTCGCCGATACGCCCTGCCGTCCGGTTTCCCGTACTGCAAAACGCGCCCGCCAATCGCTTCGTAGCTTTCGGCGATCATTCCCGCGCAATCGATGCGCGTGCCGCCGACAATGACCTGCCGATCGGGGTTGGCGCAAACCATGAGGAGGTCCATTGCTCGGGCATCGTCTATAACCTGAGCCAGGTCATTCGGGTCATCGGGCATGCCGGTGCAAAGTAGAAAGTCAGCCTGGGCTAACCGTTCCGTTCGCGTGCAGTACGATCCATCGAGAAGTCTCGCCAGGTCGGCGGGCCCAACGTAAAAGTGGCGCCCGCCCGACAAGGGCGTGGATGCGCTGGACAGATCTTCGAAAACAAGTTCGCCCGAAGTCACGAGGCCCCGGTAAAGCGGTGCATCGATCCCCATGTCGACAAGCCGGGCTGCAACATCAAAACGCCGTCTCGGCGAATTCGAGAGCAAACAGACGCGTATATCATTCTCCCGTAAGTGATGCAGAGCGTCGAGCGCTCCGGGAAACGGCTCGATGCCGTCATGAACCGTACCGAAGAGGTCAAGGACGATGCCTCGATAACGTTGGGCGAGGTCGTGCAATGTCTGGAGGCGGTACGATGGCTTCGTCATGACGACTCTCCCGGAACGCTGTCTTGCCGTCGCTTTTCATCGCCCTGCCCGCGCGCCAAAGCCGTGTCACGATGGAACCAGCCGCTGCGGCACCTGTGATCAGGCCACCTAAGACGCTGAAGCCACTTGGCGGAAGGTCGAAAGCAAGCCAGACCCAGAGCGGTGACAATGGGACTTCGATCATAGACAGGAGTGCTGCGTCTGCGCTTGGGAGCAAACTTGCGCCCTTGCTGTAAAGCGCTAGTCCCAGCGCCATCTGCAACAGCGCAAACAGGGCGAGAATGCAGGCTTGCGTCAAGTCCAGGTCAACGCCAGGCGATAGACACAACGCGACGGCTGCAGCCGCGGCATTCGAGGCGGCGACGATCGAGAGCGCCGATCCTTTATGAGTTCGCAATGCCGCCGTCATGACAGCGAGCGACGCCGTCATCAAGAATGCAAGCAAATTGCCGAACTGGTTCGAACTCCGGCCGACCGAACCCAGGAAGATCACTGCGGTCCCGAGAAGAGCCAAGACGGAGAAACACAGCATCGCACGTGAAGGCCGCTCCCGCAATCCGACGGCGGCTGCGAGCGCAGACAGGATGGGTAGCGAAGCATGGATCATCGCGACATTGGCGACAGACGTCAAACGGAGTGCCGGAATGAAAGCGATCATTGCAAGGGCGGAGCAGACGGTGGCCACTAGCCAGGAATATCCGGGACTAGCCAGGCGTGGCGTGGCGCCAATCGAAGCAAGTGCGGCGACGCCGACGAAAGCCGTGCCGAACGCGCTGCGCCAGAAGAGGATCGTCCAAGCGTCAAGCTGCTGCAGAAATCCCATGAACAGTCCCGCTGTACTCCAAAGGATCGCAGCCCCGAGAACGCAGATGGCTCCCAGTCGATGCTTGCTCATGTGCCATCCTTCCGTGCCATTGAGTGATCGAGAGATGCGTAGTTTCGAGGGCAGCTCGATCCGAGACGGGTGAGCAGCTCCTGGGGGATGGTGCCGGCTGCTTCGGCGACGGCTTCCGCTGACCGCGATGGGCCCAGGAACTCAACGGCTTGCCCAGGTACACACAGCGCCGCCGGCACATTGTCGAGGTCGACAGCGACATACTCCATGGCGACGCGACCGACGACCGGTGTCGGGTGGTGTTCGATGGCGCCGTCAATGGCGTTCCCGGCCGACCATGGAAGGCCCGCCGCGTAACCAAGGGCCACGATGCCAATCCGCATGGATTTCTTTGCTCGAAAGCTTGCGGCATAGCCGATAGCTTCGCCCATGCGCACGGTCCTGATTTCGGCAAGTCGTCCGAACAATTGTACGACAGGCATTAGAGGCGTCGGTGTGATGCCCGCATTGTTTAACCCGTACAGGGCCGACCCCACGCGCATCACGTCGAAATGAAAGCGTGGCGCGAGCCAGATTGCGGCAGATGCTCCAAGGCTTCGCCTGACGGGACGCAAGATCTCGCAGGCCGCAACGAAGCGGTCACGTTGGAGGCAGTTTGTCGGATCGCTGGGCACGTCTGCGCACGCGAGATGGCTGAGTGCCAGATCCGGGACGCGGCGCGATATGTGCGCGAAAGCTTGCACGTCGGTGACCGTCAGGCCGAAACGCGAGAACCCGGTATCGATGTTGAGGACGAATTCCGGAAGGCGACTGGCTGCTTCCACTGCATCCGGAAGCGAATGACAGACCGGTGTCAGACGGTGGCCGAGGCAAGCGTCAAGCTCGTCGGACTGCACTCCCGATAGGATATAGATATGAGCGACGCTTGCGAGCGCTCGTCGTACATGTACTGCCTCGCGAAGATCCGCGACGAAAAAGCGGCGGCACCCCGCTTCGACAAGTGTCGGGACAATGGCGGCGGCTCCCAATCCATAGGCATCGCTTTTCACCACGGCCGCAATTTCGGTTTCCGCCCCCACCAAGGATTTCAGCAGGCGGTAATTGGCCTCGACCGCCGCGAGGTCGATACGAAATTCCGGGCCTGGCTTTGGGTTAGGTCGGAGGCACATGAGCAACCTATGAGGATACTGATAATCATATTGCAATCTAAAGTAAAAGGAGTCAGATTGCTACCCAGAAATGAACACAACATGTCACAACACGCAATGATTGCTGACGGCGAAGGGAGAAAATCGTGATGACTACGAATGCAAAAACACCGCATATCCTAATTCTTGGCAGCGGCGTCCTTGGCGGTGATGTCCTGGATTTCCTGGTTCAAAGCGGTCGTGACTATTCACTGACCGTCGGGACGCGATCACCGGAAACCGCCATGCTGCGGGTCAACCTGGCACGCTATACGGCGATGAACCTTGGCAAGGTTCCCAGGATCGATGTCGTTCCCATCGACCTCATGAACGTCGAACAGACCGCCGAGCGACTGGGTAAAATCAAGCCGGACATCATTTTCAATGCCGCGACGCTGCACAGCTGGTGGGTGATCACCAAATTGCCAGTGGAAGCCTACAGGCGGCTGGACATGGCGCGAGGTGGCGTCTGGACGCCCATGCATCAGGTTCTGGTTCGCCGGCTGATGAAGGCGGTGCGACTTGCCAATTGTGCTGCTGTCGTTGTCAACGCCGCTTATCCCGATGTTGTCAATGCATCGCTTGCTGCGGAAGGACTGGCACCCGCTGTTGGTATTGGCAACATTGCCAATGCGGTGCCGGGAATAAGACTTGCCGCCGCCTACATGCTGAAGTGCGATCCCGCGCGTGTCGATGTTCGCTTGTTCGCTCAACACTATATAAGCTACAGGATGCCAAGCACCGGTGAGACCGACGGAGCTCCTTACCATCTGACAATCTTAGTCGACGGCGCCAGGCTTGACGCTAACGACATCGACCATACGGCCCTGTTCTCGCATGTCGCAGGCCGCTTCCGGCGCGTGAAAGGGTTGGCGGGTCAGTCGGTCACCGCATCATCGGCTACCGCGATGTTGCACGCGGTTGCCGCCCGAGGGGGGCAGGTCGTTCATGGACCGGGTCCTCTGGGGCTGGTCGGTGGATATCCTATCAGGGTGTCGCCAACGGGTTTCCTGGTCGATCTTCCAGAAGGACTGACGCTTGATCAGGCAATAGACATCAACCGACGTTGCCAGCGCTACGATGGTATCGAAAGCGTCGATGACGACGGGACCGTTCGAACGACCGATGCTTCCGCCGAGATCATGAGGGACGTTCTGGGTTACGACTGCCGTCCCTACCGGCCGGACGAATGCGACGAGCGGGCCGACGAATTGGCGGCGCGCTTCGCCGATTTTGCACGGCGTTCCGGAGCGGGCGCGGTCAGCGTCGCCTAGGCCGTCGCCATACACGAAAAGTCGAAGGCGCGATATGTCCCACGGTCGGGACGGCCAATGCAGATCGAAGCGGTGGTGTTCCTGCAGTCGAAGACAACGGAGAACGCCGTCTGCGTTGGTTCCCGCTGGGATGCTGATTTGCATATCGCATCAGGTGCTCCTTCCGCACTGGCAAGCAGCTGGAAGACATCTTTCGCGTCCCGGACCGAACGGCGGTGAGCATAGCTCAGTCTCTCGCGACTGGATGGATAGACCCGCGCCACGGTCTCGATATCTTCCCTGGTCGCCAGGGCGGGAATGACAGGGTGATTGGTGTGGATAAGCGGGTGCCCTGGTAGCAAGACGGAGCCGATAGATGGCGAGATTTCGACGCCGGCGACCTCGCCCCTTCTATCGCCCAGCAAATAGCAACGACCGGCGCGATGGTTGTGTCGCGCGAGTGTCTCAAGGCCCGCGCGAACTGTTTTTTCGCGCAGAAGGAGGCGCCTGACAACAAGGCTTGGCAATCCGTGTTCTGCCGTATCAAGCATGAGGTCGTTGGTCACGAAGGCGAAGCCTGATCTGTTCATGCCGACCCATCCGAGCGTCCCTGGTGTGGTGATCATGGCGAACCCGTCGTCGCCGGTATCGTGGACAAGTAACACCAGTTGCTCTTCCGTACCTGGCGGTGCGTCCCAGTTCTGCGCAACGACCGCGCCGCTGCCAGTCGCGATAGCGGCCGTCGTACAGCCGGCTGGAGACGCATCGTTGAAAAACTCGAAACCAGAAAGGAGATAGACATCCAACGGGGCCAATCCACTTCCTTCGGCAATACCCTTCATCTCAGCCGTGATGTCAGGAGCAACGGTTTCGATCAGCTTCCACGATTGGCCCGCCAATCTCCTCGCCCCCTGCACGCCTCCTGGAACGTGGGTGCGCCTTGATCGTTCAGCCGCAGCCCGGATCGCAAGTCTCAATGCAACTCCATGTTGATATCCGCGCGTGTAGGCGTCCCCGTGAAGATGAAGAACCGGTATCGTGGAGGAGGTCATATCGCGAACCAAAATTGAACATTCATCCATATTATGGATTTATCCGGAGCTTCGTCCATGCATGTGCCCGGTTGGCGGGTACGAAAGTTGAGTGCCACCAGATGGCGATCCTTGCCTGCACTCGATGCGGAAACCGTATCGATGACAAACGCGCGAGTATTCGAGAGCAGGTGTCCAATGTCGCTGATGTGTTAGAAAGGGAGTTGGTTCAATAAGAAGGCAATCGTCTATGTAAGATTCTACAGGTGTGCCAGCCGACCTTATCGGGCATAGTCTAGTCTTGCTTTCGACGAGCCTCGATCCGGAGCGGGCTGGCAATAAATATGAGATAAAACAGTTGCATAGAAAGACATTTCTAATGCTCCTGTTGCCCTTAAACGCTGTTACAAGACACGTGGGCGAGGCCGATAGCAGATGGCGTAGGTCTGGAATTGAATGGCGCGAGAGAGGAAATGATACGTCGGACAGGATCGCTATTGGATGCCCCAGAGGCGGAGCAATTGGTGAAATCGTTGGTTTATGAAGAAGCCGATGCGCTCAAGCGGACCGTCGTCGAGATCTCGCTGAGATATCCAGGAAGCGAAGATTTGGAGCTATTGGCCTATCTTCTCGGACTTGTCGTACAGCTAACGCGGCCGCACCGTGTTTAATGACTGCCGGTCTCGCTTACGACCTGTCATGAAAAAATACCAAAGAAATGCCATTTACAAGCAACGGTTGCTTTCGTATTGTTTTCATCGAGGAGGCCGGATGCCTCCTTGGGGCGTGGAAACCCCTGTCGAACTTGCTGGGCGTCGTACGACGCACCAAATCCGATCGCTTCATGGTCGGGGAACCCGTGACGCATACAAGAGGCTTCGCGCCGAAGGTCATGGGGACTGTCTAGACACGGTTTTCCAATTCCCCGGCTATCGGATCTTCGCCCAGCGACGCGTCGTTTGGGCCAAGTGGGAGCGGGAAATGGCACAACAGGCAACAAACGCGTTACACGTGTCCAATCAACATAACAGCGATCGGGAAAAACTACATCCCGTTGACCTGGAGGTGGGGCGGCGGATTCGCGTCCGACGCTTGCAACTGCGAATGTCTCAGGTCGCACTTGGAAGCGGTGTGGGTATTTCCTTCCAGCAAATTCAAAAATACGAAACCGGGGTCAATCGCGTCAGTTCGTCGGCCCTCTATGAGATAGCGGAAGTCCTCGATGTTCCTGTAGCGTATTTTTTCGAGACGCTTCCGCCCCCCGGCAAGGGCAACTCGCAACATTACATCGCCAAGGCCGACGCCAGGATCGACTTTGTCGCGACCAGTGAAGGCCAGCGCCTTGTCGACGCCTTTCTTGGACTACCGCGCCGTGCGCGATCGAAGCTCATTGCGCTGATCGCCGCCTTTGGAAATCCCGACATTTAGCTCTGCCCTGTTAGGCAAGGGCCATTACACTTGCTGTCGCTTCCTAAGATCTAGAAGAAACCATTCACCGCCAAATTGCATCTAGCGTGCAGCTGCGGAGCGGTCGGCGCTTTCTGATAGCCACACCCATACAAACGCTTCTGTTGGCTGCGGCTTTTTAGAAGTCATTGACTCAGGCAACTTTTGAAGAGTGGGATAGGGCCAATCGACATTCAGGATTCCCAAATCGCCTAAAGGCTAATTCAAAGGTGACCGTGTTCCAGCACGGAGGTGTCCTAATGACAGCAGGACGATATGAATTCAGCGATAGTCAGTGCAAAAATCGGGTCGTTATTGCCCGGCAAAGCCGGTGATTCCGGGCGCACTGGTTCGGATTGGCTGATGCCTTGGGAAGGCCGCTGCGTTTCATCGTCACGGCCGGTCAGGTCGCCGACATCACGCAAGCGCCGGCGCTTCTGGAGGACCATAGGAAATGCCGTGCTTGCCGATAAAGCATATGGCAGCAATAACTTGCGGGAACCGATCGCCGCCATGGGAGCCGAGGCGCTCATCCCATCAAACCGCTCGCGCAAGATCATTATTCCACACGACGAACTCGCCTACATAGATGGCAACCGCATCGAGCGGTGTTTCAACCGAATGAAGCACTTCCGGCGCTTCGCCACGCGCTACGATCGTAGAGCCACCCACTTTCAAGGCTTCGTCTATCTCGCGGCCACGATAATCTGGCTTCAATGAATGTCGATTCGTCCGTGCTTACTGAAGGCTGGCACTAGATCAGTGTGAGATCTTTGGCGATCGCGACCAACTGCGAGAGTGTCGCCGCTCCCAGTTTCTCACGCGCACTGTCCAGATAATGCTGGACCGTTCTCGGATTTATTCCGGTCAGGCGTGCGATCTCATAGCCCTTTTTACCTTTTGCAGCCCACGTCAGGCAGACCATTTCTCGCGCAGAAAGGTGCTTTTTTGGGCTAGCGACCATCGAGGCGGCCAGAATGCGTAGTTGATAGTGAATTGCCATGATCACTTGGACGGCGTCTTGCGGGGTTGGTAGCATCGTGACATCTGCGTCGCTTCGTGACGACGCGAAGGTCAACATCATTCTCGCGCCGTAGGTGCCGCCGACAGGAATGGTGACGCCTGAGCGAATGCCATGGTTGATTGCCTCGTCACGGAAGCGGCGAGCCTCGGACGTTCCCCGAGCTTGCCAGTTGTCGGCCGTCCATGAGAAAGGTCCCGCGCGCCGACCAGCCTCCGTCACCACAGGATCGATCCGTGAATAGCGCTTTTTGATGTATATGTCCTGCCATTCGGCGGGATAGTTATTGAACGTGCGAACGTCGGCGCCAACTGCCTGCAAATATGCGAAGCGGTCAAAACCGTAGGCATTGCCAAAGTTCTTGATCACATTTTTCATCATGCGTTCGTCGTACGCGGCTTCGATCATTTCAATCAGCGAAATAAGAGTTCTCATGGGGCCCTCACTCCTTGTTTTCGTCGCGCTGGGGGCTTGCGATAAATGTCCTAAAAGTTGCACTCCTGGTATGGTAATCTCTTGAAATCCGCGAAAAACGAAATTCCGGCCGAATCTTTGCCTCTCGGGCCACTCGCGTGCGGCCTATGGTTGTATAGTGTGTCGTTCCGCGCCGTTTGTACAGGTGGCGCTCACAAGCAAACATGGGTTGAACTGACGGAACTGCGATCCCGTTGCAGTAGTGCAACAAAAACGCCTCAACCTAGCGGAGAAACGGCAAAAGTTGACAGATTCTACTAGATTTCGATGGATCACAATCAGTGGTAAAGCCGATCAAATCGGCTTTGCGCGCGATCGTCATATTTGAATACCAGCCCGGCCGAAGACGTGAGCAGATCCAATCTGGCAGGCGCTCGTGGTGTCAAGGTGGAGGACAGGTCGGCGATACAAGAATGCGTGGCCGGGCTCGGTGCGGCCGTTGGTTCCCGAGAGAACCAACGCTTATCACGAGCGATGACCCAAGCAGATATGGTCATCCGGACCGTCCATCGATACGGCAACCTACGACCGAGGGCCAACGTCCACAGACACAGTACTTTTTGGTTCTTTTAATTGGGAGGCAGATTCGATATGGACGTTTCAGGATCGCGTGGAGCACCCCCAATTGCGCAGGATACCAATCCCGTTGCTTCCCGCACGATCCGCTACCAAGCATCTTCTGTTTACCTTAGGCGTCACAATCCCCATCTTAGGAAGGTGGCAGTGAGCGGGAGGCCCTATGGTCGAGAAAATCTCAAAAGTTTCATCAACAGCATCATCGGCAGCGACGCGTATCGATCACAGTGTCTCAATCGCCGAGCCAGACATCGCGTGGGTTGCCGAGAGGCAGTCAGCTATCAATGCGAACCTTTTCTCACCAGCATCGAAACATAGGCCTCATAACGAACACCGAGCGTCCGGCGGCGACGCTGGTCATTTGGAAGAGAGACACATAGCAAGTCGTGAAGATGATGTTGAACACACAGCGGAACGGTTGTCGGGCGAGAGCGAGCGGATCGGCGCTGGCAATCTTGATGACGATGACGTTCCATTTGGCAGTCACTCTGGCTTCATCTGAAGCCATCGCCCAGAAGAGGCTGCGAAGGGCGCAAGAGCCACAAACTCCACGATACGAGCATCAGCTTCATCGAGCCCCCACGCCGGGAAGTCCGTAAAAAGGCACGAGGCTAGCAGGTCTCTAAATCACCTAATGAAGAGTGGCCTGAATGAACACTCGCCGCGCAATTTCGGCGTGCTGCTAAATTCTCCGCTGAACCAACCGTGCGGCTTCGTGTACGACAAAAACCACGTCCGTTGGGCGCTCGACTTCCAGATGCATCTGATAGGCCTCGATGTCGTCAAGACTTCCACCGGCGAGAAGAAGTCTCGCGTTCTCGATCAGCCTCTCCGCACGAGTGACGATTTCCAGTGAGGTTCGAATAATGCCTTCGAGCATGCGCTTTCCACTCGCTTGCAACAGTTAGGTGTCGGAGAACCGGCTAAATCGCAACGACCTATGTCAAATTCGATCGCGAATTCGATCGCACAGATCGCGCAAATCATCGAGTGTACTCTCGTACCGGGTCCGTGAAGGTTCAGAGCGAAGCCCCGCGACTGCAAGAGCGAACGCCCCGGCAACCGCGGCAACCGCAATCAGTGATGAGACGGGATAAAGCTTCACGGTCGCTCGGGTCTGGCGAGCGACCGCTTTCGCTGACGCCTTTGCACTACCAGTCATCTCAGCGAGCTGCTTATGGAGAGTATCGACCTGCTGGCGCAGGGCGCTGATCTCTTCTGCAGCGCTGAAGCCAGCCTGGGGTGGAATGCCGACCGACGCTGTATTCGTGTCAACGATCGCCCTTGGCACGGGCTCGCCGATCTTGGCACCCTTGGTTACGAGGTAGCGGTCTTGTTCTTGCGAGGCGGCATTATGATTTCCTTGAACGATGACCATGTAAGTGGAGAACCTGCCCATCGCTTCAAGTCATGCTTTCTAAAGCCCAAAATTTCCAGAGGACGCTTCTCAGCTCAAAAGTCGGAAGCTTATATTTGAGCACGTACAACCCAGACCTGGACGTCGAGACCAGGTTTAGCAGCAGGCTCGACATTATCTTGGGCGTCGGCATGGGTGAGCGAATATCGATGCTTGCCGTCGGCGATCGTCAGCGCGTGACGACTGCCCTCGATTACAGTGAACATGGTCCGGGCATTGCTTGGCCATTCAACGATCACCTCATCTCCCGAGGCGGGAAAACCGGCCGAGCCTGCTCTTGATACTATTGACAGGTCCGAACCAGCAAAAAAGTGGCCTGATTTCGTTACGCCTTCGAATCTCATGTCTTCCTCCCTTTGGTTTTAATCTTACGATCAGCAGCGCCAAGCAAAATCGGTCGAAACAGCACCCCGCACGGTTGCTGGAGTTCCCCACGCTGGGACTTCAGCCGCTTAGCCGGGATCCATTGAACTTAAGGGTGACCACTTCACCGCTCGGAGGCCGCCGGTAGGGGGCCTGACCGCAAGCACGCCCGAAATGGTTCGCTCAATGAGTTCGCTTCCAGTCGGCGACGCGCAACTAACGCAATTAGCCTTTTGAAACCCTGATAGCGCCCACGTCTCCGAAAACTCTCTGAACAACAGCAATCTGAGATGAAGCAATGTCGACAGAAACCTCGATGTCTCCGCAGAAAGCGCCATCGTTACGGGTACCATTTTCGTGTGAAACATCGCCTCCAGACGGTCGTGACCCGGAAGTGTTTTCACCGGTCGTAGGCTGCACGAATATGTCGGGCCGCGAAATACACTGCTGTTGGACTAGATGCTCTACCGCTAAATCAGCGGCCTCGCGGGTCGAGAAGCTTGCGCGGATTGTGACGGTGCTCTCGTCGGCCATCATGGACTCCTATCGATTGATATAAAGACGAAACTCCCGGGATGCGCCATTGTTTCGATATTTTCTGTCTTCATTTCCGTATGCGCTCCCCGCTTTTGGTGGAAGACATCTCGCGGAATCTCAAGGTGTCGGACGAGCAAATGAAGCAGTACTCGTGCTTGCCGACCAAATCCGCACGATGCGCATCTCCAATCGACAAGATGCGTGAGATTCCCATTCACTTTTAATTCAACGTCTTCGGCCTGCTGCGGTTGGAGTACGCGTGAACTAGCATCATGCCCTGCTCCAACAACAGTTCGGCCACGGCCAAATTGTCGGGGTACAGGTTAACGGACATGCCGCGGATCGTGTTCGCGACGCACAACGAGTTATTGACGAAGGTGGCATCGCCTTCCTCCTTGGCTTCGTCCGCGCTTGCCTCAAGAGCGTCTGCGACGGTGTCGAGCAGGCTGGAGCGCTCGACCAGCGTCATTTCAGTCAGGGTCCTCGACATGACATGCATAGTGATCTCTCCTTGCGCGCAGACCCTGGGGTCGCGGCAGTGGCTATGGTGAAGTCTTGGCGGTCACGAGCAGATGGCGATGGGTTGCGGCAGACGCAAGTCATGGCTGCCCACCGGCCAATGCAGGCCTTAGACGGCCTTGAGGCGGTGAGTTCTGCTAGCTATCCAAGATGCTTACGAGGGCATCGAGCATCGGCCGCTGGCCTTTAGCATCGTTGCCTTGCGCGTTCGATGGAAAACCAGCCGACACGGTCCGCCTCGGGAAAGCATTTTTTGCTGGCCCGACCTTGGCTGCCACTCCATTGCGAACATCAAACTCTTGATGTCGTAGAGGACGAGTTGCGGGTCGGCCACGCGGACGCCATCTTCCCGCTCGGCTGTCGATACCCGCCCAGCGCCGCGAACTCTCCATCGACGTCAACGCCCAGTTCCTCGCGGGTCTCCCGGAGGGCTGCTTCGAAGTCGCACTCGCCCGGATCGACCATCCCTTTTGGGATCGACCAGGCGCCTTCGTCCTTCTTCGCCCAGAGCGGGCCGCCGGGATGAACGAGTAGAAGCTCGAGCACGCCGGACGTTCGTCGAAACACAGGAGGCCTGTGCTACGAACGGGCATTACGGGACCGATGGTTCAGGATAGGCAAGGAGTCCGGTGTTCCATCCATCTCGTTGAAGATAGGCTACCCATTCCGAGCTGCAAGGAGTTGGCGACGCGCGGGTCCTATGGGGGTTGGCAAATGCGCGCCGCCTTGTCGCGCCCCATACGTCGATTCTCCAATAACACATTAGGCGAGGATCTGCACTTTCTCCCGGCTGGCTGTCGGCCAACATGGCCTTTAGGCGGTGTGTGGGAGGCGGGGTAGAGGATCCGGCGCTGGCTCTGCCGTTGGCGTCGTCCAGGTGACGTAGCCTTTCGTGCCATTGGTTACCGTGAACGCGATATTCTCGTCGGTCTCTTTATCAACGTAGTTTCCGCCCCGTTTCACCAAGTGCGAGCGGCCGTCTCTTTTAAGGTTTGCGGCGACGTGGTCAGCACCGACCTCGAAAGTCGTCCGTTGCCGACTACTGGGTATTGTCTGCCTGCGTCCTTGAAGCCCCGCTGACGCCATCAAGGCGGTGCTGAAGTTCAATTCACTGAACTTTCTCCGTTCCTGTAGGAGTGCTGACCTGCGTCGGGCCGCTCCCACTGCCAGAAGGTGTGGGCGAACGGTCTGTAGCCTCTGGGGCACGGCTGCTTCCATCCAATGCGTTGTCATCAAATGTTCCTGCCCCCGACGGCTGGTTCTTAACCGGATCCGATGCCGCAGACACCGCAGGCGGATCCTTATCGATGCTTTCGCCCCAGATCTCGACGCCACCCCATGCGATGAGCGCCAATATCAGGCCGCTTATCAACACAATGAAAACCGGCTTGCCTAGCTGACCTTGCCGAGCTTCTGTAGCGGTTTCGTTAACCGGTGATTCTGTAACTCCCCCAGCCGTCGTCGTGTCGGGCGTGCTATCTGTCGGTAAATTAGATGTCATATTCGTGTTCCTCCTGCCGATTTAACGTCAGTGCGTCGCCCCTGTTCCGACCAGCGTCACCGTTCAGCGCGTTTTCCTCAAGTGCCTCGCGGCGCTGCTTGGCGTCCTCCGCATAGGAGGCCCGTGCGTCATCTGACTCGGGTTCGATTTGCTTCTCGGTCATAAAGTGCTCCTCGGTTTGATATCTTGGTCATTTGGATGTCAGTCCCTGAACTCGCACAAGGTGCGCCCTCAAATCAGGAAGGATCCTCGACGCCACGTTTCTGAGATGTCCTTCAGGACCGCTTTTGGCGTATCGCTCGAAGAGCGCGACGGCGTCCTGGTGAGCGGTGAGCTGCGTGGAAAGATAGGCTTGGTCCAGATTTGTCGCATCGCTCGCCTTCAATGCGTCGATTTTCGCCTTGTGATCAGCGTCAAGTACGGCAGGCACAGCGACACCGTCTTGCTTGGCGGCGGCTCTTAACTCGGGTCCAGCCTTGCCGTGATCGTTGAGCATGTCGGTCGAGAATTTAACCGCCTTGCCGTCCTTACCCTTTTTGACTTCGACGTCTGCTGCTTCGACTTCGAACATGTTGGCTATCACTGCTCTGGTCGCGAAATCCTGCGCGTTATGCTTGACTTGATCGTCCGCCAAGGCGGCAAAACCGGCCAGCGCAAGTGCGGCAGCCATCGAAAGGGTTCTCTTCGTTCTCATGCGGGGCACTCCGTTAGCTCCCTTAACCTGTAGTTGAGAGCGTTGTTCCTGCGCTGGTCGAGATATGGTTCTCCCAGACGTTTTTTCTGCGCTAATATTATGCATTATAACGAATTTTCAGAACTCTGACGAGGCAACCGCAACATATGTTGCAACTAATGGTTTGATCGTGTCTCCGTTGAAAGGAAGATCAAATGTTTATGCGAGTAGACCAACTTCAGGCGGAGTTACACAGCGCCGAAACGTGCCGATCCGAACGCAGCCGCTGCCCTTCAAGAGCTTCTTGGGGGTAAATCCGGTGAGATGTCGACACTTGGGAACTACATGTTCCGAAGCTTCAATTTCCGCTCGAAGGAGAAGCTAAGACCCTTCTATAGTCTTGTCGCCAGCATCACCGCCGAAGAACTCGGCCACGTCGAACTTTTCAGCAACGGCGTAGCGATGCTCAATAATGGACCTGACGTGCCCGACGGTGACGAAGGAGATGGCGGCGATATTTCAGGCGCGCCGTTCGAGGACATGAAAGACATTCGTCTTGCTGCAGCCTTCCTCTCGGGTGGTGGCGGTGCGATGCCCGTGAACAGCAATGGCGTCTCCTGGAATAACGACTTCATCACCACCACCGGTAATGTCGTTGTGGATCTGCTGCACAACTTCCATCTGGAGTGCGGCGCACGCCTTCACAAACTTCGTGTCTACGAGACCCTCTCCGATCCAACCGGCCGTGAGGTCTGCGGCTATCTACTGGTACGAGGCTCCGTTCATGCCCACGCCTATGCTCTTGCTCTGGAGAAGATTACCGGCGTCGACGTTAAGAAGTTCCTGCCGACACCGAACATCCCACTCTGAAACATCCCGGAATGTTAGAAGTACCTGGACGAGGTTTCCCACCGCCGTCTGTATACCTTCAGCCCGAACGACTACAAAGAAATGTCTGGCATCTGGGGTAACGGTGAAGTCGCCTTGCCACTCGCCCGCCAGGCCAACTCGAAGTCGTCGACGGTATGCCAGAGGGTGGCAAGATCCATCAATTCGTTGGCGTACCGTCCGCGTTTACCCCGGACTATTCGCCAGAGGAAATGTTCGAGATTGCGGAAAAGCTCTACAAGAAATCAAGATAGACAGCAGGTCAAAAACATCTTCCGGCATCGTCAGTTGGCGGTGCCGGTTCCACGCACCGGTGGTAAATCGTTTAGATACCGCCGCCGTTCTCAATTTGAGCTAGCTCGTTACGGAACTGTACCTTGGACAGAGCTATGGATGTTTTGACCACCAAACCCGACGGCTGATACTCTATCAGTACCTCGCCATAGGTGGCTAAGCTCGATCGAACCAGCCGTGATCCGAAACCTGATTGCGTCGGCTCGACTACTTGGGGACCGCCGGATTCACGCCACTGGAACTCAAGCAACTCTTGGCCATCATCGCTCCTCAGCATCCAGCCTATCTCGATGCGGCCATCCGCATTTGAAAGCGCACCATACTTTGCCGCGTTGGTTATAAGCTCGTGCACGACCAGCGAAAACGACAAAGCAGCCTGCGGACCGAGCTCGACCGTAGGGCCTTCTACCGAAATGCGATCACTGCCATCCATGCCCATGTTCAGCATGGAGGCCTCCACGATGTTTCGCAACGTCGCGCCAGTCCAATCTTTCTGCAACAGAATGTCATGCGCCTTGGCATAGGCTGCTATGCGGTTGCGAAGCTTCTCAGAGGCATCCCCGAGCGATGTCGCGTGCCGAAGCGACTGCGTCGCGATCGATTGAACCACGGCCAATGTGTTTTTAAGCCGATGCCCGAGCTCATGCATTAAAAGGCGCTGTCTGTCCGCTTGGTCGCGTTCGCGGGTTCGATCGCGCAAAATCTTGATGAAGCCGATGACGGTCTCGTCATCGGCTTTTAGCGCCATCATCTCCCCGGACGCCCAGAACGTCGTGCCGTCCTTTTTTAGATGCCAGCGCTCGTCGCTGCCTCGACCGACGCTGAGTGCGGAGGTCATCTCACGCTGCGGCACCCCCTGCTCCCGATCTTCCTGCACGAAGAAAACGGTCGCTGGTTTGCCGACCATTTCTTCAGCGGTCCATCCGAGGACGCGGTGCGCACCCTCGCTCCAGCTTGTCACCAGGCCGTCGAGATCCAGCGAGATGATCGCATAGTCGATCGCACTCTGGACGATCGCTTCCAGGAAACGCTCTCGCGTGGAGATTTTCGGGTTATCGATATCGATTTTCATGGAAGCTTTCCCCTGCGGTGGCTCACCATATGGCATTTGCCCGCGGCTGTGTGAGAAAAGCGCTACCTGCAACAAATCACTCGCTCGAGAGAGCCTTCAGACGCGCAACAATCCGATTGAGATCGTACGGCTTCGAAAAGAACTCCGCCGCTGGCGGAAGGTCGAGGTCACCCGACATCAGCCTTCCCGACGCGACGATGATACCCGCATCGGGAAAGCGACGGGCGACGTCGTGGGCCAGATCTACACCGCTTAGGATACCCGGCATTTGGACGTCCGTGAACAGCAGATGGATGACATGATCGCCGAGAAGATCAACGGCCTCATCCGCAGAGGCCGCCTCAAGAACCTCGAAGCCGGCGTCCTCAAGGAAATCGATCACAGACAGGCGGATCAACGGCTCGTCTTCGACTACCAGAACCTTACGCATGACATTCCTCTTCAAAAGCACTCCTCAACCTTTGGTACTCGATTAGGTTCCGGCGAATGAGGGATGACACCTCTAGTATACGACGACCGTCGTCTGGAACGATGGGGTCATGAGTTCGTTACCCCCGGCATGGAGGAAATCAT
>UCIT01000006.1:17983-159774 GCA_900472625.1 Hyphomicrobiales bacterium | reverse complement strand
CAGCCCTGACAACAGCCAACGTCGCACTCCTGACGAGTGACCAGATCGGTGCGCTGAATTCGAAGCAGATCACCGCCTTGACCACCGCTGAGGTTGCAGCAATCTCCACGGCCAACGTGGCCCTGCTTTCGACGGCACAGATCGCAGCCATGGACAACACCCAGATCGGGGCAATGTCGTCCGACCAGATCAAGGCTCTGACGAGTGCGCAGGTTGGATCTCTGACCGCGGACGACTTCACGGCCATGTCGACGGCTGATATCGCTACCTTCTCGACGGACGAGATCGCGGCAATCAGCACGAAGATCGTCTCTGCGCTCTCGACTGATACCCTTGCGGCCTTCAGCACGGCACAGTTTGCGGCTCTGACGAGCAACCAGATTGCGCTTCTGAGCAGCACGCAGATCGCATCGCTGTCGACCGCCGATGTGGCGGTTCTCACCAGCGACCAGGTTGGTGCGCTGAACTCCAAGCAGGTTGCTGCCCTGACGACCGGCGAAATTGCCGCGCTCACCACGGCCAATGTGGCTCTGCTGAAGACGGCCCAGATTGCGGCACTCAGCAGTGACCAGATCGACGCGATGTCGACCGGACAGATCGGGATCCTTGACAGCACGCAGATTGCGGCCCTGTCATCGGCCCAGCTGGCTGCCATGTCCACGGCAGATGTCGGAACGTTCACGACCGACGAGATCGCGGCCATCAGCACAAAGGCAGTGTCGGGTCTCTCGACCAATGACATCGCCGCGCTGAGCAGCGGTCAGGCAACTGCTCTGACAAGCAACCAGATCGCGGTGCTGAACAGCGATCAGATTGCTGCCCTGACCACCGCCAACGTCGCACTTCTGACCAGCGACCAGGTCGGTGCGCTGAGCTCCAAGCAGGTCACGTCCCTGACGACCGGCGAAGTCGCCGCTCTGTCGACGGCCAACGTGGCTCTACTGAAGTCCAGCCAGATCGCAGCGCTTAGCAGCGACCAGATCGACGCGATGTCCACAGGGCAGATCGCCGCGCTGGACAGCACGCAGATCGCAGTCCTCACAGCTGCTCAGATCGGTGCCATGTCGACAGCCGACATCGCAACCTTCACGACCGCTGAAATCGGCTCGATCAACACCAGCGCAGTAGGGGCTCTGTCCACCGTGAGCCTCGCGGCCTTCTCGACGGGACAGTTCTCGGTGCTCAGCACTGGCCAGGTTGCGGCTCTGACCAGCACGCAGATCGCTTCGCTTTCGACCGCTCAGGTCGCTGCGATGAGCAGTGATCAGGTCGGCGCCCTGAACTCCAAGCAGGTCTCGGCTCTGACGACCGGCGAGATCGCAGCGCTGACAACCGCTAACGTAGGATTGCTGAAGACCGGCCAGCTGGCTGCCCTCAGCACCGACCAGATCGACGCGATGTCGACCGCCCAGATCCTGGTCCTCGACAGCGAGCAGATCGCCTCTCTTTCGGCGGCCCAGATCGCTGCAATGTCCACCGCGGATGTTGCAACCTTCTCGACCGACGAGATCGCGGCCATCAGCACCAAGGCTCTGTCTGGTCTCTCGACCGACGACATTACGGCGATGACCACGGCACAGCTGGATGCCTTCACCTCGACCCAGATCTCGCTGCTCAGCAGCTCACAGGTCGAGGCGGCACTCGCAGCCTACGCCGAGTTCAACAACAGCTAACAAGGAGGCAGTGTCAGCCGCACCTTGAAAATCCCGACGCCGCCCGATCACCATCGGGCGGCGTTTTTCGTTGATGAGCTAGCGGCATCCAAGATCGGCAGAGCTGTGAAAATGCCGCCTCTGCAGGGCGATCAGCCCGACGCAAGCTCGATCCGATAGCCAGACAGGACATGGCGCTCGCGCGTCGATCACTTCCGGCCGGTCGGCCGTCTTGTCTTGGGATGTCCATGAACGCGAACACCGCAATCGCCGCAAGCCACCAGTCTCAGCTCCTCGGCGTGTTGGAGCAGGCGCGAAATCAACGCATGTCGCTCGGCGAGTTGATCCAGATCGCAGAGACGCTCAACAATGCAGGGCAGCTGGCGCAGGCCGCGGAACTCTACAAGACGTGGATCGCCTTCAACGACGGCAATCCGCTGCTGCATCTCGCCTGCTTCAACTACTCGGTTGTCTGCCGTCAGCTTGGCGATCTCCCGGCGTCGATCAGCGCGCTTCGCAGCAGCCTGAAGATCGATCCGAAATTCGCGCCCGCTCACATCAATCTCGGGCGCGCGCTCGAGGATGCCGGCTTCGCCAATCAGGCGGTCGAGCAATGGCGCAGCTACACCGAGACCAACAGCGATATCACCGGCGAGCGGATCGAGCACCGGCTGATGGCGCTCCAGCATATGGGGCGCGTTCTCGAGGGTGGCGGTCTGCTCGACAATGCCGAGACGGTTCTGTGGCAGGCAATCGAATTGCAGCCGAACAGGCCGGAGGCAGGCCAACACTGGACGTCGCTTCGGCAGCGCCAGTGCAAGTGGCCGGTCCTCACATCGTCGATCCATGTGACGACGCGGCAGCTTGTCGATGCGATGTCGACAATGACGCTGTCGTGCTATTCCGACGATCCGCTGTTTCAGCTCGCCAAGGCCTATCGCTACAACAAGTCGCTGATCGGGCGGCCGAATCTCGGCGGTTTCCCTCGCGTGTCGGCGCGCAAGAAGACGGGGACAGACCAGCGCCTGCGGGTCGGTTACGTCTCGTCAGACCTGCGCGATCATGCCGTCGGCTTCGCATTGCGCGAAGTGCTTGAGCTGCACGACAAGAGCAGCGTCGAAATCTTCGCCTATTATTGCGGAGAGCCGAGAAGCGGCGACGCGACGCAGGACCGGATCAAGGCCGCGGTCGATGGCTGGCGTGATATCACCACGCTTGGCGACCTCGATGCGGCAAAGATGATCCGCGCCGACGAGATCGATATCCTGATCGACGTCAACGGCTATACCAAG
The DNA here is from genome assembly GCA_900472625.1 of Hyphomicrobiales bacterium. Taxonomy (GTDB): domain Bacteria; phylum Pseudomonadota; class Alphaproteobacteria; order Rhizobiales; family Rhizobiaceae; genus Rhizobium. Next base: position 156,830 of record UCIT01000006.1, on the reverse strand, counting down.
CATGCGCGGACCAAGCTTTTCGCCTATCGGCCGGCGCCCGTCATCGTCAATTTCTGTGGCTACCCCGGGTCGATGGCGAGCCCGGTTCATCAGTACATGATCGCCGACGCGCAGATCGTGCCGCCCGAGAACGAGATCTACTACACCGAAAAGGTCCTGCGGATCGCCTGCAACCAGCCGATCGACCGCAAGCGGGTGATTGCGCAGCAGCCGACGCGCGCGCAGGCCGGGCTTCCTGAGGACGCCTTCGTCTATGCCTGCTTCAACGGCATGCAGAAGATCAGCGCGCCATGCTTTGCCCGCTGGATGACGATCCTCGCCGCGACACCCGGCAGCGTGCTCTGGCTACTGGCCGCCGACGAGGCCGTCGATGATCGCCTGCGCAAGGCGGCGGCCCAGCACGGCATTGCGCCGGAGCGGCTGATCTTCGCGCCGAAAGCGGCGAACGCGCATCATCTCGCCCGCATCGGCGTGGCCGACCTGTTCCTCGACACGTTCCCCTATGGCGCTCACTCGACGGCGGCGGATGCGATCACCATGGGGCTGCCGGTTCTCACCGTCCCCGGAAAGAGCTTCGCCTCGCGCTTCTGCAGCAGCATCGTGGCTGCGGCCGGCGTGCCGGAACTGATCTGCGATGGGCCTGATGCGTATGTCAGCCGCGCGATCGGCTTTGCACACGACCGCGCCAGCCTTGCCGCCATCCGCCAGTCGCTTCGGGACCAGCGCGAGACCAGCGCTCTGCGTGATATTCCGGGTCTGGCGCGTCGTCTCGAGGACCTGTTCTGGCAGATGCAGGGCGAGGCCGAACGTGGCGAAACACCGGTGCCGGACCTCGCCAATCTTGATGCGTATTACGAAGTCGGCGCCGAGCTTTTCTCCGTGCATGAAGAGTTCGAAAGCGATGGCGTCTATCGCCAACGCTACCGCGACAAGCTGGCCGAGATTCACGACTACGCGCCGCTTGCGCGCGACACGCGGTTGTGGAGCGAGCCGACGGCTTGAGGCAATGCAGGCGCCAGTCGGTCGGCGCCGAGTCCAATCTATCGATTTAGGGGCAGGGATTTATGGCGCCGGTTATACTCGTGACGTTTGCCGGAAGGCAGAAGAGAATGGATATCCTGACCCAGTATATCCGCAAGGCGATTGCCGACGGCATCATCGACGAGTGGCACATCTGGGATTTCACCCGCTCGTCGCCGGACAATGACTGGGTGACGCAGGAGTTCGGGCCGGCCCGGTTCATGGGGCACAAGGCGCCTTACCAGCAAAAGGGCAAGGTCAGCCCGCAAGCATCGTTCCGCGCCAGCGCCAAGATCGAGCACGACCTGCATATCGCGGTGCTGCCGAACGGCGACAGCGAGCATTGCTTCGAGTTCGTGGTCGGCGGCTGGAACAACCTGCAGTCTGTCGTGCGCAAGATTCCGACGCGCGAGATGAACAGCCCGGCGCGGACGCAGGAAGAGACGATCTGGACGAAGGCAACGCCGGGCGTGTTGTCGCCAAGCGTGGCCAACGACATTGTTCTGTATGTCGATCCGGCGGGCACGCCCTCGCTGCAGGTCAATGGCGTGACGCTTGGCCGGTGGCCGGAGCTCAATCTCAGCGGCGGCGCATCGGTGATGGTGCGGGGCGGCTGGGGTGCGGATCTCGAGCTCTGCGACGTCAATGCGCCGATCCAGCGCTATGTCGGCAACCCGAAGGAAGAGATGCCTTACTGGCAGGCGTATGACTACTATGCGCGGCGGCTGGATGCGTTTTCCGATGCCGTGTTCCTGAAGTGCGACGATGACATCGTTTATGTCGATGTCGAAAAGCTCAATGGCTTCATCGAGTTCCGGCGCGCCAATCCGCATTATTTCCTGGTCTCGGCGAACGTGGTCAACAATGGGGTCTGCGCCTATCTGCAGCAGGCGTCGGGCGCGATCCCTGCCAATATCGGGCATTTCGAGCATCCGCCCGGCGGCTTCGGCGGCAGTCTCTGGCTGAGCGGCGAACGCGCCACCCAGCTTCACGATTTCTTCCTTGGCCGCGAGCGCAAGTCTCTGCCGTTGCCAAAGGCGTCGGTGGAGTGGACGGAGCGGCAGTCGATCAACTTCGTTGCCTGGCTCGGCAAGGACCTCGTTCACATGGCCTTGCCGAAGTGCGACGACGAGTATGCGCTGACCGTCGGCCTGCCGACCTTCCTCGATCGCCCCTCGGCGATCTATTCGGACTTCACGGTCAGCCATCTGAGCTTCGGCCCGCAGGAGAACGGGCTTGATCTCGACCGCCTGCTTGATGGCTATGATGCGCTGATGCGCGCGACGCTCGGGCTGGCGAACACACAACAAGAACTGCCGGAAAACGGCGTGGCATGGGGTCAGGATCGTCGGCGCATCGGTTGATCGCGTGGGCAATCTCGAACGGGAAACACAACAGGACTTATTGCGAATGTCGGGGAACGGAAAGATCGTTATCGTGGGCGCCGGGCTTTCGGGCGCGGTGATCGGGCGCGAGCTGGCGCTGGCGGGTCATCAGGTCGAGATCATCGATGCGCGCGATCACATTGCGGGCAATTGCCATACGGAACGTGACGCCGATACCGGTGTGATGGTCCACGTCTACGGACCGCACATCTTTCACACCGACGATGCCGAGGTCTGGGACTACGTCAACGGTTTCCAGACCTTCATGCCCTACAAGAATCGGGTGAAGACGACGAGCGGCGACAGCGTCTATTCGTTGCCGGTCAACCTGCACACAATCAACCAGTTCTTCGGCAAGACTTTTCGGCCTTCGGAAGCGCGCGACTTCATCGAGAATCACGCCGCCGACAAGACCATCACCGATCCGCAGACTTTCGAAGAGCAAGCGATGCGCTTCGTCGGCAAGGATCTCTACGAGGCGTTCTTCAAGGGCTACACCGAAAAGCAATGGGGCTGCTCGCCGACCGAGCTGCCGGCGTCGATCCTCAAGCGGCTGCCTGTTCGTTTCAACTATGACGACAACTATTTCTTCCACAAGTTCCAGGGTATGCCCGAGAACGGCTATACCGACATGATCGGCAAGATCCTCGACCATCCCAATATCACGGTGACACTCGGCACGCATTTTGTCCGTAGCGACGATGCCGATGTCGGTCATGTGTTCTATTCCGGCCAGCTGGACGGTTACTTCGACTATGAGGTGGGCCGCCTCGGATACCGCACGCTGGATTTCGAGCGTTTCAGCTATGATGGCGATTATCAGGGCTGTGCGGTGATGAACTACGGCGATGCTTCGGTGCCATTCACCCGGATCACCGAACACAAGCATTTCTCGCCATGGGAAGAGCACGAGGGTTCGGTCTGCTACCGCGAGTTTTCGCGCGCCTGCGGGCCTGATGACATTCCTTATTACCCGATCCGCATGGTCGAGGAGAAGGAACAGCTGGCGCAGTATGTCGCGCGCGCCGAGCAGGAAAACGGCGTGACCTTCGTCGGTCGCCTCGGGACCTACCGCTACCTCGACATGGATGTGACGATCCGCGAGGCGCTGGATACGGCGCGGCTTTATCTTGCGAAAGCGGCCGAGGGCGCGGCGATGCCGGCATTTCTGCACCGTCCGGTGTAAGCCGAAGCGGTCTTTGCGCTGTTTTACGAGATTAACGAGGTGGTTGCCTGACGGTAGCCACCTCGTTTGCGTTTTGGCGATCCGTCTCCGGATAAACCAATCCGTCGCGAAAATATGATCGGTGGATCTGCATATGGTCGGTATGCTCGCGTGCCGGTCGTTGTATTCTATGGAATATATGGGTGCATCTGGATGCGCCGCATCCGGCGCTCCTGGACACCGGCATTTTTCCGCGCCGTGTTGTAACAAAATGGCGGTCTCGCTCGTAGATGCTGCCAGACACCGTGAACAAATCGGAGGAGACCACGAGATGCTGAACAGACGCCATATGCTTTTGAGCGCCGGCCTTGCCGCGATCGGGCTGCCGCTGGTGCTCGGGCGGTCCAAGGCGACCGCGGCCGAGACCTTTGCCGTTACCCACACCGACGCAGAATGGCAGAAGATGCTGACATCGGACCAGTATGCGGTGTTGCGCCAGGAAGGGACCGAACGTCCCTTTACCAGCGATCTCCTGCACGAGGCGCGCAAGGGCAATTTCGCCTGCGCCGGCTGCGAACAGGATGCCTTCGCCTCGGCTACCAAGTTCGACAGCGGCACCGGTTGGCCGAGCTTCTGGGCGCCTCTGGACGCCAAGGTGGTCGGCACGACGCGCGACACGCAGCTCGGCATGGTGCGCGAGGCGGTGCATTGCGGACGCTGCGGCGGCCATCTCGGCCATGTCTTCGACGACGGCCCGAAGCCGACTGGCCTGCGTTATTGCCTGAACGGCGTTGCCTTGAAATTTCATCCGGCTTCGGCCTGATCAACGGGACCTGTTATGATCCTCTTCATTCTCGCCTATCTCGGCGGCGTTCTGACCATCGTCAGCCCCTGCATTCTGCCGGTCCTGCCGTTCGTCTTCGCGCGCGCTGGCCAGCCTTTTCTGCGCAGCACGCTGCCGATGCTTGTCGGCATGGCCGCGACCTTCGCGGCCGTGGCGACGCTGGCGGCGCTCGGCGGCGGCTGGGCGGTGCAGGCCAATGAGTATGGCCGCTACGCTGCGCTGGTGTTGCTCGCGGTCTTCGGCGTCATCCTACTCTTCCCGGCGCTGTCGGATTATCTGACGCGACCGTTGGTATCGCTCGGTGCGCGACTGTCGCAATCGGCCGATAGGGGCAGTCGCAGCGGTGGGTCCACCGTCGTCGCATCCGCTCTGCTCGGCGTGGCGACCGGATTGCTCTGGGCGCCCTGCGCCGGTCCCGTGCTCGGGCTCATCCTCACCGGTGCTGCCTTGCAGGGGGCGAGCGTCGGCACGACCTTGCTGCTGCTCGCCTATGCGCTGGGTGCGGCGACGTTGCTGGCTCTGGCGCTGCTGATCGGCGGGCGGGTCTACCAGGCGATGAAACGGTCGCTCGGCGTCGGCGAATGGGTGCGGCGCGGTCTCGGGGTCGCGGTGCTTGCTGCTGTTGTGGCGATCGGGCTGGGTGCGGATACCGGATTCCTGACGCAGGCGTCGCTGGCCAGCACCGGTACGCTGGAGCAGAGCCTCATCGACAGGCTGCATCCGCAGCAACAGACGGTCGACAACGGCTCCTCGGTCGTCATGAAGGGCGATGCGATCATGAGCGGCGGCAACCAGATGGTGATGTCGGGCAACAATGCTATGATGGCTGGCTCGAACGCGATGATGATGAGAGGCGGGCCGAAACAGGTTGCCGCCGAAGCGCTTCCCGTCGAGGGTACGATGCCGTCGCTCGACGGCGCCGTGCAGTGGCTGAATTCGCCGCCGCTGACCGCAGAGTCCCTGAAGGGCAAGGTCGTGCTCGTCGATTTCTGGACGTACTCCTGCATCAACTGCCTGCGCGCCATTCCCTATGTCCGCGCCTGGGCGGAGAAGTACCGGGATCAGGGCCTCGTCGTCATCGGCGTGCATGCGCCGGAGTTCGCCTTCGAGAAGAATGTCGACAACGTCAAGAAGGCGATCGGCGATCTCGGCATTACCTATCCCGTCGCCATCGACAACGACTACACGATCTGGCGCGCTTTCCAGAACCAGTATTGGCCGGCGCACTATTTCATTGATGCGAAGGGCCAGGTTCGCCATCACCATTTCGGCGAGGGCGACTATGACGGTTCCGAACGCGTGATCCAGCAGTTGCTGGCCGAGGCGGGGAAGACTGGTGTTGCCGGCGATATGGTCGAGGTCAAGGCGACTGGTGCCGAAGCGGCGTCCAACCAGGCGGATGTGCAGTCGCCGGAGACCTATGTCGGCTGGCAGCGGTCGGAGAACTTCGTCGATGCCAAGGGCACGGTCAACGATGCGGCCCATAGCTACGTCGCCGCGACGCCGCGGCTCAACGAATGGGGCCTGACCGGCAGCTGGACTGTCGGTTCCGAGCAGGCGGGTCTGAACGACAAGGACGGCAGCATCTACTACCGATTCCATGCCCGCGACCTGCATCTCGTGCTTGGACCAGCGGCGGACGGCAAGCCGGTGCGCTATCAGGTCGCCGTCGATGGCAAGCCGCCCGGCGACGGACACGGCGCCGATACCGATGCCCAAGGCAACGGCACGGTGACCGGCCAGCGGCTCTACCAGTTGCTTCGTCTGCCGGGTGCGGTCGGCGATCACACATTCGAAATTCGCTTTCTCGATCCCGGCGTGCAAGCCTACGCCTTCACCTTTGGCTGAAAGGAGACCATCATGACTGATCATAAGGGTTCCACCACGGAGCGCCGCCCACTGCGCGCTCTGGTCTGCGGCACGGCCATGGTGCTCGCGGCTGGGCTTGCGTTGCATTTCACGCCGTCGTCCGCGGAAGAGGCGCGGGTCATTCCGGCACCTGTGCTGGACGAGCCGGCCAGCGGCAGCAGCGAAACGGCGACTTTTGCCGGCGGCTGCTTCTGGGGCGTGCAGGGCGTGTTCCAGCATGTGAATGGGGTGATCAGCGCCAAATCCGGTTACGCCGGCGGCGCCAAGAGCACCGCGCAGTACGAGACCGTCAGCGGTGGCGATACCGGCCATGCCGAATCGGTGCAGGTGGTGTTCGATCCGAAGAAGGTGAGCTATGGCCATCTGTTGCAGATCTACTTCTCGGTGGCGCATGATCCGACGCAACTCAACCGCCAGGGGCCCGACAGCGGCACGCAGTACCGCTCGGCCATCTTCCCGGCCAACGACGAGCAGGCGAAGGTTGCCAAGGCCTATATCGGCCAGCTCAACAGCGCCCGCGTGTTCGACGCGGCAATCGTCACCAAGATCGAGCCGGGCAAGGCCTTCTATCCGGCGGAGGCCTATCATCAGGACTTCCTGACGAACAATCCGACCTATCCCTATATCGTCATCAACGACCTGCCGAAGGTGGCAAGCCTGAAGCAGCTGTTCCCCAAAGACTACAGCGAGAAGCCGGTGCTGGTCGCGGCGTCCGGTTCGAACTGACGCTCAGGAGACGATAAGGCGCGCACTCATTGTTAGTGGGCGCCTTATTCATGAGTATTTAATTCCACAATTAATCGGTTCCAAGAATATTTTCCGCTAATATTATTTGAACATGTGCAAAATAATACCCTAATTCTGCTAGGTTGAGACCAATTTGCTCCTTCCGGTCCTTGTCACCTGCGGCAAGCGGGCGTACGCCGCTTGCGTCAAATTGCCCCGTGCTGAATTGACATCTCAGCAAAACTTGAGCGGCCGACTCCCACGGTCGTGAAGGAGCCAATCATGAGAGACCTCCCGGGTCTGCCGTCCCGCAGAAGCTTCCTGAAAGCATCCGCGGCGACTGCAGCCATTGCCGGCATTGCCGGTGCAGCAAAAGCCGAAACCAAACCCGAACCCGTTGCGCTTACCGAATACAAGCCGGACTGTCTGAAGCCCACGGAGTGGGCCTTCGTCACGGCAGCGGTCGCGCGCTTGATCCCGTCGGATGGCGAAGGCCCCGGCGCGATCGAGACGCGTGTGCCTGTGTTCATCGACAAGCAGCTCGCCGGCGACTACGGCAAAGCCGCAGACTGGTATATGGCCGGCCCTCACGATGCCGCCGCAGATCCGCTGCGTGGCTGGCAGACGCCGCTGGCGCCGCTGGAAATCTACCAGCAGGCTATCCCGCTGTTCGACGACTGGTGCAAGACCACGCACGGCAAGATCTTTGCCGAGCTCGATGCCGCCACGCAGGAGAAGGCGCTCTCCTCGCTCCAAAAGAACGAGATGAAGATCAAGCCGGAATTGCGCGAGTTCTTCTCGATCCTGCTTGCCAACACAAAGGAAGGCTATTTCGCCGACCCGAAATACGGCGGAAACCACGGAATGGCTGCCTGGAAGTATATCGGCTTCCCCGGCGCCCGCGGTTCCTACAAGGAATGGGTCGAAAAGCATAACGTCAAGTATCCGCTTGGCCCCGTCTCCATCTCCGGCGAAAGGGGCTAAGGATCATGGCACGCACAGAGAAGAAAAAAGACGTCGTTCTCGTCGGCTTCGGCTGGACCGGCGCGATCCTCGGCATCGAACTGGCGCAGGAAGGCCTCGAAATCCTGGCGTTGGAGCGCGGCCATGATCAGGCGACCGTTCCGGACTTCCAGTATCCCGAGATGATCGACGAGCTGAAGTACGGCATCCGCTACGGCATGATGGAAAAGCCGCGCAACACGACCGTCTCGATCCGCCGTTCACTCGACGAGACGGCGCTGCCCTACCGCAGCCTCGGCACATTCCTGCTCGGCACCGGCGTCGGTGGCGCTGGCACGCACTGGAACGGACTCAACTGGCGGCCGATGCTCTCGGAGTATCGCCTGAAGTCCTATACCGAAGAGAAATTCGGCGCGGATATCATTCCCGAGGGCATGCAGATCCAGGACTATCCGATGTCCTACGAGGAGCTGGAGCCGTATTTCGATCGCTTCGAGAAGGTCGCAGGCATTTCCGGTCAGGCCGGCAACGTCAACGGCAAGATCGTCGAGGGCGGCAACCCGTTCGAGGCGCCGCGTTCCAACGATTACCCGATGCCGCCGATGCCTTCCACCTGGGACGGCGTCAAGTTCCGCGACGCGGCAAAGGCCAATGGCTGTCATCCGTTCCCGGCTCCCGGCGGCATCGCCTCCAAGGACTACGTGAACGAATACAACATGCAGATGGGCCCATGTAATCATTGCGGCTTCTGCGAGCGCTACGGCTGCTACAACTATTCGAAGTCCTCGCCGCAGACGGCGATCATCGATGCGCTCAAGCGCAAGAAGAACTTCGAGTATCGCGTGCAGGCCGAAGTGCTGCGCGTCGAGATGGCGCCCGATCGCAAGACCGCGACCGGCGTGACCTATTTCGACCACACGACCGGCGAGGAGGTATTCCAGCCGGCCGATCTGGTGATCCTGTCCGCCTTTGCGCTGAACAACGTCCACCTGATGCTGCTGTCCGGTATCGGCCAGCCCTACGACCCGAACACGGGCGAGGGTGTCGTCGGCCGTAACTACGCCTACCAGATGCTCGGCGGCTACACGATGTTCTTCAAGGACGAGAACTTCAATCCGTTCATCGGGACCGGCGCCAACGGTTACTGCATCGACGATTTCGGCATCGACAACAATGACTTCCGCAAGGAAGGCTTTATCGGCGGCGCCTACTGGCGTGCAGGCCAGACCAACGGCCAGCCGGGCCATACGATGCCGCTTCCCGCAGACGTCCCAAGCTGGGGTGCCGGCTGGAAGAAGGGTATCGGCGAGTGGTACGGCCATTCGATGTCGATCGGCGCGCACGGGTCGCTGATGTCGTATCGCGACAACTATCTCGACCTCGACCCGACCTACACGGACCGCCACGGCCGTCCGCTGATGCGCATGACCTTCAACTGGAAGCCGAACGACATCAAGATGATCCAGTTCATGCAGACCAAGATGAAGCCGATCGTCGATTCCATGAAGCCCGATATCGCGCAGGCCGGCTTCAAGAAGGACGGCGCGATGTTCGACGTGCGTCCTTACCAGACGACCCACAACACCGGTGGCACCGTCACCGGCAGCGACCCGAAGACCTCGGTTCTCAACCGCTATCTTCAGTCGTGGGACGCGCACAACGTCTTCGTCATGGGCGCCAATACCTTCCCGCAGAACACGCAGTACAACCCGACCGGCATGGTCGGCGCGCTCGCTTATTGGGCCGCCCATCACATCCGCAAGGACTACCTGCCGAACCCGCGGCCGCTGGTATAAGGAGAACAGAGATGAAGACCTTCATTCGCGTTCTCGGCGTACTCGTCGTTCTGGGCGTCGCTGCCCTTCTCGCCTTCATCTTCGTGCCGGTGCAGCGCACCGGCCCGACCGCCCAGCTTGCCGCCGACTTCAAGCCGGCTGTGGGGCAGGGTGAATATGTCATGCGCGCCGGCGACTGCATGGCCTGCCACACCAGCGAGGGCGGCAAGCCCTTCGCCGGCGGCCGCGCCATCCAGAGCCCGATGGGCACGATCTGGACCACCAACATCACGCCCGACAAGGACACCGGCATCGGCAACTGGTCGCTCGCCGATTTCCGCGCGGCTCTTTACGATGGCGTGACCCCCAACGGCACGCATCTCTATCCGGCCATGCCGTACGAGAACTACCGCAAGCTGTCGGAAGAAGATGTCGTGGCACTCTACGACTACTTTATGCATCAGGTCGAACCCGTCTCCAGCAAGGTCGAGGAAACCAAGCTCGCCTTCCCGTTCAACATGCGCTTCGGCCTCAGGGCATGGAACTGGCTGGCCGCCAGCTATGCCGCCGGCTCCAAGCCTGATGCGGGTGAAGACGCACAGTTCAACCGCGGCAAGTATCTCGTCGAGGGCGCCGGTCACTGTGCGGCGTGCCACAGCCCGCGCAACCTGTTCATGGCGCAGGACGGTATCGACAACACGTCGAAGGCCTTCCTTTCCGGCGGCGAGATCGACGGCTTCACGGCCCCCGATCTTCGCGGTCCGGCAAGCGGCCCGCAGACGTGGAGCACCGAACAGCTGGCTGCCTACCTTGCCACGGCCCGCAACGCGCATTCGTCTGCCACCGGCGAGATGATGCTCGTGGTGCGTGACTCGCTGCAGTACATGACGCATGAGGACAACCTCGCCATCGCCACCTATCTGAAGAAGATCGGCAGCAATGGTGCGGCGGCTCCGGCCGCTCAGCCCGAAAAGGCCGAGGTGACCGGCACTGAGACGGTCCTGTCGGACGCCAAGCCCGACATGGCGCTCGGCCCGCGTCTGTACCTCGACAACTGCGCTGCCTGTCACGCGGTCAGCGGTAAGGGCGCCGGCGAGACCTTCCCCGCGCTCGACGGCAATTCGCTGGTCGCGGCGAAGTCGCCCAAGGGCCTCATCAGCGTGATCCTGCACGGCGCCGAACTGCCATCGACGCCGGATCGGCCGATGAAGCTGCGCATGCAGGGCTACGACGATCGTCTTTCCGACGATGAAGTGGCCGCACTTGCAACCTTCCTGCGCGACGGCTGGCACAACAAGGCCGCTGCTGTCTCGGCTGCCGACGTGGCTGCGGTGCGCGGTGAGAAGCACTAGGGCCTAGCTGGCCTGGACATGGAACAGCCCGCGAGATGGGATCTCGCGGGCTGTTTTCGTTTGTGGGTTTTGGATCCGTCAGCCCCTCATCTCGGCCAAAATAGCTTAGGGTATAGGTCTCCTCACCTATCATCCTCATGCCTGTGCTTGTCACAGGCATCCAGCCACCGCGCGTCCGTGCGGTGAGAAGAGTCTACTGCATTCACGGACGTGAATGCACTGGATCTCTGTGACAAGTGTACGGCCCGGAGACATAGTTGACAGATGTTCGGAGACATCCCTGACAGTTTTGCCTGTTGGCAAAGGAGATCAAGGATGGTTTGGCGGGATGTGTCGGTTATGGATCAGCGCGAAGAGTTTGTGATGCTCGCCCGTCTTGAAGGCGCCAATATTTCACAGCTCTGTAGCGGCTTCGGCATCAGTCGTCAGACAGGCTATGTCTGGTTGAAGCGGCTGCAGGCCGGCGAGCCTGCCAGTGATCGTTCACGCCGGCCGCATTGCAGTCCGCTGCGAACGTCTGATGACCTCGAACGCTCCGTGCTCGATATCCGCGATGAGCATCCGGCCTGGGGAGCACGCAAGATCGCAAGGCGGCTGCGGGATCTCAGCATCGAGCCGCCCTCAGCCTCGACCGTCCATGCCATCTTAAGCCGCCATGACCGGATCAGCCTGCGGATGAAGGGCCAGGCAGCACCGGGACACTTCGAGCGTGAAGCGCCCAATCTGCTGTGGCAGATGGACTTCAAGGGGCGGATACAATTGACCGGCGGCCATTGGTGCCATCCGCTGACCATCATCGACGATCATTCCCGCTTCGCCATCGGCATAGAGGCGTGCATGGACGAACAGTTGCAGACCGTGCGTGCTCGACTGGAGGTGATCCTGCGCCATTACGGCCTGCCGTTGGCGATCTATTGCGACAACGGCCCCCCTTGGGGCACGGGTATGGACAGTCGCTGGACGCGGCTGCGTGTCTGGCTGCTCAAGCTCGGCATCGATCTCATCTATTCAAGGCCCTATCACCCGCAGGGGCGCGGCAAGAACGAACGCTTCCATCGCAGCCTCAAGGCCGAGGTGCTCGACTTTGCCATGCTCACCAGCCAGCGGCAGGCACAAAGGGCTTTCGATCGATGGCGCGAGACCTACAATCACCACCGACCGCATCAGGGCATTGGCATGGCGGTACCGGCCAGCCGATACACGCCATCAACGCGCCCATTCCCCAAACGCCTTCCCACGCCGGTCTACGGCAGTGACGAGACCGTTCGACGCGTCGGCACCAACAAGGGCTACATCAGCTTCAAGGGCCGCAACTGTCGTGTACCGAACGCCTTCCAGAGCGAGACGGTCGCCATTCGCGCCCTCGATAAAGACGGCCTCTATGGCGTCTTCTTCGGCGCCACGAACATAGCGAAAATCGATCTCACAAAACCCGACTGAGTGTCAGGGATGTCTCCGAACACCTGTCAGGGATGTGTCCGGGCTTTACAACAAGCACAGAGATGAGGGCGGAGAGAGAGGCGGACGAGGGGAGAAGCGGCGGCGGCGTATATGGGGAGGTCCTGCAGTCGCTAGGACGCTCTCCATAATCCAATTAGGTGCGCGGCTTCAGGTTCTCCGGATCGTACAACGGCTTGTAGCCGACGGCGGCGACTTCGACCGGGTAGGTTTCGGCGAAGTATTCGACGTTCAGCTTGCGGCCGACCTGGCAATATTCCTGCGGTAGATAGGCGAGCGCGATGTTCTTGCCGATCGTCGGACCGTAGGCGACCGAGGTGGTGTAGGAGATGCGGCCGAGGCTGTCGACCAGCGTCTTGCCTGTCTCAGGGTCCATGACCGGCATGGAGCCGACGGGGTAGCGCTTGACGCCCTTGCTGTCGGTATTCTCCGTCATGACAAGCGTGCACAGCATGGCCGGCTGGTGCTCGCGGGCCTTGTATTCCAGGTGCTTGGCCTTGCCGCGGAAATCGGCTTCCTTGACCTTCGGGCGGGCGAGGTCGGCTTCCAGGAGATTGTACTGGGTGAGCAGGTCGCCGTTCTGCAGGCGCAGCGACTTTTCCATGCGGCGCGAGTTGGCATAGGTCTCGACGCCGAAGGCCATGACGCCGGTGGCGCGCAGCGCGTCCCAGACGGCGAGGCCGTCCTCGTACTTCATGTGCAGTTCCCAGCCCTGTTCGCCGACATAGGAAATGCGGAAGGCGGTAACCGGCTTGCCCGCGATCTCGATCGGCTTGATGGCGGCGAAGGCGAAGTTCTCGGGGTCGAGCGCTGCAGGATCTGCGACCACCTTCTTCAGCGTGTCGCGGGCGTTCGGGCCCCAGATGCCGATGGTGATGAACTTTTCGGAGACATCGGTGATGGTGACGTCGAGGCCGCGATCCTCGGCGACGCGCTTCATGTAGTGGAAGTCGCGCGGGCCGGCGTCGGCGCCGTTGATCAGGCGGCAGCGGTCGGCCATGCGGATGACGGTGAAGTCGGCGCGCACCATGCCTTCTTCGTCAAGGAAGTGGGTGTAGATGCCCTTGCCGATGTTGCCGTCACCACCGATCTTGGCGGCGCAGAGCCACTCGAGCAGGTCGACATGGTCAGGGCCTTCGATATCGACCATGTGGAAATGGCTGAGGTTGACGATGCCGCAATCCTCGCTCATCGCCAGATGCTCGGCGTTGGAGACGCGCCAGAAGTGGCGGTTGTCCCATTCGTTTTCGCGCACCGGTACGCGGTCGGCGTATTTCTCCAGCAGGTGCTCATTGGCCTTGTAGCCGTGGGCACGTTCCCAGCCGCCGAGTTCCATGAAGTAGCCGCCGAGTTCCTTCTCGCGCTCGTAGAAGGGCGAACGCTTGGCGTTGCGGCTGGTGGCGTAGGGTTCGCGGGTGTGGACTGCCGGGAAATAGATCTTCTGCGCGGCTTCATAGCAGCGGTTGGCGATAAATTCCTCGGTCAGCTGGTGCGGATAGAAGCGGGCGTAGTCGATCGAGTTGTGGTCGATCTCGGTGCGGCCGTCGGTCATCCAGTCGGCGATCAGCTTGCCGTAGCCCGGACCGTCCTTCACCCAGATGGCGACGCAGTACCAGAGTCCACGGACCTTCTGGCTCTCGCCGCAGGACGGGCCGCCGGCAGCAGACACCTGCAGCAGGCCGTTGAAGGAGTGGCCTTCATTGTAACCGAGCTCGCCGAGGATCGGCGTCAGTTCCATGGCCTTCTCGAGCGGCTCGAGGATCTGCTCCATCTCGAGATCGCGCTGCGAGGGCGACAGGCGCGCCTCGTGCTTTTCCAAGAGTTCGCGCGGATGGCACATGCGCGGATTGGTGGTCTCGTAGTAGCCCCACTCGATCTGGCCGCCCTCGGTCGTCTTCGGGTCGCCGGTGTCGCGCATGTAGGCGGAGTTGCCCTGGTCGCGCAGCAGCGGGAAGCCGATTTCCTTGCCGGTGCCTTCGAATTCGTTGTAGGGGCCGAAGAAGGTGAGGGGGTGATCGACCGGCATGACCGGCAGGTCCTCGCCGACCATCTCGGCGATCAGGCGGCCCCAGAGGCCGGCGCAGACGATGACGTGGTCGGCCATGATGGTGCCGCGATGGGTGACGACGCCCTTGATGCGGCCGCCCTCGACGATCAGCGACTGGGCCGGCGTGTTGCCGAACATCGTGAGCTTGCCTGACTTCTCGGCGGCGTCAACGAGCTTGCCGGCGACGGTCTGCGAGCGCGGGATGACGAGGCCGGCGTCGGGATCGAACATGCCACCCTGGACCTGGTCTTCCTCGATCAGCGGGAACATCTCCTTGATCTCGGAGGGCGAGACGTAGCGGGCATTGGTGCCGAAGGCCTTGGCGGAGGTCAGCTTGCGCTTGATCTCTTCCATCCAGGCGTCGTCGCCGGTGCGTGCGACTTCCAGGCCGCCGATGCGGGAATAGTGGCCCATCCTCTCGTAGAAATCGATGGAATACTGGGTCGTCCAGACCGAAAGATAGTCGTGGGAGGTGGTGTAACAGAAGTCCGAGGCGTGGGCGGTCGATCCGATGTCGGTGGGGATGCCCGACTTGTCGATGCCGACGATGTCGTCCCAGCCGCGCTCGATCAGATGATGGGCGATGGATGCGCCGACGATGCCGCCGAGACCGATGATGACGACCTTAGCCTGCTTAGGAAACTCTGCCATTGAGTACGACCCTGATTGAATATTGAAATCGGATTTTAGGGATTGCGGCGCGACATGTAGAGCCTGTCTACGACATAATTATCATACTGCACGACCAGAGCGACATGCCGCCTGTGGATAGTGAGGATCACCCGGCGGAGCTTCGATCGGTCGTTGTCGCATCGGAAGCCGCTTCCGTCATCGCTCGGGCTGCGAAAGCCGCTTGGCGTTGACTCTACTTCGGTTTTTGCCACCGCACTTTCCTTGAAATCGCTGAGATTTGAACTGGGAGCTTGGTTTCTGGATTCTGTGCCGATCACAGATCGTTCTTGGCGACACTATAGTCGAACCCGACGGTGCATGGGCCCGCCGATATTTCGGTAGCCGACGAGCGCCGCATAGGGGAGCGTCATGAAGAAGATCCTGTTGTTTTCACTGGCCGGTCTGTTGGCTGCAAGCTGCACGCCGACTCAACAAGGCGCGGGTATCGGGGCTGCGACAGGCGGCGTTATCGGCGGCGCGGTGACCGGCAATGTTCGCGGTGCAGCGGTCGGCGCGGCAATCGGTGGCGTCTCGGGCGCCGTCATCGGCAATGTCGCAGGCCAGCCGGGGCAATGCGAATTCCAGGACCGCAACGGCCGGCGCTACGTTGCAGCCTGCCCACGCTGAGGGGCGCGTGAAATGCAACCGGGGTCGGTGCCTTTCACGCTCGATATGACCAAGGGGCGGCCCACGTGGGCCGCCTGGAATCCACGGCGTCGTCCGCGCACGTTCATCCTGTTTCCGCCATGAGACCCGACCGCCGTTCGCGTGGTGTCTGAACGCAATTTCTGGCTCAACGGAGGCAAGACATGGCCACTGCCAATGCGGCATCGAAAACCACGATGCAGAGACTTCTCGACGGGGTCGAGAAGGTCGGCAACATGGTGCCGCACCCCGTCGTCATCTTCCTGATCCTGATCGGCATCGTCATCGCCTTGTCAGCGGTGCTCGGCGCGTTCGGGGCGGCGGTGAGCTACGAGAGGATCAATCCCGATACCCATCAGGTCGAGCAGGCGTCAACGGCGATCCGCAGCCTCCTGAATATCGAGGGGATCCGTTTTCTCTATTCCTCACTGATCCCCAATTTCATGAGCTTTACCGCCGTCGGCCTGATGATCGCGGCGATGATCGGTGCGGGTGTTGCCGAGGAGTCCGGCCTCGTCACGGCGCTGATCCGCAAGCTGGTGATCGTCTCGCCCAGCTGGGCGCTCACCTATATCCTCGCCTTTGTCGGGATTCTTGCCAGTATCGCGGCCGATGCCGGTTATCTGGTGCTGATCCCGCTTGCCGGCGTCGCCTATCTTGCCGTCGGACGGCATCCGCTGGCCGGCCTTGCGCTCGGCTTTGCTGCCGTTGCCGGGGCGTTCACGGTCAACATGCTGATCAAGCCGCTCGATGCGGTGCTGGTCGAGTTCACCAACGATGCGGCTCATCTCGTCGATCCCAACCGGTCGATCGGGCTTGCCTCCAACCTCTGGTTCTCGATCGCGTCCGTGTTGTTCCTGACTGTCATCATCGCCTTCATCACCGATCGCATCATTGCGCCACGGCTTGGAACGTATGATCCAGAGGCGGCAGGTGGTGGGGTGCAGAACCAGGGCGCCACGCTGTCGGAACAGGAATCGCGGGGTCTGCGTTTCGCGCTCTTCGGGCTGATCGGCCTTCTGGTGGTCTTTCTGCTGCTGACGCTGCCGAGCGGCGCGCCGCTGCGCAATCCCGACACCGGCGAGCTGATCGGCAACTCGCCGTTCATGAACGGGCTGATCGCGCTGATCATGCTGATCTTCCTGGTGACGGGCTGGACCTATGGCATCGGCGCCGGGACGATGAAGACGCTGGCGGAGGTGATCGCTGCGATCGAAAAATCGATCAAGAACATGGGCGGGACGATCTTCCTGTTCTTCGTGCTCAGCCAGTTCGTCGCCTATTTCACCTACACCAACATCGGCACGGTGATGGCGCTCAGCCTCTCCGGCGTGCTGCAGGCGGCCAATATCGGTGCGCTTCCGCTGCTGATCGGCTTTATCATCGTGGTGGCGATCATCGATCTGCTGCTGACGGGTGCGATTGCGAAATGGGCGATCTTTGCGCCTGTTTTCGTGCCGCTGCTGATGCAGCTCGGTGTCGAGCCGGAAGCGGTGCTGGCGGCCTATCGCGTCGGGGACTCGCCGATGAACGCGATTACCCCGCTCAATGCCTACTTCGCGCTCGTCGTCGGCTTTGCCCAGAAATACGACAAGTCCGCGGGCGTCGGCACAATCGTGTCGCTGATGCTTCCCTATGTCGTGCTGATGTTCGTGCTGTGGACCGGTCTTTTCGCTGTCTGGAAGGCGCTCGGTCTGCCGTGGGGTCTGTGACGCCTACGCCGCAGCCTGAACCAAACAAGATGCAAACAATCGGATGGATATCATGAGCAACATTCCTCTCGACGTCGCTGCGGCGGAAGAACATCTCATGCGGTTCCTCTCGGTAGAGGGTGTCACTGGGCAGGAAAAGAACATCGGGCTCGCGGTCTGCGATGCACTGAAGAAGATCGGCGTGCCCGAAAGCGCCATCCGCTTCGACGACGTGCACACGCGCATTCCGCTACCGACGGAGACGGGCAACCTGATCGTCGATATCCCCGGTACGCGACCGGGACCGCGGCTGCTTTTCTCGACCCACCTCGATACCGTGCCGCTTTGCGCCGGCGCCAAGCCGCGGCGCGAGGGCGATCGCATCGTCTCGGACGGCACCACGGCGCTCGGCGGCGATGCGCGCACCGGCGTTGCCCTGCTTGTGGTGGTTGCCGAGATACTGATCAAGAACAAGCTGCCGCATCCGCCGATCACGCTGCTGTTCACCGTGCGCGAGGAAAGCGGACTGCATGGTGCGCGCGAACTCGATCCGGCCAATCTCGGCGGCGCGGTGATGTGCATCAACGTCGATGGCCAGATGGCGTCCGACCTGATCATCGGCGCTGTCGGACAGGAGAACTGGGAAGTCGAAATCACAGGCCGGGCATCGCATGCCGGGGTTGCACCGGAAAAGGGGATTTCGGCGACGATGGTCGGCGCCTTGGCTCTGGCCGAAGCCCGCCGCGCGGGCTGGTTCGGCAAGGTCGTCAAGCCAGATGGCCGAGGCACCAGCAACGTCGGCATTTTCGGCGGCAAGGACAACAAGCCGGCCGGCGACGCGACCAACGTCGTGACCGACTACGCCTATATCAAGGGCGAGGCGCGCAGTCCGGAATCGGTGTTCGCAACGAAAATTGCGGATGGCTACAGCCAAGCCTTTGCCAAGGCGAAGGCGGAGGTGACGGCCGATAACGGCGATACGGCAGAGGTCAAATTCAGCCAGATCGCATCCTATCCGCCATTCGAACTGGGAAAGGATACGCCCGTCGTGAAGCGCGCCACCAAGGCGTTGAAGATGTTGGATATCGAGCCGGTCTTTGTCTTTTCAAACGGCGGCCTGGATGCCAACTGGCTGGACAAGCATGGCGTTCCCACCATCACGATTGGCGCCGGCCAGGCGGAGATCCACACGATCAAGGAATATGTGAACCTCAAGGAATACGAGAAGGGCTGCCGCCTCGGTGTGCTGATGGCGACGCTCGAGGATTGATGGAGGCGGAGCGGGGCCGTGAGCGAGGCCCGGATTTGCGGGCGGTTGTCGATGACGGGCTTGGCCGAATTTTTGGAATGGCCTGGAGGGCCGAATGAGGAGCGGCGCGATTGAGCCCGATAGCATATACAGGCACCATCATTGCCGTTGCCGTTGTCCTGTTCGTCTGGAACAAGTTGCCTGTCGTTTTTGTCGCGATGCTGACCGCGCTGGCGCTCTGGGCGAGCGGGGTTCTCACCATCGGGCAGGCGCTCGGCGGCTTCGGCGATCCGGCGGTCATCTTCATCGCCTCGCTCTTCGTCGTCAGTTCCGGGCTGGAGGTTACGGGTGTGACTGCCTGGGCCGGTCAGCTTTTGATCCGCGGCGCCGGTGAGGAAAGCCGCGCCCGGCTGTTGATCCTGACCATGATCCTGGTCTCGCTGCTGACGGCGCTGATCAGTGTCAATGGTGCCGTCGCGGCGCTGCTGCCCGTGGTAGTGGTCATTGCCGTTCGTCTCAAGCGCAACTCATCGCAGCTCCTGATGCCGCTGGTGTTTGCCGCCCATGCCGGATCGATGTTGGCGCTGACGGGTACGCCGGTGAATGTTCTGGTGTCGGAGGCAGGGCAGGATGCCGGTGTCGGCGGTTTCGGATTCTTCGAGTTTGCGCTGGTCGGCGTGCCGTTGCTGGCCGGGACCATGGCGATCATCGTGCTGTTCGGGCAGAAGCTTCTTCCCGAGCGCAATGGCGCGACCATGCCCGCCGATTTCAGTCGTCATGCCAACACGCTGGTCGAGCAGTATGGTCTCGCCAGCGGCATCTACCAGATGCGGGTGAGGGCGAGTTCGCCCTTCATCGGCGTGGCGCCTTCCGCGGTCGATCTCTCCAGCCATCCGGAACTGCAACTCGTCGCCATTCAGGAAGGCGAGACGGCGGGGCCGTTGCGCCGGCCTCTGGTGGAAGAAGGAGATCATCTGCTTGTTCGTGGCGATGCGGAGACGGCAGCGGCATTCGCGGCCGCGCTGCATCTGGCGTTTCGCGAGGATGCGGCGGGCAAGGGTGAAGACACCCTGTTCAACCGCAGTTCAGGACTTGCCGAAGTGGTCATCCCGCCGCGCTCCGGTCTGATCGGCCAGAGTGTCTTTCCGGGGATGGTCACCGACAGTGGCGACCTGATCGTTCTTGCAGTGCAGCGCGCAAGCACCGAGATTGCTGCCGCCAGCGCAACGCGCGGCAAGGGCGGCATTGTGCTGCAGGCGGGCGATACCATGCTGCTGCAGGGCACGTGGAAAGCGCTGGACGTGCATCTTGACGATCCAGATGTCTTGGTGGTCAATTCACCGGAGCTGGTGCGCCGCCAGGCGGTGCCGATGGGGCCGGGCGCGCGCCAGGCTATCGTCGTCCTGTTCGCGATGGTGTTGCTTCTGGCGACCGGAATCGTGCCGCCTGCGGTGGCCGGGCTGCTGGCTGCGGGCGCCATCATCCTTTCGGGCATCATGAGCGTAGAGCAGGCCTATCGCGCCGTCGGCTGGACGACCGTCATCCTCGTCGGCGCGATGATGCCGCTTTCGACGGCGATGGTGCAGACCGGTGCCGCAAAGCTGATGGCCGAGCACCTCGTCAATCTGGTCGGCGATGCCGGTCCGGTCGCTTTGCTTGCCGGCCTGTTCGTGCTGACTGCGGTCATGGGGCAACTGATCAGCAATACCGCAACGGCGCTGATCGTCATTCCGATCGGGGTGGCAGCGGCATCGGCGATGGGTGTTTCGCCGCGTCCGGTGCTGATGAGCACCGCGGTGGCCGCGGCCGCGGCCTTCCTGACGCCGATCGCGACGCCAACCAACCTGATGGTGATGGGGCCGGGCGGTTATGCCTTCAGCGATTATTGGAAGCTTGGCCTGCCGCTGCTAATGTGGTTCTTCGTCGTATCGGTGTTTCTGGTGCCTTTGATCTGGCGCTTCTAACAGGAGTCTCGATCCGTATCCCTGGATACACGCTAATGGGGTTTTACCAATCCCGACGAGCCCGCAACGGCCAGGAGACCCAAGACCCAACCGATGACCGATTGCAGGAAGTAGTATCGCAGGGTGAATGTGCCGGTTGGCTTGCGCGAGTCCGGGCGCCAGTATTCCTTCTGCCCGATCGAGGCCACAGGCACGAGCACATCCAGCGAATACATCAGTGCGTTGAACTCGGGATAGCTGGCGGCCTCGGGCTGATTGCGAAAGCAGGTGAGCTGGTTCTGTCCGGCATCGGCGCGGCCCGCCAGTTCCTGGCCGCTCGAGGGCATGTAGCGCTGCTCGGTTCGCTCAAGGTCGCACATCGTCCATTCGGGAGAGCGCAGCACAACAGGGCTGTTGGGTTTCATCGCGCCGCTGCCATAGGCCAGCCCAAAGACACCGGTGCCGATCGCCCAGAACAGCGCCAGCCAAACCACCGCGAGCAGCGGCTGGCGACCATAGCGAAGCGTGACGGCAAGGATGGCGTCGCTGGTCGCGAGTGCCGCGCGCGTTGCCGGGTTTCTGGCGCGCGATCGGCGCGCGCGCCGCTGAAGCCGTTCCTTGGCGATCAGGACTGCCCTTGCTTCCTCCTCATGGCCCATTTCCCGTAGCACCATTGCCAGATGCTCATAGGGTTGCGGCCAGAAATCGGCTTTCCAGCGGTCAGGACTCTGGCGCGACAGCCAATCCAGCCTGCTATGGGCATCGACCGGGCCGCCGATGAACGCGCCGTAGCGGCATCTGTTGAGCAGCAGGTCGCCGGCCAGCGGCCAACTCGCCTCGTCATCGTCGATCGCCGCGATCGTCGCCGCGGTCAGGTCAATCGTTCCGGCCACCGAGGCGCCCTGGCGCAGGAGCAACGCACCTTCGATGGCCGCATGATTGAGGCGCAAAGCGTATCCGCCCGGCTGCGAAAGCGAGGCCGAGGTGCAATCGACATCACCGCCGAGGCGGGCGCCGAGGAACCTGGCTTCTCCGACTATGATCGAGCCACGCAAGGCCAAATCCCCGCCGGCGATGACGCCGTCGCCGTTGAGGGCGACTTCGCCCGGGCGTTCGATACGGGCGCCAACCGCGTTGACGTCGCCGCCAAGGCGGGCCGCCGACAGGACGATACCGCCCTTGATATCGGCGCCGCGCAGGAGAATACCGCCACGGGCCTCTATCCCGGCCGCATCGATGGCGATGCCGTCGCTCGATCTGATCGAGACGCCATCGGCCTCGATGCTGCCGCCGATGCGCGCGCCGGGAATCCTGACCGGGCCGGAAACCAGTGCGCCTCTTATGGACAAGCAGCCTCGTGCTTCCAGACGGTCGGCCTGCAGGCCCGGCATCGACGATCCGTCGAGGAACAGATTGTCGATGATGGCTGAACGCAGCACCGGTGAGGCCTCGAAATGGCAATCTTTCAGGCCGATATCGCGCGGGATCCGGCACCCCTCGAGATCGAGAATGCCGGATATCCAGGCTCCACTCAGCCGTAGCCCCTTTTCATGCGAATGGTACCCGTCGCTGCCGAGAATAAGGAAGCGCAACAGCTCTGCACGGACAGCGCGTTCGGGGTCATCCTGTTGCGGGCGCAGGCCATCGCCAAGCCGGTCGAAATCACCACCCTGCAGATGCGCGACAATCTTGGTTTCGGCGATGCCGAGCGGATAAAAGCGGGAAAGGCCGGGTTCCGAGGAAACGAGCGGGACAGTCTGCGGGGCTTTTTCTGTCATCAATGCGGCATCCATTTCAGCATGTCTGCCGGCCGATTGTTTTCCCTGTTTCGCTTGCAGGTCAATAGCTTGCGGCCAGATGCGGGACCGCATGGCGCCATCCCGGACACGGAGCATAGTTTCTGGATTCAGTGCCGATCACAGCGCGACAAAGCCGATGCTAAGGTGTGTCGACTGACGCGAGGCCGGACGAGAGCGAAGGTTCAGGGGACCATATCCGGAAAACGCGTTCGACCTTTCCTGACGCCTAAATTCATCGTCAATTATCGAGAGCCTGCGCGATGTCAGACGATCGTGAAGCCATCCAGCCAAGCGTCCCGGGAGTGGTGCAGAGCCTTGTTCTGCTCTGGGGCTTCCTGTTGTCGGTATGGCTGATCGTCAATGCGTCGGTCGAACCTGCGATCTTGGCGACGGGTGCGCTGGTGTCGCTGGCGCTGGCGGCGATCTTCGTGCGCCGCGGCGAGGTCTGGCGGCTTCGCCTGACGCCGGGAAGGCTCTTTCATTTCGTGGCCTACACCGGTGTCTTCCTCGTGGAACTGGTAAAGGCGAACGTCAACATGCTGCGCTATGTGTATGCGCCGCGCCTCGATATCCGGCCCGGGATCGTGAAGGTCCGGATGCCGCTGCAATCGCCGATCGGGCGGCTTGCACTTGCCAACTCGATCGCGCTGACCCCCGGCTCGCTGGTGATGGATATCAGGGGCGACACGCTGTTCATTCATTGGCTCGACGTCAGGACGACCGATCCCGAAGAGGCGACGCGGCTGATCATCGGGCCGTTCGAAAAGCATCTGGGGGCTGCCTTTGGCTGACATCATCCAGCAGATCGCCGTCGTCCTGATCTTCTTCAGCATCGTCTTCGGCGTCGTGCGGCTGGTCATCGGTCGGACGGCGATCGACCGCGTCGTGGCGATCGACATGCTGACGGTGGTGACGATCTCGCTGATCGCGCTTTACGCCCACATTTCCGGCCGCTTCGTCTATCTTGACGTTGCACTTGTCTACGGCCTGTTGAGCTTTCTGGCGGTTCTCGCCATTGCCCGCTTTCTGGAAAAGGGTCGTGATCGGGATGCTTGAGGTGCTGATCCTGTTGGTCTGCGGCAGTATCCTGGTGAGCGGGGTGCTCGCCGTCGTGCTCAGCGATCTGATGGCGGCGATGGTCAGCGCCGGCCTGGCGAGCCTGTTTGCCGCCGCTTCCTACGTTTTGCTCGCAGCGCCAGATGTAGCGATGGCCGAAGCAGCGATCGGCTCAGGGCTGGCAACGCTGATCTTCCTCTATGCGATCCGCAAGACCAACGGTGGAGGGCAGGCCGATGAATGAACTGATTGGCAGCCTCGTGCTTCTCGTCGGGGCGTTCTTCCTGTTTTCCGCCGGTGTCGGCCTGTTGCGCATGCCGGATGTGTTCACCCGAATACAGGCGGGAACCAAGGCGTCGACGTTGGGCAACATTCTCGTGCTTGCCGGGCTAGGGATACACCATCCCGACTGGTCGCTGAAGCTTCTGGTCATCGCCTATTTCGTGCTGATGACCAATCCGCTGTCGTCGCATGCGCTGTCGCGGGCGGCGCATGCGATCCGCACGCCGATGGCGCCCAGCACGATCGTCGACATGCTGCGTGCCGAGGATGATGCCGCATCCGAAAAGGGATCGCCATGACTCGCGCCTTCGGCCTGTTGGCCGTCCTTTGCTTCGGCGTGATCTTCACCGGGCTGGTGGCCGGCTATGAAGAGCGGCAGGCGGTGTCCAGTCTTGCCGCGCATTATCTGACGGCGGTGCCCGCCGATCTTGGCGCACCCAATGTGGTGACCGGTATTCTGATCACCTATCGCGGCTTCGATACGCTGGGAGAGGTCGCCGTGCTGTTCATGGTCGCGGCCAGCGTCGGAGTGCTTCTCGCCGGCGATCCGGGAGAAAGGCCGCTTGCGACGGGCGGCGGCGGGCGGGAGCCAAGCGAACTGGTCCGCAACGGCGCCGAGGTGGTGCTGCCGCTGATCTTCCTGTTCGGCGCCTATGTGATCATGAACGGGCATCTATCGGCCGGAGGCGGTTTTCAGGGCGGTGCGGTGGTTGCGTCCGGCGTCATGCTGCTGATGCTCGCCTATCCCGACGGGCCGATGCATCACGGTTTCCTCAGCATCACGGAATCGCTCGCCGGCGTGCTCTACGTCTGCTTCGGCATCCTTGGAATGCTCGCCGGCAGCGGCTTTCTCGACAGCCACATCCTGCCGCGCGGAGATTTCGGGACGCTGCACAGCGCGGGAGGGATCCCGCTGATCTCGGCGCTGCTCGGTATCAAGGTCGGCGCCGAACTCAGCGTCGTCATCGACCGCTTCCGCAACTGAGCCGCGCGAAAGGAAGCGCCATGGCACTGCCAATATCGCAAATCCTTCTGACGACAGGGTTCCTGCTGCTGCTCATCGGCCTGTGGGGCATACTCCGGCATCGCAATATTCTGCGCATTATCATCGGCTTTTCGCTTGTCGATACCGGCATGCACATCGTTCTGGTGGCGACCGGCTACATAACCGGCGGCACGGCACCGATCATCGACGAGGCGCTAAGCACGGCGGATGTTGCGACCCGCGCAGTCGATCCAATTCCGGCGGCGCTCGTCGTCACCGCCATCGTCATCGGCTTTTCGGTGACGGCGATCATGCTGTCCTTTGCAGTCCGCATATATGCGGTGCACAAAACACTGTTGATCGATGCGCTGACGGAGTCTCGATGGTAGACGGCCTTTTCCAGCCGCTGAACATTTTCCTGCTTGGTCTCGGCGGCGGCTTCATCATTCCCCTGCTTTACCGAATAGCCAAGCCACTTCCAGCGGCAGGCTTCATCGTTGCACTGTCGGGAATGACCATCGTGTCGTGCGTTTGCCTTTGGCGCGTTCAGCACACCGGCTTGCCCATCGAGGTGCTGACGGCCGGCAGCGTGCCGCCGTTTTCGATCAACCTCCGATTTGGAGCCTGGGAAGGCTTCTTTTCGGTCTGCGTCAACGTCGTCGCGGTGCTCGGTGCCTGGCATATGTGGGAGCGTCTGCGGTCGAGTTATACAGCGCTGCTGCTCTATCTGATCCTGATCATGGGCATCAACGGCATGGTGATGACGCGGGACCTGTTCAATCAGTTCGTGTTCCTGGAAATCATGTCCATCGGCACGTACGGGCTGCTTGGCGTCGAACGGACGCCGGCGGCGCTGTCAGCCAGTTTCAAATACATCATGGCGACGGTTCTTGCCTCGTCGTTCTTCCTGCTCGGAGCCGGGCTTCTCTACCACATGACGGGCACGCTCAATATTGACGAGATGATCGCAGGCCGACAGATGATCGCCGGCCCGATCGGCGTAACGGCATTGCTGTTCGTGCTCGCATGCCTGGTGCTCGAGCTCAAGCCGTTTCCGGCCAACGGATGGGGGCTCGATGTCTACGAGACTGCCGATAGCGGCGTAGCGGCGTTGGTCTCGGTCGGTGTCTCGGCGGGCGTGTTCTTTGCGCTTTTCAAGCTTCTGCCGCTGTTTGAGGATCATCTCGGCATTCTGGCCGTTTCGGGCGCGATCACCTTCCTGTTTTCCAATCTTGTCGGGCTCAAGCAGACAAGCGTGCAGCGGATGCTCGGCTATTCCTCGATCGCGCAGATGGGGCTGATGATGTTGGCTCTGGCGTTGTTGCATCTGCTCGATGCGGCGCAGGCATTGCCGCTGGTGGTCGGTGGGCTGTTCGTCAACCATCTCTTCGCCAAGGCCGGTCTGTTCTGGCTGGTCGGGACCGTGGCGCGCCGCGATGTGGAAGGGTGGTCCGTTGTGGCCGGCAATCCGCTGCTGCTTTTCGTTCTCGCGGTGTTTCTGGTGGCGATTGCCGGCCTGCCGCCCTTTCCGGGCTTCTGGGCGAAGTGGGAGCTGGTCATGCAGGCTGCCGCCGGCGAACGGTATGTCTGGATCGCGGTCATCCTGGCGGGTTCGCTGCTGGAAGCGGCCTACATGTTCCGCTGGTTCAAGCATGCGACGCGTGCGCTATCCGGCGAAACGACGGTCAGCGCTGATG
This sequence comes from Hyphomicrobiales bacterium, assembly GCA_900472625.1. Taxonomy (GTDB): domain Bacteria; phylum Pseudomonadota; class Alphaproteobacteria; order Rhizobiales; family Rhizobiaceae; genus Rhizobium. The sequence goes on along the minus strand of UCIT01000006.1, from coordinate 130,207 downwards.
TGACAAGGCTGGTGCCATTACTGGCATGCGTGGTCGCGCTGTTTGTCGGCGGCTATGCAGCGGCACGCCTTTCGGGTGCGACGTCGCTGTTTCTCGTGGCGCCGCTTGCCGTGGGGGCTGGTCTTTGCGTGCTTGACGGTGTTGCGGGGCGGATCAAGTGCGTTCTGATGCTGGTCGCGGTTCTGCTCGTCGGGATCTGGACAGTTGGCGATCTGGAGGGCTTGCGCGGTCTGTTTGCCGTGCTCCTTCTGGCGGGCGGGCTGGTCGTCGCCTTCGCCAGCCTCTATCGTGCCGATCTGCGCCGCGGCTTCTATCCGCTCATGGCGGTGCTGTTGCTGTCGATCACCAGTCTGCTGCGCGCCTCGACGAGCCTTGAGTTTTTCTATCACTGGGAAATCATCACCCTCTCATCCTACTTCCTGATCGCGCAAAGGCGCGATGCCCATCCTTACGTGCTGCAGTTCCTGCTGTTTTCACTGGTCTCTGCCTTCTGCCTGCTTGCCGGGTTCGGCATCGCCGCAAACGCCAATGGCAGCACCCAGCTCGCGGCATTTGCCACGGCCGGCCCGGACGCGGCGCCCGCCTTCATGCTGCTGGCGATCGGGTTCCTGATCAAGGCCGGCGCTGTCGGCGTGCATGTCTGGCTGCCCGGGGCCTATGCGGAAGCCGATGACGACCTTTCGGCGATGCTGTCGGCGGTGATCAGCAAAGTCGCGGTCTTCGGCCTGTTCATGGTCACCTATCTTGCCATTCGATCCGAGGTGGGGCTTGAGATGGCACATGTCATGGGCTGGATCGGGATGCTGACGACGATCGCCGGTGCCCTCATGGCATTCCAGCAGACCGATATGAAGCGGATGCTCGGCTATTCCAGTATGAGCCAGATCGGCTACATCATCACCGCCATTGCCCTGATGAGCCATCTCGGCTGGGTAACCGCATTCTACCTTGTTGCCAACCACCTGATGGTCAAGGGCATTCTGTTCCTCGCTGCCGCGGGCGTCATCCTGTCCACCGGCGCGCGACTGTTCGAGGAGACGGGCGGGCTCGCACGACGAATGCCGGTAAGCTTTGCTGTCGTGGTGATTGCGCTGATCTCAATGTCCGGCCTGCCGCCGCTGGCCGGTTTCGGGGGCAAGTGGCTGCTCCTGAGCGCGATGATGGATAGGGGATGGTACGGCCTCGCCATCGCCGGTGTGGTGGCCACCTTCATCGGCTTTCTCTACATGTTCCGCTTTGCCTACTCGATCTTTCTCGGCCCCCGGCGTCAGGCGCATGACGCGGCGAGGGAAGCACCGCTGCCGTTGCTGGTTTCGCAACTCGTCCTCGTTGCCGGCATCTGTGGGTTGTCATTCTTCCCGAAACTGGTCATGGATCCCGTCTCTGCGGCGATCGATCCCTATTTCGCCTCGACGCTGGTCTGGCAGGGCATGTCGCTGGAGATGATCTACGCCTACTGGAACCCAGTTCCTGTGATGGCCGGCAGCGTGGTCGTTGCGCTTTTTCTGCTTGTGGTCTTCCTGCTGATCTACCGATCCAGGCGGCTACGTTCCGGTCCTGCTGGACCGACGCATTTTTATCGTTTCTACCGTGCGGCCTTCGCACCACTGGTAACGCCGCTGGCCAATTTCATCTGGGACAGCGTGTGCGGCATGGTCATCGGAGCGGCGGATGTCACGCGCAGAGTCTATACCGGTAACGGACAGACCTATGCACTGCATGTGCTTTACTACGTGATTGCGCTCTACCTGCTCGGCACGTTCCATTTCACCATGCGCTGATTTCTTCGTTGCAAGACGGCTGCTGTCGGGAAGCTTTGTTACCTTCAGTGTCCGCCGACCGCCTGCACCATGCCGCCGATGATGTGGGCTGGCAGGAAAATCATCAGCGAGGCGGCGCCTTCCATTACGGACGCGCCGTCCGCCAGCATGGTCTGGCTCGGCGGCGGGCGGTCGTCGCGCAGCAGGCTGCGCATCAGCTCGTCATTGTTGACCACGTCCATCAGCGTTTCCGAACTTGCGAAGACGCTGTGCCGGCCGCCATCGATATCCGAAACATCAATGACGCCGATGTCTTTCTTCTGCAGCATCAGCACATCCGAGCCGCTGCCGACGCGCGGGTGGCCGCCGGCGAGGAACCTTGAGAAACCCAGGGCACGGTCGCGCTGCGAGACGACGATGGTGAACGGGCGCGGGATATCGCCGATATCCTCGACTTGGCTCTGGAAGACGTCGATGTCGATGTCGGGCGCCGCGAGCACGACGCCGCCCAATCGGTTCAGGACGTCGCGATGGCCGTTCATCGCCAGGTCGCGCAAGGCTTCCATGACGACATAGGCGCCCATGGAATGACCGACCAATACGATCCGTGTAGCCTTCGTCTGCGCCGCGATCTCAAGCGTTTCGGCTAGGCCTCTTCGCCCGACGAGCGCGCTGTCGCGATCGAAGACGTACAGCGGCAACGCCCCGCCTGAGGGCCAAGCGTAGTGCAGCGAAACGGATTTGATGTTGTAGTCGTAGGTGATCTGGGCGTTGCGGAAGATGCTGTCGGCGAAGTTGTTGTTATAGCCGTGCACGAAGATGAAGATCTCGCGATTTTCCGGCGCACGCTGTGCCAGCGAGGTGTCCAGCTGCCGGATCAGCTCCCGCCGGTCAGCCAACGGCTGATAGCTGCGGGCCGAAAAATGCCGGCGTGGGTCAGGGACCCGACCGGTTTTCTCGACACGGCCGCGAACGTGGTTCTGGGGAATTCCGATCTCGAATTTGGCAAAGTTCAGAGTCCTAGAGCGCTGGGCGGAATAGGGCAGCGAGAGGTTGTCGGAGCGCGCTCGCGTCGTTGCGACATAGATCGGGACAAGTGCAGACGGCTGAGTGCCGGTTGCCGAAACCGGCAGCCCGAGAACTGCACGCGGGCCACCGCACCCGGCCAGAGCCACCAAGATGAGAAGGGTTATGCATGTACGCAGCAGCATCATGGGCTGGCTCGAAACGCTGAAACACTCACCAAGTCCATGAACTGCGACGCCTCCCCAGGACAATCGGCCGGGCCGTTTCTATCTGAAGTTTTATGCCAACTCCGTTGCATTCGGAAGACAATTTCACAGGCCCTGCCAGCCTAAGAGGCTTTTCGCCATGCGGGCTGGCCTATCGACGAAATCTGGACGCCAAGCCAGATTGCAGGATTCCCTGCTGATCACTTCGCGGATTGAAGGGCCCTATAGTCCTAAGGGGCGCAGTATTCAGGGCATGGGATGGTGCGGGTACCGATCGGGAAGCGCAGGGGAGTATCGGCGTTTGGTTCGTGCACGGTGGCGAGCGTGCGGGCGCAGTCGTCGTAGGCGACGGGTGTGGCATCCATGAGATTGTTCTTACAGCTTTTTTGGGCAGCGGGCGCAGGTGACGGATTGTTCGAGGCGGGCCGCATCGCGTGGTCCGTAGTGTTGCGTGGCGCGCTTCTCTCTTTTCCTTTCTTTCGGGCCTTCCGTCCGGTTTTCAGCGCCGATCAACATCATGCCGCGCGGCCGTGCGCCGGTAGAACTTCGGGGAAATTGCCATGACCATCGGGCCTTCCGTTTCTAGAGCCGGCGCAGCGTTCGGCGTGTTGGCCGTCATTGTCTCGACTTTGCTTCTTGCCGCCTGCCAACGTGAGGAAGCGGAAGCGGAGCGACCCCCGCGTCCGGTGAAGACGGTTGCCGTGTCGTTCAATCCCGAGGATACATTCGGCTCGCTGGTCGGTGAAATCAGGCCGCGGGTCGAAACGAATTTCAGCTTCCGTCAGGGCGGTGAAATCCGCGAGCGGGATGTCGATGTCGGGCAGATGGTCGAGGTCGGAGCGGTTCTTGCCCGGCTCGACGCGGAAGATGCGCAGGATGCGATGCGCAAGGCGGAGGCCAACCTGTTTTCGGCGCAGGCACAGCAGCAGAATGCGGAGACCGAGCGGGCGCGGCAGCAACAACTCTACCCTCGTACTTCGACGCGGCAGGCCTTCGATGCCGCGATCGCGCAAGCCAGCATGGCGCAGGCCGGGGTCGATGCGGCACAGGCGGGTCTGCGGATTGCCCAGACCAATCTCGACAACCGCGTGCTGAAGGCGAATGCCGGCGGCGTGGTGACCGCGATCGGCGGCGAAGTCGGCCAGGTCGTCGGTGGCGGGCAGATGGTGGTGCGGGTGGCGCAGCTCGGAACACGGGACGCGGTCTTCCAGGTGCCCGAGGCGACGATCCAGACAACCGACGGCAATGCCCGGGTCGACGTGCAATTGCTGAGCAATCCCAATGCAAAGGCAACCGGCACGGTGCGCGAGATTTCGCCAACCGCCGATCCGGTGACGCGCAATTTCACGGTGCGGATCGGGCTGGATACAGCACCCGATGATTTCCGCTTTGGCAGCGCGGTGCGGGGAACCATCAGGCTTGAGGGCGAACCGGCGGCGCGTTTGCCGATGACGGCGCTGTTCAGCAAGGACAACCAGAATGCCGTCTGGGTGGTGGATGCCGCCAACAAGACGACGAAGCTCGTGCCGGTCGAGGTTCATCGGTTCGATACGGAAGACTTTCTGGTCACCAAGGGGGTCGCCAGCGGCGACAATGTGGTGGTTGCGGGAGTGCAACAGCTCAGGCCCGGCATGACGGTCCGCCTGCTTGAAGGACAAGCGGAATGAACGAGGGCTTCAACCTGTCGTCCTGGGCGATCGAGCGCAAGAGCCTCGTGATCTTCCTTGTGCTTCTCAGCGCGATCGCGGGTGTGCTCGCATACATCAACCTCGGTCGCGACGAGGATCCGGAATTCACCTTCAAGACGATGATCGTCTCGGCGGCGTGGCCGGGGGCGACGATCGAGCAGACGACCGACCAGATCACCGACCGGCTGGAACGGACGCTGGAAGAGGTGCCGAACCTCGACAATCTCCGTAGCCTGACGACCGCGGGACAGACGGTCATCTACGTCACCCTCGATGACGCGACGCCGCCCGGCGACGTCGGTGAATCCTGGTATCAGGCGCGCAAGAAGGTCGGCGACATGGTCGGCACGCTGCCATCGGGCGTGCGCGGCCCTGCGTTCAACGACGATTTCGGCGATACGTTCGGTATCATCTATGGGTTCACCTCCGAAGGGTTCAGCGACCGCGAGGTGCGCGACTGGGCCTATGAGGCACGCACCCGCCTGCTGAAGCTCGACAATATCGGCAAGGTGCAACTGATCGGCACGCAGGACGAGACGATCTATATCGAGTTCTCGACCGAGAAGCTGGCAAGTCTCGGGCTCAGCGCCGCAACGGTGATCGGCACGATCCAGGCGCAAAATGCCGTGCTTCCGGCCGGTCTGATCACATCCGAGCGTGACCGGACGATTTTGCAGGTCTCGGGCAGCCTGGTCGACGAAAAGACCGTTCGCGAACTGAACATCCCCACGGCATCCGGTTTCGTGCGGCTTGGCGATATCGCCAACGTGGTGCGCGGCACCGTCGATCCGCCGCAGCCGCGTTTCCGGGTCAAGGGCAAGCCGGCAATCGGCATCGCGATCTCGATGGCATCGGGTGGCGATATCCTGCAGCTCGGCAGCAACATCGATGCCACGATGCAGAAGCTCGAAGACGACCTGCCGATCGGCATCACCATGACCCATGTGGCGAGCCAGCCCGCTGTGGTGACTACCGCGATCCGCAGTTTCACGACATCGCTCGGGCAGGCGGTGGTCATCGTGCTCGGCGTCAGCTTCCTGGCACTCGGGCTGCGCGCCGGGCTCGCCGTCGCCGTTTCCATCCCGCTGGTTCTGGCGCTGACATTCCTGTTCATGGATATCACCGGCATCGCGCTGCAACGCGTCTCGCTGGGGGCGCTGATCATCGCGCTGACGCTGATGATCGACGATACCATGGTGACGGTCGAGACCATGATGGCAAAGCTCGAGCAGGGCTATGATCGCGTCAAGGCTGCCTCTCATGCCTATACATCGACCGCCTTTCCGATGCTCGCAGGAACGCTGGTGACCATCGCCGGCTTCATACCGGTCGGATTTGCCAGCAGTTCGTCAGGCGAGTATGCGCGGTCGCTGTTTCTGGTCATCGGCTTCTCGTTGATCGTCTCCTGGCTCGTCGCGGTGCTGCTGACGCCGATCGTCGGCCTTGCGGTTCTCAAATCCGGTACGGCGAGCGGAGCCAAGCCCGACAGCGCTATGATCCGTGGCTTCAAGACGCTTCTCTACGCCTGCATGCGGCTGCGGCTGATCGTCGTGCTCGCGACGATAGGACTGTTCGTCATCGCTCTTCTGGCGTCGTCGGCGATGAACAGGCAGTTCTTCCCGTCGTCCGACCGGCCCGAGTTGATCCTGCAACTGACCTTGCCGCAAAGCGCATCGCAGGCAGCGACCGCGGGCTATGTCAGCAGAGCGGAAGAGGTGCTCGCATCCGACGAGGACGTGGCAGACTGGAGCTTCTACGTCGGCTCCGATCCGGTGCGGTTCTATCTGTCCATGGATCTGCAGGCACCCGCACCGTCAAGAGCCCAGGCGGTGGTGATCGCCAAGAGCGTCGGCGCGCGCGATGCCTTGCAGGCGAGGCTGCAGAAGGCGCTCGACGAGAAGATGCCTGACATCATCATCCGCGTGTCGCCGCTGGAAATGGGCCCACCCGTCGGCTGGCCCGTGCAGTACCGGATCAGCGGGCCGGATATTCCCGGCGTGCGCGATGTCGCTTGGCAGGTTTCCGATGCGCTGAGCAAGATACCGGGCGCCGTTGAACCGAATCTCGATTGGAACGAGCCGATCCGCAAGGTGATCATCAATGTCGACCAGGATCGCGCCCGGCTGGTCGGGCTCAATTCCTCGGCGATCGCGCAGGCGCTGTTTGCTACCGCATCCGGACTGCCGGTGACGCAGGTGAGGGACTCGATCTATCTCGTCAACGTGGTTGCGAGGGCGACCGAGGATCAGCGGGTCGACATCGCCGCGATCCGTTCGCTGCAGATTCCGGTGGGCGCCAATCATACCGTGCCGCTTTCCAGCATCGCCTCGATCGACTACCAGACGACGCAGCCGGTTATCTGGCGGCACCAGGGGTCGACCACCATCACCGTTCAGGCCGATACCGCCAAAGGCGTGATGGCGGCGAGCGTGGTGGAGGCGGCGGCGAGCAAGATCGACGAAATCCGCCAGGCCAATCCGAACTACCAGATCGAGGTCGGCGGGGCTGTAGAGGGTGCGGAGGAGGGGCTGGCCTCGGTCGTGGAGATGCTGCCTGTCATGGCGATCATCATCCTGATCGTCCTGATGTTCCAGCTGCAGAGCGTGCAGCGGCTGTTGCTTGTCATCAGCGTCGTGCCGCTGGGATTGATCGGCGTTGTCCTGATCATGCTTATCACCAATACGCCGGTCGGTTTCATCGCGGTGCTGGGGATGATCGCATTGATCGGGATGATCACCCGCAATTCCGTGGTGCTCATCGATCAGATCGATCAGGCGATGGAGGAGAAGGGGCGCAGCTGGCAGGGTGTGATCGACGTGACAGCGCAGCGGTTGCGGCCGGTGTTTCTCACCGCCGGATCGACCGTGCTCGGCATGCTGCCGATCATCCGCGATCCTTTCTGGTCGCCACTGGCCTTTACCGTCATCGGTGGGCTGGTGGTCGCGGCGGCGCTGACGCTGATCTTTTTACCGGTTCTCTACGTTCTGTGGTTTCGTATTCCGGCAAAGGCGACGTCCGAGGCGGCCGCGGGCCCGGCTGCGCCCGAGCAGCAACCGGTTGCTGCCGGCGGTTGAGGATCGGCGCTCACTCTCCGGCTTGATCTGTCGCCTGGGAACCCGCCTCTTTCAGTCTTGATGCCTATCGAAAGCAGCAGAAGAAAGAGACGGAATGCATAGCTCCGGGATTCACTGCTAATTTAATCGAACCGCACATGGCTATGATTTGCGCAAGAATTTCAATGGAAAGTCTTGTTCGGGGGAGTAGCCATGTCTGACCTGATAGCAATCGTTTATCCGACTGAGGCCAAGGCCGAGGAAGTGCGCCACAAGCTGTTCGAGTTGCAGAAGCAATATCTGATCAAGCTTGGTGATGCGGTGATCGCGACGAAGACCGATGCCGGGAAGGTCAAGCTGAACCAGCTGGTCAATGCTACGGCCGCCGGTGCCGCTTCCGGCAGCTTCTGGGGGCTTTTGATCGGCGTTCTCTTTCTCAATCCGTTGCTGGGCGTGGTTGCCGGCGCGGCATCCGGCGCGCTCGGCGGGGCGCTTACCGATGTCGGCATCAACGATGCCTTCATGAAGGATCTCGCTGCCAATCTTCAACCCGGCAATGCAGCCCTGTTCGTGCTCGTCCAGGAGATGACCGCGGACAAGGTGTTGAAGGAAATCTCCTCCTATGGCGGCGTCGTTCTCAAGACCTCCCTCGACGAGACCAAGGAACAGGTGCTGCGCGACGCGCTTGAGAAGGCGGCAGCTGCTGCCTAGCCGATCTTGGGGCACAGTTATGCCGGCAATCGGGGTGAGGATATTGGCGGGTTGATGGATGTTCGAAGGATAGGCAAGGACGCGGGTAGCGCGCGGATGATCGGCTCGGTGACGACCGGTATCGTCGTTCTGGCGCTGCTTTACGTGGCGCAATCGATTTTCGCGCCGCTGATCTTTTCGCTGTTTATCATTGCCCTGGTATGGCCTTGCCAGGCGAAACTTCAGCGCTGGCTGCCGAAGCTGCTGGCGCTCCTGATCACGCTTGTCATCACCATGATCGCGATCATTGCCATTGGTTCATCGGTGGCATGGGGGTTCGGCAAGCTGGCGCAGTGGCTGTTTCTCAACGCTGATCGTTTCCAGGCAATCTATATCGATTGGTCGAATTGGCTTGAGGGACATGGTGTCGCCGTTGCCGGGCCGTTGACGGATCGCTTCGACGTGGCCTGGCTCGTACGCTTCGTCCAGGGAATGGCCGGGCGGCTCAACAGTTTCGCCGGCTTTACGCTGCTGGTGTTCATCTTCATCATGCTGGGCTTGCTCGAGGTCGAGGATTTCAACCGGCGCCTACTCCTGCCCGCCGCCCAGCCCTATGGCCTCAGAATACTCACGGCCAACAGGATCATCGGTGCGAAGCTGCGTCGCTTCATGGTCGTCCGGACGTTTGCCAGCATCCTGACGGGTTGCGTCGTGTGGCTGTTTGCGCTTGCGGCCGGTCTCGAACTCGCAGCGGCATGGGGCGCGATTGCCTTCGCGCTCAACTACATCCCTTTTCTCGGCCCTTTCGTGGCTACGGCCCTGCCGACCCTTTTTGCCATAGCGCAGTTCGATTCCTGGCAAATGGCTGCGATCATCTTCACCAGCCTGAATGTCATTCAGTTCATCATCGGCAGCTATCTCGAGCCGCGGCTGACGGGGACGTCGCTGGCAATCTCGCCGTTTGCGGTGATCTTTGCCGTGTTCTTCTGGAGCTTCATGTGGGGGATTGCAGGCGCGTTCATCGGCGTACCCATGCTAATCGCCTTCATTGTCTACTGCGCGGGTACCGCCTCTGCAAAATGGATCGCCATCCTGCTCTCAAGCGGCGCCGCATTGGAACGAGAGAACTAGCCTGAGCAGGCGATGGAGTGGCAGTTTTTTATATTGCGCATATACTATTCACGCGTCAGTTGAATTTACAGGACTAAAGGGGTAGTTTGTTGTGAGGCATGAGCAACCGGGGGGAGGGCGTGTCAAAAGGAGCGATAGGCCGGACTGCGCTTCCATCCGCGCAGCGTCTGCTCTACGCGGGCTATGTGCTAGGTTTCGCTTTTCCAGCCGATTTTATCAAAGCTCCATTCACGCATCGCCTCGTTGTCTGCTCGCCGGACCGTGACGTCCGAAGCATCTTTGATTTTTCGCATTCGCATTTCAGTCGGCCTTGGGTCGATTTCAGCATCGTAGCGGCAGCCGCAAATTAAGCGGCACTGTGCTGTGTCCGACGAACCGAAGCGAGCGCTTGCTCGGCTGGAGGTAAGATGATGACGGGTGAAGAGGCGATGATACATGCGGAGCTGCTTGAGCGGCGGCTGCGCGACGAGATCGCAGAGCCGCCGCATCTGACGGTGGTCGAGGCGACATCGGTGGCGCCTCAGCCGCAGATGCTCCCCTGTTTCGATTTCACTCCTTGTGGCGAGACACGATCAGAACAGTTCGAGGGCTGGCGCAACAGCTTTGGCGCCATGCTTGAGTTGACCGACACAGCCGATCAGGATGCCACACGTCCGTTTACTGGCCGTCAGACTGTCTGGGATCTCGGCAGCATGATTCTTGCCGAGATCACCACCGATCGTCTGTCTTTCTCCAGCCTTCCCGGGCACGTCAGGCGGGATCCGGTCGATCACTGGACCATGACGCTGCTGACATCAGGTTTCATTCAGACGGAAACATCACGCACTTCTTTCAGCGCTGGGCCGGGAGAAGTGCAGATCCACTCGTTGGGCCGGGTGTTCGATGGTGACGTCAGGCAAAAGAGCCGCATGCTGATGCTGTTCGTGCCCCGGGACTTTTCGGTGGAGACGGCGGTCACGCTTGGCCAATCCGAGTTCTCGACGCTGTCGACCGGGATGGGTCGCCTGTTTTCCGATTATCTCACCGACGTTTCCAATCGGCTGAAGCTGCTGCAACCGGGCGATCTGCCCGGGCTTGCGGCGGCAACGCGAGCGATGATTCTCGCCTGCGTTTCGCCATCGCGCGATCATATCGAGGCCGCGGAGGGGCCGATTGCGACAGTGCTTCTCGAGAGGGCAAGGAAGCTGGTGCAGAGCAGGCTTCTCGATCCGAAGCTTGGATCCGAGATGGTGCGCCGCGAGCTTGGTATCTCCCGGACAAGGCTTTACAATCTGTTCGAGCCATTCGGCGGCGTAATGCACTACATCCAGCATCGCCGCTTGCAGAGCGCCTACGCTGCATTGACCGATCCCAGCGACCGGCGCCTGATTTTCCAGATCGCCGAGGAGCGCGGTTTCAGCGACGGTGCCGAATTCAGCCGAGCGTTCAAGCGGGCGTTTGGAGACAGTCCCAGCGATATCAGGAAGCGGGGCGGCGGCGGAATGCCGAGCCGGCACAGTCTCGATGACTGCTCTGCGGAGGAGCGCCTGGGTTTGTTGTTGCGGCGCTTGCAGGGCTAACTGCGGCGCTGAACCCGGCACTGGGTAGCTGTCGGCCGGGAGTTTTCGGCACCGAGCGCCGCGGACGCAGTGAAACTTTCCGGGATATTGCGACTTTTCGCCGAACTGCTACAGTTCGACCCAATGTGCGATTAGGTCGATTGATCGCCGATGCTTCTAACCATCCCGGGTGGCAATGAAGACTGTGAATGCGCCGATGGCAAGCTATGGTGTCGAACCGGGAATACGCTTCGCATTGCTGCTCGACGGGCGCGGCGGTTGCAGGCAGATCGACATGGATGGCGTCTGCGCCTGGAAGCCCGGCGATGGCGTCATTTGGCTGCATCTCGAGCGCGACCATCCAGCCGCGGCGACATGGGTCAACCAGCAGGGACACTTCGACAGTTTCGTGGCGGAGGCGCTTCTGGAGGAGGAGACGCGGCCGCGTGTCGAGCCTGTCGATGACGGGCTGCTGATCATCCTGCGCGGGGTCTGCGCCACGGCGCCTGAAGAGGCCGAGGAGGCCGGTCCGGAGATTGATCTGGTGCCGTTGCACCTGTGGGTCGATGGCGACCGCGTCGTGTCCTTGCGCGACAGCGGCCACTATATCACCGCGCTTCGCGATATCCGGGCGGCGCTCGAAAAGGGTAAGGGGCCGCAGCGCAGCGGCGATCTGCTGGCGTTGATCGGCGAAAAGCTGGTGCGCGATCTCGAGCCGGTGCTGGATGCGATGGACGAGGAGGTCGACGAGCTCGACGAGATGATCTTCCACGGAGAGGCCAGCGAGGTGCGCGAGCGTCTGAAGCTGCTCCGCCGCCGCTCGGTGCAGCTCCGGCGTTATCTGGCGCCGCAGCGCGATGCGCTTAACCGGATCGAACACGACGACGCGCCATGGCTGATCGAGAGGGACAAGCTAAGATTGCGTGAAGTGATCGACAAGCTGATGCGCTTCATCGAGTATCTGGATGCCATCCGTGACCGCACCGGTATTCTGCACGACGATTTGTCCACTGTGATCAGCGAGCGGATCGCCCGCAACTCCAACCGTCTCGCGGCGCTTGCCGCGCTGTTGTTGCCGCCGAGCGTTGTGGCTGGTCTGTTCGGGATGAATGTCGGCGGCATTCCTGGTGTGAATGACACCTGGGCATTTGTGGTGATCGTCGGTTTCGTCACCGTGATTTCGGTTGGGACCCTTTGGGTATTGCGCCGTATCGGCTGGCTTTAGGATCGCTCGAAAATCTCGAGCGCAAGGCGATCAAAGCCGCGTGATTTTGGATGTGCCATTATTGACAATCGATTTCTCAGGGAAATATCTGATACTACAACGTTGCAGAGTGATGCTTTGGAGGCATCCTCCCGCGTTAGTTGATTGTTAACCCAAGGCTTCAGATCGGCATGATCGATACACGCTTTTCGACCGCGATGCAGATCGTCATCAGCGTAGCAGTCAACGACGAGGCCGGGCTGCGTACGACAAGCCAATCCTTGGCCGAAGGGCTGGATACCAACTCTAGCTTCGTGCGCAAGCTGCTGACGCCGCTGTCTGACAGCGGCATTCTCTCGACATCGGCCGGCGGAAAGGGTGGTATCCGACTTGCCCGACCCCGCAACGAGATACTGTTAAGCCAGATCTACGCATCGGTGACTGGCAACAAGAAGCTCTGGGCAACGCGCCACGAGATCCCGCACGAAGGGTTGGTCGGCGAAAACATTGGTGATCTGTCGGAATATCTGTGCGACCGCGCCGAGCAGGCCGTGGTCGACATGCTGGGGTCGGTGACCATCGAAGACAGCGTTGCCGAGCTGCGGCGGCTCGACCATGAGAAGCATGGAACTGCCAGTGACGGACATGATCCGCGTACCAGCCGTTACGCCGCTGGATAGGACATTTTATGAATAGCAAAGGGTGGCCCGGCAGGGAAACCGTTCCACCCCCCGTAAACTGATCGGAGGTCAATCTGATCAGAAACTCAAGCTCGGGCGCCATTCCTCGCTTGCGTCAAGCTATCAAGGCCCGACGCAAGACGAGGATTGGCGCCCGAGTGTTTATTAGAACGCGCGCTGCAGGCGGAAGAAGCCCGTCGTTACGCCGTCGGCGTTGTCGGCGTCGAGGTAGTTGACGGTTGCCTTGGCGTAGAGGTTGTCTACGATCTGGTAGTCAACGGTTACGCCGTACTTCCAAGCGTCGTTGTTGGAGAATTCGGTGTTGCCGTTGATGGCGCCGTAGTTGCCATAGTACTGAACGCCGGGGGTGATCTTCAGCTTGTCAGTTGCCTTGATGGCGTATTCAGCTGCGATAGCCCATTCCGACTTCTGGTAGTAGGCGTTCGGATCGGAAGAGTAGATGCCTGCGAGACCGAGAACGCCAGGACCGATTGCAACGGTGCCCATAGCGCGAACAGCGCCGGCTTCGTTGTCGGTGTCGTAGCCAGCCGTTACCTGGTACGTGAAGATACCAGCCTTGCCGCCGATGCCAACAGCAACGCCAACGTTGTTGGCATTTTCGCCGGTCGAGTAGAGGCTATCTTCCAGTTCATCAACGCTGACGCCAGCGTAGAAGCCGTCAGCTTCGTACTGGTAACGCAGCGAGTTGTGCAGTGTTACAGCCGAACCGATATCATCGGTTTCGCCCGAGAGACCATCGTCCCACCAGCTGTAGAAAAGACCAGCGCGGATGCCGGCGATGTCGATGTAAGCGGAGTCAAGCTTGGCAACCTGGCTGGAAGCGTTGTCGGCGTTGGTCTGCAGAACGATAACGCCTGTGAGCGGGCCGTATTCGGTGTCGCTCTTAGCCGTGAACTGAACCTGACCACGCGTATAGGAATCCCAGTCAGAGCGGTTTACTGCGCCAAAGCCAGTTTCGCTACGGTTCGGGCCAGCGCCGGTCTGGAAACGGATGTAACCGCTGACCTTCAGGCAGGTTTCCGTGCCCGGGATGTAGAAGTAGCCGGTGCCATAAGCGTCGCAAACGCGAACGTATTCTACAGCTTCAGGTTCAGCAGCAACGATAGCGTCGGCAGCCTGGGCGCCCGAGACAGCTGCGAGAGCCGCAGCCGAGCTGATGAGCATCATTCTAATAGTCATTGTCGAGTCCAATCTAATATGGATTGGGCACAGGTCATCATTGCCGAAAACGGCCCTACCTACCCCAATTTCAAACAAGCCCTCACGGGAGCGTCGTGTTCCCGTGGCGCCAAATTACATTTTGGTTAGAATGTATCAATTACAGATACAGTCATATTTCGTTATATTTGCGATGCAAAATCGGGGTGTTGCAAAAAGGAAACTATGTGGTTTCTGGCAATGCTACCAAGGCGAGTGCATTGGGTGAAAATACAGCGTTCTCAATGATATAAGATGAATTACTTATATAAAAATTACAATGCTGCACTGCACCATTTAGGAATATGCTTGGCTTAAAAATCGGTCAGGACGTCATACGCGCGTCGGTCTGCTGCCAACCTGAAAGGCGGCGAATGATTGGGTCTGTACCGTTTTTCACTACGCCGAGACCCGTCGTTGCCAAGCGTTCCAGAAGTTTGCTCATGGCGCCACTGAACAGGCGGCTGGCTTCATTTGCTTCATTGCTCGCAAGTGTCGTCGAGCCGATGATTCGCACACTGCGGCTCGTGACGATCTGATCCGCTTTCGTCATCGAACAGTTGCCGATGGCAAGGTCGATGACGACGGTTGCGGGAGCAAGCATCGCAATGGTGCTTTCATCGATCAGAACGGGTGCCGCTTCGCCGCGCTCGCTAACGCTCGCGACGATGAGCTGCATTTGGGCCAGGTGCGATGCCAACTGCATGAGAGACTCTATGTTTGCAGCGTGAGACGGCGCTGCCGAAGAGCGAATCAAAGCTGGATCGATCGCGATGAATTTTGCGCCGAGCGCTTCGATTTTCTGTCTGTCTTCTTCGCCAAAACCAAAGCCATAGGTCAGAGCGCCGAGGCGCCGGGCGGTGGCGATCGCCTGGAGCGCTGCCACATCGGCACCCAGCGCAGCCATCCTGATCGGCTTGACGAAGCTGCCGTCCAGCATGAGCATCGGGTGGCCGATGCCGAGCTGGCGTGCTCCTTCCAACACAGCGACATGGCCGGATATGGTCGCCTGCGTCGTGAATGCATCCATGCTGCCGGCATCCGCGACGCCTTCGAGATCGGCAAGGTCGAGCTCCAGTGCGCCGGCTTTGATCTCTTTGGAGACGTGCGATTCGCTGTTCGATCCGAGAAAGAGAAAGGCGGCGGCTTTCGCGGCCGACAGATCGTGGCTTGGCCTGCGGACGCTGACGATCAGATCGCAGGCTGCAGACATGCTTTCCACGCCGGCTGGATTGCCGCCGGCCGCGATATAGGCTTCGTCGTCGTGTCCTGCCGATATGCCGCAGCCGCGCTCGAAGCTGATTGCCATGCCGCGTGTGAGCCGGCTGACGTCCGACGGCGTCAGGGCAACACGACGCTCGCCGGGAAAGGTTTCCCGAAGCAGTCCGATATGGACGGGAGGCAGGTGGGGCATTCATCGCTCGTCAGAGAAGATTCGATAGCGCGGGGCAGTAGGCGTCTGTCTCATAGTTTTATGACAATCCTGTAACCTTTCGCAGCCAATGGGGACATATTTTTCGCATATACAACCTTGGGTGATATTTCTGTTTGAATGCCGCCCCATGCTCTGCAATGGTAGGATGCGCTTGAATCGACGGATGGCGAGATCCGGTTTTGCGTCGGCGCATTTGGATGTAAAGATCACCCTCGAAGCGCTTTGCTGCTGGAGGCATTTGTGAATTTCTATTCGGTGTATGATCAGGGATTTGTCCGTGTGGCGGCTTGCACGCCGATCTGCGAGATCGGCGATCCCGATTTCAATTCGAAGGCAACGCTCGACATGGCCCGGGAAGGCCACGCTAAAGGCGTCGGCCTGATGGTGTTTCCCGAGCTCGGTATTTCCGGCTACTCCATCGACGATCTCCTGGGTCAGGACGTGCTACTGCAGGCGGTGGATGCGGCGATCGCCGATGTCGTGGCGGCGAGCCGCGCGTTGAAGCCGGTTCTGGTGGTCGGCGCGCCGTTGCAGAGCGACGGTCGTCTCTATAATTGCGCCATCGTCATTCATGCCGGCCGGATTCTTGGCGTGGTGCCGAAAATGTATCCGCCGAACTATCGCGAGTTTTACGAAAGACGCTGGTTTGCGCCGGGTCGCGATGTGCGGGGGCGCACGATCCGTGTCGGCGGGGAGACCGTGCCGTTCGGGCATGACCTGCTGTTTGCCGCCGACGACCACACGGATTTCGTCATTCATGTGGAAATCTGCGAGGATGTCTGGGTTGCTGCGCCGCCGAGCACGTACGGCGCTCTTGCTGGTGCGCTGGTGCTGGTGAACCTGTCGGCAAGCAATGTCACCGTCGGCAAGGCCGAGACGCGCAAGATGCTGTGCGCGTCGCAATCGTCGCGGTGCATGGCGGCCTATGTCTATTCGGCGGCCGGGCCGGGCGAATCGACCACCGATCTCGCCTGGGACGGCCAGGCCTGCATCTACGAACTCGGCGAGATGCTCACCGAATCGGAGCGTTTCCCGACGGCGTCGCAAATGTGCGTCGCCGACGTCGATCTGGAGCGGCTGCGGCTTGAGCGACTGCGCACTGGCACCTTCAACGAAGCGGCGGCGGTCAACCTGACGCCCGACCGGGAATTCCGTCGCGTCGGCTTCCAGTTCGAGGCGCCCGAGGGCGATATCGGCCTGGAGCGTGTGGTCGGCCGCTTCCCGTTCGTGCCCGCCGATGCCAGCCGGCTCGATCAGGATTGCTACGAGACTTTCAACATTCAGGTGCAGGGGCTGATGAAGCGCCTCCGCTCGACCGGTATCAAGCGGCTGTGCCTCGGCATTTCTGGCGGCCTCGATTCCACCCACGCATTGCTGGTAGCGGCGCGCGCCTACGACAAGCTCGGCTGGCCGCGCTCGGATATCCTGTGCTTCACGATGCCGGGCTTCGCAACCGGCGACGAGACGAAGTCGAATGCGTGGGCGCTGATGCGCAGCATCGGAGTGACGGCCGAGGAGATCGATATCAAGCCGTTGGCGCTGCAGCTGCTTCGCGACCTGAAGCATCCGTTTGCCGGCGGGGAGCCTATCTACGACACCACATTCGAGAATGTTCAGGCCGGCCTGCGCACGGACTTCCTGTTCCGCGCCGCCAACCAGCGCAACGCACTGGTGCTCGGCACCGGTGATCTCTCGGAGATAGGCCTCGGCTGGTCGACCTACGGCGTTGGCGACCAGATGAGCCATTACAATGTCAACGCATCGGTGCCGAAGACGCTGATCCAGCATCTTATCCGTTGGGTGATACGCACCGGCGATTTCGATGCGGATGCCAAGGCGACGATGGAGCGCATCCTCGGCACGCTGATCTCGCCCGAACTCGTGCCTGCCGATGAAAACGGCGTGATGCAGAGCACGGAAGACAAGATCGGCCCCTACGATCTGCACGACTTCGCGCTCTTCTATACGACCCGCTTCGGGCTGCGTCCCTCGAAGGTGGCATTCCTTGCCTATAGCGCGTGGAGGGATGCCGGGGCCGGGGTCTGGCCGCCGCATTTTCCGGAGGACAAGCGCCGCAGCTTCGATCTGCCCACCATCAGGAAATGGATGGAGGTGTTCCTGTTCCGCTTCTTCACGATCAGCCAGTTCAAGCGCTCGGCCTCGCCGAACGGGCCGAAGGTGACCTCGGGTGGGTCGCTTTCGCCGCGCGGCGACTGGCGCGCGCCATCCGATGGCAATGCGCGAATCTGGATCAAGGAACTGAAGGCCAACGTACCCGATAGCGAGAGCTGACGGTATCGACGGTTGTATCCTTGTCGAATGCGTTGGAAAGCACAGATAGTCAGGAATGGCTCCAGGAGATGACCGGAAATGGGATGCGACCGTTCCGAGGAACTGAAACGTTACGAGGCCAGACGTGAGACGCCACATCGATGGATGATCGTCGATACGCTGACCTCTCTTCCGGCTGCAAGTAACGGCCGGGACTTTACGGGGCTCAGCATGCAGGACGCCCGCGATATTACCGACGAACTGAACAGAAGCATCGCGCAGGGGCGTGATCCGCTGATCTGATGCGCAGACAGTTCGTCGATGGACACCGGCGCTGGAGTATCGAGATGAAGGGCAACGGCCTGGACAATCGGACGGCGGGCGGGAAGCCCAGTAACGAGGATGCCGAAGAGCAGATGCTCAGCGAGGGGCGGCGGCTGTCTGTGTGGGCGCTGATCGGAGCCGCGGCGTTTGTCATTGCGATGATCGCCTTGGCGGTCGTCGTATTCTCAAGCGGCGGCCCGAACCCAGGGGCTTCCGACGCAGCAGGCGTTTCCAGCTCCAGTGGCAGCTGAGACCGTTCTCTAACTACTGGTTTGAAGATGTCGCAACAGCGCCATTTTCTGTCGGTTTCAACCCGGATTTGTTGCGATTTTACATCGCTGGCGAAGTCATGCGTTTCAACCGCACCGGGAGAGCGACACTAACTATATAAATAATTAGGATTCGTTGTGTGTTCATTGTTTTGGCGCTATTCCGTCCACGGAGATAAAATGTGAGGAGCTGCTTAGCAACCGCCAATGCTGACAAAAAAAGGAAAATACGGCCTGAAAGCACTGGTCGATCTGGCTCGGCTTGCTCCGGGTGAAACAGCCTTCATCAATGATGTTGCCGCGCGCAACAACATTCCGAAGAAGTTTCTCGATACCATTCTGCTGGAACTGCGCAATGTCGGTATCCTGCGGTCCAAGAAGGGGCCGGGCGGTGGATACTCGCTCTCGCGACCCGCGTCCGAAATCCGCATCGGCCATGTGATCCGTACGCTCGATGGTCCGCTGGCGCCGATCCGCTGTGCGAGCCGCACGGCATTCGAAGCTTGCGACGACTGTTCTGATCCCGAGACCTGTCAGGTCAGGCGTTCCATGACCGAGGTCCGGGACGCCATAGCGGATATCCTCGACAACATGACACTGGAGCAGTTCGTGGCATCTGGCAACAAGCTCGGTGTCGACGACGACATGCCGTTGTCGGTCGCCTGACCGGCGCGGCGTTGTGCGGTGTTGTCACGTTGGCGGCGTGCTGACCTTCGTTGAAGGCCGGGATTGCCTGATCTCCGCCCTCATGTGCCAAAGCAGATCAAATCTGATCGCGACATTAACATAGCCAGCCGTTGGGTATCCGACGGGTCTGGCCGCATGCGCACGGCTGTGCGAAGATACCGCGTGTCTTTTTTGAAATGTGAATGATATCGAGATGTTATTGCCCGCTTGGGCGGTGCCGTAAGCGGGACATTCTGGACCCGACCCGAAGCAGCGTCTAGGCAGCCTAAATGATATTCAGCATGAGGTTACATCATGGCGTCGAACGCCCGCACGCGGCTTGAAATCGAAACCGGCCACATGCCGATCTATGCGATCGGTGACATTCACGGCAGGCTCGACCTGCTGAAGCAGGTGGAGGAGGCGATCGTTGCCGACGCATCCGGGATATCGGGCCGCAAGCTGATCATCACGCTCGGCGACTATATCGACCGCGGCCCATCCTCAGCGCAGGTCATCTCACATCTGATGGCGCCGCCGCCCGAGGATTTCGACCGGATCAGCCTCACCGGAAATCACGAGATCATGATGCTCGATTATATCGACGGGCGATTGTCTTTCGACGGCTGGATGCAGGCCGGAGCGGATGCGCTGCTGCGTTCCTACGGTCTCGATACGGCGCAGTTGCCGCTGGTCTTCCCGTCGCGGAGCAAGCTAGACGCCTTTATCCGGCAGTCGTTGCCCAAGTCGCATATCGACTTCATGCGCTCGCTTCCCATCATGGTCGATACCCCGAACACGCTGTTCGTTCACGCCGGCATCGATCCGCTGCGGTCGATCGCAAACCAGGACGACGAGGATCTGGTGTTCATTCGCCATCGCTTCATCGAGAGCCAGGTGCCGCTGCCGAAGCTGATCGTCCACGGCCATACGCCCGTCGAGCAGCCCGATGTTCAGCCGACACGGCTCAACCTCGACACCGGCGCCTTCCGCAGCAACAGGTTGACTGTTGCGCGGTTGTGGCAGGGGCAGGTGCACCTGTTTTCGACCTGATCAGGCGTCGGCTTTCGCCGGCGCCTTCGCCTTCGGGGATTCTTCGACGTAGTAGCTCGCATATTTGTTGCGATAGCGTTCCGTGGCGCCGAAGCTGGTGAACTTGCCGAGCTCGGTCATATCCGTCTTGTTGAGGATGACGCCGAGGGTCTTCGACTTGATCTGCGGGTCGGCGTTCAGAATGTCGCGCACGACATTGGTCGGCGTCGCACCCCATTCGGTGACGAAGAGGAAGCCGTCGACCTGTGGCGCGAAGGCCTTGGCGTCGATGACGGGTCCGAGCGGGGCAAGGTCGACGATGATGTAGTCGAACATCTTGCGAGCATTTTCCATCAGATTGAACATGCCCTGCGAGGCCAGCAGTTCGCTGGTGTGCATCAGATTGTCGTTCGACAGCACTGGCAGGATGGCGAGCTTGGTTGTCGGGTCCACCTTCACGGCACTCGCCCACGGCACTTCGCCGAGAACGGCTTCCACGAGACCATACTGCGGAGGTGTCCTCAGCATGCGGGTCAGGCCCGGATTGCGAAGGTCGGCGTCGATCAGCAGGGTGCGCTTGCCACTTGAGGCAAGCAGGGCGGCGAAGTTGGCGGCAGTGGTCGACTTACCTTCGCCTGGCATCGCTGAGACGACGCCGATGACGCGGTCGGTCCTGCCGAGGAACATGACGTCGCTGGCGAGCTTGGCATTGCGCAGCGTTTCCGCGAACACTGAACGTGGCGCTTCGAGCACGACGCGCATGATGCGCTCGAAGGTGGCGCCGTCGTCGGCAACGGGCTCATCCGGCTGCGCGGGCGGCTGGCTTGGATTGCGGAAGATCTTTCTCTCACGCGGCGGTTTGCCGACCAACGGCAGGTAGCCGAGGAACTTGAGGCCGAGGATGGTGCGGACATCGTTCTCGACGCGGAAGAAGCGTTCGCGGAATTCCTGGAACACCGTCAGCGCACCGCCGGCCATCAGGCCAAGCACGAGGGCGAGACCAAGCGTCATCGTCTTCTTCGGGCTGGAGGGGGAAACCGGGACGCCGGCTTCGGAGATCACGCGGGCCTTGGCGATCGGGAACGACTGCTGCTGCGAGGCTTCTTCGAACTTGCCGAGATAGGACTCATAGAGCGTCTTCAGCGCTGCGGCGCGCTGTTCCAGATCGTTCAACTGCACCAGCGACTTGTCGGATTCCGAGTTCTTGCCGGTCAGGTGATCGATGTTCTGACGCAGCGACGCCTCGCGGGAGCGGGCGACTTCGAACTCGTTGCGATAGCTAGACGTCAGCTGCTGCAGTTCACGGTAGATCTGCTTGGTGAGATCCTGCTGCTCGGAACGCAAGGCGACGGCCTGAGGGTGGTCGACGCCGAAATTGGTAGAGACTTCCTGCTCGCGCTTGCTGACTGCGTTGTAGCGGGTGCGCAATTCCTCGATGACGCTGTTGTTGGTCTGGCCGGAGGAGATCGTGGCGTTCTTGACGGCGCTGTCCGGGCCAAGATCGGTGATCGACTTGAACTGATTGTAACGGGCTTCCGCGCTGGCGGTATCGGCCTGCGCGACGATCATCTGCTTGGTGAGGTCGGCGAGCTGCTGTTCCGACATCAGTTCGCCGTTGGCAGAGGTAAGGCCATTCTTCGCCTTGAAGGTGGCGACTTCGAGGGCTGCCTGCTGCGAGCGTTCGCGCAGATCGGTCAACCGCTGCTGCAGCCAGACGGAGGCGCTCTCGGTCGCGTCGAAGTTGGCGTTCAGCTGGTCACTGAGATAGGCGGTGGCGTAGGCCTTGGTGATGCGTGCGGCGAGCAGCTTGTCGGTCGAACGGAAAGAAACGGCAAGGACCGCGCTGCGATTGACCCGCGAGACGGTGAGCGCATCCTGCAGCAGAGCGGCTGCCGTCTGGCGGCGGCCGGCGCGGGCCTGCTCCTCGGATACCGGTGGCTTGCCCGGGAGGAGGGCGCTGGCGAGCAGCTTGACGCCCGACTTGACGAGCGCAATCGGCGAGCTCGGCGGATCGAGGATGGTGCTGTTGTCCTGGAGATTTTCGGCGTCGACGACGCGCAGTGCCAGCTGGTTCGACTTCAGGATTTCGACGGCGCTGGCGATCTGCATGTCGACCTGCTGCGAGTTGGCCACCGGTGGCGCATCCTCGGCGTATTTGGTCATGGTGTCGTCGAGCAGGATCTGCGTCATCGACGTGTACTGCGCCGTTGAAAACAGCAGATACACCAAGGCAAGCGTGACGGTGACCCCGACGCAAAGGGCGATCGAGCCGATGCGGCGCATCAGGATGGCGAGCAGGCGATCGATGTCGATGAAGCTATCGGCATCGTCGGGCGCTTTGGGCAGGGTACTGTGCAAGGTGAGGTTCC
Source organism: Hyphomicrobiales bacterium (assembly GCA_900472625.1). Classification (GTDB taxonomy): domain Bacteria; phylum Pseudomonadota; class Alphaproteobacteria; order Rhizobiales; family Rhizobiaceae; genus Rhizobium. Next base: position 107,647 of record UCIT01000006.1, on the reverse strand, counting down.
GTTGGTTCATGGCTCTATCCTTTGCGGGAACGGGTCGCGCCATCGATGGCTGTGAGGTCGGCCTGCGGGCCAATCAGTTTGCGGAGCGGCGCGACGGCGCGGCTGACCCGAGCGGCGATGGGCATGCTCAAATGGCCCACTGCCGATGGGTTGCCCCAGGCTGTTCTGATCGCTCCGAGGATCGACCGGTCCTTGATATTCTGGACGAGGACGAGGAAGGCTCTTCCTCGACGAAGGCTTTTTGCCCGAAATTCCTGGGCGTCTGCGGCCTCCGCGTCCAGCGTGATTTGGCGAAGGAAGGTCTTATCCCCTTCGATCATGGCGTCGATGTGGTGAAGCGACAGTACGCGCGAGATCGACCCTTCGCGGATATGGTAGTCATAGCCGGCCGCGGGCTCGATGACGCAGCGGCCGCCTAGCGCCATGGCGCTGGCCAGGAAGATGTAATCCTCGCCGATCTTCAGGTTTTCGTTGAAACGAAGGGCATGCCTTTCGATGAAGGCGCGCTGAAAGATCGGCTTGAGATAACCGAAATTATGGGTGGTTTGAAAAAGCGCATTGGAGCGGATAAATGCGGGCAATGTGAGCGTCGGTGTCTGAGCAAGCGTGCTTTCTGCGAACATCGTTTCAGCAGGCGTTCCGTCTGCCCTGACGACGCGCAGATTATCGACGGCAATCTCTGCGCCTGCCTTTTCCGCGCGCTCGATCATCCGCCGCAGCCGGTTCGGCTCGACGACGTCGTCGGAATCGAGCACGGCAAGCCAGCGGCCGGTCGCAGCGGAGATCGCGGCGTTTCTTGCGGCGGAAGGACCACCATTGCGGGGAAGCGTAATCAGGCGAACGTTGCGGTCGGCATAGCCTTCGGCAATCGCCCTCGTGTCGTCGGTCGAGCAGTCATCGGCGACGATCACTTCGAGCGAAACGCCCTGCTGGGCGAGCGCACTGTCGATCGCCTTGGAAAGCGTCGCTGCCGCGTTGTAGGCGGCAATGATGAAGCTGACGTCGGGCATGGTTTGCTTCATGCGGCCTCCGCCGTTCCGTACTGACGGATCTCGCGAACGCCAAGCAGGCCGCTGACGACGCCCGAATGCATGACGCCGCGCAGGGCATAACGGTAGCGCGGCACGGCCGAGAAGATGCAGCCGAGCGCTGCCGCATAGCAGAAGCCGGCCTTGGCGGCGGCAAGACCGATCTGCCTCAGCCTGCCAAGGCCGGAGCCGGTTTCCTGGATCAGCCTGCCGTGGGTCTGGCCGAAGCGGAAGCGACGCTTGGCAAGCCAGCCGAGATCCGCGCGGTTTTCGGTGACCGGCTCGTAGACATAGGCGTTTTCGGCAAAGGCGATCTTGCCGCCGGCGGCATGCATATGGCTGAAGAATTCGGTGTCCTCGCCGCCGGTGTGGCCGAGGGCAAGGTTGAAGCGTCTGCCTGCGACATGCGGGGAGGCGAGGCGCAACAGGACGTTGCAGGTGTAGCCGGTGCGGATTTCGCCGCCGACCCATACTGGGAGCGTCGAGTGGAAGTCGCCCACGCGCATCCACTGCGGCGCTGTGTCGGCATAAACGCTGCGGACCGGGCCGAGGACAGCGTCGGCCTTGGTCGTATTTGCCGTGGCGAGCAGCTCCACCAGCCAATCCTCGCTGGCGTCCTCGTCGTCATCGATGAAGGCGAGGAAATCACCGGTCGCGTTGTCGAGGCAAGCATTGCGGGCGATCGAGATGTTTGAGGCCGGGCAATGCACATAGGCGATCTCGTGAGCGATGCGCGGGCGCAGCGCCTCGACCCGGGCGCTGGCGCTCGGCGTCTTGTCATTGTCGGCAACGATGATGCGCAGGCTGGTTCCCGCCGGCACTTCAAGCATGGCGAGCGACAGCAGTGCCTCGTCAAGCGACGGACGGCGATAGGTGCAGATGCCGATGTCTATCCGCACGAGAGGTGTCGGGCTCGATGATTGCTGGCTCATGAGGCCACCTTTCTGGCGCGGAAGCTCAGGAGTTCCATCCAGAACCCGGCGGACCAGGCGAAATGCATGACCATGGCCGACACTGCCGCCAGTGGTCCATAGGGATTGCGCTGACCGATCGCCATCCAGAAGCCATAGCCGACGCAAGCGATGGCCCAGAGGGTGAACGGGATCACCGCTGCCCAGCTGACCACGGCAAGGAAGGCGCCGATGAAGACGGGGACGACCAGAAGCGGCAGCATCTGGCGGACATTCGGCATGCTGCCATGCTTCAGGATGTTCTTGGCGCGGCCGCGGCCGTAGCCGAGATACTGCCGGAAAAGGGTGCTGACGCTGGAGCGCGGATAGTAGACCATGCGGGTCTTGTCGGTCATCCAGATGCCGAAGCCCGATTTCTTCAGGCGGTAGTCGAGCTCCGCATCCTCGTTGTGGCTGAATGTTTCGTCATAGCCGCCGACCGCTTCGAAGGCGGCGATGCGCATCAGGGCGTGGTGGCCGTGATTGGTCCAGTGGCCCTTGGCGCCTTCGCGGTGCTTGGAGCCGCCATTGCCGAGCTTGGAGTTTTGCGCGAAGGCAGTGGCTTTCTGAAACATGCCGAAACCGACCGTCTCCATGGCGACGACCACGGAGTCCGCCTGGGTCTCGACGGCTTCTTCGACGAGGCGGCGGCAGTAGTCGGCGGGATAATCACCGTGGGCATCGATGCGGATGAGATAGTCGTAGTCGCGGCCGAAGGTGGCGACGGCGAGGTTGGTGGCGGCACTCTGCAGGCGGCGCGGATTGTCGAGCAGGACGATGCGCGGATCGGTCATGCTGATGCGGGCGACGATTTCGCGGGTCGCATCCTTGCTGCCGCCGTCGGCAACGACGATCTTGGCGTTCATGTGATCGAGTTCCCGGCTCAGTTTCCCGAGCAGCGCCTCGATGTGCTTTTCCTCGTTCAGGCAAGGGATGATGATGAGACTGGAGACGCTGGCACAGACATCAGACTTCATGGTTGTCCACCCTTCTTGAGATACGGTTTCGGGAACGATCGCAGCAGCTTCGCCCCTCTCGGCGAATGCTGGTGCGAGGCGGGAAAGGTTTGCGACCAGCGCCTGGCAGTCGCTGCGGTCGGCGAGCCAGGTCTTGCGGTCGGTTTCGGCAACGGCTTGGCTGAGCACCTGGTAGCGTTCGCCGGTCATGGTTTCGAACAGCGCCTGCAGGCCGGCAGCGCTGGCTTCGCGGATGCCGAGGCCGATGGCCTTGTCGCCGAGGAAGCGAGCCGTCTGGGTGCCCTCGAGCGCGATCGGCACGGTGCCGTAAAGGCAACCTTCGTATAGCCGGTTCGGGAGAAGCCAGCTTGAATTGAGACCTTCTTCGAAGAAATCGATCGCCCAGGAAAAGTGGACGTCGTCGTAGATGGCCTGAAGATCCTCGGGATTGCGATAGGGGCCGGCGAAGGTCAGATAGGGTTCGTCACGGACGAAACCGTCGAAATCCTCGAATTCGGAATAGGCCGGGCGACCGCGCAGAACGATCTCGACGCGGCCTTGCATGCTGCGGGAGAAGTCGGCAAGCAACTTCAGCGATTTGCGGCAGCGCAAGGCGCCGAACCAGCCGATTTTCCAGGGCTGGCCGGGCTGCTTCAATGGCCGGGCGATTGGCTGCTGAAGGGCTGTATCGTCGAACGAGATTACCTTGTTCTCGACCAGCAGCGTTCCGGCCGTCATGCCGGAGCGCGCCGCGAAATGATGTTCGATAAACGCCGGCGAGCTGGTCATGATCAGCCGGGCGTTGCGGCCGAAATGGGCTTCAGCGCCACGCATCGCCTTGCCGAGCAGATCGTCGCGCGACAGCAGACGATGGATATCCAGGCATTCGTAGACGACGGGTACGTCGCCGCCGAACAGCGCATTGGCGCGATCGGCGACGGCGAGCGCCTCCAGATTGCGGCCGATGATGACGTCAGGCTTGTCTACGCCCTTCAGCAGGCTTTTCAGCCCGGTCATCACCTTGGCCACGGCGCCCATGCGCTGCGCGAACTTCGCATCCGCCGTGCGGCCGAGCTCGATCGGCGTCAGTCCATGCACCTCGGCCAGGCGGTTCTCGCCGCGACGAAAGCCGGCAAGCGTCACCTCGGCACCGCCCTCATGCAGCATCAGAACACGCCGGCGGACGGCGGGATCTGCGAGATCGTGCACGAGATAGAGGACTTTGAGCATGGATTTCCTTTTCGGTTGCTGCGCGCCTGTGGCGTCGCTCAGTTCAGCGGCGTGCATGCGATCGATTCAGGGAACTGGCATTTGTCGCCTTGGGCGGTATAGGCAAAGCGCTCGACTTCCAGCGACGTCGGCTGGGTGTATGCAAACTTGCCCATCCAGCCGCTCAACGTGTCGGAGCCCCAAAGGCTGAAGAAGATCTTCTGCTGGCTGGTTGGAATCTTCGACGGATCGGTGACGTCCTGAACCAGCTTGCCGTTCAGGTAATAGCGCAAGCGGCCCGGTTCCCAGACGAAGGCGTAGTCGTTGAAGCCCTGATCGGCATCGCCGGCGACGGGCACGAGCTTCTCGTTGCCGCCCTTGGCCTTGATGTACTGGTTGACCTGGACCTGCCCGGCATTCTTGCCGAGGACCTCGAAGTCGATCTCGTCATGCGGCTGCTTGTCGGTCGGGCCGATATAGGTGAAGAAGGCCGAGTTCAGGCCGGAACCGGTGGCAGCCTTCATGCGCGCCTCATAGGTGCCGAAGCCGAAGCGCTTCTTGGTCTGGATTTCGCCGCAGAGGTAGCTGCGGTCCTTCAACTGGCCTTCGGCGAACGACAGCTTCAGGGCGCCGCCATCTACCTTCACCTGGTTCTTGGACCAGGTGCAATTCTGATGAGCGCCGTTGTTCCAGCCGTCCGAGACATACCAGACGCTACGATCGAGCTTGTCGAAGTTCTCGATGAAGGAGGTTCCGCCGGCTTGCTGGGCGTATAGGGGCGAAGCGCCGAGCATGATTGTGCCGAAGAGGCCGAGTGTTCGGCAGGCTGTCTGGCAAAGTTTTCGCGCATGGGCGATTTTGATCGTCATGTGGTTTCACCTTTGCTGTGGGATGAGTTTGGATGAGATGTTGCCGGCCGATGCCGTCTTTTCAGAGGGCTTCTTCGTGCGCCCGCCGGTCAGAACAGCGTAAAGGCGCGGCGCAATCTTGCGGCACAGGCTGTTCGTGGCCACCAGAATGGGGAACAAGACCGCGAGGGATAGGATGAAAAAGATCGGGTAGAAGCTGACGCCCACTTTACCCCAGACGATCCACATGAGGATCAGCAGCGGGTAATGGCCGCAGAAAATCCAGAAGCTCAGGCTGCCGGTCTTCGACAGGCGCTGGCCGATCTGCGTTTCGATCAGCGGTGCCGACAGCATCCAGAAGCCCAGCGCACCTGCGATCGCCAGCGTGTTGCGCAGGAATTGCACCCAATCCGGCAGGCTCGGCCCTGTCATGTAGATGACGGTCGCCAGTGCCGCACAGCTACCGAGGAGCAGCACTGCGCCCAATGAGGCGAACCGATCCAAGGCTTTCAGATCGACCTTGTTGAGGCCGATATAGATGCCCAGGCTGAAGCTGAAGAGGATGGAGCGTTTCAGCACGATGTAGAGCGACGCCTCGGGTACGACAGCGATCACCAGCAACACCGTCAGCGTCAACAGCGGCATCCGCCGTATCAGCCAAGCGAGCAGCGGCGACAGCAAAATGCAGACAAACAGGTCGCGCAGGAAGTAGAGCGGGACATTCACGGGAAAGTCTTCGACGGCAAAGAGTTGCGTCATCAGTTCGCGCGCGGTCGCTTGCCAGGGGCTTGGGACATATCCGTCGCCGAGACCGAGGCCGAGAGCCAGCAGGATCGCCAGAAAGAACACACCGTTCCACAACAGAAACGGCAACAATACGGTCTGTGATTTGGTCCGAATGGTCCTGAGGTAGCTGAAATTCTCCAGTCCGCCGCGAAACAGCAGGTAGCCGGAGATCGCACTCAGACACGGTACGCCCACTCTGAACAGCGCTTCGGCGAGGAATACCCTCAGCCAGTCGAAGGCGCCGTAGGTTCCGATGAAAGGGCTGCTTTGGTCGCCGAATGGTATGTGTACGAAGACGATGCCCGAGATGAGCACGATCCGCATCAGATTGATCCGTGAGGACACTTTGGTATCAACATTCACGTTGTCGGTCACTCCTTTCGGGTCGCAGCTCCTCCTCTGCAACTATTACAATCAGAGCAGACTTCAGCCCGCAGCGATGGAAGGTAGGGCGAATTCACGGGAGAAAATATGGCAGTGCAGCAAAAGTGATCGGCTGGCCGGTTTCGTGACAGTTTCTACTTGCCGTAATGCAGCGGAAAAAATACGCGGCTGGAGTGTTGCCTTTCGGCTCAGAAGTCAGCGTGGCCAGTGCATTCAAGAAAATGATTATATTCACGCGTTTAGCGTAGAAAGACGTGGTGCGGCGCACGAAAATTTTTATCAATTACGAGCAAATGTTACAGCGATGGCCGCCGGCCGCGTATTGGTTTATGGTCGGAATACGGCGAATTGCTCAGGAATGAAACGTTTTAGCGTGAGCTCGTACCGTTCGGCCAGAATGCCGCCTTTGACAAATTTTGGCCGAAATGCCCCTGATGCTTGTAGGGTACAGCAGCTTGCCATCAACACTTGGCCGGTAGGTGTGCGAACCGAAGCACCAATTCGAACCCCTCAAGGACAGAGTATGGCGATCTTTACAATCATTATCCCGTTCTATCAGCGGGATGACGGTATACTCAGACGGGCGCTGGCGTCGGTCTTTTCGCAGAGCTTCCAGGATTTCGAGATCATCGTCGTTGATGACCAGTCGCCCTATGCACCTGCGAGCGAACTTGCGCCGCTTACTCCCGAGCAGCGGGCGCGAATCACCGTCGTCAGTCAGTCGAACGCCGGTCCTGGCGGCGCCCGCAACACGGGGCTTGATCATGTTCCTGCTGAAACGAGATACGTTGCGTTTCTCGATTCCGATGATTTCTGGACGGAGGATCACCTGCGCAACGCGCTGAGCGCGATGGATACGCTTGGTGGCGATTGCTATTGGGCGTCGATCGAGGGTGGACAGGAGTTCGATTATCACTTCGGTATCGCCGCGCTCGAAAAAATCGATGGCGCGCGGCGTCTGATGGAAACGCCCCACATTCTTGACGTGCCCGATATTGCCGGCGTGATGATCAACGACTGGGCGTTCCTGCACATGTCATGCATGGTGATCGGCCGTCCGCTGATCGACAAGGTGCGCTTCGACGCCGCGCTGCGGCTGGCGGCGGAAGATGTTCTTTTCTTCTGCGATTGCATGCTTGCCGCGAAGCAGGTTCTGCTTTGTGCCGATGCCGGAGCGTTGCGCGGCGAGGGGATCAACATCTTCCACGGTGTTGACAACACCTCGCCGGAATATCTCAAGCAGCAATTCATTACCTGGATGGCGCTGGACAGGCTGGAGAGCCGCTTCGCGTCAAGACCGCGTGAAACCGCGACCATCAGGGAGTACAAGAGCCGGGCACGCAAGCAGGCTCTATGGGGACAAGTCGGGGGCCTCAAGCGGCGCCAGTGGCCCGATTTCGGATTGCTTGCCCGTTGGCTGGTTCAGGATCCCCGCCTCATCCAAAGTGCGTTCCAGTTGGCGGCAAACAAGGTGGCGAAGTAGCGACCTATTTGGCCGGCGCATCCAGAAGATATCGCAGACGGTCGCCCGTCGCGGTTACGGCGACGCCGGCCGGGTTGCGCCAGCGCTCAGTCTTGTCGGACAGGATGCCTGAGGCGATTGCCGGAAATGCCAACGGGTGTGCCGCCACGTAGGCGATGGCCGAGGCCGCTCCGGATTGGTTCTTGAGGTCGAGGAAATGGCGCAGCTCGTATTTGCCGCGCACATGCTGCTCGTGCCGGCGCACTGCGTTGGCAGCCGACGGCTTGAGATCGGGGAATGCCTTCAGCAGATTGCGGTCGGCCTCATAGAGCCGCTTCAGATCTTCGGTGCGATGGCTTCCACTCAGCGAGTTTCCACGCACCACGGCGCCATAGCCGCAGCTGTGGATGACTTTGTAGCGGGCACCATGGGCCAATGCGCGGATATAGAGTTCATAGTCCTCCCCGAGGCGCATGTCCTCGCGGTATCTCAGCGCATGCTTGTCCAGAAAGCTGCGGCGCATGATGGGCTTCAGAAAGCCGATTTCGCCGCGCCGGACGCCGGCTTTCGAGATGTTGCCCTCGACGAAGGTTTCAAGGTCGAGAAACAATGGGTCGTCGGCGAACTGGTCGAGCTTTTGCGGCGCTTGCGCCACGGTCTCTGCATCGACGAAGGCGATGTTGTCGGCCACGAAGTCCCAGTCGTCTTCAGCCAGCATTCGTCCGAAGCGACCGGCGAAGAAGAAATCGTCGGCATCGAGAATTGCAATCAGCGGCGCAGAGGAGATGTTGATGGCATGATTGCGGGCGGCGGAGGGACCCTTGTTCTTGTCGAACCTGGCGATATTGAGCCTGCCGCTGGCGTCATCTCCGCGTCCAGCGGCCTCTGCGGTCGAATCGCTCGATCCGTCGTCAACGACGACAACTTCGGATACCTCGGGTTCGCGAAGCGCAGATCTGACTGCCATTTCAATGGTGTCGGCCGCATCCTTGGCGGCGATGATGACGCATATGCCCGCTGTTTCAGCCACGCTTTACCTCCGTTTGTTCGTCCAAGACCTAGGACGTCGGAGCGCGACAGACAACGCATAGCGCTTTCACATGATGTTACGGGCGTCGGTTTGGTCGGATGAGGCGGGCGGTTTCGGCCGGGTGGCCACTCAGCGGTTGAACGGCTCGGAGCTGTTGAACGGCGTCACATGAAGCTTCTCCGCATCTTCAACGCGGCTGGGAGCGAGCTTGCTGCCGTTGCGCTGCTTGGCTTCCTTCCAGACGAGGTAGATAACGCCGCCGAAGTACCCCACCTGAAGGAGGATGGCGCAGATTGCCGTCTTGATCAGCGTACCGGAGAGAGAGCCGCTGAGCCAATAGGTGGCGACGGCAAACACCAGAAGTGCGCCGAACATGCTAACGAAAACGCGAGGTGCATACATTGTTGCCTCCCCATATGGCCGCCTTCAATGAACAGTCATCGAATAGGGCGATCCACAAGGACCATTTTGTAGATTCGTTTTACAGGACTTCGTTATGTAACTAAAGCGGCGAAGACATTTTTTGCTTCGGTGATCCGGTACTACAAGCGCGATATTAAAGCTTTGTTCCGGACATTGGTAAAAATGCCACGTACCCGCATCGTTTCGTGGCAATCGGAAAAGATCATTAAGGCTCTATTACGATCCAAGGGTTGTGTCGATTTTGGCAATGCACTTTCTTGTTTGTGCCACAATCTACTCCCGCTTGAGTGGATCCGGGCCGTTTGACATTCAACTTTTGTTACAAAGTTTTAATTTCAAACGATTTGTAGGTGCGTCGCAAAATCTGTGCTGCAATGCAATAAAAGCGGTTCCAGCAAGTTTAGATAAAGCTCTTACATAGAACTTACCGGCCCATCAAAGAACTTTGAAAAGGGCCACGGCAAACATATAACCTTCCGTATCTTTGGAATGCCAAGCAAAGACGCCGCTCTTTATTGCTGTCGTTACAGCTCGTTTGGTGTTCATAGGTAAAATCTAGAGATGTTTCAGTGATCACTTAAATACAAATGGTTGCGCAAACGTTTCCAAAACCGATCGAAAACCGGTCGTTTTAAAAACGTGGCTTAAAAAAACAAATTCCGCTCATACACTCCCAACTTGTCAGCGCTAGCTAAGCGCCCTGAGCCTTAACCGACCAATCGGCAAACATAAGTGGAGTTACCTCTATGAAGTCTGCGACGAGATCGGACAGTTCGCCATTCTATGGCGCAGTTCACAAAAGCGCGTTTCCGCCCACAGGCGGTTTCGCAAAACGGGCATTCGATGTGTCCGCCGCCTGCCTCGGTCTCCTGTTCCTGAGCCCGATCTTCCTGATGGTGATGCTGCTCGTTAAGCTGACCGACAAGGGTCCGGCTTTCTACGGACATCGCCGCATCGGCCATAACGGCCAAGAATTCCGTTGCCTTAAGTTTCGGACGATGGTGACCAATGGCGACAAGGTTTTGCAGGATCACCTGCGCAACAACCCTGGCGCCATGGATGAATGGCGCGCCACACGCAAGCTGCAGAACGACCCCCGGGTTACTGCCGTCGGCGCCGTGCTGCGCAAGCTGAGCCTTGATGAGCTGCCCCAGCTCTTCAACATCATCCGCGGTGAAATGAGTGTCGTCGGTCCCCGGCCTGTCGTTCAGGACGAGCTGGAAATGTACGAACATGCCGCCGTCTTCTATCTGCAGTCACGGCCCGGGCTGACCGGTCTCTGGCAGGTCAGCGGACGCAACGACGTTTCGTATGCCGCACGCATCGCTTTCGACACCCACTATGTCGAGAATTGGTCCATGGCCAAGGATGTCGCGATCATTGCGAAGACCATTCCTGCGGTCTGCGCCCAGCGCGGCAGCTATTGACGCTGCGGTCGACCAATTCAAAGAGCGCCCGCGCGGCAGAGCCTTGTGCCTTGTCGTGCCCAAACACGGGGAAATCTATGAACAAACCTTTCACTGACGGCAAGGCTGGGCGATCCCGTGCTCTGCGATCCGGTGTGGCGATTGCTGCCGGGTTGAGTGCCTTCCTGTTGTCCTCATTCGTTGCCAGTGCCGATGATTATCGCCTGGGGACGATGGACAAACTCACCATTCGGGTGGCTGAATGGCAGACGGCGGATGGGACGATCCGCGACTGGTCTGTCGTCAGCGGCGACTACACAGTCGGCCCGTCGGGCAACATTTCCCTGCCATTCGTCGGCGATCTGCCGGCATCGGGGCAGACGACGGACGCCATCGCCAAGCAGATCGGCGTGGCCCTGCAGAAGCAGTTCGCTCTGAAGGACCGCCCGTCGGCTTCGGTCGAGCTTGCCCAGTTCCGCCCCATCTATCTCTCCGGCGACCTTGAGAAGCCGGGCGAATACCCGTTCGCGCCCAATCTCACCGTCGTCAAGGCGGTCAGCCTGGCCGGCGGTCTGCGCCGCGCCGAGGCCGGGCAGCGGTTTGCCCGCGACTTCATCAACGCCAAGGGTGACGCCGTCGTCTACATGGCGGATCGGGCCCGGCTGCTGGTCAAGCAGGCTCGCCTGCGGGCGGAGACGGCCAACCAGGACAGTTTCGAGATGCCCAAGGAGCTGCAGAACCAGCCCGAGGCCAAGGCGCTGGCCGCAAGCGAAATGGCGCTGATGACGTCGCGCAAGAAGCGGCTGACGCTGCAGCTTCAGGCGCTCGACGACCTCAGAGGCCTGCTGCAGAGCGAAGTCGATTCGCTCGCCAAGAAAACCGAGACGCAGACCCGCCAGCTCGAGTTGGCGACCGCGGATCGTGACAAGGTCGATGATCTTGCGGAAAAGGGACTGGTGCTCAGTGCCCGCAAGATGTCGGCCGAGCAGCGTGCCGCCGACCTCGAGGCGACGCTTCTCGACATCGATACCAATTCGCTGAAGGCCAAGCAGGACATTAGCAAGGCCAATCAGGACGAGATCACCCTTCGCAACGACTGGGATGCGCAACTTGCGCAGGAACAGCAAAGCACGGATGCACAGCTCGATGAACTCGGTCTGAAACTGCAGACGAGCAATTCGCTGATGTCGGAGGCACTGACGCAGTCGACGGATGCCGCGCGGTTCGACAGTTCCACCGGGGCTGCCAGCATTGCCTATTCCATCATTCGCGATGTGGATGGCACGCCGAAGGAAATCCCGGTGCAGGAGAACACCGCACTGCAGCCCGGCGACCTGATCAAGGTCACCGCCGGACTGGCCATGAGGTAACGAGGCACTATGCGTATCGCTAAGTCGGCGCTCATCCAGCCCGGCGGGAATGTGGTCTATGCCGTTCCCGCCGTGGCGCTATCGATGTTTTGCTTCGCCTACTCGATCGTGTTCGGGCAGGTGTCGATCCTTCTTTATTATGCGCTGTGGATGCCGCTGATTGCGGTGGATTACCGCAGGGTGCTCGGCAACTACAACAACTACCTCTGGATACTGGCCTTTGGCGTGCTGACCTTCCTGTCGGTCTTCTGGTCGGCGGTACCAAGCGTTTCGATGCGTGCCAGCATTCAGTATCTCAGCCAGATCATCTGCACGCTGATTGCCGTACGGGTGCTCGATGCCAGAACGTTGACGATCGGCATGATCGCCGGAACCGGGATCGTTCTGATCTACTCGCTGCTGTTCGGCCATTACGAGCTCGATGTCATGGACGGCACCTACAGCTTCGTCGGCGCTTTCGCGTCGAAGAACCAGTTGGGTTTTTATGCCTCACTCGGCCTGATCGTCTGCTATGCCGCCGTCTTCATCTTCGGCGAGCGGCGTCTTTGGATGGCCGCTGCCGGGTTCGTCGGGTTGCTGTCGGCCTATTGCCTGATCGTCTGCCAATCGGCGACCTCGGTGCTGACGGCCGTTGTCGTGCTTGCATTGATGGTAGGGTTGCGCGTCGTTCTTGCGCTGACACCTGATCAGCGAAAGCTGCTGGTGGTCGGCGGCGGTGTTGCGGTTATCGTGCTGGTGGTCGCCGGCGTCTATCTCGGCGCGGTCGATGCCGTGCTGGGTATTTTCGGCAAGGATTCGACGCTGACCGGTCGCACCTATCTCTGGCAGCAGGGAATCGAGGCGGCGCAAGACAATCCGATCTTCGGGATCGGCTATCAGGCCTACTGGGTGCAGGGCTTTTCCGAACCCGAACGGCTGTGGAAAGAGTTCTTCATCGGCTCGCGCTCCGGCTTCCACTTCCACAACACCTATATCGAGACGACGGTGGAGCTTGGTCTGGTTGGGCTGGTGATCCTTGCGGTGACGCTCCTGAAAATCATGTGGGGGCATCTCCGCCGGCTGATCGAGGACATCAGGAACGACGAATCCTATCTGCTGTTTTCGATATCGATCCTGCTGGCAATCCGCTCCTTCGTCGAGATCGATATCCTGACGCCCTACAACATCGGCACGTTCCTGTTTTATTTCTGCGCGGGAAAACTGGCGATCGCGCGTCTCCGACCCGTCGCCCAAGGATGGGCACAGACGCGACCATCGGAACCTGTGCTGCACTGACGTCATTAGCATTTTCGCCCGGCAGTTGACCGGACATTTGAGGAAACCGGATGAAAACCCTTTACGGCATCCAATATCTGCGCGCTTTCGCAGCCCTTGCGGTGGTGGTGTTCCACGCGGCCGAAAAGGCCGGCGAGCCTTTTCCGATCGGTGCCGCCGGCGTCGACGTCTTCTTCGTGATCAGCGGTTTCATCATGTGGGTGCTCAGCGAGCGCCGGCCGATGACGCCGCAGAGCTTCCTGCTCGACCGCATTCGCCGCATCGCGCCGACGTACTGGCTGGTGACCGCAATCATGATTGCCGGCGCCGTGGTGGGGCTATTTCCGAACCTTGAACTGACCGGGCCGCATATCGTTGCCTCGCTGCTTTTCATTCCGATGCATTCCCCGAGCGACGGCGAGATCTGGCCGGTGCTGGTGCAGGGTTGGACGCTCAATTTCGAGATGTTCTTCTATGTGCTGTTCGCGGGCGCGCTTTTCCTGCCACGCAAATGGCGTTTGCTGTTTCTCTCGGCGCTCTTCGGGGCCTTCTTTTTGGCGGGACAGTTGCTGCAGCCGACGACACCGGCGCTCTACAGCTACACGCGGCCGATCATTCTCGAATTCCTCGGCGGCGTGTTCCTGGCCGAACTGTGGCTGCGCCGGTGGATTGCCGGCACCAGCCTTGGTCTTGCCTGCGTTGGCGCCTCGCTGGCCGGTTTTGCCGCCATCCATGTGATGGGCGCGGAGTTCAACGCCGGCATCTGCGGACCGCTGGCGATGGCGCTGATCTACGGCATGGTGTCGCTTGAGGCCGACGGCAGCATCGGCCGGGTGCCGGTGCTGACCTATCTCGGCGGCGCTTCCTACTCGATCTACCTCTGGCACACCTTCGCCGTGTCTGTCGTCGTCAAGGCCGGGCAGGCTGCCGGTATGTCTGCCCTGCTGATCACCTTCGTTGCCGTGATCGCCGGTGTCATCCTCGGCTGCGGAGCCTATGAGATGGTCGAGAAGCCGATGAAGAAGTTGTTCTCCGGCTCTCGCGACAAGCAGGGCACGCTGGCACGCCGTCCGTCATGACGAGGCTTCGGCCGGCGGTGCCGCTCCGTCGGGTGTTCCGGTTTCGACGGGCCGGGCGGCCTTCTTCCGGCGTGAGCGCAGCACAACATAGAAAACGGGTGTCAGGAAAAGCCCGAAGATCGTTACGCCAAGCATCCCTGAGAAAACGGCCGTCCCGAGTGATTGGCGCATTTCGGCGCCGGGGCCGGTGGCGATTGCGAGTGGCAGGACGCCGAAGATGAAGGCGAAGGCCGTCATCAGGATCGGGCGCAGTCGCAGATGGCTGGCCTCGACCGCGGCCTCCACCGGCGACTTGCCTTCCTCTTCCGCCTGACGCGCGAACTCGACGATCAGGATGGCGTTCTTGGCCGCGAGGCCGATCAGAACGATCAGGCCGATCTGCGTCAGCACGTTGTTGTCCATGCCCCGCAGCCAGACGCCGATCAGCGCCGCCAGCACCGCCAGCGGCACGATCAGGATGATCGCCAGCGGCAGCACCCAGCTTTCATACTGGGCGGCGAGCGCCAGGAAAACGAAGATCACCGACAGTGCGAAGATGTAGATCGCCGTGTTGCCGGTATGGGTTTCCTGGTAGGCAAGTTCCGTCCATTCGAAGCTGGTGCCCGGCGGCAGGATCTTGGCAGCGAGCGCCTCCATCTTCTGCAGTGCTTCGCCGGTCGATGTGCCCGGCGTCGGATTGCCCTGCAGCGGCACGGAGACATACATGTTGTAGCGCTGAACGAGCGCGGGGCCGCTGGAATCCTGGATATCCATCAGTGTGCCGAGCGGCACCAGCGCGCCCGTGGCCGAGCGCACCTTCAGCGCAAGGATGTCCTCGCGGTCCATGCGGTACTGCCGGTCGGCTTGGGCACGGACCTGGTAGACACGGCCGAACGCGTTGAAATCGTTGACATAGGCGACGCCGAGGTTGATCGACAGCGCATTGAAGATGTTGGGGATCGGCACGTTGAGGAAACGGGCCTTGTCGCGGTCGATCGCCAGATAGTATTGCGGGCTGGCGTCTGAGAAGGTGGTGAAAACGCCGGTCAGCCCTTCGGTGGTCGCCGCCGCGCCCATCATCTGCCGGGCGAGGCCCAGGACGCGGGTCATGTCGGGGTTTTCCTGGTCGACGATCTGCATCTTGAAGCCGCCGGAATTGCCGACGCCGCGCACCGATGGCGGCGGGATGGCGATGATGAAGGCCTCCTGGATGCTCTGAAGCTTGCCGAACAGCTGACCGATGATCTGGTTGGCGTTCTCTCCGCCTTCCTCGCGCTCGGCGAAGGATTTGAACGGTACGAAGACGACGCCGGCGTTGGAGGCATTGGTGAAGGTGGCACCGCTGAAGCCGGCGAACTGCACGGCGTTGCCGACACCGGGAACTGTGCGCGCGATGTCACCCACCTGCTTGACGACGGCATCGGTACGCGCCAGCGAGGCGCCGTCGGGAAGCTGAATGACGACGATGGCGTAACCCTGGTCCATGGTCGGAATGAAGCCCGAGGGAACCTTGGTGCTCATGAAATAGGTCGCACCAAGAAGAGCGACGAAGACGAGCAGCGAGCCGGTAAGGCCGATCCAGCTGCTGACGAGATGACGGATGATCCAGGAGTAGCCGGAACTCAGCCGGTCGAAACCTCGGTTGAAGCCATTGGCGAGACCACGACCGAAGCGCAGGGCGATGTTGTTGCGCGTATGCTCATGATCGTGGCTTCTGAGCAGGATGCCGGCCAGCGCCGGCGAGAGCGTCAGCGAGTTCAGGGCCGAAATGGCTGTCGTCACCGAGATTGTGACGGCGAACTGCTTGTAGAACTGACCCGATATGCCCGGGATGAAGGCCGTCGGCACGAAGACGGCGATCAACACGAGCGATATGGCGATGACGGCAGTGCCGACCTCATCCATCGTCACATGCGCCGCCTCCTTCGGCGTCATCCCGCGCGCCAGGTTTCGCTCGACGTTCTCGACCACGACGATGGCGTCATCGACCACGATGCCGATGGCCAGCACGAGGCCGAAGAGCGTCAGCATGTTGAGCGAGAAGCCGAAGGCGAGCAGCACGGCGAAGGTGCCGATCAGCGACACTGGAATCGCGATGATCGGGATCAGTGCTGTACGCCAGGATTGCAGGAACACGAGAACGACGATCGCCACCAGGATCGCGGCTTCGGCGATGGTTCGATAGACCTCGGAGATGGAGTCCGAGATGAACTCGGTGGTATCGTAGACGATCCGGTACTCCATCCCTTCCGGGAAGGTTTGCGAGATGTCCTTCATGATGGTCTGGATCTGGTGGGCGGTATCCAGCGCATTGGTTCCGGGGCGGGCGAAGATGCCGAGCGCCACGGCCGGGTCGTTGTTGAGGTAGCTGTTCGTCACGTAGTCCTGGGCGCCGAGTTCGATGCGGGCGACGTCCTGCAACTGCACCAGGCGGCCTGTCGTCGTCGACTTGACGATGACGTAGCGGAACTCGCGGACGTCGGAGAAGCGGCCGTCGGTGCGGACCGTGTATTCGAAGGCATTCTTGCCGGTGACGGGCGGGGCGCCGATCTTGCCGCCCGACACCTGGACGTTCTGGTCGCGCAGGGCCGAGACGACGTCGTCGGAGGTCATGCCGTAGGCGGCCAGCTTTTCCGGATCGAGCCAGATGCGCATGGAATATTGCCGCTCGCCGAAGACCTGCACGTCGCCGACGCCGTCGAGGCGGACGAGGACGTCGCGGATGCGGTTGCGGGCGTAGTTCGAGACGTAGAGCTGGTCGTAGCGATGCGATGGCGACAGCAGGTGCACGACCATCATCAGGTCGGGCGAGCTCTTGTCGGTGGTGACGCCGAGGCGCTGCACTTCCTCGGGCAGGCGGGGCAGGGCGATCGAGACGCGGTTCTGGACGAGGACCTGCACCTTGTCGAGATCGGTGCCGAGCTTGAAGGTGATGGTCAACGACATGGCGCCATCGGCGCTGGAGTAGGAGGACATGTAGAGCATGTCCTCGACGCCGTTGATCTGCTGCTCGAGCGGCGTCGAGACGGTGTCGGCGATGGTCTGCGGGTCGGCGCCCGGATAGGAGGTGCGCACAACGATGGTTGGTGGCGCGATCTCGGGATATTGCGAAACCGGCAGCTGGGTGTAGGCGACGCCGCCGACGAGAAGCAGCACGATGGAGATGACCGCCGCGAAGATCGGGCGGTCGACGAAGAAATGGGCAAATCTCATTGTCTGCTCTCCGCTCCAGCCGCTTCCGGCGGGGTGTCACGCCGCTCCTGCGGCAGTTCGGTCATCTGCGGGGTGATGGTGGCGCCGGGGCGGGCACGCATCAGGCCGTTGACGATGATCGTCTCGGTGCCGTCGAGGCCTTCGCGGATGACGCGGTAGCCGTAGAGCCGCGGACCGGGGCGGACTGGCTTGGTCGAGACCTTGCCGTCGGGAGCGACCACATAGACGACGCGTTCGTTCTGGTCGGAGCCGATCGCCTCGTCGGGCACCAGGATCGCCTTGTAGGTGTTCGACGCCTCGACCTGAATGCGCCCAAACAGGCCGGGCTGCAGGACGAGATCGGGGTTGGCGAAGCGTGCACGGATGCGGATCGTGCCGCTTTCGTTGTCGATGCGGTTTTCGGCGAAGTCGAGCTTGCCGCTGAAGGGCTTGGCGGTCGGATCCGAGATGGTGACCTTGACGGGGACGCCGCCGCCGCCCTGCTGCAGATCCTTGCCCTGCTTGCGTGCCGTGTCGGCGAAATTCAGCAGGCGGCGCTCATCGACGTCGAAATAGAAGTCGATCGGATCGAGCGAGACGATGGTTGTCAGGATGGACTGGTCCGCCTGCACGAGGTTGCCGGCGGAGATCAGCCGGCGGTCGATGCGGCCGCTCAGGGGCGCGGTGATCTTGGTGTAGTCCATGTCGAGCGCGGCGCGGTCGGCGGTTGCCTGGGCGCCACGGACATTGGCCTGTGCCGAAAGCCACTCGCGGCGGCGATCATCAAGCGTGGAGACCGACTGACTGCCGCTGGTGGCGAGGCTCTGCGCACGGTTGAACTGGGCTTCGGCGTAGGTCTGCGTCGATTTCGCGACCTCGAGCGCGGCGTTGGCCTCGTTCAATGCCGTAATGAAAGGCCGCTGGTCGATGACAAAAAGCTGGTCGCCCTTTTTGACCAATGCGCCATCGGTGAAATCGATCTCGTTGAGATATCCACCGACACGCGAGCGCACCGAGACCTCGTCGACGGCCTCGAAGCGGCCGATGAATTCGTCATTATCGACGACGTCGCGGATGACCGGCTTTGCGACGGTGACGGGAGGAGGAGGAGGTGCAGCGGCTTGCTGGGCGTGTGCGCCGAAGGGGAAGAAGACGATGCTGCCAAGGGCCAGCAGGTATCGAAGCGAGAAAGGCATGGCGCGGCTCCCCAATTCGGGCGGCCGAAATCTGCCGCCATGTCTATGCTGAAAGGATGCTGTTCATGTCTGGCGTTTGCTCGAACGAATGAAGACTCGTCCGCCTATGCTTAAGCTGTCCGGCGATTACGGCGATCGGCCGCTAACGCGTGCATGCTGTCAAAGTCTATCAACGAGATCGATTGGCCGGAGACAACTCCCCGGTAAGTCTCTGGATTTCAATATAAACGGGTGCTGCAAGAAATAGCAAATGCCAATGGGTTGAAAGATTGATCGCTTTTGAAACCTGTGAGGGTGTCGTCACCCGTCATGCTCCTCCACGAGAAATCCTTAGCCGGGTGCGATATTTTGGTCGCAGTCGCGGAATCTTGAACGAGGCCCTCTTGTGCGGCGCACACGCTTAATATATCTGAGCACATTATAAGCGTGCTTATGATTGGCGCAGTTATCAATGGACAGCAACCCCACCCTCGGCTTCCTCTTGCACGACGTCGCACGTCTGCTTCGAAAACGTTTCGAGCAGCGGGCAAAGTGCCTTGGGCTGACCCGGTCTCAGTGGCAGACGCTGGCGTATCTCTCCAACAACGAGGGAATACATCAGGGTGGCCTGGCGGAGATGCTGGATATCGAGCCGATCACGCTTGTCCGCATTCTCGACAAGCTTGCCGAACGCCGGCTGATCGAGCGCCGCCAGCATCCGACGGATCGCCGGATCTGGCTGCTTTACATGCGCGAGGATGCCCATCCGCTTCTGGCGGAGATGCGCGGCCTTGGCGATGTGACGCGAGGCGAAGCCTTGGAAGCTGTCTCCGCAAGGGAGCGGGAACAGCTGTTCGAGACACTATCCCAAATGAAGTTAAACCTGATGCAGGCCTGCCGGACCCCCCTGGCTTTGGCCGAAAACGAGACCAATCATGGCTGAGAATTCCCCCCTGCGCGTCGTTGCAGACGCGAATGCCAAGACGAATACCAAGACCCCTATCGAAGACAATGACGTTTCCCTGCGTGAGGAAACGGTCGGAGAGGCGCCCTCCTCCAATTCGGCGCCTGTCACCGCCGTGGCTGCGCCTGATGGCATCACGACCCGCCGTCGGCGCAGCCTGAAGCGTCCGGTGCTGTTTGCATTGCTTCCCGTTGCGCTGGTTGTCGGCGGCTATTACTACGTCAATGGCGGGCAGGTTATGTCGACCGACAACGCCTATATACGCGCCGACATGGTCGGCCTGACGACCGATGTGTCCGGCATCGTCGACCAGATCGACGTGCATGAGAACGAGGCGGTGAAGAAGGGCCAAGTGCTGTTCAGCCTCAAGGCCGATTCCTTCCGCATCGCGCTCGATGGCGCCAAGGCGCAGCTGGGCGCAGTGCGCAACCAGATCCTCAATCTCGAGGCCAGCTATCAGCAGTCGTTGGCGGAGATCACGCAGGCCGAGGCCGATATTCCGTATTTCCAGACCGAATTCGATCGCCAGCAGAACCTGCTCAACAGCTCGGCGGCAACCCGCACGGCTTTCGATCAGGCAAAGCATAATCTACAGGCCGGACAGCAGAAGGTCGCTGTCGCCAAGGCGCAGGCGGCCACAACGCTGGCGCAACTCGGCGGCAATGCCGACCAACCGGCTGAGCAGAACCCGCTCTATCTCGAGGCGCAGGCCAAGGTCGACGACGCGCAGCGGCAGCTCGACCACAGCGTCGTCAAGGCGCCGTTCGACGGTATCGCCACCAACGTCAATTCGCTGCAGCCGGGCTCCTACCTGGAAGCATCGACGCAGGCGTTTTCGCTGGTTGGCGCCAACAATCTCTGGATCGACGCCAGCCCGAAGGAAACCGAGCTCACCTATGTGAAGCCCGGCCAGTCGGTGACCATCTATGTCGATACCTATCCTGGTGTGACCTGGAAGGGCAAGGTCGAGAGCATCAGCCCGGCCTCCGGTTCCAGCTTCTCGCTGCTGCCGGCGCAGAACACTACCGGCAACTGGGTGAAGGTCGTGCAGCGCATTCCGATGCGCGTCAGCATCGAGGATCAGGCCGGCAAGCCGCCGCTTCGCGTCGGCATGAGCACCGTCGTGGATGTCGATACCGGCCATGCGCGCGGACTGCCGGATTTCGTTTCCAAGCTTCTGGGCCGCTCGGGCGGAGACCATGAGTAACGCTCCCGCCGCTCCCTTCGTCCCGGTCGCCAATCGCGGCATGATCACGGCTTGCGTCATCCTCGCCGTCATCATGCAGGCGCTGGACACGACGATCGCCAACGTCGCGCTGCCCTATATCCAGGGCAGCGTCTCGGCGAGCGCCGACCAGATCAACTGGGTGTTGACCTCGTATATCGTCGCCGCCGCGATCATGACGCCGCCGTCGGGCTTTCTTGCCGCCAAGTTCGGCCGCAAGAACGTGCTGCTGACGGCGATCGTCGGCTTCGTCGTGGCGTCCATCCTGTGCGGGCTGGCGCAATCGCTGAACCAGATCGTCGCCTTCCGCCTGATGCAGGGCCTGTTCGGCGCGTCGCTGGTGCCGCTGTCGCAGGGCATTCTGCTCGATATCTACACGCCCGAGGAGCGCGGCTCCGCCATGGCGCTGTTCGGCGTATCGGTGATGGTCGGGCCGGTGCTCGGTCCCGTCATCGGCGGCTGGCTGACCGACAACATCAGCTGGCGCTGGGTGTTCTACATCAACATCCCGATCGGGGCGCTCGCCTTTGCCGGTATCATGATCTACGTCAGCGAGACCAAGCGCGATGCGCTGGCCAAGCTCGACTGGTTCGGCTTCGGGATGATGAGCCTCGGCATTGCGTCGCTGCAGTTGTTCCTCGATCGCGGCGAACAGCTCAACTGGTTTGCCTCGGGCGAGATCATGATCGAGGCGATCATCTGCGCGGCCGCCTTCTATCTTCTGATCGTGCACACGCTGACGGCGGAGAAATCCTTCGTCAATCCGAAGCTCTTCCTCGACCGCAATTTCGCGGTCAGCATGATCTTCATCTTTGTGATCGGCATCACCTATCTCGCCTCGCTGGCGCTGATGACACCCTATCTGCAGACGCTGATGGGCTATCCCGTCATCACCGCGGGGATCGTCATGGGGCCGCGCGGGATGGGGACCATGCTGTGCATGTTCATTGTCGGCCGGCTGATCGGCAAGGTGGATACGCGCCTGCTGCTGGTGCTCGGCCTCGGGCTGACGGCGTGGGCGATGTACGACATGACGGGATGGACGCCCGATGTCTCGCAGTGGACGATCGTATCCGTCGGCTTCGTGCAGGGCGCCGGGCTCGGCTTCCTGTTCGTGCCGTTGACGACGATCGCCTTCTCGACGCTGCCAGCGGAGATGCGTGGCGACGGCACCGGCCTCTACAATCTGTCGCGCAACATCGGCTCCAGCGTCGGTATCTCGATCGTCTCGGCACTGCTGGTCGAAAACGCGCAGATCAACCATGAGAATATCGCGGCCTATGTGACGCCGTTCAACCATGCCTTCGATAGCGCGGCGGCACAGGGCATGAACCCGATGACCGCCGTGGGCCGTGCGGCTTTGAATGAGCTGATCACGCTGCAGTCGACGATCATCGCCTATATCGACGACTTCAAGCTGTTGATGATCATGTCGCTGGCGGTCATCCCGCTGGTGCTTCTGCTGCGCAAGCCGAAGACGGCGCCAGCCATGGATCACAGCGCTGTCATGGAATAATCAGCGGAACGGCTTGCTGAGATAGCGAGAACCCGAAATGCCGAAGCGCCATGGTGCTTCGGCATTTTTCGTGATGCCGATGCGTTTTCCCGAAATGATCGGGGCAGGGGCGGTCGGCGTCAGCGAATAGGGACGCTGGTCGAGCAGTCGATCGTTGAAGGCGATGCCGATATCGAGCGCCTGGCAGAGCTTGCCGGGGCCGCTGCAAAGCTGGGTCAGCGCGTCGGTGCCGCGGCGTTCAATCATCTCGGCGATGCCCATCTCCGGCTCGATGGCGCGGATCAGCACGGCGGAGCCCGGGGTGCAGACGAAGTTGACGCACCAGTGCATGCCGTAGATCCGGTAGATGTAAACGTTGCCTGGTCTGCCATACATGGCACCGTTGCGCTGCGTGGGGCCACGAAAACTGTGAGAGGCTTCGTCGTCGGGAAAATAGGCCTCGGTTTCGACGATGCGGCCGCCGATGCCGTCGACGAGCAGGCGACAGGCCAGCAGGTCGCGGGCGACCGATATCGCGTCGCGTTCGAAGAAGCGGGTGAGGCCTTCGCCTTCGATCGCCGCCGTGCCGATGGCGCCCTGGATGTCTGCCATGTCGCCCTATCGACCGGCCTTCGGGTCACGCAGCGGGATCGAGGTGCTGGTGACGGAGAGTGGATCGCTGGCCGGGAAGGTGTCCATCAGGCCTTCGTCGAGTTCTTCCTCAAGCGTTGCGGCATCCTTGCTGTGCGGGCCGTCGCCGGCGGAGTTTTCGACCGCTGTCGCCAGAAGCTTGCGGGCATGGGACACAGCAGTCTCGCGGGTCAGGCCCGGCGTTGCGACAGTGTAGAGCGTCACCGAAATGGCGTTGCCGGTCTTGTCGCCGAATGCGACGACGAAGCCGCCGTCGCGGGCGCTGACTGTGATATCGGTGATGGTCATGGTCGCTCTCCCAAGGCAGGCGGCGGTGCTTCAGCCAATCTATCCCAACTATGTCTGTGTTGCGAAGACCTTCGTCAACCAATCGATGAAGACGCGCACGCGCGGCGAGAGCTGGCGGTTGCGGGGATAGAGCAGCGACACTGGCGTCGGCGTCAGCGGGAAATCCTGGAGGATGGGCACGAGTTCGCCTGAATCGACATAGCGCTGCGCGTGGTAGCGTGGCACCTGTATGATGCCGAGGCCCAGCCTTGCGGCGGCATGGAAGCTTTCAGCAGCGTTTACCGAGATGGTCGTCGGCAGCACCACGTTGCGGACGTCCTTGCCGACGATGAATTCGAGCGGCACCAGCGCACCTGACGCGCTGGAGTGAAAGCCGACCATGCGATGGCCGTCCAGCCTGTCGGGATGCTCAGGGGTTCCGTATGTCTCGAGATAGGCCGGCGAGGCGAGAGTGATCTCCTCCAGCATCGCCACGCGACGGGCGATCATGTCGCTATCGGCGGGCGTGCCGACGCGCAACACGCAGTCGATACCCTCGCGGACCAGATCGACGAGGCGGTCGCCTTCGCTCATGAACAGTTCGATATCGGGATAGGTCTCGAGAAACGACGGCAGGTTCGGCAGGACGAAGTGGCGGGCCAGCGTGCCGTGGACATCGACCCGCAGCATGCCCTTCGGCTTGGCCCCGGCAAAGGCGCCTTCGGCCTCCTCGATGTCGGCGAGGATCGACAGGCAGCGCCGGTAATAGGCCTCGCCGTCGAGCGTCGGGCTGACATGGCGGGTCGTGCGCTGGAGCAGCCGGACGCCGAGGCGCGCTTCCAGTTGCTTGACTGCATCGGTCACCGTCGAGCGCGGCAGGCCGGTGTCTTCAGCCGCGGCGGTGAAGCTTCGGCGTTCCACGACGCGGGAGAAAACCCGCATGGCATCGAATCGGTCCATCTGTTTATTCGCGATATCCGGATAGTGATGGCGAATATTGGATGATTATCCGCAGGAAGAAAAGGGGCATTGTTCTCATCATCGACATCGCGCTGCGGCGCCCAGATCAAGGAGAACGACAATGACCACTTCCGAAAACAAGGTCGCCATCGTCACCGGCGCGTCCAGAGGCATTGGCGCCGCCATCGCCGCGCGTCTGGCGACGGACGGTTTCACCGTCGTCATCAACTATTCCGGCAATGCGGCGCCGGCCGAGGAACTGGCACGCGAGATCGAGCAGAAAGGCGGCAAAGCGCTGACTGCGAAGGCCGATGTCAGTGATGCGGAGGCGGTGCGCCGGATGTTCGACGCGGCAGAGGCAGCCTTCGGCGGGGTCGATGTTCTCGTCAACAATGCCGGCATCATGATGCTGTCGTCGATCGCCGACGCCGATGACGCCAATTTTGATCGGCAGATTGCGGTCAACCTGAAGGGGACGTTCAACACGTTGCGCGAAGCCGGAAAACGGCTGCGCGATGGCGGTCGTATCGTCAACTTCTCGACGTCGGTGGTCGGCCTCAAGCTGGAGAACTACGGCGTCTATGCCGCCACAAAGGCGGCGGTCGAAACGATGACGGCGATCATGGCGAAGGAGATGCGCGGCCGCGAGATCACCGTCAACGCAGTCGCACCGGGGCCGACTGCGACCGATCTGTTTCTCAACGGCAAGTCCGAGGAGCTGGTTGCGCGGATGGCCAAGATGAACCCGCTGGAGCGGCTCGGCACGCCTGATGATATCGCGGCGGCGGTGTCGTTTCTTGCCGGTTCCGATGGCGCCTGGATCAACGGTCAGACGCTGCGTGCCAATGGCGGCATGATCTGATCCGGCAAGCGGGCGGCGGCGTTCCGAGCCGCTCGCTTGCGGTTGTCACTGTGGATATTGGCTGAGGTGAAAGCCGCGGGAATACAGTCGGATAGCCCTGCTTCTTGATTCGAAGGCCTGCGCCCGCCAATATTCGCTTACATTTGCACCCGGATTGTCTATATTAGCAAATGTTGGGGCATCCGGGACTCCTCCAATCCGGGATGTCAGGCCTCGATAACTGCCGGGCCATTTTTCCCTGGTGACGCGGCAGGGAATGAAAGAAGAAATGAGAAAACATATGGTTGCGGCCCGTTGAAGGTAACTCCTTGCGGGCCGCAGTTCTTTCAGGAAGCGTCCAGCTTGGCATCGACAAGCAGCTTCACCAGCCAGTCAACGAATACGCGCACCTTGTTGCTGAGGTGGCGGTTCGGCGGATAGACGATATAGAGCCCGAGCGGCTCGCGGTTCCACTCCGGCAGGACCTGAATCAGCTCGCCACTTGCCAGCTCATTGCGGATCATGAAGCGCGGCAACTGGGCGATGCCGAGGCCGGTGGTTGCGGCGGTGACGAAGGTTCGGCTGTCATTGACCGAGACCAGGTAGCGCGGATTGATCTCCAACTCCTCGTTGTCCTTGCGGAACTCGAACGGAAGCGTCCGGTTGGTCTGAGCACGGAAATAGCTGACGGAATAGTGATCGTTTTCAAGATCTTCCGGCCGCTCCGGCTTGCCGAACTTCTCGATATAGATCGGCGAGGCGCAGGTGATCAACTCGACTTCCGATACGCGCCTGGCAATCAGCGATTGATCGGCGGGGGTGCCGGCGCGCAATGCGCAATCGACGTTTTCGGCGAGGTAGTCCACGGTGCGGTCGCCGACGCCGAGATCGATGCGGATATCGGGATATTTCTGGTAGAAGTCGCATAAGGCGGGCACGACGATCCAATCGGCGAAGGCGCCGGCCATTTCGACGCGCAGTCGCCCGCCCGGAAGCCCTTGCGAGTTGGTGAGGCTGCCATCGAGTTCGGAAATCTCCGACACGATCTGTGCTGCACGTTCGTAATAGAGCGCGCCGTCTGTTGTCACCATGACGCGACGGGTGGTTCGGTTGAGGAGCTTGGTGTGAAGATGCGCCTCCAGCCCCTGGATGAGATTGGTCACCGTCGCCTTGGGCATGGCGAGCGTGTCGGCGGCCCGTGTGAAATTGCCTGTCTCCACGACGCGAATGAAAGCGCGCATTGCCGAGAGCTGGTCCATCGGTATTCACCTGAGTAGGTTGCAGTGCGGTATTGTTCGAAATCTGGAACAGTGTAATCGTAATGATGCAGCTTATTCCGTGAGTGGAATAACAATATCTTTTTTTCAGAAATTGCAAGCCGTCGCCTTGGGCAATATGTTGCAACGGCAACATTACACCCGCGACGCGAGGATCGATACGATGACGGTGCAAGTGAAAGACATGGTGTTTGACAAGGTGGCCATCGGCCCCGTGTCGACGCGTATCTATCAGGGCGCCGAATACGGGAAGGGTTCGCCGATCGTCTTGTACTTCCACGGCGGTGCCTTCCAGTCCTCGGGACTGCAGGACAATGCGGTCGCCGAAGCGATCGCGAGTGCCGGTGCCATCGTGGTTGTCGCGGATTACAACGCTCCCATGGGCGGCGTTTTTCCAAAACCTCTCGAAGTCGGTTACTCGTTGTTTTCCTACATGGCCAATAAGCGTGCCTCCGGTCTCGGCGATCGCAACTCGGCGCTGCTGGTTGCCGGCGAGGAAGCAGGTGGCAACATTGCCGCCAGTGTGGCCTTCAAGGCTCGCGATCACTATGCCGATGCCCTTGACGGGCAGGTGCTGATTTCTCCGCTGGTCGATCCGTTCATGGGATCGAAGTCCATCCGCGAAGCCGACGCAATCGGCATGCGCGAGCGCTGGGCACAGGGCTGGAGCCACTATCTCAGCGGTGGAGGTTGCCACCCCTATGCGGCGCCGTGCCTCTGTTCGCGTATCTCGGGCGTTGCGCCCGCACTGATTTTCACCGCCAAGGACGATCCCCTTCGCGATGAAACACTTGGCTTCGCCGATCGCCTGAAACAGGCAGGCGTGGCCGTTCGTCAGCAGGTTTCCCCCGCCGGGACAGGCTGGCCATCGATTTATGGCGGGACGTCCGACAGGCCGCCGGGCTGGCGCGAGACCATCGCCCAGGAATTCGGCAGCTTCGTTCGGGACATGCGCAGGCAACCCATTCCTTTGAAGACGAACTGATTATTTTTCGGCCGTGGGGGCCGTAAGGAGAATACCAATGACGTCCAGTAAGAAGCGCTGGGCCCTTGTGGGCGCCGGTCTGAGCCTTGTTGCGTCCGTTTCAGCCGCAGCACTGTTTTTCGAACTGCCGATGAGCGGCACCGCCACGGCGGCAACCGCCGAGGCGCAGGCCGCTCCGCCGGCGGTACCCGTCACCGTTGCCGTCGTCGCCAGCCGTGATGTGACCGAGTGGGAGCAGTTCTCCGGTCGCCTCGAAGCCGTCGATCGCGTGCAGATCCGCTCGCGGGTTGCCGGCGCCGTGCAGTCGGTGCATTTTCGCGAAGGCGCGCTGGTGAAGGCCGGCGATCTGCTCTTCACCATCGATCCGGCACCTTACCAGGCGGCCGTTTCGCAGGCTGAAGGACAGGTGGCCTCGGCTGACGCCAAGGTCAATCTCGCGCAGATCGAGCTTGAGCGTGGCCGCAGGCTTTCCGACAACAAGACCATTTCTCAGAGCGACATGGACCAGCGTCAGAACGCCTTCACCGAAGCGCAGGCCGGTCTTCGTACCGCGCAGGCGGCTCTACAGTCGGCACAGCTCGAACTCGGCTACACCGAGGTTCGCGCTCCAGTCGCCGGTCGCGCCGGCAAGCTGGAGATCACCGTCGGCAATCTCGTTGCCGGAGGCTCGACCTCGTCTGAGCTGACATCGCTGGTCTCTGTCGACCCGATCTATGCCAGCTTTAATGCCAGCGAAGGCATGGTGACCAAGGCGCTGGCGCAGCTTCCTGTCGCAAACGGTGCCGTCGCCGATATCGAGCAGATTCCTGTCGAAGTCGGTACGCTTGCCGATGACGGCACGCCGATCAAGGGCAACCTGCAACTGATCGACAACCAGGTCGATGCCTCCAGCGGCACGATCGGCGTTCGCGCCGTGTTCGACAATCCCGGCGGCAAGCTGATCCCGGGCCAGTTCGTGCGGGTCCGCATGGGCCAGCCGAAGGCCGAAAACAAGATCCTCGTCAGCGAACGGGCCATCGGTACCGATCAGGACAAGAAGTTCGTGTTCGTGGTCGATGCCGAAAACAAGGTCAGCTACCGGCCGGTCCAGCTCGGCATCGCCGAGGGTGGTGACCGCGTGATCGAGAGCGGCCTTGCCGTCGGCGACAAGATCGTCGTCAACGGCCTGCAGCGCATCCGTCCCGGCGCGGTCGTCGCGCCGCAGATGGAAGAAAAGGTCGCGGCCAAGTAAATTCCCTTCTCCCCTTAGGGAGAAGGTGGCCCGAAGGGTCGGATGAGGGGGCGGCTTGTTCGCTCGTCGCTTTTGCTCCGATCGTTCGCGCCTGACGGCGCTTACCCCCTCATCTGTCCTGACGGACATCTTCTCCCCGGTGGGGAGAAGGGAAAGAGGAGAGGGCATCTAAAGCATCCAGTTCCACCCCGACCGGCGATCTCCCAATCGCCGGAGAGGGTCGTTGCATCCCCAGTTTCATCCCGGAGAGGGCTTTGAAATGAATATCTCCAGATTCTTTGTCGACCGCCCGGTGTTTGCCGGGGTGCTATCGGTCCTCATCGTGGTCGCCGGCCTGATCGGCATGCGATCGCTACCGATCTCCGAATATCCCGAGGTCGTGCCGCCATCGATCGTCGTGCGCGCCACCTATCCCGGCGCCAACCCGAAGGTCATCGCCGAAACCGTCGCCACGCCGCTCGAAGAGCAGATCAATGGCGTCGAGGGCATGCTCTACATGTCCAGCCAGGCGACGTCCGACGGCGTCATGACGCTGACGGTAACCTTCAAGCTCGGTACCAACCCCGACCAGGCGCAGCAGCTGGTGCAGAACCGCGTCAGCCAGGCCGAACCGCGCCTTCCGACAGAGGTGCGCTCGCTCGGTATCACCACGGTCAAGAGTTCGCCCGACCTGATGATGGTTGTGAACCTGACTTCGCCCGACAATCGCTACGACATCACCTATCTGCGCAACTACGGCGTCCTGAACGTCAAGGACCGGCTCGCCCGTATCGAAGGCGTCGGCCAGGTGCAGATCTTCGGGTCGGGCGACTACTCGATGCGCATCTGGATCGATCCGCAGAAGGCCGCCGAGCACAATCTCGCTGCCAGCGACATCACCGATGCCATCCGCGCGCAGAACGTGCAGGCCGCGGCCGGCACGATCGGCGCGTCGCCGAGCCTTGCGGGCGTCGACATCCAGTTGAACGTCAATGCGCAGGGCCGCCTGCAGACGCCCGAGGAATTCGGCAACATCATCGTCAAGAGCGGCGCCAATGGCGAGATCACGCGTCTGCGCGATGTGGCCCGCGTCGAACTCGGTGCCTCCGATTATTCGCTGCGCTCGCTGCTCGACAGCAAGTCGGCGGTCGCCATTCCGGTCTTCCAGGCACCGGGCTCCAACGCCATCACCATCTCGGACCAGGTCATCAAGACCATGGACGAGTTGCAGCTGGCGATGCCTGAAGGCGTGAAGTACGAGATCGTCTATGACACCACGCAGTTCGTCCGCGCCTCGATTGAAAAGGTCGTCGACACGCTGCTGGAAGCCATCGCGCTTGTCGTCATCGTCGTCATCCTGTTCCTGCAGACATGGCGCGCCTCGATCATTCCGCTGATCGCGGTTCCGGTCTCGATCATCGGTACCTTCGCCGTCATGTATGTCTTCGGCTTTTCGATCAACGCGCTCAGCCTGTTCGGCCTGGTGCTGGCGATCGGTATCGTCGTGGACGATGCGATCGTGGTGGTCGAAAACGTCGAACGCAACATCGAGAACGGCCTGTCGCCGCGTGACGCGACGTATAAGGCGATGAAGGAAGTGTCCGGCCCGATCATCGCGATCGCGCTGGTGCTGGTTGCGGTGTTCGTGCCGCTGGCCTTCATCACCGGTCTGTCCGGTCAGTTCTATCGCCAGTTCGCGCTGACGATCGCGATTTCGACGGTCATTTCGGCGATCAACTCGCTGACGCTGTCTCCGGCTCTGGCGGCGCTTCTCTTGAAGGGGCACCATGCCAAGAAGGATTGGCTGACGCGCGGCATGGACTTCGTGTTCGGCTGGTTCTTCCGCGGCTTCAACCGCGCCTTCAGCGCCAGCTCCAACGCTTACGGCAAGGGCGTCGGCGGTCTGCTGTCGCGCAAGAGCATCGTCATGGTCAGCTATCTGGCTCTTGCCGGTGCGACCTATGGCCTGTTCAATGCTGTTCCCGGCGGCTTCGTGCCGGCGCAGGACAAGCAGTACCTGATCGGCTTCGCGCAGCTGCCCGACGCCGCCAGCCTCGACCGCACCGAGGACGTGATCAAGCGGATGAGCGACATCGCGCTTGCAACGCCCGGCGTCGAACACGCCATCGCTTTTCCGGGTCTCTCGATCAACGGCTTCACCAACGGCTCGAATGCCGGTGTCGTCTTCGTCAAGCTGAAGCCGTTCGAGGAACGCAAGACGGCGGATCTGTCGGGTGGAGCAATTGCCATGACGCTGAACCAGAAGTTCGGCGCCATCCAGGATGCCTTCATCGCCATGTTCCCGCCGCCGCCGGTGCAAGGTCTCGGCACCACGGGTGGCTTCAAGCTGCAGCTCGAAGATCGCGCTGGCCTCGGCTACAACGCGCTCGACGAAGCGACCAAGGCGTTTCTCGCCAAGGCCTACCAGACGCCTGAACTGGCCGGCCTGTTCTCGAGCTACCAGATCAACGTGCCGCAGCTCTACGCGGACCTCGATCGCGCCAAGGCCGAACAACTCGGCGTTTCCGTGACCGACGTCTTTGAAACGCTGCAGATCTATCTCGGCTCGCTCTACGTCAACGACTTCAACGCCTTCGGCCGCACCTACAGCGTCCGGGTGCAGGCCGATGCCAAGTTCCGCGCCCATGCGGATGATATCGGTCAGTTGAAGGTGCGCTCGGCATCCGGCCAGATGATCCCGCTCTCGGCACTGCTGAAGGTGGATGCCACGACCGGTCCGGAACGCACGACCCGCTACAACGGCTTCCTTGCCGCCGATATCAACGGTGGCCCGGCACCGGGCTTCTCGTCCGGGCAGGCGCAGGCAGCCATCGAGCGAATCGCCGACGAGACG
Source organism: Hyphomicrobiales bacterium (assembly GCA_900472625.1). GTDB lineage: Bacteria > Pseudomonadota > Alphaproteobacteria > Rhizobiales > Rhizobiaceae > Rhizobium. The sequence continues at coordinate 76,387 of UCIT01000006.1, read as the reverse complement.
CTGCCGAAGGGCATCGGCTACGAGTGGACGGATTTGACCTATCAGCAGATCCTCGCCGGTAGCTCGGGCGTGCTGGTCTTCCCGCTGGCGCTGCTTCTGGTCTACCTCGTACTGGCTGCCCAGTATGAAAGCCTGACGCTGCCATTGGCGATCATCATGATCGTGCCGATGGGTGTGCTTGCCGCTCTGACGGGTGTCTGGCTCACGGGTGGAGACAACAACATCTTCACGCAGATCGGCCTGATCGTCCTTGTCGGTCTCTCGGCGAAGAACGCGATCCTGATCGTGGAATTCGCCCGCGAGCTGGAGTTCGAGGGCCGGACACCGGTGCAGGCGGCGATCGAGTCCAGTCGCTTGCGTCTGCGCCCGATCCTGATGACCTCGATGGCCTTCATCATGGGTGTCGTGCCACTGGTGATCTCGACCGGCGCGGGTGCCGAAATGCGCTCCGCCATGGGTATCGCGGTGTTCTCGGGCATGATCGGCGTCACCTTCTTCGGCATCTTCATGACGCCTGTCTTCTACGTGCTGATCCGCAAGCTGACGGGCAACCGTCCGCTGGTGCAGCACAAGGACGACGATCATGAGGGCCATGGCGGCGCCGAAGTGATCCGGATGGCCGCCGAATAGGCAGCGACATCCCTGATTTTCGAGAGGGCGGGACGCAAGTTCCGCCCTTTCCGTTTGTGCGGGTCAAGGCGCCGGTTTTGTCTTGCATAAACAGTCTTTGCTCTATCAACTGGACGTGTTGGGGCACTGCTTCGCCCCGGACCGACCGGGAGGGAGACGTCCATGCATATCGCCATCATCGGTGCCGCCGGCATGATAGGCCGCAAGCTGAGCGAGCGACTGGTCGCCGACGGCAGTCTGGGTGGACACGCGGTCAACCGCCTGACCCTGGTCGATGTCATCGAACCCGGGCGACCAGCGGGATTTGCCGGCCGGGTCGATGCGTCTGCCGTCGATATCTCGGTGCCGGGGCAGGCGGCGAGGATCGTCGGCACGAGGCCCGATGTGATCTTTCATCTGGCGGCCATCGTGTCGGCGGAAGCCGAGCTCGATTTCGAGAAGGGCTACGGCATCAATCTGGAAGGCACGCGGGCGCTGTTCGAAGCGATCAGGCTCGCGCATCTCGACGACGGCTATCGGCCCTGTGTCGTCTTCACCTCGTCGATTGCCGTGTTCGGCGCGCCGATGCCCGATGTCATTCCCGACGATTTCAATCTGACGCCGCTGACGAGCTACGGCACGCAGAAGGCGATGAGCGAGCTACTGCTTGCCGATTATACCCGTCGCGGCTTCATCGACGGCATCGGCATTCGCCTGCCGACGGTCTGCGTGCGTCCGGGCAAGCCGAACAAGGCAGCGTCCGGTTTCTTCTCCGGCATCATCCGCGAGCCGCTCGCCGGCCAGCCGGCGATCCTGCCGGTGCCGGACACCGTGCGTCATTGGCACGCATCGCCACGCTCGGCCATCGGCTTCCTCATCCACGCTGCCAGCATCGATCTGCAGCCGCTCGGGGCGCGGCGCAGCCTGACTATGCCCGGCGTCAGCGCCTCGGTCGGCGAGCAGATCGAGGCCCTGCGGTCGATTGCCGGCGAAAAGGCGGTGAGCCTGATCCGACGGGAGCCGGACGAACTGGTGATGAAGATCGTCGGCGGCTGGGCAAAGGCGTTTGCGCCAGAGCGGGCGACAAGCCTCGGCTTCGTGGCCGAAACGACGTTCGAGGAGATCATTCGTGTGCACATAGAGGACGAACTGGGAGGCAGGATCTGATGAGCCGGGGACCACGCAGCATTGCGTTTCTGGGAACGGGGCTGATGGGTGCGCCGATGGTGCGGCGGTTGCTCGACGCCGGCTTTGCCGTGACTGTGTGGAATCGCGACGGCAGCAAGGCCGAGGCGCTGGCAAAGGATGGCGCTGCGATTGCCGCGACGCCGGCCGCTGCTGCCAGCGGCGCCTCCGTCGTCTTCACCATGATGACCGACGGCAATGCGGTCGGCGACGTGCTGTTTTCGCAAGGGGTAGCCGATGCGCTGGCGCCGGGCGCCGTCGTCATCGATTGCAGCTCGATCAAGCCGGCGGATGCGCGTGCCCATGCCGAGATGCTGTCGGCCCGCGGTATCGGCCATCTCGATGCGCCGGTATCCGGTGGTGTCGTTGGGGCGACGGCAGGGACGCTGGCGATCATGGCGGGCGGCGATGCGGCGCTGGTCGATGTCATGGCCGACGTGTTCGCGCCGCTCGGCCGTGTGACGCATGTCGGGCCCAGCGGCACGGGCCAACTCGCCAAGCTCGGCAACCAGCAGATCGTTGCCGTGACGATCGGGGCCATTGCCGAGGCGATGCTGCTGGTCGAAGCCGGCGGCGGTTCGGCAGAGGCGTTCCGGCGTGCCATTCGTGGCGGGTTTGCCGAGAGCCGCATTCTCGATGTGCACGGTCAACGTATGGTGGAGCGCGATTTCGGCCATGCGGGTCCGTCGAAGCTGCAGTTGAAGGATCTCAACAACATCGTCGCGGAAGCGCAGAGCCTGGCGTTGACCCTGCCGCTGACCGAAGCCGTCCGCACGGAGTTCTCCGCCCTTGTCGAGGATGGCGACGGCGAGACGGACCACAGCGGCCTGCTGCTGCAACTGGAGAAAAAGAATGGTCGCTCCCGGTAAAATCATGAGCCGGGTGAGGGCCGAGGTGACCAAAAATAGTGCCAATCTATTGATATGCAATCATTGATAGATTTTTAGGGTGTTCTAATTAATGATCTCGGCCAAGGATCACCCATTGCGTGGCCGTTGCTGCCATCCGGCAGTCGAGACGACTTTGCTTTGACGCTGCATGAGGCATGGATGGCTTTGGTATCTAAACACTCCATACGGTCAGAGCGGGAGTTCCAGGATCTTTTAAGGCGACTGGAACTTGCCCTCGATGCCTCGCAGATCGGTGTGTGGGAACACGATCTGCGCAAGGACGAGATCTCGTGGGACGTGCAGATGCACCGCCTGTATCAGACCGGCCTTCGTAGCGGTCCGGTGCCGACGTCGATCTGGTCGAACGCCATCCATCCCGATGATCGCGAACGTGCCTTCCAGGAGTTCCGGGACGCTGTGGCCAAGCGCGGGCAGTACAATTCGGAGTTTCGTATTCGGTGGCCGAACGGAGAGATCCGCTACATCAGGTCGCGTGCGCATTTCTACGTCAGCGAGGAGGGCGCGCCGTCCTTCATCGGGGCGGAATGGGATGTCACCGCCGACGTGCTGATCAACGAGGAGGCGGCGCGCCAGAAAATGGTTGCGGAGGCGCGGGCTCGCGAGCTCGAGGAGAGCACGGCCCTTATCGAGCATGCGGCCGAGCACGACTACCTCACGGGCCTGCCGAACCGGCGCTTCTTCGACAAGCGGATCGCGCAACTGGCCGAGGACGACAGTGTCTCGACGCTCGCCGTCATGCATCTCGATCTCGATGAATTCAAGCAGATCAATGACGCCTACGGTCATGCGGCGGGCGATGCGGTGCTGCGCGCCGCGGCGCTCAGAATTGCCGCCGCTCTCCCTGAAACGGGCATGGCTGCGCGTATCGGCGGCGACGAGTTCGTGATCGTGCTCACCAATTTCGACAGCACGACGACGCTGGAAGAGATCGCGCGACATGTGCAGAAGCGGCTGCGCAAGAAAATCCGCTTCGGTTCCGAAATGCTGCAGTCCGGCGTGTCGATCGGGATCTCGTGGTCGGCGGACAAGGGCGATGCCAATCTGCTGGCGGAGTCCGACATGGCGCTCTACACCGCCAAGGCTGATGGGCGGAATCGGATCGAGTTCTTCACCCAGAAGCTGAAGGACGAGCTGATGGGCAAGCGGCGGATTGCCGAAGAGCTCAAGCAGGCGCTGGTGGCGGGCGAGATCGTGCCCTATTACCAGCTGCAGTTTGACGCCAGGACGCGAGAGATCGTCGGTGTCGAGGCGCTGGCGCGCTGGCGCCACCGCGAGCGCGGCATTCTTGCGCCGGCGGATTTCCTCAAAGTGGCGGACGAGCACGGGCTGACGGCCGAGATCGATGCCTCCATTCTCCGGCGGGTACTGATCGACCGGCGAGAATGGGAGCGGCATGGGGGCAGGGTGCCGCGGATATCGGTCAACATATCAGGGCAGCGGCTTTACGATCCGCTTTTGATCGGCGATCTGCAGACGCTGGATATTCCCGACGATGCCATCGTGTTCGAACTGATCGAGACGATCTTCCTCGATGACTGCGATGACGAGTTGATGCAAAGCGTCGACCGGATCAAGCTGATGGGCATCGAGATCGAGATTGACGATTTCGGCTCGGGGCACGCCTCGCTGATCGGTCTCGTCAGGCTGCGTCCGACGCGGCTGAAGATCGACCGGCAGCTGGTCGATGCGATCGATACGTCGGACGAGCAGCGAAGGGTGGTGAAATCGATCGTCGAGATCGCCAAGGCGCTCGGGGTCAAGGTGATCGCTGAAGGGGTCGAGACAGAGCGGCATGCCGTGGCGCTCACCAAGCTCGGCTGCGACGCGCTGCAGGGTTTTGCTCTCAGCCGGCCGGCACCGGCGGCCGAGATCGATCGCAAGTTCCTGGCGCTTGTTACAAGTTAAGCCGATAGCAGCGTTGACTCAGGCCGTGATGCCGAGTTCACCGCGCGCTTCCAGATACCATTCCACGAACGCAGCCACGCCGGTCTCAAGCGTCGTATCCGGCGTGTAGCCGGTCAGCGCCGTCAGCAGATCGGGGCTGGCGAAGGTGCGGGGGACATCGCCCTGCTGCATCGGCAGCATGATGCGCTTCGCCGGGTGGCCGAGCGCCTTCTCGACCGTATCGACGAAATCAAGCAGGCTGGTCGGCTGGCCGCCGCCGATGTTGACGACGCGGAACGGTGCCTGGCGCGAGAGCGTCTCGACCTTTTCGGAGGGGACGCGGTTGGCTTCGGCGGGCGCGACGGCCGAGAGGCGCACCACGGCTTCGACGAGATCGTCGATATAGGTGAAGTCGCGGCTCATCTTGCCTTCGCCGTAAATCTCGATCGGCTGGCCTTCCAGCATGTTCTTGACGAACTTGAACAGCGCCATGTCGGGGCGGCCCCAGGGGCCGTAGACGGTGAAGAAACGGAACGCGGTCGTCGGGATCCTGTGCAGATGGGCATAGCTATGCGCCATCAGCTCCATCGACTTCTTGGTAGCGGCGTAGAAGGTCAGCGGCTCGTCGGCGCGGTCGGTCTCGTGGAACGGCACCGTCGGATTGGCGCCGTAGATCGATGAGGTCGAGGCCAGCATCAGGTGGGCGACGCCGGCTGTCTTGGCGATCTCCAAGATATTCCAGGAGCCGATCAGGTTGGAATTGAGATAGGCTTCCGGGTTTTCGTTGCTGTAGCGAACGCCCGCCTGGGCGGCGAGATGGATCATGATGTCCGGCTTTGCGGCAGCCACGGCGGCTTCCAGCGCCGCCCGGTCTTCCAGCATCGCGGTGACGCCAGTGAAAGCCGGAAACTGCGCAAGTGCCGCGTTGCGCATGTGCTTCAGCTTGATGTTGTAATAGTGCGTCATGCCATCGAAGCCGGTGACCTCGTGGCCGTCCTGCAGCAGGCGGCGGGCGAGATGGAAGCCGATGAAGCCGGCCGTTCCGGTGATGAAATAACGCATGCTTATGAACCGCTCTTCTTGCCGACCGCGAAATAGCTGAAGCCATGCCTGACGACCTCGGCGATGGGGTAGATGTTGCGCAGATCGACCAGCACCGGCTTGTTGACCAGCGCCTTCAGCCGCTTGAAGTCGAGCGCGCGGAACTCGTCCCATTCGGTGACCAGCACGACGGCATCGGCGCCTTCTGCGATCTCGTAGGCGTCCTTGCCGTAGACGACAGGGCCGAGCATCTCCTTGGCCGCTTCCATGCCCTCGGGGTCATAGACGTGCACGTCGGCGCCGCCGTCAAGCAGCGCCTGGACGATGGTGATCGACGGTGCGTCGCGCATGTCGTCGGTGTTCGGCTTGAAGGTCAGGCCCAATATGGCGATCTTCTTGCCGCGGACGTTGCCGTCGCAGGCGGCGACCACCTTGCGGCCCATGGCGCGCTTGCGGTTGTCGTTGATGGCGACGGTGGTCTCGATCAGCCGCATCGGGCTATCGTAGTCCTGCGCGGTCTTGACCAGCGCCAGCGTGTCCTTGGGAAAGCACGAGCCGCCGTAGCCGGGGCCGGCATGCAGGAACTTGTCGCCGATGCGCTTGTCCATGCCGATGCCCTTGGCAACCTTCTGCACGTCGGCGCCGATCTGCTCGCAGAGGTCGGCGATCTCGTTGATGAAGGTGATCTTCATGGCGAGGAAGGCGTTGGCTGCGTATTTGATCAGCTCGGAGGTGCGGCGTTCGCAGAAGTATAGCGGCGCCTCGTTGAGATAGAGCGGGCGGTAGACCTCGCGCATGACCTCGATGGCACGCGGCTCCTCGGTGCCGAGCACGATGCGATCGGGACGCTTGAAGTCGGTGATGGCCGCACCTTCGCGCAGGAACTCCGGGTTGGAGACGACGGCGATGTCCTTGCCGGGAAACTCCTCGCGGAAGATGCGCTCGATCTCGTCGCCGGTGCCGACGGGGACCGTCGACTTGGTGACGATGACGGTGAAGCCTTCGACCGCTGCGGCGATTTCACGCGCGGCGGCATAGACATAGGTGAGGTCGGCATGGCCGTCGCCGCGGCGCGACGGCGTGCCGACGGCAATGAAGACGACATCGGCGGAGGCGACCGGGGCGGCGAGATCCTTGGAGAAATCCAGGCGACCGGCATTGCGATTCTGGCTGATGATGGTGTCGAGGCCGGGTTCGAAGATCGGCACCTCGCCGCGCTCCAGCGCGTCGATCTTGGCTTCGGACTTGTCGACGCAGGTGACATGATGGCCGAAATCGGCGAGGCAGGCGCCGGAAACGAGGCCAACATAGCCAGAGCCGATCATCACAATACGCATGGGTTCTTCCCCTGAAACATCAATCGCAGCCGGACCGACCGGCCGGGCTGCGATGGTGTTACAGGGGGAATTTTATAAGTTCAAGACAACGAGGTCAGTTGCCCCCGTTTGGCCGCTCAGTTGCGGCCGAACTCGTCGACGATGCGGATGATGTCGTCTTCGCCGAGATAGGAGCCGGTCTGGACCTCGATCAGTTCCAGCAGGATCTTGCCGGGGTTGGCGAGGCGGTGGACTTCGCCGAGCGGGATATAGACCGACTCGTTCTCCCGCAACATCTGCACGCTGTCGCCGATCGTGACCTCGGCCGTGCCCTTGACGACGATCCAGTGTTCGGAGCGGTGGTGATGCTTCTGCAGCGACAGCTTCTTTCCCGGCGTGACGAAGATGCGCTTCACCTGGAAGCGATCGCCATTGAAGATCGAGGTGTAGCCGCCCCACGGACGATAGGAGGTCGGGTGGGTTTCGGTCAGCTTTGATGTCGCGGGCTTGGAGGCCAGCATCTTGACGATGGCGCCGACTTCCTGGCTGTCCTGCAGGCGGCCGACATAGACGGCGTCCTCGCTGGCGACGACGGCGATGTCGTCCATGCCGTGGACGGCCAGATGCACGCCGTGCGTCATGACGAGCGAGTTGCGGGTGTTGACTAGCGTGGTGTTCGCCGCGGCAACGTTGCCCTGGCCGTCACTGGTCCCGCTCTTCCAGATCGCATCCCAACTGCCGAGATCAGACCACTTGAATGGCGAGGGGACGACGGCGGCATTGCCGGTCTTTTCCATGATGGCGTAGTCGACCGAGATATCGGGGCTTTCGGCGAAGGCCGCCTTGTCGAGGCGGATGAAGTCGAGATCCTTGACGCCCTGGGCGACGGCTTCGCTTGCCGCCTTCAGCACCGCGGGGGCATGGGTCGCCATTTCGCTCAGCAGGCGTGCGACCAAGAACATGAACATGCCGGAGTTCCAGTAGTAGCCGCCCGACGCGAGCATCTTCTCGGCCTCGGCCAGCGGCGGCTTCTCGATGAAGCGCTTGACCGACTGTGCGCCGCTTGGCAGTGCGTCGCCGCCTTCGATGTAGCCATATCCGGTTGCCGGTTCCGTCGGCTTGATGCCGAAGGTGACGAGCTTGCCTTCCGAAGCGGCAGCGACGGCGGTGCGCACGGCGGTGAAGTAGACGTCGTCGGCATCGATCTCGTGGTCGGAGGCGAGGACGTGGATGATGGCGGCCTCGCCGAACTGGTCGCGGACCAGCGCGCCGGCTGCGGCAACGGCGGCGGCGGTGTTGCGGGCCATCGGCTCAAGTAGGATGGTCGATAGCGCGATGTCGAGCTCGCGAGCCTGCTCGGCCACGAGGAAGCGGAATTCCTCGTTGGTGATGACGATCGCCGGTTCGTAGAGATCGGGATCGGAGACCCGCAGCAGCGTATCCTGGAACAGCGTGGTATCGCCGATGAAGCGGATGAACTGCTTGGGCGCCGCGGAACGCGACAGCGGCCACAGGCGCGTGCCCTTGCCGCCAGCCATGATTACGGGAACGATCTTCTGCGTCATCTGGGTGTATCCTCGAAGGTTCTTCTATCGTCGTTCAATTGGCGTTCGCCCAGGCGCGAATGCGCGCAAGGCCGGTGGCAAGGAGGTCCGTGGCGGATGTCTCTGTGTCGGCCTCGACGTAGCAGCGCATCTCCGGCGCATTGCCCGAAGGCCTGAAGTGGATGATCCGCCGGTCGGCAAGCGTCACTCTCAGGCCATCGATGTCGCTGGTGCTGCCGACGGCTCCGATCGGCGCCAGGAAGGCTGCAAGGTTGTCCCGGCCGGCGCGCAGGTGCGCCATCAGGCGGGCGCTGGTTTCGACAGGGAAATTCTCAAGCCGGTCGGCGGCGGCAAAGGGCAGATGGTAGCCGGCGGCGATCACCGACAGCGGCTGCCGTTTTTCGGCCGCCAGCGCCAGCGTTGCCAGCATCGGCAGAAAGCAGTCGCGGGTCGGCAGGGCGGTCAGGATGTGGCCGCCGACATTGAAATTGCTCGCCGTCAGAGTCCCGCCATTGGCTTCGAAGCCGATGACGCCGGTCTTACCGGACGCCAGCGCCTCCTGCATGCCCGATATCACGAAGGGGGAGCCGACACGGGTGCGCACGACGCTGAAATTGCCAGCGTCCTCGACCCCGGAATTGGATGTGACGGGGGTGACGACCACGCCTGCGCCAAGGAAGTTGGCGGCGATCAGGCCGAGAAGATCACCGCGCAGCGGCGTGCCGCTCTCGTCCGTCACCAGCGGCCGGTCGCCATCGCCATCCGCCGAAACGATGGCATCGAAGCCATGGTCTTCCGCTGCCTGCTGCAGCAGCGCAATCGTGTCCGGCGAGACGGCCTCGGTATCGACGGGGATGAAGCTCTCGGAGCGTGCGAAGGCGACCACTTCGGCGCCGAAGCCGCGCAGCAGATCGACCAGCAGATCGCGGGCCACGGTGCTGTGCTGGTAGACGCCGAGCTTGAGGCCGGCCAGCGCATTGGCGGGGAGAAGATTGGCATTGCGGGCTACAAACAGCGCCAGGCATGGTGCCGACCGGTCCTCGGCCTTGCCGTCGCCCTGCGGCCGCTCGAAGCCCGCGCGGTCGAGTTCCGCAGCGGCAGCCGTGATCGCCGCCTCGTCGTCCTTGTCGATCTCGCCATCCGGGCGGTAGAACTTGATGCCGTTGCGGTCGGCGGGAATGTGGGAACCGGTGATCATCAGCGATGCGGCGCGCAATTGCAGGCCGTAAAGCGCCAGCGCCGGCGTCGGCAGGGTGCCGCAGTCGATAACCTTGAAGCCAAGCTTTGCCAGAGCGTTGACGCAATCGGCAGCGATATCGGGGCTGGACTCGCGGAAGTCGCGGCCGATCAGGATCGCGTCTCCCTGGCCTGCGCGGTTGCTCTCCAGCAGGTAGCGGCCGAACGCCGTCGCGTAGAGCGCCGAGGCACGGCCTTTCAGGTCCTCGGAAAGGCCGCGAAGCCCGCTTGTCCCAAATTTCATCCTGAATAAGTCCCCGGCTGCGCTTGAAGTCGTCGGTGTTTTGAAAGCAAACTACATAAAGTTCGTAAATTTTGACGGCCGGCGACCGATAAAATGTCTGCCAAATCCCTTTTCGACGCAAGTTCAAAGCGGATTGGGGTTCGCTGGCGGAGGTGATTGCATGAATGAACAGACCATCGCGCTCGAAGACAGCTGGAAAAGTGCGCTTTCGAGCGAGTTCGAAGGCGGCTACATGCAGAAGCTGAAGGCGTTTCTCGTCGAGCGCAAAGAGATGGGAAAGCGGATATTTCCCAAAGGGTCGGAGTATTTCCGGGCGCTGGATCTGACGCCGCTTTCCAACGTCAAGGTGGTGATCCTCGGGCAGGACCCGTATCACGGCGCCGGACAGGCACACGGGCTTTGCTTCAGCGTGCAGCCGGGCGTGCGGATCCCGCCATCGCTTGTAAACATCTACAAGGAGCTGCAGAGCGATCTCGGTATCGCTCCGGCGCGTCACGGCTTTCTTGAGCACTGGGCAAGACAGGGCGTTCTGCTGCTGAACAGCGTGTTGACCGTCGAAGAAGCGCAGGCGGCCTCGCACCAGGGGAAGGGCTGGGAGACCTTTACCGACGCCGTCATTCGCAAGGTCAACGACGAATGCGATGCCGTGGTGTTCATCCTGTGGGGTGCCTATGCGCAGCGCAAGGCCGCCTTCGTCGATACCAGCAGACATCTGGTTCTGAAGTCGCCGCATCCATCCCCCCTATCTGCGCATGCCGGCTTTTTCGGCGGACGCTATTTCTCCAAGGCGAATGCATTTCTCGAAAGCCACGGTCGCGAACCGATCGATTGGCAGCTGCCCTCAGATCCGCTTGATATCTAACCTTCGCTGAACGAACATCAAGCATCGTTCACTAAAAGTAGACAATGCGTTCTGGTCGCCGGGACTATTCCGAGGCCGGGATAAGGATCATCTATGACCCATCGAACAGCCCGCGAGGCGGGCCAGAAAGGGGTCTTACATGTTGAACCAGATCAAAGGTCTTCACCACGTCACATCGATGGCCGCCAACGCCCAGACTAACAATCAGTTCTTCACGAGCGCGCTTGGCCTGCGCCGCGTCAAGAAGACCGTGAACTTCGATTCACCCGATGTCTACCATCTCTACTACGGCGACGAGACCGGTGCGCCGGGCACGATCATGACCTACTTCCCGTTCCCGAAGATGGCGCAGGGCCGTCCGGGCACTGGCGAGGTCGGAACGACGGTGTTCTCCATCCCCGAAGGCTCTATCGGCTTCTGGAGCGATCACCTCGCCAAGCTGAACGCCACCGGCCTGAAGAAGGAAGAGACCTTCGGCGAGAAGCGCCTGAACTTTGCGGGCCCTGATGGCGACGGTTTCGCCTTCGTCGAGGTCAAGGACGACAATCGTCTGCCCTGGACGCATGGTGGGATCGGCGAGGATCACGCGATCCGCGGCTTCCACTCGGTCGCCATGCGATTGCGCGACGACGGCGCCACGTCGGAACTGCTGAAGTTCATGGGGTATGAGGTTCAGGAGGAACGCGACGGCGTCAAGCGTCTGACGATCCCCGGCGGCAATGGCGCGCATCTGATCGATCTCGAGACGATGCCGAACATCTCGCGGGCGCTTCCCGGTGCGGGTTCGGTCCACCACGTGGCGTTTGCCGTCGAGAACCGCGAAAAGCAGCTCGAGGTCCGCAAGGCGCTGATGGATACGGGCTATCAGGTCACGCCGGTCATCGACCGCGATTACTTCTGGGCGATCTACTTCCGTACGCCGGGCGGCGTGCTGTTCGAAATCGCTACCAACGAACCTGGTTTCAACAGGGACGAGGACACTGCACATCTGGGCGAAGCGCTGAAGCTGCCGACACAGCACGAGCATCTGCGGTCGCTGATCGAGCAGCATCTCGAGCCCCTCGAAGCCTAAGTCAGGAGACTGTCATGACTGATCACGGATACGTGCACCGGCTGCAGGCCGGTGCTCAGGGAAAGCCGATCCTGTTCACCTTGCATGGGACCGGTGGAGACGAGAACCAGTTCTTCGATTTCGCCCGGCAGCTGCTGCCGGATGCGACGATCGTTTCGCCGCGCGGCGACGTTTCCGAATATGGTGCGGCGCGGTTCTTCAAGCGTACCGGCGAGGGCGTATACGATATGGTCGATCTTGCCCGCGCCACGGAAAAGATGGCCGGTTTCGTCGGTGATCTCGCGAGAGAGCACGGGGCGTCTGCGATCCTCGGGCTCGGCTTTTCGAACGGCGCAAACATCCTCACCAACGTGTTGATCGAGAAAGGGTTGTTCGATGCGTCGGCGCTGATGCACCCGCTGATCCCGTTCCAGCCGAAGCCGAATGCGGCGTTGGCGGGACGTAAGGTGCTGATCACGGCCGGCGAGCGGGACCCGATCAGCCCCAAGCCAGTTACCGAGGCGCTGGCTGGTTACTTCGAGAGCCAGAAGGCGGATACAACCACCGTCTGGCATCCGGGCGGTCACGATATCCGGCCGAATGAAGTCGAGGCGATCAAGGCTCTTTTCGAGCCATATCGCTAAGCGTTGAGAGCACCGACGGCCTTTTCCGAGAGAAGGCCGTCCTTTCTGCGTTGTGCATGCATCTTAGGCGCCTCGATACCACTTTCATCTAAGGTTGTATCCGCAATCCCCTGTGGTAATTTCCGATAACAATACCGGAGCGAGCAACGGGTTGTGGATGTCCACCGAGGGTTTGCATTCGTATGAGCGATATCGCCGATATTCGCATGTTTGCTGGGCTCCTCCGCCGTCAGATGTGGACGATCCTTTCGACCATCGCCTGTGTCCTGTTTCTCACCGCCTCCACCCTGATGCTCATGACGCCGCGCTATACCGCGCAGGCGCTGATCCTGGTCGATACCAGCGCCAAGAACCTGCTCGATCCGGCCGCATCGGCGACGACGGGGCTGACCGACAACTCGCGGGTGGAGGGCGAGGTCAGGATTGTCCAATCCGATGCGGTCCTTCTCGACGTCGTCCGCGCCGGCAACCTGCTTGCGGATCGCGAGTTCGCGCCACGGCGCAGGCTTGGCGACATTGCCGCAAGTCTTGTCGGCACGGCGAGACCGATGGCGACCGGAGACGCGGCGCTTCTTGAGGTCCTTGAATCGTTCAAGGAGGCAGTGCGGGTTCGCCGGGAGGGGTTGACCTATCTGATCACCGTGGGCGTGACCTCGGAGGAGGCGGAGAAGGCGGCGCGTCTCGTCAATCTGGTGGCATCCGTCTATATCGGCCATCAGATCGAAGCCAAGGTGGCGAGCACGATTGCGGCGCGCAACAGCCTGCAGGATCGGGTTGCGGCGGCGAAGGACAGCCTCGCGGACTATGAGGGCAAGCTCGACGCCTTCATGACCGCCAATGGTGTTTCTGCCAGAGGCGGTGGCGAGGTTCGGGTTGCGGATGCGCAGGTCGGCCAATCGGTGCTGCCGACGCCGAGTGTCATATCGGGGATGCCGACGCAGTTCTACAGCCTGCAGCAATCGGCACAGATCGCCCGCGCGCAATACCAGACGCTTCTGACCCGGCTGCAGGATTTCGAGACGCAGGCCAGCCTGCAACTGGCGGATAGTCGGGTGATCTCGCAGGCGCTACCGCCGGGCGATCCGTCCTATCCCAAGGTTACGGCTATCCTTGCAGTGATGACGCTGTTGGCGGTGGCACTCGGCATCGGCGCGGGATTTCTGCGCGAGTTCTTTATCGGTGGATTTACCGGTGAGGATCAGGTTGGTGCCGTGCTGAACATCCCGCTGGCGTCGGTCGTTCCACGCGAGGAGGGGAGCGAACTGGAGAGACCGCACGGGCGCGGGCTCTCGGACAAGATCATGTCGGCGCCGCTTTCAGTATTCTCCGAATCCGTCAGGCGAATTCGGGTGTCGATCGAACAGAGGCTGCTGAGCAGGGCGGTCGCGGAAGATGCGAGCGGGCAGGCGGGCATCGTCATCATGGTGTCGTCGAGCCTGCGCGGCGACGGCAAGTCGACACTTGCCACCGCGCTGGCGCGGACCTATGCGCTGGCCGGTAAGCGCACGTTGCTGATCGACTGCGACCTGAGAAAGCCGAGTATCCATCGACACGTCGATCGCGAGCCGACGCCCGCCTTTGTCAACCTGTTGCGCGGAGAGCCGGATTCGGGTCTGGCCGAGATGGTGGCGATCGACCATGCCACCAACCTATCGGTGATCCTCGGCGCGCGACCAGCGGAGTTTCCGACCGACGAACTGTTGATGAGCGCCAAGGTGCGGACACTGCTGACGCGGGCGCGGCTGCATTTCGACTACATCGTCATCGACACGCCACCCGTCGAGGCTGCGGTGGACGCGCTCTATCTCGCGCGTCTCTGCGACACGGTCCTTTTCGTCGTCCGTTGGGCGAGCACGCCGCAAAGCGTTGCCCGCAAGGCGGCAACGGCGCTCAGGGGCAACGTGGGCGCCGGTGTGCCTGTCATTGCGGTGCTGAACGGACAGGACCAGCGGCGCTGGTTCAGCGTCAATGCATGGTATTTTCGGCGTGTTTCGCGTGCGGCTTAGATACGTTGCCTACTCCCTTAGGTGCAATCAGGGCGTTTATAGCGGATCTGGCTTGACATACTGATTGCAATTTTGAAGTTTCGATCAGTTCATAGATACAACCTTATTCTCGTGATGGCTGCATCCGACCTATTTGTCGGTGGTGCCAGACGTGAAGGCATTTCAAACAACCATTTTTTCATCGGCAGCGAGCGACGCATGGTTCGTGCAAAGCGCATTCTCGTTCATGATTATTCCGGTCATCCGTTTCAGGCGCAGCTTTCACGCGTGCTGGCCCGGCGTGGCTACGATGTGCTGCATGTTCATTTCGCCGGTTTCCAGACGCCGAAGGGTGATCTTGGCGCGCGACCGGATGATCCGGCGGGCTTGCGCATTGTCGGTCTGTCGCTGGACGAGCCGTTCCACAAGGATGGCTTTGTGAAGCGGCGTTTGCAGGAGATCGCGGTGGGCCGGCTGGTGGCCGACGAGATCCGGCGGTTTCGGCCGGATGTGGTGCTGTCTTCGAATGCGCCTCTGGATACGCAGGCCGTCATTCACAAGGCAGCCCGTGGAAGCGGTGCGCGGTTCGTCTTCTGGCTCCAGGATATCTACAGTGAAGCGATCGGCCGCATTCTTTCACGGACGTTTCCGGTAATCGGATCGGCGATCGCGCGGCGATATCATGCGCTCGAATACCAGCTTTTGCGGGCGAGCGATCACGTCGTTGCGATCACCGATGATTTCGTCGCCGTCCTCGCGCGCAACGGAGTGCTGGGCGACAGGGTTTCGGTGATCGAGAACTGGGCGCCGATTGAGGACATGGGGTCGGTGCTACAGGGCGCGAGGACTGAAGGCGGTAGCGTTCGTGCGGTCTATGCCGGCACGCTTGGTTACAAGCACAATCCTGAGATGCTGCTTGCCGCGGCCAGCGCCGTGCCTGTGACGATCGATGTCTATTCCGAAGGGAGCATGGCCGATCGTCTTGCATTGCAGGCTGCATCGCAAGGGCTCGCCAATTTACGGGTCCGGCCCTGGGTGCCGTTTGCGAACCTTCCTTCCGTGCTTGGCGGTGCCGATATCCTGATCGCGATGATCGAACGCGACGCCGGCATCTTCTCGGTGCCGTCCAAGGTACTCACCTATTTCTGCTGCGGCCGGTCGGTGCTCGCCTCTGTGCCGGGTGGAAATCTTGCGCGACGGATCATCGAGCGAGAAGAGGCGGGGCTGGTGTCCGAGCCCGAGCGTACGGAAGATTTTGTCGGCAACCTGCGCCCGCTCGCGGAAGGCCGCTCGCTGCGCGATCGCCTCGGCGGCAATGGCCGGTCCTATGCCGAGCGTAATTTTGCAATCGACGCCATTGCCGATCGGTTCGAGACGATTTTCGACGCTGTCTATCATCAGGGGAAGCAGGCCATCTAACGCTGGGGGGCGTCGCATGCTGAAAAGGACTGCGCTTGTCTGCGGGGCCGGTGGTTTTATCGGTGGCCATCTCGTGCACCGCCTGAAGCGAGAGGGCTTCTGGGTGCGCGGGGTCGATCTCAAGCGGCCGGAATACGGGGAGACCAGCGCTGACGAATTCGTCGTCGGCGATCTCCGGCGATATGACCTCTGTGCCGATGTGATCGATCGGCCTTTCGACGAGGTCTATCAACTGGCCGCCGACATGGGCGGCGCCGGCTATATCTTCACCGGCCAGCACGACGCCGATATCATTCACAACTCCGCGACGATCAATCTCAATGTCGCGGACCTCTGCCGCCGCCAGGGTGTGGGCCGGCTGTTCTTCTCGTCGTCGGCCTGCGTCTATCCGGCCGGCAATCAGGCTGATCCCGATGCGCCAAACTGCGAGGAAGCCTCGGCCTATCCGGCGTCTCCCGACAGCGAGTATGGCTGGGAAAAGCTGATCTCCGAGCGGCTCTACCAGTCCTACGGCCGCAACTACGGCATGGTCTGCCGGATCGCCCGCTATCACAACATTTTCGGGCCATCGGGCACCTGGGACGGCGGCAAGGAAAAGGCGCCGGCGGCGATCTGCCGGAAGGTGGCGCAGGCGGTAGATGGCGGCGAGATCGAGATCTGGGGCGACGGTCGGCAGACACGCTCGTTCCTCTATATCGACGAGTGCATCGAGGGCACCTTGCGGCTGATGCGCTCCGGTTTCGCAGGTCCGGTGAATATCGGCTCCGAGGAGATGGTGAGCATCAACCAGCTCGTCGACATGGTATGCGCGATAGCGGGCAAGCGGCTGCACAAGCGCCATATCGCGGGGCCGATGGGGGTCCGCGGTCGGCGTTCTGACAACCGGCTGATTGCCGAAACGCTCGGCTGGCAGCCAACGCAAAGGCTGATGGACGGTCTGGAGAGAACCTATGCGTGGATCGAGAGCCAGTTGCTGCGGAGCGCGGCATGAGGCCGGATCGGGCGCCTTCTACTGTCCATGCCCGTTCGTTGCCGGGATTGGTCAACGCTGCGCTGCTGGCGCTGAGCTTTGCGCTCGGGCAGGGATCGATCTTCCTGGTGCAGACATGGATGATCGATCGGGACGCGCTGGCGCTGCTGGCGTCGTTCGCAACGCATTTCTCGTTTGCCATTCTGGCCCTGATGATCGTCGATATGGGGTCGGCGGTCGTGGTTGCGCGACGGATTTCGCTGGCGCATGACCACGACGTCGTGATGGTGGCGCGGCGATGCTATTGGCAGGCCTGCGCCGTCAGGCTGTGCATTGCCGCGTTGGTTTCGCTTGCTGGTGTTGGCTGCGGGTTCCTCTCAAGCGATGCCTTTTCGCGGGGCTATATTCCTGCAGCCATGCCGGCATTGTTCTTTTGGGCCTGCAATGCCACGGGAGTGCTCGACGGTCTTGGCTTGAGCGGGATCAGCGGGTTGACCACGATTTCCGCCTATATCGCTTCCGCCCTGGCGCTGGCAATCGCTGGCCCTGACGCCGCGCCCGCTGCCGGGCTTGTCCTCGGGGCGGCCTTGTCGCTGGGCTATGCGATTGCCGTGGCTGCCCAGCTTGCCACACTGTGGCGGCTTGGCCGGTTGCCGAGGCCGCTCGCTGTCGCGGTTGCAGACTGCCACGCTTTTGCCGGCGAGGGAGCGGCGGTGCTGTTGTCTACCTTGCCCGGCCAGTTGTCGTTCCGGTTCCAGATCATCGTCTGCAGCGTGGCGCTGGGGCCCGCGGCGACGGCGCTGTTTCTCTACGCACGGCAAATCGCGGCGGCGGTGTCACAGCTGCTCGAGTTCGTCCGGCGGGCGCATTTTCCTGTCATGGTTCGCGCGCTCGAGGAAAGCGGGGCATCGATTATCGCAGCTCTCCAGGCGCAGACACTGGCCACGTGGATGGCGGCGTTGTTGTCTTTCGGTCTGCTGCTTGCGGGAGCGCTATGTTTTCTGTTGGTCGGCGGCGCATTCGCGCAGCCGGGATGGGTGGTGGCGCTGTTTTCTGTCGGGGTGCTGACCGGCGCCTTGTCGCAGACGCTGGCGCAGGCAGCACAGGGGTTGGGTCGGTATCGCGTCGCGGCGGCGGCCGCGCTGCTCGGCATGCTGATAGGCTTCGTCGCCAGCGCCGTTTTGAGTCTTTCGCTTGGGCTTGCAGGCCTGGCGATATCGGAAGTGCTGACGCATGGCGTTGGCGCTCTCTTGATCTACCGCCTTGTCTTTCGTCGATCCGGGCATCGCGTGTTACTGCAGGCGGGCGCATGATCCGGCTATCGACCGTCCTGGCGCTTTATCTCGCCAACCTGCCGTTCGCCGACCGGCCGTTTGTGGTGCTGCTGACGCTGCCGATGCTTCTGGTGGTGCTCGCCGGGCTGTTTCGCATCCGCTCGCGGCAATTCCAGATCGGCGATGTCTTCTGGTTCTGTATCTTCCTCTATTTCGTGATCTCGCCGTTGCAGCGCATCCATGGTGACCAGATCGGCGGTGCGACTGCCATCACCGCCTACGCCTATCAGCCGGAGGAATTTGCTACGGCCATGCTGGTTGCGCTGCTGTTCTGCCTGCCGTTCCTGTTCGTATCGATGGAGGCCGTGGCGGCCAAGCCCTCGGACATCCAGCCACATGTGCCGCTGCCGGCGCTTGTCTTGACCAACATCGCCGCGTTTGCGCTGTTCGTGGTCTCGGAGGGCGGTGTCGAGCGGCTACTTTCCTCGCGGCTGGAGCAGGACCCGGCCCAGGCCTTTGTCGGCAGCATGTTCTTTCTCGGACTGCAGTCGATCACGGCAGTTATGGTCGCTCTGCGCTTTCGTACCTCCGCTCGGCTCTCTGCGCTCATGCCGCTGTTGTTCGTGATCGGCCTGCTGGCGGTCTCGCGAAATCCATTCAATGCGCCGCGCTTCGTGCTGCTGGCGGTGTGGGGGCCGGTGATCCTTGGCCTTGCTGGCGGCAAGGTGTCGGCTGCATCGTTTTATGCCGCTTGCCTGCTCGCGCTCACCATCGTCTTTCCGGTGCTGAACATCACGACACGCAGCGGTGTCGACGGCCTAGCCGACGTGGCGGATATCTCCGTGGTCGGTAATTTCTTCGACATTCCCTCGATCGACGTCTTCGACACCGCCGTGCATGCCGTCCGGTTCATGTCGTGGAATGACCAAGTGTGGGGTGCGAAGTCGGTAGCGATCCTGTTGTTCTTCGTGCCGCGTGCGGTCTGGCCGGGAAAGCCTGTTGTCGGTGGCCTCGACATCGGCAACGAGCTGTTCGCCGCCGGGATGTATGGTACGCCCAACCTGTCGTTCTTCGTCGGTTACGATCTCTACATGGATTTCGGCCTCGTTGGCGTCGCGCTGGGCGGGGTGGTGGCCGCCATGGTGTTGCGCTGGGCGGTGAAGGCGGAATGGGGCATGTTCGGCGGGCTGCGCTTGTCGCATTTCGTGCTCGCATCGTCGCTGCCGATCCTGCTACGCGGGCCGGTCGGGGCGGTGCTGCCGTTGTTCGTGTGCCAGGCTTTCGTGGTGCTGGTCTCGTCGCTGCCGCTTCGCTGGCGGGTGCCGGAAGCGGGCAGCGGCTTGAAAGGGGACAGTCCATGACGCATGTCGATCAGCGGGATCTCGGTATTCTGGATGCCGCGACATCAGGATCGCGGCAGGGTGGACCGAGCTTTTCGCGCGGGCATCGGCTCGTGAGGGTCGTATGGACGGTCGCCTGGACTTTGCTGGCGGCATGGACGCCGGCTCCGCTGCATTGCTGGCGAGCACTGTTGCTGCGGCTGTTCGGTGCCAGGCTCTTCGGGAACGTGCGGGTGCATGGCTCTGCGCGGATCTGGTATCCGCCGAATCTCGTCATGGACGAGAATTCGCTGATCGGGCGCGGTGCAATTGTCTACAACATCGCGCCGATCCGCATCGGCAAAGGCGCCATCGTCTCGCAGGGTGCGCATCTCTGTACTGGCACCCATGTCATTGACGATCCTTCCTTTCAGCTGACTGCCAGCCCGATCGTGATCGGCGCCGATGCGTGGATCGCTGCCGAGGCCTTTGTCGGCCCCGGCGTAGTGATCGGCGAGGGGGCAGTTCTCGGCGCACGCGGCGTTGCCTTCCGGGATATTCCGGCGTGGAGCGTCTACGTCGGCAATCCCGCACGGCTGCTCCGCCGCCGCCGGCCTACCAGCCCATAGCGATGGTGCCCGCTACCCAGGCTGCTGCGACGATTGCGTAGCCCGCGTTGTTGAGATGCAACGCGTCGGAGCGTAGCGAGCGTGGAATGAGACCGGCCGCTGCGTCCTGCTGGTCGTCTGTCGTCTGCCCGGCAGCAGCGACGAGGGCTGCGAGGAGATCGACGTAGCGTTGGGAGTAGCGTCTCGACAGGGCGGCATTCAATGTTACGATCGTCTGCCTTGTCTGTTGTGTGTCGTCGGCGGAGGGCAGGATCGAGCCGACCAGATAGCGTCCGCCGGCGATACGGTCGGTCATTGCGGCGATATCGGACAGCACGATGTCTGGTGTATCCGCATTGTTTCGGCCCGCCCACAGCCATTGGATGTTTCGCGTGGCCGCATCCTCCGGGACGAAGAGCGTGGCGTAGGGGACTGCGACCGCGTCTCCCGGATGGCTTCGCGTGAAAAACGGCGGGCCGCCATCGCGCACCGTCAGTATGCCCTCGATGCCCGCCAGCTGCCCGCGTATGCTGTAAACGCTGCCGGATCCGCCCAGCGCCGCTGTCGATTGGTCCAGCACTTCCACCTGCGGGCTGTCCGCTCCCCATTCGACGGCAATGTTGTCGAGCGCCCATGTGACCGGCGTACCGCTGCTCAGGAAGGCGGCCGCGTTGCAGAACGCGTTGCCAGTTTTGAACAGCAGTTCGTAGTGGCCGCTTTCCGTGACCGCCGACGTCGGATCGCCGCTCGTCGTGGTCGTCGCCCAGCTGCCGCCTGATGTCTTCAGGCCACCGACATGGATCTGTCCGGCTCCTGCGGTGATCTCGATGTCGAAAGCGATGCGGATCGTCCTGTCGACGGGAATCTCGGCCAGCGCCAGCTCGCAACCGCGCAGGATGCCGGCGTCATCGTTTTCGATGACGAGCCTTCCGCCCTGCGACGATAGCGGCGTGATGTGGCCGTCCTGTATGCGTGGCGACCATCCTTCGATGCCGTTGTCGAAACTGTAAAGCCTGGTGAATTCGGGGTTATATGCCGGGATATCTCCATTGCCCGGCGTCAGTTTAAGCTCCGTGGCGATATCGCCGGCTTCGAACTGGCCCGGAAAGATACGTAGGGTGATATCGACGGCGCTACCTGGGATCACATCGAGCAGATGGGTGGCGCGGACGAAGGGGTGGGTCGCCGCTGCCGTTGCCGATATGCTGCTGCGTGCGCCGTTCAAGGCAAAGGCGGGAGCGGCGATTTCGGCGAGGTAGCCGCCCAATTCGTCCGCCTCGATCAGCAGCAGGCGCAGTCCGGCGACGCCATCGGTGCCGCCGCCGATCATCTGTGCCGCGCCTGATATGGTCCAGCGGCTGCCCGGCTCGGCCGGATAGTTGGCGGCGATGGCGCCGTAGATCTGTCGGCCGATATCGGTGAAGCCGGCCGTGGCCGTGCCATAAATCCTGACATCGCCATATGGCAGTCCGTTTTCGTCTAGGCCGGTGCCGAGGCATTCGTGCGTCAATCCGTTGACACTGCCGGTTTCGAAGCGGTGCATCCAGTCGCGCGTGCGGGGAAAAAGGTTGCCGGGTGCGCCGCCGGCAACGGCGAGGCGCAGCGGGATGCCACCCTGCCTGGCGGCAATCTGCGTGGACGTCTGGCCGCCCATGCCACGATTGAGGATCATGCGGGCGGGTTCGAACAGGCTGGTCGCCACCTGTGGGTAAGCCTTGACGGAGCCAGAGGCTCCTGCGCCTTCCGTCAGGCTGTCGCCGAAAGCAACGATCGCGCGTGATGGTCGGCTTGTGTCGAAAGAGATTTGCGTTGGCGAAAGGCTGAGGCCGAGATGCATCTTGATGTCTCCGAGTGACGTGGGAAAATGATCCTATATCGACACGGGAAGACGGGGATGATTGCGCGCTACGGGATGCAGGAAGACAAAACCGACAAACCATGCCCGCCTTCATGTTGTCTTAAGTAATTATCTTGAGATTACAGTTTCCTTGTTCCATTATGATCGCGACCTGAAGTTCTTCTGCGTCCGATCTCGTGATGATCGATGCAGATCGCCTCTGGCTTGAACATGTTTCTTCGTCATCCATGGCGCCTCGCGGCTGCTGAAGCTGTTTTTATTCTAATATGCCGCCTTTACGCGCTTGCGATGGGCCTGATCGGGAAGATTGCATGAATTCGGAGTTTGCCGTTCGCCCCATGCGGCCCGGTGAGTTGGAGCTAGTGCTCGAATGGGCACGCCAGGAGGGATGGAATCCTGGGCTGGACGATTCGCTTCCATTCCATGACGCGGATCCGTCAGGATTTTTCGTCGGCGCGCTCGGCGAAGTGCCGGTCGGGTCGATTTCCGTCGTCAAGTATGGCGATGCCTTCGCCTTCCTCGGCCTCTATATGGTTCACCCGGATTTTCGCGGCAAGGGCTATGGCAAGGCGATCTGGGATGCGGGCGTGGCGTCGGCGAACGGCCGCAGCATCGGGCTCGACGGCGTGGTCGCGCAGCAGGACAATTATCGCAAGGCTGGCTTTGAAGAGGCCTACAAGACGGTTCGCTACGGCGGCGTGATCTCCTCGCTGCCGTCATCGACGCTTGCCGCCAACATCGCCTCCGACAAGTTGGATGGACTGATCCGCTACGATGCCAGTGTGTTTCAGGCGTCACGGGCGGACTTCGTGACATCGTGGTGCAGCAGCCGCAAGCATCGGCGTACGGCGGTGGTGCGCAAGAGCGGCAAGATCCGCGGCTACGGGACGATCCGGCGCTGTTACGAGGGTTACAAGATCGGACCGCTGTTCGCTGCGGATGCCGATAGCGCCGCTGCGCTGCTGGCCGAACTCGGGCCGGAAGCCAAGGGCGCCAAGGTGTTCATCGATATCCCGGTCGATAACAAGGACGCTGTCGCGCTGGCGCTCGGCATGAGCCTCGAGCCGGTGTTCGAAACAGCGCGGATGTATCGCGGCGCCATTCCCTCGGTGCCGCTGAAGAACGTCTTCGGCGTCACCACGCTCGAGCTTGGCTAGCCGCCGATTGCCGATTTCGTCGAGACGACCGGCTTCGGACGGCCTTTCTCGGCGATGGCGATACCGCCTAGCGCCAGCGCCAAGGCGATGACGTGAAACAGGTGCAGCTGTTCGGCGAGCAGCACCACCGAAAACAGCGTGCCGAACACCGGTACCAGATTGATGAACAGGGCGGCGCGATTGGGGCCGATCCACTCCACGCCCTTGATGTAGAACACCTGCGCCATCAGCGAGGCGAAAGTCGCCGTGTAGAGAGCAATCAGCCAGCCTGTGCCGTCGGGCAGGCGTGCTTCGCCGTTCGATGCCTCCCAGATCAGCAGCGGAACGGCGCTCAGCATGGCGCCCAGCGCGGGTATCGCCATCAGCGTGCGCCAATCGAGCGGTGGCTTCCAGCGAAGGAAGATGGTGTAGATCGAGTAGGCGGCGACGGCCACCAGCATTAGCGCGTCGCCCCTGTTTAGGCCGAGCGTCAGCAGTGTTGCGAGATCGCCATGCGCGGCGGTCAGCGCCACGCCGAGGAGCGTCATGGCAAAGCCGACGATCTGGGCCAGCGAAACGCCGGTGCGGAAGAACAGGAAATTGAGCAAGAAGATCAGCATAGGGATGCCGGCCTGCTCGATTGCGACGTTGATGGCGGTGGTGTATTTTACCGCGGAATAAAGCATGGCGTTGAAAAGCGTGTAGCCGACGATGCCATAGAAGAAGAGCAGGGGGAGGTTTTTGCGGACGACAGGCCAGTCGCGCTTCAATTGCGGCAGAGAGATCGCGGCGATGAGTGCCGTTGCCAGGAACCAGCGGATCGTCGTCAGCATCATCGGGCTGACATGGCCGATCGCGAGTTTGCCGGCGACGGTGTTACCGCCCCAGCACATGGCGGCGACGACAAGACATATGTAGGCGGCAAATGGCACGGCCGATTCTTCCCCCGGTGCGCTTCGACGGTGCCCGGCCGGCGCCGCGATCCGGGCAAATAGCCGCCGCGAAGCTGATTAGTCACGTAAAAAGCCAATTCTGGCGGCAATACAGGGTCGCTTTCCCAAAAACAACGTTTTATAGATGCGCGGGTTTGAGCAGGGTGCGGTTAAATCCGCCTTTAACAGGAAGACGTGAATGACGAACGTAGTCGTGGTCGGTTCGCAATGGGGTGACGAAGGCAAGGGCAAGATTGTCGATTGGCTTTCGGAACGCGCCGATGTGATCGTGCGCTATCAGGGCGGACACAATGCGGGCCATACGCTGGTCATCGATGGTGTCAGCTACAAGCTTGCGCTTCTGCCGTCGGGCCTCGTGCGCGGCAAGCTGAGCGTGATCGGTAACGGCGTCGTCGTCGATCCGCACCATTTCGTCGCCGAAGTCGAAAAGCTGCGCGCCCAGGGCATCGCTGTGACGCCGGAAGTTCTGCGCATTGCCGAAAACGCGCCGCTGATCCTGTCGCTGCACCGCGATCTCGACGCGCTCCGCGAGGACGCCGCGTCCAACAGCGGCACCAAGATCGGCACCACCCGCCGCGGTATCGGCCCGGCCTACGAAGACAAGGTCGGCCGTCGCGCTATCCGTTTGATCGATCTGGCCGAGCCGGAAACGCTGCGCCTGAAGATCGAACGCCTGCTGACGCACCACAATGCACTGCGTCGCGGCATGAACCTGCCCGAGATTTCCGGCGATGCGCTGGAAGCCGAGCTGCTGGAAGTGGCCGCCGCGATCCTGCCCTATAGCGACCAGGTCTGGCGTCTGCTCGACGAGCAGCGCAAGGCCGGCGCCCGCATCCTGTTCGAAGGCGCGCAGGGCGCGCTGCTCGACAACGACCACGGTACCTATCCCTTCGTCACCTCGTCTAACACGGTTGCCGGCCAGGCGGCTGCAGGTTCGGGCCTTGGCCCGACGGCGATCGGTTATGTTCTCGGCATCACCAAGGCCTACACGACGCGCGTCGGTGAAGGTCCGTTCCCGTGCGAGCTCAACGACGAGGTCGGCAAGCATCTCGCAACCGTCGGCCGTGAAGTCGGTGTCAACACCGGCCGCCCGCGTCGCTGCGGCTGGTTCGATTCCGTACTTGTTCGCCAAACGGTCCGCACCTCTGGAATCACCGGCATTGCACTCACCAAGCTCGACGTTCTCGACGGCCTTGATGAGCTGAAGATCTGCGTCGGCTATCGTCTCGACGGCCAGGAGATCGACTACCTGCCGGCAAGCCAGGG
Organism: Hyphomicrobiales bacterium; assembly: GCA_900472625.1. Classification (GTDB taxonomy): domain Bacteria; phylum Pseudomonadota; class Alphaproteobacteria; order Rhizobiales; family Rhizobiaceae; genus Rhizobium. The sequence goes on along the minus strand of UCIT01000006.1, from coordinate 51,072 downwards.
CGCGCAGGCGCGTGTCGAGCCGATCTACATCACGCTCGAAGGCTGGAAGGAATCGACCGTCGGCGCGCGCAGCTGGGCCGATCTTCCGGCACAGGCGATCAAATATGTGCGCCAGGTGGAAGAGCTGATCGGAGCGCCCGTTGCTCTCTTGTCTACAAGTCCCGAGCGCGATGACACCATACTTGTGACCGATCCTTTTGAGGACTAAGGTCGAAAGTCATTATTTGCGTGGTTCGGCTGACGAACCACGCTCTTAGAGAAAGTACGAATGGCGGATTTTATCGCAGTTATCCGGCGGGCAGTCGACGGCCTGACCGACAATACGCCCGATATGCGGGTGAAGGTTTACGAGCGTGCTCGCGGTGCCGTCCAGCGGCAGCTCGAGAACATGAAGCCGCGTCCGCCCGAGGCCATGCTGCAACGGCAGATGGAAAAGCTCGAAGCCGCCATTCGCGAAGTCGAAGCCGAGCATGCGGATGCATTGCCGGCTGATGCTGCTGCCGCCGTTTCGGATGTTGCCGCAGAAGCGCCGATCGAGACCGCCGAACCCGATGTGGTGGCGGCTCCTGAGCCCGTCGCTGAACCGGTAGCGGAAGCTCTTGCGGCAGAGCCGGTCTATGAGCCAGAGGCTCCTGTCGAACCTGTCTATCATGAGACTGCGGAGGAGGAAGCTCCGGTCGCTGCTGCGCCCGTCGAGCATGAAGAGACCGCGCCTTATGAGGAGCCGGCTCCATACCACGCGCCGGAAGCGGATGTTCGCGACGAGCCTGCCGTTCATCACGACCACTACCTGGACGTTGCCGCCGATGCGCCGGTTGCTGACGATATCAGCCACGAGCCGGCGCTGTCCGAGCCGGTAGAGCCGTGGCAACTGCCCGGCGACGCGCCTGTTCACGAGTCGGCCGCGCACGAAACATCCTTGCATGACTTTGCGCCGGCACCTGATGTTGAGCCGTATGTGGACGTGATTGAGGAGGCCGAACCGGCTGCTCAGCCGGTTGCTCGCGATTTCGATCTAAGCAATCGCCTGGTCGAGCCTGTCCATGTCTTCGAGCAGCCGCAGGAGTTTGTCGAGCAGGTCAGGGATGAGCCGCTTCATGCCGATGCGGCCGGTCACTTCGATTCGGTCTGGAACGAGCCTGCGGAAGAAGTGCCGGAAGCGACGGCGCGGACGGTCGAGCCGACCGATTGGGCGCTCGAGGAACTGCGCCAGTTTTCCGAGACCTCGCGTGTCGCGCCTGTCAACGATGCTGCCCGCGCATTCGACGACGTGATCGCCGGCCTCGAGCATCCGCCCGAGCCAGCACAGCCTGTTGAACCGGTGAAGATGCCGGCGGCCAACGAGGGCTTCTCGTGGGAATCGGCCGCCTTCGACGACCTGCCACCGATCGAAAATGAGAAAAAGGCTCCGGCCGCAGCTTCTCACGACGATGGTGACCTGTTCTCCGAAATCCACGGCGCTTCGGCGCCGAAGGCCGACGTTGCGAGCAACGACGCCTGGCAGGAAGCAACCAAACTTCGCGGATACGACAACCGCGGTGTCGTTGCCGAAGATGACGACGGACTTTCGCTCGGAAATACCGACAGTGACATTGCCGCAAAGTTCCAAGGCAAGAATTTTCGCATGGAGCCGAAGCGCAGCCGCTTCGGTATCGGGTCGATCATCGGCCTTCTGGTGGTGCTTGCCGTTGTCGGCGGTGGCGCCTATGCGGCTTGGACGCATCAGGGTGCCTTGACCGAGATGGTCAAGGGCCTCGTCAGCGCGGCACCGTCGCAGACAGCCCAGACAGCAACAACGACACCGCCTGCCGCTGGAACCGCCGCACCTGCCACCGGCACAAGCGACGTCACGCCTTCGGCGCCTGCCGAAGCGCAAAAGGACGTCGCCTCGCTCGACGGCGCGGCCGCCGGCAACAAGTTTACCCAGCGCCTGCGTGCCGACGGCACCGAGGTCGATAGCGGTCCGGCTGCGGCGCCGAGCACCCAGGTTGCCGAAGGAAAGTCGGTCGCCGAGCAGAACGTGGCGTCGTCGGATCCCGTCGCGCCGGCTGCAAGCGCTGCACCTGCAACAGCGACGCCGCCTGCCGCTCCGACCGCCGGTGCTACCGCCCCGATTACTCCCGCGACAGCGCAGACCGCGCCCGCCGGAGGCAGCGAGAAGATGTTCCTTTATGAGGAGCGTATCGGCCAGAGTTCGCCGACGGCCATCCAGGGGTCGATCGTCTGGAGCGTCCAGCACGAAGCCGGCGCCGATGGCAAGCAGGAAGCGTCGGTGCAGGGCACACTCACGGTTCCCGAGAGAAATCTGACGGCGCAGCTGAACTTCAAGCGTAACTCCGATCCGTCGTTGCCAGCGAGCCATATCGTCGAGATGGTGTTCTCGCTGCCGGCGAACTTCGAAGGTGGGGCGATCGACAGCGTTCAGCGGATTTCGATGAAGCGCACGGAACAGGATCGCGGCGATGCCCTGATCGCGGTGCCGGCCAAGATCACTGACGATTTCCACATGATCGCGCTTAACGACTATCCCGATGCCCGCAAGTCCAATCTTGACCTGCTGGCGACGCGCGACTGGATCGATATTCCGATCACCTACCGCAACGGCCGCCGTGCGCTGCTGACTATGCAGAAGGGGACGACCGGGGCGGAAGCGTTCACGACCGCCATCCGCGAATGGAACGCGGCCGGTGATGTCTCGACCAGCCAGTAAGGCTGGTTGATCGGATCAAACGAAAAGGGCGGGTAGCAAGACCCGCCCTTTCTCTATTGTCGCTCTACCTGAAATCAGGCTGTGGCTTCGACGACGCGAACCGCCTTGGCGCGGTCGAGCGCTTCCTTGCGCACGGCGTCCTGAACCTTCTCGAAGGCGCGAACCTCGATCTGGCGTACGCGCTCGCGGCTGATGTCGAACTCGGTCGACAGGTCCTCGAGCGTGATCGGATCTTCCGACAAGCGACGGGCCTCGAAGATGCGGCGTTCGCGATCGTTGAGGACGCTCATCGCCTTGGCCAGCATGCGGCGGCGGGTGTCGAGCTCGTCCTGTTCGATCAGGATCGCTTCCTGGCTTTCGTGATCGTCGACCAGCCAATCCTGCCACTGGCCGGAATCGCCTTCGGACGCCTTGATCGGCGCGTTCAACGACGCATCGCCGGAGAGGCGACGGTTCATCGAGATCACTTCTTCCTCGGAAACGCGCAGCTTGGTGGCAATCTCGGTCACATGTTCCGGCTTCAGATCACCCTCGTCGATGGCCTGGATGCGGCCCTTCAGACGGCGGAGATTGAAGAACAGGCGCTTCTGGTTGGCGGTCGTGCCCATCTTCACGAGCGACCAGGACCGCAGGATGTATTCCTGGATCGAGGCCTTGATCCACCACATGGCATAGGTTGCCAGGCGGAAGCCGCGCTCCGGGTCGAACTTCTTGACGGCCTGCATCAGGCCGACATTGCCCTCGGACACGACTTCGCCGATCGGCAGGCCGTAGCCGCGATAGCCCATGGCGATCTTGGCGACGAGACGCAGATGGCTTGTGACGAGACGATGCGCAGCGTCGCGATCGCCGTGTTCGGAATACCGCTTTGCCAGCATGTATTCTTCCTGCGGCTCCAGCATCGGGAACTTGCGGATTTCGTCGAGATAACGATTGAGACCGGCTTCGCCGGCGGTAATGGACGGCAAACTGCTTCGGGCCATTATTGCACCCTCCTATCTAGATTCCGATCCCCGCTTGGACGCGTCCCTGCGTCTTGAAGGCGAACCGGGAACGTGCGGCTCTTGGGGAGCCCGCACGAAGTCAGTGTAGAGATAAGTGTGGCGAAACCGTAGTTCAAGGCTCTGCCTTGCTTCACAATGGCGTTACGGCCTTGGACCCTTTGGGTTGGACCATTACAGCTCGGCGGCGCGCAAGGCCTCGATCAGTTCGATCATATCATCCGGCAGCGGAATCTCGAAGCGCATGACTTCGCCGCTGCGCGGATGCTCGAACTGCAGCATGTAGGCATGCAGCGCCTGGCGCCCGAAGCCGTTCACCACCTTCTTGGCGGCATCAGGCAGGAGATTCGCCTTGGTCTTGTAATGCGCGCCATAGACCATGTCGCCAAGAAGCGGGTGGCCGATATGGGCCATGTGGACGCGGATCTGGTGGGTGCGGCCGGTTTCCAGGTGGCACTCGACGAGCGAGGCCAGCGACAGAGAATTCGGCGTCTCGTGGAAACGTTCGAGCACCTCGTAATGGGTGATAGCCTCGTCTGCGTCGGCGGTGCCCGGGCGCTTGACGGCGCGGCGGGTGCGGTCGCCGGTGTCGCGGCCGAGCGGCGCGTCGATGCTGCCGGTCAGCGTGCGCGGACGGCCCCAGACGACAGCCTGGTAGGCGCGCTCGATCGGCATGGTGCGACCGTGGTCGGCGAACTGTGCCGAGAGATGGCGGTGGGCGATGTCGTTCTTGGCAACGACCATGACACCCGTCGTGTCCTTGTCGAGGCGGTGGACGATGCCAGGGCGGCGGACGCCGCCGATGCCCGAGAGCGTATCGCCGCAATGGTAGATCAAGGCGTTGACCAGCGTGCCCGTCCAGTTGCCGGCAGCCGGGTGCACCACCATACCTGTGGGCTTGGAGATGACGATCAGGTCGTCGTCCTCGTAGAGGATATCGAGCGGAATGTTCTCGCCCTGCGGCGTCGGATCTTCGGGTTCCGGCAGGGTGATCTCGAAGACGTCGCCGGGGCGCACCTTCTTCTTCGGATCGGCAACCACGATACCTTTGGAGGTGACCTGGCCGTCCTTGATCAGCACCTGGATGCGGCTGCGGGAGAATTCCGTCCCGAGTTCCGCCGTCATCCAAGAATCAAGCCGGCCTTCGGCGTGTTCATCCGCCGTCAGGACTTTCATATTGCCGGCTGCTTGTTTAAAGGGGTCGCTCAAGACGCTTCTTCTCCGAAGTATTTTATAGAATGGAACGCCACATATGACGAATGTCCAGCCAGAAGACGATCAGAAAGAAAAACCCCTCGATCCGGCCATGGAAAGTGTCCGACGCAAGATGATCCGCCTGCAGATCGTCTCGGGTGTCATCATGTTCGTGAGCCTTATGGCGGTCTTCGGCGCGGTTGTCTACAAGACGATGCGGGCACCTGCAAAGGAGCCCGTCACGGCAGCATCGACCGGCATTCCGTCAGATGCGCCGGTTTCCGTCACCGCCAACCTGCCGGCCGGTTTCGTCATCCAGTCGTCCTCGCTGTCGGGCGGCCAGATCATGTTCTTCGGCGCGACGGCCGATGGCGTGCTGAAATCACTGGTGTTCGATATCAAGGCCGGGCGCATCGTCGCCGACATTACCGTCAACGGCGGCTGAGCCGGATGGCACCACGGCTGATCGCGATCGACAGCGCCGACGATGTCAGGATTGCCGAATTTCGCGATATCCGCGAACGCGACCTGACCGGACGGCATGGCCGCTTCATCGCGGAAGGCACCGTTGTTCTGCGGATGCTGGCGGAAGCACATCGAGCCGGCGGCGACTTCGTCGCCGAGAAGGTGCTGCTGCTGCGCAACCGCGTCGAGGGCGTGTCCGATGTTCTCGACAGGCTGGCGGACGATGTTCCGGTTTATGTCGCCAAGGCTGAGGTGCTCGACAGCATCGTCGGCTTCCATCTTCACCGTGGCGTGCTGGCGCTCGGGCGGCGCGAGCCGCGAGTGGGCGATCTGATCGACCGGTTGCCGGAGCGCTCGCTGGTTCTGGTCGGCTGCGGCATCTCCAATCACGATAATGCCGGCTCGATGTTCCGCAACGCCGCTGCTTTCAATGCCGACGCGATCCTTCTCGACGAGACCTCTTGCGATCCGCTGTATCGCAAGGCTATCCGCGTTTCGGTCGGCTCTGTGCTGAGCGTACCCTATCAGCGCGGCGGCGATGCGCTTGCTCTGCTGACGCAACTGGCGGGGCGGGATTTCGCCATCTGGTCGCTATCGCCGCGTGGCGAGACCGACATCCGCGCGATACCGCCGTCGGATCGCATGGCGCTGGTGGTTGGTACAGAGGGCGAGGGGCTGCCGCAGGAAGTGCTGTCGCGATTTCGCAGTGCGCGTATCCCGCAATCGGTGGGGCTCGACAGCCTCAACGTCGCGACCGCGACGGGGATCGCGCTGTTTGCCATGTCTTCGGCGGCAAGCCGTATCTGACGTTTTTTAATGATCTAGCCGGGTTGCGACAGGATGGTCGCGGCGCGCTGGGCAAGGTCTATCCGCTCGCCCTCCTTCGGCTCCACCGCATCCGGCAACAATGCGCGGATCGGCGAGCCTGCGCCTTCGTTGATGGCGGTCAGTGCGACCATCTCTGCGGCAATGCCTGAGATCTCGTTGCGAATGGCGCTGTCACCCGCAGCATTGAGCCGGGCGCTGAGGATTTCTTCCGAGACGGCGGCGCTGCGGGCCCGGACCTCTTCGGCAAGACGGGCTGCGACCGCGGCAGTGTCGAGTTCGGGCACGGGCTTTTCTTCTGCGGCGGGGATCTCCGCCGGTGCCGCCGCCACGATTGCGGCTAGGCCGGCTGCGCGCAGCGCGCGGTTGGCCTTGCGCAGGTCGGCATTGGTCGCCTTGATCTGATCCCGTAGCTTGGCCACTTCCTGCTGGCGGCGGCCGAGAAGCGCGTCCTTGTCTGCTGTCGCGGTCTTGTCGCGTTCTGCCCGGTCTTCCAGGCGGATGACGGTGTGTTCCTGCTGCGTGAGCTTCAGTTCGGCATCCTTGGCGCGCTTCTGCAGGAGGTTGACGTCCTGGCGAAGGTCGTCGCGTTCGTTGCGCAGCGCGTTGAACTTGAAATTCAGGCTTTCGATCTCGGTTTCGCGCGCCGCCATGTCGATCTTCAGATTGTCGGACTGTTCGGCGAGCTTGTTGAGGCGGATGCGCAGCGCGTCGAGTTCGCCTTCCTTGGCGGAGGCGGCCTGCTCGGCGATGTGCAGGCTGGTCTTCAGCTGGCTGATATAGTTCTCGTCCTTGCGCAGATGCGAGCGCAGCTCGGCTGCCTCGACGCTCATATCGGCGATCTGCGATTGCAAGCCGCCGATCTCGGACGCGAAGTGACCGGCGTCGCGGGCGATCTGATCATGCTTCAGCTGCAGGGACATGGATTTTTCGCGTTCGCGAATCAGATCCTGCGTCGTGCGTGCATTCTCGGCGGCGTAAAGCGCGCGGACCATGTCCTTCTGCGCGCGGACTTCCTGCGGGCTGAGCGGCATCGTCGCACGCATGCGGTTCTCGGTGTAGGAGACGATACGGCGGTGCACGGCCGGCGATACGAGGAAAACCAGGAACGCCGCGGCCAGAAAGCCCAGTCCGAACAAGAGCGCGTATTCGATCACGGCGAGGCCACTGCTTCCAGAAGTTGATTTGCGTCAGGTCCAATGATTAAGCGGACCGCGCCGATAGGGCAAGTGGCGGATCGGTAACGGCGAGGGAGAGTTCGCCGTTACCGCTTAAAATCAGAAGGGGTTCCAGGTCGGGCTCGGCGTGACCTTGATGTAGCCGACGTTGAGGCCGAGGCGGGCGCCGACGCCGGTGCGGATCGGCACGACGAGGACGTTGTTGTTCTTCAGGAGCGTCATGCCGAAGCCGGCGATGACGAAGGCCTGACCGCTGACGCCGCCGAAGCGGGCGTAGATGGCGTCGGTGGAGGGCAGGTCGTAAACCAGCATCATGACCCGGCTGCCCTGGCCGCCGTAGTCGATGCCCAGCGACGGGCCCTGCCAGTAGAGCGGATGCTCACCGGCATTCTTGGTGTTGAGCTGGCCTTCGCCGTACGTGAGGCCGGCGATGAAGGCGCCGGAGCCTTCCTGGCCGAGGATATAGCCGTTCGGCAAGCCGTACTTCTGGAAGGCGGCCTCGACCACCTTGGCAAGGCCGCCGCTGGTGGAGCCGAAGAAGGAATGTCCGGCGTCGACGATTTCCTGCACGGTGTATTGGCTGCTGTTGGCCTGCTGTGCCGATGCCTGCGTGCCTGCGAGCATCAGGCACGACAGAACCAGCAGGGCAAGGGGCCGGCAGTGTGCCAGAAATCTTCCTAGGATTGAGGGGCGCATGGTGTCATCCGTTCATCATGGTCGATACTTGGAGCCGTTTCCGGCGTTTCTGTCATTTTGCGCGGATGGTCTTAACAATCGGTTTACCAAATATGGTGTCATTATGGCGCCCAGTACGCGCGCAAACTTCGTGCAATGATGAAGCAATATGTGTGGCGGAATGAATCACCGCCCCTGGAGACAATGATGTCAAAGAACCCAAACCTTACACTCACCGGCCCGGATCTGGCCGCGCTTCTCTGCAGCCGTGTTTGCCATGACGTCATCTCGCCGGTGGGCGCGATCAACAACGGCCTGGAACTGCTCGACGAGGGTGGTGCCGATGCCGACGCCATGGATCTTATCCGCACAAGCGCGCTGAACGCCTCCGTCCGTCTCAAATTCGCACGCCTTGCCTTTGGCGCTTCCGGTTCCGTCGGTGCCTCGATCGACACCGGTGAAGCCGAGCGTGCCGCCAAGGATTTCGCCGCCGCCGAAAAGAAGACTGAGGTCGTCTGGAACGGACCGCGGGCAATCATTCCGAAGAACCGCGTCAAGTTGCTGCTGAACCTCTTCCTCGTCGCTTACTCGTCGATCCCTCGCGGCGGACAGATCGACATCACGCTGGAGAATCCGGAACTCGACGCCAAGTTCACGCTCGTTGCCAAGGGCAAGCTGATGCGTCTTCCGCCGAAGTTCGTCGAGATTTCCACCGGCGAGATCGAAGAAGCGATCGACGCACACACGATCCAGCCCTACTATGCGGTGTTGCTGGCAGACGAGTGCGGCATGAAGCTCGGCCACAGCGCAACAGCGGAAGAAATCACCTTCACAGCGGAAATCGTTCCCGAGGCGGCTTGAGCCGCCGACCGGAAATACTCGGCTATTGGTTGCATCTAAGTAATAATTCCTTAGCCTAATGTTTCTATCCTCGCATCTTGAGAAGGCCCGCCGGGACAGAAGCTGGGCAATGGAGCAGCGATGCAGAGGTTCATGATCACGGATTCGTCGGACGTCGTCCGAAAGGTTGGAAAGCGTATTCTTTCCGAGCTTGATTTCATGGTCAGTGAAGCTGCAAGCGCCAGCGAGGCCTTGTCCCACTGCCAGGTCGAACTGCCCGATTACCTCATCGTCGATTCCGGCATGGATGGCGCGCTCGATCTGATCGTAGCCGTCCGCGCCATGGATGGCGGCAAGGCGGTCAAGATCTACTACTGCGTCATCGAGGCCGATCTGAAGAAGCTGATGATGGGCAAGCGGGCAGGGGCCACGGACTTCCTGCTGAAGCCTTTCGATCGCAAGATCCTGACGGCCGTCTTCGGCAATCGCGCCATCGCCGCCTGATATCTTCACTGAACAATCAAAGTGCCAGGGCCGCCCCTCAAAAGGCGGCCTTTGTGTTTTCACGTATGGAGCAAACAAAAAAATCCCGCCGGGGAGGCGGGATTTTTCGATGTTCGGCGTAGGGGCCGACCTATCAGGCAGTTTCGGCGTATTCGGCGCCATCCGGCTCGCGCAGCACATAGCCGCGGCCCCAGACGGTTTCGATGTAGTTCGCGCCGCCGGCGGCATTTGCCAGCTTCTTGCGCAGCTTGCAGATGAACACGTCGATGATCTTCAGTTCGGGCTCGTCCATGCCGCCGTAAAGGTGGTTCAGGAACATTTCCTTGGTGAGGGTGGTGCCCTTGCGGAGCGAAAGAAGCTCCAGCATCTGGTATTCCTTGCCCGTCAGGTGAACGCGCTGTCCGCCGACTTCGACAGTCTTGGCGTCGAGGTTGACGATCAGTTCGCCGGTCGAGATGACCGACTGGGCGTGACCCTTGGAACGACGGACGATCGCGTGGATGCGAGCGACGAGTTCGTCCTTGTGGAAAGGCTTGGTCATGTAGTCGTCGGCGCCGAAGCCGAGACCTCGAACCTTGTCCTCGATGCCGGCCATGCCGGAGAGGATGAGGATCGGTGTTTTAACCTTGGACAGGCGGAGAGTGCGGAGCACTTCATATCCGGACATGTCTGGAAGGTTGAGATCAAGAAGGATGATATCATAATCATACAACTTGCCGAGATCGACGCCTTCTTCACCTAGATCGGTGGTGTAGACGTTGAAACTTTCTGACTTGAGCATCAGTTCGATGCTCTGCGCTGTCGCGCTGTCATCTTCGATGAGTAGTACCCGCATTCTTATCCCCTTTACCGCCGCCGAAAGGTGGTCTGGCCCCTACGCGATACAGATATGTCACTGCGTGATTTGGAAGCTGCCACGAAATGGTTAACAAATTCTGATTCACTCTGGCAAGAGGTAATCAATTTATTAAATATTTTGTCCATTCCGCTGTTTTCCAACGAGAATCCGCAAAGCCCACTTCTCAACTGTTACGTTAAGAAAGGCCGGCAAGCGATTCATTCGACTCACCAATGAAATGGACCGGAAATCGCGTAGTTGTGTTTACCGACCCTTAAATCATCGGGACTATCATTAACGATGCCCGTAAACGAAAGGTTACCAGCGGTAGGTTTTTGTTAACGCCGACGGAAATTTTTTGGGCAAGCCGCATGAAAGCGGCGGCTAAGGGGCGGTTTCAAGTGAAGCCGGGGTCTCGCATCACTGGAGTAATGCGTATGAAGTCGCGTGAGAGCCTAGTTCGTCTGAAAGAGTTTCAGGTGAACGAAAAACGTCGCCAGCTGCAGCAATTGCAGATGATGATGTCCGAGTTTGATCGGATGACGAAGGATCTGGAGAGCCAGATCGTCGTCGAAGAGAAGAAGTCCGGCATTTCCGATCCGAATCACTTCGCCTATCCGACCTTCGCAAAGGCAGCACGCCAGCGCGCAGACAATCTTCAGGTTTCCATCAAGGAACTGAGGATGCAGGAAGAGGCCTTGGAGCAGTCGCTCGAAGAGATGCAGGCGGAATATGCACGCGCTGCCGCGCTCGAAGAGCGCGACGGAGCGGTTCGGGCGCGGGCCTAAGCCAAGATGATCGGCGCCTCGGCGTCGAATTGTCATCTATAAAAGCCATGCATGTCGGGCGTGCTGTCCGTCATACATGGCTTTTGGCATTTTCCGGCGTGCCTCAGAGATTGACGACGTCGCGCCATTCTTCGTGGCGCTGCGATTGCGCCTTGAAAAACGGGCAGAGCGGGATGATCTTCCAGCCACCCTTGCGCGCTTCCTCGACGGCGTGAACGGCCAGCGCCTGGCCGACCCCTTTTCCGCGCAAAGCGTCCGGCACGCCGGTATGGTCGATGATGATCAGTTTCGGCGTTGTACGCGAATAGGTCATTTCGGCCTGGTGGCCTTCGACTTCGGCGACATAGCGCCCGCCGGACTTCGTCTCTTCGTTGCTGATTTCCATGTCCGTCTCCTGTGAACCGTGTCGATCCACAGGCTGGCATAGCTTTGGGTCGCCGCAAAGACGAATGCTGGAAACGCACCGTTCGCAATGTCACTCCGGCTGCGGGTTTTGCCGGCGGCGTGACGGACGAGGTTTCGCCACTCCGAGAGGAAAATCGCCATCTCACCGGTGCTTGCACGGCCTTGATCCGAGTGGTCTTTGTGGACTTCGGCCGAGCTTGAGCAGCGGTTCAATTGTTTGGAAATGCGCCGCAGGTCGGCGGCTACAGAAGGATTTTATTTCTAACAATGGTATCGGGCCGACGTCGCATCAGAAGATGCGCGTACGGCCCGAGAAAATCGCAATAGGCTTTAAAAATTGATCAATGACGATACTGCTGGATGCGCGTGGTGCGCAGACCGGCAAGACCATGACTATTGATTGAAGACTGCCAGGAGAGGAACTCCTCGACTGTCAGGGTGTAACGTTCGCAAGCTTCTTCCAAGCTCAACAAACCACCGCGCACTGCCGCGACAACCTCTGCCTTGCGGCGGATAACCCAGCGCCGCGTATTCGGCGGCGGCAAATCCGCAATCGTCAGCGGGCTGCCATCGGGGCCGATGACATATTTCACTCGGGGACGTATCATTTCGGTCATTGGACTCTCTACACAACTCAAGACCACGAGAGCCACTCTAGCTTGTCACATTTAAAAATTGCCTAAGCTCGTCGTAACACTTTGATAACAACTTTAACCGCCTCGGGCAGAAGCAGCTCTTTGCAACCCGTGCAACGCTCCCCTTACGTAAATTTGTCGTCAGTGCATGGGAGCCATGCACAATGGATATTAGTTGTTTGATCGATAGCAAACTATAAGCCGATTCAACATAAGCTTGAGTGCCTGGCCTGGCCACGGCTCTTCTTGGCGCGTCACGTAAGGTTGCAAATTATTGGCTTCGTATCTTGTCGATGCGGGCGATTTTTTCTTTACCGATGCTTCGTTTTCTTGTCGCCAAGGCGAGTTTCTGCGGCAAAATCAGCCTGCGAAGGACGAAATCGATGCGAAATGAGGGACGCGCCGTGCACAACGGCGCGGCGGATGTTGCTTTTCTATCGCCAGCGAAGCCGAATGCAGTGACGGTTGATCCGAGAGAACGTCTGGGGTCACTTACCAAGGCGGCGGGCTTTACCCACTTTCTGTTTGCAAATTTTCCATGCGGCGATTGCAGTGGCTTTTCCGGCAACCATTTGCTGAGCAACTGGCCTGATGCGTTGGTGGCTGATTATGACGAGGGTGACCTGTTTCATAACAGCGCGCTGGTCTCCGAACTCAGGCGATCAAGTCTGCCTGTCAGCCTCGACGTTGCGGCATTCGAGAGCAATAACAACAGCCTGAAGAGCGCGCGGATCACCGCGATGTTTCGGGGGCTGGGGGTCAAGCGGACCTTTGCTTTCGTCCTGCATGATGGGGATCGCCGGCCCTACATCTTTGCGTTTTCCGGCTCCCGTTCAGATCTCTCCCGCGAGGAGGCGATGGAACAGGTGTTTGGCGCCATGGAGTTTCTGGACGCCTATGCGCGCTCGCAGGTGACCGAGCAGCCTCTCGAAAGTCTCAGCAACCGCGAAATCGAATGCCTGCGCTGGTCTGCAGCCGGCAAAAGCAGCGACGAGATCGCGATCATTCTCGATCTCTCGCCACATACAGTCGTCGGCTACCTCAAGAGCGCAATGCGAAAGCTCGATTCCGTCAACCGGATGCAGGCCGTGGCCCGCGCCTTTCGTTATCGCCTGCTTTAATCGCTCTACAGCATGACGGCGCACAATTCGGTTTGCGTCGGTCCAAACTGGTACTGCGCGCTACCGCTGTGGAGCAGCGAAAGCCAGTCCCCCTCGTTCAAGAATACGATCGTCGAGGCGCTCTGGCGGCTTGGCACGGCGGAGGCGACGCCACTCGCGGTGGCAAGGACCGTCGCGCCATTCGCCTCGATCGCCGTGTCATGGCTGGAAGAGGTGAGGGTGCTGACGTTGAGAGACAGCAAGTAGAGCCCTGATGCCGGAACCACCAGCCTGTTCCCGACGCCGGCAGGAACGACCGCCCCCAGCGAGAAACCGCCTTGCTGGATAGCCAGGTCTGCGAAGCCCGTTCGGCTTGCAGATGCCAGTGTTGCCGTTCCCGGTGATGGCGACGCGCGCGCGGCCGGTTGTGCCGGGGTGTGCACGACACCATCGGCGCTTATGTTCATAGCCGTCAGCCAGTTGCTGCCATCGGCGCTCACCTTGATCGAGAACCGATCATCGCCAGCCAAGCCCATCTCTGCGCGCCCGGACCAGCCTGTCTGAAACAGCAGGGTGCCGGTGTCGGAGGCCTCGGCCTTGTTCAGCTTGAGCTGGTGGCCTTGCCCGGCATGGCTCAGGAGCGTTGCGGGCGAGGCGACCGACAGGCGATTGACGGTGTCGGGCGTGGCGTTGATGCCAAGCATCGGCACACTGCCGTCGGCGGCCAGCGACATGGCCTGCCACTCGCCGCCATTGAAGGCCCTGATCTGCCCGGTTTCGAGAAAAAATGCCCGCCAGCCAGGTTTCGGAGTGATGTAGAGCCAGGCGCCGTCCTGCCACATGGCGAGCAAGCCGGCCTTTCCGGCCCAGACCCCGTCCGCGTCCGTTGCCAGCAGATAGCAGGCGCCCTCTTCAGGCGTGGGCGGCGGCGTTCGGGTCTCGGCGATGATTGTGAGTTGCACAACAGCGTCCAGCCGCTGGAGCGCCTCGTTGTGTGGCACGTGTTTCTGTGCCTGCGATGGCAGAATATAGGGCAGGGCGAGGTTGCTGGTCTGATCCGACACGGTAGGCTCCCGATTTGCGGCGCTGGTTCGTTGCCGCAAATCGTAGGAGCTGATTTGGCTTTGGGGATAAAAAGCCCGCGGCTACGTTGATTTGAAAGAGCTATTCCGCTGAAGCGTCCCGCGCACGTTACCGCGCGCTGCCGCCCCAGGAGATGAAATCCGGGTTGGCGAAATCGCAATCATGCGCCTGCCGCGTCTTGCCGTAGGTCAGCGGTTGCCCGTCCAGCGTCACCGTCGAGCCTCCAGCTGCCCTGAGAACGGCGTCGCCGGCAGCCGTGTCCCACTCCATGGTGCGGGTGAAGCGCGGGTAGACGTCCGCTTCGCCCTCGGCGAGCAGGCAGAATTTTAAGGAGGAGCCGATGTTGCGGCACTCGGAAATCGCCTGCTCGGCCAGAAAGCGTGCGGTCTGCGGACTGTCGTGCGAACGGCTGGCCAGTGCCGTGCGCTCTTCGCTCGCAAAGCGTACATTGATCGGCAGGCGCTGCTCGACGCGAAAATCGGCATCGATGAACAGCTTTTCGGCGTTCCCGTTTTCGCCCAGAAATGCGACGCCGAGGGCAGGGGCAAGGACGATGCCGGCCATGGGGTGCCCGTCGGTGATGTAGGCGATGTTGACGGTGAACTCCGGCCGCCTGTCGACGAATTCGCGGGTGCCGTCGAGCGGATCGACGAGGAAGAACGAGGCGCCGATATCAGGAACGATCCCTGCGGCCACGGATTCCTCGGCGATGACGGGAATGTCGGGAAAGTCGGTGCGGAGATGCTCCAGGATGATGCGTTCCGCGCGCTCGTCGGCGATTGTAACGGGGCTGTTGTCAGCCTTCTTGGCGGCCGTGCAGCCCGCCTTGAAGACGTCCATGATAGCCTTGCCGGCTTCCAGCGCGGCACGTTCAAATGTCTGGAGCATCACAGTCGGGCTCAACCTTCTCTGTCCTGCTTGTTATATAATCGCTTTTGCTTGCCATTGCACCGCTGTTACGTGCTTCGCAAGGTCGCAGCCGATGTTTTGTTGTGATGGGCGGTCTCAGGTCTACTATTTCCGAATTGGTTGCGAATGTAAGAATTATCCTGAGAATGGAGTTCTGCGGTTAAAAGTAGCGTTTCACGCCGTACGGTGTTGAAAAAATCGACATTCCGGGTGCCAAAAAGTCATTTTCACCAAAACGGCAAAGAACTTTGGAGCTTTGTAATTTTGCACTTCCCTTTTGCCTTGAAAGCAGTATGAAATCTTAAAACAGGGGTTCAGTAAGGGCTCTAATAACAAGAGACGCAGGCTTTTCGGGGTTCTGTGTCCAGGGGAAAAGACATATGGAATATTTTGTCCAGCAGCTCGTCAATGGGCTGACTCTTGGATCCATCTATGGCCTTGTCGCAATTGGCTACACGATGGTTTACGGCATTGTCGGCATGATCAATTTCGCCCACGGCGATATCTTCATGATCGGTGGTTTTGCCGCCCTTATCGTCTTTCTCGTCCTGACATCGATGTTTGCTGGTCTGCCGGTCGCTGTTTTGCTGCTGGTGATGCTCCTTGCCGCGATGCTGATGACGAGTTTGTGGAACTGGACGATCGAGCGTGTCGCCTATCGCCCGCTGCGCGGTTCGTTCCGCCTGGCACCGCTGATCACCGCGATCGGCATGTCGATCACGCTGTCGAACTTTATCCAGGTCACGCAGGGTCCGCGCAACAAGCCGATCCCGCCGCTGATCAGCAGCGTTTATAACGTCGGTGGCATCACGATCTCGCTGAAGCAGATCGTGATCATGATCATTACCGCGGTTCTGCTGACGGTCTTCTGGTATCTCGTCAATCATACGGCTCTCGGGCGCGCCCAGCGTGCGACCGAGCAGGACCGCAAGATGGCGGCGCTTCTGGGCGTCAACGTCGACCAGACGATCTCGGTCACGTTCATCATGGGAGCGGCCCTCGCTGCCGTCGCGGGAACGATGTACCTGATGTATTATGGCGTGGTGAACTTCAACGATGGCTTCGTTCCCGGCGTGAAAGCCTTCACGGCGGCTGTTCTCGGTGGCATCGGTTCGCTTCCGGGCGCCGTTCTCGGCGGCCTGATGATCGGTCTGATCGAATCCCTGTGGTCGGCGTATTTCACCATCGCTTACAAGGACGTGGCGACCTTCGCCATCCTCGCTTTCGTGCTGATCTTCAAGCCGACAGGTATCCTGGGCCGGCCGGAAGTCGAGAAGGTTTAACGTCATGGCAAATGTCGAAAACGCCTCTGGCAAGCCCGCGTCCGGTCTTGTCCAGAAGGGTATTAAAGAAGCGCTGTTCGCAGCCGTGATCTCGTTTGGCATGTTCGTGCTCTATGTCGGTCTCGGCACGCAGCAGAACATCAGCAACGAACTCATCGTGGTACAGCGCTGGGGCTTGCTGGCCATCTTCGTGGCAATCGCGGCAGTCGGTCGCTTCGCGATCGTAGTCTTCCTGCGTCCACATCTGGACGCGCGAAAGCTGGCAAAGGCCCGTAGCGGCGAGCTTGAGATTTCCACGGAAAAGGGTTTCTTCCACGCGCATTTCCTCAAGATCGCGCTAGTCGCCCTGCTCCTTTATCCCGTCGTCATCGTGGCGCTGGTCGGCGCGCAGGGCTCGCTCAAGTGGGTCGATAACTTCGGTATCCAGATCCTGATCTACGTGATGCTGGCCTGGGGCCTCAACATCGTCGTTGGTCTCGCTGGTCTGCTCGATCTTGGCTATGTCGCCTTCTATGCCGTGGGTGCCTATTCCTACGCGCTGCTGTCCAGCTATTTCGGCCTGTCCTTCTGGGTGCTGCTGCCGCTCTCCGGTATCTTCGCGGCTCTCTGGGGCATCATTCTCGGCTTCCCGGTGCTGCGTCTTCGCGGCGATTACCTGGCGATCGTGACACTGGCGTTCGGTGAAATCATCCGATTGGTCATCATCAACTGGACTGATCTGACCAAGGGCACGTTCGGCATCGCCAGCATTCCGAAGGCAACGCTGTTCGGCATCCCCTTCGATGCCAGCCCGCACGGCTTCGCCAAGCTGTTCCACCTGCCGATCTCGTCGGCCTACTACAAGATCTTCCTGTTCTATCTTATCCTGGCGCTTTGCATGCTGACGGCCTACGTTACCATCCGGCTCCGCCGCATGCCGATCGGTCGTGCCTGGGAAGCGCTGCGCGAGGACGAAATCGCCTGCCGTTCGCTCGGCATCAACACGGTGACGACGAAACTCACGGCTTTCGCCACCGGCGCGATGTTCGGCGGCTTTGCCGGCTCGTTCTTCGCTGCCCGCCAAGGCTTCGTCTCGCCTGAATCCTTCGTGTTCCTGGAATCGGCCGTCATCCTCGCCATCGTCGTTCTCGGCGGCATGGGGTCGCTGACCGGCATCGCGATCGCCGCGATCGTGATGATCGGCGGCACGGAAATGCTGCGCGAAATGGAATTCCTGAAGCTTGTCTTCGGACCTGATTTCACGCCGGAACTCTACCGCATGCTGCTCTTCGGCCTGGCAATGGTCGTCGTCATGCTGATCAAGCCGCGCGGCTTCGTGGGATCGCGTGAACCGACGGCCTTCCTCAAGGAGCGCAAGTCGGTATCGGGAAGCTTCACCAAGGAGGGCCACGGCTGATGAGCCCCCAGGAAAACACCATGACCAGCGATACCCTGCTCAAGGTCGAGCATCTGTCGATGAAGTTCGGCGGGCTGATGGCCATCAACGACTTCTCGTTCGAAGCCAAGCGCGGCGACATCACGGCGCTGATCGGGCCGAACGGCGCCGGAAAGACCACCGTATTCAACTGCATCACCGGCTTTTACAAGCCGACGATGGGGATGATCACCCTGCAGCAGAAGAGCGGCAAGGAATATCTGCTCGAGCGTCTGCCCGACTTCCGCATCACCAAGGAAGCCAAGGTTGCCCGCACGTTCCAGAACATCCGCCTGTTCTCCGGCCTGACGGTGCTCGAAAACCTGCTGGTCGCCCAGCACAACAAGCTGATGCGGGCATCAGGCTACACCATTCTCGGCCTGCTCGGTATCGGCCGCTATGCCGCCGAAGCCAAGAACTCGATCGAGCTTGCCCGTCATTGGCTGGAGAAGGCCGATCTGATCGATCGCGCCGACGATCCGGCCGGTGATCTTCCCTATGGCGCGCAGCGTCGTCTGGAAATCGCCCGTGCCATGTGCACGGAGCCGGAACTGCTGTGCCTGGACGAGCCCGCGGCCGGCCTCAATCCGCGCGAGTCGGCGGTTCTCAACACCCTGCTGCGCGATATCCGCGCCGACAGCGGCACGTCGATCCTTTTGATCGAACACGACATGTCCGTGGTCATGGAGATTTCCGACCACGTCGTTGTGCTCGAATACGGCCAGAAGATTTCGGATGGTACGCCTGACCATGTGAAGAATGATCCGAGGGTCATCGCGGCCTATCTCGGTGTCGAGGACGAGGAAGTTGAAGAAGTGATAGCAGCCGTCGAGAGCCTCGAAGGAGGCGCACACTGATGACCGGTCAGCCACTTCTCAAGGTCGAAGGCGTCGAAACCTATTACGGCAACATCCGCGCGCTGGCGGGGATCGATGTGCACGTCAACCAGGGCGAGATCGTCAGCCTGATCGGCGCCAACGGCGCCGGAAAGTCGACGCTGATGATGACCATCTGCGGCAGCCCGCAGGCGCGTACCGGTTCGGTCATTTTCGAAGGCCGCGACATCACCAAGATGCCGACCCACGAAATCGCCCGCCTGCGCATCGCGCAGTCGCCGGAGGGACGTCGCATTTTTCCGCGCATGAGCGTCATGGAAAACCTGCAGATGGGTGCCGGTCTCGACAACCTGAAATACTTCAAGGAAGACGTGGAGAAGATCTTCGTGATGTTCCCGCGCCTGAAGGAGCGCCAGGCGCAGCGCGGCGGTACGCTTTCGGGCGGCGAACAACAGATGCTGTCGATCGGCCGCGCGCTGATGGCACGCCCAAAGCTGCTGTTGCTCGACGAACCGTCGCTCGGCCTCGCACCCTTGATCGTCAAGGGCATCTTCGAGGCAATCAAGAAGCTCAACAAGGAAGACGGGCTGACCGTGTTTCTTGTCGAACAGAACGCGTTCGCGGCGCTCAAGCTGTCCGACCGCGCCTATGTGATGGTCAACGGCAAGGTGACGATGTCGGGTTCCGGACAGGAGCTTCTGGCCAATCCGGAAGTCCGCGCCGCTTATCTCGAAGGCGGACGGCATTGAGCATGACGAAGGGGAGACTTTGATATGCAGGGACTTTTCTTTGAAAGCGACACCGGCGTCCGCAGCGTCATCCGGTTTCTGGTCTTGCTGATCGGCTTCTGGACCGCATGGCGATCCGGCAAGGCTGCGGCCGAAAACTGGAGCGATTATCCGATCGTGATCGCCTACACGGTGCTGCTCGCCGCCGCGATGCAATTCCTGCATCACGCGCTGTTCGACGGTCCGGTGATTAGCGTGTTCTATTACGTCATCGACTTCATTCTTCTTCTGATCTTCTCGACGGCCGGCTACCGCGTTCGCCGGACCAACCAGATGGTCAACAACTATTACTGGCTCTACGAAAAAACGTCCGCTTTCTCCTGGAAAGCCAAGCGTTGACAGCCGGTTGAAACTAGGGACAGATTACCTCTCCGAGTGGAACAAGTTTCCTGGCGCAGTAAAGTGGGTAATGCGTCGGGTCGTGGAACATAACCCGCTAAAAAATTGGGAGTAACATAATGAAGAAGTCTCTTCTGTCGGCAGTGGCTCTGACGGCGATGGTCGCTTTCAGTGGCAACGCATGGGCCGATATCCTGGTGGCCGTTGCTGGCCCGCTGACTGGCCCGAACGCAGCGTTCGGCGCTCAGCTCCAGAAGGGTGCCGAGCAGGCAGCTGCCGACATCAACGCGGCTGGCGGCATCAACGGCGAGCAGATCAAGATCGTGCTCGGCGACGACGTTTCCGACCCGAAGCAGGGCATCTCGGTCGCCAACAAGTTTGCGGCTGACGGCGTCAAGTTCGTCATCGGTCACTTCAACTCGGGCGTTTCGATCCCGGCTTCCGAAGTTTACGCCGAAAACGGCATCCTCGAAATCACGCCGGCTGCGACCAACCCGCAGTTCACGGAGCGTGGTCTGTGGAACACGTTCCGTACTTGCGGTCGTGACGACCAGCAGGGCGGCATCGCCGGCAAGTATCTTGCCGACCACTTCAAGGACGCCAAGATCGCTGTCGTCCACGACAAGACCCCATACGGTCAGGGCCTCGCTGACGAAACCAAGAAGGCCATGAATGCCGCTGGTATCACCGAAGTCATGTACGAAGGCATCAACGTCGGCGACAAGGACTTCTCGGCCCTCATCGCCAAGATGAAGGAAGCCGGCGTTTCGATCATCTATTGGGGTGGTCTCCACACCGAAGCTGGTCTGATCATCCGCCAGGCTGCCGACCAGGGCCTCAAGGCCAAGCTCGTATCGGGCGATGGTATCGTCTCGAACGAACTGGCTTCGATCGCCGGCGACGCTGTCGAAGGCACGCTGAACACGTTCGGCCCTGACGCAACCCTGAACCCTGACAACAAGGCGCTCGTCGAGAAGTTCAAGGCTGCCGGCTTCAACCCTGAAGCCTACACCCTGTACTCCTACGCTGCCATGCAGACGATCGCTGAAGCTGCCAAGGCCGCTGCTTCGACCGACGCTGAAGCCGTTGCTGCAGCCATGAAGGCAAAAGGTCCGTTCAAGACCGTTCTCGGCGACATCTCGTTCGACGAAAAGGGCGACCCGAAGATCCCAGGCTACATCATGTACGAATGGAAGAAGGGCCCGGACGGCAAGTTCAGCTACTTCCCACAGGGTTGATTTAAGCATTCTGCTTGAACCGATCACGGAAGCCCGGTCTCGTACCGGGCTTCTTTGTTTTCAGGGGCCGCGCATCAGCGCTTGCGATCGAAGCCGATACGGTTAGGATCGCGTTCAGATTCAACGTGTTGCTGCGCCATTCGGCGTCATCCCTGATCGATGTCGCGCAGCCGGAAATGATACGGACCCGCCATGCCTCGCCCCAAGATTCTCCTCACCCGGCGCTGGCCGTCCGCAGTCGAAACCGTTCTTTCCGAGCGCTTCGATGCGACCTTCAACCTCGAAGACCTGCCGATGTCGACGGATGCGATTGCGGATGCGTTGCGCGCTTACGATGCCGTGCTGCCGACGGTATCCGACAAACTGCCGGCCTCGGTTTTCGCAGGAGGCGCGATCCGCACCAGGATTCTCGGCAACTTCGGTGTCGGCTACAACCACATCGACATTGCTGCAGCCAAGGCGCAAGGAATCGCGGTGACCAATACACCCGGTGTGCTGACTGATTGCACTGCCGATATCGCCATGCTGCTACTGCTCTCGGTGGCGCGTCGCGGCGGCGAGGGGGAGCGGCAGATTCGCGCCGGTGAATGGAAGGGCTGGTGTCCGACGCATATGATCGGCACCAAAGTGTCCGGCAAGACGGTCGGCATCATCGGCTTCGGGCGCATCGGCAAGGCGTTCGCGCAGCGGTGCCATTTCGGCTTCGGCATGGACGTGGTGTTCTACAACCGATCCACTGTCGATCCTGCCGAGGCAGCGCGCTACGGCGCAAGGCAGCTCTCCACCGTCGAAGACGTGCTGACGGCGGCGGATTTCGTTTCGCTGCATTGCCCCGGCGGCGCCGAGAACCGGCACCTGATGAACACGGCGCGGTTTTCGGCGATGAAGCCGGGCGCTTATCTGATCAACACGGCGCGTGGCGATGTCGTCGACGAAGCGGCGCTGATTGCTGCGCTGGAGAGGGGCGTGATCCGCGGTGCAGGTCTCGATGTCTACGAGGCCGAACCTCATGTACCGGACAGGCTGCGGGCTCTGGAAAATGTGGTGTTGCTGCCGCATCTCGGCAGTGCCACCGAAGAGACCCGCAATGCCATGGGCATGAAGGTCGTCGACAATATCACTGACTTCTTCGATGGTCGCGAGCCGCCGGACCGGGTGGCCTGAGCTTTCGCGCGAACTGTCGGTATCACGTCAACTGACGGTATCGGCGATCCGGCCGTCGGCTGTCGTTGCGCGCGGCTTGACGTCTAGGCCGACGAGCAGTCGCGCGCGGCCGGGCAGGAAGTCGACGGCGATTGCAAACAGGCTGGAAACGACGAATGTCACCGCCGAGACCATCAGGAAGCTCGGCATGGCCGGAAGGTCCAGTGGCAGGATGTAATAAAGCGCGCCGACAATCACCGTCTGGTGGATGATATAGAGCGGGAAGACCAGCCGGTTGACCGTCACCAGCCGAGCATCGGGCCGGTTGAAATGGCGGGCGCCGAAGCCGACCAGCGTCAGGATCATCGACCAGGCAAGCATGAAGATTGCCGCCTTGAACAGCGGCGTCTCCTGGGCATAGGTGCCGAAAGCCTGCTCCGGCGGCAACAGCCATGCGAAGAGATAGAGTATAGCCGTGGTGGCGAGCGCGATGGCGGCGCTGACAAAGCGCCGCGCGATGATCGTTCCGATCAATGCGCCATGGTGGCGGGCGACGAGAAAGCCAAGGCCGAACCAGCTTGCCCAGACGGCGAACCAGGCGCCGTCATTGTAGAGCGCGTTGGTTTCCTTCGGAAAGAATGGCGACAGGGCCAGGTTGAGCGCCAGGGGCAACAGGAAGAACAGGTAGATCCATGCGGATTTCGCCGTGCGCTCGAACCAAGCGGCGATCGGGTTTGCGGGTCGGCAGAGATAGAGGAAGATCGGGTAGCAGATCACCGACATGACGAGGAGGTAGGCGACGAACCACATGTGCGCCCAGGTAAAATTGCCGGTGGGGTAGCGGCCTTCGGTGAAATAGCGCGTCAGCCAGAAGGTCAGCAGCGAGCCGTCATAGCCATTCTCGTACATCCGCTCGTACCAGACCTGCGGCACGACAAGCACTGCCATGGCAAAGAGCAATGGCACGAGCAGGCGGATCGTGCGCTTGCGCAGGAAGGCGAGGCCGGCGGTGGAGCGGAACGAGAAGGCGGCGCCCATGCCGGAAACGAAGAACAGCAGCGCCAGTCGCCAGGCGCGCGGGAAATCCATGATCAGCGAGAGGATCGTACTGGTCTTGCCGCTGTGCAGCAGCCAGTTCATATCGGTGAAGAAGGCGGCGGCCGAGTGATAGAAGATCAGGATCGCGAAGGCGAAAATCCGCAGCCGATCCACATAGTAAAGCCTGTCCGTCATGACCCGCCATCAGCATGTTGAAGCCGCGATCCATCCGCGGCTCACTCAGGTGTATGCGAAGAGGCTTTAAGAAATCGTCAGGGTGGCTAAACCTCGTGCAGCACGTGCGCCGCCTTGACGGCGGCCGAGGCGCGGTTTTCGACGCCGAGCTTCACGTAGATCTGCTCGAGATGCTTGTTGACGGTGCGCGCCGACAGGCCGAGGATTTCGCCGATGTCGCGGTTGGCCTTGCCCTTGGCGATCCACAGCAGCACTTCCGATTCACGCTGGGTCAGCGCGAAGCGCTGGCGCAGGACCTGGTCGTCGGCGCGCTGGCTATTGGCCGTCAGCCGAAAGAGATGCTCGTCGGGGCCGATAGTACCGAGGAAGGCGAGATGCAGCACGTCCTGGCCGGCGTAACTGACGGAGAACGTGGCATCGCGCGTGGCGGGTGTGCGGGTCTTCATCCAGCCGGCGATGGTGCCGGTGACGGTGTCCATGCCGTCGTCGCTGCCCATCGCAGCGTTGACGAGCCGGGTTGCCTGCGGCGTCGACCAGTGGATGTTGCCGTCGCCCTTGGCGGCCAGCAGGTGGCGGCCGGCGGCGTCGAGCGCGACGCGGGCGCTCTGCGCGGAGCGGGCGTTCCTGAGGTGCACGCCAATGCGGGCGCGCAGTTCGTCGATGTTGATCGGCTTGGTCAAGTAGTCGACGCCGCCGGATTCCAGCGCGTGGACAACGTGTTCGGTCTCCGTCAGCCCGGTCATGAAGATGACGGGTATCTGGCTGACCGCGGCGTTCGCCTTCAACCGTCGGCAGGTCTCGAAACCGTCCATGACAGGCATGACCGCGTCGAGCAGGATCAGGTCGGGGGTGATGCGCTCGACGATGTTGAGCGCGGCCGAGCCCGAGGTGGCAATCAGCACGGAGAAGCCGGATTGCTCCAGTGCATCGGTGAGAAAGCCCAGCGCTTCCGGCGAGTCGTCCACCAACAGCACGATATCGCGCGGTAGTTCAGCCAATGTGTTCCACCTTTTCGTCGAAACGCTGCAGGAAGGTCATGAAGCCGTTGAGATCGAAGGCGGCGACATAGGATCGGAGTTCTGAGGTAAATGGCTGATTTGCCTCTACCTTGGCAAGGTCGGCAAGCTTCGCCTCGATGCCCCTGATATAGCCGATTTCGCCCAGCCGCAGCAGTTCCTGCACATGTGCGTCGCCGGGGCTTATCATTGGCAGCTCGATCTTCACCACCGGCGCCGTAATATCTTCGGAGTAAATCCATTTGAGGCCGAGATGCAGCGCCAGCTTGTCGCGCAGGCGGCGGATGTCGACCGGCTTGCCGATGGCGTCGTTGTGGCTGTCGTCGCTGTCGCTATGTGCCGCGGCGTCGCCGATATTGGCCGACAGCATGACGATGGGCGCCGTCTGGCCGGCTTCGCGCAGACGCGAGACCAACTGCCAGCCGTTCATTCCCGGCATCAGGATATCGACGAGGAAGAGATCCGGCTGGATGCCCTCGATCAGCGTCAGGCAATCGGTGCCGCCGGCCGCCGTCAGTACGATGAAGTCGAGCGGCACGAGGATTTCCCGCATCATCTCGCGGTGGTCCTCGTTGTCGTCGACGACGACGATGGTGCGGCGCGGGCCGTCATAGCTGACGATCTTCTTCTCCTGCGGCGGTACCGCCATCTCGCGCAGCACGGCCGAGAGCATCAGGCGCACCTTGAAGGTCGAGCCCGCGTCCTTCTCGCTGGTGACGGCGATTTCGCCGCCGAGCGTGTTGGTCAGCAGGCGGGTGATAGTGAGGCCGAGACCGAGGCCCGGCATCGGGCGGATGCTCTCGGCCTCGCCGCGCTGGAACGGCTCGTAGATGCGGCTCAGGTCCTTTTCGGCGATGCCACGCCCGGTGTCGGCGACGGTGAAGGTCGCGACCTGGCTGCGGTAGCTGACGTCGAAGGTGACGCTGCCCTCATCGGTGAACTTGATGGCGTTGGAGAGCAGATTGACGAGGATCTGGCGCAGGCGCTTCTCGTCAGTGCGCACGAATTGGGGCAGGGCAGGCGCGCGCTGGTGCTGGAACGTCAATCCCTTGGCCAGCGCCTGCGGCCGGAACATGTCGACGATCTGGTCGAGGAAATCCTGGATGTTGATCTCGTTGGAATAGACCTGCAGGCGGCCGGCCTCGATCTTCGAAATATCCAGCAGGCCGTCGATCAGGCCGGAGAGGTGCTCGGCCGAGCGGCGGATGACCTTGATGGAGGACTGGCGTGGCGTCGGGATGGTCTCGTCGCGCTCGAGGATCTGGGCGTAGCCGAGCACGGCATTGAGCGGCGTGCGCAGTTCGTGGCTTAGACCGACAACATAGCGGCTCTTGGCGCGGTTGGCGGCCTCGGCAGTTTCCTTGGCGGTCTGGAGTGCTGCGTCGGTTTTCTTGTGGGCGGCGATTTCCTTGAGGAGCAGCGTGTTCTGGCGCGAGGATTCCTCTTCGGCCACGACGCGGCTGTCATGGGCGAGCACGTAGAACCAGCAGACGACGCCTGCGATGACCGCGAAGACGAAGAAGACGATCAGGATGGTGCGGTTGACCACCTCGCCGGTCTCGGGGGAGGCGGAGGAGACCTGGTGGGCGATCATCGCAAGGATGGCGCCAACGGCCGTCAGCGCTAATACGACGGCGATGCCGTAGCGGCCGAGGCGGGTCGTCAGCTTTTGCACGATGGTTTCGGGAAGGACGGCCCTGGCGACATAGCCGACCTGCGCGTTCAGGTGGGCGTTCGGCTTGCACATGTCGTGGCAGCGGCTGTCAAGCGAACAGCAGAGCGAGCAGATCGGTGCGGCATAGGCGGGACACCAGGCCATGTCCTCGGGCTCGAACGGGTGCTCGCAGACGGAGCAGGTGATGTTGGTGAGGTTCTTCCAGCTCTGGCGCGGTTTGCGGGCGAGATAGAACTTGCCCTTGGTGGCCCAGGCGATTGCAGGTGAGGCGATGAGCGCGACGACCAGTGTGATGTAGGGGGCCAGCGAGGCGGCGATCGAGCCGAAGACGCCGAAATGGGCCGTCAACGCTATGGTGGCCGAGATCGTCATGGCGCCGAGGCCGACGGGGTTGATGTCGTAGAGATGGGCGCGCTTGAACTCGATGCCGGGAGGAGCGAGGCCGAGCGGTTTGTTGATGAAGAGATCGGCCGAGATGGTGCAGAGCCATGCCATGGCGATGATCGAGAAGATGCCGAGGGTCTCCTCGAGCAGCTTGTAGATGCCGAGCTCCATCAAGAGCAGCGCGATTGCCACGTTGAAGACCAGCCAGATGACGCGACCGGGGTGGCTGTGGGTGAGGCGGGAGAAGAAGTTCGACCAGGCGAGCGAGCCGGCATAGGCGTTCATGACGTTGATCTTCAACTGCGAGACCATGACGAAGGCGGCCATCAGCAGGAGGGCGGCGTTGTGCCATGGGATCATGTAGCCGAAGGCGGTGAGATACATTTGCGCCGGATCGGCGGCGCGGTCGGCGGGGACGCCGGAGGCGAAGGTCAGGACGACGAGGAAGGAGCCGGCCAGCAGCTTCGGCGCGCCGATGATCACCCAGCCAGGACCGGCGAGGAAGACGGCGAGGCGGTGGCGCCACTTGGTCTGCTTTTCCGGCGGCAGGAAGCGCAGGAAGTCGGCCTGCTCTCCGATCTGCGACATCAGCGCCAGGATGACGGCGGAGGCAGCGCCGAATTCCACGAGATCGAAGGGTGCGATGGTACCAGGTGGCCCCGAAGCATGGCGGATGCCCGCGAAGGCGCGCCAGAGGTCGAATTTCTCCCAGTCCATCACCGCGATGAAGATGAAGGGCAGAACGTTGAGGACGATCCAGAAGGGCTGGGTCAAAAGCTGGAAGCGGCTGATGAGGCGGACGCCGTGCGTCACCAGCGGGATGACCATGACGGCGCTGATGATGTAGCCGATCCACAAGGGGATGCCGAGCGTCAGCTCCAGCGCGCCGGACATGATCGACGCCTCGATCGCAAACAGCATGAAGGTGAAGCTGGCGTAGATCAGCGAGGTGATGGTCGAGCCGATATAGCCGAAGCTCGCGCCACGGGTGAGGAGGTCGATATCGACGCCGTGGCGGATGGCATAGCGGCTGATCGGCAGGCCGATGGCGAGCATGGCGATCGAGGCGACGATGATGGCATAGAAGGCGTTGGTGGTGCCGTAGGAGAGCGTGATCGCGCCGCCGATCGCCTCCAGCGCCAGGAAGGAGATGGCGCCGATGGCAGTCTGCGAGATGCGTTGCGAGGAGAATTGCCGGGCGCTCTTGGCGGTAAAGCGCAGCGCATAGTCTTCCAGCGTCTGGTTCGCGACCCAGCGATTGTATTCGCGCCTGACGGGGATAATGCGTTGCCGCGCTGCCATGCCTGTAATCGGCCCCTCATTCTTCTTGTGACATGTTCGTAACATGGATCGTTGGGGCGCTTAAGAGTGCATTGCAACGCAAAACTGCACATTTCGCCCCGTCACCTACGTCATTTCGCGTATACGCTTTCGCAGTGCAGCACCGGATAGTCCCTTAAGCAACAGTTAACGTCCGTTTTCGGCCTGTTGTCGAACAAGAAGAGGGGATCAACCAGATGAATCTGCGATCATATGTTTCCGGTGCCGTGCTCGGCGCCGTCATGTCGGCTTCGGCCGCATTCCATGGAGCCGTTGCGGCTGACGACACCATCAAGGTCGGCGTGCTTCATTCGCTGTCCGGCACGATGGCGATCTCCGAAACGACGCTGAAAGACGCCATGCTGATGCTCATCGACGAGCAGAACAAGAAGGGTGGCCTTCTCGGCAAGAAGCTCGAAGCCGTCGTCGTCGATCCGGCTTCCGACTGGCCGCTGTTTGCCGAAAAGGCACGCGAGCTGATCGAAAAGGACAAGGTCGCGGCCGTCTTCGGTTGCTGGACGTCGTCCTCTCGCAAGTCGGTCCTGCCGGTTTTCGAAGAACTCAACTCCATCCTGTTCTACCCGGTTCAGTATGAAGGCGAAGAGTCCTCGCGCAACATCTTCTACACGGGCGCCGCTCCGAACCAGCAGGCCATCCCGGCTGTCGATTACCTGATGGAAAAGGAAGGCGTTAAGCGCTTCGTTCTCGAAGGCACCGACTACGTCTATCCGCGCACAACCAACAAGATCCTGGAAGCCTACCTGATCGCCAAGGGCATTCCGAAGGAAGACATCATCGTCAACTACACGCCGTTCGGCTTCTCCGACTGGCAGACGGAAGTCTCCAAGATCAAGGAATTCGGTGGCGCAGGCAAGAAGACCGCCGTCGTTTCCACCATCAACGGTGACGCCAACGTTCCGTTCTACAAGGAACTCGGCAACCAGGGCGTCAAGGCAACCGACATCCCGGTCGTCGCCTTCTCGGTCGGCGAAGAAGAACTTGCCGGTCTCGACACCAAGCCGCTCGTCGGTCACCTCGCTGCCTGGAACTACTTCGAGTCGGTCGAAAGCCCTGCGAACAAGAAGTTCATCAAGGAATGGCATGCCTACACCAAGAACGACAAGCGCGTGACCAACGACCCGATGGAAGCTGCCTATATCGGCTTCAACGCATGGGTTAAGGCCGTACAGGCCGCCGGCACGACCGACACCGACAAGGTGCTCGACTCGATCATCGGCACCACGGTTCCGAACCTGTCGGGCGGCTATGCCACCGTCATGCCGAACCACCACATCACCAAGCCGGTCCTGATCGGCGAAATCCAGGCCAACGGCCAGTTCGAAATCGTCCAGCAGACCCCTGCTGTCGTCGGCGACGAATGGTCGGACTACCTGCCTGACTCCAAGGACCTGATCTCCGATTGGCGCAAGCCCATGAACTGCGGCAACTTCAATGTCGCAACGGGCAAGTGCGGCGGCAAGGGCTCCTGAGTGGACACCCCTTCACTCTAAAAGCCTGAAAACAGCTTCCGTCCGGCCCTCCTGTCCGGGCGGAAGTTCTCTCTCCGAAGCGCGGCCCTGATGCTTCGGACGGCAGCCGGTCCCACTCTACGGATCGATCCCGACCTTGAGGCCTAGTTTTTCCCGATTGTGCCGGAAGGCCAACGATAACCGAGGCAAGACGCCGATGTATCGCGCCATCAAGATCCTGCTTTTGACACTGTGCCTGGCAATGCCGGCCTTTGCGACGGTGCTCAAGGCACAGGAAGACATTCACCCGCTGATCGACGCGCTCGGCGTCGGCGATTTCCCGGAACGCGAGGCCGCCATCAAGGCGCTGGTCGCATCCGGTGACAGCCATGTCAGCCAGATCCTGCAGCAGCTCAGCGACGGCCAGCTCTACTTGAACTCCGAAAGCGGCGGCCCTGTGCTGCTGCAGGGCGGCACGGACGATGAGCCGACCTTTTCCGATCCGATATCAGGCGAAGCAGTCGCTGACGTCGATCCCGATTACATGTCGAAGGTGCGCATCAACAACACGCTTCGCGGTGTCATCGCTACGGCGATGAGCCAACTGACGCTGCTGTCGCCCGATCGCGGAGCGCGTTTGACTGCGGCCCAGGGCCTGCTCCGTGATGCCGATCCCGCCAATCTCGAGCTTCTGAACTCCGCGCTGGCCGCCGAGAAGGACGGCGAGGTGAAGGAGACGATGGAAGCGGCGCGCGCCGTGATGATGCTTAAAAGCGACGTCAGCGCCGAGGACAAGAAATCTGCCATCGACACGATCGCCGCCCGCGGCGGCCGCAACGCGCTGACGATCCTGACCACAGCGCTGGCGACCGCGCCGGATGAGCTCAAGGGCGAGATACAGACGCATATCAACACCATCAACCGCAGTCTGGCGCTCTGGGATGTCGTGCAGAACGTCTGGTACGGCCTGTCGCTCGGCTCGGTGCTGCTGCTCGCCGCGATCGGCCTCGCCATCACCTTCGGCGTCATGGGCGTCATCAACATGGCGCATGGCGAAATGGTGATGATCGGCGCCTACACGACCTATGTCGTGCAGGAGTACATTACCGCCAACTTCCCGGGGCTTGCCACCTATTCGCTGGCCTTCGCGGTTCCCGCCGCCTTCGTCTTCACCGGTTTCGTCGGCCTCGTCATCGAGCGCGTCGTCATCCGCTACCTCTACGGCCGGCCGCTGGAAACGCTGCTCGCCACCTGGGGCGTGTCGCTCATCCTGCAGCAAGCGGTGCGCTCGATCTTCGGGCCAACCAACCGCGAGGTGCGCAATCCAAGCTGGATGTCGGGCGCGTTTGAGCTTGGCGGCCTGTCGATCACCTGGAACCGTCTGTGGATCATCGTCTTCTCCATGGCTGTGTTCGTCACCTTGCTCATGCTTCTCAAGCGTTCCGCCTTCGGCCTGCAGATGCGCGCCGTCACCCAGAACCGCCGCATGGCCTCGTCGATGGGCATTCGCACCGGCTGGGTCGATGCCTTCACCTTCGCGCTCGGATCCGGCATCGCCGGCATGGCGGGTGTTGCGCTCAGCCAGATCGACAACGTCTCGCCCAACCTCGGGCAGAGCTACATCATCGACAGCTTCATGGTCGTGGTGTTCGGCGGCGTCGGCAATCTGTGGGGGACGCTGGTGGGCGCACTGTCGCTCGGTGTCGTCAACAAGTTCCTCGAGCCCTTCGCCGGTGCCGTGCTCGGCAAGATCCTGGTGCTGGTGCTGATCATTCTCTTCATCCAGAAGCGGCCGCGTGGGCTCTTCGCACTCAAAGGAAGGGCGGTGGAAGCATGATTACGGCCTTCCTTCTCCGATCTCTCGATCGCAAGATCATCGTTGCACTGGTTATTCTGCTTGCGATCGCCGTGCTGGTGCCGGTGCTGAACTTGATGACGCCTGCGACAAGCCCGCTGCACATCCCGACCTACATCATGTCGCTGTTCGGCAAATACCTGACCTATGCGCTGCTGGCGCTGGCGCTCGATCTCGTCTGGGGCTTCTGCGGCATTCTCTCGCTCGGTCACGGCGCCTTCTTCGCGCTCGGCGGCTATGCGATGGGCATGTACCTGATGCGCCAGATCGGCGCGCGCGGCAGCTACGGCGACCCCATTTTGCCCGACTTCATGGTGTTCCTGAACTACAAGGCGCTGCCGTGGTTCTGGTATGGATTCAACCACTTCTGGTTTGCGGCGCTGATGGTGCTCGTGGTGCCGGGCCTGCTCGCCTTCGTGTTCGGCTGGTTCGCCTTCCGCAGCCGCGTCAACGGCGTCTATCTCTCGATCATCACCCAGGCGATGACCTACGCCCTCCTGCTCGCCTTCTTCCGCAACGACATGGGCTTCGGCGGCAATAACGGCCTGACCGATTTCAAGGACATCATCGGCTACAACATCCAGGCCGACGGCACCCGCGCCGCCCTGTTCGCGGCGACCGCCATCTTCCTGGCACTGTCGCTGCTGATCGCGTCCGCCATCGTGCGTTCGAAATTCGGCAAGGTGCTGGTCGGCGTGCGCGACGCGGAAAGCCGTACCCGCTTCCTCGGATACCGGGTCGAGCACTTCAAGCTCTTCACCTTCGTCGTCTCGGCGATGATGGCGGGCATTGCCGGCGCGCTCTACGTGCCGCAGGTCGGGATTATCAATCCGGGCGAATTCGCGCCGGCCAATTCGATCGAAGTCGTCATCTGGACGGCGGTCGGCGGTCGCTCGACGCTGATCGGGCCGATCATCGGCGCCATCCTCGTCAACGGCGGCAAGACGATCTTCACCGGCCTGTTTCCCGAGTTCTGGCTGTTTGCGCTGGGCGGCCTGTTCGTCGCGGTCACGGTGTTCCTGCCCAAGGGTATTGTCGGCACGATCGGGCCGTATCTCAGCAAGCGCAAGCCTGCGTCAAGTGACACTCCGTCCGCCAGCCGGGAAGACGGTGTCGATGCGAAAATCCAGGCTGCGGAGTGAGCGCCATGATCCCTGACGTCAAACCCAGCAGCGTTCTCTACCTCAACAACGTGTCGGTCTCCTTCGACGGCTTTAAGGCGCTGAACGCGCTGTCGATCGTCATCGAGCCGGGGGAACTCCGCGCCATCATCGGCCCGAACGGCGCCGGCAAGACGACGATGATGGACATCATCACCGGAAAGACCAGACCAGATGCCGGCGAGGTGTTCTTCAACGGCCAGACCGATCTCACCAAGCTCGACGAGGCCGACATCGCCCAGCTTGGCATCGGCCGCAAGTTCCAGAAGCCGACGGTGTTCGAGAGCCATACGGTGTGGGACAACATCGAGCTGGCGCTGAACCGCAAGCGCGGGGTGTTTCCGACGCTGTTCTATCGACTGTCATCGGAGGACCGCTCGCGTATCGACGAGATTCTCGCGACGGTGCGCCTGACGCATCGACGCGACGATCTGGCGGCCAATCTCAGCCACGGCCAGAAGCAGTGGCTGGAGATCGGGATGCTTTTGGCGCAGGAGCCGAAGCTTTTGCTTGTGGACGAGCCGGTGGCGGGGATGACCGATGCGGAGACGTCGGAGACGGCGATACTGCTCAAGGAGATCGCCAAGACCCGCTCGGTGGTTGTCGTCGAGCACGATATGGGGTTCATTCGCGATCTTGGGGTCAAGGTGACATGCCTCGCCGAAGGGTCTGTGCTGGCCGAGGGATCGATCGATTTCGTCAGCTCCGATCCGAAGGTGATCGAGAATTATCTGGGGCGGTGAGGGATGGTGAGCGCCGAGTTCGTGATACCCCCCTCTGTCCTGC
>UCIT01000006.1:378-17957 GCA_900472625.1 Hyphomicrobiales bacterium | reverse complement strand
GGACAGAGGGGGGTGCCGCACCCTCGAAGCTAGAGAATCCTGGAGAGCAACCATGCTGACCGTCGAAAACGCAAACCTCCACTATGGCGCCGCCCAGGCGCTGCGCGGCATCTCGCTGAAGGCCGAGATGGGCAAGATCACCTGTGTGCTCGGGCGAAACGGTGTC
Source organism: Hyphomicrobiales bacterium (assembly GCA_900472625.1). Taxonomy (GTDB): domain Bacteria; phylum Pseudomonadota; class Alphaproteobacteria; order Rhizobiales; family Rhizobiaceae; genus Rhizobium. Next base: position 17,791 of record UCIT01000006.1, on the reverse strand, counting down.
GGCAAGAGTTCCCTGCTGCGCGCCGTCACCGGCCAGCATCCGCTGTCGGCGGGCACCGTGACCTTCAACGACACCAAGCTCAACGGCCTGCCACCCTATGCGCGGGCCAAGCAGGGCATCGGCTATGTGCCGCAGGGGCGCGAGATCTTTCCGTTGCTGACGGTGAAGGAGAATCTCGAGACCGGCTATGCGCCGCTGTCGCGCGGCAACAAGAACATTCCCGACGATATCTTCAGCCTGTTTCCTGTCCTGCAGACCATGCTCGGGCGGCGCGGCGGCGATCTGTCGGGCGGGCAGCAGCAGCAGCTGGCGATCGGAAGGGCGATGGTGACGCGGCCGAAGATCCTGGTGCTGGACGAGCCGACCGAAGGCATCCAGCCGTCGATCATCAAGGATATCGGCCGGGCGATCCGTTATCTCCGTGACTCGACGGGCATGGCGATCCTTCTGGTCGAGCAGTATCTCGATTTCTGCCGAGAGCTTGCCGACTACGTCTACATCATGGACCGCGGCGAGATCGTCCACGAGGGGCTCGCCGAGACGCTGGATACACCGGAAGCGCGCCGACACCTGACGGTCTGATGTCAGCCATTTTGGCCGCGCGAACGGCAATCGCCGTTTTTACAGGCATCCCGCTCCGCCGAGCGGGCGGTATTTCAGCTGTCATCCGATAGATCGTGGAGCGGCATAAAAATTGCTTGCTTTCAATCTCTTACAGGATTGAATGAGACCGACCGGGCAAACCGGCGGACTTTCGAGGGGATGGAATGACCAACGCGGCGGCATCGACGAGACCGCAACGAGCCGAGGGCCGAGGGCATCTTGCCGCAAAGGCGCTCGGTGGGCGCACGCGCATTCGCGAGCTCTACCAGGAGGGCGCTGCGAAGATCCGCTTGCCCGATACGTTCGATTCCTCGATGGAAGCCGTGATCATCAACACGGCCGGCGGGCTGACCGGCGGCGACCGGATGGACTGGAGCGTCGTGGCCGGTCCCGGCACGCGGGTCGATGTCACCACGCAGGCCTGCGAGAAGATATACAAGGCGTCCGCTGGCACGGCCGAGATCACCACCAACATTAAGGTGGGCGCGGGAGCACGCGTCGACTGGCTGCCGCAGGAGACGATCCTGTTCGATCGCTCCTCGCTCTATCGCCGGCTGACTGTCGATCTCGATGAGGACGCGGAGTTTCTCGCGGTCGAGGCGGTGCTGCTCGGGCGCAAGGCGATGGGCGAGGCGGTTGTCTCGGGCCTGTTCCGCGACCGCTGGCGGATCCGCCGGTCCGGCAGGCTTTGCCATGCGGAAGATCTCAACCTGACCGGAGCCGTGCAGTCGCTGTCGGCCGAGCACGCCGTGCTGTCGGGCAAGGTGGCGTTCGCGACGCTGCTCTATGTCGGGCCGCAGGCGGAAAGCTATCTCAACGCTGTGCGACCGTTGCTCGACGGCCATATGGGCGGGGCCAGCACCTGGGCCGGCAAGGTAGTCGTCCGGCTCGCGGCCAGCGATGGCTTCGCGCTCAGAAAAATCCTGATCCCGATCATTTCCGCCTTGCGCAACGGCGCGCCTGTGCCGAAAGTCTGGAATCTCTAGTTCAAGCAGATGGATGCACGATGAACCTCACACCACGAGAAAAAGACAAGCTGTTGATTTCGATGGCGGCGATCGTCGCCCGGCGGCGGCTGGAGCGGGGCGTCAAGCTCAACTATCCCGAGGCCATCGCGCTGATCTCCGATTTCGTCGTCGAGGGCGCGCGCGACGGTCGGCCTGTGGCCGAACTGATGGAAGCCGGCGCCCATGTCGTCGGTCGTGACCAGGTGATGGAGGGCATCGCCGAGATGATCCACGACGTGCAGGTCGAGGCGACGTTCCCTGACGGGACGAAGCTCGTTACCGTCCACGAACCGATCCGCTGAGGCCGCCATGCTGGAACTCAGACCCAATTGCGAATGCTGCGACAAGGACCTGCCGCCAGAAAGCCTGGAGGCTGTCATGTGCAGCTTCGAGTGCACCTATTGCACGTCCTGCGCCGACTCCGTGCTTTCAGGTATCTGCCCGAATTGCGGCGGCGAGCTGGTGCGGCGGCCGATCCGTCCGGCGGGCAAGCTCGTCAACAACCCGGCATCGACGAAACGTGTGCTCAAGGCCGAGGGCTGCGCGCCCGTCAAGGCTGCGTGAGGAGAAGACCATGATCCCAGGCGAAATCATTGCCGCACCCGGCGAGATCGAACTCAATGCCGGCGCGCCCACCATCACCATCGAGGTGTCGAACACCGGCGATCGTCCGGTACAGGTCGGCAGCCACTATCATTTCGGCGAGACCAATGCCGGGCTCGCCTTCGATCGCGAGAAGGCGCATGGCATGCGGCTCGATATCCCGGCCGGTACCGCCGTGCGGTTCGAGCCGGGGCAGACGCGCTCGGTGACGCTGATCCCGCTGTCGGGCAAGCGCGAGGTCTACGGCTTCCGCCAGCTGGTGATGGGCAAGTTGTGATCAGGTCTCGGGAGGAGATGATGCGCTTTGGATTGCCCCTGGCTCTTGGCCTGCTCGGCGTGCTTCTGGCCGGGGGCGCCCGCGCCGATGAGGTCGACTGTAAAAATCCGACGACGCAGACGGACATGACGCTTTGCGAACGGGCGCGACAGGACGCGGCCGATCAGGCGCTGAATGCTCAATACAAGAAGACCCGCGCTGCCATGGTCGCCGTCGATAGCGATCAGGAAGCCGACATGAAGGGCGCGGAGAAGGCGCTGGTGACGGCGCAGCGCGCGTGGATCGCCTATCGCGACGCGCAATGCGAGGCGGCGGGCTTTCAGGCGCGCGGCGGGACGATGGAGCCGATGCTGGTCGCCGGCTGCATCGCCGATATCACTGAAGTGCGCACCAAGGAATTGAAGGCGCTCGAAGACGCGATGAGCAACTGAAGTGACGGATAGAGTGATGATCGTCGGCAACGGAGATATCGGTGAGGAGGGGGCCGCGGCTGTCGCCGCCGCCGACTTCGTCATCCGTTTCAATGAGTGCCGGTCCTATGAGGCCAGCCCGGGCAGGGCCGATGTCGTAGCCGTATGCAACACCGGCCGTCCGGGCAAGGCGATGCTGTCCTCGCGTGAGTGGCGAGAGCATCCGGCGGTCGCCGAAGCCGGTGAAATCTGGAGCGTTCGCGACCCCGAGATGTTTGCCGCCCTGCGGCCGCCGCTGGCCATTTCGCATCCGGAACTCGATGATTTCTGCGACGATTATACGAGTCAATTCAGCGCCTTCTGCGAAGAGACTGGCAAGACGCATGTGGTCGTTGACAAACTGATTCATGAGGCCGTGGACAAGGCCTTGACGCCATTCCGGCCCGCGCCCTACGTCGTGCCGAGCAGCGGCATGATCGCTATCGGCGAGGTGATGAACAGGTTTCCCGATGCTCATATCTCGCTCGCCGGCTTCGGTCATCAGGGCTGGAAGTGGCATCCCTTCGCTGCCGAGAGGCAGCTCGTCGATACTTACGTCGCCGCCGGTCGCGTGACACGGCTGCCGGCGCCTGCATCCCATTCTTCCTCCCAAGGAGCCTGACATATGCCTTACAAGATTTCCCGCGCCGCCTATGCCGGCATGTTCGGCCCGACGACAGGCGACAAGGTCCGCCTTGCCGATACCGAGCTCTTCATCGAGATCGAGAAGGATTTCACCACCTATGGCGAAGAGGTGAAGTTTGGCGGTGGCAAGGTGATCCGAGACGGCATGGGGCAGAGCCAGGCAACGCGGGCGCAGGGCGCGGTCGACACCGTCATCACCAACGTCGTGATCGTCGACCATACCGGCATCGTCAAAGCCGACATCGGGCTGAAGAACGGCCGCATCCACGCGATCGGCAAGGCCGGCAATCCGGATACGCAGCCCGGCGTCAATATCATCGTCGGGCCGTCCACCGAGGCGATTGCCGGCGAGGGCAAGATTATCACCGCAGGCGGCATGGACGCGCATATCCATTACATCTGCCCGCAGCAGATCGAGGAAGCGCTGATGTCCGGCGTCACCTGCATGCTCGGCGGCGGCAGCGGGCCGGCGCACGGCACGCTCGCCACTACCTGCACCGGCGCCTGGCATATCGAACGGATGATCGAGAGCTTCGACGGCTTCCCGATGAACCTGGCGCTGGCCGGCAAGGGCAACGCGTCTCTGCCGGCGCCGCTCGAAGAGATGGTGCTGGCCGGCGCCTCGTCGCTGAAGCTGCACGAGGACTGGGGCACGACGCCGGCGGCGATCGACTGCTGCCTCTCGGTTGCCGACGAATACGACATCCAGGTGATGATCCACACCGACACGCTGAACGAGAGCGGCTTCGTCGAGGATACGATCGGCGCACTCAAGGGCCGCACGATCCATGCCTTCCACACGGAAGGCGCCGGCGGTGGCCACGCGCCCGATATCATCAAGATTTGCGGCCAGTCGAACGTCATCCCATCCTCGACCAACCCGACGCGGCCCTACACGGTCAACACCATCGCCGAGCATCTCGACATGCTGATGGTCTGCCACCACCTGTCGCCTAACATCCCCGAGGATATCGCCTTTGCCGAAAGCCGTATCCGCAAGGAAACGATCGCCGCCGAAGACATTCTGCACGATATTGGCGCCTTCTCGATCATCTCCTCCGACAGCCAGGCCATGGGCCGCGTCGGCGAGGTGGCGATCCGCACCTGGCAGACCGCCGACAAGATGAAGCGCCAGCGCGGACGCCTGAAGGAAGAGACCGGCGAGAACGACAATTTTCGTGTTCGCCGCTATGTCGCGAAGTACACGATCAATCCGGCGATCGCGCAGGGCCTCAGCCACGAGATCGGCTCGGTGGAAATCGGCAAGCGCGCCGATCTGGTGCTGTGGAGCCCGGCCTTCTTCGGCGTCAAGCCGGAGATGGTGCTGCTCGGCGGCTCGATTGCGGCAGCCCCCATGGGCGATCCGAACGCCTCGATCCCGACGCCACAGCCGATGCACTACCGGCCGATGTTTGCCGCGCACGGCAAGCTGCGCACGACGTCCTCGGTCACCTTCGTCAGCCAAGCCTCACTCGATGCCGGTCTGCAGAACCGCCTCGGCGTGGCCAAGCAGTTGGTCGCGGTCAGGAACACGCGCGGCGGCATCTCCAAGGCGTCGATGATCCACAACAGCCTGACGCCGCATATCGAGGTCGATCCGGAGACCTACGAGGTGCGTGCCGACGGCGAGTTGCTGACCTGCGAACCGGCGACCTCGCTGCCGATGACGCAGCGTTACTTCCTGTTCTAGGCGCGCGTTCCGATCGTGCTTGGGGCCGGCTTCTACGCGCCGGCCCAACTTTCTGCCATGGATTCGGTAACCTATCCTTAAAGTTGTTTTTCGATCGCGTTTTGCGCCACCTTGGAGCGTTGCATCCAAAATGAGACATGGCATTATCAGGGAACTGAAAACTTCTTTTTTATCAAATCGTTGACCGCTGACATCAAAGTTTTGATTCATGTCTGATAGCGTCGCTTTTTGAGCCATTGTGCATTGCGGGAGCAATCGACGAAATTCGCTACAATCTTAGCGAACGGGTTAAGACCTCGGCAGCGGTTGGCATCTAATCAATATGCTTGGGCGCTGGGCGGGAAGGTCGATTCGGATGCATATTTCACTTCAGGCTGAGCTTGGCGATTTCAGGGATCGCTTCACAATTTATACCTATGCACTGAAGATGAGCTTCACCGCGGTGATGCTGTCATCTTTGGTGATTGCCCTGCTGCTGCTGCCGCTTTGGTGGGCAGACATGCTGCCGGTGCCGTTCGAGAGCGCTGTCGTCTACGGGGTCGCTTTTTCCTGGCTGATCGGCGGAATCGTTTCCGGCGTGCTGGCGCTGGTCGCTGGCTTTGCCATGCATCAGCTCAGCGTTTCGCGCGCCGAGTTCGAGCGATTGAGCCGTACCGACATGCTGTCCGGCCTTCTCAATCGCCGCGCGTTTACCGAAGCGCTGGAGCGAGCCGATGGCCATGCCTGTCTGGCGATCTTCGACGTCGACAGGTTCAAGCTGATCAACGATCGCTTCGGCCATGCCTGCGGCGATGCGGTCATCGTTGCCGTCTCCGCCGAGCTTGCCGCAGCGTTTCCGGGTAAGTCGGCGGTGGCGCGGCTGGGCGGCGAGGAGTTCGGCGTGATGGTGGTGTCACCCGTCAAGGAAGAGCGGGTCGCGCAGATCAGATCGGTGTGTGTCCGGCTCGCCGAGCGGCCGATTGCCTTGGATGGGTGTACGGTCAACATCACTGTCTCCGCCGGCATTGCGGAACTGGGCGAGGGGCGCAGCAAGGAGGCTGTCTATTCGGCGGCCGACAAGGCGCTCTATTTGGCAAAGACGCTTGGCCGGAACCGCGTGGTCCACGAGGAAGAGGGCCTGCACGCCATGCCGCGACGCCGGCACGACGACATCAGGGACACCGGTGCCTCGTCGGCGATGCACTGACGGGCAAAGGGAAGCGCGGAATAGTCCCTTCGCGCCGTTTTGGTCCTTGCGTCCGCAAGGTCTATTTTGCATGGTCATCCCATCAAACGGAATGGATCTATCATGCAGTACATCACCTCCTATCTGCCTGCCGGCACACCGTCTTCGCATCCCACCGGCAAGGTCGTCCTGCCGCATGATCTGAGGCACTTGCGCCGCAAGTTGCTGCATCTCGACAATGGCGAGATGGTGATGCTCGACCTCAAGGAACCGGTGCTGTTTGCCAATGGCGACATGCTGGTGCTGGGCGACGGCGAACTCGTCGAGATCGTTGCTGCTGATGAGAAACTGTTCGAGATCAAGGCCCGGGATCGACTGCATCTGATCGAACTCGCCTGGCATCTCGGCAACCGGCATCTCGGCGCACAGATCGAGGAAGACCGGATCCTGATCCTGCGCGACCACGTGATCCGTGCCATGCTTGAAGGCCTCGGCGCGACCGTGTCCGACGTCACCGAACCATTCCAGCCGGCACGCGGCGCCTATCACTCCCATGGCAGCCATTCGCATGGCCATGATCACGGGCACGATCACGGCCATGCGCACGACTGATTTTTCATGAGCGATAACAATTATCTGCAGGCGCTGCTGCGCCTGATGGCATGGCTCTCGCCGGCCTTTCCCGTCGGCTCGTTCGCCTATTCGGGTGGGCTTGAGCGCGCGGTGCATGACGGGCTTGTCAGCGATGCGGCGTCTCTGGGCGCTTGGATTGCTGCGATGATCGATCATGGCGCGGTTTGGAACGATGCCGTGCTTTTGTCCGAAAGCCACCGGTCGCAGGCTGATGCTTCCTCGCTCGCGGCCGTTGCCGAGCTTGCGGAAGCGCTGGCCGGATCGCGCGAACGCCATCAGGAGACCATGCTTCTGGGCGACGCCTTCCTGTCGGCTGCGCGTGCCTGGCCGGACGCGGTGTTCGAGCGTCTGCCCCGGCATGTTGCCTATCCGGTTGCTGTCGGCGCCGTTGCCGCGGCACATGGCATCGCCGTCGAACAGGCGATCGCGGCCTTCCTGCACGCCTATGTCTCGCAGGCTGTTTCATCCGGTATCCGGCTGAGCGTTGCCGGGCAGACGGATGGGGTCGGCATACTAGCGGCGCGGGAGGGTGACATTGCTGCCGTTGCGCGGCGTGCGGCGGCTTCGACGCTCGACGATCTCGGCTCCGCCACCGTCCAGGGCGACATCATGTCGTTGCGGCACGAGACGCAGTCGACGCGGTTGTTCCGGTCTTGAGCATCACCGCGGATACGCTGGCTAACGGTTGCCACCTGCGCCATTTGCCGGTGGTTGCCCTGCCGCTGCCGCGCTATCATCATTTTCGATTGGAGTTCACATCATGAAATCAGGAAATGGGCCCTTGCGGGTCGGGATCGGCGGGCCGGTCGGATCGGGTAAGACGGCGCTGACGGAGAAGCTCTGCAAGGCGATGCGCGACGACTATTCGGTCGCCGTGGTCACCAACGACATCTACACCACCGAGGATGCCGAGGCGCTGATGCGGATGCAGGCGTTGCCATCGGACCGGATCGTCGGTGTCGAGACTGGTGGCTGCCCGCATACTGCCATCCGTGAGGATGCGACGATCAATCTGCAGGCGATCGCCGGGCTCAACGAGCGGATTCCCGATCTCGACGTGGTGTTTATCGAATCGGGCGGTGACAATCTGGCGGCGACCTTCTCGCCCGATCTCGCCGATATCACCATTTACGTGATCTCCGTCTGCCAGGGGGAGGAAATCCCGCGCAAGGGTGGGCCGGGCATTACTAAGTCGGACCTTCTCGTCATCAACAAGAAGGATCTGGCGCCTTATGTTGGCGCCGATCTCGACGTGATGGACCGCGATGCGACGCGGATGCGCGAGACGCGGCCTTTCGTGTTCTCAGACATGAAGCGCGGCGACGGCATCGGCCCGATCGTCGATTTCCTCAAGATACATGGCGGTCTGTGATCGCCGGTATTGCCTTCAGCATGTTGAGATTGCTGATTTCGATCGAGCGGCCACTGACGGTAACGCCGGCGGCGCGCAACGACGAGAAGGCGCGCGACAACGCCTCGGGCGCAAGGCCGAGCTTTCGCGCCAGCAGGCTCTTCTGAAACGGCAGGCGCATCGAGGCCGCGAGACCTTCAGTCTTGCAATGGGTCAGCAGATAGGTGGCGACGCGCTGCGGCGCTGTCTGCATGCGGTCGTTGGCGAGGCAATCGATCGTCGATAGCAGGTGCTCGGACAGGCTGCGCATGATCGCAATGCCGATATGCGGGTATGCGGTGAGGAGGCCGCGGACCTTCTCGAGGTCGAAGCGGGCGAGGAAGGCGTGCTCCATGGCCTGGGCGCCGTAGCGGTAGTCGCCACCGTCGATAACCAGGCATTCCGCAAAGCTGCCGCGCGGCTCGCAGATCCTGATGTCGCCTTCCTGGTTGTCGCCGCCGAGACGGTAGAGCCTGACAAAGCCTGTCAGCACGCAATAGAAATACTGTGCCTTTTCGCCCTCGTGAAAGACGATATCATGAGCCTGGCAGCGGACGATCGTCGCGCAGGACAGCAACGCATCGCGCTCGGCCCGCTTCAGGCCGGAAAAAAGAATGGTTTCGCCAAGCATCGCCTTCTGCTCGCTGCTCAGTCTCATGCCCGTCGTCATCTCTCTCTCCAGGTTGGTCTCAACGCAGGCGGCGTGCCTGCCATGCGACTAAAATACTGGAAGTGACGTCGGAGAATTTGATCTGCATCAAGCAGCGACAAGAATCAGAAAAGCCGGGGGGAGCCCCCGGCCTTGTTGGTTTAATGACCTCATTTTACTCGGCCGCGAATGGCGGCAGGCGAACGACGTTGCCGCCTGATTTGCCCTGCTTGCCTTCCGGCTTCTCGATCGCCGTGACGCGTCCATCGAGTGCGCCGACGGCGGCGGTCAGCTCTTCGCTCGACATAGGCAGTTCCTCCTTGTCCTTCCGGCCGACGAGGCGACCAAACATCCAGCCGAGCAGGCGGGAGAGGTCGTCCATGATCAAGAAGAAGGAGGGCACGACCACCAGCGACAGGACCGTCGAGACGATGATGCCGCCGATGACGGCGATCGCCATCGGTGCGCGGAACGATCCGCCTTCGCCGACGCCCATCGCCGAAGGCAGCATGCCGGCAGACATGGCGATCGAGGTCATGATGATCGGGCGGGCGCGCTTGCGGCCGGCCTCCACCATGGCTTCGACGCGATCCATGCCGCGATGGCGCATCTCGATGGCGAAATCGACCAGCAGGATGGCGTTCTTGGTGACGATGCCCATCAGCATCAGGATACCGATCATCACCGGCATCGACAGCGGGTTCTGCGTGACGAGCAGGCCAACGGCGACGCCGCCAATGGCGAGCGGCAGCGAGAACAGGATGGTGAACGGCTGGATCACGTCCTTGAAGAGCAGGATCAGCACCGTCAGCACCAGCAGCAGACCCATCAACATAGCGTTGACGAAGCTCTGCTGCATCTCGGTCTGCACCTTCGTGTCGCCGCTTTCGACAAGCTGGACGCTCGGCGGAATGTCGGCCTGCTTGACGATCTCGCGGAAGCGGGCAGAGGCGGTATCGAGCGCCACGCCCTGCGGCAGGTCGGAGCCGATGGCGACGACGCGATTGCGGTTGTTGCGCTTGATCGAGCTGACACCTTCCGAATAGTCGATGTCGGCAACGGTGGCGAGCGGAACGGTGCCGCCGCTTGCCGTCTGGATTTTCAGGGCGCGCAGGGCTGCGAGATCGCGGCGCATGTCGAGCGAGGCCTGCACGCGGATCGGGATCTGGCGATCGTCAAGGTTGATCTTAGCCAGCGCCGCATCGATATCGCCGATGGTGGCGACGCGGATGGTCTCGGAGATCTGCTGCGGCGTGATGCCGAGGCGGGCGGCCTGGTCCTTGCGCGGGCGGACCTGCAGTTCCGGACGGGGCAGGGCGCCATCGGCACTGACGTTTGCCAGCACCGGATCGGCGCGCAGCTTCGACTCGAGGATACCGACGGCGTCGCTCAGATCCTTCTCATTCTTGGAGAGGAAGTTGAACGACAGGTCGCGCTCGCCGCGGTCGTTGAGCTTCAGGATGCGGACGTCGGGGATATGACGGAGCTTGGCAAAGACTTCCTTTTCGATATTCCATTGCGGACGAACACGGCCATGGACCTCGACCTTCGGCAAATGCGGGCCGATCAGTGGGATCGATCCCAGCAGGTCGTTGACCAGCTTCTTGACGAGCGACTGGTCAAGCTTCTGCAAGGCGAGCGTTACCGTCGCGCGGCGCAACTCCAGTTCGCCCTTCGGCGATGCGCCACCGAGCACGAAGACGCTCTCGACGCCGTTGATGTCGTGGACGTTCCTGTAGACTTCGTCGGTCGTGGCCTCGGTGTCCTCGAGCGTCGCGTTTGGCGGCAGTTCGACCGAGAGCACGATACGCGACGCGTCTTCCGGCGGCAGGAAGCTGCCGGGAACCTGGGCGAGAAGCGCGAGCGAGGCGACAAGAAAGGCGATTGCCGCCACCAGCGTCGCATAGCGCGTCCACCAGCGGCTGGTGGTTGCCCTGACAAGACGGGTATAGCCGCGGAAGAACAGACCATCATTGTCGTGATGATCTTCCATGCCGTCTTCGGCGCGCATGAGATAAGCGGCCATCATCGGCGTTATCAGACGCGCCACCATCAGTGAGAAGAACACCGAGAAGGCGACCGTCAGGCCGAACTGGATGAAGTACTGGCCGGGAATGCCGGGCATGAACGACACCGGCACGAAGACGGCGATGATGGTGAAGGTGGTGGCGATGACGGCGAGACCGATTTCGTCGGCGGCCTCGATCGCGGCACGGTACGGCGTCTTGCCCATCTTGATATGGCGGGCAATGTTCTCGATCTCGACGATGGCGTCATCGACGAGGATACCGGTCGCCAGCGTCAGCGCAAGGAAGCTGACGAGGTTCAGCGAGAAGCCCATCAGGTCCATGATCCAGAAGGTCGGGATCGCGGAGAGGGGGAGCGCCACGGCCGAGATCAGCGTCGCGCGCCAGTTCCGCAGGAACAGGAAGACGACGATGATGGCGAGCAGGGCGCCTTCCATCAGCGTGTGGAGGGCGGCCTCGTAGTTGCCGTAGGTGAAGTAGACCGAATCGTCGATGAGCTCGATCTTGACGTTCGGGTTCTCGCTGCGAACCTTCTCGAGGCTCTTCGATACTGTCTCGGCAACGCTGACTTCGCTAGCACCCTTCGAGCGGAAGACACCGAAGGTGACGACTGGGGTCGCGTTGAAGCGCGAGAAGGATTTCGGCTCCTCGTAGGTGTCCTTGATGGCGCCGAGGTCTGAAACCTTGACGAAGCGGCCGTTGGGCAGCGCGATCGTGGTGTTGGCCAGCTCGGCGACATTGCGGGCATCACCGAGAACGCGGATCGCCTGCTCGGCGCCGGCGACCTGACCGCGACCGGAGCCGAGATCGACGTTGGTGCCTCGCAGCTGCTGGTTGACGCTGGCGGCGGTGATGCCGTAGGCGTTCAGCCGGTCGGGGTTGAGCTCGATGCGCACTTCGCGATCGGCGCCGCCGTAGCGGTCGACGCGGCCGATGCCGGTCTGGCCCTGCAGCGAGCGCTTGACCGTGTCGTCGACGAACCAGGAAAGCTCCTCGAGCGTCATGTCGGGCGAGGAGACCGCGAAGGTCTGGATCGCCTGGCCTTCGACATCGACCTTGGAGACGATCGGCTCATCGACATTGGCGGGCAGGTTGCTGCGGATGCGGTCGATGGCGTCCTTGGTGTCCTGCACGGCCTGTTCGGTCGGCACTTCCATGCGGAACATGACGTTGGTCTGCGACTGGCCGTCGGTGACCGTCGACTGGATTTCGTCGATGCCGTTGATGCTGGCGACGGCGTCCTCGATCTCCTTCGTCACCTGCGTTTCCAGCTCGGACGGCGAGGCGCCGCTCTGGGTGACGACGATGGAGACGAGGGGAACGTCGATATTCGGGAAACGGGTGATCGGCAGCTTGTTGAAGGCCTGGATGCCGACAAAGAGCAGCAGGGCAAACACCAGAAGCGGCGCGACGGGATTTCGGATGGACCAGGCTGAGAAGTTCATCGGGCCGTCTCTTAGTTGGAAGCCGCGGGCTGGTCACGGACCGGGGTGATGTGGTCGCCATCGCGGACATAGGCGCCCGCCTTGGCAACGACTTCCTGGCCTGCCGTCAGTCCCTTGGTGATTTCGACATAGGCTCCATCCTGGATGCCGGTCTCGACTTTGACGAACTTGACCACGTTGTCGACCACTTCGCGGGCGGATGAGCCTTCGTTGGTGGTCAAGACAGCCGACAGCGGCAGTGCGACGTTTTCGGTCGTCTGCACGGTGATGTCGGCGCTGCCGTACATGCCGGAGCGGGCCTTGCTGCTGTCATCGATCAGGATATGGACGAGGCCGAGACGGGTCAGCGGGTCGACGGTCGGCGACACGAGCCGTACCGAGCCGGTCAGCTTGTCGCGGCTGCCGGAGAGCGCGATCGTCGCCTTCTGGCCATGCTGGATCTTGACGATGTCGTTTTCGCCGACTTCGGCAACCAGCTCGATCTTGTCGTCGCGGATGATGGTGAACAACGGCTCGCCGGTGCCGGAAGCAATCGCGCCGACCTTGGCGGTCTTGGCGGCGACGGTGCCGTCCACCGGCGTCTTCACGTCGGTGCGGGCGAGCTTCAGGTTGGCGTCGGCGATCTGGCTTTCTGTGACCTTGATGTCGGCCACGGCCACCTGGATTGCCTGCTCGGCGGAGGAGACGCGGGCGTTGGCGGATGCGGCGGCGGCATCGGCCTGCTCGACTGTTGCCGTCGAGACGGTGCCCTTCTTGCCCATTTCCTGGGCGCGGGCCTGTTGCTGGCGGGCCTGCTCGGCGTTCGCCTGGGCCTCGATCAACTGGGCGCGCAGCTGCGCAAGGCTCGCTTCGTTCTTGGCGCGGGTGGCCTGCAGCTGGCTCTTTTCGAGCACCAGCGCGTCGTCGTTCAGGGTCGCCAGCGCGCTGCCTGATGTGACCTTGTCACCGACATCGGCATTGAGCGAGCGGATCGACAGGCCTTCGACCTGCGGCTGGATGTAGATTTCCTCAACCGGCTTGACCGTGCCGGTGGCGATGACGCGATCGACCAGCGCGCGCTTCGTCACCGAGGTGACGACGATCGCCGGCAGGTTCTGCTGCGGCTTTGCGACAGCCGCCTCCTGTGCGAAGGCGACCGGGGAAAATGCCGCTGCTGCCGCGAAAGCGGTCGCGAGCAGGGTGGAGGCGCGTAAAGTTTTAGGCGTCATGCGTACCATGCGTCTTGGTCCAGTCTTTGAAATTAAAGTGGCCAAACTCGCGCCTTGTCCTCAGCTCGCGAAGGCCTGCTCCCGTCATGTATGCTCAGAAATATTCCCGTATCGCCTGCCGTCTCTTACATCCGTAAGATGACCCTCGTCCGGCAAACGCCAGATGTACGTGGGATCGTCTCACCCATCGCACAAGCCCGGCGGAAATTAATTCCTCGCGCTGCACAATAATGAGCTACCGCTCACAGATCAATCACCATCGGGTGATGCCGACATTCGCGTTGTTGATTGCAATTCGGTCTTTCCTGTGACGTGCAGACATTGGCTGATCCGACAGGAGGGAGAATTTTTTGTCGATTTCAACGAAAAACGCGCGGATTGGCTCCGCGCGTCCTGTTCTGGTGCCGGTGCCCGTTACTTGGCGGCAGCGTCGGTGACGTCGTGGGTCCAGGCGCCCGATGGCTCCTTGCTGATGATCTTCTGATCGAGCAGCGCCTTGGCCGTGCGGTCGTAGAGCGTGGTGTCGAGCTTGCCGGTGCCGTCACCGATCAGCTTGGCCACTTCGCCCATCATCCGCTTCTGGTGGTTTTCGTCCTGACCACCGGCGTCGACGACGATGCCGGCTGCGTCATCGGGGTTCTCGACGGCATATTTCCAGCCCTTCATCGAGGCCTTGACGAACTTCGCCATCTTTTCCTTGAAGGCCGGGTCCTTCAGCTTCTCCTCGGAGGCGTAGAGGCCGTCCTCGAGCAGGTCGTTGCCCATGGCGGTGTAGTTGAAGACCGTCAGCTCTTCCGGCTTGAAGCCGGCATCGATCGCCTGCCAGTATTCGTTATAGGTCATGACGGAGATGCAGTCGGCCTGCTTCTGGAGCAGCGGCTGCACGTCGAAGCTCTGCTTCAGCACGGTGACGCCGTCCTTGCCGCCATCCGTCTTCAGCCCGAGCTTGCTCATCCAGGCGAAGAACGGATATTCGTTGCCGAAGAACCAGACGCCGAGCGTATGGCCCTTGAAGTCGGCTTCGGTCTTGATCGGGCCGTCCTTGCGGCAAATCAATTCCATGCCGGATTTCTGGAAGGGCTGGGCTATGTTGACGAGCGGAACGCCCTTTTCGCGGGCTACCAGCGCGCCGCCCATCCAGTCGACGATCACGTCGGCGCCGCCACCGGCGATCACTTGCTCGGGGGCGATATCAGGGCCGCCGGGCTTGATGTCGACGTCGAGGCCTTCCTCTTCGTAATAGCCCTTTTCCTTGGCGACGTAGTAGCCGGCGAACTGCGACTGGGTGACCCACTTCAGCTGAAGCGTCACCTTGTCGGCGGCCATCGCGTGGCTTGCCGCCATCGCCATGGCGCTCGCCATCATTGCAAGAACCAGTTTTTTCATTTTCTTGTTCCCTCTCTCTTGTTCGTTATGCCCGGCCCCAGTGCCGGGAATACGCGACGTCTAGCCACCACGGATAGACGGATGCCAGAACGTCACCGCCCGTTCGGCCAGGGCGACGACGCCGTAGAAGATCGAGCCAGCCAGCGCCGCGACGGCGATTTCGGCCCAGACCATGTCGACATTCATGCGCCCGATCTCGGTGGAGATGCGAAAGCCCATGCCGACGATCGGCGTACCGAAGAACTCCGCGACGATGGCACCAATCAGCGCCAGCGTCGAGTTGATCTTCAATGCATTGAAAATGAACGGCATGGCGGCCGGAAGCCGGAGCTTCAGCAGCGTCTGCCAGTAGCTGGAGGCGTAGGTCTGCATCAGGTCGCGCTCCATCGCGCCCGAGGCGGCGAGGCCGGCAACGGTGTTCACCAGCATCGGGAAAAAGGTCATGATGACGACGACGGCGGCCTTGGACTGCCAGTCGAAGCCGAACCACATGACCATGATCGGCGCGACTCCGATCATCGGCAGGGCAGAGACCATGTTGCCGATCGGCAGCAGGCCACGGCGGAGAAAAGCGACGCGATCGGCGAGGATGGCGACGATGAAGCCAGAACCGCAGCCGATGACATAACCGGCAAGCACCGCCTTAAAGATCGTCTGCCTGACGTCGTCGCCAAGGATCGTGAGGGATCCGATGATGCGGGCGCCGATGGCGCTCGGCGGCGGCAGCAGCACGAAGGGGATGCCGGCGCCGCGGGTGGCGGTTTCCCAAAGGATCAGGATCCAGGCGCCGAAGATCGCTGGCACCAGGAGCCTGAGCGCGGTGTCGCTTCCCCGTGACCTAGTTCGCACCTCGACGATCTCGCTGACGCTGCGCCAGGCGAGCAACCAGCAGGCGGCGATCAACAGGAAGAACGGCCTGGCCGCCATACCTTCGTTGCCGCGCAGGGCGGACAACAGCATCCATGCGCCGCCATGGGCGCCGATGAAGAGTACCGTCGCCCGACTGGTCGCCGATTGCGGAATAAAGGAGATCAGCGCGGAGGCGGCGATGAGGATGACAATGATCGCCGTCGCGCCTTCCGAGGCGGGGCGGGGGGCGGTGGCGGCGAACAGTGGCAGCGAGACGAAGGCTGCTGCGGTCAGGATAAGGGCGATCAGCGCCTGCCATGTTGCATGTTTCATGCGGATCTCCCGCCCATGGCCCTGTCGACGATCCTTGCCGCGATGCTGACGATCATGATCAATAGGGCTGCCAGCAGCGAGCCGGCGATCAGGGCCGCCCAGATTTCGATGGTCTGGCTGTAGTAGGCGCCGGCGAGCAGCTTCGAGCCGATGCCGGCGACCGCGCCGGTCGGCAGTTCGCCGACGATGGCGCCGACGAGGCTGGCGGCGATCGCCACCTTCATCGAGGTGAAGAGATAGGGCACGGAGGCGGGGACGCGCAGCCTCCAGAAGGTCTGGGCGGCCGAGGCATTATAGGTGCGCATCAGGTCGAGCAGCATGACCTCGGGCGACCGCAAACCCTTCACCATGCCGACGGTGACGGGGAAGAAGGACAGATAGGTCGAGATCAGTGCCTTGGGGATCAGGCCTGTTATGTTGATGGCGCCGAGCACGACGATCACCATCGGGGCGATCGCCAGGATCGGGATGGTCTGCGAGGTGATGATCCACGGCATCAGGCTGCGATCGAGCGCCTTGATGTGGACGATGCCGACCGCGATCAGGATGCCGAGCAGCGTGCCGAGGGTGAAGCCGAGCACGGTGGAGGAAAGGGTGACGCCTGAGTGATAGACGAGGCTGCGGTTGCTGGAGAGCTTGCGCAGGAAGGTGTTTTCGAAAAAGTTCTGGGCCACCTGGTGGGGGGCGGGGAGCAGCGGCTTGGGCTGGGAGAGGGTGCTGGCGATGAATTCCGTGGTGGTCGGCGTGACCTTGCCACGCGCGTCCATGTCGTGCTGGAACGGGGCGTTCATGAGGACCGCTGCGACATACCAGATGGCGACGAGGGCGACGAGGATTGATGTGACGGGGATGATCTTGGAGCGGAGGGTGTCCGGGGTCATGGGGTGGGCCTCGGGGTGGCGAGGTTGTGCCGTGGGATACCCCCCTCTGTCCTGCCGGACATCTCCCCCACAGGTGGGGAGATTGGCTGGGCTAGTCCGCTCGCTCTTACCTCAACGGATGGCGAAGACGTTGCCGCGAGTCGATCTCCCCCCTTGTGGGGGAGATGCCCGGC
>UCIT01000006.1:0-343 GCA_900472625.1 Hyphomicrobiales bacterium | reverse complement strand
CAGGGCAGAGGGGGGTAGCCACGGGCTCCAAGCCTCTAATGCTCATAGCTATGCCCCGCTCTCAAACCCTCGCGGACGCGGTGGGCGATTTCCAGGAACTCCGGCGTCTCGCGAATATCCAGCGGGCGTTCCCGCGGCAACGGCGAGTCGATGATATCCGTGACGCGGCCGGGGCGGGGGGACATGACGACGATCTTGGTGGAGAGGTAGACCGCTTCCGGAATCGAATGGGTGACGAAGCAGATGGTCTTGTTGGTGCGCGACCAGAGTTTCAACAGTTCCTCGTTCAGATGGTCGCGGACGATCTCGTCCAACGCGCCGAAAGGCTCGTCCATCAGCAGCA
>UCIT01000071.1 GCA_900472625.1 Hyphomicrobiales bacterium | reverse complement strand
CGATGGGGGCGGCGGGCGTCAAGCTCTACTCGACCAGTTCGGCCATTCTCGAGCGGGTGTCGGATGGGCGCTTCGTGCTTGGCTACAACATCCTCGGCTCCTACGCCGCCGACTGGGCGAAGCGGCATCCCGAAGTCGGTATCGTCCTGCCGAAGGACTATACGGTCGTCATGTCGCGGATCGGGCTGGTGCCGCAGGCAGCGGCCGATCCGGAGCTCGGGCGGCGCTATCTGTCGTTCTTCATGTCGAAGGAGGGGCAGACGATCATGGCGCGCGAGCTGCAGATCCCGGCCGTCAGCCCGGAGGTGACCGGCGACAACACGGCGAACACGATGCAGGAACTGCTCGGAGCGCAGCTGAGGCCTGTGCCGGTCAGCCCCGGGCTGATGGTCTACCTGGATCAGGTAAAACGGGCGCGGCTGATCGCGCATTGGAACGAGGTCCTGCGCCGGCAATAAGCGCCAGGCGTGCCGTTTCGTGTCAATGATCTCCATTGGGTTGCATAAGTATATCCTCACATGTTTTCATTGAAATCATGAGTCAATTCACATCCTGTGCAAAGAATACCGAAGCTGAAAATTTACGGCATCGCGCACTATTCTTTTAACGCTTGCAGGCCATATTAGGAAATTGGAAGGGTCTGGAACCAATCGTCTGTTCGGGCGTTATTGGGTTTCAGAGGCAACGTGCGTAATGGGCAATCCTGCATGAAAATTCTTATCGTCGAAGACGAGCTGCTGATCGCGCTCGATCTTGAATCCATCGTCGAGGATCTTGGCCACACCGTGATCGGCCCGGCCCGAACGCTGGACGAGGCGCTGAAGCTTGCGGGAGATGCCGAGGTTGCGCTTGTCGACGTCCAGCTGGCCGATGGCGTGACCGGTCCGGCCATTGCCGAGCGCCTTTCCGGCGAGCACGGCGTGACCGTGGTGTTCGTCACCGGCAATCCCGAGATGGTCCGGAACAGCCGAAGTGCTGTCGGCGTGGTGTCGAAGCCGCACTGGCCGGAGAAGGTGTCGGAAGCGCTCGACTACGCCGCGGCGATCCGTTTCGGCAAGTCGCTCATTTCACCACGCTTCCTGATGCCGCTGGCCTCCTGAACTTTCTGATATAAAGCCACCCGTCTTATTGAAATGACGCGCGACGGCAAAGGCGGTATGGATAATCGTCGGTCTTCCGTCGACATGGGGATGGTTGCGTGGTCCACGACTTTCAAAACGACATCGACGACGTTGCCGCGATCGAGGTGGTGCCGTCGATCTTGCAGGTTATGCAGGCGACCACGGGCATGGGCTTCGTGGCTGTCGCGCGTGTCACGGAAGAGCGCTGGATTGCCTGCGCGGTGCTCGATACCATCGATTTCGGGCTGACGCCGGGTGGCGAACTCAGCGTGCGGTCGACGATCTGCGACGAGATCCGCGACAATCGCCAGCTTGTCGCCATCGATCATGTCAGCGAGAGCGCCACCTGGGCCAACCACCACACGCCGCTGCAATACGGATTCCAGAGCTATATCTCGGTGCCGATCATTCTTGGTGACGGATCGTTCTTCGGAACGCTCTGCGCCATCGATCCCAATCCCGCGCAGGTCGACAATCCTCGGGTGATCAGCACCGCAAAATTGTTTGCCGACCTGATCGCCCGCCATCTCGATGCGCGGCGGCAGCTGGTGGAGGCCGAGCAGCGGCTGAGCGCGGAGCTGGAGACATCGCATCTGCGCGATCAGTTCATCGCCATTCTCGGCCATGACATCAAAAACCCGGTGGCCTCGATCGACGCGGGTGCACGGCTATTGCGCAAGTCGGTGACCGATCCGCAGGGAAAGATGATCCTCAGCCTGATGGAGCAGAGCGTCAAGCGGGTCTCCAACATCGTCGAGAACGTGATGGACTTTGCCCGCGGCCTCGGCGGCGGCATGGCATTGCGGCCCGAGCCTACGCCGGTCGATGAGATGCTTCAGGATATCGTCGCAGAGTTCGCGCAGCTTTACCCGGACCGGCTGATCGACACGCGGTTTGCCGTCGGCAATAGCCTCTATGTCGATCGCGGTCGGTTGGGCCAGCTGTTCGCCAACCTGTTGTCCAATGCCATCGTGCATGGCGGCAAGGATGGAGCGATCCGCTGCGGCACCGGTGAGACCGACGGGATGTTCGAGCTCTGGGTTGCCAATTGCGGCGTGCCGATCGCGCCGGAGGTGGTTTCCGGCATCTTCATGCCGTTCAAGCGGCGCGGTGCACAGGGAGAGGGGCTTGGCCTCGGTCTCTACATCGCTGCCGAGATCGCCAGGGCCCACGGTGGAACGCTGGCGGTTGTGTCCGATAACGAGGAAACGCGGTTTACATTGCGGATGCCGGCGATTGTCTCGGCAAACGAGAAGGCGGCCGAGTAAGCCGCTGAAGTCTTTGTCCGCTCGGCCCGTCTCAATGAAACGGGCTCACTACGGACGTTTGTTCCTACCGGAAGCGGCAGGGGCGCTGCGCGTTGGACAGCAGTTCCTGCTTGGTGGCGAAGGAGCCGAAAAGCTTCAGCAGCCGCTGCTCCTCGTCCTTTTCCAGCCGGTGTCGGCGGGAAAAATCGGCAACGCTCCAGACTTCCCGCAACCGGTCGTTCTGGCGGTCTTCATCGATCTGATTGACGTCTATATGCGTGCTCATGGCGAACTCTCCCCTACTACTTTCGCCTAACGTGGAAAGCGCGCCCGGGTTCCATCGTCGCTGAACGAAATTATCGCGGCAGCCACCGTTTGGCGAATTGCGGCAAAAAAGTGTCGCCTGGAACTGGATAACTGACCGATGTCAGCTAAATGACAGCTTGTTGTGGTCGGGTTCGGTAACTTCAGCTCCGTGGAGGCGGACAGGTGAAGTTTCGGGAGGAGACTTGCCATACATGGCCGACGCTTGGCGTCCGCTTGCGGTGTTCCTTCCCGAATCCATCGAGAACAATGCGTGGTTCCTCAGCCGCGCCTATGGAGGACACATCGTGAAGCACATTTTCCTGACGAGCATTTTCGCAGCGGCGATCGCCCTGCCGGCCTATGCTGCCGATTACACCATCATGGCGCCGGCAGCGCCCGGCGGCGGCTGGGACCAGACGGCCCGTTCGCTGCAGACGGTGATGCAGAAAGAAGGCATTTCGAGCAACGTTCAGGTGATGAACGTTCCCGGCGCCGGCGGCACCATCGGCCTTGCCCAGTTCACCGGCCAGAACAGCGGCAACCCGAACGCGCTGATCGTCGGCGGCTACGTCATGGTCGGCGCCATCCTCACCAACCAGTCGCCCGTCACGCTGAAGGATGTCACGCCGATCGCGCGGCTGACCGGCGAATACGAGGCGATCGTGGTTCCCACATCGTCCGACATCAAGACCATGGCCGATCTGGTCACCAAGCTGAAGGCTGATCCGGGCTCGGTATCCTGGGGCGGCGGGTCTGCCGGCGGCACCGACCATATCGCGGTGGGGCTGATCGCCAAGGCATCGGGCGTCGATCCGACGAAGATCAACTATGTCGCCTTCTCCGGTGGTGGCGAAGCGCTGGCGGCCATTCTCGGCGGCCAGGTGACGGCGGGCGTTTCCGGCTACGGCGAATTCGAATCGCAGGTGAAGTCCGGCCAGCTCAGGCTGCTCGCCGTCTCCGGCGACAAGCGCATCGACGGCGTGGATGCGCCGACGCTGAAGGAAGCCGGCATCGACGTCAGCCTGCAGAACTGGCGCATGGTGGCTGCCGCTCCCGGGCTGACGCCCGAGCAGACGGCCGCCGTCACGGCGGACTTCGACAAGCTCTCCAAGTCGGCTGGCTGGCAGGAACTGCTGAAGACCAAGGGCTGGGCCGACACCTACCTCGCCGGCGACGCCTTCAAGGCGCAGCTCGACAAGGACGTCGCGTCCACCGAAGCCATCCTCAAAGATATCGGACTTGTTCAATGAGCCTGGGCAACGAACCCGTGGCAGAAAAGCGCCGCCCTGATTGGGCGGCGCTGGTCATTGCCATCTGTCTTTTCGCCGTCGCTGCCGTGATGCTGTGGGATGCCTCGCATATGCGCGTCATCGCCCAATATGACCGCATCGGACCGGCAACCGCGCCCAAGGTCGTCGCCTTCGGGCTGATCGGGCTGGGGATCTGGACGGTGTTCGAGGCGTTTCGTGGCGAGTTTCCCGAGCGCGAGCGCCAGGAGATCGCACCGGTCGTCTGGGTCATTGCCGGACTTGCGGCGCAGATGCTGCTGCTGAAGGTCGCTGGTTTCTCGATCGCCACCGGCCTGCTGTTTGCCTTCACCGCGCGCGGTTTCGGAAAGCGCAAGCTGTGGTTCTCGATCCCGTTCGGCATCGTGCTGAGCTTCGTCGTCTGGGCGACCTTCTCGCAGCTCCTGAAACTCACGCTGCCCGCCGGGCCGCTTGAGCGACTGTTCTTCTAGGAAATTGGCGATGAACACATTCGAATTCCTGTTCCAGGGCATCCTGGTCGCCATGCAGCCGATGAACCTGCTTTATGCCTTCATCGGCGTGACGCTGGGCACCGCCGTCGGCGTGCTGCCCGGTATCGGCCCGGCGCTGACCGTGGCGCTTCTGTTGCCCGTGACTTACCAACTGGATCCGGCCGGATCGCTGATCATGTTCGCCGGCATCTATTACGGCGGCATGTATGGCGGCTCGACGACATCGATCCTGCTCAACACGCCGGGCGAAAGCGCCTCGATCGTGACCGCGCTCGAGGGCAACAAGATGGCGCGCGCCGGACGCGGCGGGCCGGCGCTGGCAACGGCCGCGATCGGCTCCTTCGTCGCCGGCCTGATCGCCACGCTGGGGCTGGCCTTCATCGCGCCCTTCATCGTCAAGCTGGCGCTGGTGTTCGGGCCGCGCGAATATTTCGCGCTGATGGTGCTCGCCTTCGTCACCGTGTCGTCGGCCTTCGGCGACTCGGCGCTGCGGGGTCTTACCTCGCTGTTCATCGGCTTTGCGCTCGCCATGGTCGGCATCGACCAGCAGACGGGTCAGGCGCGGCTTTCCTTCGGCGTGCCCGATCTGCTCGACGGCGTCGAAGTCACGACGCTTGCGGTCGCGATGTTCGCGATCGGCGAGACGCTCTATATCGCGGCGCAGGGCAACAGCATCGAAGAGAAGGTGGAGGCGGTCAAAGGTTCGCTGTGGATGACGGCGGAGGATTGGGGCCGCTCGTGGAAGGCGTGGCTGCGCGGCACGCTGATCGGTTTCCCGATCGGCGCGATGCCGGCGGGCGGCGCCGAGATCGGCACCTTCCTCTCCTACGCCACCGAAAAGCGGCTGGCGAAGAACCCGGAAGAATTCGGCCATGGCGCCATCGAAGGTGTTGCGGGTCCAGAAGCTGCCAACAATGCGTCGGCCGCCGGTACGCTGGTGCCGCTCCTGACGCTCGGCCTGCCGACAACGGCAACGGCGGCGATCATGCTCGCCGGCTTCCAGCAATATGGGCTGCAGCCGGGTCCGCTGCTGTTCGCCAACAATCCACAGCTGGTCTGGGGGCTGATCGCCAGCCTGTTGATCGCTAATGCGATGTTGCTGGTACTCAACCTGCCGATGATCGGGCTGTGGGTGCGTCTGCTGACCATCCCCAAGCCGTGGCTTTATGCCGGCATCCTGTTGTTCGCGACGCTCGGCACCATCGGCGCCAACCCGTCGGTATTCGAACTCGGCATGCTGCTGGCCTTCGGTATCCTCGGCTACATCATGCGGCTGTTCGGCTATCCGATCGCGCCCGCGGTCGTCGGCCTGATCCTCGGGCCACTGGCAGAACAGCAGCTGCGCCGTGCGCTCGCCATCAGCCAGGGCGACGTGACGACGCTTGTCATGTCGCCGATCGCGGCGGGCCTGCTCATCGTCGCAGCGGCGGCCTTCCTGATCCCGCTGATCTTGCGCATCCGTGGCCGCGGCCAGGTGCTGTCGCAGCTGGCGGCCAACGAGGACTGAGGCACAAGGGCTTGTAAGACACAGGGCTTATAAAAAGACTGCCCAAACCCTAAGACTTGCGGCCGGCGATGGACACATCCGCCGGCCGTTTTCGTTTTGCACTAGTTCACGGGCGTCGCCTCGGGGAACGACCATTTGCCGTTGAGGATTTCAGCTTTCGGCCGGTAGAGCCGGACCATGTAGTTCCAGCCCTTCATGATTGGCAGGCAGTTTTCGGTGTCTTGCTTGCAGCCGCCGAACTGGACCGTTACCGCACCGTCGGCGCCCTTCCTGGCGATGACGTTGTTGATGTTGTAGGCGCCGAGCTTGTTCTTCTCGTAGTAGCCCTTGTCGTCGTAGAGGCTGATCGACCAGAAGCCGTCGACCGGAACGTCCTTTGCGGTGAGGGTGTAGACAGTCTTGCCATCGTTCTTCGCCGGCACGACGTTGAGATAGAGTGCATCCTTCTCAGGATTTCCACCCCAGGCAGAGGCCGCGCCGATCAGGCGGCGGACGGGATGGACATCCTCCTTGCGGCCGAACATGCCCTTGGTATCGGGAAGCGTCGCCGCCAGCACGAGCAGGGCTTTGCGGATCTTGTCCTGGCTTGCCTTATCCCACTGCGGCACCTCGAACTTGCCGGGACCTCCCGGTTGCTCCGCCTTGATTGCATCCTGCAGCTTGTGGACGGCGGCGACGTCTTCCGGCGAGCCGGGATCGACCAGCGTACGGATGCCGAGCAGCACATAGCGCGTCCCGACGTTATCTTTTGTCAGCACATGCGGCGCGGTGTCGTAGCTGACCTCCTGGGTGTACTGATCCTCGTTGATCACCTGCAGCGACATAAAGCGATTGTCGGATTGCGGCAGGGTGACGGTGACCGGGCCGGCGTCGAGGTCGAAGACGGCGGCGGAGTAGAGCGTGTCGCGGTTCAGGCGGATGACGGTCTGGTTGTCGATGGTCGCCGGCTCGCGGCGATGGAAGAACTTGCCGAAGCCGCCGTCCTTGACCATGCGGCTGAAATAGAGGTCGCTTTCGGCGCGCGGGAAGCTCTCGGCGGTGACGGGGACTGCGTCGGCCGCAAGGGTTACAGCCGTCTGAAACGCGGCGATGGTCAGAACCGCGGTCGCGATCAGCAGCCTTCGGGTGTTTCTGGACATGGCTTTCCTCCATCGGGCGTGGAGAAAGCCTAGCGGGGGCATGGGCGCCGGCTAAGTACGCAACGGTAACACCGGCGTAAATTTCGCCACGCCGTTGAAGCTAGAGATGCTTGAGGAAATCCAGCACCCGACGGGTCAGAAGCGCGGTGGCGTCGGAATCATAGGACGGCAACGAACTGTCGGCGAAATAGTGCTGGTCGCCGGGGTAGAGGAAGAGTGCGGCATCCTTCGCGGTATTTAGAATTTCGCGCGCGGCATCGAGGTCGCCTTCTTCAATAAACACAGGGTCGGCGTCCATGGCGTGAATCTGTACCGGCACACCATCCGGCCATGGGCCGAAAGACCACTCGCCGGACAGCGGGATGCAAGAGTGGAACAGCAGCGCGCCGCGCGCACCCGGCCGTGTCTGCGCCAGCTTCTGGGCCGGCAATACGCCGAAGGAGAAGCCGGCATAGACCAGCGGTGCCGAGAGCGCGTCGGCCAGCGCAACACCGCGCTCGCGCATCGCCTCGAAGCCACTGGCCTTGATATAGGCCATACCCTCGTCGCAGCTTTCGAAAATGTGGCCGTCGAAGAGATCAGGCGTGTGGACGACATGCCCTGCCTGCCTGAGGTGATCGGCGAAGACGTGGATGCCGGGGGTCAGCCCGAGCGCATGGTGGAACATGAGGACTTCAGCCATGGGTCACCTCCGGGAGGGATAGGTATGGCGGGGAAGGGGGAAGTCCATGGCCAAAGGGGAGCGCGATCCGACAAGCCAGTGCCGGCGCTTGTCACGCCGGCACTGGTTTCGTTGCCCGGTATAATTTAGAGACCTGCTTCCGCCACCCAGAGTTCGGCATCTGCCCCGCCCGGAATGTGGAGCGGAGCGGAGGGGTCGGTGGCCGCGCGCCAGACCGCCTCGGCAACGTCGGGCGCATGGGTCACCGGACCGGTATCATCCTGGACGGCCTTCACGAATTGCTGGATCAATGGCGCATAGTCCTTGTCATCAAGACCACGCAGATGCGGCCGCGCATTCTTGCCGAAGCTGGTCTCCGGCGAGCGACCCGGCAGGACGATATGCACGCGCACGCCGAACGTCTCCATCTCGATCGCCAGGGTTTCGGTGAAAGCGTTCACCGCTGCCTTGCTCGCCCGGTATACGCCGATCACCGGCAGTGCCTTCACGGTTACCGTCGAGGTAACGTTGATGATGACCCCCGCCCGGCGCTGACGCATCTGGGGCAGGACCGCCTGGACCATCGCCAATGTGCCGATGGTGTTGGTCTGGAATAGCGACTGCACCGTTTCCGGCGCCGTCAATTCGACCGGTGAGGGTGCTCCGAAGCCGGCATTGTTGACCAACACATCGATGTGACCCGCTTCGTTCACGGCTGCCTCGATGCTTGCCGGATCGGTCACGTCGAGTTGTAGAATGCGGAGGCGTTCGGATGCCGGCAGCAGCTCCGGATCGGGTCGACGCATCGTTGCGATCACGTCCCAACCCCTTTCGAGAAACAGTTTGGCCGTCTCAAGGCCGAAGCCAGAGGAACAACCGGTGATCAATATCGTAGACATGCGCTTCTCCAGAACAAAAGGAATTCTGTCAGGGTAGTGACCGGGAAAAAGACTTGATATAGGTAAAGGTCCTCACTTCTTTAGCATCAGTCCTGATCATGATCATCGATCCCCTTGCCGACATCGTTACATTGCTGCAGCCGGCGGCGCGCTTTTCAAAGCTGGTCGAGTGTGCCGGCGCCTGGCGGATCGAGCGGGGTGCGACGGGCGAGCCATTCTACTGCGCGATCCTGGAAGGCCATTGCCGCGTGACGTTTGGTGGGCAGCAGCAGTTCACCCTCCATGCCGGCGATTTCATGCTCGCGCCTGCCATGCGCGATCTCGTCAACGAGAGCATCGATGCCCCGGACGATCTGCCGGCGATGATGCCAACGCAACTCACCGACGGCCGCTTTCGCGTCGGCCGTATCGAGGGGCCCCCGGACCTGAGGATGCGCATAGGGCATTGCGGTTTCGCCTCCCCCGACTCGGCCTTGCTGGTCTCTCTCCTGCCTGATGTGGTGATCGTTCGCGATGAACCGCGTCTTGCCATCCTGATGCAATTGGTCGGGGAGGAAACCCGCGAGCGGCGGCCGGCGCGCGATCTGGTGCTGGAGAGACTACTCGAGGTGTTGTTGATCGAGGCGTTGCGCTCCGGCACCGATGCCACCGCAGCACCCGGTCTTGCCCGCGGCCTCGCGGATGAACGCTTGGCGGCGGCACTGCAGGCGATCCATGCCCGCCCGGCCCATCCCTGGACCGTCGCGGATCTTGCCAACGAGGCGTCGCTTTCCAGATCGGCGTTCTTTGCGCGGTTCAATCGCATCGTCGGCTTGCCGCCGATGGAGTATCTGGTGGCCTGGCGCATGGCGCTTGCCAAACAACTTCTGCGTGGGCGTGACCTGACCGTGGATCAAGTGGCCGAACAGGTGGGCTACGGATCGGCCAGCACGTTCAGCGTGGCGTTTGCGCGCCACGCCGGAACGCCGCCGGCCCGATACGCGCGCGACATAATGAAACCCGATCGGGTCCGATAGATCTGCGGATGATGCTTGCGAACTCGCGGCCGTCCGCCTGTTCCTGCATGGCTGGGTTGAATTGGCGGCTGTTGTGATCTGGCCTGCGCGCGCCCATATGTAAGCAGTCAATGATAAACCAAAGTGAGAACTACAATGTCCTTCCGTCAGTCCATTCGTGACGGCTTCCTTGGTCGCGCCTTCGCGATGATCGGTGCCGCCAATGCCGTCACCGCAACGCTGGAATCCGGCCGTCGCCCGCGGGCGCGCGATCTGCGCGAACTTGGCATCGACCCGTCGATGTTCGGCCGCAACAGCCACTAAAATACGCGACAGCTAAGAGGTCGACGACCTTTCGAAATGAAACAGCCCGCAACCGGATGGTCGCGGGCTTTGTTTTTTGTCGGTATTTTTTGGGGGGTGCAAGCTGCGCCGCATTCTCCTCCCTCATCCTCGCCCTCGTGGCGGGGATCCAGCCAACCCAAGTCCTTGGGTTGAAAAGAGTCTTCCGCGTCGCAGACGCGACGCTGCTGGATCCCGGCTCAAGGCCGGGATGAGGGTTGAGAGTGGGTGCCGTGCGTCGGCTTCCCGTCAGGTCTGCGCCTGCGGTTCCCTTTTCTCGATGCCGGCGTGCGCCAGCTCTTCCGCCCGCTCCTTCTTGTTGTAGCGGATGGAAGACCACAACGAGATGCCGATCAGCGTCGCGCCGCCGAGGCCGGTGATGACTTCGGGGATGTGGTAGAGCGTCTGCACGTACATGATCACCGACAGGATCAGGATGGCGTAGAAGGCGCCGTGCTCGAGGTAGCGGTATTCGGCGAGCGTTCCCTTTTCCACCAGCATGATGGTCATCGAGCGCACATACATGGCGCCGATGCCGAGACCGATGGCGATAACGAAGAGGTTCTGCGTCAGCGCGAAGGCGCCGATCACGCCGTCGAACGAGAAGCTGGCGTCCAGCACTTCAAGATAGATGAAGGCGCCGAGACCACCCTTGGCGGCGGCGCTCATCGTCTTTTGCGAGGCATCGAGCAGACCGCCGACCACCTCGACCGCGAGGAAGGTCAGAAGGCCGTAGATGGCGCTATGGACGAAGGTGCTGGCTTCCGCTTCCGGCAGGAACGACGAGAAGGTCAGGATGAGGGCCAGAACGAAGGCGATCTCGATGCCCTTGATGGTGGCGGAGCGCGCCATCAGGCGTTCGAGGCCCGCGATCCAGTGCACGTCCTTCTCGTGGTTGAAGAAGTAGTTGAGGCCTACCATCATCAGGAAGGTGCCGCCGAAGGCTGCGATCGGCAGATGCGCGTCGTTCATGATGCGGGCATATTCGGCCGGTTCGCGAGCCGCGAGGACGAGCGCTTCCCAGGGGCCGATCTGTGCCGCGATGGCGACGATCGCCAGCGGAAAGACGATGCGCATGCCGAAGACGGCAATGACGATGCCCCAGGTGAGGAAGCGATGCTGCCACTCGGGCGTCATCTCCTTCAGCTTATTGGCGTTGACGATGGCGTTGTCGAAGGAGAGCGAAATCTCCAGTACCGCGAGCACGGTACAAATGAAGAAGACGGTCGCCATGCCGCCGATGGTGCCCGTAGTCTGCCAGCCGAGGGCAGCGCCGAGGACAAGGCCGACGGCGGTGACGATGAAGGACCAGGTGAAATAGCTGAGTGTCGATTTCTGCTTCGCCGCGGTGCTCATGGACGCACCTCGCAGGCGTTGTTGGAGAGGGTCGAT
The DNA here is from genome assembly GCA_900472625.1 of Hyphomicrobiales bacterium. Classification (GTDB taxonomy): domain Bacteria; phylum Pseudomonadota; class Alphaproteobacteria; order Rhizobiales; family Rhizobiaceae; genus Rhizobium. The sequence continues at coordinate 5,220 of UCIT01000071.1, read as the reverse complement.
ATGCGGGAAAAATGCGCGATACCACAACGGGCATGCGCATGAGGCATGGTGTGCTTTTTCATCGAATGAAAATCCGCCGGCTTATTTGCAGGCGGTACCGACATCACGAGAGCGCCGTAAAAACTCTCGCCAGAGGGGCCCGGCACCAGGTTGTCCCTTCAGCCGATGTCTGAGGCTGTGGGATGTCGTGAGAGATAGTGATGATATCGCGGCAGTCAAGATCGGCCGCTCATGGGCCCGATAGTTTTCTTCGGAACCATTGGTTCGTTTCGTCGTTTGGTTTCAGTTGAGCAGCGAATACATCGCAGACGTGCCGACGAGGAGGTGAATGATGCCGAATTCAACCCATATCCCGGACAAGCGGACCGAAGCTCCTGATCGGATGAAGCGGGCGCGGCCGAACCGCATGCGCACCGCGCAGGTGATGCCGCCGCATCAGGTCGATCTGACGCTGACGCCCGGCGTGCACCATGACATCCATGTGCCGGCGCATGTGACCGGCGGAGATCTTTCGCGCGAGGGGCCGCTGAATTCAAGCGACGACATGGCTGACGACAAACACTGATCAAGCCGAACCAACGATCCAAGACGAAGCAATACGAAGAGAGACAGATGACGACCAAGCTTGTTCCCGACGATCTTTTCATGAAGCACGAAAACGAATGGCAGGCGCTTCGCCAGATTGCCGATAACACAGCCGATATCCAGAGGATCGACATCCGCTCGGCGTGGTCTCTCGGCATGCGGGAGCGGTTGCCAGTGCAGGCTGGTGATCAGGCAAGAGCAGCCGGCTAGGCTGCAAGACAGCTTTTTTTGATTACGCCCGGCTCTGTCCGGGCGTTTCTCGTTTCTGGTACGCGGTGCGCCGCTTTGGCGATGGCAGCGGTACCTGTGCCACACCTCATCCCTGCGCCTGTCACGGGTGTGAGGAGGTAGTTGTTAAATGGATGAGCTAGTTAGCCAGTCTTCGCCAACCGCCTGCTCTAAAACCCGATCGTTTCTTCAAACGCGTCCCAGGACTTGTAGATCTCGTAGCGGCCGATGCCTGGGATCGAGAAGTGGCCGAAATAGGGGCTGAGCTGGAATTCGGCGAAGGTCTCGCTGAGCTTGCCGACGGCGCCGACATAGATGGCCGAGGCGAGGCCGGTGCGGTTGGCGCCGTGCTCGCAATGGATCAGCAACGGCTTCGGGGCATCGGCCATCAGCTTGGCGAGGCGCTGTGAATCGGCGATCGGCAGTTGCTTCGACGACGAGATCGGGAAGTCGATGAGGGTGATGCCGGCCTTGGAGCTGGCGTCGGCTTCCGCCCGATACCAGCCGGTCCGCTCCTCGTCGCGCAGGTTAAGGATCGTCTTGATGCCATAGGTGCGGGCGTAATCGGCGATGTCGTTGCCGCTCGGCTGGGCCGAACGATAGAGTTCACCGGGGATGACCTCATGGAAATTTCCCGTCAGCTGCCCGATCCCGGCATGGCCGAGCACAACGATGGCCGCGGCGCAGGTCAGCCGGACTGGCCATTTCAGGAATGCAAGATGTCTGATCTTCATGGTCAAGTCTTTGTCGTTTCCGCGCCTGAGGCTGCGTTTCGCGTTCGCGCTTCACATAGGAAGCGGGCGGCGCATATGCGATCCATTTCAAGGAAAAGTGAACTCGAGATAGCATAGCTGCCAATTGTCACGATCCTGTGGCGGTCGTGTTAACAAAAGTTGCCGGGGTGAAATCGTGTTTGCCAACCTTTCGGAAAGGATTGCGCGGCGATAATTGTGCCAACACGGGATTCAAAGCCATGGCCAAGACAGCGACACGCCGCCGCAAGGCACCGACACGATCAAGGGCAGGCGCCGGAAGCGGCGGGGGCGGCAGCGCGCTGCCCTGGGCGATCATCGGCGTGATGGCCGTTGGCGGCATCGCGGTCTACGACAACTGGAAGAGCGTCAAGCCGCTGCTGGCGTCGCACGCGCCGTCACCCGCCGTCTCGCGGCCGGTGACCGTAGCCCGGAGCGAACCCACCCGCGAGCGCGATCCGGGGCCGAAGCAGACGGCATCGATCGCCTCCGTCTCCAAGATCATCCCGCCGGCCGCCGTGCCGATCCCGGCCAGCAAGGCGCCTGTCGTTGCCGAGAAGGCCATTCCGGTGTCGATCTCGCCCGTGTCGATCTCGCCCGGGCAGACACAGGCGGCCAAGGCGGCGTTCGGCTATTGCGGGCAGGGCGAGCACATCAACTGCGTCGCCGATGGCGGCACCTTCTGGTACAAGGGCGAGAAAATCGTCATCGCCGATATCGTCAGCCCCGGCATCGACGGTGCGCGCTGTGACGGCGAGCGGCGGGCAGGCTTCGCCGCCAAGCTGCGGCTGCTCAACCTGCTGAACGCCGGTTCCTTCTCGATGAATGCCGCAGGCCAACCGGGCAAGGACGGCGCGCCGCGCGTGGTGTCGCGTGACGGCCGCTCGATCGGCGGCCAGCTGGTCGACGAGGGTCTGGCTCGCAAGCCCGGCAAGGGTGCGTGGTGCGCATGATTTTCTGGGGATAGAGCGGTTCCGCTCCATCCTTTTTTCCGACAGGCAATTCTGGGCACCCCGGCTTGGGCAACGGCTGAGCCGGCGGTGACCGATCGCGAGGCTTACTTGGCCTTCGGCGCCTTGCCGTTTGTCTTGAAGGTGCTCGAGAAGGCGGTGTCGGTGCTCTTGGCGGTGCACTCGATCGAGACGGGCTTTCCGCCATAGGGATTGCCCATGGTGCAGCTGCCGGTGACCTTGACCTGACCGGTCATCTTCTGGCCGGCGCCCGTGACCACCAGATTGAGGGGAAGGCTGACATTGCCTTCGGAGGCGAGCTTGATCTTGGTGCCGTCGCCCTGGAAGCCCAGCATCTTGTCGCCGGCGGTGAAGATGAAGGTCACCTGGCCGTTGATCAGCGTGACGCTGGCGAGTTCGTTGACGCAGGCCTTGCTGGCATCGACCTTGCCGACGACCAGCTTCGAGCATCTGCCCGACAGCGTCAGCGCGCCGGGTGCGCCCGGAAAGTTCTGCGTCGTCGCCCCGGCCGCATGCGCCAGAGAAGCGGACAGCAGTGCACCAGCGGTCAAAATCAGCAGTTTCATGTCAATACCTCGTCATCCGGTCTCTGCAACGCCACAGACCGGAGGCCATGCCATTGTTGTTTGTTCAAAATTGGGTTCCGTGCCCGACATTGGTCACCGCCACCAGGTTTCAATAGCGACAGGCCGACATTTCCCGCCAGCCCGAAGCCACCAGAAATGGACGCTGCAACCACTTTTACATCTTTGATCACGATAATATGAACGTTGGCGCCCCGGTCGGGGTCAAAGGATGGAAATCATGAGACATATCAAGCTTTCGGCAGTTTCTGCCATCGCATTTCTGGCATTCGCGGGCGTCTCGCATGCGGAAGACCTAGTCTTCACGCTGAAGAACGGCACCAAATCGGTCCTCACCAACTTCTACACGTCGCCGGTCGGCGTCAACGAGTGGGAAGACGACGTGTTCGGCAAGCAGGTGCTGAACCCGGGGGAAAGCATGGACATCACCATCGGCGACGGTCGCGATGTCTGCAAGTACGACATGCGTTTCGAGTTCGAGGAAGGCTCGGATCTCGACACGACCACGGACACGCAGGATCTCTGCGAAATGGGTTCGTACACGATCCACGAGTAGGCGCTTGCTGCGCCACTTCTGATCTGGCGAGGCCCGGCAATCCGTTGTCGGGCCTTGCTGTATCACCTTCCCTTTTCTGGATCGGTTCCCGAGATGAGCTTCACCGAAACAACCACGACGTCCTGGTTCGGCCGCATCAAGAAGGCGCTTGTCGGCCTGCTCGTCGGCCTTTTGTCCCTCGTGATCAGCATCGGACTGCTGATCTGGAACGAGGGACGGGCGATCCAGACGTATCGGGCGCTGGCCGAAGGTGCTGCCGCCGTGGTGTCGATCGACGCCACCAGCCGCGATCCCGGCAATGACGGCAAGCTTGTGCATATCAGCGCGCCGGTCAGCGTCGAGGGCGTGCCGCGCGACAGCCTGTTCGGCATATCGGCCGACGAGGCCGTCGGCCTGTCGCGGTCGGTCGAGATGTATCAATGGGTGGAAAACAGCGAGAGCAAGACGGAGAAGAAGATCGGCGGCGGCGAAGAGACGACCACCACCTATTCCTACCAGAAGGAATGGCGCTCCGGGCGGGTCGATTCAAGCCGCTTCAAGCGCGCGGACGATCACGCCAATCCTGATAGCATGCCGGAAGCGCAGACCTTTGTCGCCGATGCGGCGCGCATCGGCGTCTTCTCGGTGCCGGCGGAAATGGTTGCCGATATCGGTCAACGTAGCGCTATCAGCCCGACCGACGCTGACGTGGCGTCAGCGGCGACGCAACTGTCGGCCGATCGTCCGGTCAAGCGGGACGGGCAGACGATCTATGTCGGTCAATCCGCGAAGACGCCTGATGTCGGCGACCTCAGGCTGTCGTTCGAGCGGATCGACGCCAAGGAGGCAAGCTTCATCGGCCGGCAGAACGGCGAGGCACTGGTCGCCTATGTCTCGAAGAACGGCCGCGACATCTTCCTCAGCGCTGGCGGCGATGCCGATGCGGCCCGGATGTTCCAGTCGGCGCAAAGCGAGAACACCGTCATCACCTGGATCCTGCGGCTGGTCGGCATGCTTGTCATGTTCATCGGCTTCGTGCTGGTGTTCTCGATCTTCGGCGTGCTTGCCGACATCGTCCCCTTCGTCGGATCGATCGTCAGCTTCGGCACGACGCTGTTCGCCTTCGTGCTGACGCTTCTGCTCGGCGCGTTGGTGATCGCCATCGGCTGGATCGCCTACCGGCCGATGCTGGCGATCGGCATCCTTGCGGTGGCCGGCGTGGTTGCCTTCTGGCTCGTCAGGCGACGCAGGAGCGCCGTCGCAGCACCGCAGCCTGCCGCCGTTTAGAACCGCCTCGGCGTCGGCGCTGCCGGTTGACCCGCGCCGCCATCTGCCGGTCTTCTCCCAGACAGCAAAACGCCCCGGAAACCGGGGCGATCGCTTGCTGCCGTCTGTTTCAAGCATCACGGCTGCTTAGCGGCAGACGCGGATGCTTTCCATGTGGTAGCCGCCGTCATAGGCGTTCTGAACCTCGCGGTCCTCGAACCAGCAACGTGGCGGCGGGGGTGGTGGCGGATCGATGTAGCGCGGGCCGCTGTTGCCATTGGCAATGGCGCCGCCGATCA
>UCIT01000133.1:5244-5381 GCA_900472625.1 Hyphomicrobiales bacterium | reverse complement strand
CCTTCGCTTATGCCGCCAGAATGGTGCTGCTCCCCAAGCTTCCGGCCTTCCTGCTGGCCAATCCGGATGTGCGGGTGGAAGTGAGCATAGACGACGGGCTGACCGACATCGTGGCATCCGGCTTCGACGCCGGCATC
>UCIT01000133.1:0-5209 GCA_900472625.1 Hyphomicrobiales bacterium | reverse complement strand
CCCGCCTATTTCGAGCGGGTACCGCCGCCACAAACGCCCCATGACCTCGAACGGCATGCCTGCATCGGCTATCGGCTCACGACATCGGGCGGGCTGCTGCCTTGGGAATTCGAGAAGGATGGCCAGGAGATCAAGATCAGGACCAGCGGCCCGCTCGTCGCCAACGATGGCGACCTGCCGGCGGCGGCCGTCAGGGCCGGCGTCGGGTTGGGCTACATCATGGAACACGACGTCGCCGACGAGATCGCCTCGGGGAAACTCGTGCAAGTGCTGAAGGACTGGTGCCCCGCCTTCCCCGGTTTTCACCTCTACCACCCGAGCCGCCGACACTCGCCGCCGGCGCTGCGCGCCCTGATCGCGGCACTGGCCGCCAGATAGACCGAGCAGCACAAGTCTCGATCGCAAGGCAAGAATCCCGCGCGTGACGCACTGTTCAACCTTTGCCACCCTGCAAAATGCCGCCGACTGCGATATCTACGCAACCAACGAATGAATTGAAGGATACACACCATGGGCATGCTGGTTGACGGCGTCTGGCAGGACGTCTGGTACGATACGAAGGAGACCAAGGGTCACTTCAAGCGGGCCGCCTCGCAATTCCGCAACTGGATCACGCCGGATGACAGCGCCGGCCCCTCGGGCACCGGCGGCTTCAAGGCCGAGGCGGACCGCTATCATCTCTACGTCTCCCTCGCTTGTCCTTGGGCGCATCGAACGCTGATCTTCCGCAAGCTGAAGAAGCTCGAAGACCTGATCTCGGTGTCGGTGGTCGATCCGCTGATGCTGGAAAAGGGCTGGGAATTCAAGGTTGGTAACGGCGCCACCGGCGACCTGCTGTTCGGCAACAAGGCGCTCTCCGACATCTACGTGAAGGCCGACCCGCACTATTCCGGCCGCGTCACTGTGCCTGTCCTGTGGGACAAGAAGACCAACACCATCGTCAGCAACGAATCCGCCGAGATCATTCGGATGTTCAACAGCGCCTTCAACGGCCTGACCGGCTCGACCGTGGATTTCTACCCGGAAACGCTGCGCTCCGACATTGATGCGCTGAACGCCGTGATCTACGACACCGTCAACAACGGCGTCTACAAGGCCGGCTTCGCCACCGCGCAGGACGCCTATTCGGAAAGCGTCGAAAAGCTGTTCGAAACATTGGACATGCTGGAAACGCGCCTCGGCAAGGGCCGCTATCTCTTCGGCGACACGCTGACGGAGGCCGACTGGCGGCTGTTCACCACGCTGGTGCGTTTCGACGCGGTCTATGTCGGCCACTTCAAGTGCAACATCCGCCGCATCGCCGATTATCCGAACCTCTCCGGCTATCTCCGTGATCTCTATCAGGTGCAAGGCGTCAAGGAGACGGTCAGCATCCGCCACATCAAGGATCACTACTACCGCAGCCACAAGACCATCAACCCGACCGGCATCGTCCCCGTCGGTCCGGAGCTGGATCTCGACCATCCGCACGGTCGCGACCAGCGCGCAGCCGCCTGACGGTTCACGGCACCGCCCGGCCTACCACACCTGGTCGGGCTGCCGCTCTCCTGCCACTTCGGCGAGACGGCGGTGCGTCGATGCCGTCGTGCCTTCAGGAAGCGCGTCGAGCGCAAAGAAGCCGCATTCAACGATCTCGCGGTCCGGCGCCCTCGGCGCCGTCTGCTCGACGGTAGCACGATAAAACAGCACGTGGTCGCGCCGCGTGGCTGACGTGTTGAAATAGATCTGCACCAGCTGCGGGCGACCGATAATCTTCAGATTACCCTCCTCGCGCAGCTCCTTCACCAGCGCATCTTCCGCTGTCTCGTTGCGCTCGATACCGCCGCCCGGCATATGCCAGCCGGGCACGTAACTATGCCGCACCAGGAACACCCGGCCCTCGGCATCGAAGCATGCAGCGCGGACGCCCATGGTCATGCCGCGCGCGATCGCGAAGTAGATATGGACCACGCGCATCAGCAGGCGCGACTGCCAGGGGCGGATTTCTTTCACGCTTCTTCCAATTCCCTAATCCGTTCAAGCAGATGTGCAACGACATTTGTTTGAAATACCGCCGCCGTGAGCTATGTGTGCACCCATGTTCAAGCTCGCGCACATTTCAGACGTTCATCTTGGTCCGCTGCCGCATCTTTCGTTCCGCGAACTCTTTTCCAAACGCATCACCGGCTTTGTGAACTGGCACCGCAACCGGCGCAAGCATCTTTTCGGCGGCACGCTGGATTTGCTGCTCGACGATATCAGGGAGAGGCACGCCGATCACCTGGCGATAACCGGTGACCTCGTGAACCTCGCCAGCGGCATCGAAATTCGCGCCGCCGCCAGTTGGCTGCGCGAATTCGGCGATCCCGCCAACACCTCGGTGGTGCCAGGCAATCACGACGCCTATGTGCCGGGCGCCTACGAAAAATCCATGCGCGCCTGGTACCAGAACGTCCGCGGCGACCTTGCCCCGGCCGAGTGGGAGGAAGACAAGCACATCTTTCCCTATCTGCGCGTTCGCGGCAAAGTCGCGATCGTCGGCTGCTCGACCGCTGTCGCCACCCCGCCCTTTGCCGCCAGCGGCTTCTTCGGCGAGCGCCAGGCGCGCGAGACGGTCAACATGTTGCGCGCAGCCGGCGAGGCCGGCCTGTTCCGCGTCGTCATGATCCNNCCCGCCGATCCGCGGCGCCACCTCGTTCCACAAGCGCATGATCGGCATCCGCCGATTCGCGGCCGTGATTTCCACCGGCGGTGCCGAGCTCGTGCTGCATGGCCACACCCACCTGAACACCGTGCACTGGCTGCGCGGCCAGACCGGTCCGGTGCCGGTCGTCGGCATTGCCTCCGGCTCGCAGGGTCCGGGCGGTTCCAAACCGCCGGCCGCCTACAATCTCTTCAGCATCGACGGTTCGCCGGGCGCTTGGAGCCTCAAGGGAGAGCGTTTTAGCCTCGACCCGGCAGGCGACGACATCAACCCGGAAAGCGTCGATATTTTCAAGCTTTAGCGCAATTTGCGGAATCAATCCGGCAACCGTTTCATTCTTGGACTGAACGTCGCTCAAAAGCTGAAATCTTGGTCGCCTACCCTCTTGGTATTTCTGAATCTAGGCGTACACTTCGAATATTAGCGATTTGTTCACGGAGCTGCCGCATGCGATCCACGCCCCGCCCCTTCCGCCGTATCGCCCTCGCAGGCTGTCTTGCCCTGGCCTTCTCTGCGCCTGCCTTTGCCGCCGGAGAAGAGAGCGACGAGACCAAGCCGCCGCCGAAGACCCAGACGACCACCACATGCGCCGACGGCAAGATCTGGGACAAGAAGAAGAAGGAATGCGTGACGCCGAAGAAGCAGAGCTTCAACGACGACGAGCTCTACAGAGCCGCCCGCGAATTTGCCTATGACGGCCAGTACGACAATGCCATCACCGCACTGCGTCTTGCCGAAAACCAGAACGATCCCCGCATCCTCAACTATCTCGGCTATGCAAACCGCAAGGCGGGCCGGATGGACCTGGGAATGTCGTATTATCGCAAGGCACTGCAGGCCGACGAGAACTATATTCTGGCACGGTCATACATGGGACAAGCTTTGATGGAACAGGGTGATGTGCAGGCGGCGCGCGTACAGCTGGTCGAAATTCGCGACCGCGGCGGCGAGGACACCTGGGCCTATCGCGCGCTTCTCCAGTCCCTCAACGGCTACCGGACCTATTGATCGATAGGCTCGCCTGAAAAAAGCTTTGGGAACCCGTGAGATAAGTGGCCTTCTGCTTGCGAAGCAACGGCGATTTGTTTCATAAAGGTCACAGAGACGATATAAATCGCTTCCGCGCCGGGTACCACTCCTGATACCAGGTAATCACCTTGGAAACACCATGCGTCAACCCGTGACGACCATCGATATCAGACGTGACCTGGTGGGCCTTCTGCCCCGGTTGCGCCGGTTCGCGATGACGCTCGCCGGCGACGCCGCNNTGGGTCTACACGCTGCTGCGCCAGCAGTGGAGCGAAGACCACCGCAAACGCAAGCCGCATGGCGCCCAGCGCACCAACGTCACCGATATCAGAAACGCCGCGCGCGACCGCGCTTCCGTCGTCGATTCCGACGCGATCCACCGGATGATCGGCGAGATGCCGGAAGGCATCGCCAGCGCCTTCCTGCTGGTGGCGATCGAAGGCCATGCGTACCAGCAGGCCGGGGACATCATGGGCGTCACCCCTGCTCTCATCGCCTCGCAGATGGCGCAGGCAAGACTCCATTTCGCCAGCCTCGCAGACGACGCTCACAACAGGTACTGATTTGCTCGATTTCAAGAAACTGCCCCTCGACGCCCAGCTGACCGCGCTTCTCGATGGAGAGGCGACGCCGGAACAGAAGCACGAGCTGGAGCAGCGTCTGGCAACCGATGACGGCGCGAGGCGCATCTACGACAAGCTTCGCCACGGCAGCGATTTCGGCAAACGCCGGCTCGACGACATCCTGAAGGAACCGGTGCCTTTGGCATTGGTGCGGTCGATCAAGAGCGTGCAGCCGCCCAAGGCGCCGGTCGCCCCGCGGCTGTCCCGGCAATCCCTGAAGCTCAAGCCGACGGGACCACAGGCACTGGCCGCCGCCATCATCCTCTTCGTCGCCGGCTGCGGCATCGGCTATCTCGTGTCAGACAGCCGCCACGAGACGCTGGCGACACAGGCGGCCGACGAGGCCGTCGCGACGGATGCCAGCGAATGGCTAGGCGACATCCTCGCCAACCAGCGCCTGCTGGCCCGCCAGCCGCGCCACATCGTCGAAGTGCCGGCCTCGCAGGCCGAGGAGATCTCAACATGGCTGACTACCTCGGTCGGCGTCGCCTTCCGCGTGCCTGATCTCTCCACCGACGGCTGGACCTTCCAGGGCGCTCGCGTGGTGCTGACCGGCGGCCGACCGACCGGTCAGCTGATTTACACCAGCGCCGACGGCGACCTCGCCACCATCGCTTTCCGCAAGGACAACCAGCCCGACGACACAGAGGATTTCAAGGAAACGATCCGCGACGAAATCGGCCTGGTCGCCTGGCACAATGCCGGCACGAGCTACGTGCTGGTCGGCCCCTCCTCGGAAGCCTCCCTCGGCCAACTCGCCATGAAAATCGCCACCGCGATCTGATTGAAATGTGAGCGGAGGCGTGAGGTGACGAAGGCCCACTACTCAACCCTCATGCCCCACTATTGCAACCGCATTCCTGTGCCCAGGCTT
>UCIT01000001.1 GCA_900472625.1 Hyphomicrobiales bacterium | reverse complement strand
ACCTTGCCGCCACACATCTGCACAACGGGGGCAGATTCTATTTCCACGCCCCCCCCTTTCGCTCATCGCGACACCTGCCGCTTGAAGCTCACAAGCAGGGTCGGCAAAGAGAATGTTCTGGTTAGTTATGCAACTAAAATATCGCAGGCTTCATAAAGCCGGCTGATAATGTTGTTCCCAAGGTTGAGCCCGTCGTCACATCAAACGCCCTATCGGCTTAGAATATGAGTGGCATTGTCATCTTTATTCTATATGTTCCAGCTCACAAAAACGGCTTTGATCGTGCAAGATAGCAGCCTGCCTAGGCGTGATACATAAGCCGCCATCTCAGCGTGAATGGATATCTGCATTGACCTTTTGGCATACGATGAAATGGCACACTGAAGGCATCCGGGTCGTTGCTCCTGTCAAGTGGCGCCAGTTCGACGGTCTGGTAAGCGCCTATTGGGAAGCCGAAAGCCAAGCTGGTGCGAAGGGCTACTATCTGGCTGACGACCCGCGGATCATGATCTTTTTCAACGACGTCTCATCCCAGATACATGTGTCAAACGACAATGGCGATTTTTCCGGAAATGCCCGGTCGATGACGCGCGCGATCTATGTGCCTGCCGGTGTGCCGATGTGGACGACCAGCCGATCTACTCATCGGTTTTCACACCTCAACCTGCATATGCACAAAGACCGGCTTTTGAAATTTATCTCGCCGTCCCTCGGCAGTTCCGCGGCTCTCTCAGCTCTACGCAGGCCAGTGGAAATACAGGATGTGGGGGCTTTGCAAACCTTGGGTGGCCTGCTTGTCGACGAGATATCGAAGCCCGCGCGACATACGCTCTACGCCGAAAGCCTTGTTGGAAGCATTGTTACCGGCCTTCTCGATCTACCGGATGAAGGCAGCGAGAAACGCGACGGCAGACTGACGCAAGCTCAGATGAACAAGTTGACTGCCCGTATGGACAGCACGGGCGATCACCGCATATCGGTCGCCGACATGGCCTCGACAGTCGGCTTGTCGGAAAGCTGGTTCGCAAGCGTCTTCAAGCAGACGACCGGAAAGACGCCGCTTCAATGGCAACTCGCCAGACGCGTCGACGTTGCGCGAAATTTGCTGGATGAAGGTGCAACGGTCGCCGGCGTGGCAGCGCAGCTCGGCTTTTCCGATCAAGCGCATTTTACAAAGGTTTTCCGGCAGATCGTCGGCGAAACCCCGGCAGCCTGGCGGCGAGTTCGCCAGGGCCTTTGAGGTGAAAGTCCCGTCAGTTGACGGAACTTTCTCTTGCATTATCGGTTGATCACCACGTCTGGCGCAGCGTTGCCATGATCGTGCGGCCAGGGTTGTAGTAGTAGGCGCCACCATCGTCATTCGAGATGTGTTTTTCATCGAAGATATTGCTGGCATTGACCTGGAACGTGGTATTTTCCTGGATCTTGTAGGTGAAGGCAGCATCAAAGACGATCGCCCCATCTGATTTTCGGGTGTTGTCGTTGTCAAAGTAATAGGCTCCGACATACCGAGCGCCCGCTCCAAATGTCATGTCCCCTCGCGATCCATTGCCCGGCAGCGTATAGGCACCCCACAACGACGCCATGTGTTCCGGCACCTGTGCAAAGCGATTGCCGTTCAACCCCGACGCATCGCCCGGCTCCACGATCTTGGAATCGATATACCCGTAAGCCGCGATCACATTGATGTTGTCCGTGAGTTCCATCTTGGCCTCAAGGTCAACGCCGCGGTGCCGCACCTTGTCCACCGTCGACGCCAGATAGGTGGGTGCTTCGTAGGTGGTGATGTTTTCCATGGTCAGGTCGTAAACGGAAGCCGTAAACAGCGCAGGGAATGCATCCGGCTTATACTTGATACCAACCTCATATTGCGTGCCGACGGTCGGCTCGACGCCTGCACTCGGCGGCGCAACCGACTCGGCATAGCTGGCAAAGGCCGCAAGTTCATCGGTGATCTTGTAGCTCAGGCCAAGGCGCTTGCTGAAATCACTGATGTTGGAGTGGTTGTCGAAAGGTCCAGTGTAGAGATTGTCGCCCTTTTCACTGAGATCAAACCAGTCATTGCGCAAGCCGATGCTGACAGTCAGCCTGTCGAAAAAGGTCAGATCCTGTTGCAGATAAATTGCTTCGGTGCGCTGGTTGCTGGTCTTCGATTCATACCAGGCAACGGATCCCGGAGCTCCGGAGTAGATCGGGTTTAGCCAGTCAATCGCTGGCGCACTATCATAGTCACTGTCATTGTCGCCATCCAGCACGCTGAACTCCGCACCCAGCATCGTACGGCTTTCGACATTGTCGAAATTCGCTTCGTACAGCAGATGCGCATCGACGACGAACCGCTCCTCGGACTTGTCGCTGCCAAAGTACGATCGGTCGATCATGGAGTTGCCCGGATCGCTGGCACCGGCGGCATCGAAGACATAGGCATAGCCGAACCCGGTATTCGTTTTGCTGTAACGCGCGCTCGAATTGACGCTCAGGCCATTTCCGAAATCGTGATCCAGAATGAGGCTATAGGTATTGCGGTTGCCGGTGTTTGAATTGAAATCCGGTTCGCCAAAGAATTGGTCGCGACCCAGATCCGTGAACCGCGGCTGCCCGCCGCTGCCAGGCGTGCCATCCTTATCCAGATGATCGAAGACGAAGGACAGGCTGGTCATGTCGGTTGGCCGCCAGGTGAGGCCGCCCATGATGAAGTTCTCGTCGTTTAGCGAGTAGTCGTATTCGGCATCCGACCGCTGGAACTTGCCCGTCAGGCGATAGGAAAGCGTGTCGTCCGCCGTGATATTGTCGCCGAAATCGAAACCGGTTTCCTTATGCGCGTAGGAGCCGCCGGTGGCATAGACCTCGCCGAAACGCTCACTCTTCGGCAGCTTTGTCACGTAATTGACGGAGCCGCCTGGATCGGAAACCCCGAAGCCGGTGGAGCTTGCACCCTTCAGCACCTCGACGCGGTCGAAAGCGTAGGGTTCTTCCAGAATCCCACCCCAACTACGCCCAATCGCCAGGCCATCGCGATAGGTGAAGGGACTGAAGCCGCGGATTTTGAAGTAGTCATAGCGATCATCCGAGCCGTAATAGTCGGTGACGACGCCGGCGGTATATTGCACGACCTGCTCGACGCTTTCAGCACCGCGCTCCTGAATTTCCTTGGAGGTGATGACAGAGATAGAGGCTGGCGTCGTCAGCACATCGCTCGGCATCTTGCCGGCGCCGGTAGTGGAGGTCGCAACGATCGACTTCGAATCGTTGCTGGTGTCCAGCTTGGTGCCTGAAGCGGTGCCCTCCACCACGATTGGCGCCAGCGACGTGGACGTATCCGAACCGGAGGCATCCTGTGCTCGTGAGACTGCGGGAGAAAGGGTACCGAGCGCTGTGCATCCCAGCAGGACGGCCTTGTGCCAGCGAAGGCGGATCGATTGTGTGCGGCGGCCTGTTGTTTCGATATTCATATTCGCGTTCCAGAAGCTGATTTCACCATGGTAGACACCCGGTGGAAGGCCAAGAGTGAATGCCGGCTACGGGAAAACGCACCAAATTGCGCGGAAAATCTCCCAGGCCGACTGTCGGCTTGGTCTCGTATGCGTCCCCAGTCACAGCCTCTAACTTGAGAAAGATTGTCCAGTATTGTAAGTTTCCCGTGTTTTGTAGGATACTATGGGAATCTCACCTGTCCGGCCGCCCGACCATAGCAACGCCGTTGACGCCCGAGCCTTAACCTGAAAATGGGAGTCCACTTAACGGTTTGGCGGAGTATGCACAATGTTTCTGTTCTGGCGTCTGGCCCTCGCGGTGGTGGTATGCGCATGGACACTCGCCAGCGGCGGAGCGCGCGCGGACGAAAGCACGACCTATCCCATCGTGATAAAGCACGCGCTGGGGACGACCGTCATTCCAAGGAAACCCGAAAGGATCGCGACCGTCGCCTGGGCCAACCATGAGGTGCCTCTCGCGCTCGGCGTCGTTCCGGTGGGCTTCGCGAAGGCCAATTTCGGTGATGACGACGGCGATGGGCTGCTCCCTTGGGTCGCCCAGAGGCTGAAGGAACTGCACGCCGACAAGCCGGTGCTGTTCGACGAAGGCGACGGCATCGATTTCGAAGCCGTGGCGGCGACCCACCCGGATGTGATTCTTGCGTCCTATTCCGGCCTCAGCCAGGCGGACTATGACACGCTCAGCCAGATCGCGCCCGTTGTCGCTTATCCCGAAGCCCCATGGTCGACAGATTGGCGCGAGATGATCCGGCTCAACAGCGCCGGCATGGGCATGGCAGCGGAAGGCGAGGCATTGATCCGCAAGATCGACGGCAAGATTGCGGAAACGGTGGCCAACCATCCGGAGATTCGCGGCAAGAAGGCGATGTTCGTCACCCACCTGAACCCACTCGACCTCAGCACGATCAACTTCTACACGACCAACGACACACGGGTGAAATTCTTCAAGGACCTCGGGCTGGATAGCCCAAAGAGCGTCGTCGATGTTTCACAACCCGGCAAGTTTTCCGGTTCGATCAGCGCCGAGCGCATCGACATGTTCGACGACGTGGATCTCGTCGTTACCTATGGCAACATGCAATTGTTGTCGGCTGTAACCGCAAACCTGCTCATGTCGAAGATGCCGGCCGTCGAAAAGGGCGCGATCGTCATTCTCGGTGCAAACAGCGTCGGCACGGCGGCAAATCCCACGCCGCTGTCGATTTCCTGGGTTCTGAAGGATTACGTCGCATTACTCGCCGAAGGCGTGAGAAAGTCGCAATGACGGCAGCACGCAAGACAGCCGCTCCCTCGTCGATCGCAGTGCGCTCCAACGGCGTTCGCGGCCTGTGGCTGGCCGGCATTTTCGCCCTGCTTGTCGCGTTGCTGGCGCTGTCCGTGACCATTGGCACGCGCGCGGTTCCATGGAGCGACATTGGCGCCGCACTCTCCGGGCGCGTCGACGACATCGGCCAGGCCGCGGTTGCCGTTCGCATTCCACGCACCGTCCTTGCCTTGCTCGCCGGCGCAGCACTGGGACTTGCCGGTGCAATCATGCAAGGCGTGACCCGCAATCCGCTCGCTGATCCCGGCATTCTCGGTGTCAACATGGGCGCTTCGCTGGCAGTGGTCGTCGGGGTTGCGTGGTTCAATATCGCATCCGCGGAAGCGTACGTCTGGACTGCAATCCTGGGTGCAGGCTGCTCGGCCATCTTTGTTTATACCATCGGCTCGCTGGGGCGCGGCGGCGCGACACCGCTGAAGCTGACGCTTGCCGGCGCCGCGACCTCGGTTGCCTTCTCCTCCATGGTGATCGCGGTCGTCCTGCCACGGGCAGACATAGCCGGCGGCATACGCTCGTGGCAGATCGGCGGCGTTGGCGGGGCTGCATTCGAGCGCATCATACCTGTTTTGCCCTTCCTCGCGGTCGGCTTCGCGATCAGCCTGTTGTCGGCGCGAAAACTGAACTCGCTCGCTCTGGGGGATGATCTCGCGGCAGGCCTTGGCGAACGGGTCGCGACAGTGCGCGCCATCGGCGCGTTGGGAGCCATCCTTCTGTGCGGCGCGACGACAGCCACCTGCGGGCCGATCGGCTTCATAGGACTGGTGGTCCCGCATCTTTGCCGCCTGCTGATCGGCGTCGATCACCGCTGGTTGCTGCCGTTTTCGGCCATCGGTGGCGCCTGCCTTCTCCTCGCAGCAGATATCGTCGGCCGCGTCGTCGCGCGACCGGCCGAACTCGATGTCGGTGTCGTCACCGCTTTGATTGGCGCACCGTTCTTTGTTTGGATTGTCCGACGTCAAAAGGTCCGTGAACTGTGACCATGTCTTCATCCAGCCCCGGCGTCATCGCGGCCAGCCGCCGCCGTCGCGGTCGACGGCATGCGCTTGTCGTCATGACCCTTCTACTAGTTGTCGCTGCCATTTTCGTGTTTACGCTCTCGGTTGGCCAGACTGTCACGCCACCCGGCGAAGTCCTTCGTGTGCTGATGGGTGAGAGTGTACCCGGCGCCAGCTTCACCGTCGGCCAGTTGAGACTGCCGCGCGCCGTGCTGGCCATTCTTGCCGGCTTGAGTTTCGGTCTCGGCGGCGTCGCGTTCCAGATCATGCTCCGCAATCCGCTCGCCAGCCCCGACATCATCGGAATAAGTTCCGGTGCCGGAGCAGCCGCGGTCTTCGCGATCATCGTGCTGGCGATGAAAGGACCAATGGTCTCGGTATTTGCGGTGGTTGCCGGGCTTGGCGTCGCTCTTCTTGTTTACGGGCTTTCATCACGTAACGGCGTGGCGGGCACCCGCCTTGTGCTGGTCGGGATCGCCGTCTCTGCAATGCTGGAGAGCGTCATCAGCTATATCCTGTCTCAAGCGCCGGCGTGGAACCTGCAGGAGGCAATGCGATGGCTGACGGGAAGCGTCAACGGCATGCAACTCGCCCAGGCAGTTCCGCTTCTTCTGTCGCTCGTGGTCTTCGGCGGTCTCCTCTTGAGCAGGACCAAGGATCTTGAGGCGCTCCGGCTTGGCGACGATACGGCAGCCGCCCTCGGCGTACGGGTTTCGGCGGCTCGGATCATGATCATCGTCGGCGCGGTCGGTGTTATCGCTTCGGCGACGGCCGTAACAGGCCCGATCGCCTTCGTCGCCTTCCTCTCCGGACCGATCGCGGCCCGTATCGTCGGCAGCAGCGGATCGCTGCTTGTACCAGCAGCCCTTGTTGGCGCGGTCCTCGTGCTGGGGGGCGACTATATCGGTCAATTCCTGCTGCCGGGCCGCTATCCGGTGGGCGTGGTCACAGGCGCGCTCGGCGCTCCCTACCTGATTTTCCTGATCGTCCGCGTCAACCGGACCGGAGGTTCCCTATGACGGCGCACGCCCTGACAGCGAGCACGATTTCAGCAGGCTACGGAGAGACGGAAATCCTGCATGGCCTCGACCTTGCGGTACCGCCCGGCAAGATCACCGTCATCGTCGGCGCCAATGCCTGTGGCAAGTCCACACTCCTGCGCGCGATGTCGCGGCTGCTGGCGCCGACCGGAGGACAGGTGCTCCTCGATGGAAAATCGATCCATAAGACACCACCGCGGCAACTGGCCCGCACCCTCGGCCTGCTCCCGCAATCGCCGATAGCGCCGGAAGGCATCACCGTCGCCGATCTGGTCAGCCGTGGCCGGCATCCGCATCAAGGTCTTTTCTCGCGTTGGAGCAGCACGGACGATGAAGCCGTGGATGGCGCCCTCGCCGCCACAAACACCGTGGAGCTTGCCGACCGGGCCGTCGATGAACTCTCCGGCGGTCAGCGTCAGCGCGTGTGGATCGCCATGGCGTTGGCGCAGGCAACGGACATCCTTCTTCTCGACGAACCGACCACGTTTCTCGACATAAGCCACCAGATCGAAGTGCTCGATCTCCTGACCGATCTCAACCGCGAACGCGGCACGACCGTGGTCATGGTCCTCCATGATCTCAACCTCGCGGCCCGCTATGCCGACTATCTTGTCGCGATGCATGATGGTCGGGTGCATGTCACAGGCAGCCCGGAAGACGTCCTGACCGAAGACAATGTTCGGCAGGTCTTCGGCCTTCAAAGCCGCATCATCGCCGACCCGACGTCGGGTCGCCCGATCATGCTCCCGATTGGGCGCCACCGCATGGCACCGCCAAGACGCGAAGAGGAGCACACGCCATGAATGCCAGTCAGGAATTCAGACTTTCCGGCATCGCAACTCCGAAAGACGCCAGCGAGATGCTCGGTGAAATCTGCGAACACTTCGTCGAGCATGCCGACGTTCATCGCACGGAAAATAAGGCGACGCTGACCAGCAAGCTCGGGTCTGCGGAAATTCGCATCGAAGACCGACAGCTGTCGATCGAACTGAGATGCCCGTCGCAGCAGGCCTTGCAGCTAAGCCAGACAAGTCTTGCCGAACACCTTTTCTATTTCGCGGGCGATGAGCCGTTCGAATTGACGTGGTCGCAAACCGCCAGGCTTGCTCGCCTGCCCAATATTCACGAGGTAACGGTCGTTTCGTGCGAAGACGTGACACCGCATATGCGCCGGGTCAAATTCGCTTGCGCCGATGTTGGTCCTTTCATCGGCGGCGAAATGCACGTCCGCCTGCTCGTTCCGCCGAAAGGCCGGCTGCCCATTTGGCCTGGCCAACGCGAGGATGGCCGCGTTGCGTGGCCGGAAGGCGACGACACATTGCTGGTCCGCGCTTACACCATCCGTGCCGTCGATGCGGAGCGTGGCGAGCTTTGGATCGATTTTCTGCAGCATCCTTCTCCCGGCGTCGCAACGCCAGGTGCGGATTTCGCGCGTGATACGCAGCCGGGAGACAAGGTCGCCCTGCTCGGACCGGGAGGCGGAGCGCTTCCCCTAGCAACAAATCTGCTCCTCATAGGCGACGAAAGCGCACTGCCCGCCATTGCGCGGATCGTCGCGGAGGTGCCGGAAGGCACTCAAATTCAGGCGATCATCGAAGTCGAAAACCAGGAAGAAGAACAACCTCTGCCATCCCGCGCTTCGCTGGATGTTCTCTGGCTACATCGCCAGACCTATTTCTCCGATCACAGCAAGCGTCTGCGCGACGAAGCCCATGCCGCAATTGCTGCAATGCCAAGCAACACTTTCGTGTGGGTCGCCTGCGAAAAGGAAGACATCCGTTCGATCAAGGCCAGCCTTAAAACGCTTCAGCACGACAAGAAGAAAATGTACGCCGCCTGGTACTGGACACGCAAACCAGGTGGTTCCACGGATGGCTGATCAAGCGATATAAGCAACGTTCCGGACGACACCACGTAGATCTACAACTGCCCCCGGCGGCCTTGCCGCCGAAGGCTTTGCCTTTCAAAGAGTGCTCTGGGCCTTCAACCGGTGCGGACCAGGCCGTGCCGCCGATCATATAGGGTGTCTCACGATGCGGAGGCGACCGCATCCGATACCGTCAACGCTGACGACCGGCGCGGCGCCGAGATGGCAGTCAAGGCTATTGCCCGCAGTTTTGTTTCCTCGGACCGACAGTGGACCTGCGGCATGTCCCCCAATCAAGCCGTCAACCGAGTGCTAGTTGGATCAGGCGCGCCGTTGAAAAACAGGTATATGGCAGAAATCTTGCCGTCCTGTGCGACGATGAAATCAGTCCCGGCATAGGCCGGTGGCTCGCCGGGTGCACCAGCCACCCATTCCACACGTCCGGCCTGATCATGCAGCGCCTCGACAGGAGTGGTCGTCGTGTATCGAAAGCTTGGATGCATGGCGCGGATGACGCCAGCGATGCGGACAATCTCGTCGCGACCGCGATAGATACCGTGCGGTTCGACGAAGACGACGTCCTCGTGAAAAATCTCCTCGGCAACCTTCCTGCGGAGGGCTTCATCGCCCTCCCCGAAGATTTCCTGGAGATTCCGTTCAAGCAGTGTTGCTATGTCTGCCATGATGGTTCTCCTCAATAAATGAGCTTATATCTGGACTTGGCCGCCATCCACGAACAATTCGACACCGTTTACGAACGAGGCGTCGTCTGAGGCAAGAAAGAGGACAGCCTTAGCGATCTCTTCAGGCTTGCCGATACGGCCGGCCGGAATGAGGCTGGCGAGGTAGGTCTTGGTATTCTCGGCACTCTCGCCATCACCGAAGAGTTCATTGAGGCCAGCGGTGTCGGTAACGCCGGGGCTGACGGCATTGACGCGGATATGGCGATCCTTGAGGTCGAGAATCCAGTTGCGGGCAAAGTTGCGCACCGCTGCCTTGGTCGCCGAATAGACGCTGAAGGCGGGCGTGCCGGAAATACTGGTTGTCGATGAAGTGAGGACGATCGAAGCGCCGTCGCCCAGGAGCGGTAGGGCTTTCTGGACGGTGAACAGCGTGCCTTTCACATTTGTAGCGAATGTCTTCTCGTAGTGTTCTTCGGTGATTGCGCCAAGCGGTATCATTTCTCCTCCGCCCGCATTGGCGAAGACTACGTCGATCTGCGCATGCTTCTGCTGAACAGCATCGTAAAGACGGTCGATGTCGACGAGCTTGCTCATGTCCGCCTGCACGCCGGTCACCCGGCCGCCTATCTCCTTCACGGCGGCGTCGAGTTGTTCTTGACGCCGGCCTGTAATGAACACCGAGGCGCCTTCGGTCGAGAATGCCTTTGCGGTGGCAAGACCGATGCCGCTAGTGCCGCCGGTAACGATAACAACTTTGTTTTCGAATTTCCTGGTCATTGTCTTTCTCCTTGATGACGGCCCGTTGCCGTCAGAGAAGAACATGACATCAGAACGCTGGTGCATATATGCGGCAATAATGTTACTTAGCGCTCTATATGGAGAACGATGATGCGGTCTGATCTGAATGATTTGGTATACTTTGCGGAAGTCGTGGCTCACGAGGGCTTTGCGGCAGCAGGCCGGGCTTTGCGCGAGCCCAAGTCAAAGCTGAGCCGCCGCATCGCCGGATTGGAGGCGCGGCTTGGCGTCCGACTGATCGAACGTTCAAGCCGTCGGTTCCGGGTGACCGATGTTGGCCAGTCCTTCTACGAGCGCTGCAAGGCGATGCTTGCCGAAGCCGAACGTGCCGAAGCACTTGTCGCGGAGGCGCAATCCGAGCCTCACGGTCTGATCCGCATGAGTTGCCCAACCGGGCTGGTTGAGCCAATTTCCGATCTCGTCACCCAATTTCTGGCACAACATCCGAAAGTGCGCCTGCAACTTGTCGCAATCGATCGTGCCGTCGACTTGATAGAGGAACGGATAGACGTGGCGCTGCGTGTCAGAACCACGCTTGATGGTGACGCATCCCTTACGATGCGCTCGATGGGGAATTCGATCCGTATCCTTGTTGCCAGTCCGCAGATCGCCAGCCGTATCGGCAGTGTTGATGACCTTGCGGCGCAACCGACGCTATCGACGACGGACGATCAGGCTGACGTCAATTGGTTTCTCGAAACAGATGACGGCAAGACGTACACGCTACACCACGAGCCGAGGATTGGTTGCGCGGATTTCGCAGCGGTCAGGACGGCAGCCGTTGCAGGACTAGGTGTATCGCTGCTTCCCGACCACACCTGCAGGCAGGCACTGGAAGACGGAACACTCGTTCGCGTACTGCCCGAATGGCGTGGCATGAAAGGTTTGGTGCATCTCGTCTTTACGACACGCCGCGGCCTACCTCCGGCGGTACGCAAGTTCATCGACAGCTTGGCCGCCGGCTTTCCGAGAGATGCATTGGCTCGGTGACTGAGCAGCCGCAACCATCTCGCTTACGTCAGCTAGCATCGTCCAGACTACGACATGATTGCATCCTTAGACCACCTCACAAGGTCGGCAGGTCACATTGGCAAACGGGCACTTGTCAGAAATCACGCATACCAATCAGCGCAATCGCATGAGTTACCGCAATCCGCATACCCGTGAGACGCTTGATGGCATTCGCCTCGGCCGCGACCGTCTCCGGAATGCTGTCACTCGAGGGTATTCCAGCCGCCTGCGGCATCTATCACGCAAACTGGCGCACCCATCTCTGTCAGTCGCTACATATTGCCGTTCTTTCACGCGTCACAATCTTCGCTGGCGGTGACGCAGTCGCCTGTTCAGCGAGTTCGCGTCGACATCTCTCCAGCGTCTGGAGTAACGACGCGGCATCCTGAACAACCTCGGAGAATGTTGCGTCATCGGCATCGGCCAGTCTCGCGGTGAGTGACTGAATCTCGGCGATCAGTTCCACTATCGGCGGAGGAGACTGGTCCGGAGAGCGAAATGCAGCGATTTCGAGTATTTCCGTCAGGCTCCCAACAATACGATTGACCACTTGCCGTCGGCGCTGCCGCAGGTCTGCCGTTGCCTCGTCGAACTGAGCGGATGAAAATTCTTCAATGGATCCGGACATCTACACTGCTCTAAACAAAGTCAAACCGCGCATGCTATGCGTAGGTCCGAAACTGAAGGCCGGAACGCTCAATACCAAGGACCCGGCACGGCGCCCCAATGGACAAGTTCGTAATCCTGTAGAGTACGGCCATCCGCACTGTTGTCGGTGTCCGAGACCAGCTTATCATCCGTTGGCTGCCCGTCGTTCGTCGCAGCCGAATGTGAGAAAAATCGTATGAGACTTACCGCAACGCGGCCTATCGTTTCCCACATATGTCGGCTCCCAAGATGTTGAATGGTGTCTGAGCGTCAGGGAACGAGCGAGTGCCGACGAGCATTCGCAAGCAAGGTCTGGGCTGGTGCTAGAGGCCCATAAAGCATCAGCAGGCGGTTCTGTTCCGTGGCGTTCAAACGATATCGCCGCGCAAAATCAAAGACATTCCAGAACTCTTCCAATGCGGACGGTGAATTGGTCATGTTTGCCTCCTTTCAGGCTCTGCGATCGATCAAAAACGAAGCAGGACCGATATCCGACAATATTCCCTACAATTATTGTGGACTAAAGAAATGAAACTCTTTGCGAAGGAAACCCGAGGAAAAATTCGTTCATGATCAGCCTTGATATCATTGGCTTCATTGAACCCAACTCAACGGCTCAGCGATCATGCGCCACGCACAGCGGTTGGCCGCTTCGGTGTTTGCACGCCTGGAGGTTCTGTCGATGTCAGAGTGTCCGGTCGCCAATCGGCTGAAAAGATTTTTCCTGCCATCGGTCAAATTTGGATCGAACGCATATCGGCTCTTCAGCAGTGACCTCGTAAATATAAAGCGACAATCAAGGGAGAGCAGGATTGCCCGGATATTTCGCAAGCCTGAGTGATCTATCCTCGCGACCGGAGGAGCCAACGCAAGTCCTCGATCTTTGGAGCACGCTGTGCGACGAGGCAGTCAATGCCTGCTCAAAGGATACCGCGCTAACGCGGGCAATGAATTCCGCCGTCTTGTATCACGGAAGCTTTGCCCAGGCGCTTGCGCAGCGGATTGCCGTGAAACTCGCCAACCACGATCTCGATCAGGAGGAAATCCTGTCGGTCGTTGCGTCAGCCTTCGTGAGCACCCCTGAGATCGTCTCCTACGCCGCAGCCGACCTCGCAGCCATCACCGAGCGAGATCCGTCCAATACGGAAGTGCTGACGCCATTTCTGTACTTCAAGGGATTTGTTGCCCTACAGGGACATCGGGTCGCGCATTGGCTCTGGCAGCACGACCGACTTCATCTCGCGCGGCATATCCAGAGCCGTCTTTCGGAGGTGTTCTGGGTCGACATTCATCCGGCCGCACGACTGGGACAGCGGATCATGCTTGATCACGGCAGCGGCCTTGTCATCGGCGAAACGGCGGTCGTCGAGGACGACGTCTCGATTTTGCAGAATGTAACCTTGGGCGGCACGGGCAAGGAGCGTGGGGATCGGCACCCGAAAATACGCCGTGGTGCGCTCATCGGAGCAGGCGCGAAGATTCTCGGCAACATCGAGGTCGGCGTCGGAGCCAAGATAGGGGCCGGCAGCGTGGTGGTAAAATCCGTACCGTCTTACACGTCGGTGGCGGGAGTGCCTGCCAAGGCGGTGGGCGTTCGCCATTCGAACCTTCCGGGGGTGACGATGGATCAGATTGTTTCCGAGCCGGAATACATGATCTGATCCATCCTCGATGCTCGACGACGCAACCCGCGCGGAGGAAATCAGGCAGAGGCGCTGCAATACTCTATAAAACTAGTAGAATTTTATGCTGGCCATTTGCACTGACACCGAAGGCTTTTTCATCCGCCACCGGTAAACAGGATCGCCGTACTTGGCTTTCATTTTGGTCATTTGAAAGGATGTGAGTGTCCGAGGTTCGCCTCATTTAGCACGACGGGAAACACCACAATGAACAAGAACAAGTCCACGAAACTGAACCTCACGCGCCGGGCCAGCCTTGGCGCCATCGCTATATCTGCCGCAGCCATCGCGATCTTCGCAGCGCCACTTCCATCCTTCGCCGAAGACAAGTCTATCAAGGTCGGCATTATCAGTGGGGAAGATGAAGACGTCTGGCGTGTTGTCGTCGAGCAAGCAGCAAAGAGCGGGCTGAAGATCGAAACGGTCGTGTTCAACGACTATACGCAGCCGAACGAAGCCCTTGAGCGCGGCGAAATCCAAGCCAACGCTTTCCAGCACCAGCCTTATCTCGACAACCAGATCAAGCAGAACGGCTACCATATCGTCAACGTCGGCTATACGGGCGTCTGGCCGATCGGGCTTTACAGCAAGAAAATCAAATCGATTGCCGACATTCCCGAAGGTGCCGCGATCGGCGTGCCGAATGACCCGTCGAACGAAGGCCGTGCTCTGCGCGTGCTGCAAAACGAGGGCGTGATCAAGTTGAAGGAAGGCACCGGCATTCTGGCGACCGTCGCAGACGTGACCGACAATCCGAAAAAGGTCCAGATCAAGGAGCTCGATGCCGGCGTCGTTGGTCGCGCCATCGACGATCTGGACGCCGCGGTCGTCAACACCGATTGGGCACTGAAGAGCGGTCTGTCGGCATCCGACCGTATCGCGCAGGAGCCGATTTCTGACAATCCTTACCGCAACTTCATCGCCGTCAAGGCCGACACCAAGGATGAGCCCTGGGTAAAGACGCTTGTCTCTGCTTATCAGAACGATGCCGTCAAGGCGGAGTTCGACAAGGTCTATAAGGGGACAGGTCTCAGCGCCTACTAAGCCACGACCCGCGCCAACAGGATGGCGTTCAAAACAAAGCGGTCCGGGCGCCACGCCTGGGCCGCTTTCAGCATTCCCGAAGGGAAAGACAATGAACTCATTTGTTTCCGCGTCCGCGGTGACGGTATCGGCTGGGCAAGACGCTCAAGAGGTGGTCCGCCTTATCGATGTCCGACGGCAGTTCGGCAGCACTGCGGCACTTGATGGTATATCGCTGACGGTCCCGAAAGGCGAAATCCTCGGCATTATCGGCCGCAGCGGAGCCGGAAAATCGACGCTGATACGCTGCCTCAACGGCCTCGAGCGTCCCGACAGCGGCGAGATCTACATTGAAGGCCACAGCATCGGGCGCCTTGACGAAAAGGCGTTGCAACCACTGCGCCGCCGCGTCGGCATGATTTTCCAGCACTTCAACCTGCTGTCGGCAAAAACAGTCGAAGACAACGTGGCGCTACCACTGAAAATTGCAGGTATCGGCAAGGTTGAGCGCCTTAGACGCGCGCACGAACTGCTCGATTTGGTCGGCCTTGCCGCAAAAGCACGATCCTATCCTTCGTCGTTATCAGGTGGACAAAAACAACGCGTCGGCATTGCCCGTGCGCTCGCGGCCCGCCCTGCCCTGCTGCTCTCGGACGAGGCTACTTCAGCGCTCGATCCGGAAACGACGCGGTCGATTCTGGCGCTGCTGAAAGACATCAACCAGAAGCTCGGTCTCACCATCGTGCTTATTACGCACGAGATGGAAGTTGTGCGAAGTATTGCCGATCGCGTGGCCGTCATTGACGCGGGCCGCATTGTCGAGGAAGGCAAAGTCTGGTCTGTCTTCGCCAATCCACAGGCCACCATCACCCGTAGCTTGCTGTCCGGTATCCGTCCCAAACTACCCGACCATATAGCGGCGCGCCTGTCTCCGGCCACAGGCGCGGCTGCGATCCTCAGCATTGACCTTGCGGGCCCGGAAGCAGAAGGCAGTCTGTTCGCCGACCTATCCGCAGCACTGCCACACTCGTTCCGCCTGGTTCATGGCGGAATTGACCACATCCAGAACCAACCCGTCGCCCGGTTCTTCATCGCCGTTGGCGTCCGCGATGCGACACTGCAGGGCAAGGTTCAACACTTTCTGGAGGCGCGTGGAGCACGCGTGGAGGTACTCGGCTATGACACCGATCATGTTTGATCTTTTGCTGCGCTCGCTTTGGGAGACGATTATCATGACCGGCGCGTCCGGGCTGATCTCGCTGGTCTTCGGCTTGCCGCTCGGCCTCGCACTTGTGGTGACCAGCAAAGGCGGCTTGGCGCAGCAGCGCTGGGTGAACAGCATTCTCGGCGCCATCGTCAACGGCTTCCGCGCCGTGCCGTTCATCATCCTGCTGGTTGCGCTGATCCCGCTGACCCGCCTGATCGTCGGCACGGCGCTCGGGACATGGGCAGCGATCGTGCCGCTGGCGATTGCCGCAACGCCCTATTATGCCCGCATCGCCGAAGTGTCGCTTCGCGAGGTCGACCGCGGGCTGATCGACGCTGTGCGCGCCATGGGCGGAAACCGTTGGACTGTCGTCCGGGAGGTACTGGTACCGGAGGCACTGCCGGGCATCGTCTCGGGTTTCACCGTGACGCTGGTGACATTGATCGGTGCTTCTGCAATGGCCGGCGCGATTGGCGCCGGTGGACTCGGCGACCTTGCAATACGCTATGGATATCAAAGGTTTGAAACAGCCGTGATGGTTGCCGTCGTGGCTGTTTTGATCGTGCTGGTCTGCGGCATTCAGTGGTTTGGCGATCGCCTTGTAAATCGGCTAGACCACAGATAGCCGAAGCGCGCAACGGCTAGGCCCATCGCTCCTGATCGCGACCCTGATCCACCCAGCCAATACGCCGTGCAATCAGGGTGACAAAATCATCGAGGATCTGTCGATATTCGTCATCCTCGAACTCGTATGGCAGTTCGAGCCGGAATTCGTCGACCTCGGCAAGGATGGGGTCGGCCAGGAGACGCTCCACGATCTCTTCCGCCGTTCCGACGACATCCGGCGCGAATAGCGTCCGTCGCTCACCTTGTGGGCTGCGGGTTCGTTCGTTGCGACCGGCGGCGTATTCGCGATAGCGACGGCGCGTGGCGGATCCGGCGCCATCGAGCGGCACTATGACCCGACCGAGCGCCACCCGCCCCCTTCCCTTCGCTGCCTTCCGATAGGCTTGCAGTTGGCGCGCCTGGGCAACGAAGACGTCGTCCGTATCTTCGCCTGATGTGACGTTACCGATCAGGAGATTGAAGCCGTTCGCGCCCGCCCAAGTCGCGGATCGCAGGGATCCGCCGCCGTACCAGATGCGATCGATCAATCCCCTCGCATAGGGCTGCAGCCGCGGGCGCTGTGGTCCGAAGGGCGTCTTGATCATCGTGGTCTCGTCGCCGAGATGTTCGCCCCGCAGATTGCTCGTGAAACGCAGCACGCGATCATGGGTGAAATCGAGATTTTCCCATTCGCCGTCGAAGAACAGCGGCGCGATCAGTTCGGCGTGCAGCGGCCGACCGGCGCTGAGGCCTACATTGAGCCGTCCTCGAGACAAGACATCCACCATCGAAAGGTGCTCGGCCAGACGATACGGGCTCTCATAGCCGATCGGGATGACCGCGGTTCCAAGCTGGATACGGCTTGTCCGCTGTGTTGCCGCCGCCAGAAACGCGCTGGCCGATGAAATGCCCGGCTCAAGATGCCGCTGCCGGACCCAGGCGCTGTCGAAGCCAAGCGCTTCGCCACAGCCAAAGAGCTGTAGAGTCTGTTCAAGTCCCTGGACTGGGTCGCCATCGGAGTAGTTTCCAGGCGTCAGAAAGCCGATATGCTTGATAGCGGGACGCGCGCCGTTCATCTGCAGTCCCTCACGATTTCGGCAGGCCAGGTGGATTCGTCTCCGATTTCGGCAAGGCTTCCTCGCTCAATTGCCAACGCGCCAGGATTTTCGCGTAGTCGCCACTGGCGATCAACGTGTTCGTGGCAAGCGTCAGGGCATTCGCCAAGCCACTGCCCTTGCGCGTCGTGATGGCCACATCGGAGCGCTCCGGCCAACCGGCGCTTAGCGTTCCGACACGCTTGGTATTCTTGTCACGGCTGGCGATGTAAACGAGTTGGGCGTTGGGTTGGACAATGACATCGGCTCGTCCCGAGGAAAGAGCAAGAAGGCTGGCTGCTTCGTCGTCGTAATATTGCAGTTCCAGCGGCTTCAGGCCCGCCGAGACGTTCTTGTCGTTCCATTTCAGAAGAATGCGCTCCTGGTTGGTTCCCGCTCCGACGATGATCCGCAACCCCGCGGCGTCTTTCGGCTCCTTGATCGATTGAACCGGGCTGTCGGCTTTGACGAAGAAGCCGTGCAGTCCTTGACGGTACGTGGAAAAATCGAACTTTTCCTTGCGCTGCTCGGTCACGCCGACATTGGAGATGACCGCATCGTATTTGCCAGACGACAGTCCGAGCGGCCAGTCGATCCAGGCGACCGGGACCAGTTCAATCTTCAGCCCCAGCGTATCGGCGACCGCGATGGCATAGTCCGGATCCGCGCCGACCACGGTCTGCGCGTCCGTTGCATAGGTCGCCAGAGGCGGGCCACCGGGGCTGACGGCAACCGTGAATGTTCCCGGCGTGACGAACTTGAAATCGCGCGGAATTGCGGCGGTGGCGGCCTCGCTTTTCTCCGCTCTGACTCTCCCAGCCTGTTGCGGACTGAGATCGAAATCTTCCGAGTAGGCCGGCTGAGCACCGGCAAGCGTGATGGCGGATAGGGCAGCTAGCAGAATTCGGAATGTCCAGCGCTTCATATTATCATCTCCGGATCGAAAGAAGGAAGCCGGCGCGATATTGCAGCGCCGGCAGGTTGCCTGTGATCAGGAACCGCTTTTCGGCAGGCCCGGAGGATTGGTCTGCGCCTTGGTGATCGCCTCAGGGCTGAGCTTCCAGGTCTCAAGCACCTTTTGATAAGCGCCGCTGGCGATCAAGTCGTTGAGAACACCGGTCAGTGGCTCCGCGAGACCGCTGCCCTTGCGCGTCGTCACCGCGATCTCCGCGGTGATCGGCCAACCGCCGCTGACCGTGCCGACCAGTTTGGTCTTGCCATTGATCGCGGCCGCATAAGCCTGGGTGGCGTTGACGCTGAACACCGCGTCGGCGCGGCCTGACTGGACGGCGAGATCCTTGACCGCATTGTCATCGTAATACTGGACGTCGATCGGTTTCAGACCGGCGGCAACATTCTGCCTGTCCCATTCCAGCAGAATCTTCTCCTGGTTGGTTCCGGCGTCGGTGATGATCTTCAGCCCGGCAATATCCTTCGGCTCCTTCAGCGCGGCAATCTTGCTGTCCGCCTTGACGTAGAAACCGAGTTCATCCTTGCGATAGGTCGAGAAATCGAACTTCGCCTTGCGCTCTTCCGTGACAGTGACATTCGAGATGACGGCATCGAACTTCCCAGATACCAGCCCCAGTGGCCAATCCGCCCAAGCGACCTCCACCAGTTGCAGCTTGCGTCCGAGGCTGTCTGCGACCACCTGCGCCAGGTCTACATCATAGCCGATCACTGTCTTGGAGTCGGATGCATAGTCATGCAGCGGCAGGTTTCCGCTCGTGCTGATGCCGATCGTCAGCACCCCATCCTCCACGAACTTGAAGGTCTTCGGCACTTCGGCGATGCGCTTGTCGTTCTTCTCGACCCTCAGGCGATTTGCCTGCTCAGGGCTGAGATCGAAGCCATCGGCCGCCAGGACTGGAGCAGCGGCCAGCGCCGTTGCTGTCAGGGCGCCCACCACAAAAAGCCTTGTTTTCCCGATAAAGTTCATTTCCCGTCTCCTTGTTTCATCCCTAAATTGCACTTGCAGTCTCGGTGCCGCGATCGTCTGCAACACCGCATCTTGGAAGTCTTATCGATCAGAGGACCTTGGCGAGGAACTCGCGCGTGCGTTGGTGATCCGCGGCCGTGAAGATGCGCGCCGGCGGCCCGACCTCAATCACCTTGCCGGCATCCATGAAGACAACGGTGTCGGCGACTTCGCGAGCAAAGCCGATTTCGTGCGTGACTATGATCAACGTCGTCCCGGTCCGTGCCAGCTCCTTGATGACGTCGAGCACTTCGCCGACCAGTTCGGGATCCAGCGCCGAGGTCGGCTCGTCGAACAGCAGAACCTTGGGGCGAAGGGCGAGCGCACGGGCAATCGCCACGCGCTGCTGCTGGCCACCCGACAGCTGGCGTGGGTAGGCATCGATCTTCTCGGACAGACCGACGCGGGCCAACAGCTCCTCCGCCAGCACAATGGCGGCGTCGCGCTCCATGCCCCGCACCTGTATCGGCGCTTCGATCAGGTTTTCCAGAACAGTCATGTGAGGAAAGAGATTGAAGTTCTGGAACACCATCGCGATATCAGCCCGTCGCGTCAGGATATCCCTTTCCTTCAGCTCATAGAGCGTGTCGCCCTGCTGGCGGTAACCGACCAGCTCGCCATCGATCGAGATGAACCCGTCATCGACGCGCTCGAGGTGGTTGATCGAGCGCAGCAGCGTGGACTTGCCGGAGCCGGAAGGACCGAGAATGACCGTGACGCTTCCGGCCGGGATGGTAAGCTCGACATCGTCCAGCACCTTGAACGATCCGAAGCTCTTGGAGATGCCGTGAATGTCGACCGTGCCGCCACGCCGGAGGGTCGGCGCATCGCGGAAACCGGGTCGGACGATCCGCGACGAAACGACCGGGCGTTCTGGTCGGGCGGACCGAAAGCGATCGCGCAAAGCCTTGAACGGCAGCGGAAGCGGATTGCGCACCGCACCCTTGGCGAAATGGCGCTCGATATAGTGCTGAGCGATCGACAGCACCGTCATGATGATCAGATACCAGGCCGTCGCCACCATCAGCAGCGGTATGACCGCGAGATTGCGACGGTAGATGACCTGAACGGTGTAAAACAGCTCCGGAAGCGCCAGGACGTAGACCACCGAGGTTCCCTTGGCGAGACCGATGATCTCGTTGAACCCCGTCGGCAGTATCGAGCGCATAGCCTGCGGCAGTACGATCCGCAGCGCCTGCCGACGTCTTGGAAGCCCCAGTGCCGCGGCGGCCTCGTGCTGCCCCTGATCGACGGACAGGATACCGCCGCGGACGATCTCCGCGAAGAAGGCCGACTGGTTTAGCGTCAGCCCGAGAAAGGCAGCGGCGAATGGCGTCAGCAGCTGGACAGTGGGGTAGTTGAGGAAAACCGTATCCGTGAAAGGTATGCCGATGGTGATCGTCTCGTAGAGATAGCCGAGGTTGTTGAGAACCAGCAGCAATACGATCATCGGTATCGAACGCAACAACCAGATATAGCCCCATGAGAGCCCCGACAGCAGCGGCGACTTCGACACACGAGCCAAGGCTAGAAGCGTCCCGAGCACGGATCCGGAGATCGCGGCAAGTGCTGTCAGAAGTAGTGTCCGGCTGAGACCGACGAGGATCGGCTCGGCGAAAAACCATTGCGCGAAGACGTCCCAGCCCCAACGAGGATTGGCGAAGGTCGAGTAGAGGACCGCCGCGATAATAGCGGCTGAGAACACAGTGCCAGCAAGCCGGCCGGGATGGCGGGCCGGAACGATTTTGTAGCGTGCGTAATCATGCCCATGGCTTGCCGTCTTCAGACGAACATCTGTGCTCGGGAATTCCGTGGTCAATGCCATTGCGTTGCCCCTTGTTTGATCGGCCGGCGCTACGCGCGCTGGGCCACACGCACATCGCGCTGAAACGTTTCGGAGACCGCCAGATGGCGAATGTCTTTTTCGAACGGCAGGGATTTGTAGATTTCGGGGTCGACACTTTGATCGAAGAGCGCGGTGTAGCCGTAGTTCAGGTAGAGGCCCACAGCTTCTGGCTGGCGAAAGCCCGTGGTCAGGTAAATCCTGGAATAGCCCTGGCGTGCCGCCTGCGCCTCAAGCTCGACCAGCAATGCCCGGGCAAGCCCCTGGCGTCGCAGATCCGAGCGCGTCCAGATCCGCTTGAACTCGGCGGTCTGGTCGTCAAGGCGCATGAAGGCACCGCCGCCGATGGTTTCGCCATCCCGCAACAGCAGGATGAAATTGCCGTGCGGCTCGGCGAACGCCTCGGGCGGATAGCGGTTCAGCTCCGCCTTTGCACCCTCTTCGTTGAAGTAGTTGCCATAGCGGCTGTCGTATTCGTGGATCAGTTCATCGATCAGCGGCTTTGCGCGCGGATCGAGTGGTGTCGTATAGAGAAAACTGTCACTCATATCGTCGCCACTCCTGTCTATTGAAGAAATGCCTCGGCCAGACGCACCCAGTAGCGGGCCGCCGGCGCGATGATCGCGTCGTTGAAGTCGTATTGAGGATTGTGTAGGGGCGCGCTGTCGCCGTTGCCGACGAAAAGATAGCTCCCGGGCTGCGCCTGCAGCATGAAGGCAAAGTCCTCGCTTGCCGTGCGTGGCCGGAAACCGCTCTCGACGACATCGGAACCGAGCGCATCGAGCGCGACCTGCCGGGCGAGACCGGTCTCATGCGCGTGGTTGATCAGCGCCGGAAATCCGAGCCGATAATCCACGTCCGCACTCGCGCCAAAACTCTCCGCCTGCGCCCGCGCCAACGCCGGAATGCGCTGCTGCAGTTGCTGGCGGACACTGTCGCTGAAGGACCGCATGGTGAGCTTCAGTTCGACGCTGTCAGGAATGACGTTGGATGCTGTCCCGGCATGGATGGAGCCGACCGTCACCACTGCCATTTCCTGCGGATCGACGTTTCGAGAGACCACGCTCTGCAAGGCCGTGATGAACGAGGCAGTGGCGAGAACAGGATCGACGGTGCGGTGTGGCTCGGCGCCGTGCCCGCCTTTGCCGACGATCCTGATGACCGCCTGGTCCACCGACGCCATGGCAGGGCCGGCCACGAAGCCGAACTGGCCTTCCGCCACGCCCGGCCAATTGTGAAGGCCGAAGACTGCATCGACGGGAAAGCGATCGAACAGCCCCTCCGCAATCATCTTGCGCGCGCCGGCACCGATTTCCTCGGCCGGCTGGAAGATCAGTCGGACGGTGCCGCTGAACTTGCCCTGCTCCGCCAGATATCTGGCGGCGGCGAGCAGGATCGTCGCGTGCCCATCATGGCCGCAGGCATGCATGACGCCTGGATTGTTGCTCTCATAGGAAAGCCCGGTCGTTTCCTCGATCGGCAGCGCGTCCATGTCGGCGCGAATGCCGATCCGCTTTTGCCCCTCTCCGCGCGTGAGGGTAGCGACGATGCCTGTTCCGGCAATGCCCGTCGCCACCTCGTAGCCCCAGGAGGAGAGCTTGGATGCGATGATCTTGCTTGTCCGGCGCTCCTGGAAGGCGAGCTCCGGATATTGGTGAAAGTCGCGGCGCAAAGCGATGAACTCGTCGATATAGCCGGCGATGGCTGTCTCAACCTCGTCGTGCGCTTTCAGGGTCTTGGGAATGGCGTTCATGACTTTTCACGCGACGCCTCAGGCGCCGACGGCCTTTGCGGGTTCCACGCTGTCCAAAGGTGCCGCGTAGCGGCTTTCGCGATATGGCAAGCCGAGATGATCGCGCAGCGTCTCGCCTTTCAGCACAGGATCGAAATAACCGCGCCGCGCCAGGATCGGCAGGACATGAGCGGCGAAATCATCGAAGCCTTCGGCGATGACGGGGAAGCCGAGGATGAAGCCGTCGGCTGCGCCATTGTCCACCCAGCGGATGATCTCATCGGCAATATGGTCCGCCGTGCCGATGAAATCAGTCCGCGGGGTGGCTACGTCAAGAGCGGTCTGGCGCAACGTCAGCTTCTTGTCGTGGGCCGTCCTCTTGATCCGGTCCGTTGTGGCGCGGAAGCTGTTCTTGCCGATGTCGCCGAGCTCAGGGAATGGCGCGTCCAGCTCATAGACGCTGAAATCGTGGTGATCGAAGAACCGGCCGAGATAGAGCAGCGCTTCCTCGATCGTGACCAGGCTTCGGATCGCCTGATACTTGGCCTCGGCCTCCTGCGCAGTCGCACCGACAATCGGCCCGATACCCGGAAAGATGCCGATCTCTGCCGCCAGCCGCCCCTGTGCGATCGCGCTCTGCTTCACCTGTTTGTAGAACACCTGCGCATCGGCGATCGGGCCACCGTTGGTGAAGACGGCATCGGCATGCTTGCCTGCAAGTTTGATCCCCGAGTCAGACGATCCCGCCTGAAACACGACAGGCTGTCCCTGCTTCGAGCGACCGATGTTCAAAGGTCCCTAGATGCGGAAGAAGCGGCCCTTGTGATTGAG
Source organism: Hyphomicrobiales bacterium (assembly GCA_900472625.1). Classification (GTDB taxonomy): domain Bacteria; phylum Pseudomonadota; class Alphaproteobacteria; order Rhizobiales; family Rhizobiaceae; genus Rhizobium. The sequence goes on along the minus strand of UCIT01000001.1, from coordinate 357,604 downwards.
CCGGCGCAGCTTGCTCTTATCCGCATAGACCCCAGTCTCGCGATTGCGGACGAAGGCATCGTCGTCCCAGGAATCCCACAGCCCCTGGACCGCATCGATGTATTCCTCGGCGATTTCGTAGCGCAGTTCATGCTCTGGATGTTCCCGGCTGTAATTTCGCCCGGAGCCCTCGAGCGGCGAGGTCACGGCATTCCAGCCGGCTCGGCCGCCGCTGATGAGATCGACCGACGCGAACTGGCGGGCGACGGTGAACGGGTCGCTGTAGGACGTCGATACCGTTCCGACGAGGCCGATCTTCGAGGTGGAAGCCGCAAGCGCGGACAGGATGGAGATCGGCTCGAAGCGATTGAGAAAATGCGGGATCGATTGCTCGTTGATATAGAGCCCATCCGCCACGAAGGCGAAGGCGATGCCCGCTTCTTCCGCCTTCCGGGCCGTTTTGACGAAGAAGCCAAAATTGGTGCTGGCGTCAGCGGGACCGCTTGGATGCTTCCAGGCATTCATGTGGCCGCCGGGCCCCTGTAGCATGATGCCAAACGTAATGTTCTTCTGAGCCATGGGATCAATCCTCCTGGTGTAATGTCAGGCGACGAGCGACAGCCGCTCCTTGGCGAGCAACTCGATGGAGTTCAGGCGTTCGGATGCAGTCAGCGCCGGCGTGTCGAGAATGAATTCGCTCACCCCGAAAAGGGCGTGGAGTTCATCGAGCTCCTCGCGAATTTGCCTTGCGGTACCGTGCAGAACGGTCGGCACCTTTTCCTCTGTGTGGAAATCCGCGAAGCCGGATTGCCGGGCGAATTCAGCGGCCTGCTCCTGGGTGCCGACATTGACGCTCTGGCCGTCAGGCAGGAATACCTTGACGATCCTCAGTTCACCGACGCGCTCGTGCGCATGAGCCGCGTTGTCGGCGGCAAACGCTGCCAGTGCCAGTATCGGCACTTGTCCATTCGTTGCGCGTCCGTAGGCTTCGAACGTTCTGCGAAGATTGTCACGGTCGCCGTTCAGATGGCCGGCAAAAACCAGCGTCCAGCCTTGTCGCGCCGCCAATTCAGCGCTGTCGACCGATGCGCCGAGCAGGAAGCGGTGGGGTGCAACAGTCGGGATCGGTGTGGCCCTCGCCTGATCGGGATCGGGTTCTGCCGCCAGGTAAGTATTGATGTCGGCAAGCTGATCGGCGAAATCGCGCCTGCGAGACGGATCCACCGACGACTGCAATGCCCGGGTGGCAACGGGAAAACCGCCCGGCGCCTTCCCAACACCGAGATCGACGCGGCCGGGGGCAAGCGAAGCAAGCAAATTAAATGTTTCTGCCACCTTGTAGGCGCTGTAGTGCTGCAGCATGACGCCGCCTGAGCCGATACGGATTTTCGATGTTCTTGCAAGGAGGTAGGCGATCAGCACTTCGGGAGCCGAGCTGGCCAGACCATCGATATTGTGATGCTCCGCCACCCAGAAGCGGTGATATCCGAGCTGCTCTGCCCGTCCCGCCAACTGGGCGGTTAGTTGCAACGCCTGATCCGCTGTTCGGCCGCTTTCGATCGGACTTTTGTCTAGGAGGCTCAGCTGGTACGTCATGAGGCACGCTATCCTTCAAATTAGTCTATAAAATCAGTAGACAATAAGTTTTATAAGGAAAGGCTTTCTCTTTAGCGCTGCGGAAGAGGAAAAATTCGATCGCTATTGCAGCCATCGGGTAACTGGACCCCATCTGAGCTTTGACCAGCAAGGAAGCACAGACGAGTACGAGCATCAGGCCGGATTACCATCGTTGAGCTTAGACAGCGCCACTGTTTGGTCATGAGCGCGTTTGAGTGAGTGCAGTGACGCCAAACAGAAAACGGCGAATAAAATTTTCTCTCGACGAAATCAGCATCGGATACACATTCTACAAATTCGTCGCGAAACAGAATTTGGTTTCTCGTGAGCGTTGCCGCCCTCCACTAGGTTCACCGCCAAACAAGGAACCTCATGATGCCTTTCAAAACAATCGCAAGCGCCGTCTTTGGGCTTGCTTTCGCCGCTACAGCGCTTGCTGCAACCCAAGCCTCGGCCGATGCAACACTCGATCGCATCAAGGGGCGCGGCACGCTGACCGTTGGGGTTATTTTGTCAGGTGCACCGTTTGGCTACATCGACCCGAAGAGCCAGACGCAGAAGGGTTACAATCTCGATATCGCCCAAGCGTTGGCTGACGATCTTGGCGTCAAGCTGGAGACTGTGACCGTCACGCCGCCGAACCGTGTCCAGTTCCTGCAGCAGGGCAAGGTTGATATTCTGATCGCTAATATGCAGTACACGGAAGAGCGCGCGAAAGTGCTCGACTACGTGAAGACGCCTTATGATCGTAGCGGCGGCGCCGCCGTCGGTCGCAAGGATAGTGGCTTGAAGGACTGGGCAGACCTGAAGGGCAAGTCGGCCTGCGTTTCGCAGGGGTCCAACTTCACACAGCCGCTGATCGAACAATATGGCGCGCAGGTGAAGGCACTGCCAAGCCAGCCGGAATCGCTGCTGGCATTGCAGGGCGGAAATTGTGACGTTGCCGTCCACGTCGGCGCCACCGTTGCCTTGCTGTTGCAGGACCGCCCGGAAGAGTGGAAGGATTACGCGATCCTCTTTCCAACCGAATTGATCCCGTCGGACTCGGTCATTTGGCTGCGCAAGGGTGACAAAGACACCGAAACGGTCCTCGACAACAGTGTCAAGAAGCTGCACGCTTCCGGCAAACTGCTGGAGTTCGCCAAGACCAACCGCCTACTCAACACCGAATACCTAAAGCAGGAAAACAAGGCCCTGTCCGCAGCGAAGTAATGCGGGCAAACCGGTAAAGCGATATGCAGGATACCAGCCTAACCGGCCTGTTCGTCAGCCTGACGGACAGGATCGGCCTGAACTACGAGTTTCTGGCGACGGGATACGAGGCACAGATCTGGCGTGATGGCTTTGTCACCACGCTTTATCTCATCGCGTTTTTGATTCCCGTAAGCCTGATCTTCGGCCTGCTGTTCGCCGCTTGCCTGACATCAGGCAAAACGTGGCTTTCAGCGCCGGTGCGGGCTTTCGTGGAAATCACCCGCAACACCCCGACGCTGGTGCAGCTGATGTTCAGCTTCCTGGTGCTCAATACATTCGTGTCGAACCTTGTCGGTGGCGCTCAGAACAATCCTCTATCGCCATTCTTCTGGGTGGTGGCGGTTGTCGGGCTGCATATCGCCGCCCTGCACGCCGAGGCAATTCGCGCCGGCATCGAAGCGGTCCCGGCATCGACGATCGAGGCCGCCCGCGGCATTGGCTTCAACCAGTGGCAGATCTTGCGTTTCGTCGAAGTACCCCTAGCATTCCGCGCGTCGCTGCCGTCGATCGTCAACAACCTCATCAATCTCGTGAAACTGACGACTGTAGGTAACGCTATCGCGGTAAGCGAGATCACTTACGCCTCGATCATGGTCTGGACGCAGCGCGACAACGTCGTCTCACTGATGATCGTCATCTTGCTGTTTTTCAGCCTCATCAACCTCATTGTTGCCCGTGTCGGCCTGTGGGTCGAGCGCAAGCTCGCCGTTCCGGGGTATGGCCTATGACGACAGCATCACTTTCGATATCATCAGGAAGCAACCGCATCCTACGCAATGGCGGCTTTCTGGCGTTGCCGTTAATTATCCTTGTCTGGTCGCTGGCCGATCCGACACTCGGGCGAGAGGTGCTGCAATGGATCCCCTACCTCGCTTCCGGCTTCATGATGAACATCGTCATCGCCGTTCTAGCGATGGCGCTCGGCACGCTGGTCGGCACAATCTTCGGCATCTTACAACTGGTTCCGTATAGGCTGGTCCGGTATCCGGTGATCGGCTACGTCCAGCTGTTTCGCAATGCTCCGCATCTCGTGCTGATTTTTGCGACCACCTACATCTTTCCCTTCGAGATTGTCATCTTCGGCAACTACCTTCCGTTCCCCGACTGGGTGAAAGCGGTGATCGGGCTTGCCATTCCGGCCAGCGCCTATATTGCCGAGATAACCCGCGGCGCCATCCTATCAATCCCGACGACGCAGTGGGAGGCAGGCAAGGGCCTGGGCTTCTCGCGAAACCAATCTCTGCGCTGGATCATCCTGCCGCAATGCCTACGACGCTCGTTGCCGCCATGGATGAACGTCGCCGCTTCGATCACCATGGGGACGGCCCTAGCCTCGCTTGTCGGCGTGCACGAATTGCTGCACGCCGCGACCGATGCCAGCACCGCCGTTCGCCGCATGGATTTCACCATCATCGCCTATATCGTGGTGATGGCAGCCTTCTTTCTGCTTTGCTACCCGATCTCCCGACTGACGCGACGCCTTGAAGCGCGCTTCAAGGCGGCTTGAGGATATGGACATGACCAACGCATCCGCGGACGCCGCAATCGTCAAACTCGAAGACGTACACCTGTCGTTCGGACAGACGCAGGTCCTGAAGGGCATAGACCTGACGATCAACAAGGGCGATGCTGTCTCCATCATCGGCCCGTCAGGTTCGGGAAAATCGACCATCCTGCGCTGCATCAATGCGCTGGTACAGCCGCAACGCGGCCACATTACCGTCGATGGCACGCGTGTCGACCAATTGAGCAAGGAAAGCGAACGCATCACGTTGCGCAAGCGCGTCGGCATCGTGTTCCAGCAATATAACCTGTTTCCGCACTTGACCGTACTGGACAATATCGTGCTGGCACCAACCCGCATTCTCGGTGTCGAGCGGCGCGAAGCGGAAAAACTCGCTCGCGAACTTCTCGACAAGGTGAGACTGGCGGAAAAGGCCGGTGCCTATCCTGGTCAGCTGTCCGGCGGCCAGCAGCAGCGCGTGGCGATCGCCCGGGCGCTTGCCATGAAGCCGGAGCTGGTGCTTTTCGACGAGGTAACATCCGCGCTCGACCCCGAAACTGTCGGTGAAGTCTTGTGGGTGATCCGCGACCTTATCCGCGACGGCATGACAAGCATTCTCGTCACCCACGAGATGCGCTTTGCCGAGGAGATCAGCGACACCGTGGTGTTCACCGAGAACGGCCGGATTGTGGATCACGGGTCACCTGAACAGATCTTCCACACGTCCGACAACCCCCGCATCCGCCAGTTTGTCGGTGGACTTTCCGGCGCGCGTGGCGCGGTACGGGACGGCGAGGGAATCTGACGATGACCGCATCCGCGCCCCTGACCACATTTTTTGCCGAAGCGATTGTTACTTCGGAGCCATCGACCAACCCCACAGCGATGACGGCAGCGCGCACCGCGATCATCGACTTTCTGGCCTGCACGATTGCAGGTGCAGCCGACCGTACGACCGCTGTTCTCGCGGATGTTGTTGGTGCCCATCTGCCAGGCGCGGCGATTCTTGTCGGGCAGACGGGCAAGACCGATCCGCTGGTGGCAGCCGTGGTCAATGGTTACGCCGGCCATGTGCTTGACTACGACGACGTGCATTCCAGCGTTCGCGGCCATCCGACCACCGTGACCATTCCAGCATTGTTCGCTTTGGCAAGCGAACGCGATTTTTCAGCGGACCAGCTCGTGGCCTCCTATGTCGTTGGTCTCGAAGCGATGGCGCGGCTGGGCCTATCACTCGGCTCGAAACATTACGAAAACGGATTCCACGCGACCGCTACGCTCGGCCCGATTGGCGTGGCCGCGGCCATCTCACATCTGACGCAGGCGCCCGTCGATCAGACAGCGATTGCGCTCGGCATCGCGGCAACGCAATCCTCTGGTCTCCGGTTGCAATTCGGCTACGACGCCAAACCCTATCATGCCGGCATGGCGGCGCGATCCGGTCTTTTGGCGGCGCGGCTGGCAGCGGCCGGCTTTGGCGGCGCGCCTGATTTTCTCGACAATGCCGTAGGTTTCCATTCGGCATATGCCTTTGGCGCCGAGGACCTCACGTCGATAACCCGAAACTGGGGCGCGCCCTGGCAGATCGTGACACCGGGTCTGACGCTGAAAGCCTATCCGTGCTGTACGGCAAGCCACCCAGTCGCTTCTCTCGGCATCGCGTTGCATGGCGAAGGACTGCGTGCAGACGCAATCGATACCATCACCTTCACCTATCCGCCGGGCGCCGACGCAGCGTTGGTGGTCAGCCGCCCGACCAACGGTATCGAAGCGCGTTTCAGCCCTGAATATGTTTTCTCGGCAGCGCTGATCGACGGCGCCTTGCGGCTCGATCACTTCGACGACCAGCCGGTGCAACAGCGTTTGATGACGCTTCCCGAACGGGCCGGACGGCGCCACGACAACGGTGCGCCACGCATGTCGAACGACCCGAAAACGCGGTTCGTCATTCTCGACATCGCGCTTAAGGACGGCAGCAAAATCACCCGTCGGTTCGACGGCCTGCCCGGTGTTGCCGATCCGACCGAGAAATTCCGCGACGCCACCGGCGGCAACGCGGCGTTCGCCGACATACCTTCGCTCGTCCGCTCCATGAGCAGCCCCGCCGACCTCAACCGGCTGCTGGCGCTGCTCAATCAGGACGCCGTTTGAACTTTACATTACGAAAGACTTTGTCATGAGCACCAAAAGACAGATCCATTTGGGCCTTTTCCTGCAGGGTGCAGGTCACCACGTCTCCGGCTGGCGCCATCCGAATGCCGAAGCCGGCAGCGAGAATTTCGATCTCTTGCGCCGCGTATCACAGATTGCCGAGGCGGCCAAATTTGACATGGTCTTCTTAGCCGACGGCTTGACGAGCGGCGCCGACGCGCATCCCTCGACCATCGCCCGTTTCGAACCGCTCACCTTGCTCGCCGCTTTGGCAACGGTGACCAAGAAGATTGGCCTCGCCGCGACCGCATCCACGACATATGGTGAACCTTACCACACGGCGCGCGCATTCTCCTCGATCGACCATCTGAGCCATGGCCGTGCAGCGTGGAACATTGTCACCACGTCCTACGCACGCACCGCCAACAATTTCTCGAAGTCGCACCCGGAGCATGACGAACGATATGCCGTTGCAGGCGAATTCGTCGATGTCGTGCGTGGGCTTTGGGATAGCTGGGACGACGATGCCTTCATCAAGGACAAGGATAGAGGCCTCTATGCCGATCCGGCCAAAATGCATATCCTCGACCACACGGGAAAATATTATTCGGTCAAGGGGCCGCTCAACATACCGCGGTCGCCGCAAGGCCACCCGATACTCATCCAAGCCGGCTCATCAGGACCAGGCCAGGATCTCGCGGCCCGCACCGCAGATGTGGTGTTCACGGCGCAGCAGAGTATCGAGGAAGCGCAGGCCTTCTACAAAAGCCTGAAAGACCGTGTTGTCGGATTTGGGCGCAAGGCAGATGACGTAGCGGTCATGCCAGGCTTTCTGCCGGTGATCGGCCGCACTCCAAAGGAGGCCGCGGACAAGCTGGCCGAGCTCGACCAGTGGACGGACCTGAAAAGCGCGATGCCGCTGCTGGAGGAGCGCATCGGCCACAGCCTAACCGCCTACGATCCCGACGCCCCCCTCCCGGATCTTCCGATCTCCGACCAGTTGCGCAGCCGTGCCGAATTGCTGACCGCGTTGGCTCGCCGCGAAAACCTCACCATCCGCCAGCTGGCATTGCGCGTTGCCGCGGGTCGCGGGCACCACATCGTGCTCGGCACACCGGTAGAGATCGCCGACCGCATGCAGCAATGGTTCGACGGTCGCGCCGCCGATGGCTTCAACGTCATGCCGCCATTCTTCCCGGAAGGACTGGAGGATTTTACGCAGCTTGTGGTGCCAATCCTCCAGGAGCGCGGATTGTTCCGTACCGACTACAGCGGTTCGACCCTGAGGGATCATTTGGGGCTCAACCGCCCGACATTGGTCGCGCCCCAGCGGACGCAGATCTAACGTTCTCGTTGGCGGATTATTGGGGAAGAAGCGGGGCCGATTTTTTGCCACGGCCTCAAACGACGGCCGAAGCCGCGTTCGCGATACGGCCGTGCTGCCGCAACACCAGCGCAACCGCCCCCATAACTGTGTCGTCATTTCCCCGGAATGTTCCGACGACAAAGCGAGGCTTGCGCTTTTCCGGCGAGTGCGCGGGGGGCGCCACGGAGTGGCGGGCGAAGCTTTTCTCAAGACCCGTCGTGAAGCTTTCCCCAACCTCGGCCAGCTTGCCAGCGATGATGAACAATGGCGGGTTTAGGATCGTGAAGGCGAGCCCCATTCCCCAGCCGGCCATGTCGGCGGCATCTTCCACGAGACGAGTGTATCCCGGTTCACCCTTGCGAGCACGCTCCACGAACTGCTCGATGGTCACCGGCTCACCGAAGGATTGTTCTGCGTAACGCAGAAGCTGATGCCCGCCAGCGAAGGTTTCAAGGCAGCCGCGGTTTCCGCAACGGCAGAGCGGCCCGTGCGGATTGAGCGACATGTGACCGAATTCAGCCGCATAGCCGTGAGAGCCGCGCTGAACCGTCCCGTCGAGCACGATGGCACCGCCGATTCCGAGATCGAACTTGAACAGCACGAAGTCGGGCTCGCCCACCGCTGCACCCCACGTCATTTCTGCAAGGGCGCCGCAATGGCTTTCGTTTTCGACATGAATGGGACAGTCGAACTGCGCTGAAAAGACCTCGGCGATGTTTGTCCCGCACCATGTCGGCAGGATCGAGCCATTGAGGATCTCTCCCTCGTACGTCACCGGCGCCGAGATCGCCAGGCCAACGCCCAGAAGGTCGGAGAGATGGATGCCGAGCTTCGCGCACTGCTCTTCCAGGCTTGCGCGCACGCATCTGGCAGCATCGTTGGGGGAGTAGTCCTCGCTCATCGCGAACCAGACATCGGAAAGCACGGTATGCGCCAGGTCGCAAATGGCGATCCGGATCTCGCCAAGCCCCAGCAGCACGCCTGCGCATCGTCCAGCCACCGGATTGAGTGACAGCAACTGCGACGGTCGTCCGAACCCATTGCTTTTCGTGTCGACATCGAGAACGACGCCGTGATCTTTCAACTCCGTCAGGAGTGTCGACACCGTCGATCGCGCCAGCCCGGTCGATTTGACGAGTTGTGTGGCGGTCGCGGCGCCTATTGCCGCAATCGCGCGGACGATCCGCCCGGCTGGCGAACTGCCATCCTCGAAAAGTTCCTTCACACCCGCCATTCGCAGCTCCTCCCGCCCAATAATCCCGACTCGCCAATCGGCCGCAATATATTTCTCTCACGACATTACGACTGCGACATCGGCTTTCAAGAAGGACGAATTTGCACATTAGGCCTCAATTTACGGGTGCATGCAATCGACTTTTTTCGTAAATGAAATAAGTGTTGACATGGCGCGGAATTTTCGGGATTGTTCATGTTAGCGGAGAGGACCGCTCAGGGAGGATATGATGACGATCAAGACAACACTGCTTGCCACGCTTTCCGTGCTGGCCATCACAGCGACGAGCCTCAAGGCCGAGGACCTGACGCTGTGGACGCTCAATTTCGACAACAACGCCGCCAACGTCGCGCTCAAGAAGGTGGCCACCGACTTCGAAGCCGCTAACCCCGGCACGACCGTACAGATCGTTCAGCGCGCCATCGACGAGCACAAGACGGCACTGCGTGTCGCGGCCGGCTCGAACAAGGGACCGGACATCTACTTCAGCTGGGCTGGCCTCGGGCTGGGCGGCGAGTACGTGAAGGCCGGCCTCTCCGCGCCGCTCGACAAATATTACACCGAATACAAGTGGAACGACGAACTGCTTCCCGCAGCCGCCGCATTCGCCGACCTCTATCCGGGCGGCAAGCATGGCGTCCCGTTTACCTTCAAGGGCGAAGCCGTCTACTACAACAAGAAGCTCTTCCAGCAGGCCGGCATCACCGAAGAGCCGAAGACCTATGAGGAGTTTCTTGCCGACGCCGAAAAACTGAAAGCAGCCGGCATTCCGGCCTTCACGTTCGGCGGATCGGTCAACTGGCACGTGATGCGCCTGATGGACGTGATCCTCGAGACCAAATGCGGCGCCGACAAGCACGACGCGCTGAAGGCGATGAAGACTGACTGGACCGCAGAGCCGTGCGCCACGGAAGCATTCACCGAGTTTGCCAAGTGGACAAAAGACTACACGTTGCAGCCGTTCATGGGCATCGACAACAAGCAGTCCTACAGCCTCTTCACCGCCGGTCGCGCGGCGATGATGCTCGAAGGCGACTGGCTTGTCAGCCAGCTGGACTCGAGCGGCGCCAATCTCGACGAGTATGGGATCTTCCCATTCCCGACCAACACCAACCGTCTCTATGGCTTCGCCGAGTATAATTATGTGAGCACGAAGAGCCCGCATCCGGATCTCGCAGCGAAGTTCCTCGACTATTTCCTGTCGACGAAGGTGCAGCAGGATCTCGTCGGCCAGATCAGCTCCACGTCGGTCAACAAGAACGTCCAGTACAGCAACCAGAAGCCGCTCGAGGCTGAATGGCTCGACATCTTCAAGACCTACAGCAAGGTCTACATGAACGGCGACCAGGCTTTCCCGCTTGACGTCACCACGGAATATTTCCGGGTCATCAATGATGTCGCCTCCGGAAACACCGCACCGGCCGATGCAGCAAAGCAGCTGCAGACCTTCATCGCCGGCCGCACCTAAGTCCTCCCAGGACGCTGGCCGGTCCCGATAATGATCGGGGCCGGTCCGCCCAACCGATATACCCACTCGCCAGACACATGTCGCGCGGAGCAGATATCCATGTCATTCAAGAACCGAACACACGACCCCCGGGTGCAGGCGTTTCTGCTGCTCGCACCGGCCATGGCAATCTACGCCGTGTTTGCACTCTATCCGATGCTGAACGTCGTCGTCCTCAGCTTCCAGAAGTGGAACGGACTGGACCCGCAGCGCCCCTTCGTCGGCCTGGCGAACTACCAGTACATCCTGACCCGCGATCCCGTTTTCTGGGTCGCGTTCAAGAATACCGTCATATGGACGATCATGTCAGTGGTTTTCCCGCCGATGGTCGGTCTACTTCTGGCCTTGACCCTCAATCAGAAGATCTTCGGCCGCAATACATTTCGCGCCATCTTCTATCTGCCCGTCATCATCGCGCCGATCGCGGTCGCAACGATGTGGAAGTGGATGTACGACCCCTTCTTCGGCCTGTTCAGCCAACTGATGACCAATATGGGTCTGCAGATGTGGATCAAGGATTGGCTGGGCGACCGCAACATTGCGCTCTATTCCGTATTCGTCGCCTATCTCTGGCAATCCGTTGGCTTCTCGATGGTTCTGTTTCTCGCCGGCTTGCAGGGCGTGTCGCAGACATTGGTCGAAGCCGCCCGCATCGACGGCGCTGGACGCTGGGCAATCTTCAAGCATGTGACCTTCCCGGCGCTGCGCACGACCATGACCATCGTGCTCGTGCTCTCGATCATCTCGTCGCTCAAAGCCTTCGATATCGTCTATGGCCTCACCGGTGGCGGACCGGCGCAATCAACGCAGATGCTGGCGCTCTGGGCCTTTACCCAGGCCATGCAGATCTTCGATTTCGGACGCGGCGCGGCCATCTCCGTCGTGCTGCTGCTGATCACCATCGTGATCGTGGTGCCCTACCTGCGCTGGACGCAAAAGCATGAGGAGGCCGAACAATGACGATGACTTCATCCGCATCGCTGGCGGCACACGAAGATACACTTGTCACCAACAAACCAAGCCGCGACCCCGTGCTCATCGGCCTCTGGATTGCCCTCATCGCCGTCGCCCTGATATGGTTCGCGCCGTTCGTCTTCATCGTCTTCACCTCGCTGAAGACCAAGGCGGCCGTCACCAGCACCGGCGCCTTCATGCCGCCTGTCGAGTTCGCCTTCGAGAACTACAGCGCGGCGTGGAGTCGAGGCAATTTCGCCCAGTCCTTCTTCAATAGCGTCATCATTACGGTCATCAAGGTGCCGCTCGGGCTCGCGATGTCGGCCATGGCCGCCTATGCGCTCGCCAAGATCCCGATGAAAGCAGGAAAGTACCTTCTGCTTGCCGTCGTCTTCGGCACGATGATCCCGTTCCAGGTGATGCTGGCTCCGCTGTTCACGCTGGTCAATTCGTTCGGGCTGATCGACACCTATCCGGGCGTCATCCTCCCCTACATCGCCTTCGGCGTGCCCTACCAGGTCTTCATCCTGCACGGCTTCTTCAAGGGGCTCCCCAAGGAACTCTCCGAAGCAGCCCTGATCGACGGCGCGACGCATTTCACCATCTTCCGGCGCATCTTCCTGCCGGTCTGCCTGCCGGTGCTGGCAGCGCTGCTGATCCTCGACTTCGTCTCCACCTGGAACGAATTCGCCATGGCGCTGGTGCTGCTGCAGGACCAGCACATGTGGACGCTGCCGCTCGGGCTGATGTCCTTCCAGGGGCAGTTCTCCAGCGATTATGGCCAGCTGAATGCCGCCATCGTCATGACGGTTCTGCCGGCAACGCTCGTCTATCTGATTTTCCAGCGGTACTTCGTTTCCGGCCTCACCTCCGGCGCCGTCAAAGGCTGAGTACCCAACCAAAATTTTGAGGAGAAATTCATGTCCATTGCAACGGTCGAAAAATGGGGCGTCTTCGAAGCAGCCTTCCAGGGTCCTTCCAGCGGTAATCCTTATCTCGACGTCGCTTTCGACGCCGTCTTCAGCCACAAGAGCCGCGAGATCCGCGTGCCGGGCTTTTATGACGGTGGTGGCGTCTACCGCGTCCGCTTCATGCCTGACGTGGAAGGCGAATGGGCGTTCCGAACCCGCTCGAAGACGGTAGAATTGGACGGCCAGACCGGTTCGCTCACTGCGACCGCGCCATCCGCCGACAACCATGGCCCGGTGCGCGTGCGCAACAAGTTCCACTTCGCCTATGCCGACGGCAAGCCGTTCCTGTCGTTCGGCACGACGTGCTACGCCTGGACGCATCAGCCGCTCGACATGCAGGCGCAGACGCTGGAAACGCTGAAGAATGCGCGGTTCAACAAGATCCGCATGGGCCTGTTCCCGAAAGACTATCCTTACAACACCAACGAACCGCTCTACCCCTCCTTCGAAACGGGCGCCGACGGCAAGGAAGACTTCGACCGGCCGAACCCTGTCATGTTCCGGCATTTCGAACAGCAGGTCTCGGCCCTTTGCGCGCTCGGCATCGAAGCCGACATCATCATGTTCCACCCTTACGACCGTTGGGGCTATGCCGACATGTCGGCCGAGCAGGACTTCCGCTATGTCGCTTATCTCGCGGCACGGCTGGCGGCGTACCGAAACGTCTGGTGGGCGCTCGCCAACGAATACGACTTCCTGCTTGATACCAAGCCGGTCGAGCAGTGGGATCGCTACTTCCACATCCTGGAGGAAAACGACCCCTACCAGCATCTGAAGTCGATCCACAACGGCGAGGTGTCGATGAACTTCGACCACCGCAAGCCGTGGGTGACACACACCTGCATCCAGAACCCCGACGTCAAGCTCACCCAGCAATGGCGCGAGGCCTACTGCAAGCCAGTCGTCAACGACGAGCCCGAGTATGAGGGCAACATCGTGCAATGCTGGGGCAACCTGACGCCGCAGGAGTTGGTGCATCGCTTCTGGATCACCGTGACCCGCGGCGGCTATGCCGGCCACGGCGAGACGTTCTCGCACCCTGACGATCTGATCTGGTGGGCCAAGGGCGGCGAATTGCGCGGCGAGGCGTGGAAACGGATCGGCTTTTTGCGCGATCTCCTCGAGCAGGATGTCGAGCACGGCCTCGATCCCATCGGCCCGATCGGCGCATGGCCGTGGACGCGAGTATCAGGCGTTCGCGATGGCGAAAGCGCGCTCCGCTACATCTATCTGGGCGAACACCAGCCGGTCGTCTGGTCATCCGGTTTCCCCATGGACAGCGACGACTATGAGGTCGACCTGATCGATACATGGAACATGACGATCACGCCGGCGAATAAGGTCGAGGCACCGGTTCCACATCCGACCCGCCACGGTGCAGTCGTGCGCGGCGGCAAGCCGGATGCAGCCTTCGGCGTCGAGTTGCCGGGCAAGCCGTATATGGCGCTTCGGGTTCGCAGCAAGCGCTGAGCAACGTCTCACAGGGAGGAATTCTATGTCCGGATTGGCCATTAGAAATGTCAAGAAGTCGTACGGCGCCGTCAACATCATTCATGGCGTGGACGTCGATATCGCCGACGGCGAATTCGTCATCCTGGTCGGCCCATCCGGGTGCGGAAAATCGACCCTGCTGCGGATGATCGCGGGACTGGAAGAGATTACTGGCGGCGAAATCTCGATCGGCGGGCGCGTGGTGAACAACCTGCAGCCCAAGGATCGCGATATCGCGATGGTGTTCCAGAACTACGCACTTTATCCGCAGATGACAGTCGCCCAGAACATGGGCTTCGCGCTTGAGCTCGCGGGCGTCAAGCGGCCCGAGATCGACAGAAAGGTGGCCGAGGCCGCAGAGATCCTGAGTTTACAGCCGCTGCTCTCCCGCAAGCCGGCGCAGCTATCGGGCGGTCAACGCCAGCGCGTGGCGATGGGCCGCGCGATCGTGCGCGATCCTAAGGTATTCCTGTTCGACGAACCACTGTCCAATCTCGACGCCAAGCTGCGCGTCAAGATGCGGGCGGAGATCAAGGCGCTGCACCAGCGTTTGAAAACCACCATCGTCTATGTCACGCATGACCAGATCGAGGCCATGACGATGGCCGACAAGATCGTCGTGCTGCAGGGCGGCAAGGTCGAGCAAATCGGGACGCCGCTGGAGCTCTACGACCGTCCGCAGAATGTCTTTGTCGCCGGCTTCATGGGCTCTCCCGCAATGAATTTCCTCGAAGGCAGATTGACGGGAGGCAGCCAGCCTCGCCTGACGCTCGCATCCGGCACGTCGATCGAACTGCTCGCCGGTGTGGTGGACGCTGAAGGGAAGGACGTCATTGTTGGCATCCGGCCAGAAGACATCGCCTTCGCCACCGAGGGCGGACTGTCCGCAACAGTTAGCGTGGTCGAGCCGACGGGATCTGAAACGCACGTCGCGCTTGAGGTAGAGGGCAAAGAGCTGACGTGGGTGATGCGCGAACGTGCGTCGCTAACGCCTGGGCAAAAGGTCCAGCTCTCGTTGAAGACGAAAAATATTCATGTGTTCGACAAGGCGACACAGCAACGGATAACGGCCTGAGCCGAAGACGATGCAGCCGGACTATATCGGTTTGCAGATCCTTGGCGACCGGCGGTGCCGGTCGGTCGCTAGACTGGAAAAACCTTGGCGCGGCGTAGCGTCACAAAGCCGCGATCTCCCGATTTCATGACGCGCTCGGGTTCGACGTCGAATTCAAGTTGCGTACCGGTCCCTGTACTCGCGAGCACACGCCTTCCATCTGGTCGGTCGAGGACACGGTCAATCCGGGCGTCAATGCCGGGGCCCTGAAGCGACCAGTCGAGATCGGCTGGTCGCGCGTAGAGCTCGGCCTTGCCGTCCGCGATGTCCAGCGCCTCGATCGAAGCGCCGCCGGCATAGGCAACGCCGCTGCGGATCTCAGCCGGCAGTACGTTCGCATCGCCGAGGAAGCGCATCACGAATGCTGATCGCGGATTGCGGCAAACCTCTTCGGGGGTACCCTGCTGAACGATTGCACCCTCTCTCAGGATGACGACGCGGTCCGCAAGGTCCAGTGCCTCCTCCTGGTCATGCGTGACGAAGATCGTCGTGATGCCGAGTTCCTGGTGAATCTCGCGCAGCCAGCGGCGCAGGTCATGCCGAACATTGGCGTCGAGCGCGCCGAACGGTTCATCGAGAAGCAGGACCTTCGGATCGACCGAGAGCGCCCTTGCCAGCGCCACGCGCTGCCGCTGGCCACCAGAAATCTGTGCCGGGAACCGATCGCCGAGCCCTTCGAGCCGGACGAGACGCAGCAGTTCGATGACGCGCGCAGCGATGGCCGCCTTCTCGCGCTTCACCCTTGAGACCTTCATGCCAAAGGCGATGTTTTCGGCGACCGTCATGTGCGGGAACAGCGCGTAGTGCTGGAAAACGAAGCCGACGCCGCGATCGCGAACAGGAATATCGGTCGCATCCTGGTAGCCGAAATGGATATGGCCACCATCGGCGTATTCAAGACCGGCCACCATCCTTAGGATCGTGGTTTTTCCCGAGCCGGAGGGGCCGAGCAGAGCAACGAGTTCGCCGCTTTCGATCTCCAGCGAGACGCCGCGCACCGCGCGAAAGGTATCGAATGTCTTGACGATCTGGTCGAGGCGGATTTTCATGCGTTGTTCTCGGCTGGCTTGGAGAGGAGCGACGGCCGCGCGGCCGGACTGGCTCGACGGCCGGCCCCTCGCCGTTCGAGCGCGACCTTGGCGATGATGGTGAAGACCGCAATGACGGCGAGGATCGACGCGGCGGCGAAGGCGCCTGTGGCCTGGTAGTCGTGATAGAGCAGTTCGATGTGCAGGGGCAAGGTGTTGGTCTGACCGCGGATATTGCCTGATACAACGGAGACCGCACCGAACTCACCCATCACCCGGGCATTGCAGAGAACGACGCCGTAAAGCAGCGCCCATTTTATATTCGGTAGCGTAACAGAAAAGAACGTGCGCCAGCCGGACGCGCCGAGCGAGGTCGCGGCCTCCTCCAGATCGCGCCCCTGCGCCTGCATCAGCGGTATCAGTTCACGCGCGACGAAGGGCGCGGTCACGAACATTGACGCAAGGATGATGCCGGGGATGGCGAACAGGATCTTGATGTTCCAGGTGTCGAGCGTTGGGCCGAATATGCCCTGCAGGCCATAGACGAACAGATAGGCCACACCGGCGACGATCGGGGAGACGGAAAACGGAATCTCGATCACGATCAGCAAAAAGCGCTTGCCCCAGAAGTCGAACTTGGTGATCGACCATGCCGCGGCGACGCCAAACGCCGTGTTCACTGGAACCGCGACGAGAGCCGTGAGGACTGTCAGCATGATCGCATGCAGCGTGTCGGGATGGCTGATCGTTGCACTGTAGACCTGCCAGCCCTTCGCGAAGGCTTCGACGCCGATGACAACAAGCGGCGCAAGCACCAGAAACACGCCGATGAAAAGCACGAGCCCGATCAGGGTACGTCGGAAGAGAGGCTGGTCGCCGACGCGTGGCGGCCTGCGACGGGTTGGTGCGGCGCTCATGATCAGTTCCTTACCGTGTAGCGCAAGGCGCGGGCCTGCATCCAGTTGGTGAGCGTAAGCATCACAAAAGCCGTGACCAGCAGCACCGACGCGACGGCGGCGGCGGCCTGATAGTCGTATTCCTCAAGCCGGATGAAGACGAGCAGCGCGGTGATCTCGGTCGACATCGGCTGATTGCCGGCGATGAAGATGATGGCGCCGAATTCGCCAAGCGAGCGCGCGAACGACAGCGATACGCCGGCCAGCAGAGCCGGGGCCAAAATCGGTAGCATGACCTTGCGGAAAATCGTCCAATCGGATCCGCCAAGCGATTGCGCAGCCTCTTCCAGCGCCGGATCGAGATCCTCGAGCACCGGCTGTACCGTTCGGACGACGAACGGAAGGCTCGTGAAGCACATGGCGATGGTAATGCCGATCGGCGTGTAGGCCACCTGGATGCCCACCTTTTCAAGCACCGAGCCGAACCAGCCGTTGGCGGCAAATAGCGCCGTCAGGGAGATGCCTGCGACGGCCGTTGGCAGCGCGAACGGCAGATCGACCAGCGCATCCACCAATCTCCAACCGGGAAAGCGATATCTCGTCAGCACCCAGGCCAGCGCGAAACCGAAGAACAGGTTGAAAACAGTCGCGCCGAGCGCGCAAAGCACGGTGACGCGGTAGCTGGCAAGCGCTCGCGATGAGGACACGATCTGCCAGTAGTCGTGAAAACCAAAGCTTGAAGCCTTGAACACCAGGGCGGCGAGCGGCAGCACGACGATCAATCCGACATAAAGCAGCGTCACGCCCAATGACAGGCGCAGTCCGGGCAGCACATTCCGTCTCAAGCCATCATTCCCTGTCCCATCACCCCTGCCCCACCGGCGTCCAGATGCGGAGCGGCCCGGCGAACGTGCGTCCGCCGGGCCTGTACTCCACAATGCAGTTCTGCTTAACGGCTGCCGTAAAGCTTGTCGAGAATACCGCCGGAAGCGAAGTGATCCTTTTGGATCTTTGCCCAGCCACCAAACGTGTCATCGACGTTAACGAGACGGATGGCCGGGAACTGGTCCTTGAATTCGCCGACCACCTTTTCATTGTGAACGCGGTGGCCGAACTGCGCGGCAATCCGCTGACCTTCCTCCGTGTAGAGGAAATCGAGGTAGGACTTGGCGAGCGCTTCGGTGCCGTGTTTGGCGGCAACCTTGTCGACGACGGCGACGGGAAACTCGGCCAGAAGGCTGACGGAAGGGATGACGCCCTCGACCTTGTCGGCTCCATACTGCTTGACAATACCGCGTGTCTCGGCTTCGAAGGTGATGAGCACGTCACCGGCTTCGCGTTCGACGAATGTCGTGGTCGATGCACGGCCGCCGGTGTCGAATACCGGAACGTTGTCGAAGATCTTTGTGATGTAGGCGTTGATCTTCGTCTCGTCGCCCTTGTAGGCTTCCTTGGCCCAGGCATAGGCGGCGAGATAGGTGTAGCGCGCATTGCCAGATGTTTTCGGGTTCGGGAACACCGCGTGCACATCGTCACGCGCCAGATCGCTCCAGTCCTTGATGTTCTTCGGGTTGCCCGCACGTACCAGGAACGACGGGAAGGAATAGAAGGGCGACGCACTGTTTGGAAACGCCTTTGTCCAATCCTTGGATACGAAACCATTCTTGGCCAGCAGGTCAATATCGGTTGCCTGGTTGAAGGTCACGACGTCCGCTTCCAGACCCTCAAGGATCGAACGGGCCTGCTTGGAGGTGCCGGCATGCGATTGGTCGATCGTAACGCCGGGATGCTGCTTGATGAACGCTTCGTTCTCGGCGACGAAAAGTTCGCGCGAGACGTCGTAGGACGCATTCAGCAGTTTCGTCGGCTGCTCTGCCAGCGCCGGAACGGAAATGAGTGCGGCAAGGGCGGTCCCGAGGATGAGGAAGCGGTTCATGCATGGCTCCAGTTTTGAACGTTGACGCTGAACTTAAAGAAAGCGCATGCCCGACGCGAGAAACTGCCCTCCCCGGTTGCGATGCACTTTAGAAATTTCGTCCACTAACTGGTGAATTTCGTCGGCTTTTGTGCGTCTCGAGGCACTGCAACATCCAGCTGATCAGCTACGGCGAGAAAACGTTGAGTTGCTGAAACTTACGCTGACAGCGAGTTGTGCTGTTCGCGCGCAATTCGCCCAGAAGCGACCGACTGCGCGCGATACTCGGCGGCGCGACCCGGCTAGCTTTTGCCCTTCCAGGGCACAAGAACCGCTTCCAGCATTCGAATGGCGGCGCTGAAGGCGAAGGCGCAGGCGGCGATGATGCCGATGCCGACGAAAACCACGTCCGTTGCCAGGAATTGCGAGGCCGACATGATCATGAAGCCAATTCCGCGGGTCGAGGCGATCAGTTCGGCGGCGACCAGCGTGCCCCAACCGATGCCGAGCGCAATCCTGAGACCGGTGAGGATTTCCGGCAGCGCCGATGGCAGGACGATGTTCAACAGCAGTTGCCACGGCTTGGCACCCAGAGATCTCGCCGCATTGACGCGTTCGATCGGTAGCGAGCGGACGCCGGCCTGGGCCGACAGGCAGATGGGCGCGAACATCGCCAGCACCAGCAGCGTCACCTTGGAGGTCTCGCCGATGCCGAGCCAGATGATCATCAGCGGCAGGTAGGCGAGCGGCGGCAGTGGCCAGTAGAACTCGATGGGTGTATCGAGCACGCCTTTCACCCACCGGTTCAGCCCCATCAGCAGGCCGACGGGAATACCGACCACGGTGGCAATTGCGGCAGCCGTGATGATCCGGAAAAGGCTTGCGGAGATGTGCTCGTAGAGCGTCGCCCCGGCATAGCCGTCGCGATAGATGGCGCCGATCTGGAACCAGACCTCGTTGGGCGTCGGCAGGAAGAGGTGCGGCACAAGCGCCAGCTTGGCGACAAGCCACCAGGCGGCGAGAAGCACCAGCGCCGTGGCGACGCTTATCAGCACGGTCGGCTTCTCGCCGACCCCGAAGCCCTTCATCTTGACGAGTTTCGGCTGGTCGGCGGACACACCGATGACCACCTGTCCGGTTTGTGTGAACTCGCTCATTCGGCGGCACTCCTCAAGTCTTCGGAACCGTGGAGGATGTCACGGATTTCCTCGCGCAGATTGGCGAATTCAGGTGAGGTCTTGACCGACCGCGCGTCGCCGGTTTCGGCGAACTGGCGGACGAAATCGAGATCGAAGCGGGCAACGATGCGGCCTGGGCGCGGCGACATGACCACGACCTGGGTGCCGAGGAACAAAGCCTCCTCGATCGAGTGGGTGATGAAGAAAATCCGCGTGTGCGTTTTCTTCCAGATCGAGACCAGCAATTCCTGCATCTGTTCACGCGTCAGGCTGTCGAGTGCGCCGAACGGCTCGTCCATAAGGAGCACGGCGGGCTCGGTCGCGAGGGCGCGGGCAATGCCGACGCGCTGGCGCATGCCGCCGGACAGTTCATACGGGAAGGCCTTGGCAAAGTCCTTCAGGCCGACAAGCTGCAGCAATTCATAGGCGCGCTCATGCCGGGTCGTTTTCGACAGGCCGGCAAATTTCAGGCCCAGCGCGACATTGTCGATGACCGTCTTCCAGGGCAGAAGCGTGTCCTTCTGAAAAACGACGCCACGATCGGCACCCGGCGAGACGACGGGCCGGCCATCCAGCGTGATCGTTCCATCCGACAGCGGCAGGAAGCCGGCGATGGCGTTCAGCAGCGTGGACTTGCCGCAGCCGGATGCGCCGAGCGCGACGACAAAGCTGTTATCGGGAATATCGAGCGAGACACGGTCGAGTGCATGAACGGTGTTTCCGTCTCGTGTTTTGAAATAGACACTCGCGTGATCGACTTTGAGCATAGGTCGCCTCTTCAATGCAGGACGCCGGCGCGATGTCGCGCCAGCGTGACGAGGTGCGCGAGCGCACCTTGGGGTTTCGTTAGTTGCTTGCGTTGGCGAGCGCGTCGGGCGTCACGAAGGCGGCGTAGCTCGGCAGCACTTCACTGACCTTGCCCTGCTCCTTCAGGAACGTCGCCGTGTCCTTGAGTATCTTGGCTGCACCCGACTTCTCGCCGCCACCGAGCCATGCATCCGATGCCTGAACTTCAGGAGTGAGAAGCGTCAGGTTCTTCAGTGCCGCAGCCTGCTGATCGGCGGTGCCGCCCAGCGCCTTTGCCAGCAGCTTGGCGTTCTCGCTGTCCGGACCCCAGGCCTTCTTGTCGTCGGCGAAGGAGGCGTAATACTTGTTGATCACGCCGGAAAAGCCCTTGAGGAACTCAGGGTTCTCATCGGCAAATTTCGATGCCGCTACCCAGGCGGAGAAGGTCGGCGCGCCCTTGTCGGCGACGTCCTTGGAGGTGACAAGAACCTTGCCATTCTTTTTCAGTTCGGTCAGCGCTGGATCCCAGACGAAGCCGCCATCAATGTCGCCGCGGTTGTAGCTGGCGACGATTTCAGGCTGCGGGATGGCGAAAACCTGCACATCCTTCTCGCTGAGGCCGAGCGACTTGATCAGCGCCAGCAGCTGGTAATGGTCAGTAGACACAGGCGCCGCCGCCAGCTTCTTGCCCTTCAGATCCTTGAGGGTCTCGATGCCCGAACCGTTGCGGACGACCAATGCTTCGTCGATGCCCGAGATCGAGGAGAGGTAGAACGCCTTGACGGCGAGGCCGCGCGAGGTGGCAGCCGCGAATGGGCTGGAGCCGACATAACCGACCTGCACGTCACCCGAGGCGATTGCCGCAAAAATTTCGGCGCCCGAGTTGAATTTGCGGAAATCGATGTCGTAGCCGGTGGCCTTGGAGAATCCCCCGTTGGCAATGGCGACGGACGATGGCAACGCGTCCGTCTGGTAGGCAACGACAACCTTCTTGTCGGCCGCCTGTGCGATAAACGGTGCGGCTACACTGGCAACGCCAAGTGTAAGACCTGCGATGAGACCCTTGATATTCATGTTTCGCCCCCAATTGCTGAGCTTGTGCATCAGCGTGAAACTGTTTCGACGGGACAAGACTACGAAGGATGCTCAGACGCACACAGACAAAACGATCCAATTTATAGACTATAACGACAATAATGTTTTTCGCTTGTTTAATGCGACAGACGATTAGGGCTTTCTAGCACTCGCATCATCCACATCGACCGGAAATATCGCGCTCGATGCCAACGTCGGCATCATGGCCTCACTCGTTGAGCTCGTAGGTCCATATCCGGAACGACTTCAAAACGTGCGGCCCGAAAGAGACGATCAGGGGCACATCGGCGGCATCACGTCCGCTGGCAACGACGATACGGCCGATGCGTGGGATATTGTTTCGCGGATCGAAGGTCATCCATTGGCCGCTGAGATAGACCTCGATCCAGGCGCTGTAGTCCATCGGATCCAGAATCGGGACCCCGATATCACCGAGATGGCCGTTGATGTAACGCGCCGGAATATTCATGCAGCGGCAAAGTGCGATGGCAAGATGGGCATAGTCGCGGCAGACCCCGATGCGTTCCTCGTACGCTTCCAATGCCGTGCGCGTCGAGCGGGCGTCCTGATAACCAAAGGTGATATGGTCATGCACGAAATCGCAGATCGCCTGGACCCTTCCCCAGCCCGGCGCGACATGCCCGAACCTGTCCCAGGCAATCTGGCTGAGGCGGTCGGTCTCGCAATATCGGCTGCCCATGAGATAGATCAGGCATTCATCCGGCAGATCGCCAACAGGCACTTCCTGCGCATCCTGGAAGACCGGATCGTGCAGGCCGGTATCTTCGAGCGTCCCGTCGCCCCAGATCTGGAGATCGCCGGCGGGGGCTATGAATCGACGGCAGATGTTTCCGAACAGGTCGGCGTAGCTGCTCGTCGATGTCTGCGGATTGGTCACGACCACATCCGGAGACTGGATATCGGCGGCTCGTTCGAGCCTCGGTGTCAGCATCGTCAGCATTGGCGTCGCCTGCGGGCAGGTGACGGTGATATCGTAGCCATAGCGTATGAGCAAAGGGACCCCTCGACGCTGATCGTGGCAGGATGAGCGGTGCGCCACCGTCAGCCGAAGCGGATAATCCGCAGCTTTGCCATGAGAAGCATAGCAGGCAGCTTCGTTCATAACACGTCCGCGCCAAGGGGCATTGAGAAATGTCGCCTGTTTTGAACGATCGTCCGTTCGAGTTCGATTGGGGCGCGCCCGAAGGTTTGCAATATTCCGTTTGCTCTTGTCGCTTGGCATGAACACATAGCAAATAATGAGATGCCTCGGCGTCGAGACACATTCCGGAGAAACACTATGCCCTATGGCTTTATGGATATTGCCCGGACCCCGAGTGTGCGTGCGGCACAAGCGGAGATGGGCGTGGATGGCATCTGGCAGGATTTCAAGGGTCACCGGGAGTTCGACCGCTTTACGGAAAACGAACGCGCGTTCATCGGCGAGCGCGACAGCTTCTACATCGCATCGACGTCGGAGACGGGCTGGCCCTACGTCCAGCACAGGGGTGGACCGCGCGGATTCCTCAAGGTTATCGACGACCGCAGCTTGGCCTTCGCGGATTATAGCGGCAACCGGCAATACATCAGCACCGGCAATCTTTTGGCCAACGACCGTACGTGTCTGTTTCTCATCGATTATCCCCGACGCACACGCCTGAAGATCTATGCCCACGTAGAGAAGCTGGGACTGGCAGACGAGCCGTCGCTGACCGAGCTGGTGACGGACGGCGGGTACAAGGCCAGGCTCGAAAGGATATTCCGGCTACGATTGGCAAGCTTCGACTGGAACTGCCCGCAGCACATCACGCCACGCTTCACGGAAAAGGAAATCGCCACGGCGGTCCTGCCGCTGCACGAACGGATCGCCCAACTGGAAGCAGAAAACGCCGAACTGCGCGCGCGATTAGGTTGATCTGCGCCAAGCGGTCGCTGCCTGGCCTTGCCGATTGCAACGGTAAGCAGTAAACCTTGCTCATTGCCACTGCCCCAATGACTGCTTCCCTACGCTTGAGTTGAGACTTCATCTCGGTCCTGCTGGAGACTGGTCGATGAACGTGCGACGTCGAATTCCGCCGGCATGCGTTACGGCACTGCTTGCGGCAGTCATATCGATGCCACAGTCTGTGGCCGCGCAGACGGCTCCCTCTGTCGGCGTGATCAGCGTTGCGATTGAAGATGTATCGCCCAAGCACGAATTCGTCGGTCGCGTGGAGGCGGTCAATGCCGTTGACATCCGCTCGCGGATCGAAGGCTTTCTGGACAAGCGTCTGTTCGACGAAGGTCAGCTTGTCACAAAGGACCAGCCGCTTTTTCTGATAGATCGGCGATCTCTCGACATCGCGCTGGCGGACGCGAAGGCGGCGCAAACGAGCGCCGAGGCCACCCTCGCGGATGCGCAGCGCCAGCTTGCGCGCAACCAAACGCTGAGCAGCCAGACCATATCGCGCGCCACGCTGGAGCAGAGTCAGGCAGCTGTCGAAACCGGGCAGGCAAATGTGTTGTCGGCGCAGACGCGGGTGGACCAGGCAGAGCTCAACCTCAGTTACAGCAAGATAGTCTCGCCGATCGACGGACGCATCGGTGCTGCGGCATTGTCGGATGGCAGCTTCGTCAGCGGCAGTTCGCAGATCCTCGCGCGTGTCGTTGAACTGGATCCTATCCGCGTGGTGTTCTCCGTCAGCGACCGCTCAATCCTCGACCTGCGCGCCGCCGCCGGCGATATCGGCAAGGAGGAACTCGTCAGGCGCTACAAGCCGACGCTGCGGCTGTCGAACGGCCAGGCCTACGCTGAACCCGGCGACATGGACTTCTTCGGCAACGAGATCGATCCATCGACCGGCACTTTGCCCATCCGAGCACTGTTTCCCAATCGGCAATCGCTGCTGATCCCCGGTCAGTTCGTCACTGTCATCATCTCCGAAGCCGAAAAGAAATTGCGTCCCGTCGTGCCCGTGGGCGTCGTCCAGCAGGACCACGACGGCAAGTTCGTCATGCTTGTCAATGGTAGCCGACAGGTAGAGACGCGGCGCGTAAAGCTGGCCGAGCAGGTCGAGGGAAATTGGGTCGTCGCGGACGGGCTGAGTGGCGGCGAGACGCTGATCGTCGAAGGGCTGCAGAACGTGTCCGAAGGACTTGCGGTCAATCCCACGCCGGCATCGCCGGCCAGCGGCAGCGTCACGGCCGTGGCACCCGGGTCATCTCAATCCGGGTCATCGCAATGAACATATCGTCCAGCGTCATTGCCAGACCCAGATTTGCAATGGTGGTCGCGATTGTCATGATGATCGCCGGGGCTGTCTCGCTATTTCTGATCCCGGTCGCCCAATTTCCGCAGATCACGCCGCCTGAGGTGCAGGTCACCGCAAGCTATCCCGGCGCCAATGCCGGCGTGATGACCGAGAGCGTCGGCCCGCCGATCGAGGACCAGGTGAACGGCGTCGAAGACATGCTTTACATGTCGTCTTCAAGCACGAACAACGGCACCTACAGCCTGACGGTAACGTTCCTGCCGGGCACCGATCCGGCTATCGCTCAGGTCAACGTGCAAAATCGGGTGGCGATGGCCACGCCGCGGCTTCCCGCCGCCGTGACCCAGACGGGCGTGTCGGTCAGAAGCCGTTCGTCCAGCATGCTGCTCGGTTTCGCCGTCTACTCTCCCAAGGGCACGAAGGACGACGTTTTCATCAGCAACTACGCGATGATCAACATCCGCGACGCGATCGCCCGCCTGAAGGGCGTTGGGGAAGCAAGCGTCTTCGGCCCGGCATACAGCATGCGCATCTGGATGAACCCCGACCGTATGCAGGCTCTCGGTGTCACGGCGTCCGATCTGACCTTGGCCATTCAAGCGCAGAACGCGCAGGCATCGGCCGGGCAATTGGGCTCTCCTCCCTCGACCCCTGGCCAGCAGTTGCAGCTGACCGTCCAGGCACGCGGGCGATTGGCCGATGCGTCGGAGTTCGGCAATATCATCATTCGAACCAACAGCGACGGCGCGATTGTGCGGCTTCACGACGTCGCGAGGGTCGAATTGGGCGCGCAATCCTACGATTCAACATCGACCCTGAACGGACAGCCTAGCGCCACCGTCGTTGTTTACCAGTCAGCAGACGCCAACGCGCTCGCGGTGTCAGAGGCGGTGCTGGACGAATTGAAGACACTGTCTAAGGCATTTCCCGATGACGTCGCCTATACGGTTGTTTTCGATACGACAGCCTTCGTTCGTCAGACCATCCATGAGATTTTCGTGACCTTGGCGATCACCTTCGTGCTTGTTGTGGCGGTGGTCTTTCTCTTCCTGCAGGACTGGCGCGCCACGATCATCCCGACGCTGACGATACCGGTCTCGCTGGTGGGCGGCTTCGCCGTGCTCTATCTCATGGGGTACTCGGTGAACACGATCACGCTCTTCGCCATGATCCTGGCCATCAGCCTGGTGGTGGACGACGCGATCATCGTCGTCGAGAATGTCCAGCGCATCATGAGCGAGACGGAAGCGGACGTGCGCGAAGCCACGCTGCTGACGATGAACCAAGTCACCGGGCCCATCGTCGCAACCACCCTCGTGCTGGCAGCGCTGTTCGTGCCGGTCGCATTTTTGGCGGGTATCACCGGCGAACTTTATCGGCAGTTTGCGGTCACAATTCTCGTGACGATCACCTTCTCGACGATCAATGCCCTGACACTCAGCCCGGCGCTCTGCGTGCTGATCCTTCGTCCACCGAAGGAGAAGAGATCGGGCTTCTTCAGCAAGGTGAACCAGGGGCTGGACGTTTCAAGACGGTTCTATCTGCACCTGCTCAACCTGTTTGCTCGCCGTGCCGTAATCAGCGCGCTGGTCGTGGTCCTGGTTGTTTCGGGAATCTATGGCTTCTATCGGATGTTGCCAGCCGGCTTCGTGCCGTCGGAGGATCAGGGCTATCTGTTCGTCAATGTGCAGCTGCCGGATTCCGCCTCGCTCGAGCGCACCCAGCAGACGATCAGGACGGTCACCACGTTGCTGCAGCAGACACCGGGCGTGGCCAATACGATCGGGATCGCCGGCGCCAGCATGATCGGCGCCGGAGGCTCGAATTCCGGGATGATCATCTCGGCCTTGAAGCCGTGGAACGAGCGCTCGCGGGATCAGAGCGTCTTCGCGTTGATGCAGCGGCTGCGCGCGCAGTTCAGCGCGGTGTCGACCGCATCCGTGGTGCCGTTCAATCCGCCGGCCATTCCGGGCCTCGGCACAACCGGTGGGTTCGATTTCCGTCTTCAGGCCCGCACCGGCCAGAGCCAGGAAGAGCTGGCCGAAGTGATGCGCGGGCTGATCGTCGCCGCAAATCAAAGGCCCAATCTGACGGGCGTCTTCAGCACCTTTTCAGCCGACGCGCCGCAAATCTATCTCGACATCGACCGGAAGCGCGCGGAACTTTACGGCGTCTCGCCTGCGGTGATCTTCAGCACATTGCAGGCTCATCTCGGATCATCTTATGTGGATGATTTCAATATGTTCTCTCGGGTCTACCAGGTCCGAATTCAAGATGAACCGAATTTTCGAATGCGAACCGAGGACATCCAGCGGCTGAGGGTGCGAAGCCAATCCGGGGATATGGTTCCGCTGCAAGGACTTCTTTCTATTTCAACGACTTATGGCCCGAATTCGATAAACCGCTACAACCTCTTCCCGTCTGCGGCGATCAATGGGCAGGCAGCGGCCGGCGCGAGCACGGGCGATGCCCTGAATGCGATGGAAGCACTCGCCGCTGAAAAGCTCCCGCCTGGCTTCGGCTTCGAATGGACAGGACTGGCGCTTCAGGAGAAGCAGGCTGCCGGCGAGACGGTCATCATCTTGATCATGGGGATCGTCTTCACATACCTCTTCCTCGTGGCCCAGTATGAAAGTTGGATCGTGCCCCTTGCCGTAATGATGTCGGTGACAGCAGCGGTACTGGGCGCGCTCGCCGGTCTCGTAATCGGCGGCATCGACCTAAACATATATGCACAGATCGGATTGCTGCTGCTGATCGGCCTTGCCGCCAAGAATGCGATCCTGATCGTTGAGTTCGCCAAGGAGCGCCGGGAGCAAGGCCTGGGGATCATGGAAGCAGCGGTGGATGGCACGTCGCAGCGCTTCAGGCCGGTGCTGATGACCGCGCTGGCTTCGGTGCTCGGCGTGCTGCCGCTCGTCGTCGCCACAGGTGCAGGAGCCGGCAGCCGCCAGGCGATCGGCATCACGGTTCTCGGTGGGCTGCTCGTCGGGACGGCCATTGGCCTCGTCATGATCCCGTTGCTCTTTCTGTTCGTTCAAACCGTCAGGGAGGCAATCAAGCGGCGTCTTTTCGGTGACGATGCCATCGTGGCCAGCAGCAAATCCACGACGACTCCCTGACAACTGCGAATTTGAAGAACTGGGGCAAGCATGGTCGATAATGCAATGGCAGGCCGGAAATCAAAGGGGGGGCATGTTGCCACGATCGCTTTGGGGAACCTGTCCCGGCTCGGCCTTCTCGTCGGTAGTCTTCTTTTTGCATCCGCGCTGACGCCAACCCTGGTACCGCGCGATCCGCTGCCACAGGGAGCCCTTGCCGGGCTTTGTTTCTTCATAGGCTATGCAATTGGTGCTTTCGTCACTTGGCTCTGGGTCTATCTCGGCCTTCCGCGGATCGATCGATGGCAGATAGCGACACGCTATGCTGCAGCGGTGATCAGTCTCGCTTGCGTCGTCGCGGCGCTTTGGCGCTCGGCTGATTGGCAGAATTCCGTGAGACATGCCGTAGGGATGCCACCTGTCGACAGCTTTAATCCGTTCATCGTCTGCGGGATCGCTGCGGTCACCTTTGCGGTCCTGCTCGTTCTGGCCCGTCTCGCCAAGGGGCTGGCCGTTGTGATCGACAGACCGATGCGACGCTACATACCGCCTCGGGTCGCCATCACTTTGGCAGTCACGCTCACGACTGTGATCTTGTGGTCGCTGGCAAGCGACGTGTTGGCCCGCGCTGTTTTCCGGCTGCTTGACGCGTCCTATCGACAATACGACGCTTTGCTTGAGCCTGAACGCCCGCAACCTGGAGAAGCCCAAAGGACAGGCAGCCCTTCGTCGCTGATTTCGTGGAACGAGTTGGGGCGCGCCGGAAGAGAGTTCGTCGCGTCTGGTCCGCGTGCGAGTGATATCGGAGCCATCACCGAGCGACCGGCCCTGGAACCGATCCGTGTCTATGTGGGCCTCCAATCGGAGCAGACTGCGGAAGGTCGGGCGCGACTGGCTTTGGAGGAACTCAAGCGCCAAGGCGGTTTCTCGCGTTCGGTGTTGATCGTGATCACACCAACCGGCACCGGCTGGGTGGACCCAGCCGCCATCGATACAGTTGAATATCTTCATGACGGAGATATCGCGAGCGTTGCCGTCCAGTATTCCTACCTCAGCAGCCCGCTCTCCCTTCTCGCCCATCCCGAATACGGCGCGGATACGGCCAGAGCCCTGTTCTCGCAGATTTATAGTTACTGGACGAAGCTGCCGAAAGAGACGCGACCGAAGCTGTATCTATATGGTTTGAGCCTCGGCGCGATGAACTCGCAGCAATCGACGCGCCTTTTCGAAATGATCGACGATCCGGTCCAGGGCGCGCTTTGGAGCGGCCCGCCATTCACGAGCGCACTTTGGAAGAGCATAACCGAAGAAAGAAATGCCGGATCGCTCGCGAGCCTTCCGGAATTCCGCGATGGACGGTTGATCCGCTTCATGAATCAGGATGGTTTTCCCGGACAGGAGATACCACAAACCTGGGGGCCTCTTCGGATCGTCTACCTGCAATATGCCAGTGATCCGATCGTCTTTTTCAGCTTTGAAGATTTCTACCGATCCCCGGATTGGATGCGGGAACCGCTCGCCAGCGACGTCTCGCCACAACTTCGATGGTATCCCATCGTCACCGGCTTCCAGTTGGTCCTCGACATGCTGGTTGCCAACAAGACGCCGATGGGCTTCGGTCACGTCTACGCGCCCGAGCACTATATCGATGCCTGGGTTGCGGTAACCGATGTCAGAGGATGGTCGCAAAGCCAGTTGGCGGTCCTGAAGAGACATTTTACCGTGCTGCAGGAAACGAATGCATCGTCTGCAAAGGACGACGCAGGGACAGGCTACGAAGGACGTGGCGATTAGCATTGTGATACGGGATGCGACCTTGCGCTGCGAAGGCCGCTTCCCGAATGTCCGTCATTCGAGGTTTCCCGTATTTCAGAGCGTATTCTTGAAGATCCGACCGTCCTTGACGATGACCTTCAGGTTTCGTTGCGGATCCTCGACGAGTTTGAAGTCGTCGAGCGGATTGCCGTCCCATACCAATATATCGGCGAGCGCGTCTTTCTGGATGACACCGAGCGCACCTGCGTAAGGCGTGCGAAGATTCGAAAGCGCCAGCAGATCCGCATTGCCCGAGGTCGCCATCCGCAATGCCTCCGCGTTGGTGTACCAGTTCGAGAGATGGGTCAGCATGTTGTTTTGGCGGGACGTGAGGGCGGGCGAAAACAGAACGTCCGAACCCCAAGCAGTCTTGATGCCGAATTTCTTCGCGTATCCGTAGATTTTTGGCGTTCCGAGGAACAAGCGCGCTGCGCGTTCGGCACCAACGCCGGTCTGAGAGCCGGTATCGTCCATGCTCAGGAAAGGTTGGGTACTCAGCCAGACGCTCTTGTCGGCGAACGTTCTGGCCGTGTTCTCGTCCATCAGATGCGCATGCTCGACGCAGGCTGCTCCGCCCGCAATTGCCCGCTGAACCGTGTTGGAGGCATAGGCGTGGACGGTCACGTAAGTGTTCCAGTCACGAGCGACATCGACGGCGGCGCGAATCTCGGCCTCGCTGAACGTCGTCATGTCGAGCGGCGCACGCGGCGACGAAACGCCACCGCCGCCGACAAGCTTGACCTGCGACGCGCCCTGAAGAAGTTGCTCGCGCACCCTTCGCTTCAACTCGCCGACGTCATCAACGATCGCCGCGCTTCCCATCATTTCGCTGAGGCTTAACTGCCCTTCTCTCGCGGGGATCTCCGACGGCATCCTGAGGTCGCCATGACCGCCTGACGTCGTGATCATCGCGCCCGCAGGAAAAATCCTGGGGCCGGGAATAAGGCCGGTATCGATCGCCTGCTTGAAGGTGAAAACCGGCCCGCCCAGATCACGAACCGTGGTGAACCCCCGCATCAATGTGCGCTCGGCTTCGGCGGTTGACGCTGCAAAGATGATCCCGGGATCGCCGGCCAGCAGAACCTGTAGGGGAACGGCAGCGTAGATCGTATGCCAATGTGCGTCGATCATCCCCGGCATCAGGACGCCATCGGCACAATCGACCACGGTCGTTCCGTCCGGTGGAGGATTGTTTGCCTTGTCAATGGCGACGATCTTTTGCCCTTCGACCAGCACTTGAACGCCGGCTTGAAGCGTCTCGGACTTGCCGTCGAACACCTTGGCCCGCCTGAACAAAATCCTTGAAGGATCGATCGCGGTTTGTGCGTGACCGGCCATCGGCATCAGCCCGACGGCCGCGACCGACCCGATACCGCGAAGAAAGTTTCGCCGCGAATAATCACTGAGGTAATGGGATCGTTGCTGCAAAGCCAGGTTGGCACAACTGCAACCAGCGTTGTGAATGAGATGCCCGTACTTCCCGTTCGACCTCAGCATCGCATTCCTCCCCAAAAAAACGCCGAAGTTGATTTTAGCACGGCGCACAACCCCAATCCATCGCAGGTCACAAATCGTGATCGAAGCGGTTGCGCCGATTGGTATACCGCTGACAAATAGAGCAGAGTTTGAGCTTGACGGGCGTTCTCCGGGGTTTAGTAGATCGGGCTTCATCCCGCCATCGGCGGCGACTCTCATTCCATAAAACTGGGCCGAGCGGCCTGAAAGCTATCCATGACCGGAAAAACATCGCATCGCGGGCTTGTCGTCGTCGCGATCATGGCAAGTATGGCGATGATCGCCATCGAAGCCACGATCGTCTCGACGGCGATGCCGCAAATCGCTGCCCAGCTCGGACAGATCAACCTCTACTCCTGGGTTTTCTCGTCATTCCTGCTGACCCAGACCGCAACGACCGTCGTGTTCGGCAAGCTATCGGATATCTACGGTCGCAAGCCGATGCTCATTCTCGGCATCGGCCTGTTCCTTTTCGCCTCCGTGCTTGCCGGGTTTGCCTGGTCGATGCCGTCGATGATTGCCTTCCGTCTTCTGCAGGGGATCGGCGCCGGTGCCGTCCAGCCGGTGGCGATGACCGTCGTGGCCGACCTGTTCCCAGGGAACCAGCGCGGCAAGGTCCAGGGCTATCTTGCCAGTGTGTGGGCATTGTCGGCCGTTGTCGGGCCGCTGCTTGGCAGCCTGATCATCCACAATCTTCCATGGGCCTGGATATTCTGGATCAACGTCCCCGTCGGCATTCTTGCTGCCTTGGGCTTCTTGTTCTTCCTGCATGAGGAAAAACGCTCGCGGGTCGTGTCAATCGATGTAGCCGGTGCCGTTTTGTTTGCCATTTCCATTTCCGCGCTGATGATTGCGCTGACAGAGATGGAAGATGCGATATCGGCTGAAGCCATCTTCGCACTTGCAGTGTTTGTGGTCTCGCTCGTCGCATTCATCTGGCAGGAACGCCGTGCAGAGGCGCCGATGATCGCACCCGACCTGTGGCTCAAGCGGCCGATCGCATTCGCAAACCTAGCGGTATTCTTCGCCAGCATGTCGATCATGGGCCTGACGACGTTCCTGCCGATGTACGTGCAGACCGTTCTCAACCGTTCGCCGCTGGTAGCGGGCTTTGCGCTGACCATGCTGCTGCTTGGCTGGCCAATCGGCGCCACAATCGCATCCCGCCAGTTTTCCCGCTTCGGCTTGCGGCCGATCATGATCGTCGGCAGTATCTGCATTCCCACGGGAACAGTCCTGCTGGTCGCGCTCACTCCGACAAGCTCCGCCGTTCTGGCGGGGATTGGGTCGCTGGTTATGGGTCTCGGCATGGGGTTGCTCAACATCGGCGCCTTGGTGCTGACCCAGGAAAGCGTGAGCGCGTCCGAACGCGGTAGCGCCACGGCGTCCAACGTCTTTTCGCGCAATCTCGGCAGCACGCTCGGAGCCGCGATCTTGGGCGCTGTGCTCACCTACGGGCTGGCACACACCACCAACGGTCAGGCGATAACGCCCGAACAATTGCGAACTTTGCTCAACGGAACGAGCGCCATCGTTAGCGGAATCGAAGAGATCAGGCTGGCGCTACAGCACGCTCTTCATGCAACCTTCATTGCAATGCTTGTCATCGCGCTATTGATTGTGCCAATTTGCATGTTAGTACCTAGACCCGAAGAGCAGCGGGAAACCCCGCAAGAAGCATGAGATCACACCTCTCTCATGCCCGATTGAGAGGTGGCGGACCAAGCTGATTTTCATTCTTACGCACGGGACTGTTGATAGGACGGCATTCTCACTGTAAGTTCACGAACTGAGACAACGCAAAAGGAATTCTCATGCCGACTGGCACCGTTAAGTTTTTCAACGACGACAAGGGTTTTGGCTTCATCACACCGGAGAACGGCGGAACGGATGTATTCGTTCACGTGTCTGCTTTGGAGCGCGGTGGATCGCTCAGAGAAGGTGACAAGGTCAGCTTCGAAGTCGGCCAGGACCGCAAGACTGGCAAGTCGAAGGCAGAAAACGTTTCTGTTCTCTGATTGAAAATAAATGATAACTGCCTGCCTTCGATGGCAGGCAGTTATTGATGATCCGTCTGCTTCACCATACGCCGAAAAATGGCGACGCTTGGTCAATCAGACAACAGACCTCCAGCCAATCGGGAACGATTCGGCTCAGCCGTGAACCTTGATAAGGGCACGGATTTTCTTCAGTCGAGAATGCGCACGCAATGAGTTCGTTGCTTTTGTTGAAGCAACGGTGCGGGTTCGGCTTGCGATCAGCCCTGAATCGACCTCGCGTCAGATAAAGCTGGCTTCGAAGAGTTGTCGCGAATAGTCGGCGTGTGTGACGCCTTGTTCCAGGTCTTGCTTTGTCAATTCATCGACAAACGTGCCGCCCTTCATCACCAGCACCCGGTCGCACATATGGGCAATGACGGATAGATCATGGCTGACGAGAACGAAGGTAAGGTGGCGTTCGTCCTTCTGGTCCGCTAGCAGATTGAGGATTTCTGCCTGTACCGAAACATCAAGCGCCGAGGTCGGCTCGTCGAGCAGCAGGATTGGCGGCTCGAGGATGAGCGCTCTGGCGATAGCGACGCGCTGGCGTTGGCCGCCAGACAGTTCATGCGGGAATCGATTGGCGAAAGATGCAGGTAAGCCCACCTGAACGAGCGCCCGCTGCGCCTTCGCCCAGCCATCGCCCTGCCCCATGGCATGGATCGGCTCGGCAAGCGCTGTGCCGATCCGCAGGCGCGGATGCAGCGATCCATAAGGGTCCTGAAACACCATCTGGGCGCGAAGCAATTCTGCGCGCGTCCGCACCTTGCCAATGGCTTTGCCGTCGAAAGAAATGGTGCCGGTCCATCCGGCCTCTATGCCAGCCAGCGCGCGCAAGACGGTCGATTTCCCGCAACCAGACTCTCCGACAATCCCGAGCGTCTCGCCGGACGCCACTTCGAAACTGACGTTGCGCACCACGTGATTGCGGCTCTTCTTGTCGCCGAAGACAACGTCCAGATTTTCAACCTTGATCATTGTGCAAGCTCCGCATTGATTGCCTTTCGATCGAGAACCTTCAGCCGTTTGACCGGGTGGCGCGGATCCGGGAGAGCTGCAATCAGCCCCTGCGTATAGGGATGCTCGGCATCTTCGAGCTTGGTCAACGTCTCGACGACCCGGCCGGCATACATCACCAGAATGCGTTCGCAGAAGGCAGCGACCATCCTGATGTCGTGGCTGATCAGCAGCAATCCGGAATTGTTCTCGCGCACGAGTTCATCCAGCAGCACGAGCACATCTCGACGCACACTGACGTCGAGCGCCGATGTCGGCTCGTCGGCGATGACGAGTTTCGGGCGGGCGATCAGCATCATCGCGATCATGACACGTTGACCCATGCCACCCGAAATCTGGTGCGGATAGAGCTTCATCACCCGCTCGGGATTGTCGATCCGCACTCTTTCAAGCATAGCCCGAGCCTGGTCGTAGGCCGCCTTGCCTTTCAGCGCGAGATGAAGGGTCGCGGCTTCCGCCACCTGCTTGCCGATCGGCAGCAACGGATTGAGCGAGTAGCGCGGGTCCTGCATGATCAGGGCCATGTCCTTGCCACGCAGCGCCCCCATCTGCCGTTCGGTCCTGGACAGCAGCGGCGCACCGCCGAAATCCATGCGCTCGGCCGTCACCACCGCGCTCGGCGGCAGCAGCCGCATCAGCGCCCGACCTGTGGTGGATTTTCCCGAACCGGATTCGCCGACGATTCCGACGCGTTCGCGGCCGATATGGAAGCTGACGTTGGACACGGCATGAAGCGTGCTCTGGGCGAAGCGTACGTTAAGATCACGCACCGAGATCACAGGCGATTGGTCAAGAGCGGGCATGGCGGGGATCCAGAATGTCGCGCAGCGCATCGCCGGCAATGTTGAAAGCGAGGCTCGTGATCAGGATGGCGAGACCGGGCATGACGGCAACCCACCAGTTATCGAGCATGAACTTGCGTCCGCTCGATATCATTGCGCCCCATTCCGGCGCCGGCGGCTGCGCACCGAGCCCGAGGAAGCCGAGCGACGCCGCGGTCAGGATGATCCCGGCCATGTTGAGCGTCAGCCGCACGATCACCGATGGAATGCACATGGGCGCGATGTAGCGAAACAGGATGCGCAACGGCGACGCGCCGTAGAGTCTGGCGGCGGCTACGTAGTCGGTGTTGCGAACAACAAGCGCCTCGGCCCGGGCCAGCCGGGCGATCGGCGGCCATCCCGTGAGCGAGATGGCAATGATGGCGGTGTTCAGCCCGGCCCCGAGGGCGGCAGCGAAGGCGAGCGCCAGGATAAGCGACGGGAACGACAGAACGATGTCGGTTGCACGCATCAGCAACGCATCCGTCCGGCCGCCGAAATAGCCGGCGACCACACCGATGATAAGGCCAAGCGGTCCGACGATCACCGAGACGGAAAGTACGGTCTGGATGGTGATGCGGGTGCCATAGATCAGACGACTCAGGATATCGCGGCCAAATTCGTCGGTGCCCGCCATGTGAGTCCAGCTCGGTGCCTGCAGCGCGTTTCCGAGGTCCTGGGTGATCGGATCGAACGGTGCGAGCAGCGGCGCGAAGATGGCCACCAGGCAAAGCAGAACCAGAATGACGAAGCCTGCAAGGCCGAGCGGCTCATGGCTGAGCTTGCGCAGGGCAGTCCTGAAGGAGGCAGCAAGACGGGACGCAATGCCCGGTGGCCGCACGAGGATATCGGTGTGAACGGCGTCGCTCATATCGTGGCCTCCCGTGTGCGCGGATCGAGCAATGCATAGGCAACGTCCGCCAGAAAATTCAAAAGCATGAACACGAAACCGATGATGATGGTGCCGGCAAGCACGGCATTCATGTCGCCGATCATCAGCGCGTTGGTCATGTACTGACCGATTCCCGGCCATGAGAACACGATCTCGGTGACGACGGCGCCCTCCAGCAGTCCGCCATAAGAAATGGCAAGGACGGTGATCAGCTGGACCGCAATATTCGGCAGGATGTGCCCGGTCAGCGTCCGCATCGGCCGGACACCCTTGGCGCGAGCCGCAATCACGTAGTCCTGGTTCAACTGCTCCAGCGTGAAACTGCGGGTCATGCGGGTGATATATGCCATTGCCGCATATGCCAGGATGAGCGCTGGAAGGATAATGTGCGAAAGCGCATTCCAGAAGATTTCAGTTTCGCCCTGCAACAGGCTGTCGACAAGCAGCAGCCCGGTCTGCGGCGTAACCATACCTTCGTAGAAGACGTCGACGCGTCCAGGGCCACCGGCCCAGTTCAAGCCGGCATAGAAGATTACCAGACCGACGATACCGAACCAGAAGACCGGTATGGAATGTCCGACAAGCGCGATCACCCGAATGAACTTGTCGATGAAGGTATCGCGAAACAGCGCGGCGATCAGGCCAAGCGGCACGCCGAGGAAAGTCGAGATGATGACAGCCAATGTCGCGAGCTCGAGCGTGGCGGGGAATGCCAGCTTCATGTCCGCGGCGACGGGATTTCCGGTCAGGATCGCGTTGCCGAAGTCCCCGTGCACCAGCCCCGTCAGGTATACGAAGAACTGCTGGTAGAGTGGCAGGTCAAGCCCAAGTTTCGAGCGCATCGCTGCGAGCGTCGCCGGATCGGCGAGCTCGCCGACGATCGCCCCCACCGGGTCTGCCGGCAGCACGCGGCCAATGACAAAGGTGACACACAAGAGGATGAACAAACTGACGATAAGCTGCAAGATGCGCTTACCGAGTTCGCTGACTGAGAGTTCCTTCATGACTGGCTGCTGCCTATTTTTATTCTGCGTCTGACTTGGTGACGTTCTCAAGCCGGGTCGTCTGGCTCGGATGACCGACATATCCCTTGACGTGGGCATTGAGCACGATCGGTTCGAAACGCTCGAACATCGGCAGCACGGCCGGGCTCTGGGCGATAAACTTCTCCTGCATCTCGACAAAAAGCGCGCCGCGCTTCTTGGCGTCCGGCTCGATCGACGCCTTTGCCGTCAAGGCGGTGAGTTCAGGGATGTCCCAGGCCGAACGCCAGACGAAATTGCCGGCATTGTTAGCCTCCAGCGAGTTGTCCGGATTGCTGGTGAACTGCTCCATCGAGCCCAGAACGTTCGGCATGTAGGCGCTCGTCTGCGGAATCAGCAGATCAAAATCACGGGCACGGTGAGCGGCGATGATTTCAGACCCGTTGCCCTGCTGGATGTCCACCTTGATGCCGATCTGTCCGAGCGACGCCTGAATGGCCGTGGCGAGATCGATACGCGGCGTCTGCGCGATCGTCTTCAGCCTCAGCGTGAAACCATCCTTGTAACCGGCCTCCGCCAGCAGCGCCTTGGCCTTTTCGACATCGAGGTGCCAGTCGGGGCTCTTGATCGCATAATCGTAGTTTTCCGGCACCGGCACGGTACGAGTCTTGCCGTAGGGTCCCATGATGGTTTTCTCGACACCGGCGTAATCGATTCCATAGGCGATGGCTTCGCGTACCTTTGGATTGGACAGGTACTTATTGCCGGCATTCATCGACAGGACATAAAAGCCACCGGTCGGAACGCGCTGAATCACATAGTCGCTCTTGCCTTCGAAGGTCTTCAGATCAGCGGCCGTCAGCGCGCTGGCAATATCGATATCGCCGCGATCAAGCATCAGACGCTCAACCTGGCTTTCAGGAACATGGCGCACGATAACGCGACGCATTTTCGGCGGGCCAGCAACATAGTTCGGATTGGCGTCCAGGATCACCATTTCGTTCGGAGACCAGCGGCTCAGCGTGAACGGGCCGGAACCGGCAGAGTTTGTCCGCAGCCACTGATTGCCATAGTCATCATTGACGACGTGCTTCTGCACCTCGACGCTGTCAACGGCGCTCGCAACAACGATGGACAGGCGATAGAGCAACAGCTCGGCCGTCACCTTGTCGGTCAAATCGACTCGCAGCGTCCGGTCGTCGATCGCCTTGACGAGAGTCGCGACGTTATCGCCGTTGTATCCGACACGTGTGAGATTGGCAGCGGCAGACTGATTGAGCTTCAGGAGGCGCGTCAGCGAATAAACGAAATCATTGGCCGTCACCGGATTTCCGGAGGCGAACTTTGCCTCACGAAGCTTGAAGGTGATGCCTTTGTCGTCAGCCGTCCAGCTTTCGGCCAACTGAGGAATGACCTTGCCATCGACATCCGTCGAAACCAAGCGATCATAAAGATTGGACATGATCTCGAGGGCCTTGGCTTCAGTCGCCTGCTGCGGGTCCAGAGAGAGGACCTGCGCCAGCGAGGTGCCGATGATCAGCTGATTCTTGGGGGTGGCCGCATGACCGACCGGGGCGGCGAGGGCCAGGACGCCAAACGCAATGCCGGCAAACACATGTCGCGAAAAAGACTTCATTGAAACTCCTCCCTAGTTTAACATACAAGACGTAATATGTTGCTCGTATGTCATAATATGATTTATACAGGAACCAACAGCTTTGCAAGGGTTGATGGTGTGCCGCCGCCAAAATACATCGTGATGGAATCTGGAGAAACAAAATGACTCGCGTGAGGCAAAGGTTAGCACAACAGCTCATCGACAAGCTGAAACATCAGATCGAGAGCGGCAACCTTAAGGAAGGCGACCAGCTGCCCACCGAGCCGCAGCTTGAGGAGAGCTTCGGCGTCAGTCGGACCGTGGTGCGCGAGGCAATCGCGGATCTGCGTTCGGCCGGCTATGTCAGGCCGATCCAGGGAAAAGGCGTGTTCGTCAGCAATCCCAAGGCCGGGCAATCCCTGTCGCTGACGCCGGTGGAAATCAGGAGCATTCCGGAAACCCTTGAATTGCTTGAGTTTAGAATGGCAGCTGAGGGTGAGGCCGCTGCCATCGCCGCCTATCGGCGCACCGCCGAGCAGGAGGCCGCGATCCGCGCCGCCAACCGCAAGATGGCAGCGTCCATCGAGGCGGGCGTGCCGACGATCGAAGCGGACTACGAGTTCCACATGGCAATCGCGGCTGCGACGAACAACCGATTCTATGTCGACGTCCTGAGGCATTTCGGCTCCCGCGCCATTCCACGCGGCCAGTTTCCCACCCTCCCCGACGCGACCGACCGTAGCTATCTGGAGAAGGTTCACGCCGAGCACGGCGAGATTCTGGCCGCGATCGCGGACCAGGATCCGGAGCGCGCCAGACAGAGCATGCGCGCGCATATGCTGGCCAGCCAGCGCCGTTACAGAATGTTGGCCGAGCAGCAATAAAGCGCTCGACACCTCCCGAAATTCCTACTATGTCATATGACATAATATGAATTTCGGGAGTGTAGCGGTGTATTTAGGGACGCAGATCGGCGCGCGCGACGACGATGATTATCGTGTTTTTGCTCAACTCGGCATCAAGCATATCTGCGCTGATCCACCAGGATCACCCGACAGCTGGACGCTGACCGATCTGAAGCGGCATCGCGATAAGGTGGAGAGCTTCGGACTCACGCTTGATATGATCCAGTTGCCCTTGCCATCTCAAGCGATCGAGAAGGCGTCTTACCAGGATATCCTTCTGGCCGGGCCGGACCGCGACCGGCAGATCGACGCCGTGTGCAAGCTGATCGAAGACGTTGCTGCAGCAGGCATCCCGGCCGCGAAGTACAATCTCAATCTTATCGGCATCCCCAGGACGGCAATGGAGCCGGGCCGTGGAGGGTCGCTGAACGAAGCCTGGCGTTGGGACAAGGCCGATCACGATGCCGCACCAGGCCTTGCCGGCATTCTGTCCGAGGACGAGAACTGGGAGCGTATCGATTATTTCCTCGAGCGCGTCGTGCCGGTTGCCGAAACCAACAAGGTACGGCTCGCGTGCCATCCGCATGATCCCTACACCCCACCCGGCTACCGAGGCGTTACGCGTGTCCTCGGCACCGTCGAGGGTCTGAAGAAGTTCGTGACGATGCGCGAAAACCCGTATCACGGCCTGAATTTCTGTCAGGGTTCGATCGGTGAGATGCTCGACAATCCGCGCGAGGAGATAGACGACATCATTCGCTGGTTCGGCTCGCGCGACAAGATCTTCAATGTCCACTTCCGCAACATCCGCGGCGGAAAACTCTCCTTTATGGAGACTTTCCCGGAAGAGGGCGACATGGACATGGTCCGGTCCGTCAAGATTTACGACGAGGTCGGCTACAAATACATGCTGATGCCGGACCACGTGCCGACGATCAGCGGTCGTGACCCGACGGGCGTCGCTTTCGCCTTCTGCTACGGCTACATCGCGGCTCTTTTGCAGAGCCTCGGATCGTCGAAGGCCTAACACCCGAAAAGTCGGGCGCCTTCACCTAAACC
The DNA here is from genome assembly GCA_900472625.1 of Hyphomicrobiales bacterium. GTDB lineage: Bacteria > Pseudomonadota > Alphaproteobacteria > Rhizobiales > Rhizobiaceae > Rhizobium. The sequence goes on along the minus strand of UCIT01000001.1, from coordinate 316,569 downwards.
ATATCAAACCAGGGGGATCTGGATGAATCCGGTCGAACTCAAAACGGCAGTCGGCAGCGGCTTGCTTTCCTTTCCGGTCACGCATTTCGATGATGCGCTGCAATTCAACGAGGCCGCCTATCGGAGCCACGTCGAATGGCTATCCAGCTATGATGCGTCGGTGCTCTTCGCCGCCGGCGGCACGGGTGAATTCTTCTCGCTAAGCCCATCGGAAATCCCCACGGTCATTCGTGCCGCAAAGTCGTCGGCCAGCAAGACGCCAATCATCTCCGGAACGGGATATGGCACGGCGCTCGCCGTGGAGATCGCCAAAAGTGCGGAAAAGGCCGGCGCCGACGGGCTTCTGCTGCTGCCGCCATACCTGATGTTTGCTGAGCAAGAAGGACTGATCTCGCACGTCAAAGCCGTGTGTTCGTCGGTCGGTATCGGCGTCATCGTCTACAATCGCGACAACGCCGTCCTGACCGCCGACAGCATCGCTCGGCTCTGCGACGAATGCCCCAACCTCATCGGCTTCAAGGATGGCGTCGGCGACGTCGACAAGGTGATCGAGATCACTGCGAAGCTTGGCGACCGGCTGGTCTATGTCGGCGGCATGCCAACGCATGAAGTCTATGCCCAGGCCTATTTCGCCGCAGGGGTCACCACCTACTCATCGGCCGTTTTCAATTTCGTGCCTGAGCTTGCGCAGACATTCTACTCCGCGCTCCGTGGCGGCAACCAGGCGACTGTCGACCGGATACTCAAGGAGTTCTTCTTCCCCTTCGTCGCGTTGCGCAACCGCAAGAAGGGCTATGCCGTCTCGATCATCAAGGCCGGGCTTGACGCAATCGGCCGCCACGCCGGCCCCGTCCGTCCGCCGCTGACCAACCTGACGGCCGATGAGCGCGTTCTTCTCGATCGCATCGTGCGCGCATCCGAGGCGAGCAAACAGGCCGCTTGACCATCAAGAGACTGTGCGGCTGACCAAAAATCGTCAGCCGCCCCTCTTCACATCCGCGCGCGCCAGCAGCCTTCGCGGCGCCGCGAATGTGCGCCGATCCCAGCACATGAATCAGGAGCTTCCATGTTCAAGCACTCCCGCGCGGAATTCGGCGAGGACTTCGTTTTCGGCGTCGCGATGGCGGCACATCAAATCGAAGGCGGGCAAACCGATGGGCGGGGATCGTCGATCTGGGACACGTTTGCGGCCACCCCCGGCAACATAAAGAATGCCGAGAATGGTAGCATCGCCTGTGATCACTACAATCGCTGGGCCGAGGATCTTGACCTGATCCGCGATGGAGGATTCGACGCCTATCGCTTTTCATTCTCTTGGCCCCGCCTCATTCCCGAGGGCACAGGGACCGTCAATCAGCAAGGCTTCGACTTCTACGATCGGCTGATCGACGGCATGCTCGAGCGCGGAATCAAACCCCTTGCCACGCTTTATCACTGGGACCTCCCAAGCGCGCTACAGGACAGGGGCGGCTGGATGAACCGGGCCACGTGCGAGGCCTTCGCGGATTATGCGGCAGAGGTCGGCCGGCGCTTCGGCGACCGCCTGGCAACAACTGCCACCTTTAACGAGCCGTGGTGCGTCACGGTGCTCAGCCACCTGCTGGGCATCCACGCGCCCGGCTATAGGGACATCAGGGCGGCATCGCGGGCGATGCATCATGTGATGCTGGCACACGGGCTGGGGATCGATGCATTGCGGGCAGAAAGCGTCCAAAATCTCGGTATTGTCGTCAACATGGAGAAATGCGAGCCCCTGACCGCCTCGCCTGAAGACCGGAAAGCCGCAGAGCTAGGAGACGCGATCTTCAACCAGTTCTTCCTCGATGCCGCATTGCAGGGTTCTTACCCGTCACTCGTGACCGACATCATCGAACCATACCTACCGACGGGCTGGCGAGGTGATATGAGGCAGATAGCCCGCCCTCTGGATTGGGTCGGGGTCAACTACTACACCCGTTCACTCTACAAACATGATGCAAGCATACCATCTTTCCCATTCGTTCAGTCGCGCGGCGATCTCCCGAAGAATGACCTTGGCTGGGAAACCTATCCGTCAGCGCTGACCGAGTTTCTTCTGAGGGTTTCTCGGAACCATCCCAAGCTGCCGATCTACGTCACCGAGAATGGCATGTCCGGCCCGGATGACGACGGTCGCATCGACTTCTTCGACAAGCATTTCCATGCGATCCGCGAAGCGCAGAAGAGCGGCGCCGACGTCAGGGGCTACGTGGCCTGGACACTTGTCGACAATTTCGAATGGGCAGAGGGCTACGATGCGCGGTTCGGCATCGTCTCGATGGATCCGGAAACACGAGAAAGGAAACCGAAGGGGAGCTATCGGGCCTTCCAGCAGATGCTGACAGCCTAACCTCTTTCCGTTGGCGCCCGATAAGCGACTGCGGCCAAATCTGGAAAACTTTGACAGGCAAGGCGTGGACAACTTCGTCTACGCCTTGCCTGTCAATTCGACCGGATTCGATTTAGAACTTGTTGTTCACACCGATCTTGAACCGCTCAAGGTCGTCGGAATCCTCATATGCGAGCGGAACGGCGTAATCGACCCGTAGTGCGCCGAATGGCGAGTCCCAAACAAGGCCGACGCCGACTGATGCGCGGATCGAACCGCTAGTTCCCTCCGCGACGTCTGAGCCAAGCACGTCAACCTTGTTCGCCAGCAGTGTTCCCGCGTCCGCGAACAGGGCGCCCCTGAGGTTGAAGTCACGCGGCACGGCCGGCAACGGGAAGGTGGTCTCGGCCGACGCGTAGAAGTACGATGTGCCGCCCAGCGCCTGATCATCGACATCGGCGATGCGGGGGCCGATGCCTCGCTTCGAGAAGCCGCGAATTTCATTGCCGCCTAGCGTGAACTGATCGAAGGTATTGAGACTGTCGCCGAACGCGAACATCTGCCCGGCACCAAGGGTTACGGATCCGATTATATCGGCATCCTCGTTGATCAGGTCGTAATAGCGTACCTTGGCGTTGATCTTGTAGTAGTTCGAATCGCCGCCGAGGCCGGCAATTTCTTGTGTCAGCGTGGCATAGACACCGCCCCTCGGCTGTTTGTCGCTATCCAGCGAATTGAATGTCAGCGTATTGGAAACGGATGAACGGATCCACGGCCCGTCATCGACAAGGCGGGCATATGTGGCTGACAAATCGCTGGAATCGCCGCTGTATTCCATCTGCGTAAGATTGTAGCGGAAAGTGGAGGCCAGCTCCTCGGTTATCGGTGCCGTCACCCGTAGCGTCACGCCGGATTGATCGACATCGTAATCATCGTAGGACGTCTGCGCGTAACTAAGATCGAAACCGGCAGCAAGGTGGTATCCGAGAAAATACGGTTCGGTGAACGACAGGCTGTAACTACGATCATCGTCGTCATCCCAACCACCACTTGCGGCAACCTTTATGTATTGCCCTCGCCCCAGAAAATTCTTTTCCTCGATCGAGGCCTCCAATACGGGGCCATCCGTCGTCGCACCTGCCCCGATGCCGAAACTGCCCGTCGAGTCGTCTTCGACGTCGACGGTTACGACAACCCTGTCGCTGGCGCTGCCTTGCGCAGTCGAGATGTTCACCGACTTGAAGTAGCCGAGAGCTTCGAGTCGACGCTTGCTGGTGTCGAGCAGTTGTTGATTATATGGATCACCCTCGCTGACGTCGAATTCGCGACGTATGACATAGTCACGCGTGCGGCTGTTGCCGCGTATGACGATGCGCTCGATGTAGGCGCGTTCGCCCTGATCGATGAGGTATTCCAAGCCGATGGTGTTGTTCTGCAGGTTTCGGTTGCCGCGCGGCGTGATGCGGGCGAAAGGAAAGCCGGTGGACGCGACGGCGGACGCCAGCGCATCGATGGATTTCTGTATCTTGTTTGCGTTGTAGCTCTCGCCAGCCTTAGTCTTCAGCAGAGCCTCAAGCCGAGCACTGTCCAGCCCCTTGACCGTCGAGGAGATGGTCACATCGCCAAATGTATACCGTGGTCCTTCGTTGACAGTGAAGTTCAGGACGTAGCTTTGGCTGGCGGAATCAAAGGGTGCTTCGGCCGAGACGACTTCGAAATCGGCATAGCCCTCGCTATAATAAAACTTGCGCAGCGCTTCCTTGTCGGCATTAAGTTTTTCCTCGCCGTAGACGTCCTTCCGCGTCAGGAAGGAAAGAAAATTCGTCTTCTTCGTGCTGATGACGGACGCCAGGCGTGAGCTGTCATAGGCGGCGTTGCCGCTAAAGTGGATGGCATCGATTTTGGACCGCTCGCCTTCGTTGATGACGAAGGCAATGTTGACGTGGTCGTCCGAAACGGGAACGACCTGCGATGTTACCTCGACATCGTTACGCCCTGTCGCAGCATAGGCCGCCTTGATCGTCACTATGTCCGCGGCGACCGTGACCTTGCTATAGGGACCGGCTGATCGTGTCTGAACCATCCCCGCAAGCTTGTCGTCCTTGATCTTGCGATTGCCGTTAAAGACAACCTGGTTGATCAACACATTTTCCTTGACTGAGACTATAAGCGTTTGCCCGGAAACGAGGATGTTCACCGTTTCGAACTGGCCAATCGCGTAAAGCTGCTTGACGGAGGCGTCGATATCCTCGCTGCTGAATTCCTTGTTGGGGACGATCGTGATGTTGGATTGAACCGCCTCTTCCGAGAGACGATGCGTTCCATGAACCTCGATGTTGCTGATCATCGCAGCTTCCCCAGGAGCGGCAAGGCAGAGATAGACCGTCGTTGCGGCACCAAAGATCACGGTGGTCGGTAGCGCAGCACTTGGGAGCCCGAGGCGGTTTTGGACGGATCGCATGTATGGTCTCACTTAATACGAAATGTTGCTCGGGCCGCGGGAGAAATATCTTGGAGGGATGACGTTGGCGGACGGCCTGTGTCCGAGCGTCTGTGGTCGCAATACAGCCCTGCGCTCACCTCATGCTTTGCGGAGACGTGAGAGCTATGCTCCGGTCGAGAGCCTCGGGAAAGCCGTCGAGCGAAATCGCGAAGGTGACCGGTATGCCGTCTCCGGATGCTGCAAAGCCGGACACTTTCAGCTTCGCGCCCTTGCGGAGGCTCTTCATGAAATCGCCATCGAATGCGATGCGCGCCAGGCAGCCAGCTGGCAGGCAGGTCTGAATCTGGACGATGCGCTTGTCGGCACCGTCGTCCACTTGCAGGGATGTCTCACGGTCAATCGCTATTCCAAGCGGCAGGACGAGTGTGCCGTCGAGTTTCCCCGCCGTGCGAGCGCCCAGCTCGATATCCAGAACATTCTTCTGCCGGCGCTCGTCAACCAGATGCTGCTGAAGCGTGCATTCCGTCTTGTCGGGAATGACGACGCAAGCGACCCTCCAATCCCTGTAGTCTTCCTGGAATTGAGATGTGCTGCTGCCGGGGCTTGGGATCATGGCCTGTGTGGCCAGGTACGGCCCCGTCTGGGCAGATGAGTACGAGACCATGCTGAAAGCGAACAGCGCAATATGAAGCGTTCCCATATTCTCTCAAATTCCGATACGAGGGATGTCGCGGTCGCCGACGTGTGTTTCGAAAAAGCTTGATTACAAAGGGCCGGTCCACGGTAATGGGTGATGCGGACCAGCCCCTTCGATCGCGAACGATCTGGGCTCAGGATTTCCACGGCCGACGTGTCGAGAATCCGGCGGTAATGTTGGGAAGTGTTTCCGACGTGTCATGTTTGTTTGCCTGATACCATTGCGCAAAGCACGTTCACGGCGCGCAGCCGAACAGCTGCGGCGGAGGTTGGCGGCATGGTCGGCGCTCAGTATCCGGAGCCATACGAAGATTCGGAAATATGATCGCGTGTCCCGAAACGATCCGTCGAATTAAGAAACTATTTATAGAATCGTGAAAATTATAGGCGCCCGGCCGTCAGCGTACGGTGCTGGTGACCGTTCTTCACCGCAATGCGGGCATCTTGCTGAGTTTGGCGTAACTGGTAATTGCTCAAGCGCGACGATCGCGCCGGAGCGCGTTCGGAGTAAAGTGTAATCATGCGTGTCAACCCATTCGCAGCGGCATTGGTCGCAAGCCTCTTCACCACGCCTGCCTGGGCAGCAGATCTTAATTCTTATGATCAGCCCGCAGCAACATCCTGGAGCGGTGCATATGTCGGCGTGCACGGTGGATTTGCTTCGCGAAACCTGAACCCGTTTTCGGGGGACAAGGGCCTGGCCGCTGGCGTACACGCCGGTTACAATACCGATCTCGGTGGCGCCGTTGTTGGCGGCGAGGTCGAAGCTTCGTATCTCGGCGACGCTGAGGTACGGGTCGATGGCGGCAAGCTCAAGGAACGCCAGCGTCTGGCAGTCAAAGGCAAGGTCGGCGTTCCTATGGACCAGACTCTGATCTACGGCACTGCCGGACTTGCGATGACCAATTTCCGCGATAATGGCCCGATCGCCGGCCCGGACGGCTGGAAGCCCGGCTATCTGATCGGCGCTGGCGTCGAGCAGAAGCTCACATCGAACATTTCCGCGCGGGTCGAGTACAACTACGCCATCACCAACGACGTCAGAACATTCGACCGAGGCGTGGAATCGACCGGCAATGTTCACGATCACTCGCTCAAGGCCGGCGTCAACCTTAGCTTTTAATCCTTGCATTTTGGCCGCGGCTTCAACGTCGCGGCCAGTTGTTTCGACCCCAATGGCATAATCACGCAAAACACCATCTCGATGAGCACTTTCAGCCCTTAGCGCTGTCCCGCCCAGGTTCAGCAAGCGCATCTGCATAAGTCAGCAGATGTGCCAGAAGCCTTTGGGCGTAGCGTGGCAATTGCTGCCGGTTGCGGACGCAGAGATAAAGCTTTCGGCTGGACCAGCTCTCATCGATCACGATACTGCGAATGTTCATGAATTTCCCATAGCGTCGTGCGGCGCTTTCGGGAATGATACCGACACCGGCATTGGTCTCGACCATCGTACAGAGGCTTTCAAAGCCCTCAGTACGCATGCGTATGGTAGCGCGGCGGCCAAGTTCGTGGGCTTGCCGGCTCAAAAATTGCGACAGCGCCGAATCCGCCGTAACGCCGATGATGGGGAGGTCGAGAACGCGCGCAAACGGAATCGGCTCCTCGACAAGACGACCGGCGGCCGCGACAAGCACAAGCCGATCCGCAACGAACTCGAATTGCTCCAAGCCGGTCATATCAGCCGAAACCGCGACGACCCCGATATCGGCATCGCCATTGCGCAGCATGTTCACCACTTCAAGACTCGGCTTGTCGCTTACCGTGACGCTGATTTCCGGATTGGCAGCCAGAAACGTCCCAATGGCCCTCGGCATATGCTCGAAAAGCATGTTGGTGTTCGATAGCAGACGCACGCCGCCGCTGCGGCCGTAGGCGAATTCCTCGAGCTCAAGTTCCGTTTTGCGCGCCTCTTCAAGAACCCTGCGCGCATGCTGCGCCAGCATTTCGCCGGGCGCCGTGGGCTTGATACCGCGCCCTGTCCGGACGAAGAGCTCAAGATTGAACGCTGTCTCAAGCCGCCGAATCCTGGCGCTAACCGCCGCAACCACGATGTTGTTTCGCGCGGCCGCCGCTGTCAGGCTTCCACCATCGACAGCCGCGAGGAATATTCGGAGATCCGCGAGGTCGAACTTCATGACTCACCTTTCACTTTCGGTGAACTCTGATTGCAATATAAACAGATTTCCAACACCACTACTGCGGGTCTATGAGCGAAATCAAGTCGCAGCCGTGACGTATCGACACACCAGACCGTTCCATGATTCGCACGAGATCGCTTATGTAATCTCGCACTTCAGGATCATCGCTCGAAGTCCGCAGTCGATACAGCTGTCATGTATGACGATAAAGCGGATCAGCCATACTCGCGGGAGGTCGGGTGCGGTCGGTCGATTTAATTTCATGCTTTATGAAAGCACGTTGATAAATGCCTCTCTCCCCCGGATCGCCCTCCCCCCTCCGTTTCCTCTCCCTGCTGACACACTGTCCTCGCTCCGCCCGAGCGGGCCTCGTATTCGCCGTTGGCCTGATGGTCGGCGCCACGGGCGTGCTCGCTCAGGACGCCAACGCCGAGCTGATCGCAAAGGGACGCTACATAGCGACTGCCGGCGACTGCGCTGCTTGTCATACGGCTCCACATGGCGGACAGCCCTTTGCCGGCGGGTACGGTATCGTCTCGCCGCTCGGCACGATCTTCTCGACCAACATTACCCCGTCGAAAACGAACGGCATTGGCGACTACAGTGAGGAAGAGTTCGCTCGTGCGGTGCGCGAAGGTGTTGCCAAGGACGGCACGCATCTCTACCCCGCCATGCCATACACGGCTTATGCGAAGACGAGCGATGACGACATCAAGGCGCTTTACGCCTACTTCATGAGCGAGGTGACGCCCGTCGATACCACCCCGCAAAAGACCGAATTGCCTTTCCCGTTCAGCATCCGCGCCTCCATGGCTGGCTGGAACCTGTTCTTCCTCGACAGCACACGCTTTAAGCCGGATGCATCGAAATCCGAGCAGTGGAATCGTGGCGCCTATCTGGCCGAAGGGCTCGCGCACTGCAGCAGTTGCCACACGCCTCGCAATCTTCTCATGGCCGAATCCAGCAACAAGGCGCTGTCAGGTGGTCCGCTTGGTTCATGGTACGCGCCGAACATCACCTCCGATCCGGTCAGCGGCATCGGCGGCTGGTCAGAGGAAGAGCTCGTTGCATACATGCGCACGGGCCACGTTGCTGGGAAGGCACAGGCAGCCGGCCCGATGGCGGAAGCCGTTGAGAACAGCCTTCAACACCTGACCGACGACGATCTCAAGGCCATTACCGTCTACGTGAAGTCGACCGAGCCGGTCGCATCCGCTGCGACAACGCCACGTTATGGCTACGGCAAGCCTTCAGACGCCGAATTCGCGCTGCGCGGCCTCCCAGGCCAGGCGGCTGGCGAAGATGGGTTCCACGTCTTCAGCGGCAGCTGCGCCGCCTGTCACCAGGTCAACGGACAGGGCAACGCCTTCTATCCATCGCTGTTCAACAACACCGCGACGGGCGCCCCCGAGCCGGACAATCTGGTTTCGACCATCCTCTTCGGCCTGACCCGGACGGTCGGTGATACGCACACCTTCATGCCGGCATTCGGTCCGGCTTCCTCCTTCACGGACCGGCTGTCGGACAAGGAAGTTGCCGATGTCAGCAACTACGTGCTGACGCAGTTCGGCAACCCTGATGTGATGCTGACGGAAGCTGATGTCGCCCGCATCCGAGAAGGCGGGGAAAAGCCGCTGCTTGCCAAGTTGGCGCCTTATGCAGCGCCGGCCGCCGCACTCATGGTCCTGCTGATCCTGGCCGCATTTGCCGCCGCCGCCTTCCGCCGGCAACCGCGCCAGGCATCAACCTGACGCCGCCCGTACAAGCCGTCCCCATCGCACTGAACCCTCCGTGGGAGATCATTGATGTCATCAGATATCGCCAAGCCCGACAACTTTTTCGCCATGCCCCTCGGCCGCCGCGGCCTGCTACGCACCTCCGCCGCCATTGGTGGACTGGCGATCCTCGCAGCCGTCGGCGCACCGATTTCGGCAATCGCTGCCGATGGCGAAAGCCAGGCCTTCACTAAGCTTTCGGAATTCTTGACGGGTTACCAGCTCGATCCTGTGCTTGGAACCCGCTACCTGGCGGCAATCGCCAAGCGCAACCAGACATTTCAGGTCGACCTGGCGGCACTGCAGGAGGCCGTAAAGCAGTCCGGCGCCGCCAACATGGACGCCTTCCTGGCGTTGCCGGGCTTGGACCCTGCCTTGAAGGCGACCGCCACGAAAATTGTCTCCGCCTGGTATCTCGGCGTCGTCGGCGAGCCCGAAGATGCCGAACTGATCACCTACGCGGACGCGCTCATGTATCGCCCGACCAAGGGCATCCTCCCCATTCCGAGCTACGGTCCCGGCCCGAACGCCTGGGGACCGAAACCCGATAGCAAGATCTGACAGGAACAAGACAATGGCCAACGACGCATATGATGCGGACCTGATCGTCATCGGTTCAGGTGTTATGGGTGGCATCATCGCCGCCAACCTCGCCAAGGCGGGCAAAAAGGTCATCGTGCTGGAGGCAGGGCCGCGGGTCAATCGGCGCGAGATCGTCGAGACATACCGCAATGCCCCGGTCAAGCTCTCGCTCGCCAACGCCAAGCTGCAGGGCGCCGGCTCGCCCTTCCCCAGCCTGCCGCATGCGCCCTCGACTTACGGCGACTACCTGCAATACGAGGGGCCGGTGAAATACAACACTTCCTACCTGAGGGTTGTCGGCGGGACCACCTGGCACTTCGGATCGGCACTGTGGCGCATGATCCCAAACGACTTCAAGATCCAATCGCTCTACGGTCGCGGTCGCGACTGGCCGATCAGCTATGACGATCTCGAATCCTATTACAACAGGGCCGAACTCGAACTCGGCGTCACCGGCATGGACGGGCAGGATGAGAGCGGTCAGGGCGGCGGGCCGATGCCCCCCCGCACGATGCCGTTCCCGATGAAGCAGCTGAAGTCCAGCTACATGTTCGATACGCTGGCAGAAAAGCTCTCGGTCGGGGGCTTCAACCCAGTCCTTGAGCCGCACGGTCGGGCCTCGCGTCCCTACGGAAATCGTCCGGTCTGCGCCGGCAACAACAACTGCAACCCGGTCTGTCCGATCGGCGCCAAGTATGACGGCTCGATGCATATCGACGAAGCCGAACGCCATGGCGCCAAGCTGCTGGACAATTCGCCCGTCTACAAGGTCGAGGCGGGCGACGACGGCAAGATTACCGCGATCTGGTACAAGAAGCCTGATAATTCCGAGCACAAGCTGACGGCGAAGTATTTCGTCCTTGCCGCCTACGGCATCGAATCGGCCAAGCTTCTGTTGATCTCTACCTCCGATAAATATCCGAACGGCATTGCCAATTCGTCGGATCAGGTCGGTCGCAACCTGATGGACCATACCGGCATCAGCATGAACATGCTGACCAAGGAAGACATGTGGCCTGGTGAAGGCCCGACGGAACTGCTGGTCTATCTGAACCAGCGCGACGGGGAATTCCGCAAGGACTATCCGAGTTACAAGATCAAGGTCCGCAACACCGTGCCGACCGCCCAGATGACCGAAGGTTTCATCAAGAAGGGTATTCTCGGCTCCAAGCTCGACGAGCAGATTCGCAAGTATTCGGCTCGCTCGCTCAACTGGGCGATCGACTTCGAGCCTTTGCCGCTGGCTGAAAACCGCGTGACGCCATCGAAGACCAAGTTCGACGCGCTCGGCATCCCGGTTCCGGTTCTCTACTACAGCGTCACCGACTACTGGAATGCCGGTCGCGACCGTGGCCTGCAGGATCTCAACAAGATCGCTGAACTGCTGGATGCGGAAGTCCTGTCCACCGACGTGAAATGGCAGAACCGCCAGCACGTCATGGGCACGACCCGCATGGGCGACGACCCGAAGGATTCGGTTGTCGACCGCGATTGCCGCACTCATGACCATCCGAACATGTTCATCGCCGGCACCAGCGTTATGCCATCGGCCTCGTGCATGAACCCAACGTTGACCGGCGCAGCCCTCAGCGTTCGCATCGCCGACACATTGCTGAAGGATATCTGAGGGCGGTCACCACAAGGCGGTTCAGGCTGCAAGTCTGAACCGCTGTTTTATCGGTAATGGAATGGCAATCAGTCGTCGAAATCCGGTTGATTGCCTGCCGCTTCTAGATATCTTCGGTCTGCCGTGGGACAACAAGCGCCCTACCGGGACGGCAGGAGAGTGACATGACGGACGCCGCAGATACCTATTTCCCCTATGAGGATCTCGTCGCGCTACTTGAGCGCATCTTCCTCAGGAACGGCGTTTCCAAACACAACGCCTCCATCCTCGCGGAAAACTGCGCAGGCTGTGAGCGCGACGGTTCACTCAGCCACGGCATATTCCGCATGCCCGGCTATGTCTCGTCCTTGAATAGTGCCTGGGTCGATGGCAAGGCGGTGCCTGAGGTCGAGGATGTCGGACCGGCTTTCGTACGCGTCGACGCCAAGGGGGGCTTCACCCAACCGGCTTTCTTTGCCGCTCGGCCGTTGCTCATCGAAAAGGTAAAGCAGAACGGCGTCGCGGTTCTCGCCATTCGTCGGTCGCACCATTTCAGCGCGCTTTGGCCGGATGTCGAGCCGTTTGCCGACGAAGGCCTGGTCGCGCTGACCGCCGTCAACAGCATGGCCTGCGTCGTGCCGCACGGCGGCAGGAAGGCAGTCTTCGGTACCAATCCGATCGCATTTGCCTCGCCACGCGAAGGCTCCGCCCCCTTCGTCTTCGATCAAGCATCAAGCGCCATCGCCCATGGCGACGTGCAGATCGCAGCCCGCTCCGGACACGAGTTGAAGACCGGCATGGGCGTCGATCGCGACGGGCAGCCCACGAACGATCCGAAGGCCATCCTCGACGGCGGCGCGCTGCTGCCCTTCGGCGGGCACAAGGGCAACTCGATCGCGCTGATGGTGGAAATTCTCAGCGCTGCACTGACCGGCGGCTACTTCTCCGGCGAATTCGACTGGAGCGGGCACAAAGGCGCGCAAACGCCGTTCACCGGACAGTTCTTCGTCGTTATCGATCCAGAACGCGGCGGCAACAACGTCTTTGCGCATCGGGTTTCCGAAATCTGCGATCTGGTGCTCGAAGCCGGACAGGACCGTTTGCCTGGCGACCGGCGTCATCTCACCCGCGCCAAGGCCGCGCTGGATGGAATTCCGCTGTCGGCCAAGAACCATGAAACGCTGCGAGCAATGGCCGAGGCCTGACCGAGCCCACCGAGGAAACGCCATGCGCACATCAAAGGTCATCCATGTCGTCAGCTGTCATGCGGAGGGAGAAGTTGGCGATGTGATTGTTGGCGGCGTCCTGCCGCCTCCGGGCGAGACCATATGGGAACAGTCCCGCTTTATCGCCAAAGACGAGACGCTGCGCAATTTCGTGCTGAATGAACCGCGCGGTGGCGTGTTTCGCCACGTCAATCTTCTTGTGCCACCGAAAGACCCGCGGGCGCAGATGGGCTGGATCATCATGGAGCCGGCCGACACGCCGCCGATGTCCGGCTCGAACTCCATCTGCGTCTCTACCGTTCTGCTCGACAGCGGCATCATCCCGATGACTGAGCCGATGACGAAGATGGTGCTGGAGGCACCGGGTGGACTTGTCGATGTGACCGCCGAATGCCGCAACGGCAAGGCGGAGCGGATCACCGTACGCAATGTCCCCTCCTTTGCCGACAAGCTTAGCGTTCCGCTGGAAGTAGAAGGGCTTGGGACGCTGATCGTCGATGCCGCCTATGGCGGTGACAGTTTCGTCATCGTCGATGCCCAGACACTCGGCTTCGAAGTGAAGCCGGACGAAGCGCGGGAGATTGCCGAGGCCGGCATCCGGATCACCGCCGCCGCCAACGCGCAACTGGGCTTCACGCATCCCGAGAATGCCGGCTGGGATCATATTTCCTTCTGCCAGATTGCTGGACCATTGGCGCGAGACAACGGCGTGCTGACAGGTGCCAATGCAGTCGTCATTCAACCGGGCAAGATCGACCGCTCGCCAACCGGGACCGGTTGCTCGGCGCGCATGGCGGTGCTGCATGCGCGCGGCGAAATGGCGATCGGCGAAACCTATATAGCCCGCTCGATCATCGGATCGGAATTCCGATGCAGTATCGATGCGACGACGACAGTCGGCGGTATCGACGCGATCTATCCGCTGATTTCCGGGCGCGCGTGGATCACCGGAACGCATCAGCTCATGCTCGATCCCGCTGACCCCTGGCCGGGCGGTTATCGGCTTTCCGATACCTGGCCACGCATTGCCGGATGAAGCAGACCGGCGGATGAACTCGTTACGCGTAGACCTTCTCTGCGTAGTAGTGCCCGAAGCGGCTCTGCAGGAACAGGTCGAGGCTGATATCCTCCTGCCGGACGAAGCCGCTGGTCGGGATGTTGCCGAGAGATAGGAGATCCAGAACGGCGCAGATGCTGGACGCGGTGGTGATCTGGATGGCGCTCATCGTCCGGCCAGCGATCCGGGCGCTGTAGATCTTGTTCGCGTAGGTCTCCTGCACAAGGCGGCCGTTCCTTCGGCCGGAAACGGTCACGAAGATGATCACCACATCCTGCAACGTCGACGGCAGCGCATTTTCGAGGATGTCCTTCAGCACCTCGCGGCGATGACGCAAGCCGAGATCGTTGAGCAGGGCTTTCATGATGGCGGCATGGCCGGGATAGCGAATCGTCCGGTAGTTCAGCGTCCGCACCTTACCCTGTAGCGTTTCGCACAGTGTTCCAAGGCCGCCCGACGTGTTGAACGCCTCGTAGGTCACGCCATCGAGAGAGAATTCCTCACGCTCTTCGAGCGCGGGAACCTCAATCAGCAGGCCGTCGACGATCGCTTCGCAGGGCTGGATATATTCGTTGATGACGCCGTCGGTGCTCCAGGTCAGATTGTAGTTCAGCGCATTCGAAGGATATTGCGGCAAGGCGCCTACGCGCATGCGCACGCTGTCCAGACTGTCGAACCGGCTGGCCAGATCGTTGGCAACGATCGAGATGAACCCTGGTGCGAGCCCGCATTGCGGGATAAAGGCCGTCTTCGCCGTTTCGGCTATGGCCTTGACGCGGCGGGTGGATTCGACGTCCTCTGTCAGGTCGAGATAGTGCACACCGGCACTCGCCGCCGCTTCGGCAATGGCGATCGTCAGGTGGAAGGGGGCGGCGCTCAGCACGGCGAATTTGCCAGAGAGCAGCGCGGTCAGCGCCGTTGCGTCGGCAATATCGATCTGCGCCGTGGCAATCGCAGCGCCTGTCTCAATCTGCTGCAACTGCTCGTCGCTGCGGTCGGCGACGGTGACATGATAATCGCCCGAGTCTGCCAGCAAGCTCGCGATCGTGGAGCCGATCTTGCCCGCGCCGATGACAACGACATCTCTCATCCCATTCCCCTTATATCTTTTGCTTAAATTCCTATGCGCCATTTATTCGCGCGAATGACGTTGATTCCCAGCGTGAGATTGCTAGAAATAAAGGTCTCAAATAAGCATAGTGCCGCTGGAGTTGGTCACAATGACGCCACCAGATAAGGACCAGCAGCTTCTGTCGCTTCTCAGCGAGAACGCCCGTATGCCGACCGCCCTTCTGGCGCGTAAACTCGGGCTGTCGCGCACGACTGTCCAGGCGAAAATCGAGCGTCTGGAACGTGACGGCGTGATCACTGGTTACGGTGTCCGGCTCTCGGAGGCTTATGAGAATGCGCTAGTCAGAGCGCATGTGCTGATCACACTGGCACCAAAAATGCTCGGACGGGTGACCCAAGATCTGGAAGCAATCCCTCATGTCAGGTCGGTTTATTCCGTCAGCGGCAGCTTCGACATGATCGCCATCGTCGCTGCCCGGTCCATCAGCGAACTCGATGCTACAATCGACAACATCGGCTCGATCGACGGCGTCGAGAAGACGCTGTCATCGATCATCCTGTCAACGCGCATCGCCCGCTGAACTGTTGCAGATCAGGGTGGCAACATCCAGCATTCGGTTGGCGAACCCCCACTCGTTGTCGTACCAGCCGAACACGCGCAACAGCCCTCCTGGCGACACCGAGGTTTCCGGGCCCGAAACCACCAGTGATTCCGGCCGCGCCCGCATATCGACCGAGACCAGCGGCTTGTCAGTCCATCCGAGGACCGGCGATATCTCGCTGGTACGCTTGAGGAACGCGATTGCTTCGTCGCGTGTGGGCACATCGCGAACCACCACCGTGAGATCGATCGCCGAGACGCTTGCCGTCGGCACGCGGATCGCCCGCGCTTCGATCTTGCCGGCCAGTTGCGGCAGCACTTTGCCGAGAAGCTTGTGTGCACTTGTGCTCGTCGGGACCATCGACAGGGCCGCCGCCCGGCTTCGTGCGAAGTCATCGCGCGGCTGATCGACCGTCGGCTGGCTGCCGGTATAGCAATGAACTGTCGTCATCTGCCCACCGATCACGCCGTATGCCTCGTCGACGAGCTTGAGCAATGGCGCCAAGGCATTCGTCGTGCACGAACCGTTCGAGACGATGGTCTGCCCATCGAACCGCTCCTCGTTGGCGCCCAGAATCAACGTCATGTCGGCCGCTTCGGCAGGGCCGGAAATCAGCACGCGCTTGGCACCGGCTTCGAGGCCGCGTGAGGCATAGGCACGCGTAACAGGCTGGCCGGTGCATTCAAGCAGCACGTCCACACCATGCAGGTCCAGTTGACTGATATCGCCGACATTGGTGAAGCGGATCGCCCGCGGCCCGATCCGCAGCGTCTGGTCGGCACCGGAAACCTCTTCGCGCCAGGGGCCGAAAACGCTGTCGAACTGAAACAGATAGGCGCAGCTTTCGAGCGAGGCGACGTCGTTAATCAGCACCAGTTCGATGTTGCGTTCCTCGGCCAGAAGAATGCGAAGAAGCGAGCGGCCGATGCGACCGAATCCGTTGATTGCCAACCGTAATTTCTGTGCGGACACGTGTCTCTCCTGAGCCTCGCAACAACAAAGACCATGCGGCGAGCAGCCCGATCATTGCCTTTGGCTACCCTTTAGCGCGGCGCCCAACCCGTGACCAGAGCCGTCGGCAATCCTTGGCTTCAGCAGATTGCGACAAATCAGCTCCCAGGCCATTGCGGTGATACTAGAGGGAGGCATCCTCGACGTGAGCCCATACGGCGAGCAGCGGCGCGGCGGTGCAGCGCATGGCGAACTTGCACCCGGCCTCATTGAAGAAGATCGCACCTGCGGCCGCCTGAAACCAGTGGCTGTCGTCGAGGCTGACCTCGCCGTCGGACAACAGCAGGAACACCCGCGAGTGATACTGGACGTGATCGGGAAAACGGCTGTACGGCGCCATCAGCGTCAAGCCGAGACGAACATCGCTGCGCTCTTCCAACCCACCCGGGCCGACGACCACGGCGTGAGCATGAGTTTTTTCGAAATTGAGGCTGGCGTAGGGGCCGCCACGTCCGCCGCGCCATTGAAGCCGCGCCGTCAGATCAAGAAGTTGTTCGCCCATATCGGCAAACCGTGGCAGCGATTTCACGACATTTGCGACCGCCAGATCGAGATGCTCGGACGCCTCCGACTTGCCAGGCAGATCGGGTACGGCCCCGCGCCGCTCCAATCTCTGATAAACCTTGCCTGCAACGTAGCTGGCCATTGCAGGTGCCTGCGGCGACATCAGCATGTCACCGACAACGTTGAGGATGTCCTGCAGTGCCCGTGGACGGTTTAAGCCCGTCACCGGAGAAACCTGCTTTCGCACCGGTTCGTGATCATCGTTGAGCAGAATGTCCGCGCTTCGCTTCAATGATCCCACAGACATCTGGGGCATGGCCTGCTTCACCTTTACCAAAAATTCGTCGCCTGCATCGGCTGTGCAGCTTACGTTGCTATATCAATCCACCATAGACGGATAGGCTTACGATACCGTATCCAATCTCTGTCGCTCAATCCCGCCAAATCCAAGGCGCGGCCAGCCCCGCGAACCGGTCATTTCGCGATCTCAACTCGCTTTTCGGCTCTCGATAAAGCGATCCATGGCCGCGAACGAGAAGGCGGCGATCGGCAGCTCCGTGCCGCCGTCGAGCGCCAGATCCGCCAGAATCTCGCCGACGACGCTGGTAAACTTGAAACCATGGCCGGAGCATGGCGATGCGACAACGACATTGGGATTGCCGGGTGCAAAGTCGAGCAGGAAGTCTTCGCTCGGCAGCATCGTATAGCGGCAGGTCGTCGCGTTGCTACGAAGGCCGGCAGCGGCCGGCACGCGCCTGCCGATGAAGTCGTCAAGCAACGCCGTATCCGTTGTGTTCACCGCCGGGTTCGGCTGATTGGGATCGATCGGCTCGCGGAAATGGGCATGTCGGCCGACCTTGACGCCATCGATACCGATCGCCGGAAAACCGAAATAGGACCCGTCTTCGCCCTCGTCGCGCAAGAAGCATGGCATGCGGCCGGGCTGGGTGACAAAACCGTCGCGCGGTTGATACCAGGCAACAACCTGGCGGATGGGAACGGCGTGCGCCGCTAGCTCCGGCACGAGTTCGGCGATCCAGGAACCAGTGGCGACAATGACCTTTTTCGCCCTGTACTGCCCACTCGCCGACCGCACCGTAACGCCGGTGTCATCGGTATCGATGGCCGTTACCCGCTCGCCGAAATGGAGTTCGGCACCATCCTCAGCGGCAAGCTTCAGATAGCCCATCACAGCGGCTTCCGGGCGAAGATAGCCACCTTGCGGATCGAGAACGGCAATGTCCTCCTTGCCAAGCTGAAAAGCCGGGAACCGTCGTGCGGTTTCATCCTGGTCCAGCACCTCGTGGGCAAGTCCGTGCGTCTCGCAGGAGGCGCGCGTGCCGCTGACGATCTTGCTGTCTGGCGCACCGATCTGCAGGACGCCGGTGATCGTCAGAACGTCGGCGCGCAATCTCGCTTCCAAGGCGCGCCAGTTGCGATAGGCACGTTTCAGCAGCGGCACATAGGACGGGTCTTCGAAATAGCCGAGCCGGATGAGCCGGCTATCCCCATGCGATGAACCTAGCGCGTGCGCGGGATAATAGGCGTCGATGCCGATCGCCTTGACACCGCGCGCCGCAAGAAATGCGATTGCGGCACTCCCCATCGCTCCCAGGCCAATCACGGCGACATCGTAGCGGCTGGTCATGTCATTTCCTTCCGCCGGCCAAAGGCGGCTCGACTTGCTGGATCAATTCGCGAAGACGTTCCATATCCTGCGACAATGGACGGTCATCGGCATAGTGGGGCACGCACTGTCGAACGAGCGCGTGAATGGTATCGGTTCCCTCGGCACGCGCCGCTGACGACGCGAGGAAGTCGTGCGCCTGGGTTGCCGCCATCAATTCAATGGCGAGGATGTATTCGCAGTTGTCGATGACCGATAGCAGCTTGTTGGCCGCCGCCGTCGGATGCGCCAGAAAATCCTCCTGCAGACCGGAGGTCAGTCCTCCATCCAGCGAGGCCGGTGCCGCGAGGCGGCGGTTCTCGTTGCTCAGGGCTGCTGCCGTGTACTGGGCGATCATGAAGCCTGAATTGCTGCCAGCGTCGCTGGCCAGAAATGGCGGCAAGCCACTTACCAGCGGGTTCACCAGCCGATCCATCCGCCGCTCGCTCATGGCGGCGATCTGCGCCAGTGCGACTGCGAGACTGTCCGCCGCCTGCCCGAGCGCGGGGGCGACGGCATGGGCTTCCGACGAAACGATGGGAGCATCCGGCGTACCTGAGACAGCTGGGTTGTCGGTCACGGAGGCGAGTTCTCTGTCGACGACGACAGACGCATTCTGAAACACATCGCGGGCCGCGCCATGCGCGTGCGGGACGGCGCGCAGGCTGAGCGCATCCTGCGTGCGCCTGCCGATCGCCGCAGCGATCAGGCCGCTACCAGACAGATAACGACGCAGGCTCGCACCGACATGCTGAATGCCGGGAGATGGACGCAGCGCCAGCACGCTCTCATCGAATGCCGCCATCTGGCCGCTGGCAGCCTCCAGCGTCAGTGCGGCAACGGCATCCGTCCAGTCGAGCAGACGCTCTGCCCGCGCCATCGCGACGCTCGACAGGCCGGCGGCGCAGGCCGTGCCATTGACTAGGCTCAAGCCTTCCTTTGCGCCGAGCACGAGGGGAGACAGCCCAAGTGCTGCAAGCGCATCGGCCCCGCTCATCGCCTTGCCGGCGAGGTGCGCACTTCCCTCGCCGATCAGCACCAGCGCCGTGTGCGCGTTATGGATTAGATAACCGGCAGAGCCTTTCGCCGGCACATCGGGAATGCAGTCATGCTCGAGAAACGCCAGGAGATGGCGCAGGATATCGGCGCGAACGCCGGAATGGCCGTGTGCAAAATTGGCGATCTGCGCGGTGATGATGGCGCGCACCTCTCGCTGCGCGAGAAGGCCGCCGACACCGCAAGCATGGCTGAGGACGATGTTTCGCGACAGCCGGCTTTGCGACTGCCGATCGACAACGGTGTCAGACAGCGCCCCGACGCCGGTGTTGATGCCATAGGCGCGAACGCCGGTTTCCACGATCCGTTCGACGATGCGGCTAGCGTTGTCGACGCGCTGCCATGCTGCCGGCGACAGCGCCAGCATCTCCCCGTCCGCCACCCGCGCGACATCGCGCCAGCTGAGCGGGGTATCGATGGTGATCGTCATTGCGCTGTTCCGAAATGGCCGATGAACTGTCGGAAGGCGGGGGATCCGCCGCCGCCGAACATCTCGTCCGGCGTGCCGCTGCTGTCAACGATACCCTCGCGCATGAAGACAACCCGGTTCGAGACGTTTCGGGCAAAGCTCATCTCGTGCGTGACGACGAGCATCGTCATGCCCTCCTCAGCCAGCGCCCGCATGACGCGCAACACTTCGCCAACCAGTTCCGGGTCGAGCGCGGAGGTCGGCTCATCAAACAGCATTACCTTCGGCTTCATCGCCAGGGCGCGGGCGATCGCGGCGCGCTGCTGCTGGCCACCGGAAAGATGTGCGGGGTAGGCATGGCGCTTGTCGGCGATGCCGACCTTGTCGAGCAGCGCTTCAGCCTCGGCGATGCATTCGGCGCGTGGGCGCTTCAGGACATGCACGGGCCCCTCGATGATGTTTTCGAGGATGGTCATGTGGGACCAGAGATTGAAGGACTGGAAGACCATGCCGAGTTCGGAACGGATGTGATCCACCTGTTTCTGGCTCGCCGGCCGGCTCACGCCGCGCTTCTGCACCATCCGGATCTGCTCGCCATCGACCCAGATCTCACCCGCGGTGGCGGTTTCAAGCAGATTGATGCAACGCAGGAAAGTCGACTTGCCGGAGCCGGAGGCGCCAAGCAACGAGATGACGTCGCCGTCCTGCGCGTCGAGCGAAATGCCGCGCAGAACCTCGTGAATGCCGAAGCTTTTGCGGATATCGCGGACCGAAAGTCGGGTTACACCGGGCATGAAAACTCCAATCAGGTTCGTGCGGTTCTAGGCTTGCAGCGGTGTGGGTGCTGCACGACGGTGGCGCGACAGCGAATATTCCAGCAATGCCATGCCCTGCAGGATGAGGAAGTTGAGAACGAGATAGATGATCGCAGCGCAGAGGAAAACCTCCATCGTGCGATATGTCTGCGAGATCAGCCGCTGGGCGACGCCCGTGACTTCCCAGACCGTCACAAGGCTTGCCAATGCCGTCGACTTCATCATCAGCACGATCTCGGTCGAATATGCCGGCAGCGCGTGGCGGAAGGCGATCGGCGCCAGAATGCGGCGCACCAGCAGGAAGCCCGACATGCCGATCGAACGCGCGGCCTCGATTTCACGCGGCGACACCGCCCTGATACCGCCACGGAAAATCTCGGCCGAATAGCCGGCGGTGCAGAGCGCGAGCGACAGAACAGCACAGATGAAGGGTTCGCGCAGGAAGGGCCAGAGGAAAGAATAACGGATGAAGCCGAACTGGCCGAGGCCGTAGAACACCAGAAACATCTGGATCAGCAGCGGCGAACCACGGAAGATGAAGATGTAACCCTTTGCGATCGCCTGCAGCACCGGGTTTCCGCCGACGCGCATCCAGACGATCCCGAGCGCCAGGATGCAACCCGAAACGATCGACACAGAAAACAGCGCCAAGGTCATCGGAACGGCCTTGAGCAGCGTCATCATGGTTTGGGAAAGAAAGGCGATATCCATGTGCTTCTCCTATGCCTTGCCCATGGCCGCGGTCGGCATGCTGCGATTGGCGCGTCGTTCCGCGCCGTTGAAGACGCGATCCGAAAGGCTGGTGAGGATCAGATAGAGAATACCGCCGACGATGAAGAACAGGAAATACTGCCGCGTCGAGCCTGCCGCCACCTGGCTGGTGCGCATCAACTCTGCGAGGCCGGTGACGGAGATCAACGCTGAATCCTTGAGACTCAACTGCCAGACGTTGCCGATGCCCGGGATGGCGAACCGAAAGACTTGTGGGATGATGATCCGGCGCAAGCGCAAGGCGCGGTGCATGCCGATCGCCGACGCCGCCTCAAGCTCTCCCTTCGAGATCGCCTGAAAGGCGCCGCGGAAAACCTCGGCCTGATAGGCACCGGAAATGATGCCGACGGCCAACGCGCCGGCCAGGAAGGATGGAAGTCCGAGGAAGCCCTCGTAGCCCAGCGCCTTGCCGATCGAGGTGACGGCGGACGAGCCGCCGAAATAGATGAGATAGATGATCAGCAGTTCCGGCACGCCGCGAAAGACCGTGGTGTAGATATTGCCGAGCGTGACCAACACGACATTGCCCGACAGCTTCGCTGCCGCGACGATGGTGCCGAGGACGGCGCCGATCGCCAGCGCGGTCGCCGTAACGCAAAGCGTCAGCAATGTTGCCAGCAGCAGCAAGGCGCCCCAGCCGCCAGAGCCAAATCCGATCAGTGACAGTGATGCCATAACGCGCTCCCCACGTCTGCCGCTCTCTCGACGATATCAGAATAGCATGCGGCCTCCGGCACGAAAGCCGGAGACCTGATCCGAAGCTTTCGCCGCAGAGTTTATTGCGGGCTGACGTCGACCTTGAACCACTTCATGGACAGGGTCTTTACGGTCCCATCCGCCAGGGCCGACTTGATCGCTTCGCTGAACTTGTCGCGCAGCTCGGTATCGGCCTTGCGAATGCCGAGACCTTCGCCTTCGCCCCAGATGGAACCGGCAATCTCCGGCCCCGTGAAGGCGAGAGTATCCTTGGCCGCCTCGAACGCGCTGTTGAAATAGACAGCATCGTCGAAGCCGAGATCGATACGGCCGCTCTGAAGGTCAAGATCGCGATCGGCGCCGGTCTTGTATTCACGGATCTGCGCGATGTCGCCGAAGTTGTCGTAGACGAACTTGGCGTAGACCGTGGCGGCCTGGATGCCGATCGTCTTGCCCTTGAAGGCTTCCTTGAGGGCGTCGATTTCCTTAACGCCGGTCTGGCCGGGCGTCATCTTGATCGTGGCGCCGGTTCCGGCGGCATTGGCGAGAGGGCTGTCCTTGGCGGTTGCGAATGCGGCCGGTGTTGCCGCATAGGGCACCGTGAAGTCGATGATCTGCTTGCGCTCTTCGGTGATCGACAGCGCGTCCATGATGACATCGAACTTGCCGGCGTTCAGCGCCGGGATCATGCCGTCCCAGTCCGAGGCGACGAGCGTGCACTCGATCTTGGCGCGCTCGCACAGGATCTTGGCAAGCTCCGGCTCGAAGCCGCCAAGCGTGCCGTCGGCATTGGTCAGGTTCCACGGCGCATAGGCGCCTTCAAGCGTAATGGTCGCGGTCTTCCAGTCCTTGGCGGAAGCCGGCGCTACGAATGCCGAAAGCGCGACGGCGCTGGAAAGAAGAAGGGCAGTGAATCTCATGGAAGGATCTCCTCTGAAGTTGCAATTGGCCTTGCGGCTGCATGAGACCGGTCTGCGCCGGCTTGCCTGTCAATCTTGCGAAGAAGTTGCTCAGGAGGTTGTATATGGTACCATATGAAAAAATTTATGTTATGCAAGAGGAAAGTCGATTTGGCGGGCGGTTTCCATTGGTGCAAAAGGAATAGGCAATGAAGCGTCCAGGAAAAATGAAGCAAGAACTGGCGCAAAACGATAGCGCGCCGCTCTATGCCGGTGTCAAGCAGATGATTCTCGACCGTATCCACAGTGGCGAGTGGCCACCGAAATATCGGGTTCCCTCCGAAAATGAACTGGTTGCCGAACTCGGCGTCAGCAAGATGACCGCCAACCGCGCGCTTCGGGAACTCGCAAGCGAAGGCGAACTGGTTCGCATCCAGGGCGTGGGCTCGTTCGTTGCCGAGCGGAAGGGCTATTCGGCGCTGTTCGAGGTGAAGAACATTGCTGAGGAGATCGCCGAACGCGGCAACGCACATGACGCCTCAGTCGTTGTGCTCGCGGAGGAAGCGGCATCGCCAGAGATCGCAGATGCGCTTGATTTGTCGATCGGCGCACCGGTGTTTCACTCCCTGATTGTCCACAGCGAAAACGGCGTGCCGGTGCAGATCGAGGATCGCTTCGTCAATCCGTCGGCCGCGCCTCACTACCTCGCACAGGACTTTTCATCCCTCACCCCCAACGCCTACCTGACGGCGACCGCGCCGCTTAGCGGGTCCGAGCATGTCGTCGAGGCCGCAATGCCGCAGGCGTGGGAATGCAAGCTGCTGACCATCCTGAAGAGCGAACCGTGCCTGGCCATCCGGCGCAGGACATGGTCCGGAAGACTCGTCGTTTCGACCGCTCGCTTGGTCTACCCGGGCTACCGCTACCGGCTGGAAGCGCGTAGCGGAACGATCTTCGACGCATAACGCCAAGACATGTTGTATATGGTAGTTAACTCATTTGACTGGATTACGGACTTCGAACTCGAGAACGCCCCGCGAGACGAAACCTATTTCCGCGCAAGAATTTCATCGCGTTTTCGCTTGAACGGTGCTTGATTGGTCGAAAACAAGCATAAGGGAACGCGATGATCGAGCTACCGTTCGGGCGCCAGGAATACGATATCAGGCTCAGGAATATCCGCGCCGAGATGCAGCGGCGGAATCTGGAGCTGCTTGTCATCAACGACGTCGCCAATCAGCACTACGTCACAGGGTATGACGGCTGGTCCTTCTACACACCGCAGACGGTTCTGGTCCCGGTCGAGGATGGCGCCGAACCTGTCTGGATTGGTCGGGCGATGGATGCGGCCGGCGGGCTGCTCACGGCCTGGATGACAGCGGCCAACGTCGTCGGCTTTCCGGAATCCTATGTGCAGCAAACCGACCACCACCCGATGGACTGGATCGCCGAGTGGATCGTGGCGAAGGGATGGGGCGGGCGCCGGATCGGCATCGAGCTCGAAGCCTATTATTTCTCGCCCAAGGCTCACGCCCGATTGGTAGGAGGCCTGCCGAACGCCACTTTTGTCGATGCCGACCTGCTGGTAAACTGGGTGCGCGTGGTCAAGAGCCCCGCCGAGATCGACTACCTCCGCAAGGCATCGCGACTGGCAGAGGCTGCCGTCAAGGCCGCCTACGACGTGATAGAACCCGGCGTGCGCGAGTGCGACGCCATCGCCAGGATACAGGCGGCGCAGGTGGCGGGAAGTCGCGAGTTCGCGGGCGACATCACTGCCCTGCCCCCGACTATTCTTGGCGGAGAAAACGCCTCGGCCCCGCACATCATGTGGAGCGATCGGCGCTTCGGCGCCAACGAGACGATCGCGCTGGAACTGGCTGGCGTCTGCCGCCGCTACACCGCCGGCCTCGCCCGGACGATGCAGCTGGGGACGCCGCGACCGGAGGTCACCGAAACCGCGAAGGCCGTCCTGGAAGGCATGGAGGCAGTGCTGGCCACCACCAAGCCGGGCGTGCGCGCCGAAGATGTCGAAGCCGCTTGGCGCAAGGTGATCGAGCGATATGGCCTGAAGAAGGAGTCGCGTATCGGCTATTCGATCGGCGTCGCCTATCCTCCGGACTGGGGCGAGCACACGATCAGCCTTCGTCCCGGAGACAAGACAGTGCTGCAGCCCGGCAACGTCATTCACTCGATCCTCGGCATGTGGATGGACGGCTGGGGCATCGAGGTCAGCGAAACGATCCTCGTGACCGACAGCGGCAACGAGACGCTGACCCAATTGCCAAGAGAGATCCATGCCAAATCCTGACGCGAACCGGCTATCGCCTGATCTCAAGCAACAGATGATCGCGGTGCGTCGCCACCTGCATACCCATCCCGAACTTTCCAACCAGGAGGCCGCGACACAAGCCTATATCAGGGAGCAGCTCGAACAGGATGGGATAGGCGATATTCGGTCTGTCGCGGGATATGGCCTCGCCATCGACATCGTGGGGACAGGCAGCGCGTCAAACCGAAAGATTGCCATACGCGCGGATATCGATGCGCTACCGATCCTCGAACAATCGGGCGTCGAATTTTCCTCGCAAAATCCCGGCGTCATGCATGCCTGCGGTCATGATGCGCATTCCGCGATGGTCTTCGCCGCCGCCGTCCACCTGAATGGCCATCGCAACAGCTTCGGCGGCACTGTACGCTTCATCTTCCAGCCGGCCGAGGAGGCGGAGCCGCTTGGCGGACGACGCGTCGTCGAAGAGGGTTTGCTCGACGATATCGATGCCGCGATCGGCATCCATGTCGATCCCTATACGCCGACTGGCAAGATCGCCGTCGGCAGCGGCCCGTATACGCTGGCCAGCGACATCTTCGACGTGGTGGTCTCCGGCGCCTCGGCTCATGCCGCCAAGCCGGCGGAAGGTGTCGATGCTATAAGCGTGGCCTGCGCCATGGTCGGAGAGTTGCAGAAGATCGTCTCGCGGGAAGCCGACGCCTATGATCCGCTGGTGCTCTCAATTACTGGCATCGAGGGCGGCGGCTCCTACAACGTTATCGCCGACACCGTTCGTTTCAGGGGAACGATCCGCAGCGGCAGCCATACAACGCGCCTCAGCGCCAGAAAACGGCTGCGCGAGATTGTCGAGGGGATGGCCGCAGCACATCGCGCTTCCGTTACAGTCGAATTCGTCGAAGGCGAGCCGCCTGTCGTCAATGACGTGGCGCTGACGCAGCTTGTCCTCACCACCGCTGCAAGTCTCTTCGGGCCTGATGCCGCGCTCACCGCGCCGGGCTGGACTGCGGCGGATGATTTCGGCTTTTACAGCGAGAAGCGACCGTCGGTGTATTTCCGCCTCGGCATCCGCAACGAACAAGAAGGCGCGATCTACCCGCTGCATCACCCGAGATTCCGGGTGGACGAGGCAGCCCTGACGATCGGGGCAGAATGTCTCATATCGCTGGCTCGGCAAGCCTTGGCACCCGGAGCCTAAGAGCAGGCGCCGGTATCTCTGCCCTTGAGAACAGGCGCGATTGCTTTGCCGGGGCGCTCAGCCTTCGCTGGCGATCGGTTTCTTGGCGGTGACCGCGAACCGGTGCTGGGTTCCGCGTCCCAGTGCCTTCAGCGCGTTCCAGTGCCTGGACTGGGCCTTGTGAATGTCGCGCAAATCGGTATCTACCTGCACTTCCGTGAAACCTGCCTTCGCCACAAGTTCAGCTACCTGCTCCGCCCGCGCGCCGTTCGAGAAATGGACCCGTGAAACGATGCTGTGGTGGGCTTCCATCATGCCGGGAGGAGCGTGCATAGGATCAGGCTTGAGCCAGCCGATTCTCTCCAGGATCTTGGCCACGGCCTTCAAAGCGCGCTCCGTCCTCGTCACGTTGACGAAGTCGCCATCGACGATCAGTATCCTGCCGCCGGGCTTCAGCACCCGCAGCCATTCGGCAAAAGCGGCAGCAGGATCGACAAGGGTCCAGACCAGATGCCGTGTGATGATGACATCATAGGCATCGTCGGCCTCCATCGTGTTTTCCACGTCCGCCATCCGAAACCGGATCGGCCTTTGTCTCGCCTTGGCCTTGAGGCGGGCCTTTTCCAGCATGGGCTCGGCCCAATCGAGGCCTGTAACCTGAAATCCAAGGCCATCCATCAAATGCGAGATGACGCCAGTTCCGCTGGCAAGATCGAGAGCCAGCCTGCCGTCCGCCTCTCCGAGGTGCTTCAGAATCAGACGGCGCCAGGCCGCCATTTCCTTATGGGTGAAGATTTCATGCCCCGGCGACAGATCGAATGTCTCCGCGCGCGCCGACCAATAGGCCTTTATTTCCTCGCGCAGGCCGTAGTTGTCTCCGGGCATTTCTGTTTGCATCGACGTTTTCCGCAAGGACCTAAACTAACATCCACTCCCACCAGATATAACTTGACTATTTAAATCATAAAATCATAGACGAGGTGAATTTCCACGGGAGCGAAACACCGATGCGTCTTACCAGCAAAACCCGCGCGCTTGCAGCGGCTCTTTTTCTGTCCACAGCTTGGCCTGCCCTTGCCGACACCATCACCATCAAGGACGTGACCGGCCGCAACGTTGAGGTGAATGCCCCCGTCAAGCACATGATCCTTGGCGAAGGGCGGCAGATCTATTTTCTTGCCGCACTCGACAAGGATGCGCCGTTCCAGCATGTCGTTGGCTGGCGCGACGACTTGCCAAAGGCCGATCCGGAATCCTATGACGCCTATCTGGCCAAATATCCCGAGATCGCCAAGCTCCCGACCTTCGGTGGTATGAAGGACGGCACGTTCGATATCGAGCAGGCGGTCGTGCTGAAGCCAGACGTGATCCTGATGAACGTCGATGCGAAGACGGCAACCGAGGAGGCCGGTTACATCGAGAAGCTTGCCAAGGTCGGCATTCCGCTCGTCTACGTCGATTTTCGCGAGAAGCCGATGGAAAACACCGAGCCGAGCATGCGGGTCATGGGCCAGTTGATGGGCAAGGAACAGGTCGCGGAGGACTTCATCAAGTTCCGCGCCGACAGCATCAAGCGGGTGACCGACGTTCTCGATAAGAACAATCCGAAAAAGCCTGTTGTGTTCGTCGAGCGCGCCGGCGGCTATTCCGACGATTGCTGCATGTCCTTCGGCAACGAGAATTTCGGCAAGATGGTCGAGATCGCCGGTGGTATCAACATGGCCAAGAACATCATCCCCGGCACGTTCGGAACGGTCAATCCGGAGCAGGTCATCGCCTCCAATCCTGACCAGATCATCATTACCGGCGGCAACTGGGACAAGTATGTGCCCGGCGGCGCGTGGGTGGGTGTCGGCTATGGCGCCGACCTGAAGGAAGCGAGGCGCAAGCTCGAAGCCTTGACCAAGCGCCCCGCATTCACCGACGTCAAGGCCGTCGAGGACGGCAATGTCCACGCCATCTGGCACCAGTTCTACAACAACCCCTACCAGTTCGTCGCCATTCAGGAGATGGCAAAGTGGCTGCATCCAGAACTCTTCGCCGACCTCGACCCGGAAGCGACGTTCAAGGACCTGCATGCCCGCTTCCTGCCGCTTGATTACAAGCAGGGCTATTTCGTCTCGCTGAAGGACATGTGACAATGGCCGTCAGTGCCGCAGAGACAACGGTGACAGGGCGCGAGCAGTATCGCGCCCTTGCCTTTCGCCGCATCGTCATCCTTGTGCTTCTGACCGTGGCACTCTGTTTCAGCATCGCGCTCGACATGGCGCTGGGACCGGCGAACTATTCGCTTTCCGAGGTACTGTCGGCGCTGGCTGACCCATCCGGCGTGGCAGCCCAGCTGCGCGTCATCATCTGGGACATTCGCATGCCGATCGCATTGATGGCGGTCACCGTCGGCGCTTCGCTTTCCGTTGCTGGTGCGCAGATGCAGACCATCCTGTCCAATCCGCTGGCAAGCCCGTTCACCCTCGGCATTTCCGCTGCGGCAAGCTTCGGCGCCGCGCTTGCGCTGGTGGGCGGCGTCGCGCTGTTTCCTGGCGCCATCCAATACATGGTGCCGCTCAATGCCTTCCTGATGGCGATGGCGGCTGCCCTCTTCATCCACTTTGCGTCGACGATGCGGGGCGTCAGCGTCGAGACCATCGTTCTGCTCGGCATCGCGCTGGTCTTCACCTTCAACGCCGCGCTCTCGCTGCTCGAATACCTAGCCTCCGAACAGGCGCTCGCTGCCGTGGTGTTCTGGACCATGGGCAGCCTGACAAAGGCAACATGGCCGAAGGTCTGGTTCACGGCCGGCGTTCTTGTCGTGACGGTACCTTTGTTCATGAAGGACGCCTGGGCGCTGACCGCGCTGCGCCTCGGCGACGACAAGGCCGCCAGCATGGGTATCAACGTCCGCCGCCTGCGCCTGCAGACGATGATGGTCGTCAGCCTGCTTGCTGCGATCCCGGTGTCCTTCGTCGGAACGATCGGCTTCGTCGGCCTTGTTGGCCCACATATCGCGCGCATGGTCGTCGGCGAGGATCAGCGCTTCTTTCTGCCCGGCGCGGTCATCTGCGGCGCGTTGTTGCTGTCGGGCACGTCGGTGGTCAGCAAGATGCTGATCCCAGGCGCAATCCTGCCGATCGGTGTGATCACCGCGCTGGTCGGCGTACCCTTCTTCTTCGTGCTCATATTCAGCAACCGGAGGCGCGCATGGTGACGCTGACGCTCAACGGGCTCGGCGCCAGCTACGGGCGGGTCAAGGTTCTCTCAGACGTCAGCATCGACGAGCTGAAAGCCGGCAGTGTCACGGCGATCATCGGCCCCAACGCCGCCGGCAAATCGACGCTGTTCAAACGCATCGCCTCGCTGATCAAAGGTACTGGGCTGGTGGAGCTGTCCGGCAGCGACTCCGGGCCACGCAGCATCTGCTATATGCCCCAGGATACCGGCGCCAATGCCGTGCTTTCCGTCTACGAGTCCGTGCTCCTGTCAGCCAAGCAAGGCAGCAGCTGGCGGGTGGCCGATGAGGAACTGACCGAGATCGATCGTATCCTAAAGGCCTTGCGGATTGACGATCTGGCATTTCGCGGGCTGGGAGAGCTCTCCGGCGGACAGCGCCAGTTGGTGTCGCTGGCCCAGGCGCTGATCCGCAATCCGAAGGTCTTGCTGATGGACGAGCCGACCTCGGCGCTCGACCTGCATCGCCAGGTGGAAGTGCTGAACTTCATTTCACAGACGGCAAAGCGCGACGGCATGATCGTTCTCATTGCTCTGCATGACCTCAATCACGCGCTGCACTATTGCGAAAACACCATCGTCATCAACGGCGGCGTCATGGCGGCCAGCGGCGATACCGCATCCGTCATCACCCGGGAGATGCTCAGGGATATCTACCGGATCGACGCCAGGATCGAGCATTGCTCGCGGGGAAAGCCGATCGTGATTGTCGACGGCGCTCTGCACGACTAAAGCAGTCAGGCGGAGATCAGATGCGAAGACTCCGGCAGCGAAACGCGGCCGGAGTTCTTTTTGAGTCCGAGGATTGCTAAAACTTCACCGCTTCATGTCGGGACAGACATACGGGACCTTGGCCGCCAGGTAGCGATGCTCGACCGTGTCACGCCCAGCCTTTACCTGCAGCGTCAACTGCGTCGGCGTTATCGACTTGATCTTGGCCGAGATTTTCGCGCCGTCTTCGTCCCACGAAACGGAATCCGGCCCGTTGCGCCTCCATTCTCGCAACGCGTAGGTCTCCCAACAGGAATCCATCAACAGTGTTCCGTCGGACAGAAAGACCATCATAACACCCGGCAAACCGGATTGTGGCTTTGCCTCGACCCAGGCTTTTCCGGCCAGCGCATCAGCGCTTATGCCAGCAGCATGCGCCGGCGTTATCGCAGCGGTTGAAAACGCAAGACCCAGGGCTGCCATGAATTTGATCTGAATTTCCAATTTGCTCTCCTCACACAAATATCGGGAGGAAAGCCATAAGGTGTTGGGATGCCGAGATTGTGGCGTTGATGAAGACGACCGGCCAAGATCGGAAAAATCTAGAGGCAGTGTCCGCAATTCATCCAGGATAGCCATGCCCCAGAAACAACAAAGGCCCGCATGCGCAGGCCCCATACAGTTGTATTTTGTTGGATCGATCAGCGACCGTAGACGCGACGCTTCAGGTCCGAACGATTGACGCCGATGTCCTTGAGTGCCGCATCGTCGAGGCGGGAAAGTTCGCGGTAGGCTTTGCCAAGCTGAAAGTACTCGACAATCTTGTTGGTGAATTTCATTGCACATCTCCATCTCTGATGCACAAATATGTATCTTATTGCACACCAGATGAGCAGAGCGAAATTTGCATATGAGGCATCCGGATTTGATGGACACAGCTTAAACGCCGGCAGCCCGTTGCAGACCGCTTGCTGCATGCGGATCAAGAGAATCTGTAGCGAGCGACAATCGGGCAGTCAGGCTGCAAGCAAATGTTCGTAAAGGATTGTTGCACCCACAGCGATCAGCGCAACACCGGCGACAGCCTCGGCGATCCGTCCCAACCGCTCTCCGATGAGGCGACCGACCAGCATGCCGCCAGACGCCATCAGGAAGGTTGTCATGCCGATGCTCGCCGCAATGACGATGATGTTGACCTGCAGAAAAGCCAGCGACACGCCGACAGCCATGGCATCGAGACTGGTGCCGATCGCCGTCGCAACCAACACGGCAAAGGACATGCCGACCTTCTTCTCTTCGTCCTCTTTGTTGCCGAGCGCGGTGTAGAGCATGTTGAAGCCGACGGCGGCCAGCAGTCCGAACGCGATCCAGTGGTCCACTGCCGTCACGAAACGGGCAGCGGCGACACCTGCAGCCCAGCCGGTCAGCGGCGTGATCGCCTCGACGATCCCGAAGACGACACCCGTCCGGATCGTCTCGCGCAGGCGTGGACGTCCAAGCGCCGCGCCGCGACCCACTGAAACGGCAAACGCATCCATGGACATGCTGAAAGCCAGCACGATGATCGAGAAAAAGGACATAGCGAAACCTTTCGGACGATGAAAACCGAAGCTTGTCCACCCTGTTGCGGCCAGGTGGAGGTTGCCGCGGTCTTGCCGAGCCGAATGTTTCGGCCGAACACGCCACGTGCCGAAGCACGAGTATGTTGACACGCTCCCGCTTGTCTGCGGTGGCTACTCCCCGATGCGGGGCTGGGTATGCGACAGGCTCTAAACTGTCAAATAAAAAGCGTAGAAAGATCAACAAAGGTTTCTAGTTAACAATGACTTGCAAGTGCATCTTCCAGTTTTCAATGCAGCTGCAAAGTATTCGCAAACCAGACTTCAAAACCACAGACTTTGGTCCTATCTGCGCGCCACAGGTCCTTCTTCTTCTTCGCATCAAACATGTTTATGGTGCCGTCATGAATGTCACCGCCGTCACGACACACCGCAAGATATTGCGCGACCGATTGAGCCTCGCCTGGCAATTCGCGATTGTCGGCGCGCTGGTGCTGATGCTCGGGATGGCATTGATCGGCTTGTGGGTTACGAACCGCATCGAGGGTGCGGCGGTGCGCAATGCAGCCGGCGCAACGGCCCTCTACGTCGACAGCATCATCGCTCCGTTGACGCAGGAACTGGCATCGGCGACCTCGCTTGGTGACGGCGCCAAAAGGGCCCTCACCGAGACGTTGCAGCAGGGCGTGCTGAGCGGCAGGCTCTATTCGTTCAAGATCTGGCGCCCGGATGGCACCGTCATCTTCAGCAGCGAGCCAAGCCTGGTGGGCAGGCATTTTGCGATGACGAATGGTTTGGCGACCGCCCTTTCCGGATCCATCCACGCAGAATTCGACGAACTCAAGGGCGAGGAAAACCAACTCGAGCAGAAGAGCGGGCAGCCGCTGCTGGAGATATACAGCCCGATTCGCGAGCCCTGGTCCGGCGACATCATCGGCGTCGCCGAGTTCTACGAGCTGGCAAGCGATCTCAGCACCGAACTGGCGGTCGTTCGGCTGCAAAGCTGGCTGGTGGTCGGCACCGTCACGGCGGGAATGCTTGCTCTGCTGTTCATCATCGTTGCGCGCGGCAGCCACCTGATCAAGATGCAGCGCCGTTCGCTTGATGCGCAGGTCATCGAGTTGTCCCGGATGCTCGATTTGAACCGGGCACTGCGTCAGCGCGCAGACAGGGCGACGCAGCGCACCGCGACCATCAACGAGCGATACCTCAGGCGTATCGCCGCCGAGTTGCACGATGGCCCCGCCCAACTCCTTGGCTTCGCAGCGCTGCGTCTTGAAGCAATCGGCAGGGGTACGGCCAAGGGCGACGACGAATCACTGGTCAGCAGTTCGATTACCGAAGCAATCCAGGAAATCAGGAATATCTGCCGCGGCCTGACGCTGCCGGAACTGGAAAGGCTGCAGGGTGACGATGTCGTGCGCCGCGCAATCCAGGCGCATGAAACGCATGCGAGAGCAAAAATCGATGCCGATATCGGCACGCTCGTCATTCCAACCCAGGCGTCGAAAATCTGCGCCTACCGCTTCATTCAGGAGGCGCTGAGCAACGCGGCGCGGCATGCTGGGGCAACGCAGATTTCCGTTCTCGCCCGCGAAGACGACGACGGCATCCGGATCTCGGTGCGGGACAACGGTAATGGCTTCGTGCGGATGGCGGAGGAGCGAGGTCTCGGCCTTGCCGGGCTTGAAGAGCGGCTGGCCGGCCTTGGCGGCCGGCTCGAGATCGCCTCGAATGCCGATCACGGCACGACCGTGCAGATGATCCTACCCAGAAAGGGAACGGAATGAGCGGAACGATGCTGAGGATCGCAATCGTCGATGATCACCCGATCTTCCGCAACGGATTGTCGCGCAGCCTTGCCGACGAGCCAGGTTTCGTGGTGGTCGGTGAAGGTTCGAATGCTGCCGATGCCATCGCTCTGTTCAAACAGCATCGGCCTGACGTGCTCCTGCTCGACCTCTCGATGCCAGGTGGCGGACATCATGCGTTGCGGGTCATCATGGCCGAGCATGCCTCGGCAGCCATCATCGTGCTCACGGCATCGGAAGAGGACAGCGATCTGTTCGACGCTCTGAAGGAAGGAGCAAAAGGCTACATCCTCAAGGGCGTAAGCGCTTCGACCCTTGTCTCCGCGGTTCGCAACGTCGTCGCTGGCGAGAGCTACGTCTCTCCGAGCCTTGCGGCACGCATACTGACCGAGATGAAAGGCGACGCGCCTCAAGCGGTGTCCGATCCGACACGAAATCCGCATGAGGATGCGTTGGCCAGCCTGACGCCGCGCGAGGAGCAGATTCTCGGGCTGGTCGCCGACGGCAACAGCAACAAGGAGGTGGCGCGGCAGTTGAGCCTTCAGGAAAAGACGATCAAGCACAACATGACGCGCATTCTGCAGAAGCTGAAGGCGCGCAACCGGACGGAAGCGGCAATCTTCTTGCGCGATGCACGATCCCGGCCATAGGGCCGGTCAATCGCGACGGACGATATCGCTGCCCTTGGCGGCGCGTCGGATGACCAGACGACCGTCCGGGTCGAAGAGTTCGTAGCGCCCGTTGCGGATTCGCTCATGCCAGCCGCCATCATAAGCTCTGTCGTCGCTGCGGGATATCGAACCCGTGCGCCCGTCGCCGTTTCCATGGTGACTGCCCCCACCGGCGCTGTCACTAGATCCGTGCGAGCCCGAAGAACCGGAGTGGTCAGAGCCCGACGATCCGGATCCCGAATTCGATCCGCCTCCACTACCGCTGGAACTTCCGCTACCGCTTGAGCCACCACCATTGCCCTTGTCCGCGCGGGCGGCCACTGGAAAAACCAGAGCCATCAGCAGACAGAGCATGATTGCCGGTAGAATTTTAGCCCAGCCTTGCATATGCGCGCTCCTTCGATAACGACCCAGCCCCATCTGGGACCGGGCAATCTGATCGGTGGACGAGAGGTCAACGGCGACCGCCGTGATCGTCGCCTGGGCCATCGTCGTTGCCGCCTCCATGACTGCCGCCGTGATGTTCGTGCCCGGCACCATCGTCTGCGCCGTGACCGCGTGATGAGGCAGAGCCACGATCATTGTTGGAGGCGTGATTCGGGCTGTGGTCACGGCCACGGCCATGATGCCCGTTGGCGAGATTGTCATCCGTTCCATGGCGCAGCAGGTCGAGGAGGGTCGGACGGGCCGCGTTTGTCGGCGTTGTCGACAACGGAGCCGCGTTGACTGCCGTTCCCAACACGAGAACCGACGATGCCAGGGCAAGGCAGATGTAGAGGGTCGTCTTGCGCATTGTTGTGCTCCTTGGTGTTCGCGACCACAGCGGCCGCCCTGCAGCGAAACATCTTCGCCGCGGTGCCAAGTCTCGCTCTTTTGATCGCCGGCGATAGCGTCCCCGGCCCTCTACGATCACCGATAGGGACTTTAGTCCGCATGGCCATGGCCGAAGGCCCGCGATAAGTGGAGTGTGTTTGAATAGTTTTGTGGATCTTCGCTCCACCGGCTTTCGAATACATGAGCCAACCAATTCATAGCGACCGAAAACTTGAGCCCATTTGCGCTCGGTTTCGCTCCAATCGGGAGTACGACATGAAGACATCCATCAGCCTGAAGCTGGCCTCGGCCGCAGTTCTTCTCGCCGCGACCGCATTCGCAGGCGGCGCCTTTGCAGAAGATGCCGAAGGCATCGTGGTCTACAACGCCCAGCACGAAGGTCTCGGCACCGAGTGGGCCGAAGGCTTTACCAAGGATACCGGCATCAAGGTCACCGTCCGCAAGGGCAGCGACATGCAGTTCGCCAACCAGATCGTCCAGGAAGGCGACAGCTCGCCGGCGGACGTGTTCCTGACCGAGAATTCGCCCGCCATGGCGCTGGTCGGCGCCGCCGGCCTGTTTGCTCCAGTCGACAAGGAAACGCTGGCCCAGGTTCCCGCCCAGTATCATCCAGCCGACGGCTTGTGGACCGGCATTGCCGCCCGCTCGACCGTATTTGCCTACGACAAGAACAAGCTCACCGAAGACAAGCTGCCAAAGTCTCTGCTCGATCTCGCCGATCCGGCCTGGAAGGGTCGTTGGGGCGCGTCTCCTGGTGGTGCCGACTTCCAGGCAATCGTCGGCGCGTTGCTGCAGCTGAAGGATGAGGAGGCAACGACCGCGTGGCTGAAGGCCATGAAGGAAAACTCCACGGCCTACAAGGGCAACAGCGTCGCCATGAAGGCCGTCAATGCCGGTGAAGTCGAAGGCGCGGTCATCTATCACTACTACTGGTTCGGCGATCAGGCGAAGACCGGCGAGAACAGCAAGAACGTATCGCTGCATTACTTCAAGAACGAAGATCCAGGCGCCTTCCTCAGTGTTTCCGGCGGTGGCGTGCTGAAATCAAGCAAGCATCCGAAGGAAGCCCAGGCGCTCTTGAAGTGGATCACGTCGAAGGCTGGCCAGGACATCCTGAAGAACGGCGACTCGTTCGAATACGCCATCAACGGCGATGCGAACCCGAAGCTGGTGCCGATTGCCGATCTCCACGCTCCGAAGGTCGAAGCCTCAAAGCTCGACAACAAGAAGGTCGTGGAACTGATGACCGCAGCAGGCCTGCTCTAAAACGTCAAGCCGCGCGCTGGAAGGCGCGCGGCTTTTTCTGCGGTACCAAATGCCTGAAATGCAAAGGTCCTGCGCCTTCGAGCTTCGCGAGGCGTCGGAAGAGCTAGCCGCCGACCGACGTCATGTAGAATGCGATTGCCCAAGCCACGATCGTGGCGCCTCCGAGGCTCATCAACAAGATACGCAAGTTGCTGTCTCCGTGTTCTGCGTGCCGGAAGACCCACGCCTGCGCTGGACGCTCAGGCGACGAAACCGTGATCCTGAACAAGGACCCGACGCAGTTACGCAATCGATGGCGAAACAGTTTCATTGCAATTGGAATATGCCGCAGATCGATTGCCGACAGTGCCTTGTGCTCGATGCCTGTTAGTCACCGGATCGGCTTTGCGGCAATGGCCTTGAGCCGACATAGATGCCGCAAGCGAGGATGACGGCAGCCACTGCCACGCCAAGAACCGGTCCCGGCCTGACGCTGAAAAAGAAGACGGCATACCCGATAATCATTCCCGACACGGCCATTATCTTCGCAGCCATGGGAATTGCACCCTCCTCCCGCCATGCCCGGACTGTGGGGCCAAATCTCGGGTGGTCGAGAATCCAGGCCTCCAGACGCGGCGATGAGCGGGCGAAACACCCGACGGCAAGGATCAGAAAAATGGTTGTGGGCATTAGCGGCAAAAGGGCGCCGATGAAGGCCAGTACAAGCATCAGCAGGCCCAGGGCCAGATAGGCCATGCGCAACGCACGGACCGACATACGAGCTGTCAACCGCTCGGAGACCGCTTTCGGTTCGCCCGATGCAGGCGCTGTCGATCGATCTCGTTTTCGGCCTGTAGTCATTACGTTGATGCATCCATAGGTAGCATATAGAATTATGAACAAAACAAAAAGTTGACGCAGCCCTATCGAACCTGTATTAAGCCGCTATCGATCCTTTGTCTGCCGATATTTGTTTTTTGCTGCGCATCGCGCCCGCTAACGAACTTCCCCTTTCAAACGTCGAAGAACACCCGCTGTGCGTCGCCCGGTGGGAAACAGAAATGCTATGAAAGGGTTATCCAATGACCACTGGCACCGTAAAATGGTTTAACGAAACTAAGGGCTTCGGCTTCATTCAGCCTGACGATGGCAGCGCGGACGTGTTCGTACACATCTCTGCTGTTCAGCGCGCTGGAATGAACTCGATCGTCGAAGGCCAGAAGCTCGGCTTTGAAATCGAACAGGACCGCAAGTCGGGCAAGATGTCTGCCGGTCAGCTTCAGGCCGCCTAAGTCCAAGACTACCATGACCGCGGATGTACCGGCATGGCAGCACTCGGTTTTAAGAGGGTCAGGCTGAGGTCTGGCCTTTTTCCGTCTTGGATATTAGCATTTCCAGCGGCTGGAACCGGCACTGCCACTTGAGACCGCGGCGCCACATTGAACTAGCAATCGAACCTAGCAATCGAACAAGGAACACACGTTGAGACATCCGAACGACAATGGCTTTGCAGAGCGTCGTACTGCTGCGGCACAGGCAAAGAAAGAATTGCTGTCGAAGTTTGCATCGGCACCAAAACCGACCGATCCTGAGATGCAGGAGAAGCTTGCTGCGCGCGAAGCCATCGCCACGGCCCGCGAAGCCCGCCGCGCCGAGCGCGATGCTGCCAAGAAGGCCGAGAACGAGCGGATTCTGGCTGAAGCCAAGGCGTTGACCGAAGCAGCGGAAATTCATGAAAAAGCCGCAGCGGAAGCCCGCCAGGCGGAAGCCGACAACCGTATCGCTCGCGTCATTGCCGACGAGGCTGCGCGCAAGGCCGAACGCGATCGCCGCTACGCCGCACGCAAGGCTCGCCAGGGCTGATAGTCGACATGATGCCAGCCGGTGCACGCGGGTCATTCTCGGTTGCGCGCCCTATCCAGACAACAGCGGATCGATCTCTATGAGCGCCCACGCCTACGCAACTGCAGAACCTTCCGAAGAAAATGTTCGTGCTTGGCTAAAGATTCTGGCGGCTTACCGCCAGCCCCGAATGGGACGCAGCAGCCTCGAGCTGCTCGTCACCGTCCTGCCATTTGCGGTGATCTCGATCGCGGCCTACGTTTCAGTCGCCATGGGTTTCTGGCTCGGCATTGTTCTGGTCATTCCTGCCGCCGCGTTCCTGCTGCGGCTGTTCATGATCCAGCACGACTGCGGTCACGGCTCGTTCTTCGCCCGTCGTCGTCTGGACGACTGGACGGGACGTGCGATCGGCGTGCTGACACTGACCCCCTACGATTACTGGCGCCGCACACACGCGGCACATCACGCTACAGCGGGCAATCTCGATGAGCGCGGCATCGGCGACATCACCACGCTGACCGTGGCCGAATACCGGGCGCTGAGCTGGTCTAAGCGGCTGGGCTATCGCCTTTATCGTCACCCGCTTGTGATGTTCGGCATCGGCCCGGCATGGATCTTCCTGATCAAGCAGCGCCTGCCCTTTGGTCTGATGCGCGACGGTTCCGTTCCGTGGGTATCGACCATGGGAACGAACGCAGCTATCGCGGTGCTCACAGGAGCGATCATCTGGTTTGCCGGCATCGTGCCTTTTCTCACTGTCCATCTCCCGATCGTCCTGATCGCCGGCGCCGCAGGCGTCTGGCTATTCTACGTCCAGCACCAGTTCGAAGATACGCATTGGGCGGATGGAAAGGACTGGGACTTTCCCGAGGCAGCATTGCACGGTGCGTCTCACTACGATTTGCCACCGGTGCTGCGCTGGATCACCGGCAACATCGGCATCCACCATGTTCATCACCTCGCAAGCAGGATACCATACTACCGGCTTCCCGAGGTGCTGCGCGACCATCCCGAGCTGGCTGCGATCGGTCGCATCACAATCTGGCAGAGCCTGAAATGTGTAAAACTGGTGCTCTGGGACGAGACGAGCGGCAAGCTTGTTTCCTTCAGGGATGCAAACGCAGCGACGGCCTGAACTGCTGGCAAGAACGCCAGCACCAATACCGGCTGCGACACAGCCGAACTTTCACGTTCCAAGGACTAGATACATACGATGATTGAACTCACACCGACCCAGATCAGGGGACTGAAGCTCGCAATGGACGGCGATGTATTTCCCGCCGAAGCCAAGAAGTGGACGCACCTGAATGCCGTCGTCACCTATGCCAAGACCGACCGCTTCCGCGAGCGCCCGCAGAAGATCAAGTTTCTGACCACCACGACGCTGGTCGAACTGCGCGAACTCGGCTTCCTTCAGCCGATCGATGGTAGCGCTGCTGCCGACGAGAGCGGTCATGGCATCACCATGGCTGGCAAGATCTGGCTGCTGAAGAACAAGTGATTCAGGAGGCGGTCGAAGGCCCGACATTGCTGTCGGCCGGTCGCCTCTTTTGATGCGCGCCCATGATCTCGGAACGTCCCTGAAAAGGGGCTTCCGGGCTGAAGGCGGCATATTCGCTCTTGCGGCACTTCAAAGAGTGGCGGACAACCTGCCTTAACCGGCCCAAGATATTTTATTTCTTCATCAATATATGCGACCCCTTGTCATCTCATCAGCGTGAGAGGGATGGCAGATATGGTTGTTAGGGTATTCGGTAAGTCGGCAACCGACGCGGAGAAGCGCGAGGCCGATCGGCTGGCAGCCCTTGAGCAGCTGGACCTTCTCGATACGCCGAGAGACGACGGGTTCGAGCGGATCGTCAGGCTGATCAAGGAAATATTCTCGATTGAAATCGGTCTTGTTTCGCTGATCGATGCACATCGCCAATGGTACAAGGCGTGCTCCGGACTTGGCGCCGATGAGGTTCCGCGCGAGGATAGCTTCTGCCGCCATGTCATCGACCTTGAGGAACCCCTGCTTATCGCCGACGCGACCAAGGACTCACGCTTCGCCCAGCATCCTGCCGTCACCGGAAACAGTCATATCCGGTTCTATGCAGGGTTCCCTCTGAAGACACGCGATGGCCACACGATCGGCACCGTCTGCGCGATCGACCGGCAGCCAAAGGTATTCGCACAGAAAGACCGCACGATTCTGGCTGAACTGGCCGGAGCCGCCATGGATCGGATCGAGCTGCTGCAATCGGCAGCCACCGACAGCCTGACCGAAGGCTTGACGCGCCGGGCGTTCAAGCAGGAGGCGGATCAGTTGATCTCGCTGGCGCTCCGTCATCAGCATAATCTTGCCTGCATCGTTCTCGATATCGACCACTTCAAGACCGTCAACGACACACACGGACACGCGACCGGCGACGAAGTGCTGAAGGCCGTGTCGGCAACGTGCAGGGCTATCCTGCGCGTCGGCGATCTGTTTGGTCGCCTTGGCGGCGAGGAATTCGCCATTATCCTCGCCCATACATCGCGAGAGGAGGCGATCGTCGTTGCTGAGAAGATAAGGACCGCAATCTCTGCGCAACTGGTCAAGGGCGACCGTGCATCACTTGCTGTAACGGCAAGCCTAGGTATCTCGGCACTCTCAATCGTCAGCAAGGATATCGAAACCCTGCTCGCGCAGGCGGACGCCGCCATGTACCATGCCAAGCAGAACGGCCGCGACCGCTGCGTATCCTGGAGCTCGATGCCTGGCGATCATTCGACCGGCGCCCGTCGACGGGTCTTGAAGGCAGGTTCTATCCTGTTCAACGACCGCCGTTCGACGATCGACTGCACCATAAAATCACTCGGCGCCGACAGCGCCGGCCTGACCGTTTTCAACTCCGCCGGAATCCCGCCCGAATTCGTCCTCGCGATCAAGGGCGAAGGGTTCGAAACCCGGTGCAAGATAATAGCGCAGGACCGGCAGAATTTGGAAGTCGCGTTTAGATAGGTCGCAGCCCGGATCCGCGCTTCCAGGTCTAAGTTTTGTGATGAGAAAGCCCGGCGATTGTCTGCCGGGCTTCGTTTTTGTGTATGTGAAGGTTTGGGCCTACCTGTCGGCTCAGCTTGCCGGCAGCACCGCGATCGCCCGGACTTCCAGGTCAGTGCCGGAGATTTTCCCAACTTCGGTCGCAGCACCCGTTTCCAGATTGACGGTGTAAAGCGTGTTGCTGGCGGCGAGCCAAGCAGTATTCTTGCCGTCTTCCGTCGTCTGGATATCGAATGCGTAGGCGGCAGGCTTTCCTTCGATCCCGAGCTTCCCGATCGCCTTCAATGTGCCGTCATTCGGCTTTGTCTGCTGCACCAGTGCGCCGATCGTGGCGTCGATATTGTACATCGCAGTCTTCTCGGGCTTGCCGAAGGAATTGGTGTAAGCTGCCGCAACGATGTTCGGCGTTTCACCCTCGTGCATATCGCCCTTTTCGTATGCCAGCGTGCCATCGACAGTGACGGCGCCGGTGTCAGGGTGGACGCGGTGGTTCGTTGTGCCTGTCATGTAGCGTAGGCGATCCGCCATCGGATTGAAGTCAACAATTACCGGAGCTTCGGTCATCGCCAGCGGCTTGTCCATCTTGGCCACTTCAGTGGCCGCGCCGGTTTCCAGATTGACGGAAACGATCGTGTTATCAGGCGTAACTCCGATTACGGTCTTTGATCCCGGCCGAAAGTCGATGCCGACCAGCTTGTCGACACCAGACACGTCCATCGTCTTCGTGACGCCGGGCTTCTCGGTATCGAACATGACAAGCGTCTTGTCACCGACCAATCCAAGAACCGGCGCTGCCTGTGCCGTTGCGGCAGCCAGCATCGTGGCCGAGGTGATGATGGCAATCTTGGAACGATTCATGTCTTTTCTCCCTATTGTTCGACAAATGAGGAAGCGCCGTGATGGCTTTCCCTCACCGAGGACACGTGGCAGATCGGTTTGGATGCAGCTGCGCAAAAAATATTTGCATCTATTTTTCGTGCTGGCGTGTAGACGCGTCATGGCAACTTTGGAAACGAACCGGCTATCCAATCGCGAAGGCACCGAGATCGTCGCTTTTGTGGCGCGTTTGGTTCCGTGTAGAGAGACCGAGCACAGGGAGATAGGATGCTGGATGCTCAGCAGATGTTGGCGGGCGCGCTGGCCGCTTGTAAGCACGGCGACAAGGCCGGGCTGCGCCTTATCTTCGATAGCGAGGCGCCACGGCTGATCGCTGTCTCCCAAAG
This sequence comes from Hyphomicrobiales bacterium, assembly GCA_900472625.1. Classification (GTDB taxonomy): domain Bacteria; phylum Pseudomonadota; class Alphaproteobacteria; order Rhizobiales; family Rhizobiaceae; genus Rhizobium. The sequence continues at coordinate 273,589 of UCIT01000001.1, read as the reverse complement.
GATCGTTCGACGCCGTGACCTCGCCGAGGAAATTGTCCAGGATGCCTTCATCCAGATATGGAACAAGGCATCGCAATACGCACCGGAACGAGGATCTGCTCGCGGCTGGATCTATGCCATCGTCCGCAACCGATCGCTGAATGCACTGCGGGACCAAGACCGCTGGGAATTGACGGACGCGGAGACACTCGATCGAATTCAGGAGAAGGAGCAGGATACCCTGCCTACCGATCTCTTCGATGAGTTGAACAGCGAGAGCCGCCTTCGCGAATGCCTCACGCAGCTCGACGAATCGAAACGCAAGAGCATCCTCATGGCCTATGTATCGGGCTACACCCACGGCGAAATCGCGGGCCGCCTCAAGGTGCCGCTTGGCACAGCCAAAGCGTGGATCAAACGCGGCCTGGCCTCGCTTCGGGAGTGCATGTCATGAGTGATCGCCGAAACACAGCTGCAGAGCGCGCCGACGAATACGTCCTCGGGCTGCTAAACGCGACCGAAATGAGCGCATTCGAGGCCGAGATGGAAACGGACCAGATGCTTCGTGTCGCCGTTGCAAGAACCAGGGACAGGTTCCTGGAACTCGATCTCGCCGGCCGGGCGGAGCCGATCGATCCGGACCTCTGGTCGCGCATCGAGGCGTCGCTCGGAGTCGGTGACAAAGGAGCGGCCGCGCCGCAGATCACGACCGCAAGTGCAAACGACAACAATCGCTCCCGCTGGAGATGGGCAGCACTGAGCGCCATAACAGCATCCGCCGTTCTTGCGGTCGCACTCGGATACGCCATCCTCGATCGTCCACGGCCGCAAGTCATCGCAGTTCTCATGGATGGGACCGGAGCCCCTCTGGTCGTGGTCGAGGATTTCGGCGACACCCATCCCCGCATCATTCCACTTGGTGATTTCGAGGCGCCAACCGACAAGTCGATGCAAGTTTGGACACTGCCGAGCAAGGAGATGGGGGCGACCTCTCTGGGTCTCCTCAATGCATGGCAGACTACCAAACTCGATAGTCGGGCATTGCCCCGACCGCATGAGGAGCAGCTCTACGAAATCACTCTGGAACAGCCCGGGGGATCGCCGACGGGGCGGCCGACGGGACCGATTCTGGTGAAGGGCTTTGCGAAAGTACCGCGGTAAGCCCCCGTCGATTTTCGCCATGGCGCCCGCGTGAGACAATCAGGCATGGCATGGCAGCAGGTGCTCCCATGCCATGCCGCCGGTTACTTCCCCGCCTTGATCTTGCCGACCTCGTCGGCGCTGAGTTCACCGACTGTCGTTATTTCACCGTTGGTGATCTTCCACAGGCGGAACGGGCCGGTGATATCGCCGTACTCGTCGAAGCTGACCGGGCCGATCACACCTTCGTACTTGACCGGCTTTCCGTCCTTGATCAGTTGCAGCGCCTTGGCGAATTCCTCCTTGCCGGCATGAACTGGCGTGCCGCCTTCGGCGACAACCTCGGGCATGGCAGCCTTGATGGCAGCGGCATCCGATTTTCCGGCCTTGGCGATCGCCAGCGCAACGATCGCACCGGCATCGTAGGAACGGTCGGCAGCCGGAGCGGACGGTGAAATCCCGCCGGAGAAGGCCTCGTAGTGGCTGTTGAAGTATTCCGTCGACGCGGTCGGGCTGGTGCCGGACGACGTGCCGTAGGCATTTTCCAGATACTGCGCGCCGACGCTCTCGATGAAGTCCTTGGAATTCATCCCATCGTTAAGCAGGAACTTGGCGGGGCCGCCGCCGGAAACCCAGGCGCGGGCGATCGTGGCGCCATCGACGGGCGTGCTCACGAGATAGAGCGCCTCGGGATCGCCGGCCATGGCAGCGCTGGCCTCGGAGGCATAGCTGGACTGCTTCTCGTTATAAGGCGTGGTCGAGGTGATAGTGCCGCCGAGCTTCTTGTAGGCCGTCTCGAACTCGCGCACCATGTTGACGCCGAAGTCGTTGTTGACGTTGATGATGGCGATCTTCTTCAGACCCTGATCGATCGCGTATTTGGCTGCGGCGGTGCCCTGAAGCGCGTCCGACGTGATGGTGCGGAAGAATACGCCGTTGGTCTTGCCGGTGCGACCGAGTTCGGTCAGCGTCGGCGAGGACGAGGCCGGCGAGACCTGCACGACGCCGGCTGGCGCCGTGACCGAGGTCAGGATCGGGATCGACACCGACGAGATGATGCCGCCGATGATCACGGGCACCTTCTTGATGTTGACGAGCTGCGTGGCCTGGTCGACGGCAACGTTCCCCTGGCTCTGGCTGTCGCGCGTGTCGGCGACCACCTTGCAACCGTTGACACCGCCGGCATCATTGAAATCACGGAACGCCATCTCGACGGACTTAGCGCCAGCTTGGCCATATTCGCCGGCCGGTCCCGTCAGCTCCATGACGAGACCGACGGTGATGTCGCAATCGGCGGCGAAGGTCGGTGCCGTGGATGCCGCAAGGGCGGCGACCATGGCGGAAAGCAGAAATGTCGATCTCATTGTTGTTCCCCTTTGTTGAGATTGTACTTCATGATGCTGCCGTGGCGGCCTTCCCGGTCCCGCTCCAGCGTATAGACATCGCCTTCAAGCGGAGATGCCTGCGAAAGGATCGCGTCGATGTCCGCCTGATCGGTTTGCGTGAGCCTGATATCGGCGATTGCGAGATTGGACGGCAGATGATCGCGGTTGCGGGCGCCGACGATGACGGCGGCGACACCTGGCTTCGTCAGCATCGCGGCGCTGGCCACCGTGGCGATATCCACTTCGTGCCGGTCGGCGATCTTCCGGAGCGTCGAGAGCAGTGCCTGGAACAGGTCCCAGCCGCCAAAATCGTCGATGATCAGCTTGTATTTGGTGAGCGAGCGGTTTTCGAGTGGATGTTCCGGCTCCGACTGGCCGAGCCAGCGATCGCCGAGAAAACCGCCGGCCACGGTACCGTAGCACAACAGCGCGAAATTCTTGTCGGCAGCCAGCTGCACCATCCGCTTTTCCGGGCGTCGGTCAAGCAGCGAATACTGCAGCTGCAGCGAGGTGAAGGGCACGTTAGCGCCGACGATCGCCTCGATATGGTCCGTGTCGAAATTGGTGCCGCTGATCTTGCCGATCTTGCCGGCGTCATGCAGCTCCTTCAGCCAGCCCGCAGTTTCAAGCCAGCCCGGAATATCATACGCCCACCAATGGAATTGCACGAGATCAAGGCGATCAAGATCGAGCCGCTTGCAAGAGGTGTCGATGACACTTTCGACATAGGCCTTGCTGATGACAGGCAGCACGGCAAGGTCGGGCACGAACTTGGTGTGCACGCGGATGCGCGCCAGCGCCTCTTCGCCGCGCAGGTTCCTGTAGGCCAGCCGGAAGCGACCAATCAGTTCCTCGACGCCCGTGTAGATATCGGCACAGTCGAAGGTCGTGATGCCAGCGTCGGCGAAGGCGATCATGTCCTCGACAGCGCGGTCAGCATCGATCGTGCCGTGCCCGCCCGCCAGCTGCCAGCCCCCGCGAATGACGCGGGAGATCTCGTAACCGGGGGCGATGGTGATGCGTTGCATGTCGTCTGGCCTATTCGTCTATCAAGGGAACCGCGGTCGTCGCGGCATGGCTGAACCGGCGCAGACCCGTACGGGTGATCCTGAGCCGTGTCGAGCAATTGGGGTCTGGGCAGGCAATGTCGGCATCCGTCGTCATCCAGTCGTTGCGATGCGTCGGTCGCTGCTTGGCGGCTAGAAGCGGCAGGACAGACGAAAGCGAGTAGATGGAGATGCCCTGCCCCGGCGGCAGGTGCAGCATCTCGCCATGCAGTTCGAAATGATCGCCGGGCTTGGCGCCACAATAGACGGCGCCGCCCTCGGGGATAATCACATCGACGCGCAGGTCGAACAGATCGAAACCATCGCCGGCGGGCTCAGCCATGATCGACATCTTCCGCCGCGCTGTCAGGCCCGACATCCAGCCGGCCACGGATAAGATCGAAGGAGCGGCTGATGTCGTTGGACAGCGACTGCACCGCCGCTTCCGCATCGCGTCGTTCCAGTGCATTGATCAGCGCCCAGTGATGGTTGGTCGCCGCCAGGCCTCCCTGCTCGTCATGAATGTGCGCGGCCTTGCGGATAATGGCGCCGGATTGCAGCCAGAGGCTCTCGACGATCGGGATCAGAACCTGCGAGCGCGCCGCGTGATAGATATGGAAATGGAAGCGCTGGTTCAGCGCCGAGGTGACATGACCGATATCCTTGCCGTGCTGTTCGAAGGCCATGTCGCAATCGACATTGATCTGCTTCAGCACCGCGAAATCCTCGCTTGTCAAGTTCGGCAAGGCCAGCGCCACCATCTGCCCCTCGATCAGGATGCGGGCACGGGCGAGATCGTCGAGGCGGTCGCGGGTGATCAGCGGCACGCGCACGGACCGGTTCGGCAGCGATTCCAGCGCCTGCTCCGAAACGAGCCTGCCGAGTGCCTCGCGCACCGGCATCGTGCTGGTCTGCAGCCTGTCGGCGAGATCGACGATGCGCAAAACGTCGCCGGCGTCGAACATGCCGTTGATCAGCGAATTGCGAAGCTGGGCATAGACGCGGTCCTGCAACGTCTCGCGACCGACCGGCGACAGGGCGTCGTCGCGATCGTGACCGCTTGTGGCGGCCTCCGACGTTTTCTTCGCCTGCCCTACCATCCGACCCGCTCCACCCGCTGTCGCTTTTTTCGGTTGCATTTCACCATGCAGTGAAGTTTGATCAAACATCATCAATCAAATCAAGAGACTTCTTTCATCCATGCCCTCTCCCGTGCCAGACGCCGCACCACACACCGCGCGCCCTGCCCAAGCCGTGATCGATGCGCGTGACCTGGTGAAGCGATTCGACGGAAATACGGCCGTTGCGGGCATGTCCTTGAAGCTGGCGGCAGGCGAGATGGTCGGGCTGATCGGCCCGAACGGCGCTGGTAAGACAACGCTGTTCAACCTGATCGCCGGCAGCCTGAAGCCGACATCAGGTGAGATCTGGATCGGCGGGCGCGACGTGTCGCAGGAAAGCCCGGAGCGGCGGATCGGACGCGGTGTCGGCCGGACGTTCCAGATCCCCAAACCTTTCCTCGAGATGACCGTGCTGGAAAACGTGCTTGCTGGCGCTCAGGCGCAGGACGGCGAACGGCTGTTTGCCAACTTCCTGCGTCCGGGCCACGTCAGGCGACAGGAAAACGTCGCAATCGACAAGGCGCGGACACTGCTGGAGTTCGTGACACTGTCGGGACTAGAAGCGCAACCGGCGCGAGTGTTGTCAGGCGGCCAGCGCAAGCTACTCGAACTGGCGCGTATCCTGATGGCCGATCCGCAGGCGATCCTGCTCGATGAGCCGGCGGCCGGCGTCAATCCCGCGCTGCTCGAGACAATCATGGACCGGATTCTCGATATCAACGCGCAAGGCAAGTCGATCCTGCTGATCGAACACAACATGGACATGGTCTCGCGGCTGTGCTCGCGCGTTGTCGCCATGGCGCTTGGAAAGCCACTGGCCGAAGGCACGCCGTCCGAAGTCGCATCCAATCCCGATGTGATCGAGGCCTATCTCGGGGCCCTGGCATGACCGCTCCTGCACTCCGGACGCAGGCGCTCGTGGCCGGCTACGAACCGGACCTGCCGATCGTGCGCGGCGTGGATCTTACCGTCGCCAAGGGCGAGCTGCTGGTGCTGCTCGGCCCCAACGGGGCAGGAAAATCGACGCTTGTCAAGGCAATCGCCGGCGTCGTTCCTATCCATTCCGGCAGCGTCTCGCTTGGCGAGCGCGACATAACCCGCGTTCCCACGCATCGGAAGATCGCTGAAGGCCTCGCCTTCGTGCCGCAGACGGAAAACATCTTCGCGACGCTGACCATCCACGAAAACCTGCAGCTTGCCGCCGCCGTGCTGCCGAAGACCGAGCGCGCGAACAAGATCGCCGCGCTCTACGCACGGTTTCCTGATCTTGCGACAAAGCCGTCGCGGTTGGCCGGCTCGCTTTCCGGCGGACAGCGGCAGATGCTTGCGGTCGCCCGCGCGTTGATCGTCGATCCGCCGGTGTTGATCCTCGACGAACCATCGGCGGGCCTGTCGCCGAAGATCGTCGCCGAGGTGTTTGCGATGCTGAAGACAATCAATGCCGACGGCGTGACCGTCGTTCTGGTCGAGCAGAACGTCAAAGCGGCACTGGCCATCGCCAGCCGTGCAGTGATCCTGGTTGAAGGCCAGATCCGCCATGAGGGCGAAGCGTCCTCTCTTCTCGGTGATCCGCTGATTGCCAAACTCTATCTGGGCACCAGCCAGCCCCATACGGCGGAGCATCAATGAACCCGCAATTCCTGATGGACGGACTGATCGCCGGCGCAATGATCGGCCTAGGCGCCATCGGCGTCACGCTGACCTACTCGATCCTGCGCTTTGCCAATTTCGCCCATGGCGAACTTCTGTCGTGGGGCGCCTACCTGGCGCTCGCCGTCAGCGCCGGTTTCGGCCTGCTCTCGACGTCGCTGACCAAGCCCATCGGACCCTTCTCGTTCGGCTGGTCGCTTCCGCTTGCCGCCATCGTTGCGATCGTGCTGACTGGCATTCTGGCGCTTGCCGTGGATGCAGTTCTGTTCGGACGCCTGAGGGCGCGCGGCGGCGCGGTCATCATTCTCGTCATGGCAAGTTTCGGTGCCTCGCTGGCGCTGCGCAGCCTGCTCGAGTTCATTTTCACCTCCAAACCCGCCTATTACACCAAGGCGCTGCAGATCGCGGTCAAGATCGGCGGCGGTCTGCGCGCGACGCCAGATCATTTGCTGTCGCTCGGCGTGTCGATCGTGGCTGTGATTGCCATTCATCTGTTGATGACCCGCACCGATATCGGCCGCTCGATGCGCGCCGTCAGCGAAAACCCGGCGCTTGCAGGCATTGCCGGTGTCGATGTCCGCCGGGTAATCCGGGTCGTCTGGTTCGTCGGCGCGGCATTGGCCTGCATCGCCGGCATCATGACCGGCCTGCTGGTGCAGATCCGCCCCTATCTCGGCCACGACCTCCTGCTGCCGCTGTTCGCCGCCGCCATTCTCGGCGGCATCGGCAGCGTTCCAGGTGCGATGATCGCCGGCCTGATCGTCGGTCTGTCCGAGGCTGCCGCCGTTCAGCTGGTCGGAGCGGAGTGGCGGGCGGCCGTGTCCTTCGTCATCCTCGTCGCCGTTCTCCTGCTGCGCCCGCGCGGGCTCTTCGGGAGAGCAGTATGAGCCTCGACCTCATCGCCTACGCCGCATTCTTCCTCACCATGGCGCTGACCTATGCGATCATGTGCCTAGGATTAAACGTTCAATGGGGCCAGACCGGCCTTTTCAACGTCGGCATTGCCGCCTTCGTGGCGATCGGCGCCTACGTGTCGGCCCTCTTGACCACGCCCGATGCCGCTGGCCGTGTCGGCGGCTTCGACCTGCCGATCGCCGTCGGCTGGATCGGGGGTGCGCTGGTCGCAGGCCTTGCCGCCTGGCTCGTCGGAGCACTGACCATCCGGCTGCGGTCGGATTATCTCGCCATCGCGACGTTCGGCGTCGCTGTCACCGTTCAGCTCTGCGTTCTCAACCTGCAGCCGTTGACCGGCGGTGCATTCGGAATCGGCTTTATTCCCCGGCCGTTCGCCAGCCTAGCCAGCGATCCGCTAGCGTTCGCGCTGTCCAACCTGGCGCTGATGTCGGTTGTCGTCCTCGCTCTCTATCTGGCCTTGCAACATCTGGCCAAGAGTCCTTGGGGACGCGTATTGCGGGCGATCCGTGAAGACGAAACTGCAGCCCAGGCGCTCGGCAAGCGGCCAATCCGGTTCCGCCTGCAAGCCTTCACGATCGGCGGTGCTATCATGGGGCTTGCCGGTGCGGCGCAGGGGCACTTCATAGGCTTCATCGCACCCGACAATTACCTGCCGATCCTGACCTTCCAGGTCTGGGCCATGCTGATTGTCGGCGGATCGGGAAACAATCGCGGCGCGATTCTCGGTGCGGTGCTCGTCTGGGGCCTCTGGGCCGTATCGGCTGCAGCTGTTTCGGCCCTCGTCCCGCCCGAACAGCAGGCACGCGCCGCCTCACTGCAGATCGTCATGATCGGCGTGGGCCTCTGCCTCATCCTTCTCTTGCGCCCACGCGGCATTCTCGGCGCGTCCAACGCCCTGGCATCGCTAACGCGAAAGCGCGTGCAAAAAACCAAGGAATAGAACCATGTCGGAACTGCCTGATCGCATCGCGCTCACCAAGGGTCTCTCCATCAGCCGCATCGTCTGCGGTCTCTGGCAAGTGGCTGACATCGAGAAGCACGGGACCACCATCGATCCCGATACAGGCGCCGACGCGCTGCAGGCCTATGCCCGCGATGGCTTCGATACGTTCGACATGGCCGATCACTACGGCTCGGCGGAGCTGATCACCGGCCGCCTGCTTTCGCGCTACTCACAAGGCGCGCGCCCAGTTGCCTTCACCAAATGGTGCCCTGAACCTGGCCCGATGACAGCAGACGTGGTCCGCCGTGGCGTCGAGGAGCGGCTTGAGAGGTTTGGGATAGACAAGGTCGACCTGCTGCAGTTCCATTGGTGGAGTTTCGAGCATCCGGCATGGTTCGACGCCTTGCACGAGATGCAGAAGCTGCGCGAGGAGGGATTGATCGGCGCGCTCGGGCTGACGAATTTCGACGCCGGGCATCTGGCTTTGGCACTGGCCGATGGCATCGATATCGCCACCAACCAGGTTTCTTTCTCGCTGGTGGACCGCCGGGCCGCCGGCGCACTGTCGGACCTGTGCGCCAAGAGTGGCGTCAAGCTGCTCGCCTACGGTACGCTTTGCGGCGGGTTTCTATCCCAGAGATGGCTTGGCCAAGCCGAACCGACTGATATCGCCGATTGGAGCCGCTCCAAGTACAAGCGCTTCATCGACGCCGCCGGCGGCTGGGACGCGTTCCAGGGCATCCTTCGCGCAGCGGGCCAGATCGCAGCCAAACACGGCGTCTCGATTTCCAATGTCGCCAGCCGCTGGGTCCTCGAGCACGATGCGGTTGCCGCCACCATAGTCGGCGCGCGCATCGGCGAGAACGAGCATCGCCGCGACAACCTGAAGGTCTTCTCCTTTGCGTTGGACGATGCGGATCATGCCGCGCTCGACGCAGCCTTTGCCGTCACAAATCCCATTCCCGGCGACTGCGGCGACGAGTACCGCAAGCCACCCTTCCTGACGGCATCGGGCGATCTCAGCCATCATCTGGACGCCATTCCTTCCGTCTACACGGCGGAACCGGTACCGGGTCGCCCCGGCCGATCACGCGTGTCCTCGGGCAGCATCTGGGAGCCGATCGCCGGCTACAGCCGAGCCGTGCGCATCGGCGACCGCATTCTGGTCTCCGGTACCACGGCCACCCACGGTACGGATCGCTGCGTAGCACCGGGCGACGCCGGTGCACAGGCGACATACATTCTCGACAAGATCGCCGCGTCCATTTCGGCGCTGGGCGGCAGCATGGACGATGTCGTCCGCACGCGGATCTATCTGCGGGATGCCGACAAATGGGAACCGGTCTCGCGGGCGCATGGACGCGCTTTCGCCGAGGTGCTCCCCGCCAATACGCTGATCGAGGCCGGAAATCTGATCGGCGACTATGAGGTCGAGATCGAGGCGGAAGCGATCTGCGGCTGACGTCGAGGATCTAGCAGGCTGTTGAAAAAGGCCTAGCGTGATCGCGTTTGTCGTGATTCACTAGCACCATCGAGATTGGAGTTGATGGATGCGCGGCGGCGATTTGAGGACAGGTAAACTCTTCAGCTATGTCGATCTTGAGGCTCGCGTTCGTCGTGATCATCCGCTGAGAGCGATCCGCCAGATCGTGAACGATGCACTCGTCTTGCTGGAGCGGGAGTTTAAAGCACTCTATTCGCCCATCGGGCGACCATCGATCGCGCCTGAGAAGCTTTTACGCGCCATGCTTTTGCAAGCCTTCTATTCCATCCGCTCTGAGCGGCTTTTGATGGAGCGGCTGGAATACGACCTTCTTTTCCGCTGGTTCGTTGACATCGGCATTGACGACCCGGCTTGGGACCATTCGGTGTTTTCGAAGAACCGCGACAGGTTGCTTGATGGCGACATCGCGGCGAAGTTCCTCGGCGCGATCCTTTCTCAGCCCAAGGTAAAGCGGCTGCTGTCAACGGATCACTTCTCGGTCGATGGTACACTGATCGAAGCCTGGGCGTCGATGAAGAGCTTCAGGCCGAAGGGCGGCTCGGGCGAACCACCGTCGGATAGCGGCGGTCGAAATGCGGAAGCAGACTTCCACGGAGAAAGGCGTTCCAACGAGACGCATGCTTCAACGACCGACCCGGATGCAAGGCTTTATAAGAAAGGCAAAGGCAAGGAAGCCAAGCTGTGCTTCATGGGCCATGGGCTGATGGAGAACCGTCATGGCCTACTGGTCGACGCCTGCCTGACCGAGGCCAGCGGATATGCCGAACGGGTCGCGGCGCTTACCATGATCGAACCCTTCGCTGAGCGGCCACAAGCAATCACGCTGGGTGCCGACAAGGCCTATGACACAAAAGACTTCGTCAAAGATTTGCGGTCGATGAAGGTGACACCCCATGTGGCGCAGAGCATCAACGGTCGCCGTTCGGCCATTGATGGACGCACGACGCGCCATTGCGGCTATAAGGTCAGCTTGCGTATCCGCAAGCGCATCGAGGAGGCGTTCGGCTGGATCAAGACTGTCGCGGGGCAGGACAAGACGAAGTTCCGTGGCCGCGACCGCGTCGGATGGGCCTTCACCTTCGCCGCAGCCGCCTATGATCTGGTGCGGTTACCGAAACTGATGGCGGTGTCGTCATGAGCGCGGCCTCAAGCTGCCGCCTGATTGGCCGCTGGCGGATCGTTGAGGCCGATCTATGGGATCGGGATTATCTCGATCTGGTCGAGCCCGCCATGATCACCATCGCGGCCAATGGGCATGGCGAAATCGCCTTCGGCGCGATGCAAGCGGGGCTCGATCTCGGCTACAGCGCGTCTCGGGTCTCCTTCACATGGACCGGATGCGACGAAATGGACGAGGTCTCGGGTGACGGTCATGCCGAGTTGCTCGGCGATGGCTCGATCGAGATCATGTTCGCTTACCACAATGGCGACGAAGCTATCCTGAAGGCCAAACCTGAGACTTCTTCAACAGCCTGCTAGGTCGCTATTCCAGCCTGAGTTTTACTGGCTTTCCTTGCCGTTCACCTCGGCAGCAACAGCGCCCGCGACATGCTGCGCTTGCACGCGGATATCAGGGACCGCGGTGATCTCCCAGAAACGACCCGCCGTCAGCGCACCCACCGCAAAGATATGCGGGTTAGCGGCCTGATGGCTGTCGATCACGCGCGCCGCAGCATCAACCACAATTCCGAGCCCGAGTTCATCTGCCTGGATCATTCCGTCCCGCTTCATTTCCCGCAGCAAGGGCGAATGCGCGATACCGGCGCGTTCCATGCCGGTGCAGTTGACGATCCAGTCAACCGCGAATGCCGCCTTACCGGACGTCCCACGCGGTCGGTAGTCGATTTCCGCCTTGTCCTGTTTCCAACCGATCGCCTCGATGAACCCGGCATGGACGACCACCGATCCGGCATCGATAAGGGCATTGAACCGGTTGGCAACAGCCGGCGATATCCTGTGCCTGTGAATGTTCCACCATGGCAGCGCATGCCGGAGGAACCGCGCCCTCTGGTCCCGGCTCAGTTCCTGCCAGAGCGCCTGCGTCCTCGATCTCAGCCCGTCCATCAGACATCGCCACTCGGCGCCATCACGCACCTGCTTGCGAAAAGTCGCAAGCACCGCGCTGAGCTCTCGCGTATCCGCTGGGTATTCCGGCGTCACGGGAGCCTTGTGCGCCCCGTGCGCGTGCGGAGTAAGCCCTCGCCTGGAAAGGACGTGGATGGTGCCGCGATGACCATGCTCCCGCAAAGCCAGAACCTGATCGATCATCGTCAGTCCGGATCCAAGAATACAGACGTCATCGTGGGGCTGCACCCGCGACAGCCAGCTCAGGCGCCACGGGTTTCGGATGATACGCGCCTCTGCTGCTTCAGCGATCGCAGTATCGGAGATCGGCAGGTTGGCGTTGCCGACGCCGAGGCACAGCACGGTATTGCGTGCCAGAAGCTCGTCGGTGTTGTCGAGCTGAAATGACGTTCCACTGCTGTACTGATTGACGCAACCTGTGGCCTTGGCCTTGACGAATTCCAGCCGCGGGCGACCATCCCGCGAACGCAACAGGGCCGCCAGCGTGTCGCGGAGATAGAGGCCGTAATCGCCGCGCGAGGCGAAGTCATCGGGCGTAATTGCGCGTCCCTGCCTTTGAAGCCAGTCGACAAAGTCGTTTGGCATGTCGGGAAACACACTCATGCGTCCGGCAGGCACGTTCAGGCGGTGAAGGTGAAATTCGGTTCTGTATGCCGTTCCGCGCCCAAAACCGGGATCGTCACCAATAACCGCGATCGACGCCGATTGCGGCAAGAGTTTCAGGAGGTTGATCGAGACGGCAATGGCCGAGAACCCTGAGCCAACGATGGCGACGTCATATCTCAAACTACACTCCTCTCCCTTATGGCGGTGCGCCGCGAGCGACATCGCCTTAGGCTACCCATACCAATCACTCCACGGAGACTGCGATCCGTTTCGATCCAGGAGCCCGAATGGTTAAGCCATCGCGGTTGCCCCTCATCACGCCGGATCGAAGAACCGGTTTGTTGGCCGGGGCAGGCCAAGATGATCGCGCAACGTGGTACCGGCATAGTCACCTCTGAACAGACCTCGCCTTTGCAATTCCGGAACCAGCCGCTCGGCCACATCGTCCAGCCCCTGCGGCAGGAACGGGAAGACGACGTTGAAGCCGTCCGATCCTTCCTGCGACAGCCATTCGGCCATCTCGTCGGCAATCGTATTGACCGTTCCGACAAACGCAAGTCCGGAATAGCCGCCATAGCGCTGCGCGAGCTGGCGCACGGTCAGGCCTTCGTCTTCTGCAAGCTTGATCACCTGCGCGCGGCCCGTTTTGCTGGCATTTGTCTCGGGAATATCGGGCAGCAGCCCATCCGGATCGAAGCCGGAGGCGTCATGACCCAGCGCGATCGACAGCGATGCGATCGCGCTCTCGTAGTAGACCAGGCTGTCGAGTTTGACGCGTTTGGCGCGGGCCTCCTCGACCGTATCTCCGACGACGACGAAAGCGGCCGGCAGGATCTTCAGATGATCGGGATTGCGCCCGATTGCCCGCATCCGCGACTTGATGTCGGCGTAGAGTGCCTTGCCACCCGCCAGATCGCGCGGCGAACAGAAGACGACCTCGGCAGTCTCGGCCGCAAGTTGGCGACCGGGCTCGGACTGACCGGCCTGGACGATCACCGGCCAGCCCTGCGGCGGCCGGGCGATGTTCAGCGGCCCGCGCACGCTCAACGCCTCGCCCTTGTGGTCCAGCACATGCATCTTCGCCGGATCGACATAGACGCCGCTTTCTACATCGCGCAGGAAAGCATCGTCGGCGAAGCTGTCCCATAGTCCGGTGACCACATCGTAGAATTCGCGCGCGCGCTCATAGCGCTCGCCATGTTCCACATGCTCCTCCAGCCCAAAGTTGAGAGCGGCATCCGGGTTTGACGTCGTCACGATGTTCCAGCCTGCACGGCCCTCGCTGATATGATCGAGCGAGGCGAAGCGACGGGCAATGTGATACGGCGCATCGAAGGTCGTCGATGCGGTCGCTACCAATCCGATACGGTTGGTGACAGACGCCAGGGCAGACAGCAGAGTGAACGGCTCGAAGGATGTGACCGTATGGCTTCGCTTCAAAGCTTCGACCGGCATGTTCAAAACGGCAAGGTGGTCGGCCATGAAAAAGGCATCGAATTTTGCGGCTTCAAGCTTCTGGGCGAACGACTTCAGGTGCGCGAAGTTAAAATTGGCATCCGGGTAGGATCCCGGATAGCGCCATGCTCCGGTGTGCAGGCTGACGGGACGCATGAAGGCGCCGAGATGCAGTTTCCGATCGGATGTCATGACTCTAATCTCTCAATGGACAATCAATTGCGGTGCCGCCGTCACAAGATGACCTTGCACGTTGAAAAGAAGGTAGGATTGAACGAAGCGTGTTTGCAGTCAGCATTCGACTAGAAAGCCGCTCATCCTTAGAAAAATATTTCATTATGTACTGGCGAAATAGGACCCAGGCTTTACCCAAAGTCAGATCACCACATCAAGCGTCTAGAGGCAAACATCCCGCAGCCATCGCAGCACACGGATCTCGTCTTCGTCCATCCAGCGCTTTTGTAGCGCACTTCCGCCGCGGCGAATTCTGGCCAGTTCGGCCAGCGCCCCACTCTCGAACGCCTCCAGGACTTTCGGATGGATATAGGAAGATCGGCAAACGGCGCGAGTATTGACCAGCTGTGCCGCCACCGTATCGATCACCGCATTCACCTGCCTTGCCCGCGCGCTGGCCGACTCTGCGATTTCCAATCGAGACAGGGATGACGCGGCAAGGCAGGTCGCACCCCAGGTTCGGAACTGCCGCGAGGTGAAGTCTTCGCCCGTTGCTGCCTTGATGTAGGCGTTTACGTCCTGAGAGCTGATCGGATGGGTGGCTCCATCCTCGTCGATGTACTGGAACAGATGCTGCCCCGGCAGTTCCTGCAGCTTGCGGATCGAATTGGCGATGCGCCGGTCCCGGTGCGTCAATCGCCATTCCTTGCCGGATTTTCCCTTGAACTTGAAGTGAACGCTGGAACCATCGACCGTGACGTGGCGGTTGCGCAGGGTTGTCAGGCCGTAAGACTTGTTAGCCTCGGCATAGGCCGCATTGCCGATGCGGATGAACAGCCTGTCGAGAAGAAGGACCACCGTGGCGACCGCCTTGTCCATCGTCTGTGACCGGGCGCGAAGGTCGATATCGACCTGCTCGCGGAGCGCTGGCAGAACAGTGGCGAAACCCGGCAACTTTTCGAACTTGGCCTGACCACGCTGTGCCGTCCAAAGAGGATGATAACGGTACTGCTTGCGTCCTCTCGCGTCGATGCCGACCGCCTGCAGATGGGAGTTCGGATCGGCTGATATGAAGACGTCCTCGTAGGCGGGCGGGATGGCGAGTGCCGCGATCCTCGCGAGATGTACGGCATCAGCAACCGGCGTGCCGTCACACCGAAGATACCGGAACCGTGTCTTGGTCCTTTTCCTGGTAAAACCATCCAACAGTGATGCGGTGTAGACGAGCGTAGCGGGGGGCTCGCTCGAAGCGTCCGAGCATGCTTCCATTTTGATTTGGCGCGGCATCTGATCCATGACCGATGTAACTTCTAAATCGCCCAGCGGTTCCATAGCGTCGCAGGTGATTGCCAAAGCTACGCCAGCTAACATCACGAAACATAAATTATCACCTCAGCTACCTTTCCTTTTGTCAAAGGCGATTTATCTAACGCCCTGTCGTCAAAAGATAATCTTATGGAGCGGGGTTCCAATGGCATCATCTGTACTGATCGGAATACTGATAACTTTCCTGGTCATCGTTCTTATTCTCTATCTCGTTGCGCGTCTGCCGATCGATGGGCGGGCGAAGCAGATCGTCCAGATCATCGTGATCATCATCGGCATCATTTCGCTGCTGAAATATCTCGCGGTCTTCTGATCGCCTCCTGCTGGAATTTGATTGGCGTCGCGCAGGCTTCGAAGCTGGTGCGACGCCGTTGACGCCGGGACGGGCGTCAACACCACAGCCGACATATTCGTCAAAGCCCATTAAATCCGATCGCATGCCTGAAAAGACGATGGCCGCTGACAGGTCTGCCGTATGAATAAATCTATCCAATCGCCGCGCCTCACCGCATGCGTGCAAGAAATCAGAGGCCGTTTGACCTGGCTGCAACGCGGCAAGGACATCCGGGCATTTAGTCTCCAGGCGCTGATGGCGACGGTGGACCTGGCGATCCTCGCCTTCTTCCTGTTCGGCCCCTATCTCCGGGAAGGTCGATCCTACCTTATTCTCGACTACACCATCGCCGTATGGGTGGGGATCGAACTTGTGGCTCAGGCGATCCTAGCCAACAGTCTCAAGGTCTTCGCCCGCCGGATCATGACTTGGGTCGACCTGTTCATCCTTGCCACCCTGCTGTTTCCTGATCTGCTCTTAAACTTCGCGTTCCTGCGGGCAATGCGCATCTGGGCGATCGGCAACAGCCACCTGCTAACCGAGGGCCTCCGCAGGCTTGGCTGCGCTCATCTGCTCGATGTCGTCAGGGCGTGCCTGAACCTTCTGGTCTTCCTCTTCATCGTCACCGGTTTCGTCTACACGACGTTCTTCTACGGCCGCGATGGCAGCGAGGGGTTCGTTGATGCCCTCTATTTTACCGTCGCCACCGTGACCACGACCGGCTTCGGCGACATCACGCTTCCTGGTACAATGGGGAAGCTGACCTCGATCGTGACTATGATCATCGGCATATCCCTGTTCGTGCGCCTGGCACAGGCCGTGGTCCGTCCTTACAAAGTCCGGTTTTCCTGCCCGCAATGCGGTCTGCAGCGCCACGACGTTGATGCCGTGCACTGCAAGGCATGTGGCCATCTGCTGAACATTCCGGACGATGGGCAATAACCGATTGCGCACGCCGACGATCCGCCGTTTGCCGGGGCCGCACACCGCCCTAGTTCCACCATCCTACAGGAGAGAGCCGCAATGCCTGCGAACACCAAGGTAACCAAGCGTGACCGGTCTTGAGCGGCTGGCTGCGCGAGAAGAATGCCAAGCCAACAAAGGCGAGCTTTCCCGAGCTGTTTTTCGATCTCGTCTTCGTCTTCGCGCTGATCCAGCTGTCGCATACGCTGGCCGAGGATTTCAGTTCCACGACGGCGACCGAGACATTGCTGCTCATTCTGGCGATCTGGTGGCTGTGGATCTACACGACCTGGATCACCAATCTGCTTGATACCGAACAGGAAGCCGTCCGGCTTTTGCTGTTTGCGCTGATGTTCTGCGGCGTGCTTCTGGCCATCGCCCTGCCGGAAGCGTTCGGCGATCAGGGGGTGGTGTTTGCGGGCCTCTATTGCGCCATGCAACTGGGGCGGTCGGCCTTCATGCTATACGCGTTCCGACAGGAAGACCGGCCATCCTACATGACCTTCGTGCGCATCACGGTCTGGATCATCGTTTCCAGCCTGTTCTGGATGGCCGGCGCCTTCGGTGAGTTGGAGACACGTGCGATCTTCTGGGCGATTGCGCTGACGATCGAGTACGCTTCACCGCTCGCGCGTTTCTGGGTGCCCGGCCTTGGCGCATCGCCGCGCGAGACGCTTGATCTGTCGGGCGAGCATATGGCGGAGCGTTGCGCGCTTTTCGTCATCCTGTGCCTCGGCGAGACGATCCTGACGACAGGCAGGAACGCGGCCGAGCACATGCAGATCAATCTGTCGTTCGCTGTATTCTGCAGCTCCTTTTTGGTGACCGGGCTGATGTGGTGGATCTATTTTCACCACGGTCAGGAAAAGGCCGCCGACAAGGCGGAGGAGACCGCAGAACCCGAAGCCGTCGCCCATAATCTCTTCACCTACGGACATCTGCCGATCGTCGCCGGCATCATCCTGACCGCCGTCGGTGCGGACTTCAGTCTCTCCCATCCGGAAGAAGAGAGCGGCATTACCGTCGCGCTGGCCATCCTCGGCGGCCCTGCACTTTTCCTGATCGGCAACATCTGGCTGAAGCTTGCTTCGCAACAAAGGCTGCCGATCTCGCACGTCGTCGGATTGGCCGTTCTGCTAGCGGCGGCGTTTCTGCTGCCGCAGAAGAATTTCACCATTCAGATGGTCAGCACAGCCGCATTGTTCGTCGTCGCGTTGTGGGAATATGTGGCTCTGAGGAAGGCTACGGCCACCACCGCTTGAGACAAGTGAGCAGGGCGAGATCTGGCCTTGCTCACTTGTTTCCGCTTTGCGGGGAACAACTGTCATTCTCGCACGTTCATCCGCTCGTTGAAAACGAGTGGGGCGGCGGACAGCGAATGACGGATTTCCAGGCCATTGGGACAAGCACGGCACGGGCAAACGCGGTTGATTTCATCACGCGCGCCGCACAAACAAGGACGGCGGCAAGCTCAGCCCTTCGCAATGGCATCATCCGCCCCGGCCGAAATGCATGGCAGGCCGGCAAAGCCGATAAGGCCGCGTTCCTGATTGATGGTGCCGCCTATTTCACGGCGCTCGACCAGGCTCTTCGCAAAGCCCGGCACACGATCTGGATCATCGGCTGGGATTTCAATCCGGATATAAGGCTGCGGCCGCATCAGAGTTCCGAAACGCTCGGCGAGTTGCTTCTGTCACTAGCGGACGAAACGCCCACGCTGCAGATCAGAATTCTGGTCTGGGGCATGGGCCCCATATACTCGGGCAAATCGTTTCGTCTTTTCCGTGAAAGTGGCTTTTCCTCGCATCCGCAGATAACGATGCGGTTCGATCTTCGGCATCCGGTGCGCGGTTGCCACCATCAGAAACTCGTCTCGATCGACGATAGCCTCGGCTTCATGGGCGGCATAGATCTCACTGCGCGACGGTGGGATGAGCCCGATCATCGGATCGGCAATCCGATGCGGAAATCGCCGGACGGCACGCCCTATGAACCGGTGCATGACATGCAGTCGATGGTGTCGGGCTCGGTTGCCGGCCTGATCGGCGACGTCGCCCGTCGGCGTTGGAAACGCGCGACCGGACAACGATTGAAGCCATCCGGCGCCCAGGGCGCTGACTGGCCCGTTGGCATCGCACCTGATTTGGCCGACGCCACGGCGGCGATCGCACTGACGGAACCAGGACTGATTGGCAAGCGCGGACACTATGAGGCGTACCGGCTGACCCGTGATGCGATCAAGGCGGCACAAAAGCTCATCTATATCGAAACGCAGTATCTGGCCTCGTTCGGCGTCGCGCGCGCGATTGCCAAGCGACTGAAAGAGATCGACGGGCCTGAGATCACCGTGCTGGTGACCAAGAGCTCGCATGGTTTTCTCGAAAAACTCACCATGGGCAACAATCGCGACCGGCTGATCCGTCGCTTGAAGCGGATCGATCACTACGATCGGCTTCGGGTGATGTACGCGGTCGTTCCCAATGCGGACGGCGGCGAGCAGGAAATCGTCATTCACTCGAAGCTCCTCATCGTTGACGATCACTTCATCCGCATGGGTTCATCGAACCTCAACAACCGCTCCGAGGGTCTCGACACGGAATGCGATCTTGCCATCGAAGCGTCCAGCGAAGCGCATCACGGCGCTATCACCGCGCTGCGCCATCGGTTGATTGGAGAGCATCTTGATGCCGCGCCTTCGATCGTGCGTGACATGGAGTTGTCAAAGCGATCCATGAACGACGCGATTGCAGCGCTTAATACGAGCGAGCGCGGCCTTCGTCATTTTGCGGTGGACCTGTTACATGGGGAGACGACGCCGCTGATCGGCACCGGCCTCGTGGACCCGCGCCGACCTTACTGGCCGCTACAGAAGCTGCGTCTGCGCATTCATCGGTTGGTCAGCGCTGTCCTTTGACGCCGGCTTGCCGCGCTTGCGGATCACAATCTCGCTGACGGCAAAGACCGGCAGCCCGATCAGCAGTGGCAGAACGAAATAGATCACCCGGAAGGCAACCAGCGCGCCGATCGATGCCGCACCCGGCAGGACGTGGCTGACAGTGGCTTCGAGCACACCAAGACCACCGGGAACATGCGTAAGCAGTATGGCGATGTTGGCGAGCACGAAGGCCGTCGCCGTCTGCACGAAGCCGACATCGCCCTGCGCCACCAGCATCTGATGCAGGCAGGCCGCAACGAAGATGAAATTCAGCGTGCCGATGACGACTTGGCCGATTGCGAGCGTTAGTGTCGGCATCTGGAAACGCCATTTCCACAATCGCAACGGCACCCGAACGGTCGCAGCTAGAACCACGTAGAGTGCGGGCACGCCGAGGCAGGCAAGTCCGAGGAGAAACAATCCTCTGGCGCTGAGGTTCAGCAGATTGGCGGCATCCTGTGGATTGACTAGAAGCGCGATGCCCGCCAGCGCCGAGAGACCGATGCCGACCGTGACCCCGCAAAACAGAATGACCTTCGCGACCTCCTCCACACTCAGCCCCCAGCGCGCGTAGTAGCGATAGCGCACCGCACCACTGCTCAGCGCCGCGACGCCGAGATTATGGCCGATGGAAAGGCCGGTGAACGAGGCGATGGCAGCCCTGGGGTAGCTGAGCGGCTTTCCGGCATAGCGCAACCCCATCCAGTCGAAGAGGGTCAGGCAGACATAAGAGAGTGCTGCAAAGCCGATACCGGCAACAAGCCTGGAGACCGGGATCGCCTCGATCGACTGTATCACCTCGTCCGACGAGTAGCGGTTGAACACCTTGTAGAGAAGATAGCCGGCAAGCAGCAGGCCGAGAACGAGGGTTGCGTTGATAAGCAGGCGCTTCGCCGACATTGAGATTCCGTTTCGATCTGATCTGTTCAGCAAGGGAACGAAACAGGCGAAAGCGGGTTCCCCCGAAATGAGCGCATTTGCAGATTTCGGCCCGACTGCGGACGTCCGGCACCTCAAGATTCTGACCTACAATGTCCATAGCTGTATCGGCACCGACCGCAGACTGGATCCCGGGCGGATTGCCGACACGATCGCACGCTGCGGTGCCGATATCATAGCACTGCAGGAACTGGACGTCGGCCGCAAGCGCACGGGCGGCATCGACCAGGCGCATACAATCGCTGGCTTACTGAAGATGGAAGCGCACTTCCACCCGGCGCTGCATGTGGAAGAGGAGAAGTACGGCGACGCGATCCTCACAGCGCTTCCGACCCGCCTGATGCGCGCCGGGCCGCTACCCTCGGTGGGAGAAACCCGCGGCGCCATATGGCTGCAGGTCGGTTGGGACGGTCGAGAGGTTAATGTGCTCAACACGCATCTCGGATTGAGGAATATCGACCGGTTCGGGCAGGTCAACACCTTGCTTGGTGACGATTGGATTGGCAATTCGGCATTTCACACCGAACCGTCCATTGTCTGCGGTGACCTCAACGCGATCCCGTCATCTTCGGCCTACCGGCTGCTGGCCAGCCGCTTCGCTGACACTCAGCGTCTAACCGCGGGAAAGCCGCGGCCGACATTTCCCTCGCGGTTTCCGTTGCTGCGCCTCGACCACATCTTTGTGTCCCCGCATTTCGAGGCAGTCTCTGCCGCGGTACTGAATGACCCGCTCTCACGACGCGCATCCGATCATCTGCCGCTTATGGCAAATCTGCGTTGGGCTGCGGGTGTCGAGGCAAGCCAGCTGACCGATCACGCCAAGGATCAGGTACAGGTCTGGTGACCTGTCTGACCGACCAGGAAATGAATGTGCTGGCGACCGTGGTGCGGCGACGTTTCGACATGCGCACGCACCCCGAACACATCGGCGATCAGTTTTTCCGTCAGAACCTCTTCGGCGGTGCCGACGGCGACGACGCGCCCCTGGCTCAATACCGCGATCGTGTCACAGAACATCGCCGCCAGATTGAGATCGTGCAAGGCAATGATGCTGGTCACCGGCAACCTCGACACCAGCGACAGGATTTCGAGCTGGTGCTGGATATCGAGATGGTTGGTCGGCTCGTCCAGCAGCAGTTCGCTCGGCGTCTGCGCCAGCGCACGAGCGATATGCACCCTCTGCCGCTCGCCGCCCGACAGCGTGTGCCAGAACTGCTGCGACTTCTCCAGCATGCCGACCTGCCGTAGCGCCTCTCTGACCGCGACGTCGTCGCCGCCATTCCATGCCGAGAGCGGCCCACGATGCGGCGTCCGTCCGAGGCGCACCACCTCGAGCACAGTGACCTGCGCTTCGGTGGTCGCCTGCTGCTCGACAAAGGCAACGCGCCGGGCGATATCGAGCCGCGTCATGGCGTCAATGTCGGTATCGCCGAGCGTGATCACGCCGCTTCGGACTTTACGCACTCGGCAGATCAGCCGCAGCAGGCTCGATTTTCCGGATCCATTCGGCCCGATGAGCCCGAGCGTCTGGCCTGTAGGGACGTCGAGACTGACCCCGTTGACCACGAGCACACCTGACGGGCCCCAATGCACGTCGCTGACGGATATGGTCATACAGGCTTCCTCGCCTTGTAGAGGATGAAGGCAAATGCCGGAGCGCCGAACAGAGCGGTGACGACCCCGATCGGCAGAATCTGCTGCGGAATGATGATCCGCGAGACGATGTCGGCAACCACCATGAAAATGGCGCCGGTCAATGCCGTTGCCGGAAGCAGGCGCCCATGGCCGGGCCCGACCAGAAAACGGGCCGCGTGCGGAATGACCAGCCCGACAAAGCCGATCGATCCGACGATGCTGACCATGGTCGCCGTCAACAGCGCCGTCAGGCCGAGCAGGACGATGCGCACCCGGGCGACGGGAATGCCGAGCGCCGCTGCCGCATCTGTTCCGAAGGCGAAAGCGTCGAGCGCCCGGGCATAAAGCAGACAGATCACGAACCCGCCGAGCGCCACCGGGCCGGCGAGATAGACATCCGGCCAGCGCACGCCGGACAGGCTACCCAGCAGCCAGAACATGACACCGCGCGCCTGCTCGGCGTTGGCCGAGGTTGTGACGATATACGAAGTAAGCGCATTGAACAGCTGCGAGCCGGCGACACCGGCCAGAATGACGCGATCTGCCCCGCCGCCAGCGCCCGCCGCGAGCAGAGACACCAGGAGAAAAGCGACGACGGCACCGACAAATGCGCCGGTGGACAGCGTCAACACCCCATAGCCGAAGCCGAGGATCATCACTGCGACGGCGCCCGTCGACGCGCCGGCGGAAATGCCGAGCACATAGGGCTCGGCCAACGGATTGCGCAGCAGCGCCTGCAGGATCGCGCCGGAGAGTGCGAGGGCGGCACCTGCGCTTGCCGCGACCAACGCCCGGCTGAGACGATAGTCCCAGATGATGCCGGCGTGAATCCTGCTCAGCTCGAATGTCGTGCCGAACACGCGGTTTGCCACCGCCTTGGCCGTTGTATCGACCGGAATGGAAATTTCACCGATGGACACGGCGAGGCTGATGGCAAAGCCAAGCGCGATCAGCGCAAGGATGGATAGCGTCGTCAGCGCCCTCCATCCTTGACGGGCCAGCAGACCTTGGCTCACTTGGCAAGACCAAACGACTTGATGCCGGCAGCAAGGATCTCCAAGCCATCGATTGTCCGGATCGTCGGGTTCATCGCCTGGGCGTCCATCTCAACGACATGCCGGTTCTTCACCGCGTCGAGCTGGCTGGTGACCGGATCCGTCTCCAGGAAGTCGATCTTCACCTTCGGATCGTCGGCGGCGTAGCGGCGGCGGTCCATCGTGGCGATGACAATCACCGCCGGATTGGCCTCGGTGATCGTTTCCCAGCCGACCAGCGGCCATTCCTCTTCGGTGGCAACGACGTTGCTGGCGCCGAGGGTTTTCAGGATGTAGGCCGGAGCGCTGTTCTTGCCTGCAATGAACGCGTCCCCCTGGACTTCCTTGCTAGAGAACCAGAAGGCGATGGGCAGATCCCTGGACGAGTTGCCGAGCGAGGTCACGGCATCGGCTTCGCGCTTCTTCAGCGTTGCAATCAAGGCATCGCCGCGCTCCTTGATATTGTAGATTTCGGCGAGTTCGGCGATTTCCTGATAGATCAGGTCCATCGTGAACAGCTCCCTGCGGACACCATCGCCGCCCGACGTGTTGACCTTGGCCACGCAATCCGCGGGCGAGACGTAGGTGTTGATGCCGAGGCCCGCGAACTGCTCACGCTTGCCGACCGAGCCCTGCGTACCGACGTGCCATTCGAATTCGGCCGTAACGAGGTCAGGCTCCTGACCCACGACGGACTCGAAGCTCGGATCATTATCGGCCAACCGCTTGATTGTCTTGTTGACCTCGGCATAGGCGGGCAGGACCGGACCGACCCAGACGGCGGTGCCGACGATCTTGTCGGAGAGACCGAGCGAATAGAGGATCTCCGTCATCCCCTGCCCGATCGACACCGTTTTTTCCGGCGCCTTGTCGAAGGTAATCTGCTGACCGCAATTGGTCATCGTCAACGGATAGGTGGTGGCCGCGTGGGCCGGAGCGAAAGAGGCTGGCGCGGCGAAAAACGCAGACACGGCAAGCAGTGCGCTCCGCGAAATAATGCGGTTCATGATAATCCTCATATGATGGATGAAGTCCACACCCGATCGGCTGTGACTGGGCCAAAGGCAAAACGGGAACCGTGGCAGATGGAGCGGACATGCGCACGCGGACGGCCGCCGACCATCTGACGAAGGAACAGTTACCGCTTCGGAATTGCAGACGACGCTTTTGCAGAGGGGAAATAGGCAGGGCCGCGGCAGCGGCGAACGTCAAAAACCATCATAAGATGCTCCTCTCCGGACAACCCCGTCCGGGATGGTGGACACTGTTTTGACGGCAGGTCTCCTGGCTTGCGCATATGCGCCTGACATCTGCCTTCCCACGAGGAACAGTGCTCCCGGCAGTGGCATGGCGCCCGACACGAGCACCACGAGGACATCAGGCAATCCGCTTACAGTTGCGGGGGCAGCCACGGTTTTGGCCCCATTCGGGTCATCCTCACCGTGTTCCCTATTAATCCCGTCGGGAGTCATCCCTCAGGGAACCATCGACAGCCACTTAGGCGATGCCGACGGTCAGCGTCAAGCGCCGAAGCGGACGAATAGCAAAGCGCATGCCAGTGATCTTCAGCGGGGTTCCCATGGCTTCGGCCTACGGCTGCCGCGGCGAGCTGAAAAAGGAGAGAAGCCAGGGCCACATGGCACGTCATGCGGTCAAGCGAACACTCACGAATGCCGTCCTGAATGGAACAAAATGCTCCTGAAGCTGTTCTGCAATCACAGACATGTGACAGGGAGAGAGCTCATGAGACAGTTTCTGAACATAGCGATCATCGGCGCCCTCGCGGTTGGAAGCGCTGCGTTGACGACAATACCCGCCCATGCGCAGGATCTAGAATTGCGCGTCGGACCCGGCGGAGTGAATGTCTACGACCGCGATCGAGATCGTGACAGATACGACAATGGCATGCGACGTGAACGGGTTTCACGGGCGGCCTGCGACCCCGATGACGCCCTTGATTCTGCCCGTGACGCCGGCTTTCGCCGTGCGCACATCGTGCGCGTAACGTCACGAAGCGTGGTAGTCGATGGTCTGACGGGCGGTAGGCCAGACAGGATCGTCTTCGCCAATGTTCGGGGTTGCCCGGAGGTGGGTTGAGCAGGATTTCGCTGGTTTACGTCTCAGATTTTTCGTCCAAGGAGAGCAGGAAATGATCAGAACAATAGTATTGGTGAGTGCAGTGGTTGGCACACTTGCGTCTTGCACAGCGACAGAACAGGGAACGGCGATTGGAGCCGGCACGGGCGCCGTTATCGGCGGTGCGGTGACGAACAGCTGGGGCGGTGCCGCAGTCGGTGCTGTCGCAGGTGGCGTTGCCGGCGCGTTGATCGGTCAATCCACCGAACGTCGCGGCTACTGCGTCTACCGCGACCGATATGGCCGGACATACGAGGCACGCTGCCGCTAATAGAGATTGCCTGTCCAGTTCGCCGTCAAGGCGATCTGGACAGGCTTTTTCGATCGAGTCATGCGGAAAACTCTGAGCGGAAGGAGGAGCCCATGCCAGCCAAATCGAAAGCTCAGCAGAAGGCCGCTGGCGCAGCGCTGTCGGCAAAGCGCGGTGAGACGCCCAAGAGCAAGCTTAAGGGCGCGTCGCGGGAGATGATGGAATCGATGACCGAGAAGCAGCTTGAGGAATTCGCCGCCACCAAGACGAAAGACAAGCCAGAACATGCCGCTCGGTGATCCGACATTGATCCTTTGCATCTGGCATTTGCCACGATACCGACGAATTTGATGTGCAAGAATGGTCCGACGACAAAGCGTCTTGGGCGAGCGCATGAACTGGATCAATCGGTACGTAGACGAACCGCTGCTCGACGGCGCGGCAATCATCCTCAAAATATGGCACGATAAGACGGGGCAGCGTCCGGATACGTTTGAGCCTGTGTGGCATGTGCTCGTCGTTTTTCTCCTGATGATTGCCAGCCTGCAATATTTGACGGGCCCCATGTTGTTGTTCGCTCAGGGCGCCTTGATCATGTTGGTCCTGCCATCGGGGGTGCGTTTGCTGCGCATGAAAGCGCCGGACGGGCGATATGGGCCAAATGACTTCAAGGCATTGCGCGCCACCGCGCTCGATAAGAGGGAAAACGAATGGGCGCTGCGAATGGCTGTGCTCTTCGGGTCCGCACTCCTTCCGTTCACCCACCTGGGTGACGATGTTTCCGGCACTTACTTCATGCTCGGTGCCTCTTTGTGGTTCGTCTTGACGGCACCGTTGAAATTCTACCTGAATGCCGCCGAACCGCCTGCTCCCAATGAGGGTGACCGGTTCGCCCGCCCCGCACTTGGCGCCGCCACTTAAATCAAAGATTTTTCCGCCCGCGGAACTTACTCGACTTTTGTTCGTTTCAAGCACACGGACAAAGGAGATTTTCCATGCTTTACTACGCCCTCGTATTTCTGGTCGTCGCGCTGATTGCAGGCGTTCTCGGCTTCGGCGGCATCGCAGGCGCATCCGCCTCGATTGCTCAGGTATTGTTCTTCATTTTCGTGGTTCTTTTCGTGGTGTCTCTCGCGATGCGTCTGCTGCGCCGCTGATAGCAACTCGATGAATCGCCCGTTGCCACCGGCTTCGGTATAGAAAGGAGCCTGCGCTTGCCGATAGTAAAAAGCGCAGGGACACAGACTGATGTAACAGGCAGATAATGCCCTCGCATATCTCAGGGTGGATAGATGACGACCGTACCAGAAAGCGTCATTCGGCTGAAAGCTGAAGAGGAGAGCGCGGCAAATTCGACATTTGCTATAAGGCTATCCGATCACGAAAAGCGCAGGATAAGCGCGCAGTTGGCGAGGTTTGGACACCTTGCAACACAGGCTGAGCAACAATCCCGACAATTGTAGAGACTGCCGGAATTCTCATGAAACCCGTTCGTAGGTGAGCCATCTAAAACCAGTGGACGGCACGATTGCCATGCCTATCGGCAATCTGCTAGAGCGTAGTGCACAGTCGGCGTGCCCAGGCAAAGTCTAGCCAAAACTGCTCATCTAGCAATTCCACGGCGCAAAGCCGTCTCAGGACATAAATGCTTATTCGTCGGTCTCTGCCGTGCCTTTTGCCGGTTGCGCGCATCCTAGTTGTTCTGACGGCATTTTCATTGCTAGCCAGCTGCGCATCCCGCCCCAGCGCCGCGGTTCTGCAGCCTGTCACCACAACCCAAGCGAGCGATCGGGAAATCGTCCTTCTATCGGCGACCAACAGGCGACCGAACCCTACGACGCACGGCTACGATACAGTGCGAAGCGCCACGATATCCTACCAGCGCTACACCGTTTCCATTCCGCAGACACACAAATCTCCAGAGATCGAGTATCCTGGCAGCCGACCCGACTCCAAGCACGATATGCTCGTTACCGACCGTCGCAATTTGTCGAAACAGGATTTTCTCGCCTCCGCAGCCGACAACGTCGATAAGACCGGAACGACCGCTATCTTTGTGCACGGATACAACTACAGTTTCCAGGAAGCGCTGTTCCGGTTTGCACAGATCACGGCCGATGCGAATACCGGCGGGACGCCGGTGCTGTTCTCGTGGCCATCCGAGGGTGCAGTCACGGGTTACGTTGCCGACCGCGACGCTGTTCTTGCATCGCGGGACGATCTTCGGGACCTTTTACTATCGGTCGCTGACCAGCCAAGACTGAAGCGTATCGTTTTGTTTGGCCACAGCATGGGCGGCTTCCTGATTATGGAAACGCTGCGCGAGTTGAAGCTTGAGGGGCGTGATGATGTGCTTGGCAAGTTGATGGTCGTACTAGCCGCGCCCGATATCGACGCCGACGTTTTCGAAACCCAGCTCGATGTCATCGGCAAGATGAAAAACCCGATCATCCTGTTCGTCTCGAAGGATGACAGAGCGCTGGCCGTCTCCAGCTTCATCGGCGGTGAGCGCCAGCGCATCGGACGACTTGATGTCAATGATCCGGCAATCCAGGCGGCGGCGCGGAAATATGGCGTGCGGATCATCGACATCACTTCCATCAAAGGCGTCGATGGCCTCGGGCACGACCGCTACGCCAGTCTGGCAAAGCTCGGCCCGCAACTCGTTTCTAGCCAGGGGCAGCATGGCGCCTCCGCAAATGAGGTCGGCGCATTCGTCTTCGACGCCGCTGGTGCAGCACTCTCGAGCCCATTCCGGCTGGCAAGCAAGATCGTCGCGCCGCGCTGAGTTACGCACTCGCTGGATCTGCGTAGAACCGCTTCACCGGCCTGAATTCCGATAGCTGTGTTGCTGCCGCAATAGCGCCAGCGTGAATACACGCTATCCTTGAGTAAACGAGGGCTGATTTGATGACCAAGACCGACTGGCCAAAAGAACCGCTGACACCTGATGTGATGGACATGCTCGATCATGTGCTCAGGGAGGCCTGCAGCGAGAACGGCGTCGAAACAGCCAGCCAGCGGGGTCTATCGGCGGCAAAGGCGCTTGTTGATTGGTTTGAGTTCGGGATACGCGACGAGAGCGAGTTTTCAAGGCTTGCCCGGGAAGAACTCAATTCAAAGTCCGAGTAAAGAGGCCGCGTTTCACGCTCCGGCCTATTTCAGGAGAGCCACGCCGTCCTTGCCGTGATACTCGCTTCTGAAGGCGCGTGCGCCTTGCTTTGTAGGGATGGTGATGACCACGTAGCGGCGCCCTGCTTCCGGCGTTTCCTGCTGGGCCAGGTCGATCATCCACACTGTCATGGGTGATCGCCGGCTGAGTTCGACCAGCGCTTCCATATCCGGGTCGTCCTCATTGTTCATCGCGAAGGACAACTCGTAGACGAAGGTCTCCTGCTCCTTTGCACCGCGAAGATTGTCGCGAAACCAGTCCCAGGCGGCGTCCGCATCGCCGGGAAACGGTGGTAGCTCGAGGTTGAGATGGACAACATCGCGCGCGAAGATAACCTCACCTTCGAAAAAAGCATGCAGCCCCAGAAAGTATTCTGAATAGCCGATAGTCTCGAAAAATACTTCTTGCAACTTACTCAGGCTAGACGGCGATTCAAACATAGTTCTCTCCAACTCCAATATAAGATAGATGGATTTTCTTTTTTTCCATTCCTCTACTTCTATACTGGAACAGAAAAATTGATTTTTTCTCATCACGATATTGGGAGCCAAAGATATTGACTCCGAAAATCGTGATGTCACTTTGGTGCTGAACATTTCTGGAGGAAGATGATGTTTGACGAAGGACGGCAGTACCGATTTACGATTATCGAGGGCACATCCGATGGATGGGGCGAACTTACCTTTTCCGAGGTTGTTTCCGCAATCGATGGCCCGCTGCTCAAGCTGGCGGACGGCACGGTGATCAACAGCCATTCCTCGCTCTTCGTCAGCGCCAAACCCGAGCCCGCGCTACTATCCGAAAGTGCGTTTCAAACTGCGGAAACCATACCGGCTCAGCCGGCCTGAAGGTTTCCAGTCAACGGCCTACATCCTTATGATATCGACATCTGCGGCAAGTTCGCGCTTGGCGATTTCGACAACGCTTGCTTGGTGAGTGAAGAGAATGGTCTGGAACCCTGCTGACGTGGAAGCCAGCGCCTTCAGGCCGGAGCGGGTTCGGTCGTCATCGAAGGTCTGGAATATGTCGTCTATAACAAGAGGTGCTGGTTCATTGCGGGAGCAATAATCCTCTATGAACGCCAGGCGCAGTGCCAGATGAAGCTGGTCGCCCGTGCCTTCGCTTAGGCCCGCAAGCGGAACACGCTCGCCGCTAGCGCGCACCGCCGTTAGATGAAGTGTGTCATCGTCACCATACTCCTGAGCTAGGCGGCTGAACGCGCCTTCCGTAAGCAATGAAAAGACGGCGCCGGCACGCAGGATCACTGGATCGGACTGCGCCTCGCGGTATGCCTCCATCGAACTGGAGAGCATTCGAGATGCAAGCTTTAGCACCAGCCATTGTCTCGCGAGATCTTTCGTCTCCTGTTCCGCGGACAACCGCTCGAACACGGCATACTCAACGCTTTTACTGGTTTCCAATTCTTTTCGTTGACGCTGGTTGTCTGCTACCTCAGCGGCAAGATCACCGAGGCGTGCAACGAGATCGGCATCTTCCCGCTCAAGTTGCTCGATCTGAAGACTTGCTTCCGTTCGATCGAAGTCAACAAGCGAGGACCGCACAGCAGCCTCGCTCTCGCCATTTGCCTGCTCGACGAACCGCCGGCGGCTGGAGAGAAGGTTGGCAATTGCAGATCGCCGGTCACGCATGCGCTGCAGCAGCGCTGAGGGATCAGTCGCCAACGGAAGCATGTTGGTCAGCGTAGACAGAGCGGCCTCGCTGGCATCCGCTTCCTGATCGCAGCGGCCGAGCGACAGTTCGGCGAGCCCCAACTCCGTCACAAGCCGAGAATGCCGCTGCTGTTCAGCGTTTGCAGACACCGCTCTCTGGTGCAGCAAATCGATCGCTGCATCCGCTGAAAGTGACGACAGATCCGTAGCGTTCTCCGTGGTCAGCCTGCCAACCGCCTGTTCGAATGACGCGATATCGCGCGACATGCCATTGACACGGCGGCCCCGGTTGGCACGCTCGGCAAGCAGTTGCGGGACCTGTCTCCAGACATCCAGAGTGGCCTCCGCCATCTCGATCGTGGCGTTTTCAGCAAGTCCCAATGTCGCGGTTACGTCCGAGAACTGCTGCTGCCAGCGCTCGATCCGGATACCAAGATTTGCGGCATCCGCTTCGAAATCGGCAATGCTCTCGAGACTCGAGGCGCGTTTCCCTGCTGTTGCACGGCTCTCGCCCCAGCGCTGATCCATCGCATCGAGATGGCGCGTGAGCGCCCTACCGAGCGCCGTGCATGACAGACCCCGCCCGTCAGGCAGGCCGGTTTCCCGCGCGATTTCGACAAGCAACGGCGTCACCCGCTCTTCGGCAAATCGCAGAACTGAGAGTTCGTCCGCAAGCGCATTCAACGCGGTCCGCTGGTTCGCCAGCGTGTCGATCGCGCGGCGCCAATCGATCATCTGCGCGCAACCAAGCGGCTCGACATCCGAAGCTGAAAAAAGAGCGCGATAGTCGGCATCCAATGACGCAATCGTCTGGCTGGCCTCCGCTTGCTCTGCTTCAAGACGGGCCTGCGCCCGTACCAGTTCGTTGGAGCGGATCTGGAGCTGCGTATGGCGGGCGACACGCTGGGCGTCGGCGAGAGCCAGATCGGCAAGCCTGTCCGCCTGCACCACCGCGGTTTCGACAGCCACACGCGCCGTCTTCACAGGCTCTTCTAAGAAGCTGCGCAAGAATTGATCGCGCAGCGCCCGCTCCCTCGCAATCTCCTCGCGGGTAACGATGACATCGCCGCCTTCTAGCCGGGCCATTTCATCACCAACCGAGCGCGCCTCCGAGATGACATTGGCGATCTGACTTGCAACATCCCGTGCGACGGCGTTTGCAGCGTCGATCGCGCGGTGGTGCGACGTAAGGGTGGAAACCTCAGGCAGCGGAACCGAGACGATCTTCTCAAGGTCGGCGATTGTGGGGTTGAGCCTCCCGACACCCTCTTCAAGTTCCGATCGCGCGCGATCGACCCGGACCTGCAGTCCATCGATGCGCGCGATATCATTTAGCTCCGCCTGCAAGGCCGAAAGCTGGTCAGCATGCTGACGGGGGTCCACCGGCTGCGGCCCCTCGTGGATGTTTTCGAGATCGCGGAGGTAAGCGCGTTCCTTTGCCAGATTGCGCTCAACATCCGCGTGGGCACGGTGCAATTCACGGCCCGCTTCCTTCAACTGCTGCAGCTGGGCAAGTATGGCATCGGCGGGTTGCATCGCCTCTAGCCTGTCAGCACTGATATCCAGGCCGAGCTTGCGGATCAGCTGACAAAGCCTTTGATCAAAGTCATCCACTTCGCCGCGTACGCGTGCGATATCGGCCTTGGCCGAGAGATAGGCGGATTTTCCGGCGTAGCATTCGATGATCTTGCCGGCAGCTGCGAAGAGCGCGTCGTCGACCTGCACCACACTCAACTCATCACGCAGGCGCAGGACATTGGCGCGAGCAGCGGTCTGCTTCTCGACCGCAACCCGGTTCTGTTCGCTCGCAGCAGCGAGCCGGTCTTCCGTTTCGGCGACCGCATCGATATCAGAAAAGGCAGCGACGGCGACTTCTTCCGCGTCGATCTCGCGGATCAACGGTTCTAGCGCACGCAGAGCCGTCAGGCGGCCGTGCTCGCGGCGTTTGGCCAGGCGCTCGGCCTGCAACGCGGCCAGCGCCGTCGAGGCAGTTTCACCCTGCTCCACCAGACGTTTCCAGTCACCGGACTTCAACTCGTGCTCGCGCTCAGCCTTGCGCGCATCTTCATGGCGCTCCAACGCCTGATAGAACAGCCGGTCCTTGGAACGGCGTTGCGCGAAAATCCCTTCGGCATCGTTATCGAGCGTGCGGCGCAGGTTCGTCAGGCCGGTAAGGCCGGATGCCGCGGAAAACAGCAGGCTGCCGATCTCGCCGCCGCTTTGCAACATCGCTTTTGCTCCATCGCGCAGCCGGGCGCTGTCGAGCCCGAAAGCACGCTCAAACACCGGCCGACCCAAGGCACCGAGGAAAGGGACGAGTGCGTCGTCGGCGAGTGGCGTTTCCTGATCCGTATGCGATATCAGCGTATTCTTGCGCCCGCGGCGGCGGCGAAACGAGAGTTCACTTCCTGCGCGCGAAGAAACCAGTGCGCCCAGCCGCAGCACCGGTGCATCGTGCAGGAAGGCGTGCTCGACCTCATGCGGAAAACCAAACAGCAGATCCGAGATCGCCTTCAGCGCCGAGGATTTTCCCGCCTCATTGGCGCCGTAGACGATATGCAGTTTCGCATCCGGCCGAAACGACAGTACACGGTCGGTCAGCGCTCCATAGCGCAGGATATCAAGGCGGCCAAAACGCATTATGCCGTTCCTTCGCCGCGCGCGAGAAGGAGCTTGCGCGCCTCTTCCATCAGCGCATTGATACTGACATCGAGCGGCAGTTCTCCTGCCCCAATACCGGCCGGCAGCTTCGGCACGATAGAGGCCATCAAAATCTCCGCTTCCGCCCGCAGATCGTCTTCCTTGCCATGTTCAGCGACCAGACGTCCGAGATCGAGTACGGCACTCTCGGTTTCGACAGCAGAAGGCGGCTCTGTCACCAGCAGTTCAAGCTTCTCCAGCCAGATGTCCTCATGCACGCGGTGGCACGCGGCCTGAACCTCGTCGATCCATTGTTGCCGCTGGGCGATAAACTGCCCGTTCAACCGCGATACGCCCTTCAGACGAATGCGCAGCGCCGTCTTGCGCTCTTGCGCATCGTCCCATACCGACCGCGCAGCCTGCTCGACAAGATGGAGAATATCGGGCGCGCCGTGATCCGCGTCGATAGTAATGTCGCGGACCGCGAATCGCGCCTCGTCGACGATAAGGCGTTCCAGTTCGGCATGACCGTCTTCGACGGTGACAATCACGGCGCCCTTGGCGCCCGATTCGCGCACACTGCGTCCCTGGAGATTGCCTGGGAAGATGATCGGCGGGTCGGATGCCACCTCCTCATATTCATGCACGTGACCAAGCGCCCAATAGTCGTATCCACGCGAACGCAGATCGGCGACGGAGCACGGCGCATAGGGGGCGTGCGGCTCGCGTCCGGTCATCGAGGTGTGGAGCACGCCGATGTTGAAGTACCTGCGCACGGGTCCGGGGTAATTGAGCGCCAGGTTCTCGTTTGCGGACCGTTCGGCGAAACCCTGCCCGTGCAGCACCACATTCAGATGGTCGATGCGAAACGATCCCGGCTTTGCGGTTGGAAATTCGTGAACGTTGGACGGCAGCGAGATCGTCTTGGTGATGACGCTCAACGCATCATGGTTCCCGCGCAAGAGGTAGACAGGAATGCCGGCGCGATCGAGGCGGCCCATCTCGCGGTTGAAGAACAGCCCGATCTTGTTGTCCTTCCAGTCGCCATCATAGACGTCACCGGCAATCAGAAAGAAATCGACGCCGAGTTCGATCGCGCGACTGACCAGCGTCGAAAACGCCCGACGGCTCGCTTCCACGAACACCGCCGAGATCTCCTGATCCTTCAGTGCAAGCCCCTGGAAAGGACTGCCCAGATGCAGGTCCGCAGCGTGGATGAACTTGAAGGACGTCATATGCTTGCTCTGCTCTCACCCGATCCACGGAAGACTAGAAGGCCGACCGGCTGATTGATACCGCGCACGCGACCGAATAATCGCCGCGTGCTCGATAACCACATGTTTTTGGCAAAGGCCCGAGATCCAACCGCGACTGGCGCGGCGGACTATACGCAACACAATTGCACTCAGCTGTTCGGATCAGAGTCCGGGGTGATCGCGGACTTCGTAGGCGTCACGCCAGCGAACAAGGGCATGACATTCGACGTCTCGCTGGCGACACTGCGCTGTGCCTTGCGGCGACGGCTCCACATCGCAGCCATCTCCGCCACCTTCGCCTGCATTCCTTCCTTCGGACGATAGAAATCCGGCCGGGAAGGCATCGGCAGGGAGTAGGCAGCGCTCAAGGTTTCCATCAGCTCGAAAGCACGAAGACCAAGGCGCGAAAACTCGTCGCTTCGATGCTCGAAATAGTCGCCGAAATCAGCGCGGGAGATATCGATCGATTCGAGCGCTTCCACCACATTGCGAAGCCGGTTGGGCAGCCAGATGATCTCATCGCCTAGGTCTGAACGCAAAAGCGCCCAGTTCGCATCGCGCGGCAGCACCAGCACCGGGTCGTCGGTGTGCAGGATGAAGTCGCCCGGATCCATCGGATTGAACTCGGGCTGATCGTAGGCGGCCGAATAACAGCTGCCCATGAAATCATCCAGAGCCAGAACCGTCCGCATCGCTAGGTCGCGTGCGTCTGCGGCACCCTTTGCCTTGGCGGCGCGTTTGGTGACAGCGCGCGTCGAGGCGGAGGCCACGATCCAGCCAATCAACACCCCGGCAATGGCGATGACGGCCCCGATAAGAATTGCACCCTGCGTCGAATTCAACAGCGCGTTCAAATGTTCACTTCCTCACGACTCGTTGTGCAGTAAGCCATCATACTACGAAGGCTACGCATTTGGGGTGACATACTTTCCTTCGAACTTTCCCGTGACAGGCAGCGCGGCGCATAATGGGGGCTGTCGGTCCGCGTATAGAACTTGTTAGTCAGATGAGGATGATGGAAGGCGGTTTCAAGCCGCCTGCCCTTCAGGGCTATATCACTCCGAAGCGCGCGCGGCCGGGTTTTGCTGCCTTCCACAGGCGACCCAAGACTATCCAGCCGCCACCGCCTCGCCATTCGCATCGACCGCGCTCACCAGGATCTTGTCGACCCGACGACCATCGAGATCGATAACCTCGAAGCGCCAGCCGTCCCTGACAAAACTCTCGCCAAGTTCGGGAAGATGCTTGAGTTCTTCCAGCACCAGCCCCGCAACGGTCTGAAACTCGACGTCGTCGCCAAGTTTCAAGCTCATGAATTCTGCGAACTCGTCGATCGGCGTCCAACCGGAAACCAGATAGGATCCGTCCTGTCTGCGAACGATCGCCTGCTCGTCGATCGGCCCCTCCTGGAGCGCGCCCATGATGGCTTCCAGAATGTCGCCAGATGAAACGACGCCTTCGAAATGACCGTACTCGTCAAATACGAGAACCATGTGCACCGGTGACTTGCGAATGGCCTGGATGACACTGATGGCATTGGAAAGGTCGGAGACGACAGGAACTTCCTGCGTGAGGCGCAAGACATCGGCTGTTCCGGTGGCAGACAGCGCATCGTAGAAATCCTTGACGGGAAGAATGCCGAGCACCTCGTCGGAGCTGCCCCGGCGCACAGCAAGGCGCGACCGCTTCGTCTGGTGCAGTTGCGCGCGGATTTCTTCGAAGCTGTCATCGATATCGATGATCTCGACCTCGCGACGCGGCGTCATCAGCGCACGCGCGGTGCGGTCGGCGAGACGCATGACGCCGGATATCATCGCCGACTCTTCGCTTTCGATGACGCCCGCCGACTGCGCTTCGGCAAGCACGGTCTTGATCTCTTCGTCGGAAACGTTGTCACCGCCCTTGCCTGACTGGCCGAGCAGTCTCAGAACAAGATTGCCCGAATTATCGAGGAGCCAAACAAGCGGAAGTGCCAGCTTCGACAGGACCACCATGGCCGGCGCCACCTTGGCAGCAACCGCCTCTGGTTCCCGCAAGGCGATCTGCTTCGGCACGAGTTCGCCGACGATCAAGGAAAGATAGGTGATTGCCATGACGACGACGCCGACGCCGATCGCATCGGCAGCCGTTGGCGAAACGCCCTGCAACTGCAGCCACGCGGTCAACCGGCTTCCCAATGTCGCGCCGGAAAATGCACCTGAGAGAACGCCGACAAGGGTGATGCCGATCTGCACCGTCGACAGAAATCTGCCAGGGTTTTCAGCAAGCTTGATCGCTTGCGCTGCTCCTCTGCTTCCGTGATCGGCGAGAACTTTGAGGCGAGCCGGCCTGGAGGACACGACAGCCAATTCCGACATGGCCAGCACACCGTTGAGGATGGTGAGCAAGACCACAATTCCAATTTCGAGAAACACAGGGACCCTTATTCGTTGACGATCGAACCTTCAGGATAAGGTGCTTTCTCGTCGGTTGCAAAGCGTTTGCAAGCAAAGCAGCGCGCTTGCCGAATAAATCGTCTCGAAAAGACCTATCGGTGGCCGAGTGACAGCGATTCCCGCCCTGTTATGGATAGGCCTTGAGGTATCCGATCAGGTCGTCCATGTCCGATCCCGGCTTCATACCCCAGAAGCGCATTCTGGTTCCGGGGACTTTCTGCTGCGGATCGGCCAGGAATTCGGCAAGCGTCGTTTCGTCCCAGACTAGATCAGCCGCACCTGCAGCCTGCATCGCCTGCGAATACTGGTAGTCAGCCACCGCGCCAGCATGCCGCCCCACAACGCCCTTGAGATGCGGCCCAAACTTGTTTCGATCGGAATCGACATTGTGACAGGAGACGCAATTGCGGAAGAGCTGTCGTCCATTCTCAAGGTCCTGTGCAAACGCCGTCGTCATTGTGAGGAGGACGATGGCGAGCGAACAGAGCGCCGTATGTTTCATGGCCTTGGAATCCAACCGAGCTGTTGACGTGGGGCATGTGTAGGATTGCGGGATTTTGCGAACAAGGTCTGTCACACCCTCTTGTCGCACATTATCTCCATGGAGGCCCTTGCCGTTTCAATGCAGACGGCAGAGCGAGGAAAGCTGCGTCTGTGCCCAGTCGCGTGCGAATTGCTGAGTCTCGTCGAGTCCCGAAAGAAGCATACCGAGATCGCCGCTGATCTGAACCCTGGTATCCGTGATCATGCAAGCGTTCGTATCCAGCGTGATCGCAGCCGTGACTTCGCCTTCGACAGGCGGCAGAGGCAAGATGGAATCGGCCCCTGACTCGCAGGTCAGAAATGCTCGCGCCACGATCGACGAGATGCCCGGAGTTGTCTGGCAGGCGTCCAGGGAGACAATCTGAAACCGTGCAGTATGATTGGGCCCGACCGGTATCTGTTCGCAAAGCTGCACGGTGTGGATCGATCTGGCGATAGTTGGCCACTGCGGCGTGTTCATCGCCGAAATACATGCGGCCATAAGGGGATCGGAGGCCAGAAGAAAAGCTGCCGCCGAAAGACAGGTGGGACCGATATGCCTGCAAGAGAGCTGCCTCATCGACCATCCTCGTTGGCCCAGCGTCAGATGAACGTGATCCGCGAATACGGCAAAGTTGCCATGGATCCCGCGAATCATTCACGGGCCGAAACGGAAAGCGGCACCCGAAGGTGCCGCATCAATATCAGGCCGCTTTGACGACGGCGTCGAGCGGTATCTCGACGTCGATCTCCAGGATCGACATATGTTCGTCTCGGTCCATCTTCACATGCACGCGATCGCTATCGACCTGCACATGCTTGGCAATGACGGCGAGAATTTCCTCGCGCAGGATCGAGATCAGATCGGATCCGGTTGAGGAGCGTTCATGGGCGAGCAAGACCTGCAAACGCTCACGAGCGGCCGGCGCGGTTCTCTGTTTGGCGAAAAGGCGGAAAATGCTCATGCTGCCTTCCTTCCGAAAATCTTGCCAAAGATACCCCGCTTTTCTCCAGGGATCGTCATGGGGATCTCCTCGCCGGCAAGCCTGCGTGCGGCATCGAAGTAGGCCATGGCCGGCGCGCTGCGGCTATCCGCCAGCGTGACCGGGGCGCCGATGTTGGAGGCGCGCAGCACATCCATGCTTTCCGGGATAATGCCCAGCAGCGGGATCGACAGGATTTCGAGGACGTCGTCAACCTTGAGCATGTCGCCGCGCTCTGCGCGATTGGCGTCATAGCGCGTGAGCAGCAGGTGCTTTTCCATGCGTTCGCCGCGCTCGGCCTTGAGCGTCTTGGAATCGAGCAGACCAATGATGCGATCGGAGTCGCGAACCGAGGACACTTCCGGATTGGTGACGACGACGGCGACGTCGGCATGGCGCATGGCCAGCGTCGCACCGCGCTCGATGCCGGCAGGGCTGTCGCAGATGACCCAGTCGAAATGGCGCTTCAGGTCGGCCATCACGCGTTCCACGCCCTCGGCGGTCAGATTGTCCTTGTCGCGGGTCTGAGAGGCCGGCAGCAGGAACAGCGTTTCCAGCCGCTTGTCGCGGATCAGCGCCTGCGAGAGTTTCGCGTCGCCCTGGATAACGTTGATCAGGTCGTATACGACCCGACGTTCTGCGCCCATGACCAGATCAAGGTTACGAAGGCCGACATCGAAATCGACGACCACCACCTTTTCATTCCTTTGGGCCAGAGCCGCTCCAAGCGCTGCGGTCGAGGTTGTCTTTCCAACTCCGCCCTTGCCTGAAGTGACGACGATGACTTTCCCCATCTTTCTCTCCTAATGTCCTAGCCAGCTTCGGCTCAATTAAGTTTCTCGGCCTTGATCGCATCGTCGTCGAGCCAGAGCTGGACAGCTTGTCCGCGAAGGCTGGGTTCCATGTCTTCCGCCATTTTGTAGATACCGTCGATCGCGACCAGTTCGGCCTCGAGCTTCCGGCAAAAGATTCGCGCCGAGGTGTTCCCCAGAGAACCGGCCATGGCGCGACCACGCAGGGTGCCGTAGATGTGGATCGATCCACCGGCGATGACCTCGGAGCCTGAAGCAACGGAACCGATGACCGTCACGTCGCCCTCGGGAAAGATCACCGACTGACCGGAGCGTACCGGCTCCCGAATGATCAGTGATTGCAGACTTTGACGCGTCTCGATTGCGTCAGGCTTGCGTGCCACTTCGACTGGCGCCTCATGCGACGGCATTTCGAAATCCGATACCGGCCGGCCACCCTTGAGCGCCGGCGGCATGCCGGGACCAAGAATGGAGGGGCGCCCACCCTCAATGCCCATGATGCTCACGTTGCGTTGACCGAGTTCGGCAATCAGCTCCTTCAACTGCGTCCGATCGATCGCCAGGTCGGTAATGTCGAGCACCACCGGGCGCCCGAGGAAGAAACCGGCAGAGCGAGCGGCCAGATCGTCGAGCCGCACCAGCCAATCGTCGAGGGGCAGATCAGGCGACAGCATCACCGCCAGAAAGGAGCGGCCCTTGATACGGATGGAGGGTGCATCTGTTAGCAATTGAGTCATCTATGTTAAGAAATCGTTGACGCTTTTGTACGGCCCGGATGGTTAACAAAAGGTTAATGCAGACCTTTCGGAGCGTCGTTCTGGGCTCCTTTTCCGCCATGTGGGGGTAGCAGCGCGAATGAAAAAACCAAAGAAAACGCTTGCCTCTCGACGACTCACATCGATCGAGCGGATCGGGGCGCAAAACGACTCAGCGTGACTGCACGCCTTTAAGCGATATTAGCGTTGGCGGGAGGACCGAGCCGCATCAATAACATAGATAATTATTATAAATCAGACATTTATGGTAATAGTTAAAAGTAATTGGCCTTGAATAATATCAAAACTTACCGATGAGGCGCCACGTATGTCTTCTTTTCAGGAGTCGTGGACAGAACATCAAATCACTCATAAAGCCACAACAGCCTAAGGCCCGTGGCGAGCCATCTTCGGGCGCCACAAACCACCGACTTCCAACCGCCTTGGCGTTAACGAATGTCGCTGATGGCGCCACGACCAGCGGTCGCATCGTCACTCAGCGTGCTGTAAATCGTCAATGCTGTTTCAGGGTCGAGATGCTGCAACAACTCACCGTTCTCCGCTCGCACCGTTCCGCCGGTCACCAGATCGACAACTGACCAACTGTCGTTCTCATCCTGCTGCAACGTATACTGCGGTTCAATTGCGAAGGGCATGCGATCTCTCCCTTGTTTTCTTCCATCACCTACAGATCCTAAGAAAGCCGCCTGAACCTCAGATGAACTCGCGACCGCTCGTGTTGTTGCTTGAACAACCTCGCCAGCCTGCACCGCTTTCGTTTTGTCCAAAATAAAAGATGACACAGACAGTCATATTTTGATACCGGTTGGAAAATTCCGCCCACGCCGATGTCACCGGCGGATGGGCATGCGACCAGTATCTCGAACGACCTGATATACGGATGACAGAAATGACAAGCCTTGCCTGCCGGACTGAAATCGCTCTGCTGAGATTGCCGGAGTACCTGCACCAGATAGTCGATCGACTGGCAAGTTTCGACGCGACAGTCACCGAAGGCGTCAATATGGTCTCGTTCGAATTTCCATACGGTTCCGCGCGCTTTCTTATGCAGCCCGGGTTGCTTGTCATGGAGGCGTCAGCGCCGAATGTCGAGGGTTTGCGACGCGTGAAGGAGTTGCTCGGCGTCGCGATCGAGCTTTATGCCAAAAGTGAAAAACCGCAGATGGTCTGGACCGGCGACCTTGCCGACGACACCATTCTCTCGTCCTTCCGCCTCATGCGTCTTCACAGCGCCTGGCAGGTGACGCCCGGCATGCGCCGCGTGCGTTTGGAGGGCGACAATCTCGAGCGTTTCGATAACCCGAACAGCATGCACATCCGCATGCTGTTTCCGACGGCTGCCGTTCCCGAGCCCGTCTGGCCGATCGCAGGATCGAACGGCCTGGCTTTCTGGCCTTCTGAGGAGCGCAGGCCGGTCAGCCGGGTCTATACGATCCGCGACCTTGATGTGACCGCCGGCCATATCGACGTGGATTTCGTCGTGCACGGCGACACAGAGGGCAGCGACGAAGGCGTTGGTTGCGCATGGGCGATGCATGCGGTTAAGGGCGACGTGGTCGGCATCATGGGGCCGCTCGGTCGCCCCGTTCGGCCGGCCGATTGGTACATCATGGGCTGCGACGAGACCGGGCTACCGGCATTGAGTCGCATCCTCGAACGCCTGCCGCCGCAGGCGCGCGGTGTCGCTTTTGTCGAAGTGGCAGCGGCCGACGACGAGCAGGAGATCGCCCATCCCGAGGGGATCGAGTTGCGCTGGATTCACCGGAACGGCGTTCCAGGCGGCGAACACCCCGAATTGGTCCGGTCAATTCGCGCCGTCGAGTGGCCGGAAGATGTGACGAGTTTCGGCTGGTTTGCCTCGGAGAACGAGGCGACCAAAGAGGTTCGGGAGTATTGGCGCAACACGATGGCGTACGGTCGCGACAAAACGCTGGCGGCCGGCTATTGGAAACGCGGCGTGGCCGGCGTCATGGCCGGTTAATCATCCGAGAGGTCATGGCGCCGCTTCCAGGGTGTGGTGGCGCCGAACGCTTGCTGCCGATCGAAA
Organism: Hyphomicrobiales bacterium; assembly: GCA_900472625.1. Lineage (GTDB taxonomy): Bacteria > Pseudomonadota > Alphaproteobacteria > Rhizobiales > Rhizobiaceae > Rhizobium. The sequence goes on along the minus strand of UCIT01000001.1, from coordinate 231,721 downwards.
AGCCTGTGGAACGAAAAACGCTACGCTCTTCAGTGCGAAGCGTGTAAACAGTCGTTCCGACAAAATCAGGGACGCTCCATGAACGAACAAGCATTTCTCGCGCTTTGCAAAAATGGACAATTCAAGGAAGCGCTGGCGTTGGCGCTCGACGGGCGCGAAAAGGCGAAATATTCGCCGAGCCGCTTCGCCATCGACAAGAAGACGGGAAAGCCGGTATTCTATCGCGGAAACAAGCGCGTGGAACAGGATGCCGAAGGTGAATGGGAGTTGGCCAAGAATAACTGGTAACTCAGTGACGACCTGCCGCTGATAAAGCCTGTTTGCAGAGCATTACAGTCGACATAGCAAAACGGCCGGTGAGAACCGGCCGTTTGCATGTTCGAGAGATCAACGCTGGCTGTACTTGGCGTCCAACGCCTTCATCGCATCGACATTTCCAGCCGAGCGGCCCTTTTCGTCGAAGGTCTGTGCCAGAAACGCGTCGGCGATGGCCTTCGCCAGTTCGCTGCCGATCACGCGGGCACCCATGGTGATGATCTGAGCGTTGTTCGACAGGGCGGCACGTTCGGCGGAATAGGTGTCGTGCGTCAGCGCGGCGCGAATACCTGGCACCTTGTTGGCCGAAATGCAGACGCCGATGCCGGTGCCGCAGACAAGGATCGCCTTGTCATACGTGCCGTCGATGACGCCCGATGCGACGCGATCCGAGAGGTTGGCGTAGAACGCATCCGGGCCTTCGCTGGTGCGCGACACTTCGGAGACGTCGAAACGATCCCTCAAATGGTCGGCGAGAATCTTGGCCAGGCCTTCGCCTGCACTGTCTCCTGCAATTGCGAGTTTCATGCTGTTTCTCCTTCGATTTTGGTGTCGAGTTTTGCGGCGCATTTGTCGAGAATGCCGAGGTAGCCTTCGACATCCCAGGCGGAACGCCCTATGAAAAGTCCATCGATATGTGGGCTTGCGATCAGTTCTTCGCAATTGCCGGGATTGACCGATCCGCCGTAGAGGCAGGGAATGCGACGGCCGAGAACCTCTTCGGCGACCGCAATGATCTCGGCCTGACGGGCATCCGCATATTCGGCGGTCGCAGGAATGCCGTTGACGCCGATTGCCCAGACCGGCTCGTAGGCGAGCAGGATTTCGGCATCTTTCTGCGCGCCCGACAACTTCGACAGAGCCCCGCAAACTTCCGTTGCCAGAACATCCGCCGCGCGGCCGCTTTCGCGGTCCGCCAGCGTTTCGCCGATACAGATCAAGGGGACCAAGCCGTGGCGCACTGCGGCTTCGGTCTTGAGGCCAACCGTCTCGTCGGTCTCGCCGAAATATTCGCGCCGCTCGGAGTGGCCGAGCTCGACAATATCCAGATTGCAGTCCTTCAGCATCACCGGAGAGACCTCGCCGGTCCAGGCGCCGTCATCGGCCCAGTGCATGTTCTGTGCGCCGACCTTGACCGACGTATCCGCCAGCGCAGCCTTGACTTCGCGCACGGCCGTGAACGGCGGAATGACGAAACGCTGGATGCGCGGGTCGCGGGCGGGATCGGCCTGCTTGAGGCCGTTTGCAAAGCTCAGTGCCTCGGCAAGAGTCTTGTTCATCTTCCAGCTGGTGCCGATCCAGAAGCGTGGTGCGTTCGTCATATACAATCCTGTTCCATCTCGTTGTCAGTCCAAGCGTTCTATTGCAGCAGCGCCTGCGCCGTTCGCTCGTCGGTGATGAGGCCGTGCAGGCTGCCGCTGCGGAGCACGGCGCGGATCGCCCCGACCTTGCCGCTGCCGCCGGCAAGTGCCACCAGCCGTTCCGTCCTCGGTTGCGGCAAGGCAGCAGAAAGCGTGCGCTCGCTCAGCGCCGTGTCGAGAATGCGACCGTCTGCATCGAAGAAATATCCAAGAATCTCGCCAACGCCGCCCGCGGCGGCCACATCCTTGATTTCGCGCGCCTCGATCATGCCCGATTGCACGAGCTGCGCCTGCATATCGACCGTTCCGAGACCGACAAGCTTGAGGCTGGCGGTGTTGGCAAGCTCCATCACTTCACGCACGCCACGTTGCGCGAGCAGCACTTCACGGTCTTCGACGGTATTGGCGAAGAAGGGAACGGGCATGACATAGGCAGGCATCCCGGTTTTCTCGGCAATCCGGTGCATCACATCGTAGGGGTTAGCTGCATAATTACGCGTCAGCCCACCAAGCAGCGAGACGAAACGCAGGTCGCGCGCGGTCACACGCGGCAACAGCTGCACGGCGGTCGACAGTGTGCGGCCGTGGCCGAGGCCAATGACCGTGTTGACGCCGCGTTCGATCTCGCGTTTCAGGAAGTTCGAGCCGGCAAGTCCAAGCGTGCGAAACAGCGATTCCTCCTCGCCGACATAAGGGGTGACCTCGCAATATTGCAGGCCGAAGCGCTCGGACAACTGGTTCTCCAGCGCCACGCACTCGATAATGTCGCCTTCGATGGTAATCTTGACCACGCCATCGGCGACAGCGCGGGCAATCAGTCGATGGGTCTTGACCGACGGCAATCCGAGACGCTTGGCCACTTCTGACTGCGTCAGGCCGCCAGCATAATGCAGCCAGGCGGCGCGGACGGCTAGCGACTGTTCCGGATCAGTCATCGGCGATCTCTCTCGGCTTTGTCACGTCTTGATCCCGTCTTCGTTCTGATTCGCCCGTGCTCAGATATGCAGACTGTCGATACCCGTGTCGATATAAGGTGCCCAGAACGCGACACTCTCTGCGATCTGCGAAATGACCTGACGATCGTTCGGCTCACGCTCCTTGAAAGAAAGTTCGAGGCAGATTTCGTTGTCCTTCGCCCCACCCTGCGCGAACGCTTCGAGCAATGCCGGCGGCTGAATGCGTCCGCGGGCGTTGAACTCGGCCGTGAACGGGCGGTGGCCGCCCTTGTCCATCAGGCTCTGCTTGATGTGGATGATTGGCGAGACCTTCGGTACGGCGCGTGCCCAGGCGTAAGGCTCGAAATCGTCAGGATTGCTCGATGTCACGTCGCCATGGTCGATGTCGGCCATCATCCACATCGGGATCGCCATGTCGGCCGCGGTCAGCCGGTCCTGCAGCTTGATGCATTCGGCGATAGTCTCGCCGAACTCGCGGCCGATGCTCATCGGCTCCCAGAAGACGTAGGAGAGACCGGCCGTTTTCGCGTGCTCCGCAACCTCCGACCAGCAGTCGATCGCGATGTTGATCAGCTCTTCGCGCCGAGCGGGATTGTCGAAATCCTTGTAGGTAAAGATCGCAAACTGCGTACCGACGGAGGTTCCGCCGAGATCCGCGGTGATGTCCGCGAAGGTCTTGAACCAGTCGACATAATAGCGGCGCACATCAGCATCCGGATGGCCGAAGTGATTGAGGCGGCCGTAGGGTCCCGTCATGCCTGATGTCACCCGCACGCCTGTGCGCTGCAGGGCCGCGGACATGGTGCGGGTGAGCCTGCGGATCACCGGGGCCTGCCAGCTCGGATTGATGAATTCGTGCGTCAATTGCAGGTCGCGAATGCGCAGGTCGCGCGCAACGGTCTCGATCAGATCGTCGGGATCGGCGAAGCGGTTGACCAGCGGGTTGGTGTTCAGCGAGAGCGTCAAGGCCATGGCGATATCCTCAGGCGGCAGCGACGAGGTTCGCGCCAGCGAACCAGTCTGTGAAGGCGGCCTGTTCGGCGTCGGCCAGATGCAGGTAGTGCTTGGTCCGGCGCTTCAGCACGTCCTCCGGCGTCTGCGCCCACTCCGAAGCAACGAGATAGCGGACCTCGGCCTCGTAGAGGTTGCCGCCGAAGTGACGGCCTAGCCCCTCGACACTTGTCGCAGCGCCAACGATCTTTCGGGTCAAGGTACCGTAGAGGCGCCCATAGTGACCGGCGAGGGTTCGCGACATCCAGGGATAGCTCTCCTTGAGACCGTTGAAGAAGGTCTCGTAATCGGCATTCGGCATATCGCCGCCCGGCAGGGCTGCCTTTTCCGTCCAGTCACCCGACATCTCAGGGAAGATGTGCTGCAGTCGGTGCATGCCGCGCTCGGCGAGTTCGCGGAAAGTGGTGATCTTGCCACCAAACACGTTGAGAAGCGGCGCGCCGCCGGTCTCCTCAAGGTCGAAAACGTAATCGCGGGTCACCGCGGAAGGATTGCCCTTGCCGTCGTCGAACAGCGGCCGCACGCCGGAGAAGCTGTGCAGCACGTCCTGGCGACGCAGCTTTTCCTTGAAGTAGCGGTTCACCGCCGCCAGCAGATAGTCGATTTCCTTCTCGTCGGCCGCCACGTCCTCGGCGCGACCTTCGTAGGAAATGTCGGTGGTACCGATCAGCGCCTTGTCGCCCTCGTAAGGGTTGATGAAGATCACGCGCTTGTCGTGATTCTGCACGAGATAGGCATTCGAGCCCGCCCAGAACTTCGGCACGATGATGTGGCTGCCCTTGACCAGACGAACATTGCGGCCGCTGTTGGCGCCGGCCACGCGGCCAATGACATCCGAAACCCAGGGGCCGGCCGCATTCGCAATACAGCGGGCGCGGAAATTGCGCGTCTCGCCGGTCACGCTGTTTCTGGTGGTGATCGTCCAGCCACCGTTCTCGCGCCGGGCCGACGTCGCGGCGGTGCGGGTCAGCACTTCGGCGCCGCGCTCGGCGGCATCGACAGCGTTCAGCACCACAAGGCGCGCGTCATCCACCCAGCAGTCTGAATATTCGAAGCCGCGCTTGTATTGATCGAGGATCGGCGCTCCCTCCGGGTCGCGGGCGAGGTCAAGCGTGCGGGTGCCGGGGAGCTTTTTTCGACCTCCGAGATGGTCGTAGAGGAAGAGGCCGAGACGCACGAGCCAAGCTGGACGATCCTGAGGGGAATGCGGCAGCACGAAACGCATCGGCCAGATGATATGCGGGGCGGCATTCAGCAGCACCTCGCGCTCGATCAGCGCTTCGCGCACGAGCCGGAACTCGTAATATTCGAGATAGCGCAGCCCGCCATGCACAAGCTTGCCCGAGCGCGAGGAGGTGCCCTGCGCCAGATCGTCCTTTTCGCACAGCACCACTTTCAGACCACGGCCCGCCGCATCACGCGCGATGCCCGCACCATTGATCCCGCCGCCGATCACGAACAGATCCAACATTCCGGTCTCAGTCATTTCAAGCTCCTTCGGATGCTTCCTGCATCAACACATTCATTTGGCCTGGCTAGCCGCGTGGCATGGCACCCCGATCATTGGGAGGCGATGAGCCGATCCCATGCCGGGGCCACCGCCTGGCGGACCATGACATAGGCCTCGAACAGCCGCCCGAAGCGTTTCGCCTGCTCGCTGTCAGGCGCTTCGGCTTCCGCCAGCAACGGCGTCACCCATTCGGCGATGCAGTCGTCCATGTTGCGATAAGCGCCGATCGCCACCGCCGCCATCATCGCGACGCCCGCGGCGCCCGCCTCTTCGCGTCTCGAAATTCTCACAGGCGCGTTGACGGCCGCCGAAATGGCGCCACGCAATGCGCGGGAACGGGCGGCGCCGCCGGTGATCCTGAGCTCTGCCGGCATGTTGCCCATCGCTGCGTAGCAATCGCGCGTCGCCATCCCCAGCCCTTCGACCACGGCCCGCAATAGATCGGGGAACCCGTGCCGCATCGACAGCCCGGTGAAGCCGGCGCGTGCCGAAGCGTTGACGAATGGACCACGCTCACCGGCATCGGAGATGTAGGGGTGATAAAGCACCGACCCCGGCCGGCTTTCGGCAAACCAGCTGTCGATGCGTGCGATCAGGTCGGCATGAGAAACGTCTTTTCCGCCTTCGGCCATCAACGAGCCGGCGATCTGCAGCAGCCAGTCGATGTTGATCGTGGCGCTCATATTGGTTTGCACCTGGGTCACGATGCCGGGCATCGGCAAAGCGATCACGTAGCCCGTCCCCTCGTCGTTGAGCTGCACATCGGCCACGGCCTTGGCGCGCATGTGCACGCCAGTGGAGCCAACGGTAGAGCAGGCGGCATTTTGGCCTGCGGTGCGGACGCCGGCGCCAAGCGCGGTCATCACCATATCGACATAGCCAAGACTGACCGGCGTTCCGGCGAGCAGCCCGCTGGCGCGCGCCGCGTCCGCCGACAGCGGATGCGTGACGTCGGTGCCGTCGATGATCTCCGGCAGCAGGTTGCGACGCCGCGACAATCCCAGGGCTTCGATGACGACGTCGTCATACTGCCGCGTGCGGAAATTGCCGAAGGTGAAGCTCGCCTCCGAAGGATCGGTGGCACGGATACCCGTCAAATTCAGGTAGAGCCAGTCCTTGCAATGAAGCGCTGTCTCGACCCGATCGAGAATATCCGGCTGCGTGCGGTCCATATGCGCGATCTGCGCGCCCTGTTGGCAGGTATTCAGTCCGGTTCCGGTCGCCTCGAAGCGGGCGCGGTTCTCAGCGGCGCTACTCAACCGCGTCACGGTGGGCGCCGCGCGCGCATCCAGCCATAGCCAGGCATCGCCAACCGGGCGATTGTCCGCACCGACCAGCCAAGTGCCATCCCCCTGCCCGGTGACTGCGATGGCAGCCGTCCGCTTCGCCAGATTCGGCACTTTTTCGCCAAGACCGCGCAACGCTGCGATGCAGTCGGTCCATGTCTGTGACAGTGATTGGGTTGCCGATCCGTCGTCGCCGGTGGAGTATTGATTGCGCGCGGATGCAGAGGCGATCTGCCGTCCGGACAGTTCAAAGGCCACAGCCTTGATCACTGAGGTGCCGGCATCGATACCGACGATAATCTTTCCATTCTCAGCCATCGCACGCCTCACCCGCCACGACGACCCATGCCGCAAGATACGACACTCTCTTCCGATCCATGGTCACTCCTCCCAGGACGCCACCCTCCAGAACGCGCTACGCGACGTTCAGGAGCTGGATACCTCATATTGCAACCGCATTTCGACAGCGCAAATAAACGCCCTCCCGATGCGGCAACGTCGCGCTCAGCAACGCCCAAACTTCAAGTTCACGTGAACATATCACAAAGTTATCATAATAAATGTAATTTTTTTCTGTTTTCGCAAATTTTTTCAGATAAAATGGCGACTGTCAATTCCACTTGAGCGACGACACGAGCATGTCGTACGCGGCCGCTATAAGGCGATGCCGAATGCATTCCCTAGTTTGCGCAACTTCGATCACAGCACATCGCCGGCGATGAATTCGAGGACCAATATCGATAAATATCGTTTTATATCATATAGATAAAGCATAATCTTGCACGATTGACGTTGATTGCTTGCTCACTTGACCTGACGGTGAAGCTGGCGCTGTGATTTGCAGCGGTCGTGCGTGTGGAGCAATCACGGGAAAAATCATCGATGCGCAGCGAAATTCCAATGAGGCAAAATCTGCTCTGCATCTCGATTGACAAGCCTTAATATTTATAACATGTTTATTGCCATTGATAACACGGCCATACCATAGCTTCAGCTAGATGCGGTATGGACGTTCAGTGCCCGGCGATTGGAGGAGAACAAGCGCCAGGTGATTGAGGAGGATCGCGATGCAAATCTATCTTTCAGCAACTGACGCTAAGTATCGCCGTCATCCGAGTTGCAGCGCGCAGCCGCCGCTTGGATGCGGATGCCATTGTCGCCAGATCAGCCAATCGCGGTATCGCTAGTCGCACCCTCCTCTCCGTCTTCTTTCCCTCAACAGGAAATGCGGCACTCGATGCCGAAGGTTGTCAGAAAATGAGCATACAAGCAGACTACGCGCCCACCGGGCCGAAGAGCGGCAGACTGAAGATGGCAGTTGGCATCGCTGCCATCGTGGCCGTCGTTGGCGCCATCGCGCTGGATACGAAGGTCGTCCACATCGGTTCCGAATATGACGTACGCCAGCAGGCCTTCTCTCCGGAGACCTATGGCGTTGATCAGTTCCCGAAGATCGCAGCTGACGTCGAGAAGCGTGCCGTTCCGGCCGCCGAACTGGCACCTGCCGCCCTCGCCGACAAGAAGGCCGCCGGCGAGAAATATGGCGTCGCTACGACGACCGGCCCAGTTCTGCCGGTGTCCTTCAGCGGCGTGGTCGGCGAACGCAAGGGCAACATTAACGAGGTGAAGGTCGACGGCCTTCCGCCCGAAATCGTCATTCGCATGCAGACCGGACCGGCAATCAACGGCACCGATCTTCGCGACGCCACGGGCATGATCGAATTCGGCCAGTTCACCAACCAAATCGAGTACCAAGACGCCGGTTCGGCGATCAACAACGAGATGAAGAAGGCGGTACTCGGCAGTATCGACCCGGCGCAGCTGACGGGCAAGACGGTCACGGTCACCGGCGTCTTCAAGCTCATCAACCCGAAGAACTGGCTCGTCACCCCGGTCAAGGTTGAAGTCAAATGAGCCAGGCAGCCCAACGTCAGATCAAGGGTCAGCCGGGCGAAGTGGTGCTCAGCGCCCGCAACGTCGCAAAGACCTATGGCATGGTCCAGGCCCTCAAGGGCGTGAACTTCGACATTCATCGCGGCCAGGTAACCACGCTGTTCGGCGAAAACGGTGCCGGCAAGTCGACGCTGATGAAGATCCTCTCGGGCGTGGTGCGTCCGACATCGGGCGAGATCATCCTCGACGGCCAGACGGTCAACTTCGTATCGTCGACCCATGCCCGCGAATGCGGCATCTCGATCATCCACCAGGAACTCAGCCTGGCGCCGAACCTCAGCGTCCGTGACAACATTTTCATGGGCCGCGAGATCATCACCGGCGGTGTCGTGGATTTCGCCGAGGAAGAGCGCCAGACACGCGCGCTGCTCGAGGAGCTGGAAGAGGACATCGATCCTCTAACACCCGTCGAGGATCTTCGTCTCGGCCAGCAGCAAATCGTCGAAATCGCCCGCGCGCTGTCGGTCAATTCGCGCATTCTGATCATGGATGAGCCAACCTCGGCCTTGAGCGCGACCGAAGTGGAAGTGCTGTTCAAGGTCATCCGCGATCTTACCGGCCGCGGCGTGTCGATCGTCTATATCTCGCATCACCTCGAAGAGGCGCTGCAGATCACCAATCACGCCGTCGTTCTGCGCGACGGCACCATGACCGCCTATGCCGAGCGCAAGGACATCGATCTCGAATGGATCGTGCGCAACATGGTGGGCGAAAACTTCGACCTCGGCAGCCCGCCTGATGGTTACGAGATGGGCAAGGTTGCCCTTTCGATCAAGGAACTCACTGTTCCCGGCCCTTCGGGCGCCGCGTATAATGCGGTCGACCGCCTGTCGCTCGATGTGCGCGCCGGCGAGATCGTCTGCATCTATGGCCTCATGGGCGCCGGGCGCACCGAGCTTCTCGAATGCGTTGCCGGGCGGCTTCATGCCAGCGGCGGCCAGATCCTGCTCGAAGGCCAGGACGTGGCCGGTCTCAGCATCGCCAACCGCATCGAGAGCGGACTCGGCCTGGTGCCCGAAGATCGCCAGCGCGACGGCCTCGTGCAGACGATGACCGTCGGCTCAAACCTCTCGCTCGCCAGCATCGGCGCCTTTACCAAAGGGCTCTTCACCTCTGGCGGCCGCGAGCGCGAACTGGTGACGGATTCGATCCGAAAGGTTCACATCAAGACCGACGGCGGCGGCGCCCCGATAGGCTCGCTCTCCGGTGGCAACCAGCAGAAGGTCGTCATCGGCAAGATGTTGGCCACTCATCCGAAGGTCATCCTGCTCGACGAACCGAGCCGCGGCATCGACATCGGCGCCAAGGCCGAGGTGTTCAAGCTTTTGGCCGAGCGCGCCAAGCAGGGGCTGGCGGTGATCTACTCGACCTCGGAAGTCGCCGAATGCCTGAGTATCGCACACCGCATCATCGTCATGCATCGCGGCAAGATTTCCGCCGAGTTCAGCTCTGATGTCACCAAGGAAAAGATCATGGCCGCCTCTGGCGAAGCAGTGGTCGCGCACTAAGCCCGGAATTATGGAGCACTGATTATGTCAGTCACGGAAGCAACCAACAAAAAGACAGTTTCAAACGGGCCACGGCGCGATTTCAATATCATTCGCCTGCTGCTGGAAGGTCGCGCCTTCTTCGCGCTGATCGTCATCATCGCCGTCTTCTCGTTCCTGTCGCCCTACTATTTCAGCCTGAACAACTTCCTGATCATGGCCTCGCACGTGGCGATCTTTGGCATCCTCGCCATCGGCATGCTGCTAGTCATCCTGAACGGCGGCATCGATCTGTCGGTCGGTTCGACCTTGGGTCTTGCCGGTTGTATCGCCGGCTTCCTGATGCAGGGCGTACAGCTCCCCGCCCTCGGTATCATCCTCTATCCGCCGGTCTGGGCGGTCGTGGTGATGACCTGCGCACTCGGCGCGCTTGTCGGCGCCGTCAACGGCGTGCTGATCGCCTATCTCAAGGTTCCGGCCTTCGTCGCCTCGCTCGGCGTGCTCTACGTCGCTCGCGGCATCGCGCTGCTGATGACCAACGGCCTGACTTACAACAACCTCGGCGGACGCCCCGAACTCGGCAACACAGGCTTCGACTGGCTTGGCTTCAACCGCCTGGGCGGCGTTCCGATCGGCGTCATCGTGCTGGCAGCGCTGGCGATCATCTGCGGCATCGTTCTCAGCAAGACCGCGTTCGGTCGCTGGCTCTACGCATCGGGTGGTAACGAACGCGCCGCCGAGCTTTCGGGCGTGCCGGTCAAGCGGGTGAAGATCCTCGTCTACGTATTCTCCGGCGTCTGCGCGGCCATTGCCGGCCTGGTCCTTTCCTCCCAGCTGACGTCCGCCGGTCCGACCGCGGGCACCACCTATGAACTGACGGCCATCGCGGCCGTGGTCATCGGCGGTGCTGCGTTGACCGGCGGACGGGGGACCGTACGCGGCACCATGCTGGGCGCCTTCGTCATCGGCTTCCTGTCGGACGGTCTCGTGATCATCGGGGTCTCGGCCTACTGGCAGACGGTCTTCACCGGCGCGGTCATCGTTCTCGCCGTTCTCATGAACAGCATCCAATACGGGCGTCGGGTGAAATCCTCCTGACGCGCCGAACCGAACTTCTCCGCGACGAAAACGCGGAAAGCACCGCCGGGAAACCGGCACCACACGAACTCATCAATGGGAGAGAGACTATGTTTAAAAAGGGCATGCGCGTTCTTCTGGCAGCTGTTGCCGTTGCGCCGATCTTCGTAAGCTCCGCATGGGCAGCCGGTCTGATGACGGTGATCGTCAACGACCCGTCCAACCCCTACTGGCTGACCGAAGGCAATGTTGCCAAGGCAACCGCTGAAAAGCTCGGCTACACCGCGACCGTCGGCGCCCACAAGGGCGACACCAACACCGAGAGCAACCTGATCGATACCGCGATCACCAACAAGTCGGTTGCCATCATCCTCGACCCGGCAAACGCCGACGGTTCGGTCGGCGCCGTCAAGAAAGCCGTTGCCGCTGGCATCCCGGTTATTCTCGTCAACGCCGAAATCAACCAGGAAGGCCTCGCCAAGGCGCAGCTCGTTTCCAACAACGCGCAGGGCGCCGCCATCGGTGCACAGCAGTGGGTTGAGGCCGTTGGCGACAAGGGCAAGTACGCCGAGCTCTTCGGTTCGCCGTCGGACAACAATGCCGCAACCCGTTCCAACGGTTACGAGTCGGTCCTGACCCAGTATCCTGACCTGGTGAAGTCGGCCAAGGAAGTCGCCAACTGGGATCGTACCCAGGGCCACAACAAGATGCAGTCGATGCTGCAGGCAAACCCTGACATCATCGGCGTCATCTCGGGCAACGACGAAATGGCCCTCGGCGCGATCGCAGCGCTGAAGGAAGCCGGCAAGCTCGCCAACGTCAAGGTCGGCGGTTTCGACGGTTCTCCTGACGCGGTTGCCGCCATCAAGGCCGGCGAACTGCAGTACACTGTCCTGCAGCCGGTCGCCGTCTTTTCGGAAGAAGCCGTCAAGCAGGCCGACAATGTCATCAAGAACGGCAGCACCGGCGCCAAGAGCGAAAAGCAGCTCTTCGATTGCTTGCTGATCACCAAGGACAACGTCGACAAGTACACGGCACCGTTCGTTCTCGAGCAGTAAGCCGATTGAGAGGGGACGCCCGAAAAGGGCGCCCCCTTTTTCCTCCACAGTTTCGTATCTTCGCGATACAACGCTCTCAACCAGTCGTTCGAGCGCAGAGGCCATCGTGATACAGAAGATAGGTGCAAGCGCCCTCCCCCTCGACGAGCTTCCCAGCGACAGCCGGCAGACCCGCCAGCTGGTGCGCCGACAGATGATCGCCGAGGCCGTGATGGCCGAAGGCCAGATGCGGATCGAGGATCTGACCGATCGCTTCGGAATCAGCCTGATGACAGCGCATCGGGATGTCGATGATCTCGTCAGCCGAGGCCTGTTTCGCAAGACCCGCGGCGTGGTTACCGCCGCAGCCTCCAGCCTGATCGAATCCAGCGACGTATACCGCTCCGGCCGTCAGTCGGCGGAAAAGAACATGATCGCCGCAGCCGCGATGCAGTTCGTCGAGCCTGGACAGGCGATCTTCTTCGATGATTCCACGACCGTTCTGCCGATGGCAGAGCATCTTCCGGCCAAGGTTCCGATCACCGCCATCACCAATTCGCTGACGCTGATCAATGCCCTGAAGGGCATGCAGGACCTGACGCTGCTCGCGCTCGGCGGCCAGTATTACAACTGGTGCAACGCCTTCGTCGGCCGCACCACCGTCAACGAGATCCACCGGCTGCGCGCCGACGTCGCCTTCATTTCGATGTCGGCAATCACCGACGACCTCGTGTTTCATCAGTCGCCAGAGATGGTCGACACCAAACGCGCCATGTTCGATTGCGCCGCCAAGCGCATCCTCCTGGCCGACCACACCAAATTCGAGCGGCGCGCCCTGCACCGCTTCGCAGCCCTCAGCGAGTTCGACGTCATCATCGTCGATGACAAGACGCCCGCCATCCATATCGACCGCATGCGATCCAGAGACATGAACGTCATCGTCGCGCGGGAGGACAAGGCGCGCCATCGAGCTCACCAGCCGGAGTAAGCCTGAAATGCCAAGCCTGCTTGGAATAGACAGCGGCCTCACCGTTACCAAGGCCGTGATCTTTGATGTCGACGGAACCCCGATCGCCGTCGCCCGCCGACGCGTGACCCAGTTCATACCGCACGCCCGCCATGTCGAGCGTGATATGAACGAACTGTGGACGGCAACGGCGGATGCGATCCGAGAAGCGATCGAACTCAGCGGTCGCCTGGCCAGCGACATCAAGGCCATCGCCGCGACTGCCCATGGTGACGGCATCTATCTGACCGACAACGCCTGTGCACCGCTCGGCCGCGCGCTGTTATCACTCGACAGCCGTTCCGTCGATATCGTCGAAGAGTGGCTCGCCAGTCCTATTGCCAACGCGGCCCTCGATCTAACCGGGCAGGTACCGCACGTCTCGGCGCCATCCGCGCTGCTCGCCTGGATCAAGACGCACCAGCCGGAGCGCTATGCCGAAATCGGCCATATTCTCTCCTGCAAGGACTGGCTGCGTTATTGCCTCAGCGGTGTCATCGGCACCGACCGCACCGAGGCCAGCACCTCGTTCACCAATGTCAGGACCCAAGACTACGATCTCACCGCGCTAGCCCTGTTCGGGCTCGAAGAGATGGCCGGCGCATTGCCGCCGATGTCGCGCTCTGACGAGGTGATCGGACATGTCACCGGCGAAACCGCCCGACGCACCGGCCTCGCCGTGGGAACGCCGGTTGTCGCCGGGCTCCATGATGTCACCGCATCTGCGCTCGGTTCCGGCGGCTATGCCGACGATGTCGTTGCTGTGATCGCCGGCACGTACTCGATCAACGAGACACTGTCGCCGCAACCACGCATGGATCGCCGCTGGTTCTGCCGAAACGCCATCGAGCCCGGTCAGTGGAACAACATGTCGATCTCGCCGGCATCGACCGCCAATTACGACTGGTTTCTCGATACGCTCTGCGCAAGCGAGCGCCAAAGCTCTGAAGCGAACGGCGGCTCCGTTCATGCATTACTGGCACCTGAGATCGAGGCAGCGTTCGAACGACCGCTGACAGCGCTATTCCATCCCTATCTGTTCGGCTCGCCTTATGGTGCTGCCGCCAGCGCCGGCTTCTTCGGCCTTAGCGGCTGGCATAATCGTGGTGACATGCTGCGCGCCGTGCTCGAGGGCATTGCCTTCAATCATCGTATCCACGTCGATGCGTTGCGCGATGGCTTCAGCTTCCGCGGGGCACGGCTTGCCGGTGGCATTTCACGCAACAAGCGGGTGGTACAGATGTTCGCCGACGTGCTCTGCATGCCGGCGACGGTGACCGAAACCGATGAGGCGGCCGCATGGGGTGCTGCCTTGTGCGCCGGCGCTGGCGTTGGCCTCTATAAAAGCCCGCGTCACGACCCGCGCGACACCAACGCGATCGCGCACCGCTGCTATCCCGACCCGGCGCGCAGCGCCGTCTATCAGCAACGTTACGATCTCTTCCGGGAGATCGCCGACGCCATGGCGCCGATCTGGCCGAAGATCAGCAAGATCACCGCCACGCAATCGCCACGCTAAAGCGGCAGGCGCCACCACCAATATTCAGCAAGGCGATTTCACATGACCGATATTTCAGCCGACAATCACCGCCGCTTTCAACAGCTCGGCGACGTCAAGGAGATCGGCGTCGTCATCTTCGGTGCCGGCGTGAACGGTGCCGGCGTATTTCGAGACCTCTGTGTCCAGGGCGTCGATTGCCTGATCGTCGACAAGGCAGATTTCGGATCAGGTACCAGCGCGGCGCCGTCACGGCTGATCCATGGCGGCTTAAAATATCTGGAGACCGGCGAATTTGGGCTGGTCGCCCAATCGACGCTGGAGCGCAATCTGCTTTTGCGAAACGCGCCTCATTGCGTCGAACCGCTGCCTACCTTCATTCCGGTGTTCTCCTGGACGAAGGGAATCTGGGCGGCCCTCCGGACACTGACGGGTTCAACGACTGCCCCCCGCAGCCGCGGCGCGGTTCTGGTGAAGATTGGGCTCAGGCTCTACGACTTCTTCGGCGCACGCAACCGGGTCATGCCCAATCACCGCTTCCTGTTGCGAAAACGTGCGCTGCGAGAAATGCCACATGTCACGCCCGACATCGTCGCTGGCGGCATCTATTACGACGCAAAGGTCAGCCGTCCGGAGCGTCTCGTCTATGAATTGGTAACCGACGGGTTGCAGGCCAACCAAAACGCGCTCGCCACTAATTTCACCAGGTTACTGTCCTCGACCGATGGTATACTGACGCTTCAGCGCCCCGACGGCAGTTCGTTCGCCGTCCGCCCGAAACTCGTCATCAATGCCGCAGGACCATGGATCGACACTGCCAATGCTTCGCTCGGCGCGGCCTCGAAAATGATCGGGGGCACCAAGGGCTCGCATATCCTGCTCGATCACCCGGAACTGGTGAAGAGCCTTAACGGGCACATGATTTATTTCGAAGCCGATGACGGCCGAATCTGCCTTGTCTACGACTATCTCGGCCTGGCAATGGTCGGTTCTACGGACATCCCTGCCAGCGATCCGGATAGCGTGCGGTGCGAAGAGCCCGAGATCGAATATTTCCTGGAAAGTGTACGCGCCCTTTTGCCGTCGTTGCGCTTTTCCCGCGACCAGGTGGTTTATACCTACAGCGGCATCCGCCCACTGCCGGCGTCCGACGCCTCCTCCCCCGGCCTCATCAGCCGCGACCATTCAGCGCCGGTGCTGGAGCCGAGCGAAGATCGGCCCTTCCCTGTCATCTCTCTCGTCGGCGGAAAATGGACGACCTTCCGCGGCTTTTCCGAAGAAGTGGCGGATCTGGCGTTGAAGCGGCTGCAGCGGGAACGCCGGCAATCCACCGAGCGTCTTGCGATCGGCGGCGGACGGAATTTCCCATCGGATACGGCTTCCCGCCGCGCCTGGATCGATGACCTTGCGGGGCGGAGCGGCATCGATCCGAAGCGCGTCGATCTGCTTCTCTCACGATACGGCACCACGGCGTCATCCATCCTCGATCACGCGTCGACATCGACACACCGCGATGACGAGCGTCTCTCCGGCGCACCTGACTATAGCAAGCTCGAGATAGACTGGATTGCTCGACATGAATTCGTCGTGCATCTTTCGGACATCGTCCTGCGACGCACGACGATTGCCATCGAGGCCAAACTGACGATGGAAGGCTTGCGCGAGATCGCAGCAGTCACTGCTGAAACACTCGACTGGGATCAGGATCGCACCGAAAAAGAGATCGATGACGTGGTGACCACGCTTTCACAATTCCACGGTCAGGAACTTTAACAGGCGAGCTACCCGAAGTTTGGCTGACCTGCAGCCGAGATCGAAAAAGGGCGCCGTGCTGGCGCCCTCATTCAAATCAGGCCAGTATACCACTCGCTACATTAAGAGAAAACCGGATCGAGACTGCCAGAGGCATAACGCTTGGCCATGTCGGACAACGGGATCGGCTTGATGGCCGATGCGTGACCGGCGGTGCCGAACTGCTCGAAACGCTCGGTGCAGAGCTTGGTCAACGCGTTCATCGCCGGCTTCAGGTATTTGCGCGGATCGAATTCGCTCGGGTCTTCCTGGAGGACGCGGCGAATCTGACCGGTCATTGCCATGCGACCGTCTGTGTC
This sequence comes from Hyphomicrobiales bacterium, assembly GCA_900472625.1. Taxonomy (GTDB): domain Bacteria; phylum Pseudomonadota; class Alphaproteobacteria; order Rhizobiales; family Rhizobiaceae; genus Rhizobium. The sequence continues at coordinate 215,113 of UCIT01000001.1, read as the reverse complement.
GATGTTGATCTTGCGCACGCCGTTCTTGATTCCGCGCAGGATCTCCTCGATCGGCACCCCCCAGGTCTGCTTGATCGCGCCGCCGTATCGGTTGAGGATATCCTGAAGCTCGATCGGCACCGAGGACGAACCGTGCATAACGAGATGGGTATTCGGCAGCTTGTGATGCACCGCCTCGATCACATCCATGGCAAGAACCGAACCATCGGGTTTGCGCGTGAACTTGTAGGCGCCATGCGAGGTGCCCATCGCGATCGCCAGTGCATCGACCTTGGTCTCCCGCACGAACTTCACGGCGTCATCGGGATCGGTCAGCAATTGGTCATGTGAGAGAACTCCCTCCGCACCATGGCCGTCTTCCGCTTCACCCATGCCGGTTTCGAGCGAGCCGAGAACCCCAAGCTCACCTTCCACAGAGATACCGCCGAGATGCGCCATTGTCGTGACGGTGCTGGTGACGCCGACGTTGTAGTCCCAGTCGCCGGGTGTCTTCGCGTCGGCTCTCAGCGAGCCATCCATCATGACAGAGGTGAAGCCGGCCTGGATCGCCGTCATGCAGGTTCCGGCGTCGTTGCCATGATCGAGGTGGACGCACAGCGGAATATGCGGATAGATCTCGACGGCAGCGTCCATCATGTATTTCAACATGATATCATTAGCGTAGGCTCTCGCGCCGCGCGACGCTTGCATGATGACGGGCGAGTTGGTCGCGTTGGCCGCCTCCATAATGGCGAGAACCTGCTCCATGTTGTTGATGTTGAATGCCGGAACGCCATATCCCTTTTCGGCGGCGTGATCGAGCAACTGCCTCAGCGTAATGCGTGCCATCAGAATTCCCCCCTGCTTTCGACTGGATTTTGTTGTCCATTTCTTGCAGCCAAACTTCTGAGATCCTCCCATGATCTGCCGCATCCTCGCGGTCTACTATTAAGCTGTTTGGCCACCGGCTTAGGAGAATAGCCGCGTTGCTGACGGACGCAAATGCTTTCGCAAGCCGGTGCAGCACCGCAATGTCATTGAGCGAGGACGGCGTGGCTGAAGCGGCGTCGTCTGCTGTTCACGACGCAGTTCAGTCTCGCGCAAGCGCCGCGACAGGGTTCATTCTCGATGCATTTCGCGCCGGCAGGAAACCGAAGACGAGACCGATCAGACAAGAGCAACTGAATGCGAGGATCATCGATCCCATCGAATAGACCAGAGTAAACCCGGCACCGAAGCTGTTGAATACCGAACCAAAGCCTAGTGCTACGAGAATTCCCAGGCATCCGCCCAGCAGGCAGACGAGAACCGCCTCGAACAAAAACTGCTGCAGAATGTCCTGACGCCGCGCGCCGACCGCCATGCGAACACCGATCTCCGAAACTCGTTCGGAAACGGAAACAAGCATGATGTTCATCACGCCGATCCCGCCGACGATCAGCGAGATCACGGCGATCGCCGACACCAACAGCGTCAGAGTCCGGGTGGTGCTCGTAATCGTCTGACGGATTTCGTCGGTGTTGAGAACGAAGAAATCCTTTTCTCCATGCCGCCGCTCGAGAAATGCGACGGCAGCCGACATGGCAACCTTGCTATCCGCATCATCGGCGATCCGCACCGTGATACTGCGCAGAGACATGTCTCCGAGGAAGCGCGCCTGAACGCTGGTATAAGGCAGATAGATTTGTAGGTTTGAGTTGGAGCCGAAGCCGCCCTGCTGCGAGGCGATGACACCAATGATCCGCACCGCGACGTTGTCGAGGATCACCACCTGCCCGACAGCATCGATGTGGCTGGCGCCGAAAAGTGACGACGCCGTCGTTTCATCGACAACCGCTTCTTGAGTCATCGCCCGAACACTCGCCGCATCGAACAGACGCCCCGATATCAGCTTCGATCCTTTGGCCGCGAAATACTGCTCGCCGACGCCGTTAATGAGCACGTTGGCTTCGGTGGAACCGTAACGCACCGTACTCGATGTCGAGACTGTCGGCGTGACCGCTGCAACATACGTCAATTTCGCCAGCGCATCGGCATCGGCCACACGCAGGGTTTTGATCTTTCCTGATCGCGTGTCGCCGAATGTCTTGCCGGGGAAAATCTCCAGGGTATTGGTGCCAAGGCTGTTGATGTTGGCCAGGACCTTCTGCTGTGAGCCCTCCCCCAAAGCGACGACACAGACCACAGACGCGATACCGATGATGATGCCCAGCATGGTCAGAAATGTCCGCAGCCGATGCGCAATCAGGGCCCGCATCGCCATCTGCATGGCTTCCTGCGCCCGGTCGAGCGCCGCCCACCGCTGCCCTCCTGCAATCCCGGGCTCGGCTGCAGGTTTGGTCTTCTTATGGTTCTCCTGCCGGCGATCGGCGATGATTCTTCCATCGGATATCTCGATAATACGTTCAGCACGGTTAGCCACCGACATGTCGTGAGTGACAATGATGATGGTCCTGCCTTCGGCATGAAGCTCATCGAGGATACGCAGCACCTCCTCGCCACTTTGTTTGTCAAGCGCGCCGGTCGGCTCGTCGGCAAGAATGACCTCGCCGCCGTTCATAAGAGCACGCGCGATCGACACGCGCTGCTGCTGCCCGCCGGAGAGTTGACCGGGGCGATGATGCGCTCTGTCCCCCATGCCCAGACGGTCGAGCAACGATACCGCGCGCTCGCGCCTGAGGCGTGCAGCCTGCCCGGCATAGATGGCCGGCATCTCGACATTGCCGGCAGCGGTCAAATCAGACAGCAGTTGATACCGCTGAAAAATAAACCCGAAATGCTCTCGGCGCAGAGCCGACAGCGCATCGCCGTCAAGTGCGCCCGTATCATTGCCCGAAATCTCGTACGTGCCGTCGGTCGGCTGGTCGAGCAGGCCGAGGATGTTCATCAACGTCGACTTGCCCGAGCCAGACGAGCCGACGATCGCAACCATCTCTCCGCGATTTAAGTTGAGGTCCACCCCCTTCAGGACAGTTATGGTGCTCTCGCCGGACTGATAGGCTCTCGATATGCCGCTAAGCTTGAGCAGCGGCGAGGATAGGACATCGGAGCTCATGTCTTCAGAACCCCATTGGTGGCGGGCCGCCACCGCCGTTCGTGGGAGCGCTTGTCGCACTTGCCTGCCCGATCACGACTTTTTCGCCTTCGCTTAGCCCATCACGGATCTCGGCCTTGACGCTGTCATTTATTCCGACCGTGACCTTGCGGTTCGTCAGCTTGCCGTCGCTATCCATCACCCGGACGGTATTCGCGCCTGTCTTGGCAGCATCTTCCAAGGCTGACGACGGAACCGTCAGCACATCCTTGGCCGAGCCAAGCACGATATGCACCTCCGCAGACATGTATGTCCGGAAACGCCCGTCCGTGTTCGGCACGTCGAAGATGCCATTGTAATAGATGGCCGAGGTTGACGACGACGTCGAAGAACTGGTGGAACTGCTCGACGACGAAATACTGCTGTCGCTGGTAATTGATTCCGGTGCCGGCTCGACAGACTGCAGAATGGCGTCATGCCGGGTCATGGAATCGCCGATGATGGTGAAATAAACCAGCTGGCCGGCTTTGACGTTCACGACGTCGGCCTCGGAAATCTCGGCACGTACGGTCATGGTACTGAGCTGCCCGAGAATGACGATCGTGGGCGCCGATTGCGCCGCGTTCACCGTCTGACCTTCCTGATTGACGATCGCCAGGATCGTTCCGTCCATCGGCGCGGTGATCCGGGTGTAGGCGAGGTTTGCATTGGCGGTCTCGACGGCGACTTCCGCACTGGTGATCTGCGCATCAAGCGCGTCGATCTGTGCCTCCGTTTCCTTGACGGTCGCCTCTGCACTATCGAGGTCAGACTTTGGCCCAGCTTTGCTTTCGTAGATCGACTTCTGCCGATCGAGCGTCAGTTGGGCGTTCGTCAGCGTCGCTGCTTTCTCAACGCGCTGAGCTTTGACGTTCGCCAACGCCGCCTCCGCCGTCCTCAGGCTGTTTTTCTGCGTGACGGAATCGATTTCGGCAACAAGTGCGCCCGTCTTGATTTCCTCGCCGAGCTTGACATGCAGCGCCGTAATACGGCCCGACACCTGCGCGCCGACGGCAACAAGCTTGACCGGCTTGAACGTGCCGGTGGCCAGGACGGTCTCCTCCACGTCGCCGCGAACGACTGTTGTGGTCAGGATACCCGTTTCCGTGCTTGCCGACAGAGAGTTGCGGGCGAACAAAAGCCCGGCAGCAATTGCAACGAGAACAATGCCACCAATGACAATGCGGCGGCGCGTGAAGACCGAAGTCGTCATCTGGGTAAATTCCTCACTTGGCCGCAACGATATGTGGCGCCTCATTGGTATCCACCACAACCGGCTTCGACACATCGATAGCACCGTCCCAGCCACCGCCGAGCGCCTTGTTGAGCGCAACATAGTAGGTGGCGATTGCCGTACGGCTCTCGATCAAGCTTTCTTCGGCGGTGTAGAGCGAGCGTTCAGAATCGAGGACGTTGAGAAACGCCGTAGCGCCGGTCTCGTTTAACACCCGTGACAACTGGGCAGCCTCGCGATATCCGGCAACGGAAACGCTGATTTTCTTGTGCCGCAGGCGCGTCTGGTTGAGGGAAACGATGGCGTTCTCAACATCCTCCATCGCTGAAAGGACCGACGATTGGTAGGCGATAGAATACTGGTCGCGCTGTGCCTTGGCGACATCGACGGCCGCCTTCAATTGGCCGCCCTGGAAAATCGGGACGCTCACCGTCGGTCCGAACGACCAGCCTATCGTCGACTTCTTGGCGAGATCGCCGATGCTTGTCGCCGAGGTTGCAATGCTGCCGGTCAGACTGATGGAAGGGTACCGATTGGCTTCAGCCTGACCGACCTTCGCCGTGTACTGGGCAAGACGACGTTCGGCCGCACGCACATCGGGACGAGCAAGCAGGATATCGGCAGGGATGCCGGTCGAGACCGCGACCTTGGGCATCGGAATGCCACTGCCCTTCGCAAGGCGAGCCTCGAGCGCATCAGGCGATTTTCCGAGCAGCACACCGAGACGATGGACTGATTGCGCATAGGAGATACGATAGGTCGGGATGTCGGCTTCCGTTGAGGCGGCGAGCGCATCTGCCTTTGCAGCATCGACGCCCGTCGCTTCTCCAGCGCTGACTTGGCTTTTCGTCAGAGCGGCCGTCTGGCGCTGCGACTTCGCAGAGCGCTCGGCGAGCTTGATCAACGCCTGATATTCCCGTGCCTCCACGTAATAGGAAGCAACATCGCCGACCAGTGTCAGCAAGGTATCGCGAAGGTCATCGTTCGCGGCTTGTTCGCTATTGCGCGCGGCTTCCAGCGCCCGCTTGTTGCCGCCGAAGAGATCGAGCTCCCAACTCGCGTCGAAGCCGGCCTGAAACTGGCTGTAGCTGCTTGCGTCGCTCGTTCCTGATGCCGCCGTTCTGATCCGCTCCGCAGAAGGAGAACTGCTAAGCGTGGGCAGCAGGACACCAAGCTGCTCTCGGGTGACGGCACGCGCTTCGCGTATCTTCGCCTTCGATGTGGCGACATCCAGGTTGCCGTCAACGGCCTCGACGATCAGTTGATCGAGGACCGGGTCGTGCAGTTGCTTCCACCATTCCGACAGCTCCGGGGGCTTGGCCGGTGCCTTTTCCTTCTTGCCATTCCAGCTCGCCGGTATCAACAGGTTGGGCTTCTCGTAGTCCGGGCCGACGACGCAGCCGGCAAGCAGACCGGCGCCCGCCAGAATGACGGCAAACCGGAGTTTGGGCGTTCGCGGCCGCGCCGACGAACGCATCAGCATTTCAAGTGTCATCTACTTACTTTCCGAAAGTGAGGTGATCAATGTTCGGCAGGCTGGGCAGCCGGCACCTCATCATCAATGGCCTGTCCACCCTCATTGCCTCTGAAGATGCGCCGTACGGCGACGAAGAGCAGAGGTATGAAGAAAACCCCCAGAACCGTGGCGGCGATCATGCCACCCATGACGCCGATGCCGATGGAGTTCTGGCTGCCGGAGCCGGCACCACTGGCGATGGCCAGCGGAAGCACACCGAGGATGAAGGCCAGCGACGTCATCAGGATCGGTCGTAGCCGCTGGCGCGATGCTTCCAATGTCGCGCTGACGAGGTCCTTGCCGTGCTTCTGCTGCTCGATGGCAAATTCGACGATCAGGATGGCGTTCTTGGCCGCGAGCCCGATCGTGGTCAGCAAACCGACCTTGAAATAGACATCGTTGGACTGGCCAAACAGCGTCGCAGCCAGAAGCGCACCGAAAATGCCGATCGGCACGGACAGCATGACGGCAAGCGGGATGGACCAGCTCTCGTAGAGCGCAGCAAGCGCCAGGAAAACGACGAGGATGGAGATGGCATAGAGTTGGATCGCTTGACTTCCCGACAGGCGCTCCTGCGCGGAAAGCCCCGTCCATTCGTGCCCGAACCCCTGCGGCAGCTTCGAGACCATCGCATCTATATCGTTCATCGCGTCTCCGGAACTCACGCCGGAAGCTGGCGCGCCCTGAATCTCGACAGCGGAGGAACCGTTGTAGCGCTCAAGCCGTGGCGACCCAAAGGTCCAGTTGCCACTTGCGAAAGCCGAAAACGGCACCATCGAGGAACTCGAATTGCGGACATACCAGCGGTCGAAGTCTTCCGGCTGCATCCGGAAATCGGACGCGCCTTGCACATAAACCGGCTTGACGCGGCCGCGATCTATGAAATCATTGACATAAGATCCGCCCCACGCCGCCGACAGCGTGGTATCGACGTCGGCGAGATCAAGACCGAGAGCACTCGCCTTTTCCTGATCGATCTGAACAGAGTATTGTGGCGTGTCTTCCTGGCCGTTCGGTCTCGTACCCGTGAGTAGGCTGCTCTTGGCAGCCGCGGCAAGCAACTGGTTTCGTGCTTCAATCAGCTTGTCGTGGCCGGCGCCGTTGATGTCCTGGAGGTAGAAATCGAAACCACTGGAGCTGCCGAAGCCTGGGATGGCAGGTGGCGCAAGCGCAAAGACGCTGCCATCCTTGATCTTCGAAAACGACGCCATCGCGCGTCCGGCAATGGCTTGCGCCGACGATTTGCTATCGGTCCGCTGGGCGAATGCCTTGAGCTTGACGAAGGCGATGCCAACATTCTGCCCGGAGCCGCCGAAGCCGAAACCCGCGGCGGCGAAGACACCGTCAACATAGGCCTTCTCATTGCCGAGATAGTAGTCCCTGACCTGATCAAGCACTTTCAAGGTGCGGTCCTGCGTCGCGCCGGCGGGCAGTTGCACGCTGGTGATCAGGATGCCCTGATCCTCTTCAGGCAGGAAAGAACTTGGCAAACGGTTGAAAAGCCAACCAACGGCCACCGCAATAAAAACGAAGACAATCAGAAAGCGACCGCTGCGCTTGATAATCCCGCCCACGCGACGCTGGTAAGCATGCGCGCCACGATCGAAATTACGGTTAAACCAACCGAACACGCCCTTCTCCTTGGAGCCGTGCTTCGGCTTGCGCAGGATGGTCGCGCACAGCGCCGGTGTGAGCACCAGCGCCACAACCACAGACAGGATCATCGCAGAGACGATGGTGACGGAGAACTGGCGATAGATGATGCCGACCGAACCCGAGAAGAAAGCCATGGGGACGAAGACTGCGGAGAGAACGGTCGCGATGCCGATCAGCGCACCGGTGATCTCCTGCATTGACTTTATCGTCGCCTGCTTCGGCGAAAGCCCCTCTTCTTCCATGACGCGTTCGACGTTTTCCACCACCACGATGGCATCATCGACGAGGAGACCGATCGCGAGAACCATGCCGAACATGGTCAGGGTGTTGATGGAATATCCGAGCATCGCCAACACCCCGAAGGTTCCAAGCAGGACGACTGGAACGGCGAGTGTCGGAATGAGGGTCGCTCGGATGTTCTGCAAGAAGACGAACATGACGATGAAGACCAGCACGATCGCTTCGACAAGCGTCTTTATCACTTCCTCGATCGACAACTCCACGAACGGCGTCGTATCGTAGGGGTAAACGACCTCGACGTTCTCCGGCAGCGTCTGCTTCAGGCCGTCGATGGTGTTGCGTACGGCTTCAGCCGCGTCGATTGCATTCGCACCAGACGCAAGATTGATCGCCACGCCCGCAGACGGATGACCGTTGTAGGTGCCTGAGCTCGTGTAGCTTTCGGCTCCGAGCTCAACCGTTGCCACGTCGTTCAGACGAACGAGCGAGCCGCCGCTGGCGCTTTTCAGGATGATGCCTTCGAATTGTTCTGGCGTCTGCAACCGGCTCTTGGCGGTCACTGTTGCATTGAGCTGTTGGCCTTTGCGTTGCGGCAAAGCGCCCAGTTGGCCAGCAGAAACTTGCGTGTTCTGCGCCTCAATGGCCGTGGTCACATCACTGACCATCAGCGAATATTTCGCCAACTTGTCCGGATCGAGCCAGATGCGCATCGCATAGCCGGAGCCGAACAGCTGGGTATCGCCGACACCTTCGACACGCTTCAGCGTATCGTTCAGCGTGCTGTCGATGTAATCCGCGAGATCGGTCGAGTTCATCTTGCCGTCGGTCGACACGAAGCCGATGACCATCAGAAAATTCGAGGTCGATTTCGATACGGTAATGCCGGAGCTCTGAACGGATTGTGGCAGCTGCGAGGTGACGAGCTGAAGCTTGTTCTGCACCTGCATCTGAGCGACGTCGGCATCGGTGCCATTCTTAAACGTCAGCGAGATCGATGCGCTGCCCGTTGATGACGACGAGGACGTCATGTAGTCGAGGTTGTCGATCCCCGTCATGCCCTGCTCGATCACCTTAGTGACGGAGTTTTCAACGGTCTGGGCGTCCGCACCGGAATAGGTGGCGCTGATGCGAACAGTGGTCGGCGCAATCTGCGGATATTGCGAGATCGACAGCGTCGTAATGGAAAGCAGGCCGCCGAGCATGATGCAAATGGCGATCACCCAGGCGAAGATCGGCCTGTCGATAAAGAAACGAGACATGACGGCGATCCCTAGTTTTCCTGCGACGCGCTGGCCGCTGCCGCGGGCGCCAAAGCGGCGGCCTCATTCGGCGCGCCGGTGGCGGACGCTTGCATCTCGCCGGTGGCGTCGTTGATTGTGACGACAGTGGCGGTGACATCCTGCCCAGCCTTGACGCGCTGGCTGCCTTCGACAATGACGCGATCGCCATCATTGATGCCGCTGGAGACGAGCCAGCTGTTGCCAATGCTGCGCTGAACGTCTAGCACCCGCTCCTCGACCTTCCCCTCCGGGGTCACGAACTTGGCTGTAGCCTCGCCCTTGGTGTTGCGGGCAACCGCACGCTGCGCCACCAGGAAGCTCTTTTCGGCAACGCCTTCTTCAACAGTCGCGCGAACATACATACCCGGGAGCAGCGTCCTGTCAGGGTTGGGAAATTCTGCACGCACAGTGAAGGTGCCGACACTCTCGTCGACGGAAGCTTCCGCAAACTCAAGCTTGCCGTTCTGCTTGTAGGTCGAGCCGTCTTCCAGCGTGAGTTTGGCCGTTACATTGTCACCTGAGATCTTCAGCTTTCCCTGCTCTATCGCCGATCGGAACTTAAGCAGATTTGTGCTCGACTGGGTGACATTGACATTGATCGGATCGAGCAGGCGCACGGTTGTCAGTGCCGTTGTCTGCTCCGCCGTAACCAGAGCGCCAACAGTGATCGATGAAGCATCGACGCGCCCGCTGATCGGCGCCCGGATTTTGGTGTAGTCCAGATTGATGCGCGCCGTCTCAAGCGCTGCCTTGGCAGAGGCGATATCGGCCTGCGCCTGCGCGAGCGTGGACTGCGCGTCATCCAGATCCTGAGCGCTGACGGCATTCTGCGCAGTCAAATTCTTGTAGCGCTCCACTTTTGCCTGAGCACTTGGCAAGGCGCCTTGCGCCTTCTGCAGTGCCGCCACGGCACTGTTGTAGGAAGCTTGGAATGAAGCAGGATCGATTTCATAGAGAACATCGCCTTCCTTGACCTCGGTTCCTTCCTTGAAATTGCGACTGCGGATAATGCCGCCGACTTGTGGCCGAACCTCCGCAACGAGTGAGGCTGCAGTGCGTCCGGGAAGCTGGGCGGTGATGGCAACCGATTTTGGATGAAGCGCGACCACGCTCACCTCGGGCTTGACGGCTGGCGCCGCGGCAGCATCGTTCTTGCTATCGCTGCAGCCAGCCAAGACCAATGCCGAAGAAAAGCCAAGAAACAGCAACAGGCCCGGCGCTCGTCTCCTGGCCGCCACGACCGGCGCCGAATGGTGAGCGTTATCTATGGGCAGCTTTGACACGTCATGCATCCTTGAATTGTTATTATTGGTACTTTTGCGTACCATTAATACGATGCCTGAGGTTTTGTCAATGAAGACGCCGCGCAAGGAGCGGACATTGAGTGCAGGGCACAGGAGCCTCGGTGGCGAGGCGTGCCGATGCGACCGACTTTGCGAACACGCTAATATCTGCGCAAAACTGTCTTTGTCGCCACGTCCCGACCATCTTAATCGAGTCGAATCAGCGATCGCAAATAAATTAGTACCAGGCAGTACGATATTTCCGGAAAATTAAAGAGTGTGGCTCAGATTGAGCACTCCCTTCATTAAGGACATCTATATGGTTTCGGCAGTTTCAAGCTCATCTTCGACGCTTATCAGCTCAACATCCAGCTCTTCTGATCTCGCTTCCCTGGAAGCGCAGCTTGCTGAAAAACAGGCGGCACTGGCCAAGACGGAAGACAAGGACGAGAAAGCAACGATCGAAAAGGCGATTTCCGCTCTGGAAGCGAAAATCGCCAAGGCATCGGCAAGCTCTGAGAGCAGCAGCGCCAAGTCGGCGTCTTCCGATCAAACACAGAAACAGGCCGCGCCGCCGAAGGCATCCGGCGAAAGCGAGCGAATTGGCAGCACAAATTTCGACGAATCCACCGACTTCGGCGAACGTATCGCTTACGTTTAACAAGCACTGGCTGCTCGACACAAATCGGACCTTGTCGGCCGCCGAGTGTCCGGCATTGTCTAGATTGCCACACGCTTCCGTTCAACCAGGGCGCGGATGCCGCGCCTTGATAAACGCTCACTGTGTAAGCAGCATATACAGACCATAAATCTGGATGGTTCCCGATCAAGTGGTATGGACATCGCCATGAGCAGAATTCAAAGGAGCGGACATGGCGCGCCGCTCAAGCGCGGGCGAGGCCGACCGAAGACCCACAGCGACGTTGACCGCCGCACCAGTATCGTCGATACCGCGCGCCGGACCTTCGTCGAACTCAGCTTTTCTGGCACGACAACCGACATTGTTGCCAACCGCTGCAAGATCTCGAAGCAGACGCTCTATCGGCTGTTTCCAAGCAAGATCGATCTTTTCTTGGCGGTAGTGACAGCGCATCGGCAAATGATGCTGGATCTGCCGCGCCCATCGGACGAAGATTTGCCGGTCGATCAGGTGCTGCAGAAAATCTTCATGATCGACATCGATGAGGAAATGGAGCGCGAACGCGAGGCGTTCATCCAGATCATCCTTCGGGAGGGCGTGCAAATTCCAGAGATCGGCGAGATACTTATCCGAGAAGGCATCGAGAAGTCGCAGAAAAATCTCGCCGATTGGCTTGGCGGCGAGGTGCAACGCGGGAAGTTGGCGATCGACAATCCGCTAGGCGGCGCACGCATCCTCATGGACATGATGTTTGGTGGAATAGGCCCTGCCAGCCAGAACTGGCAGACCCGCGCCGACCGCAGAAATCATCTGCAGTTATGCATCAGTATCTTTCTGTCCGGCACACGGCCCAAGTAACGCTAAGGGCCAGTCGAAACCTATCCGCTGCACCTTAGCTGCCTTCTCTCGCGTCGTGATATCTACCCTGTGGATCAGAAGGAAAAGCGGCGCACGCGATTGAATTTCTCGCCCTTCTAATAGACGATCCCCAAAGCGGGGAGGGCGCAGAAAATGAAGTCAGGATTGGGAACGATCACTATCATCGATGATGGACACAGTGGTCACGTGGCGTATGAACTCAGCGAGCGTGATGGATTGCTATTTGCGGGCGAGGAACTGCTGATTAAAGCCAAGAAGGCACGAGCCGTAACGCTCCAGACGCTTTTCGCTGGAACCGAATACAGGATTCGCGTCGGAAGCGTGGAAGCAAGCTGCGCGAATTTCCTGATACTGACTTGACCACAGTTTAGAAACGCCCACCTGCGGCAACGCTGAAATGCGCGTTACCTTGAAAAGCGGGCGATCATTTTAGCTCCCGGCGACACACGTCATGCGTCATCTCCGGGAGCAATCTCAGCCTAACGTCACGCAACCGAAAATGCCTCCTCCGCAACCGAATAGACGCGCCGGAAGGCTGTTTCCGCGCCGGCAATGGCGGCTTGTTCTTCTGCGTCTGTCAGTTCGACAGTATCCAGCGCAGCCGTAAAAGTGCGCCAGTGGAGGCCTCGCCCTTCTGGCGCGCCGGCCAGATGACGCGCACCGAAATTCTCATCGAGGCCGAGCTTCGCCGCATACTTGAGCAGAAATGCTGCTCCGAGGTTGGAGCCTTCGATCACGTAGAGCCAGCCCAGCGCTGTCCCAAGCGGCACAGCTTGGCCATTGGCAAAGATCGGGGCATTTTGAGGCACCGGCAGAGCGATGCCCAGATCCGCAAAATCCCGCTCGATCAGACCAAGCCGTCGGCGGCCTGCCAGATCCGGCAACAGTGCATCAAGCTGTTCATCGCTGAAAAGCGCATCAAGATCGCGGTGGAACACATACTGCATATTCAGAAGCCGAGCGTAGTGATCGCGATCGGCGAACGGCTCGAGCTGCATGATACGCTTGTCAAGGCGATCATGAGCAGTGTGTGTCGCGCCTTTAAGCCGCTTCGTGCGGCTCTGCTCGATGGAGACAGGATCTTCAATTGCAATAGACATGGCTAATACGTCTCGTCAGTTAGATGTTTGGCGAGCAGCGCTCTAATCATTTCGACCATGCAACGTGTCGCCAAAACCAATTCTCATTAAGACCGGCACGCTGGCGATGATGATTTAAACGTATCGCGCATTTCGTTCAATGCGGCTGCCACTCCATATCCGACATCCACCACATCGGAGGTTGGTTGATATGAACAGCTCGCTCGCTGCCGTCACAAATCCTCCCCTATCTCGACTGTCAGCGAGTAAATCGCTCGACTAGCGTTGCTTGGCAAGTTTCGCTCGTTCGACAGCGGCTATCAACTCGGCCTGCGAGTAAGGCTTCCGCAGCAAAAGTGCTGAGGCTGGTGCATGCGCCGGCAAGCTCTGCTCGCCCGTGGCGAACACAACGGCGACGTCCGGTTGCATGGCGAGAACACTCGCGGCCAGATCGACACCGTTGATGTCGGGAAGTCCTATATCCGTGATCAGAATGTCGATCTCGTTGGCCTTCAGAAAATCGATGGCCTCGGCGCCGTCCGATGCCTCCGTTATGTCATGACCCATATCGATCAGCATTTCCGCCGTATTCGAACGAATGAGAAAATCGTCTTCGACCAACAGAATCCGCGGGCTTTGCAAAGCGAGAACCGATGGGCGCTGAGGCGACGAGCTGGGGGTGGTAACCGCCTGCTGCTTCTGGTTGGCGATCACATGGCGAAGCCGCCGCGCCAGCGCTTCTCTTGTATAGGGTTTCGACAAAAGCTCGACACCAGGATCCAGCCTGCCGCCGTGGACGATCGAGTTTTCGGTATAACCCGACGTAAAGAGCACGGCCACGTTTGGCAGCCTCTCCTTCGCACGGCGGGCCATCTCGCTGCTCTTCAACGGCCCTGGCATGACGACGTCGGTAAAGATCACGTCAATCGCCATGCCGCTTTCGATCACGTTGAGACCGGCCTGCGCATCCTTGGCCGTGAGAACGCGATAGCCGAGGTCGGTCAGCGTTTCGACCACAATCGAGCGAACGTCTTCATCGTCTTCGACAACGAGGACCGTTTCGGTTCCACCGAAAACCGGTCCGTTGTGCACAACGACTTCGCGGTCTTCATCGGCGACGGAACGCGGAAGATAGATCCTCACCGTCGTTCCCTGGTCGACCTCGCTATAGATCTTGACGTGTCCGCCCGACTGCTTGACGAACCCATAGACCATGGAAAGCCCGAGCCCGGTGCCTTTGCCTTCCGGCTTGGTGGAAAAGAACGGCTCGAAAACCTTATCCAGAATCTCAGGCATCATACCCGATCCGGTGTCCGTCACCGCGAGCATCACGTACTGGCCGGGCAAGACCTCTTGATGATTGCGGGCATATTCCTGATCAAGGGCAGCGTTGCCCATCTCGATCGTCAGCTTACCGGAGCCGCTCATGGCGTCGCGGGCATTGATCGCAAGGTTAAGGAGAGCATTTTCCACCTGCGTCGGATCGGCATAGGTGTTCCACAGGCCGCCGCTGGTGATGATCTCAACTTCCACGGCTTCGCCCAGTGAACGCCGCAGCAGATCATCCATGGCGCTGACGAAGCGACCGATGTTGATGACGCGAGGCTCGAGCGCCTGCCTGCGACCGAACGCCAACAGCTGGCTGGCAAGCTTGGCACCGCGGTTGACACCCGCCAGCGCATTGGCCAGCCGCCGCTCCGCCTGATCGTTGCCCACCAGATCCTTGGACAGCAATTGCAGATTGCCTGAGACGACCTGCAGCAGATTGTTGAAGTCGTGAGCGACGCCCCCGGTCAGTTGACCGATCGCCTCCATCTTCTGGGCCTGCTGAAGCGCGCGCTCTGTCTGATGGCGTTCGGCGATCTCGGCTTCGACACGCGCTTCGAGGCTCTCATTGAGCTGGCGCAATTGCTCTTCCGCCCTCACCCGGTGCCTGACCTGACGCTCAAGGCTGGTGGCGTGCTCCTGCAGGCTGGCTTCGGCCTCGCGCTGCTCGGTTATATCTGTATGGACGCCGACCCATTCCTCGATCTCACCGTCCGCATCCAGCATCGGAACGCACCGGATCGCGAATGTCCGGTAGACACCGTCGCCGCGTCGCACGCGATGCTCGTAAATATATGTCGCTTTGGCAGCGACAGCCGCCTTCCAGCTTTCGACCGAGCCCTCGCGGTCGTCAGGATGCACTGCCTCTGCCCAGCCGTAGCCCTGGTATTCGTCGAAGGACTGGCCCGTCAGCGCCGCCCAAGCCGGCTGCTCACCAAGCATCCGCCCATCGGCGCTGTTCGTCCAAAGAACACCGTGAACGGCATTGACGGCGGCGCGAAAGCGGCCGTTGCTTCGATGCAACTCGATCTCGGATCGCTTGCGTTCCTCGATATCGATCATGATCACGTAGATTCCGTCGATCTCGCCGCCCGAGGTTCGACGCGGCACGTAGCGCACTTCGGCGGTGCGGCGCGTTCCGTCCGGACGATTGACCACGTTGTCGGTAATGATCCGCTCTCCGGCCATCGCCCCTGCGATAAAAGGCAGACGCGCTTTGTAATACGCATCGCCGATAACCTCGGCAACGTGCCGACCCAAGACAGTATTCGGATCAAGCCCGAACCACTCCTGATATCCCTGATTGGCAAAGCGGTAGATATGATTGCGATCAAGGAAGCCGACCAGGATCGGCAGCGCATCGGTGAGTCTCTTCAGCTCCTCGCGGCTTTCCGCAAGTTGCTCAACCACCCTCACCTTCTCGGTATTTTCAAGAACGGTGCAGAGGACGCCGTCGACCTTGCCGTCGTCAGCGTAGATCGGCGTGTAGAACAGGTCGAACACAACCTCCTCCGGCACGCCGTTGCGTTTCAGCGTCATCTTCTGATCGCGGAACGACTGGACCTCTCCGCGAAAGCCGGCAGCAAGGATCTTGCTGTTCCAGTCCCATATTTCCGGCCATATGCTCGGCACAGTCGCGCCGAGCGCCTGTGGATGATAGTTTCCGGCAATTTCGACATAACCGTCATTGTAGATCATCACATGATCGTCGCCCCACATCAGCACCTGCGGAATGGGCGAGTTGACGATCGAGTTGACCTTTATCCGCAGATTCTGCGGCCACTTGCTGATCGGTCCAAGCGACGTCCCCGACCAGTCGAAACGCCGTACAAGCTCTCCGGTGTTGCCGCCGCCGATAGGCCATGGGACGGACGCGAACTGATCATTCATAAAGCCACCAGAAAAACGAAAAAATCTGTTGTTTCATAGGGGACTGCAGTGTTCCTGTCCATGCCACACAGGCATCATCTGCCCGCTCTTTACCTGCTGATGTCGGAGCCCTGGCCTGTGCGAATATGCTACGCTCGCATGCGTTGCAGCGCGGTCGAGCTTGACCTCCTGTTAAGGAAAAAGCGCCCGCTATCCGCCATTCTTGGCTTTTTCATTTAAGCTGTCGCTGCTATGGGAACGTAACATCGCCCCAGCAGAACGAGGAACCGCGCGAGATGAGCGACAACGTCATTCAGTTCCGCAAGCCGAAGCCGGAAAAGACCCCGCGGCCGCCAAGGCCGTGGCTACGCAAATTGCTGTCGATCGCCGCAGTGATCATCATCTTCGCGGCGGCATGGGTCTATTTCAGAGTGACCGGCTGACTGGCTTTATCCCACACGCAGATCATCATAAGCAGCGACTAACGAGCTGAGGCCGCGGCACAAGATGTCTTGTCCCACGGCCTCAAACTTGAAGCTATGCCTTCAATTCAGTCTCACCACTTTTTGCTGAGCTTGAATGTAAATGTCCGTGCATCGCCATAACCGCAAGCGCCAATGCCACCGCAACTTTCGACATAAGTTCTGTCGAAAACGTTTGTGACATTGAGTGAAGCCATCCAATTGTTCTTCTCGTAGCGAATAGCGGCATCCATCACCGTCGAGGACGGCACCTTCAACGTGTTGACGTCATCAGCCCAGGATTCGCCTTTGTAACGCAGGCCGGCGCCGACACTAACACCCTCTAGAGCACCCTGTGTCACGCTATAGTCCACCCAAAGCGATGCAGTGTAATCCGGCACGATATAGGGTGTCTTGCCGATCAATGCCGTATTCAGCGGATTCTTGGTTACCTCGATATCGGTGTAGGTGAACGAACCAAGGACCTTCCAGTTGTCGTCCAGATTGACCTTTGCCTCGAGTTCTACACCCTTGGATTCGACCTCACCCAACTGCGAGCGCGTATAGGGAGCAACTGGCAGGGAAACCGTGTAGTTGCGCTTGTTGATCTGGAAAACAGATGCCGTGAAGCTTCCGTCGAAGAACGTCGGATCGTATTTTACGCCGGCCTCGAACTGCTCGCCGTCTTCGGGCGCGAGCGGTCCGGTCGCGCTTTGACCAACCAACGGATTGAAGAAGGTGGCAGCGCTGATGTAGGGCGTAAGTCCGTTCTCAAATTCGTAAGCAATGCCGGCACGTCCGCTAAGCGCTCCGTCGTTGTCGCTGTAGTTCGTCGAGGGCGACAGACGGCTCTTATAATCGCTATCAACAAAATCATAGCGACCGTTAAGCGTCACAAGCCATTTGTCGGCAAAGCGTATCTGATCCTGAGCGTAGAAGCCAAGTTGCTGCATCGTAGCAACTTCGCTGTAGAGAGGATCCATCGGAAGTTGCGCGCCACCATATACCGGGTTGAGCACATCAATTGCACTAGCGCCGAACTTCGAATTTTGCACGTTGTCGATGCGATAGTAGCGATAATCGACGCCGGCCATGAACTTGTGCGTCGTCTCACCGAGATCAAACTCGTTCTCGACACGATTATCCCAGGCAACGCTGTTGACGCCGGTGTCACCCTCGAAATTGATGCGGTTCAACTCAGTTGGCGTTGTGGTGTATAGGTACGGGTAGACGTAGTGCTCGTACTTATCGAGATGCCCGTAACGGAAGTTCGACGTAACCTTCCAGCCACTGTCGAACTCGTGCTCAAATTCGTAGCCAAACATCTGCTGGTCGTAACGACCAATATCGATTTCGGGCTCACCGGGGAAGAAGCGGCGAGAGATCTTGCCAAAGGACGCGTCGGTAACGGTCCCGACATAAGGCAGGAAGCCATTTCCGGTATGCACCTGATCAAGCCCGCCAGCGTAAGCCCACACCGTAAGCTTCGTCGAATCGTCCGGCGACACCGTCAATTGCGGCATGACGAAACCTCGAATATCGTGCGTGTAATCCGTGTAACCATCACCACCAGCAATTTTGCCGGTCAGCCGATAGCTCATCGTGTCGCTGCTTCCTAGCTTGTCGGACAGGTCAAATCCGGTGAACGCGTTGCCGTTGCTGTTGATGCCGATATCCGTGTAGAAATACGGCTCGTCCGTCGGCCGCTTGCGAACCATGTCGACGATACCACCAGGATTTGCGCCGCCATAAAGAACCGACGCCGGGCCTTTCAGCACATCGACGCGCTCAAGCATGAATGGGTCGATTTGAAAGTTGCCAAACCCATACGAAAACAGGTTCAGGCCGTCCATGTAGATGCCTGTTTGGCTGGCATCGAAGCCGCGAATGTAAAACCAGTCCGTATCCGGGTCCGTGCCATAGGGCTGCGTCGTGACACCCGGTGTGTACCTCAGCGCCTCATCCACTTTGTTGACGACACCGCGGTCATCAAGTTCCTGCCGACCGATCACCGACACTGCCTGCGGAATCTCACTTATCGGCGTGTCGGTCTTCGATCCCGCCGTCGTCTTCTTGGCGACATAGCCCTTGACGGCGCCCGTTCCGTTTTCTTCGACGGCAGCCTCACCTGTCGAATTGCCAGCGCCCTCGCCCTGGATGATAACAGGTTTCAATTCCGTCGCACTCTGGGCGGAGGCCATTGTCGCGCTCACCCCAAACATGGCGACGCCCGCCAAAAGCTTTGCATTGAAGATCAAACGGTTTGCTCTCGCACCCATGTCTATGTCACCCTACTCATGCCCACCGTCATCCCAACGAGTTGCGGCATACCTACGAATAAGGTGAGTGATTAACTCAATTTTAAGAGAGCAGCTTGTCGCGATCCGGGAAGAATTGAACGATTTTGGGCAATTGTTTCGCGGAGAAACAAACGCTCGAGCGATGTGGTGTTCAGGCAACGCGGGTTTTCTTCCAATGAGCCGGCGTGGTTCCGACATTCTTGCGGAAAACGCGCGTAAAATGGGCCTGATCGGAAAACCCGGTTTCAGTGGCAATGACAGTCAACGGCTGGTTCCCCTGAAGGATCATCTGCTTTGCTCGTTCAAGCCGGGCATTCATCTGCCACTGATGCGGCGCAACCCCGGTTGAGGCCTTGAACGCGTGACTGAAATGCGATTGCGACACGCCAGCGAGGGTCGCAAGTTCCTCCAGGCGAATACTGCGCATGCAGTTCTCCTGAATGAATTCCGTCGCTTTGCGTAGCTGCCAGGTGGCAAGCTTGCTGCGTTTTCGCACCTCAGCCTTGCCGAGTTTCATCACGTCGATGATCAGAGATAGCGAAAGACCGTCGCCATAGAGATCGTGAAGCGGTTGCGGGTTCGCGCACTCGGTGGCGATAAGCCGGGAGAGCGCCAGGATTCGTTCATCGGAAAATAAAAGACGCGGGCTCATCAAACGCACCGGGTCCAGTTCCTCCATCAGACGGCGAGCAACGATTTCAGCATCAAAATGAAGATCAAGATGACGAAGGTACTCTACGTCAGTCATATCGGCCCAAAGCTCCATGCCGGCCGGAACATAGGATATCGGATGATGCTCTTTGTCCTGGACCCCGGCCTCACGTTTCGGAGCGAGCTTCACCATCGAATTCCCGGGTCCGCGCATGTCGAGCAGGATGAATAGTCGCGGGTCGTTTGCCACGTAATAGCCACCCGCATATGGCGCGCATTCCACATCCCAAACGTCAGCGACAATGCCGTTCCAGCACCTCCGGTGAAGACCGCCCACAACGGAAAATCCTTCGATCTTGTTTTGCATGCGGGGTTGAAATGTCATGGATAGGATACGCGCTATACCTTCATCTTAAACTCAAGTTTAGCTTACGGGAATTAAAATGGCAATGCGTGCGAACGCGCCGAACCCATTCCGCAGACATCCCGAGATTTCGTCAGCCCGCTCGGATTGAGCCCCGCCAGATCAGCTCCGCCGTCAGCCGCACCGAGTGCTCCACTTCCGAGGTAGCGTCATCCCTGCCACTGCCGAGCCATTCCACGGCCCGCGTTGCAATTGTCATCACCGGCTGGGCAAAGGTAGTCAGGTCAAAGGACGACCATGAGGCCTGCTCGATGTCATCGAAGCCCGCCACGCAGAGCTGACGGGGGACGGACAAACCGAACTGGTGTCGAGCAGCATCCATTAAGCCACAGGCCAGCAGATCCGTTGCGCAAAAGACGGCATCGGGCCGTTCCGCGCGGGTCAGCATGCGCTGCGCCAAAACCTTGCCGGCCTCATAGCCAGTCGATCCGTGCCGCTCGACCGTAACATCGAGCCCGAGCTTTGCGGCGGCGGCAACGAAGCCGCGCTCACGGCGCATCAGGCTGGGCGTGCCCGCCTCGGAGTTGGCGAAGGCAAGCACCCGGCATCCTGCGCGAACAAACGCGGTCGCGATCCGTCCACCGGATTCGAAATCGTCGAGGTTTATCTTCAAGGGACCCGGCTGGTCGTCATCACGATTGATCAAGACCAAACGCTGGCCGTTGCGCAGACACAGCTGTGTGATCGACTTGTCAGGCAGGCCGGAGAGAATGATCGACGCATCCGCCCGATAGCGGATCGCTTGCTGCAAAGCCCTATCGACGCTGCCATCGGAACGATCGGTGTTGATGAACATCGCAACCTTGCCGGCATTCTGCAGCTGTATCGTCAACTCTCGCAACAGCGCCGACCGGTAGGGCGTCGCGACATCGGACACGATCAGGCATACGATGCCGCTTTCGTTGCGCATCAGCCCGCGGGCAAGATGATTGACATGATAGCCGAGCGCCTCGGCTGCCTCGAGCACGCGTCGGCGGGTCTCTGCCGATACGCTCGCGCCTGGCGTAAAGGTGCGTGACACGGCAGACCGAGAGACACCGGCCTTCTCGGCGACTTCCTGGGCGCTGACAAATAATTTTGACGACATGAGACCCCTCTTGATGCACGCAACTTTGCATCCGCTTGCACGTGTGTGCAATCGCAATGGCGTCCACTTACGTGAAGTTTTCATGACAGTTATTGACATCGGAACAAGTAAAACGCACCGCTTGCACGCCCTTGCAAGTTTCTAGAAAGATCTCCAGGACGTGCTTTCGATCGCCGACAGCGACGTGGAGACCCTGATCCGGGGTCGATTTGCCGAAACCTGTCCGGCGGATGGCGTGTTACGCGAGGAGTACGGCCTGACGAGTGGCACTTCGGACTTCATCTGGTGATCGATCCAATTGATGAGACGAGCCGTTCGTCGACGACGTGCCGAACTGGTGTATCTCAATCGCTTTGCTGCACGGCAATATCCCGGTCGTCGGCGTCATCACCGCTCCCTGCCATGACAAGCTGTATGCAGCCGCTCTCGACACCGGTGCGACGCTGAATGGCAAGAGGCTGGCCCTCGATCCCGAACGTAACATCCGCAATGCCGTCACCGGCATTGGCGCAAAAAGCCACGTGCCCCCTGCCCTCGTGGCAAAAATGGTCGAAGCGCGCCTGGAAGCAGACGGCAACTTAATTCGCAGCGGGCCCGGCGCCCTGATGCTGGCCCATGTAGCAGCCGGTCGCCTTGTCGGATACTATGAGCCCTACACGCATGCGTGGGATTGTTTGGCGGGTTATCGCTTCGTCAAGGACGCTGGCGGCTGGTTCCATCTCTTCCTCTTGCTGCGGCGCCGGGGGCAATCGAAGACCTGCGCAAGATTGCCAGCGTTTAAGCCTATTGTCCGCAACGAAAATCGCTTTGAGGCGCGCTGCAGGGCCAGTCGGCCCCTCGTCGTTGCGGCGAATACAACCTATATAGAAACCCGAAAACGCTGGCGATCTGTGCCGGCTGAACGGAGAGATGTATGAGCCGCGATCCCTATGAACTGCTGGGCGTCAAGAAGGACGCGACGCAAAAAGAGATTCAAAGCGCGTTTCGCAAGCTCGCCAAGAAACTGCACCCGGATCTCAATCCCGGCGACAAGAAAGCTGAGGACCAATTCAAGGAAATCTCCGCCGCCTACGAGATCGTTGGAGACGAGGATAAGCGCAAGCGCTTCGACAAGGGCGAGATCGACATGAATGGCGCCGAGCAAGCGCAGCGCAACTATTACCGCGACTATGCATCCCAATCCGCTGCCGGTGGCAGGTACCAGAACAATGCCGGTTTTGCCGATTTCGGCGACAACGACGACATCTTTTCCAGCTTTTTCTCCGGCCGTGCGCGAGGCGGTGGCCAGTTCCGATCTCAGGGCCAGGACCGCCAATATTCCATGGAGGTTTCGTTCCTCGACGCCATCAACGGCACCAAAACCCAGATCAGGCTGCCAGACGGTCCCGCACTTGACCTGCAGATCCCAGCAGGCACCCGCGACGGCCAGAGCTTGCGACTGAAAGGCAAGGGCGAGCCTGGCATCGGCGGTGGACCGCCGGGGGATGCACTTGTGGAGATCCGCGTCCGCCCTCATAAATTCTATGTCCGCGATGGCGACGACATCCGCTTCGATCTGCCGATATCGCTGCCAGAGGCGGTCCTTGGCGGCAAGGTGCGCGTGCCGACGCCCTCCGGCGCGGTCAACGTGACCTTGGCCGCGCATTCCAACAGCGGCAAGGTCCTGAGACTTAAGGGCAAGGGTGTACCGAAGCGTGGCGGCGGTGCCGGTGATGTCTATGTTTCGTTGAAAATAGTCCTGCCGGATGCTCCCGAGCAGGCGCTGACCGACTTCATGACCGAATGGTCGGCAAGCCATCCTCAGTATCCGAGAAAGAGCATGGAGGAGTAGCCATGAATGATCTTGAATTCCGTCGTGCGCTGAAGATTGACGTGACCGTGGTTAACGTCTGGATCGAGCAAGGATGGCTTATTCCGGAATCGCATGACGGCGAGCGCGAATTTCACGACGACGACGTCGCCCGTGCGAGGCTGATCATGGATCTGACCCGCGACATGGGCGTCAACGAGGCCGGCATCGACCTGATCATGGAGCTCGTCGACCAAATCCACGGCTTGCGTGGCACGCTGCGCGGCATGCTTGGCGCCATGGAACAGCAGGACGATGACGTGAGACGGCGGTTGCGCCAAAAACTCGACGCAGTTGCTATCCGCGGGTAGTTCTTTTGCGTTATTTAACGAGAAGACAAAGCCGTTAACCGGCGGTGCCAATTTGAGACACAAGCAAGCTCGAATTGCTGACCTGAATCCCCAAACAGTCCACCTCCGGTAGAAAGGCACTACACGCCAATCGGACCGCCGTGTGTGCAATGCTTATCACCACCAAGAAAAACAACTGCTTACGTTCCCCTCCCCTCAGACCAAGCGGAACACAATCGCACGTTACGTTAACTGCCGGAATTGTGCCGAATTGCGACCGATAAAATCATCGGCAGCTTACGTCAGAAGCGCTGCTGAGCAGTCGATCTGGGCATATACGCGAACAAACCGCCAACACAACAATAAGTTCACAACGCACTAATCCAAATTATAACTCCACGCGTAAATCGTGTTGTCGGCGGCAAAGCAGTGACTGGCAATAACTGCCGCAGCGCGTACGATACGGACTACGAAACAGATAAGCTTCCAAATGGTTAATGCCACCAAAGGTAGTATTTTGGTTTCAACGGGCCGGAATGAGCCGGATTGATTACTTATGCTTGTATTCTGCACTACGCAATTTTGCCGCATTGAGCCTGGATTTTCAGCTGAAAGTCAGGCTCATCAGGCACATGCGCAAAGGGGAATAAAAATGAGGCAGCACAATTGATCCGTTTAAATATCTTGGTTAGGTTGCCGCAGGGAATAATAATCACGCCTCACTGGCGTTAGAAGGATAAGGCCATGAAAGAAGCTCCCCATACCGTCGACGTCCATGTTGGCAAGACCATCCGTATCAAGCGTTTGATGCGCAAGGTTTCGCAGACCGAACTGGGAGATCGCGTCGGCGTCACATTTCAGCAGATACAGAAATACGAGAAGGGCTCCAACCGCGTTTCGGCGAGCATGCTCGTGGAAATCGCCGGTGCTCTTGAAGTCGACGTTCGCTCGTTCTTCGAGGATCTTTCCGCAAATGCAAACGACAACCCGACCCCAAGCGACGAATTCGTGGTATCGCGGGATGGCGTATTGCTGAATGCCGCCTTCCTGTCGATCAAGAACGAACAGGTCCGCAAGAAGATCGTCAAGCTCGTGCAGGCGATTGCCGGCATGGAGCAGATTGAAAGCGAAGCTGCCGAATAAGGCAGCCTCGCAACATCAAGGCGCTCAGTGCCGTTCCAGGACGACGAGGTTTTCTCGTGCGTCTTTCATGGCCAGCTTTGTCTTTGTGCCGATCAACTTCTCCAGGTTGACGTCTAACTCGCGCTCGGGGTCGATTCCATCCCAATCGATCACGACCTGCAGCAGTGCCATGTTTGTCAGATGCATCAGATTGTTCAACTTGAGCTTCTGTGCTTCGTCCTTTGCTGCGGCGAGCAGACGGAATATCCGCGCGTATTCGCTGCCCGTGCCTTCGTCCATCGTCTGAATGTTCATCTCGTCTGCCTCTCTGAGCTGCTCCAAACACCACTTTGGAGCTTCAGTCCCGGGCCATCATCCAGGCGGGGCGTTATTCGAGCGTTACAGGCGTGACGGACTGGTGACTTCTGCATGCAGCATCTCCCAATGCGATGTCGCGGAGAACCCCCAACTGCGCGTTCCGGCACCGAATTTCACGCTGTTGACGTAGTCCAGAACCATGTCCGCATCGGCACGCTTCCGCTCGATTCTGTTGGCGCGAATCAGTCGCAGGATTTCCCTTGCACGGGTCTCATTGACGAAGGCGCAACGCTCGACGGCTTTCGAATAACTGCGCTCAGAGAAATGCAATCCACGACCGGCAAGAAGCAGCTTCTTGTATTCGCCCGAAAGCAGCAGGCCCTGCCGGCTCAAGGCGTCGATGGTCGGCTGGTAATCCACCCACGGAACCGAAAGCGGCATCCAGCCAAGTTCCTGCGGGGCGTGAACAAGTGCGACCGCCTCATCGTCGATCAACCGGCCATCGGCGTAGTCTTCGTAGATCGTGCCGACACCGACCATACCAAACGCCGAGCACTCTGCAGCGCGGAGCGCACCCATGCTGGCACCACCGGCAACGACGACATTCTGCTCAAGCGCGAATAGTATCTCTTTATGCCAGACGGATGGCATCTCGCCGAAATAGCCATCGACAATGCCGATTACGCGCGCGCCGTCCTGTACAGCCTGCAGGATATCGCCACGAGCGGCCGGGCCGCGAAACTCCACTGCCGGATAGGCTTGCTGCAGCCGCGCAATATCTCGCCCGAAGCTTGGCCCTGCAAATATCACTCTCATGCGTGGGCTCCCTGCATGGCGCCGACGGCGCGCAAACCGAGTTGGATGAACTCACCGCTGACATCGACCTCCAGACCAGGAACGATGACACGGACGACCGAGACCGGCAGCCGGGGATGCGGCAGCGGCACGGCAACCACCTGCTCGATGCCTCGCTCGCGCAACCGTTCGAGAATATGGCTGATGTTTTCCTGGATGCTGCGCTGCACCGGTACCGGCAACGTCGGTGCAACCGGTGTTTCATCGCAAAGGTCGATTAGCTGCTGCATCGGCCCTTCGCCATCGAGGCGTTGGTAGACGCGCGGTGAGAAATCGTCACGACTGCCGGCGATCGCCGTCAGACGGCTCTGCGCCGCTTCAGTAATGGCGCGCAATGCGGCCCGGATCGGATCGGGGTGGCAACCGCAACCGCCACAGACATGGGTCCAGCGGGCATCGACACGATCGCCGAGATCGCCAGGGACGATCACAGCAAGGAAGCTCGGGACGCCGATGTCCGTCGTCATATCGAGCAGCAGCACCTTCATGCCGGCACGGGTGATACGGTCGGTGATGATATTGATGACAGGATCGCCGAAGGCCGAAGGATCAATGCGCAAGCCGCGCAACTCGTCGAACGGACGCAACTGCGTCAGCGCCCAGGCATCGCGCTCCACCAGCTCACACAGACCGTGCAGCACAGCCTCCGCGGGCCGGTTGCCTGATGCCAGCCCATCGCTCGATTGCTCGAAGCCAGCAGGGCGCGTGCCGCGGTGATCAAGCCCGACCAGCGACCAAGGCACGAAAACCTGCCGATCGTTCATGATGTCCAGCCCCTCGACCCAGGCGAGCGGGCCTCCTTCAATTTCGGAGGGAACGCATCGCGCGACCGAATCGAGATCGATCAGCGGCGCGCGCTCTGCCTTCATGCCTGCAAGTGTTGCGACAACGAGATCGTCGGGTTGCATCTCGGCCACCCGCGTTTCAACGGCTTCCATGGCAGCCGACGTCATGGCCGCATCTTCGTCGATTCCCTTGCCCTGAAAGACGGACAGCGTGAAGCTGTTCGGCCTGGTTGCAAAGGCGACCGGAATCTCAAGAAGATCGAGCGCCGTCAAGAGGCCGACACGGGTAATGCCGAGCTCTGCGAAATGCGGCTTGATCGCCGCGAATGTCTGTCCAGGCGTCAAGGCACGGTCGTGGTAGGCGCTGACGCCTGCCGCGGAAAGCTTGAGATCCCCAGCCAAGTCCTTGAGTGCGGCCTGAACAGACATTCGCAATAACCTCAACGGAACTTCAGAGCGTGAACGATGTTCGCCGTGGCATTCGTGTCGAACTGGACGGCGTGCTGCTTGAGAACAGCCTGTGCTGCTGCCGAGAGACGCACGGTGGAGGATGCCTTGTTTGCGGTGCTATTCATGTTTTTCTCCTGTTGGTAGCAGCTTTGTGCTGCATGCAGGAGGACAATGACGGGTCGGCGTTATTCAGGTGTGACTCGAAATCACCCTAGAAAACGGGTCCATGCAACAAGGTGTAACGCTTCAGGACAGGCCAGCCATCCTGAGTCCGTCTATCAGCTGGCGTGTATCTTCAGGGTTGCGATCCGGTACGAAACGCCAGACATCTTCGGTGCGGAAATCCGGAAAATTCTCGAGGACAACCGAAGCATAATGCGCCGCGGAGACCGCATCGCCGTTCTTGGCATGTGCTGCGGCCAGCAAGCGCGACGTTGCAGGCCTGTCTTTGACCCGATCGAGCACCTCGATCGCCTTGGCATAATTTTCCTGAACGAAGTGGATGCCGCCCAAGTTCCAGTAGTAATAGTCCGGCGGCAGCGGATTGAGCTTCAGCGCGGCATGGCTGAGTTCCAGTGCGCGCTCGCTCTGGCCATCATGCAGCAGCGCGTCGGCGTGATCGGCCAGAATGTCCGCATCATTAGGATTGAGCATCTGCGCTTCCGCGAAGAAGTCCAGGCTGTCGGCAAAGCGGCGCCGATAAAGTGCGACGAAACCAAGCTCGCGCATGGCCCGGCCACTGTTCGGATCGCTGTCACGCGCCAACCAGGCGGACTTGTCTGCCTCCTCGAGAAGGTCCGTATCCTTCATACCGCGAACCAGCCATTCCATTCCCAGCACGCGCGCCATACCGGCATGCGCTGACGAGAACCGGTCGTGGCGCGAAATCGCCGACTTGAACCATTTTCGCGCCTGGCGGAGATGCTGCAGATCGGTCTTGGAAACGAGCCTCTTGCCTTCGAGATAGAGACGATAGGCCGACGGCGAGACGTCGTGCATCATGTCAGTCAGTTCGCGCCGCTCGATCGTATCGGCAAGCGTCATGACGATTCGCCGTGCCAGTTGCCCGAAAGACTGGTTGACCTTTTGCATGGCCAGCGGCAGGTCGATCGCCCACAACACTTCGGCGGTCGATGTCTTTGTCAGTCGGCACGTGGCATAGATTTCGTCCTCGCGACCGTGAATGGTCACATAAACAGTGTAGTCGAACCGCGGCTCCGGCGGCATGGGCTGCAGCTCGCCGCTGGCAAGGCTGCGGTTGAGAATCTCGACACTGGTATGCGCCGCAATTACCTTGAAGCCGCGCTGCTGGCTCAGGCCGATGGTGACGTCCTCGAGAAGAGCGCGACCAACACGCTGCAGCAAAGGCTCCGAAAGCATCGTTTCCGGCGGCAGTATCAGGACTCGGGGCTGGCCAAGCGGATCAACTGTTTCCGATCGAGCCGATACCGGCTCGGCTGTGATTGACGCAGCCGGCGCAATGACCCCGAGCTGCCGAGCAAGTGCGACGGTCGCAGCATCCGGTTCCGTGCCGTACTCGGCCTTCAGCTCGTTGCGGCAGCGAAAATAAGCCTGACGAGCCGATGCCAGATCACCTGAAGCGGCATGCGCGCTCATCAGGGCCCGGCAAGCCAGCTCGTGCGCAGGGTCGGTCGCCGCGAGCATACTGGCGAGCAAAACCGTGTCGGCCAGCGTCAGTTTTTCAGGCGTATCCAGCAATGTGACGATGTGCGCATCACGGCATTCGGCAATACGCCGACGTTCGATCGCTACCCACTCGTCGGCCTCCATTGTCGGCGCACGGAAACCATCGAGAAGATCCCCCTGCAGCAGGCTCCAATCGCTCCGCGGCAGCGGCTGGGTCGCGCTCCTTAAGAGGAGAACATCGGAAGCCCAGCTTTCGGCGTCGAAGGAGACATGAGTATTGGTTGCCTTGATCAACCGCGGAAAACCGTCGGGCACGCTCCGATCGATGCGGGCTAGCAACTGCCGCAGACTGCCCGCGCGCTGCTTGGAAACATCGGACTGCCAAAGCATACCCCGCAGCGTTTCACGTTCCATGCCAAACTGGCTCGCCAGCGCCAAAAACGCCAGCAACGGGTAGGCCTTTTCGGGGAGCGCGATTTCGCTGCCATTGGCGAAAAGCGCGGGCTTTCCGAGCAAGCGAAGGAGAAGGCCGTTGTTGTTAGCCACCGATACCACGGACAACTCGCGTTTGGACGATCCGAACGCAAGTATAGAGAAAAGCGATTGTAACGCAAAAGGATTGCGCCTGCTCGGTTGAGTTTTTCAACCGTTAGATGATGATGACTGAAAACAGGCTGAAGAGACTGTATCCAAGACCGGATATCCGCCCCATCGCGAAGCAGTTGGATGTCGGTCACAAATAAATAGCGCCGGTCTTTCGACCGGCGCCACAAAATCGAGTAACGACTGACTTACGCAGCAGCAGAAGCAGAACCGGAAAGCGGAACTTCCGAGATCGTCTTCAGGACCTGCGAAGCGATCTGGTAGGGGTCGCCCTGGGAGTTCGGGCGGCGATCTTCCAGATAGCCCTTGTAGTCGTTCTTGATAAACGAGTGCGGAACGCGGATCGACGCGCCACGGTCGGCAACACCGTAGGAAAACTTGTTCCACGGAGCCGTTTCGTGCTTGCCGGTCAGGCGCTTGTCGTTGTCAGGACCGTAGACAGCGATATGATCCATCAGGTTCTTGTCGAACTGCGCCATCAGCGCTTCGAAATATTCCTTGCCGCCAACTTCGCGCATGTACTTGGTCGAGAAGTTGCAATGCATGCCCGAACCATTCCAGTCGGTGTCGCCGAGCGGCTTGCAGTGGTACTCGATGTCAATGCCGTACTTTTCAGTCAGGCGCTGCAGGAGGTAGCGAGCCATCCAGATTTCGTCGGCAGCGCGCTTGGAGCCCTTACCGAAGATCTGGAATTCCCACTGTCCCTTTGCCACCTCGGCATTGATGCCTTCGTGGTTGATGCCGGCAGCGAGGCAGAGATCGAGGTGCTCTTCGACGATTTCGCGAGCGACGTCGCCAACGTTGGAGTAGCCAACGCCCGTGTAGTAAGGGCCCTGCGGAGCCGGGTAACCCTGCTCAGGAAAACCGAGCGGACGGCCGTTCTGGTAGAAGAAGTATTCCTGCTCGAAGCCGAACCAGGTGCCTTCATCGTCGAGGATGGTGGCGCGTGCGTTGGTCGCATGCGGCGTAACGCCATCAGGCATCATGACTTCGCACATGACGAGCACGCCATTGGTACGAGCCGGGTCCGGGTAAACGGCAACGGGCTTCAGGACGCAATCCGACGAACGGCCTTCGGCCTGCATCGTCGAGCTACCATCGAAGCCCCAGAGCGGGAGCTGATCAAGCGTCGGGAACTCTGCGAATTCCTTGACCTGCGTCTTACCGCGAAGGTTTGGTACCGGTGTATATCCATCGAGCCAGATGTACTCGAGCTTAAACTTGGTCATGTGCGAGTCTCTCAAACAAAGGTGTGAGCAAACCCTCGAGCGAACGCAACAGCCGAAACCATCCCGCCCGTGAAGGGATGCCTGAGAGTATGCACGTACCGTGCCAGTTGCCGACAGGAATGAAAACTTTTCGTCATATTCAGGAGTGAAAATGGCGGATAAGCAAAAATTGCCAGCAACGCGACGTTAAGGAACTCTCAACGGAGTCAACCGGTTAAGGAGACGGCCTTCTCCCTTTAACCGATTTGGATGCACGTTTGAAGGATGAGCACACGACCACGCATTTTTTCCTCAATGCCGAATAATGATTATTATTTAGTCATATGCATATAATTTGTACGTGCTAGGTTCCTGATATAAAGCTAGCCAAAGTGAGAATGCTCACTAAACCAACATTTGTTGCACTTTTTTCAATCAAATAGCGCATTCTCTGTGCAAGTGTGATATCATCCCTCTCAACGCTTTATAGCGGACTCATTTTGGGGGCATGACATGATTACTGGTGTGCATCACGAGTCGGCAACGATTTACGCTTTCCCGGCGAAGCGATTTGTCTCGCCTGCAATTCGACAGATGACGGATCTGGAAGCGGAAATGGTGCCCTGTGTCTACGACAGCTGCTGGTATCACGACGATGCCATGAAACAGGAAGAAGCGTCGGCAAAGCCGCGATTTATACCACGCATCGTTGACTGATTAGACGGTGCGCGCTGCGATCTTTGATCGCGGTCGGCACATTGCCGACGGATGCATTGCATTAGGCCAGCTTTTAAAGTGGCTTGTGCATTCATCCGTCACACGCCATGACGGGACCTGAAAGTTCAGTTCCCGGATAGATAGATGCCGAAAAAACAGATAGCCATCATCGGCGGCGGCCCTGCAGGGCTTATGGCGGCAGAGGTGCTGTCGATATCAGGGCACCATGTTACGCTCTACGAGGCGATGCCGACAGTTGCCCGCAAGTTTCTGCTTGCCGGCAAATCCGGCCTCAATATCACCCATTCCGAAGACTATCTGCGTTTTGCCGAGCGGTTCGGTACGGCAAGCGGCAAGCTGCGACACGCTCTTGATGCTTTCCAGCCGGAGGACGTCAGAGCTTGGGCTGCGGAATTGCAAGTAGAGACATTTGTCGGGACTTCCGGCCGTGTGTTCCCCGTCGCCATGAAAGCGTCGCCACTGTTGCGCGCGTGGCTGCGGCGTCTGGAGGCGAACGGGGTCAACATCCTAACGCGGCATCGCTGGCAGGGCTTCTCCGATGCAGGCTACGTCTTCGACACGCCAGACGGCCCTAAGGCAATTCGGCCGGACGCTGTCCTGCTGGCGCTCGGAGGCGCAAGCTGGCCGAAGCTGGGATCCGACGGTCACTGGACGGCATGGCTGAAGGCCAAGGCCATTTTCGTGAACGATTTCCGACCGGCCAACTGCGGGTTCAACGTCGCCTGGAGCCCGATTTTTCGCGACCGTTTCGCCGGCGCAGCGGTAAAATCGGTGGTCGCAACCTCGACGATCGGATCTTTGCCCGGCGAATTCGTCATCACGCAACACGGCATCGAGGGCAGCCTCGTCTACGCACATGCAGCCCCGTTGCGCGACCGGTTGTCGACGGGGCAGACAGCAGCCCTTGAACTCGACCTGGCACCGGGCCGTTCTCGCGAGCGGATCGAACATGACCTGTTGAAGCAGGATTCAAAGACAAGTCTGGCGAACCGGCTGCGCAAGGGAGCCGGGCTCGATGGCGTAAAGGCGAGCCTGTTGCGCGAGTGCGGCAGCGATACCGACCTTCACGATCCGAAGCGATTGGCGCAGCGTATCAAGTCGCTCTCCATCCCGGTCACGTCCATCCGCCCGATTGCGGAAGCCATCTCGTCCGCCGGTGGCGTAGCCTGGGATGAGGTCGACGAAGGCTACATGTTCATGAAGCTGCCCGGCGTTTTCGTGGCAGGCGAGATGCTGGACTGGGAAGCGCCGACCGGCGGCTATCTACTGACGGCATGTTTTGCGACCGGCAGAGCGGCGGCGCGTGGCATCCAAACGTGGCTGCAACCCTAAAAGCATGGATCCGCAATTGGTCGGCAACAGCCGCGAAAAACAGCCATCCGCCGCCTCACCGACGCGGCTGAAATGTATGCTCCGGCGCAGGAAACCGGCCGGAGCGCACCTCTTCGGCATAATTCTCCACCGCCTGAGAGACCAGCGGCCCAAGTTCGGCGTATCGCTTGACGAAGCGCGGCTTGAAATCGGCAAACAATCCAAGCATGTCGTCGGACACCAGCACCTGGCCATCGCAAGCCGGGGACGCACCGATACCGATCGTCGGAACGGCAAGTGAAGCGGTGATCTCCCGTGCCAAGGGCTCGACGGTTCCCTCGACAACGATCGCGAATGCACCGGCATCGGCCACAGCCAGCGCGTCACGACGGATCTTCTGCGCCTCCTGCTCTGAATGACCGAGTGACCTGAAACCGCCAGCCGTGTTGACGAGCTGCGGCATCAAGCCGACATGACCGAAAACCGGCACACCGCGCGACGTCAGAAAAGCGACGGTCTCGGCCATCTCTTCGCCACCCTCAAGCTTGATACCGTCGCAGCCGGTTTCCTGCATGACGCGTACTGCGCTGCGGAAGGCCTGTTCTTTCGATTCCTGGTAACTTCCGAACGGCAGATCAACGATCACACAAGCACGCGCCGTTCCGCG
Organism: Hyphomicrobiales bacterium; assembly: GCA_900472625.1. Taxonomy (GTDB): domain Bacteria; phylum Pseudomonadota; class Alphaproteobacteria; order Rhizobiales; family Rhizobiaceae; genus Rhizobium. Next base: position 182,293 of record UCIT01000001.1, on the reverse strand, counting down.
CATAACGGCGCGACCGTGTGCGATCATCATGTCGAGGGTCACGCCAACCGTGGTGTCCATTCCATAGAGCACCATTCCGACGGAGTCCCCAACAAGCAGCAGATCGCAGTGGGGATCCAGCAAGCGAGTGATGGGTGTTGTATAGGCGGTCAGGCAGACGATGCGTTCGCTGCCTTTCATGGCACGGATCGATGTAGTGGTCAGCCGGCGCTGCTTGCCCTGAGCACTCATGATGCCGCCCTCGAATTCGCGGTCGATCCAAGACCGATGACACGGTTATCAAGAAGCCGCGTCTTTCCGACCCGCACGAACAGCGCCACCAGCGCCGGAGCCGATTGCAGGGACGACAACGGCTGAAGCGTTTCGGGATGCCTGACCGCGACCACCTCAGCCGTGGCCAAGGGTTCGTTAGCGATGAAACGCCTCAACGCCGCCTCCATAAACACCGGATCATCGCAACCTTTAGCATAAAGCCGCTCGGCCTCAGCAAGCGCCGTCGGCACGATCACGGCGGCGGCACGCTCCTTCGGATTGAGATAGACATTCCGAGACGAATAGGCGAGGCCATCGCCCTCGCGCACTGTCGGCACTGCAACCACGACGACTGGCTGTGCCAAATCCTCGACCATGCGCCTGATCAGCGCCACTTGCTGGTAGTCCTTCTCCCCGAAATAGGCGGCGTGCGGCTGGACGATATTGAACAATTTGGAGACGACGGTGGCGACACCGGCAAAATGACCGGGACGCACCTCACCTTCCAGCTGCCGGCCCAAATCCGGAACATCGACGACGGTCAGCATTGGTCGCGGGTACATATCGATCACATCGGGCGCGAACAGTACGTCGACGCCAGCCTCCTCCAGCAGGCCGGCATCGCGGTCAAGGTCACGTGGATATTGCGCCAAATCCTCGCCAGCGCCGAACTGCAACGGATTGACGAAGATCGACACGACGGTGACGTCGTTCTCTGCCCTGGCGCGTGAAACCAGCTCAAGATGGCCCGCATGCAGAAACCCCATCGTCGGAACCAGACCGATCGTCTTGCCATCCCGGCGAAACGCAGCAAGATAAGCCCTGATATCCGTTATCGACTTGATAACACGCATGGAACCGTCCTCCCAGACCCGCCGGCCGGAAGAATGGGCGCGACAAGGTGGCGGATAGAACGCGATTTGATAAAAAGCGTCAACGCGTGCTCCGCCATAATATCGATTAAGCCGATTTGTGATACGTTTTTTCCGGTCGAGGACCAACAGCCTGAGCAGCACGGAGGGACGCAGCCGGAATTGCGATGCGTCATCAACCTGTGGAAAGATCGAGTTCGGCGCCCACCGCACCCGGCTCTTCACACAAACTTATACAATCTCTTGTCCAAACTCCGCCCCAGTGATGGTAGAAGAAGTGCATTGAAACAGCGAATGCCCTTCACGGGTGTCACGACGATGTCCGACAGCAGCGGAGGGACTGTGACCAATCCATACGAGATTCTCGGTGTCCGACGGGACGCAAGCGACGAGCAGATCAAATCGGCCTATCGCCGGCGTGCCAAGTCGACGCATCCAGACTCAGGCGGCGACACGACGGCTTTTGGTCGCGTACAGAAGGCCTATGAACTGCTGCTCGATCCGGTGCGCCGAAAGGTGTTCGACGATACGGGATACGACGTCGAGCTTGCCGACCCGGTCGATCTGCAAGCGCTGATGGTGATCGAGAAGCTGGTCAACGAACTGACACTCGACGAGCGCGAGCCCGGCACGTTCGATCCCCTGTCACGAATGCGGGAAGATCTTTCCGAGGACATGCGGAAGGCGCGCTTCAGCAAACGCGAACTCGAACGCCACGCGTCACGCATAGAGCATCATTTGGAACGATTGGAGAAGCGCCCGTCCACCGACATTCTCGGTTCGATGCTGCGTGCCCGCGTGAAGGCAATTGCGTCGGCGATCAGCGAGACGGAAGCCAAGATCAAAGCCAACGAGCGCGCCTGCGAGATGCTTTACGACTACGCCTATGAAGTGGACGTGCATGAAAACGAAAACGGCCTCATCGAGGAAGAGGAGGCCGTTCCGACAATTTCGTCACCCAAGCGGGAAGATCGTCCTCTCTGGGTCGTTCCTGCCGCAGCCCAGGAGGGCTGAGGCAGCCGCCGCGCGTAACGTTACGCGGCGCGTTGTTCGGTGCCCTGGATAGCAGCCAGCTTCCAGTCGGTGCCGGACTTGCGAACGAAGGTCCAGACCTCAGTGCTCTCGGTGGGGGCACGTGCGTCGCCGCTGACGACGCGGCCGCCTTCACGCTCGACGACAGCGTCGATCGATGAATAACGCATGGCAAGCGTTGCGTATTCCGCCCCGTCTTCACGCCATGCTTCGGCGACATCGCCCTGCAGCAGCTTGACGTTCGAAACTAGGTTGCGCACGCCGTTGGTGGCGTTCTCACCGAGTTCTTCGGCAAGATAGGACATCGCTTCCGGTGTCGTCAGCCGGCGCAGCGTGCCGTAGTCTTCAGCACCATAGGCCGTCTGCACTTCAGTCAGGAGCTCTTCGAACTGGTCCAGATCGTTCTGTCTGATCCCAATCTCATCGTTCGGCTTGTCGTTCTGCGGTTGAGGCGCGGGGCTACCGAAACCTGCGCCGGAACCGATCGTCGGGATCCGGAATGATGAATTTCCGTTGGACGCCATCGGGCTCATCGCGCTCGGCGCCGCTCCGCCATAGGCGGGCTGTTGGCGGCGATTGGCGAAATAGCGGATCGCGAGCATCGCGATACCCCCGATCAACACAAACTGAAGCAGCATGCCGAGGAACCCGAAGCCGCCGCCGAAGCCATGACCGAGCAGCATGCCGAGCAAACCGCCGGCCACCAGACCACCGATCATCGACCGGCCAAAGCCGCCGAAGAGACCACCAGGACGCTGCATGCCGCCGGCCGGCTGGTTGACACCGGGTGCATTCGTCTGCGTCCGCGGGGTCATCGAGCGCTCGATCGGTGCCGACATTGTCGGAGCGGTCTGGGTCGTCGGCGGTGCTTGGAACGTGCGCGTCCCACGGCTACCGAAACCCGAGCCTCCCGCACGCCGTGCATCTGCCTCTCCGATAGAGGCAAATACGGTAACGCCTGTCAGGGCGGCTATCGCCGCAACCTTGGCAAAACGTGAAACGGCACGAGGCATCTTGAGGTCTCCCATATATCAACCGATAAGTATCAGACATATATAGGTGGCTTTTTCGGCGTTTGAAGCTTTCTGCCGAATCTAGTTTACTGGCAGACATCCACCCATGTCGCACTGGTGATCTCGGCAAGGCGTTCGGTGGAGATTCGCACCGCCGAATTTGTTGAACCCGCAGCCGGTACAACAAGATCGAACTGCTTCAACGATATGTCGCAATAGATGCGCAGCGGTGAAGGAAGTCCGAAGGGGCAGACCCCGCCGACGGGATGGCTGGTGACGGCAACGACCTCATCGGCACCGAGCATGCGTCCCTTGACGCCGAACGCATCCTTGAACTTGCGATTATCAAGCCTAGCAAGGCCGCTGGCCACCACGAGGATGGGCTCGTCTGCCACGCGCAGACAGATCGTCTTGGCGATCTGTGCCGGGTCGACACCATGCGCTTCGGCGGCCTGTGCGACCGTCGCCGAACTGAGCGCAGTTTCGATGATCTCGATGTCGGGAGCGGAGGCAGCAAAAAATGCGCGGACTGTTTCAAGGCTCATGGCGTTGCTGTTTTTTTATCCTAGGGGGGATAGGCAGGACGTTCAGGCGACTTCTATATGCGGCTCGTGCTTCTCAGCGTTCGTCTCGATCAGGCGGACATCGTTGTCCAGACAGAACTGGCGGACGGATGGCATCACGCATTGATCGGTGATGAAAGTGTGCACTTGTGACAGCTGGGCGATCCGCACCGGCGCCGTGCGCTCGAACTTGGTAGAGTCCGAGACGAGGATGACATGGCGGGCATTGGCGATGATGGCCTGCGCGACCTTCACTTCGCGAAAATCGTAATCGAGAAGCGCGCCATCCTCGTCGATCGCAGAGGCGCCGATCACGGCATAATCAACCTTGAACTGCCTGATGAAGTCAACAGCGGCCTCTCCGACGATACCGCCGTCCGCACCACGCACCACGCCACCTGCTATGACGACCTCGATCGCGGGCAACAGCCTCAACCGGTTGGCGACGTTGATGTTGTTGGTGATCACCATCAGTTCGTGGTGGTTTATCAGCGCCTCGCCGACAGCTTCGGTGGTCGTTCCGATGTTGATGAAGAGCGAAGCGTTATTGGGAATCAGGTTGGCAGCTGCGATACCGATCGCCTGCTTCTCGGCCGACGCAATCTGTCGCCGGGCCTCGTACTTGACGTTCTCGGTGCCGCTCGGAAAGATCGCGCCTCCGTGCACTCGCGTCAGTATCTGCGCATCGCAAATATCGTTGAGATCCTTGCGGATTGTCTGTGGCGTGACCTGGAAGTGGGCCGACAGTTCCTCGACAAATATACGGCCCTTAGATTTGGCCATGTCGATTATTTCGGTCTGCCGGTCGCTGAGGAACATGGCGCGAGGTCTTTCGCTTTGGTTTCGTTTTCGTAGCCCTTGCTATTGATAGCAGAGCGAAAGCAGACAGGCAAAACACACGCTTGCCAAAGTGCATGTCGGGAGGACATCGCCCATTCTCGATGATGGAAATATCCCTCCTGAAACGAGGCGGCCGGAAGAAGTCGGTGATGACATATACTTTCCGTCGTAAGATTAAACTGCTGTAATGTATGAATTTTTGGCAATGATAACGTAACTTACATTTAATTTGAAAATACATTCTGCTCGCAGCATATGTAACTCACGCGCTCAGTTTTCCGGATGAAAGCTCCCGCGATCGAGCAACCAATTTTCAGGACGGACATCATGTCGAACATTCTCAACCGCCGCCGCTCAGCCGCTTTGCTGGGCGTTGCCATCATCGCCGGAGCGGCAGCACTTCCCTATTCATACGAAAGCTCGCCTGCAGTCGCCGCACCGGCCAGCGCCGCCCTGTCGGCATCCGGCAGCGGCTCGTTTGCCGATATCGTCGACGCAGACAAGCCGGCGGTCGTCACGATCGTCACCACGATGAAGGCTGCCGAGACCGGCGAGGATACGGACAATTCCGAAATGCAGGAGCAGTTCCGCCACTTCTTCGAACAGCAGGGCATCCCAACACCACGTCAGGCGCCGCAGCGGCAGTCAGGCGAGCATGCGCAGGCACTCGGTTCCGGCTTCATCGTCAGCAAGGACGGCTATATCGTCACCAACAACCACGTGATCGCCAACGCCACCGACATCAAGGTGACGCTGGACGACGGCACGGAACTGCCCGCGAAGCTGGTCGGAGCAGACAGCAAAGCCGATCTGGCGGTCGTCAAAGTCGAGGCATCGAAGGCGCTTCCGACCATCTCCTGGGGTGATTCCAGCAAGCTCAAGCTCGGCGACCAGATCCTTGCCATCGGCAACCCCTTCGGCATCGGCACGACGGTCACGGCCGGCATCGTCTCGGCGCGTGGCAGAGACCTGCACAGCGGCCCCTACGATGATTTCATCCAGATCGACGCCCCCATCAACCATGGCAATTCGGGCGGCCCGCTCGTCGACCGGGAAGGCAATGTCGTCGGGATCAACACCGCCATCTATTCTCCCAATGGCGGTAGCGTCGGCGTAGGCTTCGCCATCCCTTCAGATGAGGCCAAGGCCATCGTCGCGAAGCTACAGAAGAACGGCTCGATCGAGCACGGCTATCTCGGCGTGCAGATCCAGGCGGTCACTCAGGACGTCGCCGATGCCGTCGGCCTTGCCAAGCCACAGGGCGCTCTGGTTGCCGATGTGACCGCCGGATCGCCGGCCGCGATCGCTGGCTTCAAGGCCGGAGATGTGGTCACAAACGTTGGAAGCGGGAACGTCACCTCGCCGAAGGATCTGTCACGGCTCGTCGCCGATCTTTCGCCGGGCGATAAGCAGACGATAACGGTTTGGCGCGGCGACAAGAGCGTCGAGCTGAAGGTGGCCATTGGCGGAAACGACGACGGCCAGCAGCTGGCAAACGCCAAGGCTGACGACAAGCAGAGCCAAAGCGGGCCAAAGATCGGCGTCGCACTTGCCGACCTCACGCCTGACATCCGCGAACAGCTCGGCATTTCGCAGAAGGTCGAAGGTGCGGTCGTCGCCAATGTCGCGCCTGACAAGCCCGCCGCCAAGGCCGGCCTGCAGGCTGGCGACATCATCCTGTCGGTGAACGACAAGACCGTTCATGATGCGAGTCAAGCCAAGAACGCCGTGGCTGCTGCGGCAAAGACCGAGAAGAAGTCTGTGCTGCTCCTTGTGCAGCGAGATGGCAACAAGACATTCGTCGCTGTTGCCTTCGCTGCGGCCTAGCGTTCGGAAGGACCGGCATCACCACATGCCGGTCCTTTTACATTTGACATTCACTCATCATTTTCCGTCCGTCCTAAAGCCGCCCGAAAGCCGCAAGAACGGTACGTTCCGACTGCGCGAGATAGGTCTCAAGCGCAGCAGCAGCCTCCTCCGCTCTTCCTGCCTCAAGCGTTTCCAAAATGGCAAAGTTCATTTCGACATAAGGCGCGTGCAGCAATTCGGGGTTCGCAAGCAGCCCGAAACTCAGCCGCAGCTCGGCCGCAATCTGCGCATAGAACCCACTGAGCCGCTGGCTGTCGGCAAGATCGACAATCGAGGCATGGAAAACCATGTTCTGGCTGCCAACCGCCGCCCAATCGCTATTCTCGGAGGCTTTCCTCGCACTTTCCACGGCGCCTCGCATACGCGCGACTGCAGGGTGTTTCGGGTAGGCCTTGGCGAGCGCCTGGCATTCGATAATCTTGCGGATACGGTAGATGTCGATGATCGAGGCCATGCTCGGAGTTGCAACGAACACACCGCGGTTCGGCTCGTGCCGCAACAATCCTTCCTTGGTGAGCAGTCGGAACGCCTCGCGCAGCGAATTGCGCGACACATCGAGATCAGTACTCAACGCCGCTTCGGACAGGCGCTGACCCGGCTTCAGTTCACCTGAAATGAGCTTGTCACGGATTGAATCGGCAAGCCTCGGCGCCAGTGCTGATGTGGTATCCTGCTCGGCCATGAATATCCCTTGATAGCCTCTTACAGACGCGTGGACCCTGCGGCATCGATAGCGTGCTTCGCTCGGAAACGGAACCGCTTGCCCACGGCAATCACATGTTTGTCCAGCGAGCCGAGCCGCGGTGTCGGTATGGAAGGCTGAAATCCAAGCAAACAGCGCCTTAAAACTCGGCAATGAGCCTAGCATTTGAACACCTTAGTAGAACAATAGAATTAAATCGTTGAACAATATTGACAGAATTGTGAAACACGGCGACGTTGACCCTACTGATCACCAATTCAAACCCAATGAAATTGGGAATAAGGTCAACCGGAGAGGGTTCCATGGATCAACAATCATCACCAGACAGCAAACCGACGGGCATGTCCGTAAGGTCGCGACGCTCGGCGCTTATGGCCGCGGTCTTTCTTATGTCGATGTCGGCCGTTGGGCCGGGCTTCATAACTCAGACGGCGACCTTCACCGCCAAGCTTGGCGCCGCCTTCGCCTTCGGTATTCTCGTGTCGATCCTGATCGACTTCGTTGTCCAGGCGAACATCTGGCGCATCGTGACGATCACCAAGATGAGGGCGTCCGACATCGCCAATGCCGCAATTCCGGGTTCCGGATATCTGCTTGCTGTTCTTGTGATCATTGGCGGTCTGTTCTTCAACATCGGCAATATAGGTGGCGCTGGCCTGGGCTTCAACGCCATGATCGACCTCGACCCGAAGATCGGTGGCGCAATCGGCGCGATCGCGGCAATCGGGATTTTCCTGTCCCGCCGCGCGGGTGTCGCGATGGACCGCGTCGTCTACGTCGCTGCGTTCATCAAGCTCGCTCTCATTCTTTACGCAGCCTATGTCTCCGGCCCACCGGTCGCTGAAGCCCTGCGTCAGACGATCTTCCCCGACACCATCGATTTCGCCACCATAACCACCATCGTCGGCGGAACCGTCGGCGGCTACATCACCTATGCAGGCGCGCACCGCCTGCTGGACAAGGGCACAGTCGGCGTCGAGAACCTGGCTGCGGTCAACCGCGCTGCCTTCAGCGGCATCGCCATAACAGGCGTGCTGCGCTTCATCCTGTTTCTCGCCGTTCTCGGCGTCGTCTCAAGCGGCGTGATCATCGATCTGTCGGGCAAGGCAGCCAACCCTGCCGGCCAGGCCTTCCAGGCGGCGGCAGGTAATATCGGCTTCCGCCTGTTCGGCGCGGTTTTGCTCGCATCGGCGATGACCAGCATCATCGGTGCAGCGTATACCTCGGTATCGTTCCTGACCGCCTTCAAGAAGGACATGACGGAACGACAGCGCAACTTCGCGACCGTCGGCTTCATTGCCATATCGCTGATCAGTTACATGCTGATGACGACGCCACCAGCCGCGATGCTCGTCTTCGTTGGCGGCCTGAACGGTCTGGTTCTGCCGATTGGTCTGTCGATCTTCATGTATGCGGCATGGGCGCGCCCGGACCTGATGGGCGGCTATCGCTATCCGCGCTGGCTGCTGATCCTCGGTATCCTGACATGCGCGCTCACCTGGTACATGGGCTACAAGTCGATCGGCCCGATCTTCGCGCTTCTCTCGGCATAAGGAGACTGACATGACTGCCATCGATCTCAACAGCGATCTCGGCGAAAGCTATGGCGCCTGGGCCATGGGGGACGATGCAGCGATGCTCGCCATCGTCTCCAGCGCTAACGTTGCCTGCGGCTTCCATGCCGGAGATTCCCTCGGCATCCTGAAAACCGTCAAGGCGGCTGCCGAAAAAGGTGTTTCGATCGGGGCACATGTCTCCTACCCGGATCGCGTCGGCTTCGGTCGACGCGACATGGACGTCAGCCCGGCTGATCTGATCGCCGACGTGATCTACCAGATCGGCGCATTGAAGGGCATCGCTGCGGCCGCCGGCGTCACAGTCGACTACGTGAAACCGCACGGCGCGCTGTACAACCGCATCGCCCACGACCCGAAACAGGGCCAGGCAGTGATCGACGGCATCAAGGCCATCGATCCCTCGCTGGTGCTGATGGGGCTGGCTGGCGCACCCATTCTCGATCTGGCGCGCAAATCCGGGCTTCAGGTCGTCGCCGAAGCTTTCGCCGATCGCGCCTATATGCCCGATGGCCAGCTTGTTTCGCGCCGTGAGGCCGGTGCTGTCCTTCACGACACGCAGCTGATCGCTCAGCGCATGCTGCAGCTCACTCGCGAGGGCACACTGGAAGCGATCGATGGATCGCTGATCAAGGTCGATGCACAGTCGATCTGCGTGCATGGCGACAGTCCTGGCGCCGTTGCCATCGCCCGGGAAATCCGCCGCGCCTTCGAAGCCGACGGCATTGCGGTCCGCTCGTTCCTGTGGGCGTGATGGTGGACTGCCGAAGGAACCGCAATGATTGCCATGTTAGTGTTGCGCCTGCTCGTGCCATTCGCCATCACGCATGCTCCCTGCAACATGGTGACCACCGACCTTCCCGATTCCGCCTGCCACGCCTGAGGTTCCGATGCGTTTTCTACCCGTCAGCCTGACAGTTATACTGGTCGAGCTCGCCGATCTCGACGAGACCCTGGCGCTGTTCGCCTCGCTCGAGGCCGATCCGCTGGACGGCGTCATCGACATGGTGCCTGCCGCCCGCACACTGATGATCCGCTTTCGCGCCGAAAAGCTGACAGCGCAGATGCTGGCAGCCGAAATCATCACGCGTGACCTTTCGGCTCGCGTCGCGCCTTCGGAGATGCTGGTGGAAATCCCGGTCAGATATGACGGAGAGGACCTTGGCGACGTTGCCAACCTGACCGATCTCTCCATCGAGGAGGTCATCCGCCGTCACACTGAAAGCATATTCACCGTAGCCTTCTGCGGCTTCGCGCCGGGTTTCGGTTATCTCGTCGGCGGTGATCCGGCATTGCGCGTCGCGCGCCGCCAAAGCCCACGCACGAAAATTCCTGCCGGCTCTGTCGCGCTGGCCGGCGCGTTTTCAGGCGTCTATCCGCAAAACAGTCCGGGTGGCTGGCAGATCATCGGCACGACGCCGGAAAAGATGTGGGACCTGTCGCGCGATCCTCCGGCGCTGTTCCAGCCGGGTTACCGCGTGCGCTTCTTCGATCTGGCCAGGAAATCGGCGCCGGTGCCCACGGTAACGTCGGCGGCTTTGTCGGCCACGCAAAACGAACAGGCCACTGACGGTTTGACGTTCAACGTCCTCGCGGCCCCCATGCCGGCGCTCTTTCAGGATGCCGGCCGTTTCGGCCAGACCGGCCAAGGCGTTTCCTCGTCCGGAGCCCTCGATCAGGGGGCGCTGAAGGCTGCCAATCGTGTTGTCGGCAATCCAGTCGGCACCGCCGCCCTCGAAGTTATCCTCGGCGGATTCTCCTTCGAAGTGTCCGGCCGCACCGTCATCGGCGTCACCGGCGCCCCCTGCCCCATCACCATTCGCGATGCCTCTGGGCGCAGCACGTCGGCCGAAACCTATTGGCCGATCTCGCTGGAAGCTGGTGACGTTGTCACGCTCGGGCAGGCGCCGAAAGGGATGCGCAGCTATCTCGCCGTACGTGGAGGCTTCGTCGTGACACCCGTGCTTGGTAGTGCCTCGGCCGACACGCTGGCCGTTGTCGGCCCCGATGCTGTCACCGCGGGTACCGTCCTGACGATCGGCAAGACCGACGGACTGGCCAGCGTCTCGGTCACCGAGGCAGCGGCCTTCGACCATCCCGCTTCCGGCGAGACCGTCACGCTCGACGTGGTCATGGGGCCGCGCAGCGACTGGTTTACCGACGCCGGCATCGCGACGCTCTCTTCCCAACTCTGGCAGGTGACGCCGCAGTCGAACCGCGTCGGTATCCGTATTGCTGGCGACGTGTCGCTGCAGCGCAAGGACAACACGGAGTTACCGAGCGAAGGAACCGCAACCGGCGCCATACAAGTGCCGCATAGCGGCCAGCCGGTGCTTTTCCTCGCCGACCACCCATTGACCGGCGGCTATCCTGTGATTGGAAACATCGCCGAATATCATCTCGATCTCGCCGGGCAGATTCCTGTTAACGCGCAAATCCGCTTCAGGCCCGTGACATCCTTTGCCGACATCGAGCCCCGCAAGGCTTGAGGCAACCGACGCCGGCCACCGGGAAAATTTGAGGAGACATCCATGAAAAAAGTGCTGATCGCCAATCGGGGTGAAATCGCCGTCCGCATCATCCGCGCCTGTCTCGATCACGGCCTCCAGTCCGTTGCGGTCTATGCCGATCCGGATCTCGACGCGCTCTTCGTAACCTTGGCGGACGAAGCTTACGGCCTAGACGGTAGCCGCCCGGCGGAGACCTACCTCGACATCGAAAAACTGATTGGCATTGCCAAGCGCTCCGGCGCCGACGCGGTACACCCGGGATACGGCTTCCTGTCGGAACGGGCTGAATTCGCCCGCGCGGTGCAGGAGGCCGGCCTGATATGGATCGGACCCGATCCCGAGGTAATCGAAGCACTCGGCGACAAGGTCGAGGCACGGCGGATCGCCACTAGCGTCGGCGCGCCACTGGTGGCCGGCAGCGACGGTCCGGTCGCGACATCCGCCGAAGTCATCGCGTTTGCCGAGAAGTACGGCCTGCCTGTTGCCATCAAGGCTGCCTATGGCGGCGGCGGACGCGGCCTGAAAGTGGCATGGAAGATGGAAGAGATCGCCGATCTCTATGAATCCGCCGTGCGCGAGGCAAAGGCCGCGTTCGGCCGCGGCGAATGCTTTCTCGAGCGCTTCCTCGACCGACCGCGCCACATCGAGGCGCAGGTTCTTGCCGACAAGCACGGCAATGTGCTGGTGCTGGGCACGCGCGACTGCTCCCTGCAGCGACGCAATCAAAAGCTCGTCGAGGAGGCGCCAGCGCCATTTCTTTCCGATGTCCAACGCCATGAGATACACGATGCCGCCAAGCGCATCTGCGCCGCCGCCGGTTATTCCGGTGCCGGCACTGTCGAATTCCTGCTCGGCGTCGATGGCACGATCTCCTTTCTCGAGGTGAACACGCGCCTGCAGGTTGAACACCCAGTCACCGAAGAAACCACCGGCATCGACCTTGTCATCGAGCAATTCCGCATCGCCGACGGCTTGCCATTGCTCGTCACGGAAACGCCGGTGCCGCGTGGCCATTCGATCGAGTTCCGCATCAACGCCGAAGACCCGGGCCGCGGCTTTCTGCCGACACCCGGAACCATCACCGCTTTCAACGCACCGGCCGGCCCCGGCATTCGCCTCGACAGCGGTGTGGTCTCCGGATCGACGGTTCCAGGCACGTTCGATTCCCTCATGGCCAAGCTGATCGTCACAGGCGCCACCCGCGAACAGGCGCTCTCCCGCGCCCGGCGTGCGCTTGGCGAGTTCACCATCGAAGGCATTGCCACAGTATTGCCCTTCCATCTCGCCGCCATGGATCACCGCGACTTCACCGGCGAGGATGGTTTCAAGGTCCACACCCGATGGATCGAGACAGACTTCGCTTCGACGCTTGAGGCCACCGCCCGACCAGAGCCTGCCGCTGACACCTCAATGATCCGCACCCACGTCGAGATTGACGGCAAGCGTCACCAACTGGCGATCCCGGCGACCCTGCTCTCTGGCTTCACCGCAAAAGTGTCGGGCGCATCGATAGACGCCGTCGCGACTGTGAGTGACCCGGCAGCATTGCTGGCACCGATCGCCGGCACGCTCCAAGCATGGAAAATCGAAGACGGTGCGCATGTCGAGAAAGGCGAGCTTCTCGCAGTTATGGAGGCGATGAAGATGGAAACGCAGGTTGTCGCGTCACGCGCCGGCGTGTTCCGCATCGAAACTGCGCAGGGCGGCTATGTGGCGGCCGGAGCGACGCTCGGGCTGTTCGAGGAATGATGGCCGACCGGAGGACGGGACGACTTTATCCTGACCTCCGACGAGTTCAGCCAGCGCTAGCTTTCATCGGTAGCGCTGGCCGATTCGTGATATAGTTTGCAAACATCTGACGCGGCAGCTCAGAAGTCGTCAACGCAAGACATTCATTGTGAATGCAGACCCGTCCATGCCTGCCATGAGTGCTCGCATGCCCGCCGCACCTCTCCGCTCTATCGCATAGGCGGAAACCGCAAGACGGACCACGACGAGCGACACGATTGCAACTGCCCCGCGCGACCGCGGAATGGGAGAGATGCTATTTTCACGCACATGCCCCCCACGATCACGGCAACCAGCAACGCGTAGATCACCGCATTGAATATGGCGAAGATGTAAAATCCGGCGGCAGCGCCTCCCGCTGGCATGAAAGCAGCTACGACCGCAGACAGCAGTGAAAGGAACACGTAAGGCAACTGTACCCTTGAAGGCGGATAATCGACATAGGTCGTGCCCTTCGGGGTGATCTTGAAATCGACGAATACGCCGGTCACATGATCGCGGACGCTTGCCAAACAGCCCGCCAGCGACCAAGGCCACCGCGCGAAGACGAACATGGTGTTTTCCCACGACACGATCTTTGCATCGACCGGCCGATAGGTCTTCGTTCGACGCCAATAAAAGCGAAGGCAATGAGTACGGCTGAAATCGGAAAGAAATGGAGGAAAAAAATCGATATACCGGACATCAGCGAAGTTCCGGTTCAGCGCGATTGCCACCAATGGCAGAAGATACATCAGCGCCATGAAGAAGATCACCATGAAATAGACCGGGATGACAGTGATCCACGCAATGACCAACGACATCAAAGCGAACAGAGATACAGATTGGATATACTGGCTGTAACCACCATAGCCAGAAGAAGGTCATCGCTGCCAGCCAAAGACCGAAGCCGGAGTCTATGACGGCAACATGCTTCAACGATCGCATGGGTTTATCGTTCATACAGTCGGTCGACAGAACACCGGAACAGCCGAGGAAGTGGAAAACCGGAGCCGGACGGTTCGTCGAGGCTGACCATAGCTTTGTGGCTTGGGCGGAAACCAAAAAAAAAAAACCGAGAGTTTCGCGGAAGGACATTGGGAGGCGACCGACGACGGTCGCCTCTGCATGATCGCCACTTGGATCAATCGCGATGGGGCGCAGGACAATCGAATATGCTTCGTTCATCTGCGGGATCGCGGCACAATCTACCAGCGCCGCGAACCCGACGGCCGCTGGTACATCTTCAAGAACTACCTCAACAAGCCGGATGACGAGTTTCGGAAGTTATCTCAAGTCGATTCCGTATCTGCAAAGGCGGAACGCCTGAAGAAGAGCTTGGAGAAGGGACGAATTCCAAGATGCGATGATGCCGCCTGTTGAACCAGCCGCAATCAAACTCGCAACGAACCTAATTGCGAAAGCTTGGATATCTCTTTACTTCCGGCGGCTTCCCAGCTGCGTATTCCCTCGAAACTTGCAGCGTCCAATAGACCGGCAGATTGAGTACTATCGAACGCAAAGGCGCACCTCATCGCAGATCGGCAAAGACATCCCCTACGGTTGAATTGGCTGAGCTGTCATCCGCCTGTCAAACTAACATCCTAGTAACCTCCAGAACAAATTGCACACCCGTGCAATGGAGGCATCGGAATGGACCGTGACGGGTTTTTGGAACTGCGAGGCATTGCCTGCCGCTACGGCTCGACGCAGGTCCTCGACAACATCGAGTTGACGATCGCGCGCGGTGAATTTGTGGCACTGCTCGGCTCGTCCGGCTGCGGCAAGACCACGCTGCTCCGTGTACTCGCCGGTTTCATTTCGCCATCATCCGGCTCGGTCAACGTCAACAAACGCGACGTCACGCAACTGCCGCCGGACAAGCGCGGCATGGCGCTGGTCTTCCAATCCTACGCGCTTTGGCCACAAATGACGGTGGCGCAGAATATCGGCTACGGGCTGAAACTCAAGCGCATGGCACGCGCGGAAATCGCCAGCCGGGTTGCGGCCATGCAGTCGCTGCTCGGTCTGGACGGCCTTGGCGGTCGAAAGCCTGCGGCCCTTTCCGGCGGCCAACGCCAGCGTGTCGCTCTTGGGCGGGCATTGGCGGTCGATCCCGAGATCCTGCTGTTGGACGAGCCGTTGTCAAACCTCGATGCCCGCATCAGGCTGACGGTGCGCCATGAGTTGCGCGCTTTGCAAAAGCGGCTCGGCATCACCGCCGTCCACGTCACCCATGACCGCGAGGAGGCAATGGTGATGGCCGATCGCATCGTGATCATGAATGCCGGCCGCATTGCCCAGCAGGGTGCGCCCGAGGACGTCTACAACCGCCCGGAGTCAGCCTTTGTCGCTGCGTTCATGGGCGCCGAGAATGTCCTAGCGTTGAGCGGTGCTCCCGAGGGCGATAAGTTCACAATCGATGCCAGCCCGGCCAATGCAGCCAGCAGCGTTGCGTTGATGGGACGGCCGCTCGTCGCCGGTCCGCTCGAAGCGCGCTTCCGCCCTGAGGCCGCGCAACTACTTGCGGTCGACATGCCGATCGCAGCGCCCGGGATTACCTTTGCTGGTGAGATTTCCGCTGTCAGCTATCCCGGTGGTCATTGGCGCCACTCCGTCAAGATCGGCGACCGCGCGATCATGGCGGACGCGCCGCGGGCCTTCGAGGTTGGCCAGAGCGTCAAGGTCCATGTCGCTCCCGAGGCGCTCTTTCTTTTCAATACGCCGGACGCACAGCCGGCTTCCGCCATTTCCCGGCCGTCAGCCGGGAAAGCCCACGCCTGATAATTTTTTCATATGGAGAACCACTCATGAAGCGACTGACTTATGCAGCACTCGCTGCAGCACTCGTGGCCCTTCCCGTCAAGGCCGAAGAGTTGACTGTTGCGACCGCCGGCGACCAGAACATGGTCGACTACATCAATCAGTATCTCGGACCGCTGTTCGAAAAGGCCTATCCGGGCGACACGGTTCGCGCCGTCGGCACCGGCCCCGGTGATGCCGGTTCGCAGAAGATCCTCGAGCGCTTCGACGCGCAGGCCGGCGCTAAGGCCAAGGTCTGGGACGTCGATGTGGCCGTGGTCCACGAGAAGTTCGTCGGCCCGATGGTCGAAAAGGGTTATCTCGAAAAGTACCGCGGCACGATCGACACCGGCAAGCTCGTCTCGCGCGACAACGCCAAGAACGCCCTTGGCACCGACGTGGATGGCTTCGTGATGCCGATGTTCAACAGCCAGACGGCGATCGCCTACAATCCGGCTCTCGTGCCCAACCCGCCGAAGAGCTACGCGGAACTAGCGGAGTGGGCAAAGGCCCATCCGAAGCAGTTCGGCTACAACGGCATCAAGGGCGGCGCGTCTGGCGTCAGCTTCGTCATGGGCTGGGTCTACGCCTTCGGCGGCGGCGACGCCGGCAACCTGATGACCGGCCCCTTCAAGGAAGACGAAACGAAGAAGTGGGACGGCGCATTCAAGAGCCTCGCCGACTTCACCAAGAACGCGACGCTGACACCTGGCAATGCCGGCACGCTGGACCTTCTCAGCCGCGGCGAGATCGCCATGGGCCCGGTCTGGGTCGACATGTTCTATTCCTGGCAAGCCAACGGTCAGCTACCGCCAGAAATGAAGCTGGTTCTGCCGGCTCCAGGCATGCCCGGCCAGCCAATGCACTACGTGGTTCCTACCAATACGGGCCACAAGGAACTCGCCGAAAAGTTCATCGCGCTCGCGACAAGCCCCGAGGTTCAGGCGGAAGGCATCGTCAAGCGCTTCAACTGGTATCCGGGCATCGACGCCCAGTACGTCAAGCCGAAGCTCGACGACGCGACCTGGAACAAGCTCTTCGTCGATATCACGCCTGAAGATCTGGCTACCAAGGGCAAGCCCTTCCCGATCGCGCCTTACAACAAGGCGATCCTGGAAGCATACGAGCAGTCGGTCAAGTAAACCGGCAGACGTGCTCCCCATCCGCCCGGGCGGGGAGCACTCTTCTTTCTTCGGATTGTCCCACCATGCCCAAACGTCTCCTCGGTCTTCTGCTTGTCACGCCGGCACTGGCTGTGATCACGGCCCTTTTCATCTTGCCGCTGATCATGTCCGCCGTCGGCGCCTTCAAAGTCGACGGCGGCGTGTTCGGGCTTGGCAATTTCTACAAGACTTTCGATCTCTATCTGAACGACATCGTTTTTACCGTTGTTATCGTCAGCCTCTCGACGGCGCTGGTTGGCCTCGGCGCGATTGCCATCGGTGGCTATCTGACGCTCGGTGAACATCCGTTTGCCGTCTCGATCCTGCGTTGGCTCTATCGCTGGCCGATGTTCATCCCGTTCATCGTGGTCGGACAGATTTTGCGAACCTTCCTGTCCAAGAACGGGATGATGAACAACACATTCATCAGCCTTGGGCTGATGACGCCACTCGACGCCACCAGCTTCCTCGACTGGCGCGGCATCGTGATCGCCTTCGTCTGGAAGCAGACGCCGTTCGTCGCACTGCTCGTCGCCGGCGCCATGGCCTCGATCAACCGCGACACGATCGAAGCGGCCCGCAATCTCGGCGCCTCGCGCCTGCGCGTGCTGGTCGAAATCGTCGTGCCGCAGGTCGCCGTTACCCTGACCGTCGGCCTCATCCTGTCCTTCGTGACGATGATGTCGGTTCTATCCGTCCCGCTAATGATCAATGCCCAGTCGCCGACCATGCTGACGGCTGATATCGCATTCCGCGTCAACGCCTATGGCGACTATGGCGTGGCCAATGCGCTCGGACTCGTCTCGCTCGTCCTCGCATCTTCCGTCGCCTGGATCTACCTTCGGCAGAATCTCAAGGAGCGGGCATGACAACCGCGACATTGCCACAGTCCCGTTTTTCCTTGTCCGTTCTCTGGTGGCTGCCGCGCGGCATTATTTTCGGGCTGATGGCATTCTTCATCTTCGGCCCGCTGTTCAACATGCTGCTCTGGACAGTCGCCGAGAAATGGTATTTTCCACACACGCTGCCGCTGCAATACGGCTTCAGCTCCTGGGCGAAGGTCTTCGCACCGCGCGGCGGCGCTCTGGATTCTCTCAGCAATTCCTTGCTGGTGGCGGTGCTGACGGTCCTTGTCTCTCTGGCGCTGGCTATTCCGGCCGGCTATGCGCTGGCGCGGCTGAAGCTGCCGCTACGTGGGCTCATCCTGCTTGCGTTTCTGATCCCGCAGGCGTTTCCGAACCTCACAGTCTATGTCAATGTTGCCCGGATTTTCTACGAGATCCATCTCAACGGCACGATTCCGGGCGTCGTCCTCGTCCACGTCTCGCATGGCCTTGTCTACGCCGTATGGATCGCTACCGCCGCCTTCTCGGCGATCGACATTGAGTTGGAACAGGCGGCGCGGTCGGCGGGCGCCGGCGCGATGCGCGCGTTCTGGGATATAACGCTGCCGCTTGCAGCACCGGGATTGATGGCCAGTGCCATCTTTGTCTTCCTCGAAAGCCTTGACGAGTTCACCGGCAGCTACTTCGTTGGCGCGCCCGACGTCAACATGCTGCCGCTGCTGCTCTACACAGCCGGTTCCGGCGGCAACTACCAGATCGCATCGATTACCGCACTGCTGCTGCTTGTTCCGTCACTGATCTTCATGTTCGTCGTTGAGCGATTCCTGAAGGCCGACGTACTCTCTCGGGTCGGGCAATAGCGATACGTCCGAAGCAGTACTCGTCTGCATAATTGCCTGCCTATCCATCGCCGAGGCTCGGCAGCAGCGTCTGTTGGCCGCCAAGAAAGGGTCGCGCCGAAATCTCGCGCAAGCCGCCTTGTGCTGTCACCAGCTTTGGCGTATCAACCTCGCAAATCAGGGGTGCTCCGTAATGCCGGGGCTGAGATGCGATCGCATGATCGCGGACCCTCAAGCTGATCTGGATAATGCCAGCGGAGCGAGGTATAGCGATGTTTTCCGGCGCACAAATTTCCCTTTATCCCATGACCGACGATTTCGTCGGCGTAATCACCAAAGCGCTGTCGGCGCTCGATCCTTACCGCGAGCGGTTGCGCATCGAGACGGACGACATCTCCACGCTGATTGTCGGAACGCCGGATGTGGTGTTTTCGGCGATGCGCGACCTGTTCGCGGCGGCGGCCGTCACGGGCAAGCATTGTGTGCTGCATGCGACGATTTCAAGAGGTTGCCCCGGTGAGCCGGATGATCCGATTTGCCAGACGCCAGAACTGACCGGTCCTGTCGCGCCGCTTGACGAGCGCAAGGCGCAGGCATTGCGTGCCGTTGCAGATGCGCCGGTTGTCGGCCAGGAGGCGGCCGCTCAGTTTTCGCTCTACACGCTGGGCATTGGCGGTCACATGGACGAAATCTGCGGTTGCATCGATTTCGTCAAGACTTCAGGCGTTTTCGAGAAGTCGAAGAATTTCTGCACCAAGCTGCGTGGTGATACCGGCGCGGTATTCTCGACCGTGCACGAGGCGCTGGTCCGTTTTGGCCCGCCCGCAGGGCACGTGACGATCGACCTGACGGTGTCTGCAAACAGCCCATCGGCACGCTGAGGCGTTCACGCTCTCCTGCAGAAATCAGTTGATCCCATGTCTTCTCGTTCAATGCCCAAAAGGCAGGTCCTGCGCGATCTGTCATCCCGTATCTGGATGGATCTCTGGCGCGCCTTGCCGGCGGTGACGGCCGTTGCCCTGCTGGTCCTCGCCTGGGAAGCCTATGCGCGGTTGTCCGGCATTTCGCCGACGACGCTGCCGGCGCCTTCACGGGTCCTCGGCCAGGCGTTCGAGCACCGACAGGCGTTGCTCGACAACACGCTACCGACTTTACGAGCCACCCTCGCCGGATTCGGCTGTTCCCTGTTTGCCGCCTTCCTTCTATCGGTTCTGGTCGACTTCTGCCAACCGTTGCGGCGTGCGCTCTTTCCAGTCTTCATCATTAGCCAGACGTTACCGCTCGTTGCTATCGCGCCGCTTGTCGTCTTGTGGTTCGGCTTCGGCCTTCTTCCTAAGATCCTGCTCGTCGCGCTGGTGACATTCTTCCCGATGCTTGTGGCGCTGACGAAAGGCTATGAGGCAACAGAAGCCGAGATCGAGCAACTGCTTGAATCCATGGGCGCGCCACGGTGGAGGCGGTTCCTGCTGGCGCGCCTGCCTTCTTCCCTGCCCTTCTTCTTCGCCGGTCTGCGGATCTCGATCACCTACGCGGTGGTCGGCGCGATCTTTGCCGAATATGCCGGCGCCGCCAAGGGGCTCGGCATCTACATGCTGAACGCCAAAAACAATTTTCGCCCTGATCTGGTTTTGGCCGCCGTGCTGGTCAGTGCCGTGCTGACGCTAGCGCTTTTCGGCATCGCCATACTCGCCGAACGGCTGGCCATGCCTTGGACACTGCGCACACGGAGGGCAAGGCAATGAGCGCGCCGCGACTGCTGCTCAAGAATGTTGCATGCCATTATGGTCCGGTCGACGTCCTCGCCAACATATCGCTGACGGTCCAGCCCGGTGAGTTTGTGTCGATCCTCGGACCGTCGGGCTCTGGAAAATCGACCCTGTTCAAATTGCTGACGGGCGCCCACCGGCCCGATGCTGGCAACATGCTCTTCGACGGCCTACCGCTCGATGGCCGCCGTCCCTTCGCTTTCATGCCGCAGCGCGATGCACTGATGCCCTGGAGACGCATCCTCGACAACACGACGCTGGGTCTTGAGGTTCAGGGCCTCAGCCGCCATGAGGCACGCAAACGGGTAATGCCGCTGTTTGCAGAGTTCGGCCTTTCCGGTTTCGAACGGAATTACCCGGCCGAACTTTCCGGTGGCATGCGTCAGCGTGCTGCGCTTTTGCGGACCGTCGTGCAGGACAAGCCGATGCTGCTTCTGGACGAGCCGTTCGGCGCCCTTGATGCGCTGACCCGCACCGGCATGCAGCGGTGGCTGGAAGCCATGTGGGCGCATCATCGGTGGACAGCCATGCTCGTCACCCATGACGTCCGCGAGGCAGTACACCTCTCAGACCGTATCTATGTGCTGTCGCCACGCCCCGCCCGCGTTATTCGCGAAATCGTCATCGACCTGCCAAGACCGCGGATGGTGGACGGCGTTACGCGTCGCCAAGCAGCCGAGATCGAGGCCGATATCCTCGACACACTTTTCCATCCGCCGACCGATCTGACATCCGCTCCAAACGAGGACCAAACGCCATGCCGAAGATCCTGCTGACCCGCCGTGCAACCCTTGCCTCTGCCGCCGGGCTGGCGTTTTGCATACCGATGGCGGCGCTCGTCACCACGCCCGCGCAAAGCCAGCAGAGCACAACGGTGAAAGTGGCGCTGGACTGGACACCCAACACCAACCACATCGGCCTCTTCGTCGCCCGCGACAAGGGCTTCTATTCCGATGCAGGCCTCGACGTGGAGATCCTGCCCTACACCGATACCTCGGCGGGTACGCTGGTCGCCAACCATGTGGCTGACTTCGGCGTTGTCGGTTCCATCGGCCTCCTCACCCAGCGTTCAGCCGGTGCCGATCTGGTCGGGGTCTATGCGGTCGTCCAGACCGAGACCGGCCGCGTTGTCTTCAACGCCAATCGCGACGACATCAAGAGCCCTAGAGATCTCGATGGCAAGACCTATGGTGGCTTCGGCAGTGCCTGGGAGAACGCATTGATCAGTTCGCTGATCCGCCACGACGGTGGCGAGGGCGAGTTCGAGACGGTGACGCTTGGCACTTCTGCATATCAGGCGCTTGCCAATGGCAGCGTCGATTTTACGCTGGAGGTCTATACATGGGAGGGTGTGCAGGCCGAACTAGAGGGCGTCAAACAGCGTGCTTTCCGCTACGCGGATTATGGTGTTCCGGATGAACACACGACCCTGCTCGGCTCCAACCGCGCGTTTCTCGATGCGAAGCCGGACGTTGCTCGCGCCTTCCTGCAGGCAACGGCAAAAGGATATGACTTTGCCGTCAGCCATCCCGACGAGGCCTTGGCTCTGATGATGACCGCCAATAAGGACGCGCTGAACAATCCCGCGCTCGTGCAAGCCTCACTGAATGCGCTGATCGAAGGACATTACCTTCGCACCGCGGACGGCGTCATCGGTCACATTGATCCGGCCAAGATGAATGCTATCGGCGACTATCTGTTTCACGCGGGCATCCTGAAGGATGCAGACGGCAAAGTTCTCGGCAGCCCTCCGGATTTCTCAGGGTATTTCTCAAATGAGCCGCTAGGCGTCAAATGAGTGAGCCGCGCTAGCGCGTTGAGGTGTCTTAAGCCCGACGCGCCAGCAACGGCTCATCCAGATCCCTGCTCTGACCAAATTGCTGCAGCAATCTGGTCGCGGCATTGCGATCGACCGCCTTGTGAAACAGATAGCCCTGCCCCAGGAGGCATCCGAGTTCGCGCAGATGATCGGCTTGCGCGTCCGTCTCGATGCCTTCAGCGACAACGCGTATTCCGAGCTTGTTGGCAATCCCCATGACGCCTTCGACAATCACCGCGCCTGCGTCACCCGGCACCAGGCGATCGACGAACGACTTGTCGATCTTGATGATGTCGACCGGCACCGTCAGGAGATGCGTCAGCGATGCAAACCCGGTGCCAAAATCGTCGAGTGCCACGCGAAGCCCTTGCGCCCGCATAGCCTTTATCTCGTCGGCGACGACGTGATCGCCCTGGCCAAGATAAACCGACTCCGTCACCTCGAGAATGACATGCTTCAACGGAATTCGCGCAGCAGCGAAGGCACTGCATAACCGCTCTTGCAGTCTTCCAGCATGGAAATCGGCTGCCGACAGGTTGATGCCGACGTGTTGGAACGGCAGTTGCAGGTCAAGCCACTGCCTGATATCCGCCGCAACGCGCGACAACATCCGCTCCGTCAACGCCGAAGCAACCTGTGCATCCGACGTCGCCTCATGAAAATTCGCAGCTGAAATCAACTCTCCCGATGCCGTGGTCATGCGGCACAGAGCCTCAAAGCCCACAACTTCCCTCGTATCCAGGCGAAGTATCGGCTGGTAATGGGCATCGATGCGATTTTCCGCCAAGGCAATCTCGACATCCCGTATCGCCCGGAAGCGACGGGTCAAGGCGGTCCCGAGGCTGGCATTATATTCGGTGTACCGGCCGCGGTTGCGCTCCTTGCCATGATAGAGCGCGACATCCGCATTGTGCCTGACCTGCTCAGGCGTATCGCCATTCGCCGCAATCGCGCCACCGACGGATGCAGCGGGAAAGATGGCGTGTTCTTCGCACCTGGCTGGGCGCTTGATCTCATCCAAAATCTCGATCGCTCTGGACGAGAGTGCGGCGTAATCGCGTTGTTGCAGAATAACCGCAAACTCGTCACCGCCCAGCCTGAATGTCTTTCCGGCCGGCATGACAGCAGCCATGCGCCGAGCGACGACTTGGATCAGAGCGTCACCGGTCGCGTGCCCGAAGGTATCGTTCGTGAGTTTGAGGTTGTCCAGATCCACCAGCAACATGGCCCAGGATTCGCTGCCGTCACCGTTCTGTTGCTTGAGGACATCGTTGAACCGTGAACGGTTCGGTAGGCCGGTCAATGCATCGGTGTAGGTCAGGATTTCACGCTCGCGGGCGCGCTCGTTGCGCTCAAGCGCAATGCTGCAAAGATGAACGCAGGTGTCGACGACATCGCGTTCGAGTTGGCTGGGGCCCCGGCATTCGCGATAGTAGAACGCGAAGGTTGCAATCACCCGATCGCCGCTCAGGATTGGCGTCGACCAGCAGGCCCGGAAGCCAAGCGGCAATGCCAGCGCCTTGAATTCCTGCCAACGGAAGTCATTCTCGATATCCGTGACCGTAATCGGCACACCGTGATACGCGGCGGTTCCGCAGGAACCGGCGAGGGGGCCGACCGGAATGTTGTCGAGAGCCGCCGAATAGGCTGCCGGCAGAGACGGTCCGGCCAGTGGATGAACGTGTCCGTCCTCGACAGACAACACCGAGCATATCGTCCATGGGAACGATGCCTCGACACGGACGCAGAGTTCTTCAACGATCGATGTCAACGGCTCGCCTTTGGCGATCATTTCGAGAATGGCGTTTTGCAGGGTGAGCATTGACGTCCCAGTCGATATAGCTGGGATCTACTCTTGCATGCGGGCGTTCAAATCAAATTGAAGCCTTCGTTAAACTTCTATCTTTGCGCATATTCTTTATAAGCAGTTTCTTATTCAATCTTGAATGGACATGCTTATGCGGAAATGAAAACAGGGCAAGATCTATGTTGCCTTAAAATTACGGCCGACCAACATCCTTCACATAGACATTGGCTTCCACCGCGGCAGCAATAAAAGCATTTCGCGCCTCGGAAGGCGGGCGCTTTCCACTCAAAACCTGCTGACAGGTGCGCTTGGCAGTCCTCAGGCTCCGTCCCCTTGCAACCGGCCAAGCCGTGCTTAGGGCGACGATCGCTTCGGTCGTATTGGTGACCGTTCTGAATTCACCGTATCTCCCAGCTTGGAACGAGATCGGCCTACTCCACCTTTTCGGATCCATAACGCAATACCTCCGATGACGGTTAACGCACGGACCGCCCCGCCGTTCCGAAATTTTCAGCTCAAAAACTTCCGTGAGCACTCCCCCAAATCGGCATCGCTAGAGACTATTGCGGCCGCCCTGTCCGAAGACAAAAGCGGCCGCTCTGGGTTCCTTAAATGTTAGATCCGACCTTAGGTGGCTTAGGCCGCCTTGCGCTCGGTCGAGAAATGACCGCACCAGTCGTCGGAGCTGACAACCGGCCATAGGCCGCGTGCATCGGCGTCCGGCTGGCTGACCGGAGGATTGAAACGACAGAGGCCGGCATTCTCTGCAACGGTGCGATTGTTCGCAGCGTGGTTTTCGTAAAATGCGCAAACGTTGCAAGATGTGTTGTTCGACATGACAGTCTCCTTCTTTCAGTTGCAGGCTTTTAAAGTTGAGCTTTAAAATCGTAGATATTAGAATGATTCTAAAAAGAAACCAGCGTTGGCGCGCAAGGTTTTTTTCGCGCTTAGCGTTTATTTTCCTGTATTCAGAATTTGAGGTTTGCCGATGATCGTCAAACGAAGCAACGCCCATGACGCGACCGGAATCGAGTGTCACGTAGTGGCTATTTACTGCTGAAGCGACGGTGTGACGTCGGCCGCAACTTATGAGACGGACAGCTCAGCTGGCCTGCTTTGCGTCTGCGTCAGGCATCCATCTAGCCACCTGATTGCGCCCCTTACGCTTGGCCTGATAAAGCCTCGATCCGCCTCAAGAACGAGCGCTGCGGTGTTGCCACCACGGCTGCAGGCGATTCCCACGCTCGCCGTGACGATGCCGAAATCGCTGGCCTTGTGGGGCATTGCCTTCGCGCGAAGGATATTTAGAAATGCCTCGGCCAGTGCGCCGGCCTTCGTCTCGTCGGTCTCCGGCAAAAGAACGACGAACTCCTCACCACCAAATCTCGCGACCATATCGCCGGGGCGATCGAAGGCGAGTTGAAGGCAATCGCCGATCAACTTCAGGCATTCGTCACCCTCAAGGTGACCATAAGCGTCATTGTAGGCCTTGAACCGATCGACATCGATCATCAGCAGCGCTGTAGGCTGGCCATCGCACGCGGCCACCTCCATCGTGACCGACAGGGCTCCGTCGAAGGCGCGCCTGTTTGCCAGGCCGGTCAGGCCATCGGTGTCGGCGAGGCTCTTCATCTGTTCTGCAACGGTCCGCAAAGAGAACTCAGCCTGTTTCATCACGGTAATGTCAGACACCGCGACAAGCGCCATGCCGTTGGATGCCTGCCTCGTCCGGAGGCTGAGCCACGCTCCGTTGAAGAGCTCGATATGCTCATCCTTGTCGTGATGCAGACTGGCCGCCGCATTCGACAGCCATTCGTCCGTCACTTCCGCAGGG
This sequence comes from Hyphomicrobiales bacterium, assembly GCA_900472625.1. Taxonomy (GTDB): domain Bacteria; phylum Pseudomonadota; class Alphaproteobacteria; order Rhizobiales; family Rhizobiaceae; genus Rhizobium. The sequence goes on along the minus strand of UCIT01000001.1, from coordinate 156,423 downwards.
AAATTGCGCCGCTCGTTGGTTTCAATCGCCTTCCTCAGAATATCGCGAATATTCTTGCCGGGAACGCGCATGTCACCCGACAACGGAAAGAGTGCTGCATATTGATCATTCGTGAATACGATCGTGCCCGACTGGTCGAACATCGCAAACCCGTCCGACATGCCTGCCATCGCCAGAGACAGCAGATCCTTGCTCTCGCGCAATTGCTGCTCCATCCGCCTCTGTTCGGTCACATCACGCGTTGACCCGGCGAGGCCGATGATGGCGCCGGTCCTGTCGCGTAGAGGAACTTTCGATGTCGCATAGACGCGCTCGAAACTGCCTTCCTGAAGACGCTCGAGCTTGTCCAGCTGCGATGCCTCGGTCTGCATCAACTCCTGCTCTTCGGCATATAGCTGCTCGGCGCGGCGCTGTGTCGCCAACTCGAAATCGGTAACGCCAACCATGGCCGAGGGCGAGGCATAATGGTGATGCTCGGCAACATTCTTGTTGACGATGACGAACTGTCCCTGGCGATTCTTGACGTAGTGGAAATCGGGCGTCTGGGTCAGCGCGGCCGTCAAAATATCGCGATCGTTCGCCATTCTTTCGAACTGCATAAGAACAAAGGCCGAAATGACGATGCTGAAGAAATTCAGGACGGCAATCGGGAGGCCAACAAGCTCGATGGCGCGTGCGTCGGCCTGTGACGGCAGCAGCGACATCGCCAGGACAAGCGTCGCCGAAACCGCTACGCCAAGCATTGCAGCGTCCCGCAACCGCACGTTTCGGCTTCTTACGAGAGCAAATCCACACAATCCGACGAGGCCAACCAGCACGATACTGATGACACCGTCAGGGGCGCCCGATCCACCCTCGAAAAGGCGATAGGCCGAGGCGATCACGATCGTCAGAAGCGCTGAAAACGGTCCGCCAAACAGCGCAGATATGGCGACCAGCGAGTACCGCAGATCGACGAACACACCCTGGTTCAGAGGAACGGCCAATACCATTGAGCATATCGCCCCGAACCCCATGGCAATGCCGAACGCCAGCTTTCGCTGCGCATCGGAAAGAATGCGCAACTGATAGTAGCCGTGAGACCATAGAGATATGGCCAGCGCGGTAATCGCGAGATTTCCGAGAAGTATTTGCCAGGTTGTATTCATCAAGTTTCTTGTCTGACGCTGACTATTACAGCACGGCGAGACTACATCCTTTTTCGTTCCATGCCTTTAATCGCTCAGGGACCATGGTCTTCGGCGGCGGCGCACATCTTCGGACAAGCGCAGCCATTGGCTTCGCTTTCAAACGCCAAGAGAGCATGCATTTTCTCTGAGCACGGGGATCGGTGCGACATGACGTACCAAACGGGAACAACGCCTGAAAGTTTGATCTAAATCAAAGCCCGGACAGCATCTGCGGACTAGCGTTCCGTATGCGCCAAAAAACATTCTTATCACAATACGTTCGCCGGTTTGTCGCACCACTTCCACTCCTCCTCCTGGGAGGGTGCAATATGGTGGTGATGAACCCAACAGGAGATATCGCTCTTCAGGAGCGCAATCTCATTCTCGTCGCACTCGGGCTGATGCTTCTCGTTGTCGTGCCGGTGCTGACCCTGATCGTGGTCTTCGCGTTCAGATATCGCAAGGGCAGAGCGCCGGGCCGGTATGACCCGACATTCACCCATTCGACGCCGATCGAACTGGTGGTCTGGTCGATCCCGCTTGTGATCATCGCATGTCTTGGCGTGATCACCTGGATCACCTCGCACACGCTGGATCCGTTCCGGCCGCTGGATCGCATCTCCGCCGAAAAGCCGCTCGCCAAGGACCATAAGCCGCTCGACATCCAGGTCGTCGCCATGGACTGGAAATGGCTCTTCATCTATCCCGAACAAGGCATCGCGACCGTCAACGAACTGACCCTTCCGGTCGATGTCCCCGTGCGTTTCTCCATCACCTCGACAAGCCAGTTCAACACTTTCTCCGCACCCACGCTGGCCGGCATGATCTATGCGATGCCGGGCATGAAATCGATGCTGCATGCTGTGCTCAACCAGCCAGGCGACAGCTGGGGGTACTCGGGCAACTATACCGGCGCCGGCTATTCCGACATGCGGTTCCAGTTGCACGGCGTCGATCAGGCGGGCTTCGACCAATGGGCGGCGGGGATCAAGGCCGCCGGCGAGACGCTGTCGACGGACCGCTATGTCGAACTCGACAAGCCGAGCGAGAAAGTGCCGGTCATGCGCTTTTCCGCGATTACTCCCGGCCTCTTCGATCGCGTGGTCAATCGCTGCGTGGTCGCCGGCACCGAGTGCATCGCCGACATCATGAAGAAGGATCGGGCGCTTGATCGCGACAATGGCGGCATGTTCGCGCCGCACGCCATGGATCACGCCGCGATGAACATGAACGAGAGCATGCCTTCCATGAGCGGCGAAACCGCTTCCAGCACGCCGGCCGCTCATGACCACACCAACGCGGGTACCAATATCGGCGCGCCCGCAGCACCTGAACAGCAGGGTTCCAATGCAAGACCATAGTTTCCTCTTCGGGCGGCTGACGCTCGATTCGCTGCCGATCCACGAGCCTATCCTGGTCGGCACCTTCATCGCGGTCGCCGCGCTCGGTCTGATCGTTATCGCAGCACTCACCTATTTCCGGCTCTGGGGGTATCTCTGGAAGGAGTGGTTCACCTCCGTCGATCACAAGAAGATCGGCATCATGTATATCGCGCTTGCCATCATCATGCTTCTGCGCGGCTTCTCGGACGCCGTCATGATGCGCCTGCAGCAGGCCATTGCCTTCGGCGGCAATGAGGGCTTCCTGCATTCGAGCCACTACGACCAGATCTTCACCGCCCACGGGACGATCATGATCTTCTTCGTGGCCATCCCGCTGGTCGTCGGCATCGTCAACTTCGTCATGCCGCTGCAGATCGGCGCGCGCGACGTCGCTTTCCCCTACCTCAACAATCTCAGTTTCTGGCTGACGGTTGCGGGTTCGGTGCTGGTCATGATCTCGCTGTTCGTCGGCGAATTCGCCCGCACCGGCTGGCTGTCCTACGCGCCGCTCGCCGAAAAGGCGTTCAGTCCGGATACAGGCGTCGACTATTACCTATGGTCGCTCGAAATCGCCGGCATCGGCACGACGCTCTCGGCCGTCAACATGGTGGCCACCGTCATCAAGATGCGCGCGCCCGGCATGAGCCTGATGAAGATGCCCGTCTTCACCTGGACGGCGCTCTGCAGCAACGTTCTCGCCATCGCCATCTTCCCGGCGCTGACGGCGGCCTTCTTCCTGTTGCTGCTCGACCGCTATCTCGACACCGCCTTCTTCATCAATGATCTCGGCGGCAACGCGATGCTCTACTGGAACATGGTGTGGATGTGGGGTCACCCCGAGGTCTACGTGCTGATCCTGCCGGCCTTCGGCATCTACTCGGAGATCACCTCGACCTTCACCGGCAAGCGTCTGTTCGGCTACGGCTCGATGGTCTACGCGACCGTCGTCATCACCGTTCTCTCCTACCTCGTCTGGCTGCACCACTATTTCACCATGGGATCGGGTGCCAGCGTCAACGCCTTCTTCGGTATCGCCACGATGGTCATCGCCATCCCCACCGGCGCCAAGGTGTTCAACTGGCTGTTCACGATGTTCCGGGGTGAAATCCGCTTCGAACTGCCGATGATGTGGGTCGTCGCCTTCATGCTGACCTTCGTGGTCGGGGGTATGACCGGTGTTCTGCTCGCCGTGCCGGCAGCCGACTTCGTGCTGCACAACTCGCTGTTCCTGGTGGCGCACTTCCACAACACCATCATCGGCGGCGTCGTGTTCGGCCTGTTCGCGGGGATGACCTACTGGTTCCCGAAGGCCTTCGGCTTCAAGATGGACGAGTTCTGGGGCAAGGTCGCCTTCTGGGGCTGGGTCATCGGCTACTGGGTCGCCTGGACGCCGATCTATATCGTCGGCCTGATGGGCACCACACGCCGCGTCAACCACTTCGACGATCCCAGTCTGCAGCCCTATTTCGTGATCGCGCTGATCGGCGGGCTCATCATCCTCGTCGGCATCCTCGGCTTCGTCATGGCGATCGTCATGGGCATCGTGAAGCGCAACAAGCTGCGCGACGTCACCGGCGACCCCTGGGGCGGCCGTACGCTGGAGTGGTCGACGAGTTCGCCGCCGCCTGCCTACAACTTCGCCATCACGCCGATCGTCTATGACCTCGACGCCTGGCAGGACATGAAGGAGCATGGCTACAAGCATCCGACGGAAGGCTTCCGCCCAGTCCACATGCCGCGCAATACCGCGACGGGTATCGTCGTCGCGGCGCTCGCCACCGCACTCGGCTTCGGCATGATCTGGTACATCTGGTGGCTGGCCGCCGTCAGCTTCGCCGGCATCCTCGTTGTCTCGATCATCCATACCTTCAACTTCAGCCGCGACTACTACATCCCGGCCGATGCGATCGCGCTTACCGAAGGCAGGCGTGCGCAACAGCCGGCAGCGAGGGCCTGACATGACCATCCAACTCGTCAACAAGGACGCAACGCGCGTCTACCACCAGCCTGAGGCCGAGGAGCATTATCACAGTGGTGGCGCCACGATGCTCGGCTTCTGGATCTACCTGATGAGCGACGCGCTGATCTTCGCCTCGCTGTTTGCCGTCTACGGAACGCTCAGCCGCAATTACGCAGGTGGGCCTCCGCCGCAGCACCTGTTCGAGCTGCCGCTGGTGGCGCTCAACACCGGCTTCCTGCTGGCATCGTCGATCGTGCTGTCGATCGGCATGCAGGCGATGGCGGCCGGGCGCACCGCGCAGATGTGGCGGCTGCTTGCCGTCACCGGCCTGTTCGGCGCGGCGTTCCTCTGCGTCGAGCTCTATGAGTTCGCGACGCTGATCTCCGAGGGCGCAACGCCGCAGCGCAGCGCCTTCCTGTCGGCCTTCTTCACGCTTGTGGGCACGCACGGCCTGCACGTGTTGTTCGGCCTGATCTGGCTGGTCACGCTGCTGGTACAGATCGCCCAGCAGGGGCTGACAGCAGATAACAAGCGCCGCCTGATGTGCCTGTCGATGTTCTGGCACTTCCTCGACATTATCTGGATCGGCGTCTTCACCGTCGTCTACCTGTTTGGAGCACTCCGTTGACCGCACATCATGAAACTCATGCCGCTCATGGGGCCGACCATGGGGCCGGTCATGGCAGCAAGGGCAGCCTCTGGACCGGATCGATCCTCTCGATCCTCCTCACCGTCATTCCGTTCTGGATGGTCATGTCGGGCGCGGTGGACGCCACGGTGACCACGGTGGCGATCTTCGTGATGGCGATCGCGCAGATCGTCGTCCACGTTGTCTGCTTCCTCCATGTCGACAGCCGCTCGGAAAACGGCTGGACGCTGCTGGCCTTCATCTTCACGGCCATCATCGTGGGGATCACCATCATCGGCACCATCTGGGTCATGTATCACATGAACCTCAACATGATGCCGATGAGCGTCGATGGGATGAGCCAGATACAGTGACGGCTGGACGCCGATAACGCACAAGCCTCGGCACTCCCATTTCCGTAAACAGCGATCAAAGGGCGGGCACGTAATTGCCCGCCCTTTGAACTGGAACTGATGGGACACCCAGCCCTATGCGAACAGACGCGGAGGAATGCCGAGACGAAGAAATCTTCTTGAGCATTTGAAAATGCTCATCTTTATGACGCTGCGCTTCACATAAGTGTGTATCGACGTGAGCCGGTTCGTTCGGTAGTCAGGCCGGCGTCCGGCAGATGCGGCGGATGCAAAAGCCTCCCAAGGCTGCGGCTGCGACCGGTTGTTGCTACGAGGCGGCGACCGGTTGCAGTTTCGAGGTAAAAAATTCCCACCAACTACCTGCCCTGCAATGCAGCCCATAATTTGTCACCAGCGGGCCGGCCTATATGGGCCTCTGCAAGCATTTGGGTCGAAAACAAAGTGCCCGGGCCAAGATCGGCGCGCCGATCCCTGACGTGATCGATAATGGTGCCCGTCTGCAGATCGATGCGTATGGTGTCGCTGATCGTACCCTCGCTCGATGTCCCCCATATGCGGATGTCGATCGAGACCGTTCCAACCGGCGGACGACCGATGATCATGCCGCCATGCGTCAGCGTCATCCAGTCCGGCAGCGCGCGGCCATCGGCCATGGTCACGCTGAAGTTGGCGTCCTCTACGTCGCCGGTCGAGGTCGGCATGATGTAGAGATAGTCCTCGTTGAAGATAGTATCGACGGTGAACCAGGTATCATCGCCACCGGAGCCGGCCAGATGGATGTTCGACCCACCCTTGAAGAAACCGATATGCAGATCGTCGAGACGGCGGCCGCTCTCTATCCAGTCGGCGATCTGCCGGACAGCATGAAGTACGGCACCATCGCGCCGCAGCGAGCCGATGCCATTCAGGTCTCTGATGGCGTTGACCGCATCGCCGACAGCTCCATCGACGGTGATATCATCCGAGATCGCGCCGAGATTTTCCAGTACCTTGTCCATCCCGGAGCCAAGGTTCTGGGCATCGTCAACACGCGGAGCGCCAGGATCGTTTGCCTCGAGCGGGAATTGGACCGGAGCGTCCCTCTCCAGCGGCGGCCTTTCGCCGGCTGGCGGTTCTTCGACAGGGTCGGTTGGGCCAGCGCCGCCGACGGTAATCGCTACGGTATATGTCGATGACGCTTGTCCGTCGGACACGGTGTAGGTGAAGCTGTCTGAACCTTGGTAGCCGGCGGCCGGGGTGTAGATATAACTTCCGTTGGGATTGATATTCACCGTGCCATGGGCAGCGCCAGTGCCGATCCCGTAGGTTACAGGCGATCCCTCGACGTCGAATGCAGGTGGAAGCGAGCCCGTGACCGTTTGATCCTGACCAACAGCGATCGCCGTTCCGGAGCCGACCGGGGCATCATTGACCGGCGTCACCGTGACGAACACACGGTAAACAACCATCGCCCTGCCATCGCTCACCGAATAGCTGAACTGGTCGGTGCCATTGAAATTGCGATCGGGCGTGAAGGTGTAGCGCCCGTCGGCCGTAATGGTGACGACGCCATGTGCGGGGCTCCCTGCCAGGCCGTAGGCTAGCGCGTCACCATCGGGATCGGTCGCGACCGGCAGGCGGCCACTGGTCGGCGTGTCTTCGGCAAGCGTCAGTGTCGTATCATTGCCGACTGGAGCGCCATTGGCGGCTCCAACTGATACGGTAACCGTATAAACTGATGTCGCCGATCCATCGGAGACGGTGTATGTGAACCGATCGCTGCCACTGAAGTTCGCATCTGGCTGGTAGGTGTATGTGCCGTTGGCGCCGACGGTGACAGTGCCATGGGCCGCTTGCGCGCCCAGCCCGTAGGTGACCGCAGTTCCTTCAGGATCCACGGCTGGGGGCAGATTGCCTGTCGCAAAGTTCCCCTCTTCCACCGAGATCGACGTGTCGGCACCAACCGGCGCATCGTTGACGGCTGCAATCGAGACGGTGACGCGATAGATGTTGTTGGCGAGACCATCGCTGACCGAATAGCTGAAGCTGTCGGTACCGCTGTAGTTGCTGTCGGGCGCATAGCTGAAAGCGCCGTTGGCATCGATCGTCACGGTCCCGTGTCCTGCGGCCGCAGCCAGGCCATAGACCAGGACATTGCCGTCGGCATCGGTCGCCGACGGCAGTTGGCCGGTGAATGTCGTGTCTTCGGCAAGGGAAATCGCCGCATCCGAACCGACAGGCGCATCGTTGACCGGCGTGACGTTGATGAACACGCGGTAGATCACCGTGGCCCGGCCATCGCTGACCGAGTAGCTGAACTGGTCTGCGCCATTGTAGTTGCGATCGGCGATGTATGAGTACCGCCCGTCCGCCATGATGGTGACCACACCATGCGCCGCGTCTGCTGCGAGACCATAGGCCACAGGGTCGCCATCCGCATCCGTGGCCACCGGCAATCTGCCCGTGAAGGGTGTATCCTCGGCGACGATCAGCGTGGCATCCTGAGCTGTTGGCGCGCTGTTATTGGCGCCGACGGAGACAGTCACTGTGTAGACCGACAGGGCCGTGCCGTCGGACAGCGTGTAGGTGAACTGATCGTTCCCGGCAAAGCCCGTGTCCGGCTGATAGCTATAGGCGCCGTTCGGCGCGATGGTAACGGTGCCGTGGGCCGCCTGTGCGCCCAGTCCATAGGTAACAGCGGAACCTTCGATGTCGTAGGCCGGCGGGAGATTTCCGGTCGAGACGGTTCCCTGCAATGCCGAGATCGAGGTGTCAGATCCGACTGGCGCGTCGTTGATCGCACTGACGCTCACCGACACTCTATAGACGTTTGTCGCGGTGCCGTCGGTGACCGAATAGCTGAAGCTGTCGGTGCCGTTATAGTTGCTGTCAGGCGTGTAGCTGAATGTGCCGTCGGCGTTGACGGTGACAGTTCCGTGGTTGGCGGCTGCGGCGAGACCATAAGTGACGGGCTGATTGTCTGCGTCGACGGACGGTGGCAACTGGCCTGAGAATGTGTTGTCCTCGGCAACCGATATCGCCGTGTCTGAACCGACAGGCGCGTCGTTGACTGCCTGCACGTTGATGGTGACGGTATAGCTGACGGTCTCCGTCCCGTCGTATAGCGTGTAGGTGAACTGGTCCGGCCCGGAATAATTCGGCTGCGGGACGTAGCTGAAGGTACCATCCGGATTGACGGTGACTGCGCCGTGGGCTGCCGGTGTTCCCAAGCCATAAAGAATGGTGTCGCCATCCGCGTCCGAGGCAAGCGGCAGAGACCCGCTGTAGCTCGCATCTTCCGAGGCCGAAATCGCAAGATCCGAACCCGTCGGCGCATCGTTTTCGGCGCCGACGGTTACCGTCACGGTGTAAACCGACGTGACCGTGCCGTCGAAGACCGCATAGGTGAAGCTGTCGGTGCCGGAGAAATTCGCGGCTGGCGCGTAGTTATACGACCCGTCGGCGAGCACCGTGGCCACCCCGTGGCTCGCACCGCTCTGCAGCAGATAGGTCAGCGGATCACCATCGGCATCGACAGCGACCGGCACCTGCCCGCTGGCAGAGCCATCCTCATCGACGGTAATCGACAGGTTGCTGCCGACGGGCGAGTCGTTGACGGCGCTCACGTTGATCGTAACGGTGTAGACCGATGACGCAAAGCCATCCGTGATCCGGTATGTGAAGCTATCGGTGCCATTGTAGTTTGCTGCAGGCACATAGTGGTAGGAGCCATCGGCGTTGATGGTCACGGTGCCATGCAGCGCCTGCGTACCTAGACCATATGTCACCGGATCGCCGTCGACATCGCTGGCGGCGGGCAGCACGCCATCGAAGGGGATATCTTCCGACACGCTGATGGTGGCGTTCGAGCCAACGGGCGCGTCATTGACTGCCGTCACGTTCACAGAGACAACGTAGGTCGATTGGTCAAGCCCATCGGAAACAGTGTAGGTGAACGTGTCGGTTCCGTTGTAGTTCGCATCCGGGCGATAGCTGTAGGTGCCATCGGCAGCGATGGCGACCGCGCCATGGGCGGGGGCTATGCCCAGTCCGTAGGTCAGCGGGTCGCCGTCCGGATCGGTCGCAAGCGGCAGACTGCCGCTGGCCAAGCCGTCTTCGGCCACGGTGATGGTGGCGTTGGAGCCGCTCGGCGGATCATTGACCGCGCCGACAGTCACGCTGACTAGATAGGTGGAGGTTGCCGTACCGTCGTCGACGCTAAAGGTGAAGCTGTCAGGACCATTGTAGCCCGCCGCTGGCGTATAGCTGTAACTGCCGTCTGCATTCACCGTCGCTGTACCATGCGCTGCCTGCACCGCGAGGCCGTAGGATACGGTATCGCCGTCGACATCGAACGCCGGCGGCAACTGGCCGCTAACGGTTTCGTCCTCCTCGACGGAAACGGATGTGCCGGTGCTGACCGGAAGGTCGTTGACCGCGGCGACGGTGATCGAAACGGTATAGGTCGAGGTCGTCTGGCCGTCGGAGACGCTGTAGGTGAAGCTGTCGGCGCCATTATAGTTCGGCGCGGGGACGTATCGATAGGTGCCGCCTGCATCGACGGCAACCGTGCCGTGGCCCGCCTGCCCCGAAAGCGTGTAGGTCAGTCCGACGTTGTCCACATCGGTCGCGACCGGCAACGTGCCATTCAGTGCCTGGTCTTCTTGCGCGGTGACCAACAGGTCGGCACCCACTGGCGCATCGTTGACAGCAACCACGGTGACCGTAATCGTCACCGTCGTCGAGCCACCCTGCCCGTCGCTGATGCTGATGTCGAAGCTGTCGCTACCGTTGAAATTGGTGTTCGGAGAATAGAGATAACGCCCTGCGGCATCGACGACGGCGGTGCCGTTGCCGGGAGCGGATGCGATGACATAGGTCAGCGGATCACCATCCGCGTCGCTTGCCGTCACATTGCCGGAGACGGGTGTGTCCTCGAGCGTCTGGATCATCGATCCGCTCGCAACAGGCGCATCGTTGACCGACGCCAGTAGGATAGTGGCGCTATCCGTATCGGTCTGGACGCCGCCCGCACCGCTGTTGCCACCATCGCTGCTCCTCATCGTCAGCGTCACCGGCAGGTCGGAATTCGATGCCGGTTGGTAGACGGGGGCTGACGCGCCGGAAAGATAGGCGTTGATATCCGCAAGCGTGCCGGACAGCACGATCGTCCCCGATCCGCTGCCCACCACTTGGACGTTGCCGCCAGCCGACGCGGTCAACGTGCCTGCATCGACACTCAGCGTCACCGTCAACGTCCCGGTACCGGCATCGATATCGCCAATCGAGATGCCGACAAGCGTCAGCGGTGTATCCTCCTTCCCGTTGAAGGTCGCTGGCAGGCTATTGACTGGTGCGTCGTTGACAGCAGTAACCGTGCCGCTGACAACGCCCTGCGCAGAGAGGTTTCCGTCGGACACCGTATAGGTAAAGCTGAGGGAGCCTGCGAAATCCTGCACCGCGGCGAAGGTCAGGGTTCCGTCCGTGTTGAGCGTCACCGTGCCGGAGGCGAGCGTGACGCTGCCGCCTGCCACGATGGTCTGTCCGTCGATCTCGGTGATCCGGAGCGGATCGCCGTCGGGATCGCTGTCGTTGTCGAGAACGGCGATGACGACCTGGCCATCCTCGGCGACGGTAAAGCTGTTATCGCCGACGACAGGTGGATCATTGACCGGTGCTACGGTGATAGTGGCGGTCGCCGTGTCGGTGCCGCCATTGCCGTCATCGATGCGATAGACAAAGCTGTCGGTGCCGTTGAAGCCCGCGGACGGGGTATAGGTGAAGGTGCCATCGGGGTTGAGGACCAGGGTGCCGTGCGCGGTTGCCGTCACCACGGATACGGCCAGCGGATCGCCGTCCGGATCGATATCCGGGCAATTGCCGTTGGAGACAAGCACCGAGCCTGTCAGGACGACCCCTTCGTTAACGGCGAAATTGTCGTTGATCGCATCCGGCGCCGGATTGGTGACAGTCCAGGCAAAGCTTCGGACGGCCGTGCCGCCGGCACCATCGCTTGCGGTTACGGTGACCGTATAAGTGGCACTTCCGCTGGCCCCCGACGCACCTGCGAGAATCTCCCCGGTGATTTCACCTGTCTGCTCGTCGAAATCAAGGCCGGGAGGCAGGCCGGTGATGTCGAATGTCAACGTGTCGCCGTCAACATCGGTGAAGAGCGCACCTGCAGGCAGCGTTACGGTCTGCCCGTCGAGACTGGACTGTTGCGGCAATCCGGGCGCATCCGGTGCGTCGTTTGCGCCCGTCACCGTGACGGTCAGCGTTGCGGTCGCGATACCGCCATGGCCATCTGAAATCGTATAGTCGATCGAGGTCATCGCAATATCGCCGGCGCGCAGCGCGTCGAAATCGCTGCCAGGATCGAAGGTATAGGATCCGTTGGCAGCAATCAGGAAGCGTCCGCCACCCTGGGCGGGAATCGCTATGCCGACGCCCCCACTGGCCGCCCCGACACCAACGACGGTTAGCGCATCCCCATCGGCGTCGGTATCGGCACCGGCTCCCCCGACAATCACGTTGCCGGAAATCGCCGCATTCTCGGTCGTGGCCGCGGTATCGTTGACGGCAACGGGCGGATCGTTGACGGCACCGACCGAGATCGTCACTGTCGCCGTCGTGCTGGCGAGGCCCGGATCCCTGACAATGACGGTGAAGCTGTCGTTTCCGTTGAAGTTCGGATTGGGGGTGTAGGTGTAGGTGCCATCGGCGTTGACCACCACTGTGCCGTTCGCTGCGGGGCTTTGGAGGGCGTAGCTCAGGTCGGCGGCGGTGTTGTCGACATCCGTCGCGGCAAACTGTCCGGAAGCGGAGCCGTCTTCGTTGATCGATAGGACGACATCCTGAAGCACCGGCGCATCGTTGACGGCAGTAACCGTGACGCTGACGGTGTGCGTAACAACGGCGGTTCCATCGGAGATCGTGTAGGTGAAGCTATCCGTACCGTTGAAATCGGCGACCGGTGTGTAGGTGTAGAAGCCAGCGGCATCGACCGTGACGCTGCCGTGAGCTGGTTGGGCGCCTGCCGCATAGGCCAGCGGATCGCCATCGACGTCGGTGGCGGCCGGCAGCCGGCCGCTGGTCGCTGTGTCCTCGTTGGTAGCGATCGACAGATCCGAGCCGACGGGAAGATCATTGACGCCTGACACGGTCACGGTGAACGTGGCCGTTGCGGTCCCGCCCTGCCCATCGGAGATCGTATATGTGACGCTCGTCGTTCGCTGCTCGCCCGCCTGCAAGTCGTCGAAATCCGTGCCCGGAACAAAGCTGTAGCCGCCATTGCTTGAAATCACGAACTGCCCGCCGTTGTTGCCGAGAGCCGGCATCCCAACATTGGCTGTCGTGCCGTTGACCGCGCTGACGACGATGGCATCGCCGTCGGGATCCACATCGGCGCCATTGCCGTTGTCGGCGAAAACCGAGCCGACGATATCGGTATTCTCGCTGGTGCTGGCTGCATCTTCACGGGCGACCGGCGGCGGGTTGGAAACCGTCACCGTGAAGGTCTGGTCAACCGAGCTGTTGCCGTCACTGGCGAACACGGTGACCGAATAGATTCCGCCATTCGGCTGCGAGGCGTCCCGCGACACTGTCCCGGTGATGACACCATCGGCGGAGATCGAAAGTCCTAGGGGAAGGCCGGTTGCGGAAAATGCCAGACCTGCGGTGTCGATATCACTGAAATACTCGAAAACGTCCAACTGGACGGTTTGCGAATCCGAGTATGCCTGGTTTGCGATCGGCGAACCGACAGGTCCGTCATCGACCGGCACAACCTCGATGGCGATCGTATAAGTCACGGTCGCAGTGCCATCGGATACGGTGTAGGTAAAGCTGTCGTTGCCATTGAAATCGGCAGGCGGCGTATAGGTGTAGCTGCCATTGGCGCTGATGGTGACGACGCCATTTGCCGGCGGCGTGGCGACGGCAAAGGTCAGGGAATCGCCATCCGGGTCCGTCGCTGCCGGCAGGAAGCCGCTGGCTGATGTATCCTCGTTTGTTCGAATGCTGCCGTCACTGCCCACCGGGGCATCATTGACGCCCGTAACCGATACCAACAGCGTTGCCGGCGCCGATCCGCCGTGGCCATCCGAGACGACGTAGGACACCGAGGTAACCCGTGTCTCGCCAGCCTTGAGCGACTGGAAATCGGCACCCGGATCGAAACGATAGCTGCCATCGGCGTTGATGACGAATTGCCCCCCTGTCGAGCCGGCAATCGTCGCACCGATGGCGCCACCACCGACCGACGAGACAGCAAGGCTGTCGCCGTCGGCATCGCGATCGTTGCCGAGGACACCGGGAGCCGCACCTGTCACAGCAGTGTTCTCGTCTGTCGTGATCGCATCGTCAACGGCGACCGGCGCATCATTGACGGCACCAACCGACACCGTCGCCACCGCGGCGGCCGAGGTTGCGCCGCCATCGTCGGTGACGCTTATCGCAATGGTTCGGTTGCCGTCGGTCGGATTGTCGCTAGCGTTTTCATACTGGATGGCGCGCACCAACGCAGTGGCCGATGAATTGTCGATCGCGCCACCGGCAGCGTTCGCAATCGAAATCGAGTTTGCGCCGTCATACGTGTAACGGAAAGTCGTACCGCCGAAGCTGATCGTCCCGCTGCCGGCCGTGCCGTAGAGGATATCGACGGCCCCACTCAGGTGAATGATTTCCGAACCGGCATCGGAGAAGCCGCTAAGTGAAACGTTCAGTGATGTCAGCCCATTCTCGGCATCGAACACAACGGCATCGCCGCTCGCGATGGCGACCGGTGCATCGCCTTCGTTGAACGATAGGGCGGTATTGACGCCGGTCGCAGCGCCATTCAGATCGACCACCCCGACATCGTTGACCGACGCGACCGAGATCATGATCGATGCGTCGGCGAAGCCGCCATTGCCATCGCTGATCCGGTAGGTCAGCGGCACCGATCCGAAGAAGTCGGCAGCGGGCGTGAATGTCAGCGATCCATCGGCATTGAGCAGTATGGTGCCGCCGGTGATGGCGACAGCACCGCCGACGGCGATCGGCTGGCCGTCGATGGCGACAACCGTCAGGGGATCACCATCGGGATCGACATCCACCCCGCCGCCGCCTGTGCCTGCGCCAGTGATCGGGTTGAACGTAACCGGCACATCCTCGTTGGTCTGGACCGTATCATTGGCTGCCACCGGCGCCGGATTGGTGACGGAGAAGACGAACTGCGCGGATGCCTGTCCGCCATGACCGTCATTTGCGGCCACCGTGATGGGATAGGAACTCCCCGCGGAGGCATTGGCGGCCAAGGTGCCGCTGATCAGACCAGTAGCCGGATCATAAGCCAGACCCGGAGGCAGGCCATTGACGCTGATCGACAGCGTGTCGCCATCGATATCCGTAAAGAAGCCTCTGACGTCGAAGCTGACAGCAGAGCCGTCGGCCTGCGAACGGTCAGGAATTGGCGTTGCAACCGGGGCATCATTGACCGGCACGACGGTGACCACCACCGTCGCTGTATCGCTTCCGCCATTGCCGTCGGCGACGGTGTAGGTGAAGGACGCCGTTCCGGCATAATTCGGGGCCGGCGTGAAGCGCAGCACCTGGACGTTGTTGACGACTACCAGTTGCACCGAGCCGTTCGCGGTCTGGATTGCCGGGCCATCGACGCTCAGATTGACACCGTTGACAAGGATGATCGTGTTGGTATCGCCATCCGGGTCCACGTCATTGCCCAGTACCGCGATATCAACCGGCTGATCTTCAAGCGTCGTTGCCGTGTCGTTCATCGCGTCGGGGGCGATATTCTTGATCACATAGGTGAAATCGGCCTCGGCGCTTGCGCCGCCGGCATCACTAGCGATGACCCTGATCGCGTAGTTCGCCGAACCCATCGGCCCGGAAGCACCGGCGGCGATCCGACCACTGATGATGCCGGTTGTGTCATCGAACGTCAGACCCGGCGGTAGCCCCTGCACGTCGAACGTCAGCGCGCCACCTTCCGGATCGGCGAAGTAGGCCGAGATGTCGAAGGAGATCGTGTCTCCGTCGTTGCGCTCCATGTCGGCGATAGCGCTGGCGACCGGCGCATCATTTTCGGCTCCGACGGTGATGGTCAGGACCCCGGTGCTCAAGCCTCCCTGGCCATCGGTTACGCGGTAGACAACGGTATCGATGCCGTTGAAGTCGCGATCCGGCGTATAGTTCAGCGTTCCGTCGGTGTTGACGGTCACGGTGCCGTGGCCGGCCTGTGGCGGGAAGGTGGGATCGATCGCCAGCGTGTCGCCATCCGGATCGGTGTCGTTTCCGAGCACGTTGATGTTGAGAAGCGGAACATCCTCGTCCGTCGTCGCTGTGTCATTGACTGCGATCGGCGCGGGATTGGTCACGGTCAGATTGAAGGCGACGGTGCGCGTGCCTCCGTGACCATCGTTGGCGATCACTATTACCGCGTAGAGCGGACCACCAGCCGACGCGCCGGATGCAATTGTTCCACTGATTGCGCCGTCACTGCCCATCGACAGACCGGCAGGCAGGCCGGTGGCGGAAAAGGTGAGCGTATCGCCATCGACATCCGTGAAGAAGTCGCTGACATCGATCGGTTTTCCGTTCAGCGACTGGCCATCGGCAAGCGTCACATCGGGTATCGGTGTCGCGGTCGGCGCGTCGTTGCGCCCGGTTATGGTAACGCTGATGGTTGCGGTATCGCTTTCGCCATCGGCATCGGTAACCCGATAAGTAACGGATGTGGTTCTCGTTTCCAACGCCGCGAGGTCGTTGAAATCACTCCCCGGGTTGAAGCTGTAGGTACCGTTGGCATTGACGGTGAAGATACCGCCGTTCGACCCCGCGACTGGCTGACCCACACCACTTGCTTGTCCGTTGATCCGGTCGATCGACATCGCGTCGCCGTCGGGATCGGTGTCGTTGCCCAGCGCATTGCCGCCGCCGCTCTGGTTCTGGCCGAGCGACAACGTATCGTCAAAGGCCTTTGGCGGGAAGTTGCCGATGATCCAGGTGATCGTCCGCGATATCGTGCCGCCATGGCCATCGGAAACCGTGATGTTGGCGATATAGGGTTCGGGCCGCGAGGCATCATTGGGCAGGTTGCCCGAGATGACGCCGGTCGTGGTATTGATGCTCAGCCCCGGCGGCAGATCGGCAGCGGCGAAGGACAGCGTATCGCCATCGCGGTCGGAGAAGTAGGTGCTGACATCAAATGTCACTGCCTGGCCATCGCTATCCATCTGCGACGGGAGCGGAGCATTTGCCTCGGGCGCATCATTGACGGGGTTGATGGTGATCGTCACCGTCGCTGTGGAAACGCCGCCCTGACCGTCGGAAATGGTGTAGATGATCGTGTCGGTGCCGTTGAAATCGGCGGCTGGGGTGTAGGTGATGGCGCCGGAGGCGCTGAAAGTCAGCGTGCCGTGTCCGGCGGCCGCGGCAATCAGACTCAGCGTATCGCCGTCCGGATCCGTATCGGCGCCGGTCGTCCCGTTACCGGTGATGACATTGAACGTCGCCGCCTGATCCTCGTTGATCGTCAGCGTGTCATTGACGGCGGTCGGACCCGGGTTAGTCACGGTCAGCGCGAAGCTCTGGGAGACCGCGGCGCCTGTGCCATTCGGACCGTCATGGGCGGTCACGGTAATCTGGTAGACGCCTGACGTGCCCCCCTGGCTGGCGTTGTGGTCGATCGTGCCGGAGATCAGGCCGGTAGCGGCATTGAAGCTCAGACCTGCCGGCAGGCCCGTTATCGTGTAGTTCAACGTGTCGCCATCCGGATCGTCGAAGAAATCCGACACGCGATAGACCAGCGACTGTCCATCGGCCCGCACCCGGTCCGGAATGGGATTGGTGCCTTCGGGCGCGTCGTTCTGCGGCATGACCGTGACCGTCACGGTCGCTGTATCGATGCCACCATTGCCGTCGTCGATCGAATAGCTGAAGGTTTCCTGGCCGTTATAGTCGGGGTTCGGCGTGAAGCGCAGCAATGGGCGACCGTTGGTGCCCGGCACAAGCTGGACGGTGCCATGTGTCGTTGCCACGGACGGCCCATTCAGTTGCAGCACGACATTGTTGACGCGGATCACCTCGTCGTTGTCGCCGTCGGGATCGCCGTCATTGACCAGCACATCGATATCGACAGGCGTATCTTCGTTAGTGGTCGCAGTATCGTCCCGCGCCACCGGCGGCAGGTTCAGGACCGTGTAGCTGAAGCTGACCGACGTCGAACCGCCCTTGCCGTCGGCTGCCGTGACTGTGACGGTATAGACCGCCTCGCCGGTCGGGCCGGATGCGTCGGCCGCGATGCGGCCGGACACAAGCCCGGTTACGGGATCGATGGTCAGTCCGGTGGGTAGACCACTGGCCGAATAGGTCAGTGTGTCGCCATCCGCATCCGAGAAGAATGCCGAGAGATTGAGCGTATCGACGTCGCCATCATTTCGTGTTCTGTCAGCGATCGGCTCGCCCGCAGGCGCGTCGTTGACGGCGAGGACCGTGACGGTCACCGTTGCGGTCGATGTACCGCCATTGCCATCCGAAATCGTGTAGGTGATCGTGTCGGTGCCGTTGAAATTGCCGTTTGCCTGATATGTGATCTGGCCACCGGAGCCGAGCGTCACCGCTCCGTTCGCGGCACTGGCAGCGGTGACCGTCAGGGGATCTCCATCCGGATCGCTGTCGGCAATGCCGCCACTGGCCGATCCGTCGAGCACGTTGATGACAACGACAGTGTCCTCGTTGACGGTCACCCGGTCGTTGACGGCAACCGGCGGCGGGTTGCTGACGGAGAAGGAAAAGCTCTGGCTCGTTGTCCCGCCATTGCCGTCGCCGACGCTGACAATCACACTATAGACGCCGTTGCCAGTCGGCCCGCCGATGCTTGCCTGGCGATCGATCGTGCCGCTGACGACGCCTGTCGCACTGATGGACAAGCCGGCTGGCAGACCGCTGACGGCATAGCTTAGCGTGTCATTGTCTACATCCGAAAAGAAGCTGGAAACGTCGAAGGTGACCGAAGCACCGTCGGCGCCCGACCTTGCCGGCAAGGGTGAGCCGGCCGGCGCGTCGTTGACCGGTGCGACGTTGACGGTCACTGTGTACTCGCTACGCCCACCTTTGCCATCGCTGACGACGAAGCTAAACCGGTCGGTGCCGTTGAAGTTCGGATTTGGACGATAACTGTAGGTTCCGTCGCTGTTGATCGTCACGCTGCCGTTGGCCGCCAAGGTGGTTCCGCCCGCATAAATTACCGGATCACCGTCGATATCAGATGCTGCGGGCAGGCTTCCGGACACCAGCCCGTCCTCATTGACGGAGACAGTCGTGTCGGAGGCAACCGGCGCGTCGTTGACCGCTGTGACCGTGCCACTGACCGTCGCAGTCGCGGTTCCGCCATGACCGTCGGAGACGGTATAGGTGAAGAACGGGCCGCCGTTGTAATTCGCATCAGGCGTGAAGGTCAGTGTACCGTTGGCGTTCAGCCACACGCTGCCACCGGTCACTGCCACGATACCATTTGCGACGATGGCGTTACCATTGATGGCCGTGACGGCCAGCGTATCGCCATCGACATCGCTGTCGTTGCCGAGCACGTCGAAGATGACGGCCGTATCCTCTGGCGTTGTGAACGTATCATTTGCGGCAACGGGCAAGTCATTGACCGCCGTGACCATACCGGCCACCGTTGCGGTCGCAGTGCCGCCGTGGCCGTCTGAAACGGTATAGGTGAAGGACGGGCTGCCATTGTAGTTTGCACCGGGTGTGAAGGTCAGCGTGCCATCGACATTCAGGCGCACCGTGCCGCCTGATATGGCGACCGACCCACCGGCCGTGATGTTTGCGCCGTTGATCGCCGTGACCACGAGCGCATCGCCATCGACGTCGCTGTCGTTGCCGACCACGTCGAAGGTGACAGGCGTGTCCTCGAGCGTCGAGAAACTGTCGCTTGCCGCGGCAGGCGTATCGTTGACGGGCGTCACCGTGCCATTGACTGTCGCGGTTGCCGTGCCGCCATGGCCGTCGGATATGGTGTAGGTGAAGGTCGGGCTGCCATTGTAATTTGCGGCCGGCGTGAAGGTCAGCGTGCCATCGGCGTTCAGCCCCACGACCCCGCCGGTGATGGCAACGGGGCTGCCCACCGAAATGCCAGACCCGTTGATCCGGGTGATCGTCAGGCTGTCGCCGTCGGGGTCGCTGTCGTTGCCGAGGACGGCGATGACAACCGGTTGATCTTCCGGCGTGGTGACGCTGTCGTCCTGGCTGACGGGAGCATCTTGGACGGCGATGACCGTGCCGTTGACCGTGGCCGTCGCCGTGCCGCCATGGCCATCGGAGATGGTGTATGTGAACGAGGGCGTGCCGTTGTAGTTAGCCGTGGGCGTGAAGGTCAGCCTGCCGTCGGCATTGAGCCGGACGCTGCCTCCCGCAACTGCAATTGACCCACCCACGCTAATACCAGAACCATTGATCTGCGTTACAGCAATCGCATCGCCATCGGGATCGCTGTCGTTGCCGCGAACGTCAAAGGTCACAGACACGTCTTCATTGGTCGAAAAACTGTCGTCGACAGCCACCGGCGGATCCTGAACCGGATTGACGGTGCCGCTGACCGTCGCCGTCGCTGTGCCGCCCTGACCATCGGATAGCGTATAGGTGAAGGACGGGCTGCCATTGTAGTCAGCGGTCGGCGCGAAGGTCAGCCGCCCGTCAGCGTTGAGTGTGACCACGCCACCGGTCACAGCCACCGAGCCGCCCGACGCTATTGCGCTGCCATTGATCTGGGTGACCACAAGGGATCCACCATCGACATCGCTGTCGTTCAGACGAACGTCGAAGGTGACCGGCGCATCCTCATTGGTGGTGAAGCTGTCGCCGACAGCCACCGGCACGTCATTCTGCCCGGTCACGGTGACGGTGACCGTTGCGGTCGAGAACCCGCCCTGCCCGTCCGTGATGGTATAGGTGATTTCAGTCACACGCGTCACGCCCGCAGCGAGATCGTCGAAGGCTGTGCCGGGGTTGAAGCCGTAGGTGCCGTCGGCGTTGATGGTGAACGTGCCGCCATTGGAGCCCAACACCGGCTGCCCTACCCCGGCCGGGTTGCCGCCGACGGCCGAGACAGAGATCGGGTCGCCGTCGGGATCAGCATCGACGCCATTGCCGTTGTTGGCGAACACCGAGCCGGATAGCGACGCGTTCTCCGTGGTCGCCAGACTATCGGCAGCAGCGACCGGCGCAGGGTTGAGCACCGCCCAGGTGAAACTGCGGCTTGACGTTGCACCACCGATATCGGTCGCCGTCACGGTCACTGCATAAGGGCCGTTGACGCTGGCGCTACGGTTGACGGTGCCACTGATGACGCCGGTGGCTGTATTGATCGTCAATCCCGGCGGCAGGCCAGTTGCTGAAAAGGTCAGCACATCGCCGCTATCCGGATCGCTGAAATTGCCGGCAACGCCAAGCGACACGGTTTGCGCATCGCTGGCGGTCTGGTTGGCAATCGGCGTCGAGATGGGCGCGTCGTTGACACCAGTTACAGTGACGGTGACCGTCGCGGTCGAGAAGCCACCGTGGCCGTCGGATAGTTGATACGTGATGCTCGAGGCACGCTGCTGGCCGGCTGCGAGACCAACGAAGGCCGAGCCGGGGTTGAAAACCGCCGCCCCATTGGCACCGATGGTGAACGTCCCGCCATTCGAGCCGGCGACGGCCAGCCCGACATTGCCGACCGCGCCATTGATCGCCGAGACCTGAAGGGTGTCACCATCCACATCGGTATCGTTGGAAAGCACGTTCAGGCTTGTCGTCGCCCCGGCATCGGTCTGCGCGGTATCGTTGACACCGACCGGGGCGTCGTTGACCGAGTTCACGGTCACGCTGACCAGATATTGCACGGTCACGCTACCGTCGGTGACGCTATAGGTGAAGCTGTCCTGGCCGTTGAAATTGGCGGCAGGCGTGTAGGTATATGTGCCGTTGGCATTGACGACGACCGTGCCGTGCGATGGCGCGATTGCACCGGCGCCATAGGTGAGGCTGTCGCCATCCACGTCGGTCGCGACAGGCAGGGTTCCCGAGAACACGCTGTCTTCATTGGTCGAGATCGCGACATCAGTGCCAACGGGTGCATCGTTGACAGCGGCAACGGTGATGGTCGCGGTATCGGTATCCGACAGAGCGCCGCCGATGCCAGTGTTCCCATTGTCGTTGATGACCATGGTGAGGGTCACGGGACCGTTGGCATTGGCAACCGGATTGAACGTCGGCCGGGATCCGGATGCGGCGAGGAAGGTGTTGAGGTTGGCGACGCTTCCCGTCAGCACCAGCGTGCCGGAACCGGAGCCGCTGACCGTGACACCGGATGCGTTGACCGCCGAAAGCGTCCCCGAATTGACACCGAGTGTGACCGTGACGGCACCGCTGCCGGCATCGACATCTGCGACCTGCAGACCGGCCAGCGACAGCGCCGTGTCTTCGTTCGTACCGAAGCTCGATGGCAAGGTATTGACCGGTGCATCGTTCACGGCGGTGACGTTGAAGGTGAAGCTGTTGGGGCTCTGATCCGTATCCTGGCCACCATTGGCCGTGCCGCCATTGTCGCGGACCTGGAAGGTGAAGGAAGCGAGGCCGATGCCATTGGCATTCGCGGTCGGTGTGAATGTCAGATTGGCGACGTTGTTGGCCGAGATCACCTGTCCCGCCGTGACAGCGGTACCGCCGAGCGACAAGACACCATTCGTCGGCAGCGTGGTGATGACCACCGAAGCGAAGCTGTTGGCCGGGCTGTCATTTGGATCGGTGAATCCGAAGCTGGCGGCCGAGAAGGTGTAGACGCCATCCTCGTTGATCGTCACCGTGTTGTCGGCGCCGGCAGGCGCATCGTTGACCGACGTGATCGCGATCGTCACCGTGTCGATATCGACCAGCGCCATGCCACCGGTATTGCCGTTGTCGTTGGTGGACATCGTCAGCGTGACGCTGGCTGTCGAGTTGGCGGCAGGTGTGAAGCTCGGCCGCGATGCGGCTGCAAGATACGCGTTGATATCGGTGAGAGTGCCGGACAGCGTCAGGACCTGCGATCCCGAGCCGGAAACCGCAACGCCGCCGGATCCGATGGCGGACAGCGCGCCGGAATTGACCGAGAGCGTCACCGTCATCGTGCCTGAACCTGCGTCCTGATCACTGATCTGCAGGCCGGCAAGGCTGAGCGCGCTATCCTCGATCGCGGTGAAGGACGGCGGCAGGGTATTCACCGGTGGGGTGTTGACCGACGCTACCGCGACGGACACCTGCGCGGTTTCGGTCGTGCCGCCTGACGTGACGGTGTAACTGAAGGTGGCAACGCCGTTGTAATCGAGCGTTGGGGTGAAGACCAACTGGCTAGAGGCGTTGAGCCGCACCGTACCGTTGGCGACGGCCACGGCGCCGCCGCCTGCAGTGATCGCAGTCCCATTGACCGATGTGATCAGCCGACCGGGATTTTCGAAGCTGTCATTGGCAAGAACCGAGATGACCGCCGGCACGTCTTCATCGGTCGACACGAAATCATTGGCGATGTCGGCCACAGGAGTAATGGTGACGGCGATCGCGCTGTTCGAGGCGAGCGTGCCATCCGATGTCTGCACCGAAATCTGTGCCGGGCCGTTGTAATCGGCGACCGGCGCATAGCTGGCGCCCGCCAGCGCGGCGTTGATGGCAGTCGTCGTGCCTGAGAACGTCATCGTCTGGTCGGCCGTACCGTCACCTGATGTGAACGACAGGCCCGCTGTGCCAGACAGCGAAAAGGAGCCATTGGTCACGGCAATGGTAACGGTCAGCGAGCCGTTGTCGACATCGGACACGACGATGGCATTGCCGCCCGAAGGCGAGAAAACGATCGAGGTGTCTTCCGCCGTCGTCTGCGCTGGCGGAACGGTATTGACGGGCGCATCGTTGACAGCGGCCACGATGACGGTCACCGCCGCAGTCTCGGTGACGCCGCCTGACGTCACTGTGTAGGTAAAGCTGGTCGTGCCATTAAAATTGGCGGCGGGCGTATAGGTGATGGTCCCGTCGGCAGCGAAGGTTACCGTTCCCTGACCGGCCGGCGGCTGGGTGACCGATGTCACGATCCTGCCCGGATTCTCGAAATTATCCGCCGATGCGCCGTTGGTGCCGGTGATCGCATTGAAGGTGATTGATGTATCTTCGTTTGTCGTCAGGCTGTCCGCGACGATATCGGCCACCGGCGTTACCGTGATCGCCACTGTATCGGTGTCAGTCAAAATTCCGTCGGTGGTCTGGACGGTGATCTGCGCAGCGCCATTGTAGTCGGCTGTCGGCGTGTAAATGAGGCCGGCGAGTGCAGCGTTGATCTGCGCCGCAGTGCCAGCGATCCGGACTGTGGCTGTGCCGTTGCTGGTGATCGTGGCGCCGGTTCCGGTCGTGACGTTGGCGATGCCGTTGGTGACGGTGACCGTCGTCGTCAGCAGGTCGCCGTCGACGTCGGTGACGGAAACCCCGGGAACGGCAAGTGGCGTATCCTCGGCGATGGTCTGCGCGCCCGGAACCGTGTTGACGGGCGCATCGCTGACCGCGGCGATCGTGACGCTGACGGTTGCCGTCTCCGTCACCCCGCCGGATGTCACGGTATAGGTGAAGCTGGTGCTGCCGTTGATGTTGGTATTCGGGGTGAAAGTGAGCGTGCCGTTGGCATTCAGCCGCACCGTACCACCGACGACGCCGACGACGCCGTTCGCGACGATCGCCGAACCGTTGATCGCGGTAATCGCATGGCCAGGATTTTCAAAACTGTCATTGGCATCGACCACGATGTCGACGGAGCTGTCCTCGTTCGTCGTGGCCGTGTCGTTGGCAATGTCGGCGACAGGCGTGACCGAGATCGTCTGCGTATCTGTATCGGTCAGTTGCCCGTCGCTGCTGGTCATCGTCAGCGTGATGGAGCCGTTGAAGTCAGCCACCGGGGTGAAGCTCGGCCGCGCCGCAGAGGACAGGTAGGCGTTAATACTCGATAGCGTTCCGGACAGCGTAATGGTGGCGCTTCCCGATCCGGTAACGGTCACGCCGGAGGCGGTGGCCGCCGTCAGCGTGCCTGAGCCGACCGAGAGCGTTACCGTCGTCGTACCAGAGCCGATATCGGGATCGGCGACCGAAAGACCGTTAAGCGAGACCGTGCCATCCTCGCTCACGGCCCAGCTGCCGGCCGGCAAGGTGTTCACCGGCGCGTCGTTGACCGGAATGACGGCAACCGTAGCGACCGCCGTGTTGGATGTCGCCGCGCCATCGGACACCGTGACATTGATCGAGCGGGCAACCGACCCCGGATCGTCCGAGCTGGAGGCGTAGCGGATCTGGCCCAGTGCTGTCTGATAGGCGGCCTTGCTGGCCGATCCGCTCAGCGTCAGCGTGAAGGTTGACGCGTTGTAGCTCGCGGTGATGCCGGATGGCAGCGCGCCTGCGACCGAAAGTGCGTCGCCCACTTGGCCGTTTGCGATTACGATGGTGGCCGATGCCATGTTGGCGCTGTCGATATCGCTGACCAGCACGCCGGCATTGACGATCGCCACGCCGGCGCCGTTTTCCGTGTAGCTGGTGGCATAGCCCGTCCCGGCGGCGGAAGAATCGAGATCGAGCACCGGCGCGTCATTGACCGGGTTGACCGTGATCGTCGCGGTATCGATATCGGTCAGCGCGCCCCCGGAGCCGCTGTTGCCGCCGTCATTGGTCGTCATCGTCAGCGTCACGGCGCCGTTGAAATCTATTGCTGGCGTGAACACGGGACGCGCAGTGCTGGCGAGATAGGCGTTGATGCTGGCAAGGCTGCCGGACAGCGTCATCGACGACGTGCCAGATCCGCTGATCGTGACGCCGGTACCTGACGTGGCAGCCAACTGACCGGAACTGACCCCGAGCACGACGGTGATCGTACCACTGCCGGCATCAACATCGGAGATTGCGAGGCCGGTCAACGCCAGCGTCGTGTCCTCATCGACGGCCCAGCCGCCCTGAGGCAGCGTGTTGACAGGCGCATCGTTGACCGGATCGATGGTGATCGTGCGGGTATCGAGATCGGTTAGTGCCCCGCCCGATCCGGTGTTGCCGCCATCGTTGGTGGTCATCGTCAGGGTGACGGTGCCATTGGCGTTGGCAGCCGGATTGAAGAGCGGTACCGCTGCCGAAGCGAGGTATGAATTGATCGCCGAAAGCGTGCCGGAAAGCGTCAGCGCGGCCGAACCGGAACCGGACACGGTGACACCCGCCCCTGAGATTGCCGTGATCGAGCCGCTGGCGACGCCGAGCGTGACGGTCATCGTGCCGCTGCCAGCGTCGACGTCTGCGACCGACAGGCCCGAGAGCGCGATCGCGGTGTCCTCGATGGTGTTCCAGCCCGATGCCGGCAGGCTGTTGACGGGCGCGTCGTTGACGGCGGAAACGTTGACCGTGACCGTCGCGGTTTCCGTCACGCCGCCCGACGTGACCGTGTAGGTGAAGGTCGTCTGCCCGTTGAAATTGGCCGACGGCGTGTAGACAAGCGTGCCGTCGGCGGCGAAGCTGACGCTGCCTTGGCCGTTCGGCGGCTGCGTCACGGATGTGACGACGCGACCGGCATTTTCGAAATTGTCGGGCGTCGCGCCATTGGTGCCGGTGATGACGTTGAAGGTGATCGCCGTGTCTTCGGTTGCAGCGATCGTGTCCGGCGTGATGTCGGCCACTGGATTGACCGTGATCGCTACTGTATCGGTGTCGGTCAGCGATCCGTCGGAGGTCGAGACGGTGAGCGTATCCGCGCCGTTGAAATCGGCGCGTCCCGTGTAGCGCAGCGACGCCAGCACGCTGTTGACCTGCGCCAGCGTTCCCGAGATCGTCACCGTAGCGGTGCCGTTGCCGGTTATGGTCCCTGCTGTCACCGAGGGCGACAGCGTGCCGTTGGCGACCGACAGCGTAACCGTGACCGAACCGCTGTCCACATCGTTGATCGAGATGCCGGAGATTGCCGTCTGCACATCTTCGTCAAGCGTCACGGCTCCCGGCACCGTATTGACCGGCGCGTCGTTGACCGCGATCACTGCAACGGTCGCAACCGCCACGTTCGAGTTTGTCGCGCCGTCATTGACGGAGACATTGATGCTGCGCGGCGTAGTCGACGGGTTCTCAGATGTCGAAAGGAAACGTATCTGCTGCAGGGCGATCTCGTAATTCGCCTTGGTGGCGGAACCTGTCAGCGTCATCGTGAAGGTAGCGGCGTTGTAGCTTGCGGTGATTCCTGAGGGCAGCGCGCCGGCCACCGATAAAAGGTCGCCGGCCTGCCCGTTTGTGATCACCGCGGTCAGCGACGCCATGTTGGTATTGTCGACATCGGTGATGACCCGATCGGTGTCGGCGATAGCGACGCCCGTTCCGTTCTCGGTATAGGTCGTAGAATAGCCGGTCCCGGCACCGGAAGCATCGAGATCGAGCACGGGAGCATCGTTGACCGCCGTGATCGAGATGATCGCCGTGTCCATATCGACAAGCGTTCCGCCAGTGCCGAAATTGCCGCCGTCGCTCGTCGTCATCGTCAGCGTGACGTTGCCATTGGCATCGGCCAGTGGTTGGCAGATGGGCGCAGCTGCAGAGGCGAGGTAGGCGTTGATGCTGGCCAGCGTACCCGTCATGATGAGCGTGCCACTGCCGCTCCCGGACACCGCAACATTGCCGCCGGAAGCGGCCGTCAACGTGCCGGTCGAAACCTGCAGCGTCACCGTCATCGTGCCCGTTCCGGCGTCCGGATCGGCGACAGACAGACCGGACAAGATAACGCTCGTGTCCTCGTTCGTTGTCCAGCCGGCAGCCGGAAGCGTGTTGACCGGCGCATCGTTGAGGGCGGTGATCGCAACGCTGGCAAGGGCGCTGTTGGAATTCGCGCTGCCATCGCTGACGCTAACGCTTATGCTGCGCGATGCGGCGGCGCCGTTCAGCGTCGGATTGTCTGAGTTCGAGGTGTAGAGCACTTGGCCGAGAGCGGTCTGGTATGCGGTTTTGGTGGCTGAGCCTGTCAGTGTCAGGGTGAAGGTTGCGGCATTGTACGACGCGGTAATCCCTGCCGGCAGAGAGCCGGTGACGGACAGAATGTCACCCACCTGGCCATTGGTAATGACGATCGCAGCCGATGCCATGTTGGCGTTGTCGACATCGACAACGCTGGCCACGTTCGCGGCGATCGAGGCGCCCGCTCCGTTTTCGGTGTAGGTGCTGGCAAAGCCGGTCCCGGCGGCAGACGAATCGAGATCGAGAACGGGCGCGTCGTTGACAGGCACGACGGTGATCGTGCGCGTGTCCGTGTCGGTCATCGCGCCACCGGTGCCGCTGTTGCCGCCGTCGTTGGAGACCATGGTCAACGTCACCGCGCCGTTAGCATCGGCGACAGGCACATAAACAGGAGCGGCGGCCGAGGCAAGATAGGCGTTGATGCCGGCAAGCGTGCCGGTCAGCGTGAGCTGCGCGGTGCCTGTGCCGGCAATAGTGACGCCGCCGCCGGACGCTGCCGTCAGCGTTCCCGAGCCGACCGACAAGGCCACGGTCATCGTGCCGGTTCCCGCATCGGGATCGGCGACGGACAGGCCGGTGAGCGTCAGGCTGGTGTCTTCGTTGGTGCTCCAGCCAGCGACCGGAAGGCTATTGACCGGAGCATCGTTGACAGCGACGACCGAGATGGTCGTCGTGGCGACGGCCGAGCTGAGGCCACCATCATTGACCGTGACATTGACGAGACGGGCTGTCGTGCCTGGGTTATCGCCGCTGTTGGAGAAGGTGATGGCTCGGATCGCCGCGGCATAGTTGGCCTTGCTCGCCGTGCCCGTCAGCGTCACGGTGACCTGCCCCGCAACTGATGTATCGACCGATCCGCTGATGCCGGATGGCAAGCTCCCTATGGTCAGGAGATCGCCGGCCTGGGCGTTGGTGAGAACGATACTCGCCGAGCGCATGGTGGTGCTGTCGAGATCGCGCACATCCGTGGCGGCGCTGGCGATCGACACACCGGCACCGTTTTCAGTATAGCTCGTCGCGTAGTTGACGCCGGCGACGCTATCGACATTCCTGAAGGCGCTGACATTGTCGATGAAGATGTCGTCGGTGCTCGGCGTCAGCAGGCCGCCGACGGCGGAATAGCTGAAGACCAGATCTCCCGTTGCAACCACCGTCGATGGCAGGTTGATGGTGACGGCAGTGCGGCCCCAGGCGCTGGTGCCGGCCGTGGATGCAGCGACCGTGGACGGCGAGCCCGATGCACCGTTGAAATAGGTGATAGTCGCCGTGTTCGGCGTACCATTGGTGGTGCCGGTGGTCACGCGCGCATAAAGGACGCCACCGATCGTGACGTCGAGCGTTGCCGGCGTCGTGTTGTCGTTGGAGAGGCCGAGCAGGAGATCGTTGCTCCAGCCGAGATCGAAGGTCAGCTGCGCCGCACCTGATGGCGCGAGGCCATCGGTCCAGCCTGACACGTTGGCCTGAGTAAGTGTCCCGGTTCCGCCGTTCAATGTCCAGGCATAGCCGCCATTGCCCGTTGCGCCGGCGCCGCCGGCCGCCGTCCATCCCGTGGTGCCAGGGGTGGCGCCATTGGTGATGATCTGCGTCGGCGTCGTGCCTGAATTCAGATCGACGATAGGTGCCTGTGCCACATAGCCGAAGTCGGCCGCCAGATTGGATGCGCCGATCGTGGCAAGCGCCAGCGATTGTGTTGCGCCTGCAGTGGTGGAGGGCGCCGAGCCAAGCACGCCATTGGCGTCGGTAACCCGGATGACATACTGGCCAGGAAGCACACCGGTGAAGAGGTAATTGCCGTTGGCATCAGTGGTGTCGGTGGCGAGAACGCGCTCTCCGGCATTGCCCATGCCGTCGCCATTGACGTCGTCGATCAACTGCACCGTAACGTTGCCGATGCCGACATCGCCCGCGTTGAAGGTACCGCTTTTGTCGATATCGTTGAAAATCTTGTCGCCGATCGTGCCCGTGGGCGGCGTCCACCGCGCGGCGTCCGAGATGTTGGTGAGCGCCGTCGATCCGTTGGTGGTGATCGTTATGGCCGATCCAATGGCAGCACCGGTCACCGGATTGATCTGGCGGATATCTCCACCCACGAGATAGGTGTTGCCGTTGATATCGCCACCACCCTGGCCATCAGTTCCGCCACTGGCATTGGCGAAACTGTCGATGATCGCGCCCGTCGTCAGGTTATAGCGGGTGATGCCTGTCGTGGTGATGCTGAGCAACGTTCCGTTAGTGGCGTCGATCGCAAAGTCACCCCAGTCGTTGGAAGCCGTGATCACCGAGCCGAATGTCGTGGCCCCGGTCATTGTGCGACCGTTGCTGCTGAAGGTGATGCGATAGATCTGGTCGTTGCTCGTTCCCGTGAGATTTTCTACACCGAGGTAAAGCGCACCGTTGTAGAAGGTGGCAGCGCCGCCACCGACGCCGGAATCGCCGGTCACGATATTGGTCGTGGCACCCGTGGTCAGATCCGAGTCAATCAGGATGTGGGTGTTATTGATATAATCGTAGGCAAATAGTGCCTTGTTTCCCGACACAGCATTACTGTCAGCATAATAAATCAGCCCATTTGTTTGATCGACCGCCAGCGAATTGATCGTGCCCGACAGATTGATACCGCCAACGCTGCCTGGCGCGGTCGTGATCATCGTCGCCTTGCCCGTCAGCACATCGACGCTGTAGATCGACCTATTGGCGGACACCAGCAACGCGCCATTGCCGTTGGAGCTGGCGATGTTCAGGGTCTCGGCGAAGTCCGCGTGGCTGCGCTCGGTGCCGACCAGATCCGAAGCGATGTCGCCGTCATGATATTCAAGGTCCCAGTTTCCGCCAATCGCGGCACTGCCTGTGGCATCGGTGGATGCAGCGATATCGGCGCCCGTGAGATAGCCGAGCATTTTGACCGCGCTTGCGCCGGCCTCGCCTTCGGCGAAATTGCAGCCATAAACCAGAATGTCTGCATCAGCCGTCAGCGATGCCCG
Organism: Hyphomicrobiales bacterium; assembly: GCA_900472625.1. Taxonomy (GTDB): domain Bacteria; phylum Pseudomonadota; class Alphaproteobacteria; order Rhizobiales; family Rhizobiaceae; genus Rhizobium. The sequence goes on along the minus strand of UCIT01000001.1, from coordinate 125,927 downwards.
CATCGACGTCAGGTCGGCGGCATAGTCCGTCGCCATCGTGTTCGTCGTCAGAGACGACGTGCCGAGCTGCAGGAAACCGTCCTTACCATGCGATATGATATGGATCGCCTCGACATCGTGCATCGAGGCCAAGGTCTCGGCCAGTTCATGGACGCCGTTTTCATATGGACCGACTACGAGGACTTTGAAGTTCTCGCCGAGATCCTTGACGAGCGATTGGTAGTCGGGAACGGACGAATCGACCACGACCACCTGGCGCGGCTGAGCGACAGCAGATGTATCCGGCACTGCGGATGCTGCCTGGTGATCGACCAGCGCCGAAACCAGCGCTTCGTGTCCATCGCTCGCGCCGTCATGCGCCGTGGTATCGGCATCGCCATGGTCGGCCTGATCCTGATGCGCCTTCTCCTGAGACTTCTCGACTGTCGCCGCACCGGCAGCGTCGAAGGCGATGCGCTGCTCCAGTTCCATGAGCATGGCGCCGTATTTCGGCTTGGCATTCCTTCCCGGCAGTTTTGCACTGCGATCGGGGTCGGGGCGCACGTACCGTCCGTTCATGGGGTTTCCTCCACGACAACGTGTTTCTGTTGACCGGGTGCCCGTATTAGCCCGGCAATGTCTTGTCTCCGTCTACGTCACCACCGGCTCCCTAGACCGGCAATCTCAACCCTAGTGAGCATGTCATTAACAACCTACTAATATTCCAACGATCCATTTAGGTATTCCTAAATCAACCATGACAGGAATCGACCCGTGTACCTTCCTGAACCATCGATTGGCTGGCGGCAATAAAGAATGCGCTGAAAAATTGTATTTTGTTAAGTCTCGATTAACCATGTTAGCAAAGACTGAAGCTAATTCGACGGCAGTTTCGAGCCCTGCGGGGCCGCCAGATCCGAAGAATGCGTGCTCCATGATTGCATATCCGCGCATACCGGCTACCTCAGACTCAGTCGCAAGCGGAACAGGTTTGAGGAAGAGTTTCGATGAAATTTCCGGTTATTGTCGCAGTTTCCGCTGGTTTGATCGCGACAGGATGTACCGTTACCCCTAAGCCACTCGCTCCGGAAGCGCATGCGAATTTCGGTGCGCAGAGGCTTGCCCTTGCCACGGCCAACCAGGAGCCCATCTCAGACAAGGTGGATCTCTATGAAGCCATGGCGAGAGCCCTGAAATACAACCTCGACACCAAGGTGGAGGTCATGCAGGCAGCACTGAAATTGCGGGAAGCGGATCTGGTCAGTTACTCTGCACTCCCGAAGATTGTATCGAGCGCCGGCTATGCCGGGCGCAGTCAGGCCGATTCCAGCGAGCCCTCCACGCGCGATGATAGCATCGTGACCGCCGATCTGACGGCCTCCTGGAACATTCTCGATTTCGGCCTCTCCTACGTCCGCGCCAAGCAGGCGACCGACGAGGTGCTGGTGCAGGACGAGATGAAGCGCCGGATGGTCAACAAAGTGATCGAGGATGTGCGCACTGCCTATTGGCGCGCCGTCAGCTATGAGCGGTTGGTCGGGCGCATGCGCGCGCTTGAGGGCCGTGTCGCGCGTGCCCTGAAGGATACGCGAAACCTGTCCTCTAACGGCGAAACGTCGCCACTGGTAGCGCTGACCTACGAGCGGGAACTGATCGAGGTGAAGCGGGAGGTCGAATTGCTCGAGGGCGAGCTGATGGTCGCCAAGACCCAGCTGTCGGCGTTGATGAACGTGAAACCAGGCACGCCCTTCACGCTAGAGGTACCGAAGCGCCGCGACACGCAATTGAAGATCAACTACACCTCTGACGAGATGTACAACATCGCCGCCACCAACCGCCCGGAAATGCGCGAGATTTCCTACAGGCTGCGGATCAACGAACGCGAAGTCGACGCCGCGCTGCTGGACCTTCTGCCCGGCATCAATTTCTACGCCGGACCGAACTACGACTCCAACGAGTTCATCGCCACCAACGACTGGGTCTCCTGGGGCGCCAAGGTCAGTTTCAATCTGATGAAGCTGGCGACGATGCCCGCCGTCGTGAAGAAGATCGATGCGGAGAAACAGGCGCTCGACACCCGCTCGCTCTCCGTTGCCATGGCTGTCATGACACAGGTCCATATCAGCCGGGCGCGCTATGCGCATCTGAAACAGTCCTATTCGACGGCGTCGGCCCTGTCGAATGTCTCACATCGCATCCTGACCCAGGTCCGTTCCGAAACGGCGGCGCAGAAGACCAGCGAGCAGATGCTGATCCGCGAAGAGATGAACGCGCTTCTGGCTGACGCCAAGCTCGACATGGCCTATGCCGACCTGCAGAACGCTTACGCCAATATCTACGCCTCGCTCGGCATCGACCCGTTCCCGCAGACGCTCCGCACCACCCAACCGGTGAACGACATGGCGACCGAACTGCGAAACATGTGGCTTGAGCGCGGAGAACAGAAAACTGACCTGGTGGCGGTCAAATAGAGATTGGAAGGATGTTGGCCGTGACGCGCATTGCAGCACTCATTCTGTCCATCCAGATATTGATCGGCGGCACTGTGTTCGCGGCGGGCGATCAACAGCCGGATACCAACGCCGTGCTCGACGGCCTGCGTGGCATCGTGCGTGCCGCCGACGAAGCATCCATATCGAGCGATCTCGGTTTTCCAATCGCCAGCCTGCCGTTCAAGGAAGGCGAGAGCTTCCGCAAGGGCGATGTCCTTGCGACGTTCGAATGCGGGGATATACAGGCGCAGTTGAAGTCTGCAGAGGCGGCACTGGCCGCGGCGCAGATTGCCGTTGCAAACGACGAGCGCCTGGCGCGCTCAAATGCCGCTGGCAAATTCGAGGTCGAACTGTCGCGTGCCAAGGCCAATCAGGCCGCCGGCGAGGCCGATGCCTACCGCAGCAAGCTCGGCCGCTGCACCATAGCGGCACCGTTTGACGGCCGAATCGGCGCGATGCCCTCACACGCCCACGAGACGCCGGAGCCGAGCCGACCGATAATGCACATCGTCGCCAGCAACGATTTGTTGATCGATGTACTGGTGCCCTCGATCTGGCTGCGTTGGCTGCGCAGCGGCGAACAGTTCTCCCTGCGCATCGACGAGACCGCCAAGACGCTGCCGGTCGATATCATCCGGATCGGCGCCACCGTCGACCCCGTCAGTCAGACCGTCAAGATCACCGGGCGCTTTTCTGGCGACACGACGGGGGTTTTGCCGGGCATGAGCGGTCCGACGACCTTCAAACCTCCGGGCGAATGAGGCGAGACCGAATGCAAGGAACCCAGAAACCACTTGGCGAACCCGTGAAGCTACCGCCGCCTGTAACAGCCGGGGCGCAACCGCTTGAGATTTTGCTGCGCATCGAAGCGGACGCGCGGTGGGCGGACAGTGTCGGCGAACTCCGGTTTCTCATCGCCAACGAGACCATGAAGCTGACCAAGGCGCGGCAGATCTTCGTGCTCTCCGTCGCGAAAAGCATTGCCAGGGTCGAAACCGTGTCGTCGATCGGGGCCGTGGATCGGAATTCCCCTCGCATCCGGTTTGTCGAAGGGCTGATCAGGCAACTCCGTCTCGAAGCCGGCCTGTCGAAAACCAAGGCATTCGCGCTTCCCGCCTACTGCCCCCCCGGTGAAATCGAGCAGGACAGCTATCCCTTCCGGTTCATGGTCTGGCTACCATTTCAACTGCGTGACGCGCATGTCTTTGCCGGAATGCTTCTCGCCCGAGAAGCGCCCTGGCAGGACGCCGATCTGCTGCTCGCGGAGCGCCTGGCCGAAACCTACGCCCATGCCTGGGGTGCCCTGAGCGGGCCACGTCGGCTGAAACGCAGCCTGCCCGTGAAGCCGGTCATTGCAGTGGCCGCGCTTCTCGCAGCGGCCGCCATGTTTATCCCTGTCCACATGACCGTCCTTGCCCCTAGCGAAGTGGTGCCCGTGGCGCCGGAGATCGTTGCGGCGCCCCTCGACGGCGCGATCGAGGAGATGCTCGTCAATCCCAATGCCCCTGTCACCAAGGGACAGCCGCTCTTCAGGCTCGCCGATACCGCGCTTCGCAACGAGCTCCAGGTCGCCGAGCAGGATGTGAAGGTGGCGCAGGCGCGGCTGATGCAGATCAGCCAACGCGCCATCGCCGACCCCGATGCCAGGCGGGATCTCGCAGTGACGCGAAGCGAGCTGAGCGTCGCCTCCGCCAAGCGCGACTACGCAGCTGACATGCTGGCGCGCGCCAGCGTCAAGGCTGAAACCGACGGGGTGGTGATCTTCACCGACAAGCGCGACTGGGTCGGTCGGCCCGTGTCGATCGGCGAGCGGGTGATGGAAGTCGCCGATCCCGACCGTGTTCAACTGCGCATCGATGTGCCGGTGGCGGATGCGATCGCGGTCGAGAACGGGGCGACCGTCAGCGCCTTTCTCGACGCCGATCCGCTGCACCCGGTGATGGCCAAGACCCTCTCGTCGTCCTTCGATCCCCAGATGATCGAGGGCAACGTGCTTGCCTACCGTGTCTACGCCGGCTTCGACGCCGTCCCTGAAGGTGGATTGCGCCTCGGCATTCGTGGCACATCGCAGATCTTCGGCGAGAAGGTGCCCTTGGCCTATTATCTGTTCCGCAGACCGATCGCCGCGATACGGCAACGGCTGGGACTATGAACACAGCGCCACAGGACCTCTGGCTACCGCCGCTGCGCGAGGATCTGCAGATCGTTCGCGGCGGAACGGGCCTGTCGGGCGAGCCCGTCTGGATCGTGCTCGATCCGATCCGCAATCGCTTCTTTCGCGTCACCTTCGAAATGTTCCAGTTGCTGAGCCTCTGGAATGTCGCCCGGTCCATGCGCGGCCTCCTTCACGCCGTTCACGCGCAATTCGGCCGAACGCCGGGGCAGGAGGAAATTCACGCTGCCATCCGAATGCTTGAGGCGAGCTTTTTCGTGCGTGAGCCGGCATCTGGGACGTGGCGTGCGCTGCATGCCAGTGCAACGAGACGCCATTCACTGTTCATTCGGCTCATTCACAACTATCTCTTTTTCCGGATCCCGCTGGTGCGGCCGGACCGCTTCATCAGGAAGACGGCGCCCCACGTCGCCATTGTGTTCAGCCCCGGCTTCCAGATCTTCACGGTGATCGCTGCAATTCTCGGCCTCTACCTGGTCTCACGCCAGTGGGATGCGTTCACCGGGACTTTCCCCTATGTGTTCACCCCCGAAGGCATCGTCGTGTCGGTGCTCTCGGTCGGCTTCATCAAATCGATCCATGAGCTCGGCCACGCCTATGTCGCGCGGCGTCATGGTTGCCGGGTGCCGACCATGGGCATCGCCTTCATGGTGCTGGTGCCGCTGCTTTATACCGATGTCAGCGATGCCTGGCGGTTGAAGTCGCGATTCCAGCGGCTCCGCATCGACATGGCCGGCGTTCTCACCGAGATCCATATCGCGGTGTTTGCGCTATTGCTTTGGGTGTTTCTCCCCGACGGGCCATTTCGCTCGGCCGCCTTCGTGCTGGCGGCGACCGGCTGGGTTCTCAGCCTGATCGTCAACCTCAATCCGTTCATGCGCTTCGACGGCTACTACATCTTCGCCGACCTGCTCGGTGTCGAGAACCTGCAGCCCCGCGCGTTCCGGCATTTGCGCTGGCGGCTCCGCCGCCTGCTGTTCAACACCGCCGAGGAACGACCGGACCGCTTTGGCCCGAAGCTCGACGCCACTGTCACCCTCTACGCCATAGCCACTGCGATCTACCGGCTGTTCCTGTATTTTGGCATCGCGCTCCTCGTCTACCATTTCACCATCAAGATCGTCGGCGTCATGCTGTTTGCCGTCGAGATCGGTTTTTTCATCCTTCGGCCGGTGCTGTCCGAAATCAGGGAGTGGTGGCAGATGCGCCATGAGATCATCGCAAGCCGGCGGAGCTGGCTATCATTCGGAGTGTTGCTTGCCGTCCTCCTGTTATGCTCCGTGCCCATCTTCAAGAGCGTGTCGGCGCCGGCAGCGCTCTATCCCAGCGTCTTTACCCGGATGTTCCCCGTCGAGCCAGGCAGGATCGAACAGATCGGCGCCAAGCGCGGCGACCTCGTCAGAAAAGACGATGTACTTTTCGTCATCAGCCGGCCGGAGCTGCAACAGGAACTCCACACCACGGAGATAGAAGCGGAACTGACCGGCTACCGCCTCGCGCGCGTTCAGGCCGACCCGCAGAACCTCGTCGATCGCGGCATCCTTCAATCGCAACTGGCGGCACTTGAGGCAAAGCGGGACGGGTTGATCCGACGCCAGTCCTCGCTGATCGTACGTGCACCTTTCGACGGCACCGTGGTCGATATCGACCCGCAGGTTCATGTCGGTCGCTGGATCAGCCGGAGAGATCAGCTGGCAACGATCGCCGACACCTCGGGGATGACTGCAAGGGGCTTCGTCACCGGATCCGATCGAGGGCGGATCGAGACAGGCGCGCAAGGCTGGTTCGTGCCGGATGATCTCTCGCTCTCACGGCTGCCGGTTCGGCTCTCGTCCATTGCATCAGCGGGAGCGGCCGAAATCGACATTCCACAGCTCACATCCGAATTTCACGGAGAGATTGCGGTTCATCCGCAGAGCGGACATGAACGCGTCAGGTTGAGTCCCGTCGCGGCACAATATGCCATCACGGCAGAGGCGACCGAAACGCCTTTGTCGCAAACCATCAGGGGTGTCGTCGTCCTTGATGGCAAGGGTGAGAGCATCGCAGGTCGCGTGTGGCGACAGGTTGTAAAAGTTCTCGTTCGAGAGGCCGGCGCGTGACGTCAGGGATAACGATTATGAAACCATTGGGAGCATAAGAACTTTATTATAAAATCGAAGGGCGTACTTCTGTATATCGGAATGTCGATGAAAGGATGCGAAAATGCGCCTGTTCAAAAAGAAGACGAACTACGCTCACATGAGATGGAACCGAAACGATAGCGGCGAGGCTTACGCTAGCCATGGCCGCTTCAGACTGACAATCAAGCGATCCAACGAAATCTGGTTTTATCGTGTCTCCGACCTGAACGGCGAACTGCCGCCGGTCGATAGCAGGTCTTATTACAGCGAGGAAGCAACGCTCGAGGCGGCGCAGACCGAGATCGATGAGAGCAAGGCAGAGATTGAGCTCAGACCGGAATATTGATCCCTGCAGGCCGTAAAACCCACCAAACTGAAAAGAAAACACCGCACCTTCTTAGGCGCGGCGTTCGTAGTTGGGATGGCAGTCGCGACGTAGCCTTTACGCGGCGTTCGCGTATCGCGATGCGTACCATTTGCGGAACAGATCATACTGCTTTTCGAGATGGCGGCGCTGGGAGGCGCTGAGCGCGTCGCTTTCGTTGAAATGCAGCGCGTAGCGATCGTCGCCGTTCAGCACCATCAGATACTTGTAGTGAAGGACCAGATCCGGGCCTTCGTCGTAGGTCGAGAGCACCATCAGTGCCTCCTCGAGCTCGAGGGCTTCACGGCGCGCGACAGCATCGCCGTTGGCGGCTTTTTCGCACAACGCGACCAGATGCAGGACTTCCTTCGGCAGTGCATTGCCAATACCGGTGATGGCCCCACCAGCACCGCAATTGACGAAGCCATGATAGACGCCCGTGTCGACACCGACCATCAGGGTCAGGCTATCGTCACCGGCCGTGATGTTCTCGGCCGCGTAGGTCATATCAGCCTTGCCGCCGAATTCCTTGAAGCCGACGAGGTTGGAAAAGCGCGAGCGCAGGTCGAAGAACAGATCGGCGCGGGTGGCGAAACCGTAATAGGGGCTGTTGTAGATGACGGCGGGAAGATCCTTGCCGGCGGTGAGTACAGCCGAGAAGTGATCGCGCTGGGCCGCGATGGACGAGCCACGCGACAGCACGCGCGGGATGACCATCAGGCCCTTGGCGCCGACCTTGGCGGCGTGCGCCGCATGGCTGACGGCAGACTGCGTGTTGATCGCACCCGTGCCGACGACAACCGGAACGCCGGCTTCAGCCAGGCGCTTCACGCCTTCCTGGCGCTGCTCGTCGGTCAGCAACGGCCAGTCGCCCATCGAGCCGCAATAGACGACGCCAGACATGCCGAGCGACACGAGTTCCTTGCCCTTTTCGACGAGCGCGTCGAAGTTCGGGCTGCGGTCGGGATTGCACGGCGTCATCAGAGCCGGGATGCAACCTTTGAATACTGAATCTGCCATCGACTGTTCCTCGTCATTGTTAGGATTGCATGGTTGAACGAACGCAATCCGCCTCACCATTCTTGCTGTGATATATCACTCGACCAAATGATTGTCGATGACGGAAATGAGAGGGACTGAAAACCGGTCGTTTTCATCGCAAAAAATTCTGCGGATGCCACGATATCGTGATGCCAAGCTCGGAAGAGAAACACGCACCAGTGGATACCTGCCGAGCGCGTCAGAATCCTCAAACGTACGAATGCGAAAGTTCGATTGACCTTGGGCGTATTAAAAATACGTAGCGATTAATAAACGCGCATCAAAATTGCGTATCAACCGCGATTGCAAACTTGACTCTTCGCATCAAGATAGGTAAACAATGCTGACATAATTATCGGGGCCGCCGTTCGGCAGCCTTTGCGTGGGTTCATTTTCGATGCGAACACGAGCGAACAGCAAAACGACGGCCGACACGGTTGCGATTACGCGGCCGGCCGTCATTCGCGCCACCACGCGCACGGCCGACAAAAAACGCCTTTAAAATCGATAGCGGATGAGCGTGCACGGGAACCTGCGGCGCCGTCCGCGGGAAGAAGCGACACACGCGCCGCGGCGCGCCTCCAAGGAGACGGCAGATGAACGCACCAGAGCAGGTCACGGGCCTCTACGACATCACCGAAGACAAGAGCAGCTGTGGTGTCGGCTTCATCACCCGCAAGGACGGCGTCCAGACCCATGACGTGCTGAAACGCGGCCACGAAGCGCTCTGTGCAGTACCCCATCGCGGCGGCATGTCGGCGGAAGGTGTCGGCGACGGCGCCGGCATCTCGGTCGATCTCTCCCTGTCGTTCTTTCGTGGACTGACCGGCAACCCGGACCTTGAGCTCGGCCGCTTCGGCGTCGGCAATTTTTTCCTGCCGAACGATCTGGGCGAACACCAGCGCGCCACCGAAATCATCGAAAGCGCGTTTGCCGAGCAGGGCTTTCCGGTGCTGCTGATCCGCGAGGTGCCGATCGACAACAGCGCAATCCGCCCCGCCGCCGTGCGCCACCAGTTGCCGATCCGCCAGTGGATTTTCGCTGCGCCGGATGCCGTGAAGACCCTGCCGGAGTTCGACTGGCGCATCCACAAGGCACTGCTGGCAATCGAGGCGATCGCATACACCGATCCGGCGCTGGCCGGTTTCTACCCGCTGTCGCTCAGCGCCCGCACCCAGGTTTTCAAAGGCCGCCTGAACTCGAACGAGGTGCTGCCCTATTTTAGCGACCTGGTGAACCCGGCGCATGAAATCCACACCATGTATTTCCACACGCGGTTTTCGACCAACACCGACCCGCATCCGTCGATGGCGCAGCCTTTCCGACTGATGGCGCACAATGGCGAGCTGAACACCGACAAGAAGAACCGGCTTTCCGAAGCGGCGATCGCGCTTGCGCGCAATTCGGCGATCATTCGCCCGAAGGGTCAGTCCGACAGTTGCCGGCTCGATCAGACGTTGCAGAGCCGGGTGATGGAAGAGGGTCTCGATCTCGTCACCGCTGTCGTGTCGATGATGCCGCCAGCCTGGGAGAACGACGACACGCTGTCGGAAGACGTGCGTGCCATGTTCGAATACTTCTCGCTTTATGAGGAAAAGAACGACGGCCCGGCAGCCCTGATCTTCGGCAACGGTACCATCGTCGGCGCAAGGCTTGATCGCCTCGGCCTGCGGCCGTTGCGCACCGTCGAAACATCGGAATACCTCTGCGTGATGTCCGAAGCCGGCCAGATCGCGTTCCCGCCGGAAAGCGTGCTCAGCCGCGGCCGGATCGAAGCTGGTGGCATGCTGTACTTCGATCACGCCGCTGGCCGCGCCTTCGCCACGAGCGAGGCGCTCGAAATGCTGGCGGCGCAACGCGACTACAAGACGCTGCTGACCGAGTCCCGCGTGCGCCTGGAAGACCTGCCCGAGATTCCCGCCGACCAGCAGGGATCGCCGCTGCGCTACAATGGTGACCTGGAACGCTACCAGCGCTACGTTGCCTATTCTCACAACCAGGAGAGCTTCAAGTTCCTGATGGATCCGATGCTGGCCACCGGCGCCGAAAAGATCTCGGCCATGGGATACGGCAACGCCATCAACGCGCTCTCTGATCAGGAAGGCGGCGTCGCCAAGTATTTCTCGCAGCGTTTCGCGCAGGTCACCAACCCGCCACTCGACAGCATCCGCGAAGCCGACGGCATGACGTTGCGCGTGGCGCTCGGCGCAAAACCGAACATCGGCGCCAAGGCCGCGCGGCAGATCGTCGTGCGCTCGCCGATTCTGACACATCTCGACATGCTGAAGATCCGCGAGCAGACGGAAACGCCGCTGCGCCGTTTCGAGATGCTCTACACCCCTGTCGTCGGCGACGCCAAGGCCAACGAGAATGCCCTTGAGCTGGCGATCTCCAGGCTTTGTGATGCCGTCGAAGCGTTTGCGGCGGAAGAAGGCGGCATCGTCGTCGTGACCGACCGTCACGTGGCCCGCGACCGGGCGGCACTGCCGATGATCATCGTCATCTCGGCACTTAATCAGCGTTTGATCGAAACCGGCCTGCGCTTGCGGGTTTCAGTCATCGCCGAAAGCGGCCAGATGTCCTCGTCGCACCATATTGCAGCGGCGCTCGGCTTTGGCGCTGCGGCGGTCTATCCGCTCGGCGTCCAGTTCCGGGCCGAGGAAAAGTTCGGCGCCGACGCCGACAAGGCGTTCAAGCGCTTTGCCAAGGCCGCCGAGAAGTCTTTGATGAAGACGATGGGCAAGGTCGGCCTCTGCACCGCCGAAAGCTACATCGGTGGCGAGTTCTTCGAGCCGAACTTCCTCGACACCAACGATCCGGTGCTGAGACGTTATTTCCCGAACGTCAAGACGCCCGTCGGCGGTGTGGATTTTGCCGTGATTTCGCAGGCCGTCTGCGACTGGCATACGCGGGCGCTGACCGTGAAGAGCGAAAACGAGATTCCGTTGCTGGGGCTTTTCAAGGAGCGCGCGGAGGGCGCCGGGCACTCCTACGGCACGACCGCGGTGCGCGGCTTCGTCGATATGACGGAAGAGAAGATCGACTTCGATGGGGCACCCGGCGACGCCGACCAATCGGACGTCTTTCGTCTGCTGCCGCTGAACCGGCTGGAGGATGCCTTTGGCCTCAACGACGCGGCGTACTTCAGCACCAGTTTCGAGAAGCTGACGCCGGAGGCGATCGACCACTTCGCGATCACGCCCGGTTATCGCGCTTTTGCGCGGATGATGATGGAGGAGCGCATGCGCCGCCCCGCCGCCCTGCGTGACGTGCTGGAACTGCCGGCCGATATCAGCTTCTGCACCAGCCCCGAAGACTTTCGCCGTGAGATGGGCCGCTTCTCCCGCAAGGGCAACAACTCATTCATGGTGCGCGGCCTTTCTTGCGAGCGTATCGGCGAAGAGGAATTCCGGCTGCAGCTGACAACCGCCAATGCCAGCCAACTGACGCTGCTGGCAGCACTCGGGCAATCGCTGGTGATCCGCTTCAAGACAGACATCACCGGCCACTGGATCGAAGGTGGCGCGCTTGCCGTACATGCGACCGGTCAGGCACGCGATTATCTCTCGTTGTTGCGCACGGCACCGCGCAGCATCCCGATGACAGAGGTCCAGAAGGCAAGCGAGATCACCCCGCTGCTCGCCTCCGGCGCAATGAGCCACGGCGCACTTGTGGCCGCCGCCCATGAAGCGGTGGCCCACGGCACAAACATGGCCGGGGGCATGTCGAACTCCGGCGAAGGCGGCGAGCACCTGTCGCGCTACGGCACCATCCGCGCCTCGAAGATCAAGCAGTTCGCCTCCGGTCGTTTCGGCATCTGGGCGGGCTACCTCGCGGATCCAATGCTGGAAGAGATCGAGATCAAGATCGGCCAGGGTGCCAAGCCTGGCGAAGGTGGGCAGTTGCCCTCTCCCAAGGTGACTGTCGAGATCGCCGCCGCCCGCGGCGGCACGCCCGGTGTCGAGCTCGTCTCGCCGCCGCCGCACCACGACACCTACTCGATCGAGGATCTGGCGCAGCTCATCCACGACGCCAAGGCCGCGCGCGTGCGCGTTGTCGTCAAGCTGGTCTCGTCGGAAGGCATCGGTACCATCGCCGTCGGCGTTGCCAAGGCGGGCGCCGATGTCATCAACGTTGCCGGCAACACCGGCGGCACCGGCGCCGCCGCCGTCACCAGCCTCAAGTACACCGGCCGTGCTGCCGAGATCGGCATCGCCGAGGTGCATCAGGCGCTTTGCGCCAACGGCCTGCGCGAGAAGGTGACGCTGCGCTGCTCGGGTGCGCACCAGACCGCGAGCGACGTTATCAAATCGGCGCTACTCGGCGGCGACAGCTTCGAGTTCGGCACTACGGCGCTGATGATGCTGAAGTGCGTGATGGCCAAGAACTGCAACATCAAGTGCCCGGCCGGGCTAACCACGAATCAAGAGGTCTTCAACGGCGATCCGCGCGCGCTGGCACAGTATCTGCTGAACATCGCCCACGAGACCCGCGAGCTGCTGGCAGACCTCGGAATGCCGTCGCTGCGCGCCGCCCGTGGACGCTCGGATCTTCTTCATCTCCTCGACCACCCCTCGAGCGTCGGGCAGCTTGACCTCCGCGCGATGCTTGCCGTGGTCGAGGAGGTGAAGATCACCGATCCCGTCTACATGGAGAAGGACTATGCCGTCGATGACGGCTTCCTCGATCTCGTGCGGTCGGCCCTGATCGAAAGCGGAAAGTCCGGCATCGAGCTCGGCGGCAACCGCTTCCTCAACAACTGCAACAAGAGCGTTGGCGGACAGCTGGCTGTCGATATCGAGCGCATGCTGAACTACGAACTCGACGACGCCACCGCTGCCGCCCTGCCATCCGTGCGTCAGGACGAACGCGGTCGCCGCTTCCTCGAGCCGGGCACCGTCAATATTGCCACCTCCGGATCCGCCGGTCAGTCCTATGGCGCCTTCTGCAATGACGGCATGGTGCTGACCCATACCGGCACCTGCAACGACGGGGTCGGAAGAGCGCATGCGGCGGCACCATCGTCGTACGCTCCCCGGGCGGCGGCTCCGACGAGGCCGGCGGCAACGTGCTGATCGGCAACTTCGCACTGTTCGGTGCTACCGGCGGCCGGACTTTCGTGGAAGGCCAAGCCGGCGACCGCTTTGCGGTACGCAACTCGGGAGCGACCGCTGTCATCGAAGGCGTGGGCGATTTCTGCTGCGAATACATGACCAACGGTGCTGTTCTCAACCTCGGAAGCTTCGGCAAGGGTTTTGGAAACGGCATGAGCGGCGGTTTCGTCTATCAGTACGACCCCTATGGCGATCTGCCGAAGAAGGTCAGCCATGACTCAATTTTGATCGGCTCGATCTCCGACGACGGCGAGCAGGCCGCGATCCACAATCAGGCCGTCCACATGCTGCTAACCTGGCACTTCGCCGAGACGGGCTCGGCAAAGGCGCGGTGGTTGCTGGAGAACTGGGAAAGCGAGCAGCATAATTTCGTCTACGGCATGCCGCGGGCGCTGCTGCTCTATCAGGACAGCGATGCGATCCTGAACGCAAAGCCGCGCAAGGAGCTGATCGAAGAGCTCGCGTCGGCGCTGGCCGCCCATCAGGTGCGCAAGTTCAAGCTCGCCTATCGCGACCGCAAGGCTGTGCTGAACGGCCGCGTGCCGGGATATGGGGAGACAGATACCGAGGACATGTTCGCGCTTCTGAACAACTACACGGTCCTATCCATGGCGCAGGGTCTGGCCATGGCGCGCGTACCGAATGCACTCGGACCTTCTGAGCCCGCCGTCGAGAAGGCGGTGCGCAATTTGTTGTTGACCGAGGATTTCGCGCTGATGAGCAAGCTCATGCGTCATTCCCGTGATGCCGTCGATGGTTACACGGACGAGCAGCTGGCGGTGATGATCGCTGCCAAGCGGCTCGCCGACTACACGGAAGCCCTGTCACGCCGCAACATTCTGTCGATGGACAGCCCCGGCACCTATGGCTGGATCATCCATCGGCACGCTCGCAACATCGAGAAAATCGGCCGCCTGCCGAGCTTCGAGGAGCTGTTCGCCCAGCGCGCCTTCTCCGACCTGACTGCCACAGCAAGAACCAGCCGAGTATGACGATGAAAGTACCCTACATCCCTGCCGACGCCCCCTTCAACGGCGACCAGCGCGCCTGGCTATCCGGCTTCCTGGCCGGGCTGCATTCGCGCCTGGCAATGGATGGCGACGGCAGCGCTGCGGTGGCGAACGCCCCGCAACAGAAGGCGGCAAGTCCTCTGCATATCCTTTACGGAACCCAGACCGGCAATGCCGAGGGCGTCGCCATGGATGCCGCGGTTGCCGCACGCGCAGCCGGCATGCAGCCAGCCGTCGAGGCGCTCGACGATGTCGACATGGCACGCTTCGCCACGATGAAGCGAGTCATCATTGTGGCCTCCACCTATGGCGAGGGGGAAATGCCCGACAATGCCCAGCTTTTCTGGGAAGCACTGTCGGCAGAGACGGCACCGCGGCTGGAGAGCATGAACTTCGGTGTCTTGGCGCTCGGCGACACCGGTTATGACGGTTTCTGCCAGGCAGGCAAGCTGATCGATACCCGGTTGGAACAGCTCGGTGCCCACCGCATGACCAACAGGCTCGACTGCGACATCGACTACGAGGACGCCGCCGCCGCCTGGGTTGGCGAAGCGATGCCGCTTGCAGCGGCCGTCGATGGCGGGCAGAGCGAACCGGCCGCGCCTGCGGAAGCCATCGCCCTCCCCGTTCGCGAGAAATCGCAGTGGAACCGCAAGTCGCCCTATTCGTCTGTCGTCGCCGTAAACAGATTGCTGTCCGGCGCCACGTCGGCCAAGGAAATCCGCCACTTCGAGTTCGACCTCGGCGACAGCGGCATCTCCTATGAAGCCGGCGATGCGCTCGGCGTCATGCCTGTGAACAACACCGAACTGGTCTCGGCCATCCTACAACAGCTGGGGGCGAGCGCTGACACCTCAGTCGCAAGTCTGTCCCACTCTATCGGCCAAGAACTGGCGACCGGCTTCGAGATCTCGACGCCATCCCGCGAACTGATCGCCGAAATCGAAAAGCGCGCCGGCCACGAGGAATTGAGCCATATCCTCCGCCACGGCGACAAGGAAGCACTTGAAAGCTGGCTCTGGGGCAAGGATACGCTCGATCTTCTCCAATTGCTGCCAGCAAACGCAATGACGGCGTCCGATTTCGTCGGGCTTCTGAAGCCGCTGCAGCACCGCGCCTATTCGATCTCATCGAGCCCGCTGGCTGCAGATGGCCGCGTCCATCTGACGATCGCCAGCGTGCGCTACACGACCAACGGTCGCGAACACGGTGGGGTGTGCTCGACGTATCTCGCCGCTCAGGTAGAAGGGGCGAAGGCGGGGATCTTTGTTTCGCAGAACAAGGCGTTCCGCGTCCCCGGTGATGATACGGCACCAGCCATCATGGTTGGGCCCGGCACCGGCATCGCGCCGTTCCGCGCCTTCCTGCAGGAACGCCAAGCACGCGGCGCCAAGGGGCGAAACTGGCTGTTCTTCGGCGACCAGCACCGCGCCGACGACTTCATCTATGAGGACGAACTGACCGAGATGAGCAGCACCGGCCTGCTGACGCGCCTCGACCTCGCCTTTTCTCGTGATCAGAGCGAGAAGGTGTATGTGCAGACGCGAATGCGCGAGAACGGCAAGGCGCTTTATGCCTGGCTGGAAGAAGGCGGTCATTTCTACGTTTGCGGCGATGCGACCAGGATGGCCAAGGACGTTGATCAGGCTTTGCATGACGTCGTGGCGACCCATGGAGGACGGTCAGCGGAGGCCGCATCGGAATACGTCAACCTCCTGAAACGCGAGAAACGCTACGTCCGCGACGTTTACTGACACCAGATCGGACCGCTTCGGCGGTCCGATCTTTTTCGTACACAGAAAGTGAGAAGCGAGGGTGCAGCCCTCGCAGGCGGCCCCGGCACGGCAGTTCGTCCGGCGCGGTACTCACTTGTGCCGTTCTCTAGGGGACAACGGCTGCTCAAAAGGCCATTTTCTTTCAAAGCTTGAAAATAAAAAGCCGTGGATCGATGTTAAACCCCAATCCCACGTGTCATTTCAGAACGGAGATCCATATAGTTTATTGGATATTAAGGACGTCGAATGACACTCCGCCGGGCATGGCAACGAAGCATGTAAATCGATGCAGGCAAGAATCGCTTGCATGAATGGCATGGCGGAAAACATGGAACATGAAGGTTTCGATCTCCCGTTTCTCCTCAAGGAAATTGATATCCTTGCGGATGAACTCAGCAAGCTGCCCGCGTCGATGGACAGGACAGCGCTTGAACTCCGACTGGCACAGATGCGCCAGATCGTTGAACAGCGACATACTCGTCACGGCATGAAGAACCTCGACCCCAACTAAAGAGCAGACTGTCTGCACTGTGTCGACACACAGGCCGGAAGGCCGCAATCAGTGCGGCGCGCCGTTCGAGGATGTGATGTTTTGAGACGCTGCTTCGAATTTTCCGAGAGCGCACTTCGAAACCCTTGAAAAAGCGGTTATTGAGCGGCCACAGAAGACGCAGACAGATGACAGGGAGTTCTCCATGGAAACCGTGACGATCGACAACCGCAGTGACTTCGCGCTTTGGGCGATTGAGCGCGCCAAACTCGTTGTCAGCGAAGAAGGCACAGCGCTGGCACTTGCCGCCCGCGACATGGACGACGCGGCGATTGGCGTCGCCGGCAACGCATTGGGGCAGGCCATCGCCGACGCCATGCTTGAAGTCTACGACGGCCTGATGAACGGCGCGACCGAGGATTGATCACGATTCAGCCCGAGCGTCGATCCTGATAAAAGATAGGTTGCAAGATTGAGTGGAACCTTTGGGACGCTCGCGAGTTTTACAATTGCAACGTCATGAAATCCGCGTTGCTTGGATCAGCAAGCCCAAAGCAGTCCGACAAAAAGCCCGGCGCCGCCCCTCGCGCCGGGTTTTTTTTATGCCTGGCCCTGACAGTTTATGACAATGCGCCAACCGTCAGACTTGACCACGCTCAACTCATGCGCAATACAATATATAATTCAAGGTTGCGTCTTTCCGACTGCGTTTGCAGCTTCGGCGATATTTTAGGACACTCACGTTGGATAGTCGGCCGTGGGCAATACCTGTGATGATCGCCTGCCGTGGCGGCAGGTCGGCGCAAACGATCAGAAGCGCCCGTGATGCTTTGCGCATACTTTTCAACACTTGGCCGGTCGCCGACGGGAAAGCCTATTTCTCAGCCCTGCAGTTATGCGACGGAGTTGCGATCGGCAATGCATCGCCCGAAGAGGCGCGGCTTGTCTTTCTGGCGGCCGCGGAAGAAGCAAAGATCGCTTACGATACTCAGCCGGAGCCTTTCCTGGCGGGTGGCGATCGATCGTGATCACGAGCCGGAGCCCGCACCGACACATAACCCGGCAACGCCTCTGCGGCTAATCCTCGAATGTGTAGGACGCGCACATCTGATCCGAGCTTTTTGGCGCCCGATTACCGGTAAACACCGCAATGGCCGACAAGCCTTCGCCAGCCGTCCAGCTCGCGATATAGGTCACCGGGCCCGAACCGCACAAGCGGTTCCCGTTCAGAAGCTCGGGGTCGTCCGGATCGGCCACACGGTAGACCGAGGCCGGAACGCGCTCGCCGTCGACGATGAAATGATCAGCGACAAGGCTTGAGAATGCGAGCTCATCCCCGGTCTCGAACGTGATGCTGAAATCGTCCATCGACACGTCGCCGGTGACCGACATGGCGGTGTTGCTGGCGGCCTTGTAATCGTCAGCCACGGCAGGCATGGCGGCCAAGACTACAAACAACGCCAAGAAATACAGTGATCGGAAAGAGCGCATCGTTGGCCTCTGAATGCAGGCGGCACCCGAAGATGCGGCACCCACGCAATGTTATTCGGCAGCGGGCTTCAGCGACGTGATGATCGCCTGGAGTTCGGGGCCATGCGCCTCCTGGGTGCCCTTCGATCCCCAGTAGGTGATGACAAGCAGCTTATCCGGCTTGGGAGAGACGAGGGAAATACCGATGTTGACGGCGCCGTCGCTATCGGTGCCTGTCCAGTCGAAGCTTGTCATGTCCATGCCGTTGATGGCTTCATCCGACTTCTTCTGCGTGGAGCCGTCGACCTTCACGCCGTTCTTGTCAAGGAAAGCGATCGCATCGTCGATGACTTTGTCGACGCTCTTGCCTTCAGCCACGTCAATGGAGAGGTAAATGGCGGAATCGTCGGATGTCGCTTGGATGCCAGTTTCCGTCTCTTCAGGAGACCAGCTATCGGGAATAGCGATCTGCGCGACCGGCGCATCGCTTGGAAATTCAAGCGTCTTGGCATGGCTGATGCCTGGCATGATGGCGGCGAGAAGCGCGCCGACGATGATCGTCTTCATATGAAGTCCTCAAGGGTGGGCCGTAGTTCAGGCATACTACGGTCTCGACATTAAGAACCTGCGTATGCAGCAACTAGAATCCACGCGATCCCTGAAATAAAAAAGGGACGGCCCGGACGTTTTCGTCCGCGCCGTCCCTCGTTGTCGGTATCTCCCTATTCGCCAGGAACGGCTGCCGGGTGATCGTGTATAGGCGTTGCCTCTTCCGCCGGCTTTGGATCTTTCCAGGCGATCAGCCGATAGAACATCGGGATGAAGAAAGTGGCGATGAAGGTCGCTGCCAGCATCCCGCCGATAACGCCGGTCCCGATCGCATGCCGGCTTGCCGAACCGGCACCCGAACTGATCGCAAGGGGTACGACGCCGAGGATGAAGGCCAGCGATGTCATGACGATCGGCCGGAAGCGCAGGCGTGCCGCCTCGATCGCCGCCTCGCCGGCACTCATCCCATCCTTGCGCTTGAGAACGGCGAACTCCACGATCAGAATGGCGTTCTTCGCCGCAAGACCAATCAACGTCACCATGCCGATCTGGAAGTAGACGTCGTTGGTCAAGCCACGCAACTGCGTTGCCAAGAGCGCGCCGAACAGCGCGAACGGTATGGCCGTGATGACGGCGAGCGGCAGCGTCCACTTCTCGTACTGGGCCGCGAGGATCAGGAACACCATCACGATACCGAACAGCATGGCCTGGTTTCCCGCGCCGCCAGCAGCAAGTTCCTGATAGGCAGAGCCCGTCCAGGCGATCTGGTACTGGACCGGCAGGGTTTCCGCCGCGACTTCCTGGAGAGCCTTGATCGCATCACTGGACGTGTAGCCAGGCGCCGGATTGCCGGTGATCTTGGCCGAGTTGAACGCATTGAAACGCTCGACCTGATCCGGGCCGACGATACGGGTCACCTTGACCAGAGCATCGAGCGGAATCATGCTGCCGCTATCCGATTTCACGAACACCTGCCTCAGATCATCCGGCGACTGCCGGAACGACGCTTCCGACTGGAGTTTGACCTGATAGTTGCGACCGTAAAGCGTGAAGTCGTTGACATAGAGGCTGCCGAACGTTGCCTGCATGGCTTCGAACACGGTGTCGATCGGCACGTTAAGCGCCTTGGCCTTTTCGCGGTCAAGATCCGCATGATATTGCGGTACGTTCGCATCGAAAGTGGTGCGAACGGCGGTGAGTTCCGGACGTTTCGACGCGGCTTCCACGAGCTTTGCTGCTTCGTCCGCAAGCCCGGCAATGCCGTTGCCCCCTCGGTCCTGAATGTAGGCTTCGAAGCCGCCTGTGGTGCTTAGCCCCTGGATGGGTGGCGGATTGAATGCCAGAACCATCGCATCCTTGATGCCGCTGCTGGCTCCCATGATCGGTCCAGCCATGTTGCGGGCATCCAATGCTTCCGTCGAGCGCTCCTTCCAGTCATCGAGAATGATGAACGAGACACCCGCACTGGTCTTAAGACCGCCAGCGAGAATGTCGTAGCCGGAAACTGCGAAGACATCATGCACGCCAGGCAGCTTCTGCGTGTTCTCGACCACCTGATCCATGACCGCCTGGGTACGCGGAAGAGAAGCCGCAGGCGGGAGAACGGCGACCTGCAGCACCCAGCCCTGATCCTCATTCGGAACCAGCGAGCCCGGGATGGTGTAGAACATGTAACCTGTAGCGCCAAGAAGACCGGCGACGAGCACGAGGCCAATGGCGAAGCGCTTGACGAAAAACCGCACGCCCGCAGTGTATCCCGCTGTCAGGCGATCGAAGCCGCGGTTGAAAATGCGGAACGGCAATGCCGGCTCGTGATGTCCCGGTTTGAGGATGAGACCGCACAGCGCGGGCGTCAGTGTCAGTGCAACAATGCCTGAGAGGATCACAGAGATGGCAATCGTTACCGCAAACTGCTTGTACATCTGCCCTGCCAGACCGCCCATAAACGAGACCGGGATGAAAACAGAGCACAGAACCAGGACGATCGCGACAACCGGACCGGTCACCTCACCCATCGCCTTGATGGCGGCATCCTTGGGCGACAGCTTCTCGACGCTCATCAGACGCTCGACATTTTCCAGGACGACGATCGCGTCGTCCACGACGATACCGATCGCAAGCACAAGGCCGAAGAGCGTCAACAGGTTGATGGAGAAGCCGAGCATGTACATGCCCGCAAAAGTGCCGATGATGGAGATCGGCACCGCGATAACGGGAATGAGCGTTGCCCTCCAGTTCTGAAGGAACAGGAAGACGACGATGACCACCAAGGCGATTGCCTCGAAGAACGTATGGATAACCTCTTCGATGGAGACCTGGATGAACTTCGTCGTATCGTACGGAACGCGGTAGTCGATCCCCTGCGGAAATGTGGCCTTCAACTCCTCCAGACGGGAAGAGAGCGCATGCATGGTGTTCAGCGCGTTCGCGCCAGGCTGCAGGTAGATGGCAATCGGAACGGCAGGAATGCCGTTGAGACTGCTTTGCACGGCATAGCTCTTTGTACCGAGCTCGATGCGGGCAACGTCTTTGAGCCGGAGCGTGGCGGCATTGCTGGTCGAGCGCAGGATGATATTTCCGAAGGCATCGGCATCCGTCAGACGACCTTGGGTCGAAACGCTGTAAGTGAAAGGCTCGCCATTGGCGCTCGGCTGATCGCCGAAGCGTCCTGCCGCGAACTGCGAGTTCTGCTCCTGGATAGCGGCGGACACATCGCTGGGCGTCAGATTGTATTGCGCCATCTTGTCCGGCCGCAGCCACACACGCATCGAATAGTCGATGTCACCGAGGATATTGACGTCACCGATGCCTGGAATCCGTTTCAGATCGTCCAAGACATTCAGCAGGGCATAGTTGCCGACATAGGCCCGGTCATATTGGGCGTTCGTCGAAAACATGGCGACGAAGCCGAGGATCGAATTCGAACGCTTGGCAACGACAACGCCTTGCCGCGTCACCTCCTGTGGCAAGGACGACGTCGCGCGTTGGACGCGATTGTTGACGTTGATCGCTGCCTGGTCGGGATCCGTGCCCAATGCAAACGTCACCGTGATCTGCATGGTGCCGCTGTTGGAGTTGGTCGATTGCATGTACAGCATGTTCTCGACGCCGTTGATCTGCTGCTCGAGGGGAGCTGCGACCGTCTGCGCAATCGTCTCCGCGCTGGCGCCGGAATAGCTGGCCGTCACAACGACCTGCGGCGGCACCAGTTCAGGATATTGCGCAATCGGCAGAGACCGTAGCGCCATGAAGCCGGCAATGACGATGATGATGGATATGACAGCCGCGAAAACCGGGCGGTCGACAAAGAATCTGTGGTTCATCAATTCGTCGCCACCTTCTTCACACCAGTGGCCGCATCGGCTTCAGCAGCGGGCGTTGGCTGGACAGGTGAACCTGGGCGGACCTTGATGACGCCTTCGGTGATCAGTTGCTCGCCCGCGTTGAGGCCCGATGTGACGATCCAGTTGCTGCCGACCTTCTGTCCAAGCGTGACCGAGTTGATCTTCGCCTTGCCATCCGCGCCGACAGTGTAGACAAATTGTCCTTGCGGGCTCTGCATCAGCGATATCTCGGGAATGACGATCGCCGCATCCGCCGTCACACCGCTGACGGTGGCGCGAACAAACTGGCCGGGAATGAGCTGGCGCTCCGGATTGTCGATGACCGCGCGCGCCTGGATGGTACCGGTATTGACGTCCACGGTCGCCGAGGTGAAATCGACGAGTCCCTCATGGTTATAGGTCGATCCATCTCCGAAGGTGAGACCGACACGGAGTTTTGTATCCTCACCCTTGTTTTTCTTGAGGTCCATCAGATGATGAACTTCGCGCGCCTCCGAGTCAGAGAAAGAGAAGTTGACATAGACGGGATCGAGCTGCGTGATGCTGGTCAACAGACTGGAATCCGTGCTGATCAGGCTGCCTTCCGAGACCTGTTCCAGGCTGGTCACGCCGTCGATCGGTGCGGTGACCTTCGTGTAGCCAAGATTGAGCCTTGCGGTCTGCACCTGCGCTTCGGCCGACGCCACGGCTGCGTCGGCGAGCTCGCGTGTCGAGATCGCATCGTCGCGGCTTTTTTCGCTTCCAACGTTCTGATCAAACAGGCTGATGTTACGCTTCTCCTCGCGCGAAGCCTGGCTGAGCTGAGCCTGTGCCTGCTTCAGACCAGCCTCAGCCTGTTTCAAAGCAGCTTCGTACGGCTCTGGATCAATCAGGAAAAGCACATCGCCGGCCTTGACCTGTGCGCCCTCAACAAAATTGCGCTTGAGCAGGATGCCACCGACCCGGGCGCGAACTTCGGTCTGACGGAACGCCGAAACGCGCGCTGCATACTCGTAGCTCAACGGAACGGATGTCGGCGCGACATTGACAGTCGATACGGACGGCGGTGGAGGCGCACCAGCTTGCTGGGCCATGGCGGTGGAAGACACCGATGCCAGGATTGCAACCCCGGCCAGACAAGCATGAATGGTCGAAGAATATCGACGATCTTTGATCTTCACTGTGTTTTACCTTTACTGCGTGCCCGATTCAGCCGGGTGTTGTTCTGCTCCTCCCCTGGCCCTCCGCCAGAAAAATTATGACTATGCTCTCCGGTATACCCTTGGCGAACGCCAAGCACTGTCCGCGACAGCTGCCAGCTTGACGATTTGCAACCGATCTTTGGCTAGGTAACAGTTCGATACCAACCTGTTAAGATGCCGAGCTCGGCATGAAGACATGAGCCGCGTTCATGAATGGCTGACAACGGCCAGATTTTGGCCGTATTTGCGCCGAATTCGGACTATGGGGCCGCATTGTCCGCGACGTTTTGCCACCACAAATTATTGTTACCATTACGAAATCTGCTGAAAATCGGTGCCGGATCGACGGTGGAGAGCGGCGTCGCAAGCGATAAGTGTGAGCAACGCTTTAAAGGGCTGCACGTCCTCCGCGCAAAAATCCATGTCCCACCGCACCGGACCACTTCGATCTTAACCACTTGTTAACCATGCCCGTCGTTTACATCAATGATCGGCCGCCACGGTCGTTGATTCGAAGACACCGCCAGATTTTCGCTGGCTGCGAGGAAACACGACCACAGCGATTGGAACGATGGGCTTGCTGAGATTGATAACGCTTGCAGGGTTGATCGGCATTGTCGCTGGCTGCACCTCAACGGGAAATGTTCGGCAGCCATCCGGCCCGGAGACCATTCCCAGCGAGAAGGCGCTCGTCCTGCCGCCGCCCGGAGGGCCATCGATCGTCAGCGTTGTCGAGCAGAAACGCGGCAACGGCGTAGAGCAGCAGATCTCGCTTTTCACGTCATCCTCCGTCACCGGCCAGAACTTCCTGAAAGTGCAGTTTCTCGGCGCTAGTGGCGCCAATCCGGCAACCGGCAACGCGACGTATCGTATGGTCAACGAGACAGGCATCGCTCGCGAAATAGCCGCATCAGTTCCCGGCGTGCGCATGGCAAGATCGGCAACATTCCTGCAGAACAGTTACGGCCCCTTCGGCTATGCCACGGGCAAGAGCCATGCCGGAGATACGTGCATCTATGGCTGGCAGCAGATCCGCTCCAGCCGCTCGGACCAGACGCAGACCCGCAATTTCGGGATGATCCAGCTTCGCCTGCGGTTGTGTGATGCGCGCGCGACGGAGCGCCAGCTGCTTGGGGTGATGTACGGATATACTGTCATCGGCACCTTCAACGGCGAGATCTGGAACCCCTACGGCATGACCCGTGGCGTCGATCCGACGCTTGGACAGACCGGAAGCCCGATCTATCCCGACGAGGGTGGATACCGCAGTTCCCCGATGCCGATCGGCTATGAGCCTGCACAGGCGCCGGCGGCGGTGCGACCCGCGGTGATGCGCAGGGCAACCGCGCCGACGTCTGCCGCGCCCCCGGCTTTACCTCAGGCAATCGGCCCGCGCGTTCCGGCCCCCGATATGTCGGAGAACACACAGCTCACGCCGGTGATTGCGCCCGTGTCGGCGAATGCACCACAAGAGCAAGCGCAACAACAGGCAATGAGCAGCGGTGGCGTGACCGTCCCTTCACCCGATTGCATCGGCAACGCGACCATGACGGCCGCCTGCCAGAGATAGATGACGATAGGCCGGCCCTTCGGGTACCCGGCTCCATGCCTTCGAAGGAAAGCCGATGCATAAGGCCCGCAGCATCTTGATCTGGGCAGTGGTCGCAGTCTGCGTGATTACGCTAGTCACTCTGCCGGTGAACCTGCAGACACAGCTGATCGCCAGCATCACTGTCGTCGCCGTCATGGCCATCATCAAGGGCTTGAAGGGCGAAGGCACCTGGCGGTTGATCGCGCTCGCCTTCGGCACATCGATCGTCATGCGATACGTTTACTGGCGCACCACCAGCACGCTGCCGCCGATCAACCAGCCGGAAAACTTCATTCCCGGCCTGCTACTTTATCTCGCCGAAATGTACAGCGTTGCGATGCTGGCGCTCAGCCTGTTCATCGTCGCCACGCCGCTTCCGCCACGCCCGTCGCGCGCCGGGAAGCTGGACCGGTTCCCGCACGTGGACGTCTTCGTTCCTACCTACAACGAAGACTCACATCTTCTCGCGAATACGCTTTCCGCTGCCAAGGCCATGGACTACCCCGCCGACAAGCTTCACGTCTGGCTACTCGACGACGGTGGCACGGTGCAGAAGCGCAATTCCAACAAGCTCCTGGAGGCCCAAGCGGCGGTTGCTCGACACAACGAGCTCAAGCAATTGTGCGAGGAAATCGGTGTTACCTACCTGACGCGCGAGCGCAACGAGCATGCCAAGGCCGGCAACCTCAACAACGGCATGGCGCATTCCTCCGGCGAACTGATCGCTGTCTTCGATGCCGACCATGCGCCGGCGCGTGACTTCCTGCTCGAAACGGTCGGTTATTTCGACGACGATCCCAAGCTGTTCCTGGTGCAGACACCACACTTCTTCATCAATCCGGATCCGCTGGAGCGCAATCTGCGCACCTTTGAGAATATGCCGAGCGAGAACGAGATGTTCTACGGCATCATCCAGCGCGGCCTCGACAAATGGAACGCGGCCTTCTTCTGCGGATCCGCGGCCGTTCTCAGTCGCAAGGCGCTGGAATCGCAGCAGGGCTTCAGCGGCATCAGCATCACCGAAGACTGCGAAACGGCGCTCGCACTCCATGGCAGCGGCTGGAACAGCATCTATGTCGACAAGCCGCTGATTGCAGGCCTGCAGCCCGCGACATTCGCCAGCTTCATCGGTCAACGCAGTCGCTGGGCGCAGGGTATGATGCAGATCCTGCGCTTCCGCTTCCCGCTGCTGAAGCGCGGCCTGACGCTCCCGCAGCGCTTCTGCTACATGTCGTCGACGCTGTTCTGGCTGTTCCCCTTTCCGCGCACGGTGTTCCTCTTTGCGCCGCTATTCTATCTGTTCTTCGACCTCGAGATCTTCACCGCCTCCGGCGGCGAGTTCCTCGCCTATACGCTGGCCTACATGCTCGTGAATTTGATCATGCAGAACTACCTGTACGGTTCCTTCCGCTGGCCGTGGATTTCAGAGCTCTACGAATATGTGCAGACCGTGCATCTGCTGCCGGCTGTCATTTCGGTGATGCTTAATCCGCGCAAGCCGACCTTCAAGGTCACCGCCAAGGATGAATCCATCGCCGTCAGTCGCCTGTCTGAGATCAGTCGGCCATTCTTCGTGATTTTTGCGGTGCAGATCATCGCCCTGATCGTCACCATTTACCGCATCTACACGGAACCATACAAAGCCGACGTCACCCTTGTCGTCGGCGGCTGGAACTTGATCAACCTGATCATGGCCGGTTGCGCGCTTGGCGTCGTCTCCGAGCGCGGCGAGCGCGCTTCCTCACGTCGCGTGCGGGTCAACCGCCGTGCCGAATTCGGCGTCAACGGCAAATGGTACACCGCCTCGATCGAGGACGTGTCCGTTCATGGCGCCCGCCTGCATGTGTTCGACAAGCAGTTGGAACAATCTTTGGTCGGCGCGGAGGGTGAAGTACGCTTCCGGCCATTCAGTGGCGCCGATTTCGAGACGCTGCCACTGATCATCCGCAACATCCAGCCGACCGACGGTCTGCTGGCGGTCGGGTGCCAGTATGTTCCGAAGAGCGCGCTTGACCATCGTCTGATCGCCGACCTGATGTTTGCCAATTCGGCGCAATGGACGCAGTTTCAGGAAGGCCGGCGCCGCAATCCTGGGCTAATTCGTGGAACGATCTGGTTCGTCGGGCTGGCGCTCTACCAGACCAGCCGTGGCTTGGTATACTTCTTCCGCAGCATGCGGCCGGAGCGCGAGGAGCAACGGCAATCTGCAAAGGCGAACGGCTGATGAAGAAACTCGCTCCCGCCGTTGCCTTTCTTCTCACAGCGTCTGCCGTGGCATACGCGCAAACGACGCCATTCGACATGTCCGGCGAGCGTCCCGCGGACACCCCGCCACTGGTACCGAGACTGACAATACCGGCCACACCACCCGCGGCCCCGCCGGCTGCTGTTACAACTCCGGCGCCTGCCCCGGTTCCGGTGATCGTTACTCAACCGCCTGCGGCAACCGTCCCAACAACGCAACCCGCCTCACCGGGTCCGCGGCCTATAGAACCGTTCTCAATGGCGCCCGGAGCGCCACCGGTCGCACCTCCCGTGCAGACCGTGCCACCGGCATCCGAGCCTGCCGTACCGCCGAGACAGCTCTCGACACCGGCCGCGCAGACGGTCAATCAAGCCGCGCCACCCATCCCGAGCGGCACATCGCGGCGCTATGTCGTCCCGTTCCCCAAACTCGGCCTCGACGGAGAGTATGATCGCCGGTCGTGGTCGGTCTACTTGACGCCGGAACAGGCGGCCGCACCCGCTACCTTCAATTTCACCTATCAGAATGCCATCGTCGTCGCGCCAGAAGCGTCGAAATTCAACATTCTCATCAACAACAGGGTTATCGGCGAGCAGCCTGTCGGCTCTCCGGATGGTGCCAGCACGGTATCGTTCAGCGTACCGCCGCGCCTGCTGCAGCCGGGCGCCAATCTGCTGACGATCGAAGCGGCTCACCGTCACCGTACCGATTGCAGCGTGCAATCGACCTACGAACTCTGGTCCGATATCGATCCCTCGAAGACATTTCTGAGCTTTGTCGGCGAAGAGGCGGCCAAGCTGTCCAGCACTGACGCCATCCGTGCAATCGGCGTCGATGGATCGGGAAAGACGACCTTCAACTTCGTCGTGCCGGCATTGGAACAACCCGGCACCACCAAACCGCTTCTAAGATTGGCTCAGGGCCTTTCGATCCTCAGCAGCATGCCGAACCAGAACATCGCCTTTACCACCGATTCCGTTCCGCCGTCGTCTCCGGGGCGCCTGACGGTGCTTGTGGGGACGCCGAGTGATCTGCAGCCGCTATTCGCCGTACCTGCCGCAGCGCAAACCGCTGCGTTGGCAACGTTTGCAACCGATCCGCGCTCCGGCGCACCAGTGCTGCTGGTCACGGGCCCGTCGTGGGCCGCAATCTCGACCGCAGTCGATACCATCGTTTCCACGACCGACCGGTCGATCGCCATTCGCCGCGATGCTCTCGCCACGCAGCGCTGGAGTGCGCCGGATGCGCCGCTGATCTTTGCCGATCGGACCATTCCGTTCTCGCAGCTTGGCGTCAATTCGACAGAGTTTTCTGGCCGGCGCTTCCGCACCAGCTTCAACGTTGCGGTTCCGGCGGACTTCTACGCCAACGCCTATGGCGAGGCCACGGTACTGCTCGACGCCGCATATACGCAAAACGTACAGCCAGGTAGCCACATCGACGTCTACGTTAACGGCAACATTGCATCTACCCTACCAATCACCTCCACCGGGGGCGGCATCTTCCGACATTTGCCCATTCGCGTCACCATGCGGCACTTCAAGCCGGGTCTGAACACCTTGTCGCTTGAAGCGATCCTTTTGACCAAGGAAGACGACGTTTGCGTTCCTGGGACGACGGCGAGCGCCGGGCCACGGTTTGCGCTGTTCGACACAAGTGAATTCCACATGCCCGACTTCGCGCGTGTGGGTCAGCGCCCTAATCTCGCAGCCCTGGCCGGTACCGGCTATCCCTATGGTCGCAACCCCGAGCCGACGCCACTCTTCATCGACCGCGTCGATGCCGACACGCTCTCAGCCACGGCAACACTGCTCGGCCAGATGGCGATCGTGGCGGGCCGCCCCATCGACGTCGAACCCGCTGCCTCTCCAGCCGCGATCGGCGAACGCGATGCGATCTTCGTCGGATCGATCTCGCAGATGCCACAGGCCGTGCTGTCGCAGTTGAACATCGCAACGACCAGCCAGGCGACTTGGCGGCCGCTTGCTGCCACCCAGACGACTCCAGGCGAGACATCCGTTATGTTCGACCAGTGGCGCTCCAAGGTCAGTGGCGGTGTCTGGCAGGGACAAATCACATCGTTTCAGGAGTGGCTGCGGCGCAACTTCGATATCTCGCTAAGCTCCCTGCAGTTCGTGCCTGGCGCGGAAGAAGTATTCACACCCTCGAACAGCAACAGCTTCCTGATCGCTCAGGGAACCGGTAGTACCGGCAACTCGACGTGGACCGTGGTTGCTGCGCCATCAGCCAAGGATTTGAGGGAGGGGGCAAACGCCATCACCACGCAATTGAACTGGCCTGATATTGCCGGTCATGTCACCACCTACTCGGCGGCAACTGGCAAGATCGAAATCGTTCCAGTCAGTCGATTCGACTTCATCAAGATCGAGACCTGGACTTTTGCCAACTACCGCCTGATCGCTGCAAACTGGCTGTCGACCAACATTCTTTCCTATGCCGTGCTGCTGGTCGCGCTGTCGCTGCTGGTCGGCGTGGCGACGTCGAGCATGCTGAAAAACCTCGGCAGGCGCAAATGATGAGTTGGGCTAAGATGCTCACCGCAGGTCTCGCCTGCCTGGCCACCTTCGTGTGCCAGCCTGCGAGTGCCCAGACTGCCAGGATCGACCCCGCTGCGTGGAGCGCCTACAAGGCGAAGTTTCTGGACGTCAGCGGCCGGATCATCGACAACGCCAATGGCGATATCAGCCACAGCGAGGGTCAGGGCTACGGCATGTGGCTGGCATACCTCGCGAATGAACCCGCCAACTTCGAGCAGATCTGGTATTTTACCCGGACCGAACTGTTGTTGCGCGACGACGGATTGGCGGTCTGGAAATGGGATCCGTCGACCAGGCCGCATGTGACCGATGCCAACAATGCATCGGATGGTGACATGCTGATTGCCTACGCGCTCGCTCTGGCAGGTTCGGCCTGGCACAATCAAGCCTATCTCGAGGCCGCCGCCAAGATCGCAAACGCGCTACTGGCGCACGCCGTCGTCAAGTCCGGCGGACACACCATTCTTCTCCCGGGCGTAGAGGGCTTCAATGCGCCTGCACGCCGTGACGGTCCCGTGATTAACCCATCCTACTGGGTCTATGAAGCGATCCCGGTCATGGCCCTGCTTGCGCCCTCCGACGCATGGCAGGCTCTGACCAACGACGGGCTCGCTCTTCTGCGCGTGATGCAGTTTGGCCCGCGCAAGCTGCCTGCCGACTGGGTCAGCCTGCATCGCCAGCCTGTGCCGGCGGAGGGCTTCGACGCCGAGTTCGGCTACAACGCCTTGCGCATCCCGCTCTATCTCGCCCGCGCCGGAATTTCGGACAAGGATCTTCTGCGACGGTTGCAATCCGGGATGACATCCGAAGACGGCACGCCGGCCACAATCGACTTGAAAACCGGTCGTCCAAAAGATGCGCTTCCGGACCCGGGTTATCGAATTGTTAACGATGTTATGGCCTGTGTAACCAACGGAACGAAGCTTCCCGCATCGTCCCGACAGTTCGCGCCATCACTCTACTATCCGTCGACCCTTCAGCTTCTCGGGTTGGCATTCGTCGGGGAGAAACATCCGGAGTGCCTGTGAAATCCTCTCTCGTTGCAGTTTCGGTCGCGATCGTTGTGGCAGGTCTTGTCACCGCGCTGAAGGACCGTGCGGCTATCCAGGAGGCACTCGGCTTCAGCGCTCCGCAAGCGTCCCCGCAACTGATGCTGATGGGCCGCATCACCGGCCCCGACGGACTGCAGAAGACCCCGGCAATCGACGTCCAGTCGATCTCTGAGCAGATCCAGTCTACCGTAGCCGCGCCGGCGAGCGAGCCACCCGTCAGCAAACCGGCACAACAGGCAGCCGACGTTCTCGCACAGGCGCCGCCTCTGGCCACCACGCAGCGGCTGGCTCCCGCCGCCACGCAGCAGGCTCAGCCGAAGGTCGACGAAAGCGCACTTCGCTATTTCGCAAGCCGCGGAGACAAGGCTAGGCTGCAGGCCGAAATCTCGCGACTTCAAGCACTCTATCCAGACTGGACACCACCTGCCGATCCGCTTGCCGTCCCGCAAGGCGGCGACAAGCAGCTTGAAGCGATGTGGCAACTCTATTCCGAAGGTCGCTATGCCGAGCTTCGGAAGTCCATCTCCGACCGCCAGACAGCCGAATCCGGCTGGCAGCCGCCAGCCGATCTTCTTGACCGTCTCGACGTCGCAGAAGCCCGCGCACGGCTGGTGAACGCCTCCGATCTCAAGCAGTACGCGACAGTCGTGCAGATCGGCGCCGGCACGCCAAGCTTGCTGACCTGCGCCGATATCGACATTCTCTGGCGTGTCGCTGAAGCCTTCGTTCAGACGGACCGCATGCAACGCGCCCAGGATGCCTATGCCTATATCCTGAAGAGCTGCACCAACCCACAGGAACGACTGGCGACAATGCAGAAGGCGTCGGCCTTGCTGCCCTACGCGCCAATGCAGGTCTTGCTCGGACTCGAGCGCCCAGATGGTAACGGCGGCCGCGAATTCGACAGCATACGGAATGATCTGGCGCGCAGTTTTGTCGCCGCGGGCAACGGCAACCCGGATCTGGCGATCTCGCCAGACTACCTGTCACTGGTGCAGCGCCTTGCAGAAACCCAGCGCCTCGCCTCGGATAACCTGCTGCTCGGCTGGTATCATCTGCGCCGGCAGAACAACACAGACGCGGAAAAGTGGTTTCGCGCGGCGCGTGCAAAAGAGGACTCGGCTAGCGCCTCCCAGGGATTGGCGCTGGCGCTGATCGCCGACAAGAAGGAGCAGGAAGCCGAAGACGTCATGTACAAGTGGCGTGGCGATTCCGAGGATGCGACGGCCACCTACCTAGCCGCAACGGCCAATCTGATGGCGCAGCAGCCGCCTGCAACGATCGCGGAAGACGTTCTTGGGCGGATGGCGGCCGAGGTTATCGCCCGGAAATACGTGCCGACAGCGCAGCAGTTCGGATGGTATGCGCGTTCGCTTAATCAGCCTCAGACCGCCGCGCGCTGGTTCGAGACCGCCTTGCGCTGGAAGCCGGACGACGAGCCTTCCGCCTATGGTCTGGCGATCACGCGCGAACAGCTGAACGATCGCAAGGGCGTCGCAGAAGTCCAGCGGCTTTGGGCGGGCCGATCCACCCGCATCGCTCAGCTGGGCGAGACATCGTCTCTTACGGCCCCGGCCCAAACCGCTCTTCCATCGCCCGGCCCCATAGTGCAGCCGCAGGTACAGGCCTACGTGCCACACGTAATTGCCGCACCCTCATCGAGTGCGCAAAGCAGCCCGCAGCAGCAGCCGGAACCGGTTATGGCACCACGGGAAACGGCCCGGCCCACTCTTAGAACCGTCAATGTCAATCGTGGAGGACGGCAACAGCGCGGATGCTCATCTACGGTCGATGCGCGGCAACTCAACGCCGGCAGCGCTCTTGACCGTGGTTGGTGCCTGATGGAGCTGAACAGGCCTATGGAAGCTGTCGAGGCCTTCGAGGCCGCGCTCGCGAGCCCTGTCCGCAAGGTCCGGGAAGACGCGGCCTATGGTCAGAGCCTCGCCTATCTGCGCGCCGGTCTCTCGAACAACGCTGCCGTCGCCGCCACCAAGGCACCGCAAAGTCGCCAGCGCGCCTCCGAACTGCAGGTCTCCATTCTGTCCGATCGCGCGCTCGCGGCGTTCAACGCCAAACGCTATCGTGAGGCGCTGGTCTATCTCGACCAACGCGCGCAGTTACAGCAAGAGCGTATCGATCTCCTCGTGCTGAGGGGCTATTGCTATCTGAACCTGCAGATGTACGGCGACGCAGAGCGAATCTTCAATGCCGCCGCCACCGTTGGCAGCAAGGATGGATATCGCGGACTGGCCGATCTGAAGGCGGCAACCCATCCGGACGCGAAGCTCTAGGATGCTTCCCATTCGTACGTCGCCGATTTATGGCTTCGGTCGGGTGCGTCGCATCATCAGGTGATCGTCGATTGCGATTTTCTGATAGCTAGCAATTCTGTATGGGGGTCGGTCCGCCGGCCTCCGAGGTCTTGCGCATCTGCCCGACCATCCGCGCCTCGCGATCATGCAAGATAGCGCTGAAACCAGGCAATTGTCCTTTCCCAAGCCAGCTTTGCCGCGGCCTCATCGTAACGAGGCGTCGAATCGTTATGAAAACCATGGTTGACGCCCGGATAGATATAAGCCTCGTACGTCTTTCCGTCGGCCTTCAGTGCAGCCTCATAGGGCGGCCAACCATCGGTGATACCCTTGTCGAGTTCGGCATAGTGGATGAGCAGTGGCGCCTTGATTTTCTCGACGCTGGCCGCGCTCGGCTGACGCCCGTAGAACGGCACCGCGGCAGCCAGCTCGGGAT
Organism: Hyphomicrobiales bacterium; assembly: GCA_900472625.1. Classification (GTDB taxonomy): domain Bacteria; phylum Pseudomonadota; class Alphaproteobacteria; order Rhizobiales; family Rhizobiaceae; genus Rhizobium. The sequence continues at coordinate 92,628 of UCIT01000001.1, read as the reverse complement.
AGGCGACCGCCGCGGCATTGGAGACACCGCCGCCATAGCAGAAACCGGTGATTCCGACCTTTCCGGTGGTCATGTCATTCTTGATCATGAATTCGATCGCGGCAAAAAAGTCGTTCATCAGCTTTTCAGGATCGACCTTCTGCTGTAGTTCGCGACCCTTTTCATCGTTGCCCGGATAACCCCCGACCGACGTCAACCCATCCGGCGCCAGGGCGATGAACCCGGCCTTGGCAACGCGCCGCGCCACGTCCTCGATATAGGGATTGAGACCTCGGTTCTCATGGACAACCACCACAGCGGGCAGTTTTCCGGTCGCTTTCGCCGGGCGCACGAGATAGCCGCGCACCTCGTCATTTCCCTTCGGAGAAGGGTAGGTGATGTATTCAGCTACGATATCCGGATCCGTAAACTCGACTTGCGTGGCCAATGCATAATTCGGGCTCATCGACGAGAGGATGGCGGCGGCTGTCAATCCGCCGACGGCGTACTTGCCAGCCCTGTCGAGAAACTCTCGCTTCGTTATGCGACCGTGAGCGTAGTAGTCGTACAGTTCGAGCAGTTCCTGCGGAAAATCCTTGGCAGTCAGACGTGTCATGGCTTTTCTCCTCGTCCGGAATCCAATGCGATCCTACACACCGAGAAGGCGCCACGTCTCTTCAACATTTCGCGAGGGAGTTGCCGTCGAGCCTTGAAGAGATATCCGCAAACCTCCACGGCATAGCCCAAGTTCTTACGACACGGGCAACTCCCTTGCCGATGCATCCAGGTCGGCACAGATCTCTATTTCACCTGCTTGTTGCCCGACTGCTGCGCAAGGGCGTTGGCACCGCCTTGCAGGTCTGCCTGATCGGCAAGAATAGCGCCAGCCTCGTTCAACAGCACGTCCTTGGCATTCTTGCGCGCATTTTCCAACGCGATGTCGGCGCTAAGGCTGCGCTCGTTCGACTGCAAGCCATCGTCTTGCGCCGCGTCTGCATCGCCTGCCTGTTTGCGCGCCTTCATGCGATCTTCGCGAGCCGTAAGTTCCTTGCGACGCTCGGCCTCGTTGAGCGAGATCGAAGGCTTGTCGCGTTGCAATTTCAGGTCGGTCACGTCTTCGACAAAACGCTGAAACTCAGGATCTTTCTCGACGCGAGCAATATGCCGGTTTTGCAGCTCCGGAAGCAGTGCTTTCACATCGCCCGTGGCCTTGTAGTTGGCTGGCTTGATCTGTCTCCAGGGAAGCGCGTTGTCATAGCTTGCCTCACCGAAGGTCTTCGGGTCGGAAAATCCAGGAAGCGTGATATCGGGGGTCACGCCGCGCAACTGGGTGGTTCCGCCGTTGACGCGGAAGAATTGGGCGATCGTCAGTTTCAGCTCGCCGAATGCCGGCTTGCTGTTGTGGGCGACGTCGTCGAGATTGACGACCGTCTGCACGGTGCCCTTGCCGAAGCTCGGCTCGCCGACGATAACGCCGCGACCGTAATCCTGTATCGCCGCAGCGAAAATTTCCGAAGCCGATGCGGAACCACGATTGATCAGCACTCCCACTGGACCGGTCCAGGCCGGCACCGGAAGATCGTCGCTCTGGACTTGTACCTTGCCGTCGGCATCGCGTTGCTGGACGACGGGGCCTTTGCCAACAAACAGGCCGGTCAGATCAATCGCCTCCGACAGTGAGCCGCCGCCGTTGTTGCGCAGATCGATCAGAACGCCATCGACTTTTTCCTGCTTTAGCTCGGTGAGAAGCTTGGCGACGTCGCGGCTTGCACTGCGGTAGTCCTTGTCGCCTTTGCGCCGCGCGTCGAAGTCCTCGTAGAACGCCGGCAGGGTGATGACGCCGATTTTTCGCGCAGCATCGCCGTCCCTGACCGACAGGATCGTCTTCTGGGCCGCCTGCTTTTCCAGGCTGATCTTGTCACGCACCAAGGTGACAACCCTGTGGCTTCCCTCGGCACCGGCATCCGCCGGCAGGATGTCCAGGCGCACGACGGAATCCTTTTCGCCCCTGATCATCTGCACGACTTCATCAAGTCGCGTTCCCACAACTTCCTTGATGGCGCCGTCCGTGCCCTGACCGACACCGGTAATGCGATCTCCGACCGCGAGCTTGCCAGACAGCTGCGCCGGACCGCCGGGAACCAACTCACGGATCGTCGTGTAATCATCGCGCTCCTGCAGCACCGCGCCAATACCGACCAGCGAAAGCTTCATGGAGATATCGAAATCGGCCGCGGCCCGCGCGCCGAAATAATCCGTATGCGGGTCGATCGACGTCGTGTAGGCGTCCATGAAGGACTGGAACACGTCCTCGCTCTTGTATTTGTAGGCGCGATCGAGAGCGTTCGCGTAGCGCTTGTCCAGCGTATCGCGGATTGCCGCGTCCGCTTTGCCGCCGAGTTTCAGCCGCAGCCAATCGGCCTTGATCCGCTTGCGCCACAGTTCGTTGGCGTCGGCGACGGATTGTGGCCAAGCCTGGTTATCGCGTGACAGGGTGTAATCTTCCTGCGCGGTGAAATCGAAGCCTTGCTTCAGCAGATCGCGAGCATAGGTCATGCGATCGACGACGCGCTGCTCATAGACATTGAAGATCGAAAACGGAATCTGCAGGTTTTCCCGCTTGATGGCGTCATCGATCTTGCTCTTGTCGGACATGAACGTGTCGATATCGGCCTTCAGGAACAGCACGCGGTCGGGATCGAGCGACTTGATGAACCGATCCATGATCTTGGCTGACAGCGCATCATCGAGCGCGACTGGCTTGTAGCCGTAGCGCGTAAGGAACTGTGAGCTCAGTTGCGCGGCCTCTCCCTGCGTCTTCAGCGGCGCCAAGACCGGCGGCGATCCGGTTTCCAGAGCATATGCCGAGGGTGAAACTGCCAGGAATATGCCAAGGAAGACGTGATGTATGCGCATTCAGCTTCGATCCAATATCTAAATCCGACTCTTTGTCGGTAATCTAGGTGGAACAATTATGGTTTTTTAGCAACCGGTTGTACCGGATGCTCCGATACCGTTGTCACTATATGTCACGATTTCTTGAGTGGTCATCCGCCGCGTGGGCGGATGCCTGCTCTTGAGACTGTGTCGAACTCAGTTCTTCACTGTGTCTTCGAGGAAGAAGCGGCCCAGCGGATTCTGGTAGAAGTTGGCGATGTTTTTGCGCGATACGTTGATATAGGGGCTATAGTAGAGGTCGATCCAGTTGACATCGTCCTTCGCCATCTTTTGCAGATCCACATACATGGCTTCGCGCTTGACCGGGTCCAGTTCGAGACGCGCCGCGGCGACCAGATCCTTGACCTTGTCGTTCTTGTAATGCGTCATGTAGTTGTTGTTGCTGTCATGCCCGATCACGAAGGTGGTCTTCTGGTCCGGGTCGAGAATGTCGTTGGTCCAGTAATTGACGCCGACATCGTAATCACCGGCGACGAGCATGTCCCATTCCTGGCTCGGATCGACCTTGTTGATGTTGACGGTCACGCCGACCTTGGCGAGTTGCTGCTGCAGCAACACCGCCGTCTGTTCGACGACTTCGTCACCCGCACGGACAACATAGTTTAGCTTGAGGTCCGACGCGCCCGCGTCCGCAAGCATCGCCTTGGCTTTTTCGGGATCGTAAGGCCGCTGCAAGTTGTCGGCGTAGTAGTAGAGAGCACCCTTCGGGATGTAGGAATTGGCGACCGTTCCGATGCCGAAGGTGACCGTGTCAACGATCGCCTTCTTGTCGATGGCCATGTCCAACGCTTGGCGAACCTCCTTCTTGGCGAGAGCGCCGTGTTCGTGGTTGATCAGGAGATGGTCCTCGCGGGTCGAGGTGTCAGTGTGCACCTCCAGGTTCGCATCCTTCTTCAGTTCCGCGACGCGCGAGAAGGGCACGAAGATCGCCGTGTCGAGCTCGCCGGCCTGAACGTTCAGCATGCGGGTGTTGTCGTCGGGAACCGATATCCATTCGACGCCGTCCAGCTTGACGCGATCCGCCTGCCAGAAATTCGGGTTCTTTTCGAGGATCACGCGATCGCCGCGGCGCCATTCCTTGACCGTGAAGGCGCCGGACGAGGCGATCGGCTTCTCGGCAAAGGCTTCTTCGCCCGCCGTTTCAAGGCCCTTCTTCGACAGGATCGAAACGTTCGGAAGTGCAAGTGTCGACAGGAACGGTGCAGACGGCGCCTTCAGCTTGACGACGAGCGTCTTGTCGTCCGGAGCTTCCGCGGAGGCGACAACCTTGTAGCTGTCACTCCACAGCGACCCTGCGTTGTCGCGAATACGCAACAGGCTGAAAGCAGCATCACCGGCGGTGATCGGTGATCCATCCGAGAATTTCGCATCACGCATCTTGAACGTGTAGGTCAGGCCATCCTCGGAAATGGTCCAGCTTTCGGCGAGGCCGGGCTCCAGCTTGGTCCCCGTCTTGTCCACCCGCACAAGCACGTCAAACACGTTGGAGAACACCCAGTTGTCGACGTTCTGCGCGGATTTGATCGGATCGAACGTCGTCGAGTCCTCGCGGCGGCCGATCGTCAGCACGCCAGCGGCCTCGGCCATGGTCGAGCCCAGCATCAGCATGGTCAGGACCGTGGCCAGACCCATCGTTTTCCATCTGTTTCTCATATCGTAGGTTCCCTTTGTTATTGTCAGGCAGTCAAGAGATGCGGTTTGGCTGTGACCGAGAGACCGCTCAACAGCGGCTTGTCGGGATTGATGTCTGGAATGGCTGCGATCAGCGCCGCGGTGTACGGATGCTTCGGCTGCGAGAAGACGTCAGCACAAAGCCCTTCCTCGACTATGATACCGCGATGCATCACCACGACGCGTTCGCAAAGATCGCGAACGATCGCGAGATCGTGCGCGATAAACAGTAGCGTCAGGTTCATCGCGCTCTTCAACTCGCGGAACAAATCGATGATCTGCGCCTGTATGGTCACATCGAGCGCAGCCACGCATTCGTCGGCGATGATCATCTTCGGATCGATCGCCAGCGCTCGCGCAATTCCGGCGCGCTGGCATTGGCCGCCACTCATCGCACGCGGCCGACGCACCGCAAACTCGCGCTCGAGGCCGACCATGTCGAGAAGTTCACCAATACGCGCCGGGATACGCTCGCGCGGAACCTTGTTCTGTACCTTGAGGACCTCGGCCAAGGTATCGCCAATGGTCATGCGTGGATTGAGAGCGTTGTACGGATCTTGAAAGACCATCGCGGCCTGTGTGCGGATTTGCGCGAGCGTTCGCGTGCGCTGTTGCGCGAGATCAGAACCCTCGAAGGTGACATGGCCCGACGACAGCGGCGTGAGACCAAGGATGGCCCGTGCCAAGGTGCTTTTTCCCGAACCGCTTTCGCCGACGATGCCTACGGTCTCGCCTGGCATGATCCGAAGGCTGACCCCGTTGACGGCGGCGGTATAGGTTTTGCCCCCCTTGAACAATCCCAGGCCCGGAGCGGGGAAGCGAACCACGAGGTCGTCGACCTCTAGCAAGGGCTGACGAACGGCTTCCGCAACGCCCGCTGCCGGCGCCGGATCGCCACTATCCTCCGGCATAGACGGATGGCTCTTCAACAGGCTCACCGTGTAGGGATGCTGCGGCGCAGCCAGCACATCGCGTTTGGCACCGATCTCGAGCAACTGGCCGTGGCGCAGCACGGCAATCCGGTCACATGTCTGGGCAACGACGCCGAGATCGTGGGTGATCAGGATGATCGACAGGCCGCGGCTATCGCGCAAATCCATCAGCAGCTTCAGGATCTGCGCCTGTATCGTCACGTCGAGCGCCGTGGTCGGCTCGTCTGCGATCAGGACCTCAGGATCACAGGAGAGTGCTACCGCGATCATGGCGCGCTGGCGCATGCCGCCCGAGAATTCGTGCGGGTAGCTGTCGTATTGCCGCGCCGGATTGGGGAATCCGACCTGAGCGAGAATATCGATTGCCGCCGATTTCGCTTCCCGGCGCGACTTGCCCTGATGATAGCGGATACCCTCGGCGACCTGATCGCCGATGCGCATGACGGGATCGAGATGGCTGGTCGGGTTCTGGAACACCATGCCGATATCGGCGCCCCTGACAGACCGCATCGCCGCTTCATCCAGCGCCACGAGGTCCCGGCCGCCCAGCATGACCGAGCCGCCGGTGATGGCGATCGCCTTCGACGGCAGGAGTTGGACAAGGGAACGGCAGATCATGCTTTTGCCGGAGCCGCTCTCGCCCACTAGCCCGAGTATTTCGCCCTTGGCGAGGTCGAACGAGACATGGTCGATCAGCGTACGCTGCTCGCCGTCGAGCATTGCCGTGACAGTCAGATCGCGAATGGACAGGATCGGATCGCTCATTCGCGCACTCCCAGCCATTCACCGAGACCATCGCCCACCAGGCTGAATCCAAAGGCCAGCACCACGATCGAAAGACCCGGAAACAGCGTGATCCACCACGCGGTGGTGATAAAACTCTGACCTTCCGCCACCATCACGCCCCATTCGGCAAGTGGCGGCTGCACGCCCAGACCGAGATAGCTGATCGCCGCACCGTTGAGCAGCACCAGCACCGCGTCCGACATGGAAAAGACCAGCGAACCAGCGATGGCGTTCGGCAGCAAGTGGCGGAACATGATGCGTGTTCGGCTGAAGCCGAGGCTGACGGCAGCCACGGCATAGTCGCTGTTCTTCAAGACTAGCATCTGCGCGCGGATCAGCCGAGCATAGGAAACCCAGCCCACCAGCGCCATCGCTATGTAGAAACTCGACAGCCCCGGCCCCAGAATGGCGATGATCGACAGCATCAGCACCAGGAACGGGAAGGCGAGGATGATATCGACCAGGCGCATGAAGACGGCATCGACAACGCCGCCGAAAAATCCGGCAACCGTGCCGATCGTGGTGCCGATCAGAAATGGAAACACGACGCCGATGACGGCAATCTGCAGGTCGATACGGGCGCCCCAGATGACCCGCGACAGGATATCGCGTCCAAAATTGTCGGTGCCGAAGGGATGGACCAGCGCCGGCGGGATCATGCGCGCCTCCGCATTCTGCAGGATCGGATCGTAGGGCGCGATCAGTGGTGCGGCGAGCGCAATCAGCAGGAACATCCCAAGGATACCGGCACCGATGGCAAGCGTCATGTGGCGGCCGAGAAACCGGCTCCACGGAACAGTCATCCGGACAGCCGCCGTCGTCATAGCCGCACCCTCGGATCAAGGGTCACCGTGACGATGTCGGCGAGGAAGTTGACCAGCACGGTCGCGCAGGCAAACACCATGGCCACGCCCTGGACCACCATGTAGTCCCGCGAGAATATGGCACGCACCAGGAGCTGGCCCATGCCGGGAATGGCAAACACGGTTTCGACGACGACTGTGCCGCCGATCAGCCAGCCAATGTTGACGGCGAGAAGATTGATGGTCGGCACCAGCGAATTGGGCAACACGTGCCGCCAGAAGACGATGCTCTCAGGCATGCCGCGGGCGCGCGCCGCCGTCGCCAGATCGGAATTCAACTCGACGATCATCGCCGCGCGCAGGCTGCGCGTCAGCACGGCCGACAGCGATAGGGCAATCGTCAGGCTTGGCAGGATCAGATGACCGGCCTTGTCGAAGATGGTATCGCCATAACCCGACACCGGGAAGACACCAAACTTGACGGAAAACAGGATGATCAGCATCAGCGCCAGCCAGAAGGGCGGAAAGCCGAGGCCGAGAGTCGATACGATACGGACCGCATGATCGGGCATCCGCCCGCTGTTGCGCGCGGCAAGTGCTGCCATTGGAACGGCGGTCAATATCGACAGGACGACGCTTGCGAGTACCAGCGTCAGCGTCGGCTCTATCCTTGTCAGGATCAGCTTCAGCACATCGATCTTGTAGAGGATCGACTTGCCCATCTCGCCCTTGCCAAGATTCTGCAGAAAGTAGAAATATTGCAGCCAGACCGGCTCATCAAGACCGTACTGAGCGCGAATGTTAGCGATCGCCGTGGGGGTCGAGCGGGCGCCAAGCAGCACGCGTGCGGGATCGCCGGGAATGAGCCGAACGAGGATGAACGTGATGATACTTATGCCAAGCAGCACCGGCAGGAACTGCAGAGGGCGGAACAGAACAAATCTATACCGATGCATTCACGCGCTTTCCAAGCTGGCAATTGCCTTGGATATCACCGAGATGGCTCATCCTTGCATCCTGTGACGAGAGAGAAAATCGATCAGGGCGGGGTAGTAAGCATCAGGATTTTCATAGAAGGGCATGTGGCTGGCATTGTCGATGACTTTAAGCTCGGCATCCGGCAGGTTCAGCTTCATCCGCAGGGCACAAGCCGGCGTCAGTTCGTCATGCTCCCCGCAGGTGATCAGCACCGGCACGCTGATCTTCTGCAAATCCGGCACGCGGTTCCAGTCCTTCAGATTGCCGGTGTAGAGAAATTCGTTGGGGCCCTGCATCGTGCCGTATGGCCCCATGTTCCAATCGTCGAGCGATCGATTGACCGGCGCTGGCCATTGCGAAAGGCGGCACACATGCCGGTAGTTGAGAATGGTGATCGCCGCGAGATATTCCGGATGATCGATGCTGCCCCGCGCTTCGTGCTTCTGCATCATCGCAACCGTCTCGGAACCTAAAGCACTCCGCAATCGCTCGAGTTCCGAGATCAGATGCGGCATATCGGCGACGGTATCCTCCAGGATCAGTGTCTGCAGGTTCTCAGGATATGTTAGCGCATAATCGATGCCCAGCCAGCCACCCCAGGAATGGCCGAGCAGGTGAACTTTCCCAAGTTCCAGGGTTTTCCGGACTGTTTCCGTCTCTTTGACATAGCGGCCAATCGTCCATAGCGCCGGGTCCGTAGGGCGATCGGATGCGCCGGTCCCGACTTGGTCGAAGGCAACCACTCGATAACCCTGATCGATCAGGCAGGAATGGGCCTCGCGCAAATAATCACAGGGTAGGCCCGGCCCGCCATTAAGACAAAGAACCGTCTCCGCTCCCGAGCCAAAACTGTAGGCAACAACCTTGTAGCCAGCGACATCAATTTCGATGCGCTGGTCCGGTTCAATCTCGCGCCACATCTTCAGGCTCCCGCACTGCAATCTCCGTGCTCATCTTTTGAGCATGTCCAATTTTTAGCGGATAATCGGTTCCGGACTAGCTATAAGAAGTGATAGGATCAGTTTTTCCGGTTCCACAGGTTTCTGTGTCCCAGCCTAGGATGTGCATATGTTCAAGGATATCGGTGCGATCAGATCGCGGTTCACGGCCGAGCAAACGCTGGATGGCAGGATCGACAGTGCCTTCGATGCCATCAAGGCATTCGGCTTTGACGCGCTTATCTACGACTACACGCCAGTACCCTATGATCTCGACGGCGAGTTGATGCTCCCCTCGCTGCTAAAGCTGCGCAACATTTCCGAGGATATGCGCGAATACTGGTTCGATCGCGAGTACTTCCGCATCGATCCCGTGCAGATGCTGGCGATGCGGACGACGACGCCATTCTTCTGGAATTACGACCTCAGCGCGGGCACGCCGATCAACCGGTTTCTGAGCGAGCGCAGCGCACCGGTATCGCGTTACCTCTACGAGCGCGACATGTCCTGCGGCGTCACCGTGCCGGTGCATCTGCCGCGCGGTGATTGCGCGACCGTGACGGGCGTGCGCTTCGGCGCCCGCAGCGATTTTCGCGGTGATGCCGATCGGCACATGGCGGACTTCAGCCTGATGGCCCATGTTTTTCACGAGGCGGCTTTCGACGCATTCGACAAGACAGCGAAGACGGGGACACGCACGCATCTGACCGAGCGGGAGCGGGAATGCCTGCGTCACTCGGCAGACGGCCTGTCCGCCAAGGAAATTTCCCGCATCATCGGCCGCTCGGTGCCAACCGTCGTGATGCATCTCAACGCTGCGGCAAAGAAGCTGGGGGCCAAGAACCGGACCCAGGCCGTGGTGCGCGCAACGCATTACCGGCTGCTGGAAGACCAGCCGTCCTATAACTTGTGATAGGTGCCGCTGCGGCAAGCCGGACGCTATGCTTTCTCCATCGCAACACCCCAATGGAGATAAAGCGTGGCATCGGTTGACGTTCAGGAATCCTATCTGCCATTTCGCGAATACCAGACCTGGTACCGCATCACCGGATCACTGGATTCGCCGCTGCTGCCACTGGTCGTCGCCCATGGCGGTCCGGGTTGCACGCACGACTATGTCGATTCGTTCAAGGAGATCGCTGCCCTCGATGGGCGTGCCGTCATCCACTATGATCAGCTCGGAAACGGCAACTCGACGCGGCTGCCGGAAAAAGGCCCTGACTTCTGGACGGTAGACCTGTTTCTAGAGGAACTGGATGCCCTGCTCGCTCATCTTGGCATTGCCGACCGCTATGCCTTTCTCGGTCAATCCTGGGGCGGCATGCTGGGCGCGGAACATGCCGTTCTTAGGCCTGAAGGACTGAAGGCGCTTGTCATCGCCAATTCGCCAGCGAACATGCACACCTGGGTGTCGGAAGCCAATCGGCTGCGCGCAGAGCTTCCCGCCGATGTGCAAGCCACGTTGCTAAGGCACGAGGAAGCAGGCATGATCACGGATCCTGACTACATCGCCGCCTCACGGGTATTCTACGACCGTCACGTCTGCCGGGTCTCGCCATGGCCACCCGAAGTCGCGCGGACCTTTGCAATCATGGACGAAGACAACACCGTCTACCGCAACATGAACGGCCCCACCGAGTTCCACGTCATCGGCACGATGAAGGACTGGACGATCGAAGACCGCCTGCCCCAGATCGTCGCGCCGACGCTGCTGATTTCGGGTCGCCACGACGAGGCGACACCCGAGGTCGTACGGCCCTACGTGGAACGGGTGCCCGGCTGCCGCTGGGTGGTGTTCGAGCAGTCCAGCCACATGCCGCATGTCGAGGAAAAGGAGCTCTGCATGTCGATCGTGTCCGATTTCCTCAGGCAGCACGACGCGTCTTGACGGCGATAGCGACTTCATATCGGTCAGCGGTGGAAAGACTGCCGCGCCGTGCGTTGCGGCTTTTCATGTTTCGTGTCGCGCTCGCGCTAGAATCTGGATATGCTGCTTCCGACGTCAGACTGCGCGTCTGATGGATGGTTCCACGAGCTAAGGTTTGAATGACGCCGACCCTTTCCCAGACACGCGACGAGATACTTTCTCGCGTTGGCGATGTGTTTTACGCCGGCGGCACGTATCTCGTCGGGATGACGGAGCTCGTTAAGCACCTGCGAACGACGAAGGCGACGTTTTATCGCCACTTCGAGAGCAAGGAAGCGTTGATCGTTGCCTACCTTGTCGAGCGCGACGCACAAGTACGGGAACAGTTGTCGAGCCTGACACTCGGACGGACGGGCGCGATGCCCATCCTCGATGTGTTCTCGAACCTGGAACGGAAGACCAGCGCCGAAAGTTTTCGCGGCTGCGCGTTTCTGATCGCAGCAATCGAGAACCCGCATTCATCCGAAATCCAGCAGACATCCCGCAGCCACAAGCTTTTTCTGAAAAGCTTCTTCAAAGGCTTGCTTGGCGCAGACGCCGATGACGCGCTCGCCGAGCAGTTGCTGTTGCTCTACGAAGGCGCGCTTGCGGGCGCGGTGCTTCGCCGCGAGGCGAATGCCGCAGCGACGGCAAAGGACATCGCTGCGAGACTTCTCGCCGCGTGATCGGCAAGCCGATCTTATGCTGGCAGAACGTCGATTAGCCCGTCGGCCTCGTTGTAGCGAACTTCGGTGCCATAGGCCTCGCTCATGACGGCCAAGTCTTCAGCGATCTCGCGGGCGAGATCAGGCTTCGCGCAGGCCGGGAGACCTCGCTCGGAGGGTCGTGATCTGTTGAGGTCGAGGTCCAGCGGCACAAGCCTGACCTTGATCTCGCCCTGCTCCATATCGAGAATGGCAATGGCCGACCTGGAGAACCGCTGATCTGCATAGAAACCGATCGGCTTTCCCTCGGCATCGCGGGCACGCGACATGTGCAGGTGCGATGGAAGCGAGTCCTTGGTGAAGCCGTAGGTCTCGTACATTTCGGGCGTCATGCGCTGCATGCCGGCCTCGAACTCCATCAGCAGGCTGCCGAGGGAGTAAAAAATCGGCTTTCCTTTGTAGAATTCGATACCGCGCAGCATATGCGGCCCGTGACCGATCACAGCAGTTGCGCCGGCATCGATGGCCCGGCGTGCAAACTCCTCGATGAACGGCGCGGGGCGCGGCGAATACCAGTTCTCTTCCGTTCCCTCATGCGCATGTAGGCTGAGCAGGACATATTCAGCGCGGTTGGCAGCATCACGAATATTGTCGAGGATCGACTTGGCGTCTTTTTCGTTCGCGTAGTAGCGAATATGTGCGTGCTCGCCCTTTTCAAACTGAAGCGAGCCTTCGAAGACCGAACCGAAGGGAATGCGGTCCTCGCCAGGATCCACCATGACCTCGACGTCCATGACTTCCTTGCGGCCGGCGGCAATGCCCAGCATTTCGTCGATCCGCCGTATCTGTTGAAACTCTTCCTCGGGCAGCACATAGGCACGTCCCCAACGAAGAGGATTCAAACCCGCGCGCGCCGGTATTCCCGCGCCAGCCGTGCTGGCAGCGAATTCAGCAGACCGGGTCGTGCTGGTCGAGACGAGGCCGATACGCCCTTCTCGGCTGTCAAGGAATTGCGCCATGCGCGCTTCCTCAAGGCTGCGGCCGATGCCGCTATGGATGAGCCCGCGCTCCTCGCAGGCTTCGATCGTGTCGATCACGCCCTGGGGACCGAAATCGCCGGTATGGTTGTTGGCGAAAGAAATAAGGTTGAACCCGATCGACGCGAGTTCGTCGACCGCTTCGATCCCGACTGCAGTCATGAACCGACGCGGAGCCGGTGCTGTCGTCCGGTCCGGGCAGATAAACTCGGCATTGACGAAGGCCGTATCGCAATCGACGAGGCGATCGAGCAGTTCAGGGTCGAGCCTTTCCAGCAGATTGCCACCTGAAAACAGCGCATCGCCACCAGCCACCAGACGCATTTCTTATTCCCTTACTATTAGCGGTTCGCGCTGCCACAACCGAAGCCGCGATCGGCTCGCCGGCCATGGCCATATGCCAGACAACAAAAGCCCGCAGCATCCAAATTTATTTCAAAATATTGAAACGAATTGGAATTTTATTCCTTTCGAATACCAATCGCCATGCCCTAAAGGTCGGCAGTAGAACGATCGTTCTTGCGCTCCATTTATCGTGGAACAAGAACGCAGGCAACAGGATTGAGCAGATGCCCACGGAAACCCGGACCAGCACGCACGTGCCGCCTGTCATCGCCTGCAATCTTGACGCCGAGCAATCCGAGCTTCTGCGCCAGCACGGCAGCCGGCCTGTGGTGGTTGACTACACGGAAAAGGCGGAGGCGTGGGACGTCCCCCAGGATGCCGATTTTCTGTTCACCTTCTTCCGTGGATGGGCAAATGCGCCGAAGGAGAAGCCGAAAGGCTGGCCTTTCAATCTGAAGTGGATCCAGATCGCTTCTGCCGGAATCGATGCCTTTCCCGATTGGGTCTTTGAAGCACCGCTTGTCACCACCGGCCGCGGAATTTCCGCCGAGGCGATAGCCGAGTATGTCGTCGCAGCCATTTTCGCCCACGAGAAGCAGCTATTCAACGACGTGCTGGTTCACTCCCTCGACGGCTGGAACAAGCGTACGCTTGGTCTCGTCTCCGGAAAATCCGTCGGTCTCTATGGTTTCGGGGCAATTGGCCAGCGAAGCGCAGAGAAGCTTGCGGCCCTTGGCATGAAGGTCAGCGCCGTCAGACGCGGCCAGCCTGACGCCGACGCCTCCGGGGTTCAGTTCTACGCAACACTTGAGGAGATGATCGCCGACGTCGATCATCTCGTGCTTTCCGTACCGTTGACCCCGTTGACTCGCCGCGTCGTCAACAGCTCGGTCCTTTCAGCCGCAAAAGCTGGGCTGCATCTTGTCAACATCTGCCGCGGCGAGGTGATCGACGACGACGCATTGCTTGCGGCGCTCGAAAGCGGGCAGCTGGCCGCCGCGACTCTCGACGTTACAGCGCCGGAGCCATTGCCGGACGCGCATCCGTTCTACACCCATCCGAACATTCGGCTGACGCCGCACATCTCGTGGTCGTCGGAAGACAACGCCTCCCGCATCGCAGCCAAGCTGCATGCAAACCTCGATCGCTTCCTTGCCGGAGAACCGCTCCCCGATGTCGTCATCGACGGTCGCGGCTACTAGACGGAACGGCAACTGGGAAAAACAAACCGTGATATCAGGTACAAAAACCGAGAAATCGGATAACACCCATCGCCCACTCGGCGCCTTCTGCATCATCGTGAGCTTTGCCGCTTTGTGGATCGCGCGCGACTATGACACCGGCACCGTCATCAGCATGGGACCCGGCTTTTTTCCCAAGGCGATTTCAATCGGGCTCGTCGTGCTTGGCGCCCTCATCCTGTTCATCGCCGGTCGCGACCTCGGCCCGACCGAAGATGACGACAGGGCTCAACCGACGATCGGCGCACGCCTGCGCATCATCGGCTGCATCACCGCCTCGATCGTCGCATTTGGCGCAGCTCTTGGGCCACTTGGCCTGCCGATAGCGACCTTCGTCATGGTCTCGATCGCCAGCCTCGGCCACAGCGGCTCGAAATTTCCAACCGTTCTCGTCACCGCCGTTGTGCTTGCTCTGTTTGCCACCGTCCTGTTCGCGTGGTTGCTCGGCCTGCAGATACCGGTTCTGCCGCAGGTGTTCCAATGATCGGTGGCGTGGATGTTTTCAGCGGTATCGCCCTTGGGCTCAGCGTCGCGCTGACGCCGACGAACCTGTTCTTCTGCCTGGTCGGATGCCTGATCGGAACACTGGTCGGAGTCCTGCCCGGCCTTGGCCCGACGGCCACGATCGCTATCCTCCTGCCGATGACCTTCGGGCTTCCGCCGGAGACCGGCCTGATCACGCTGGCCGGCATCTATTACGGCGCCCAATATGGCGGATCGACGACGTCGATCCTGTTGCGACTGCCGGGAGAAGCGTCTTCGGTAGTGACCGCACTCGACGGCCACGCGATGACACGAAACGGGCGCGGCGGCGCGGCTCTGACGATTGCGGCGGTCGCGTCCTTCTTTGCCGGAACAGTCGCCACCTTCTTCATGGCGGCGTTTGCACCCCTGTTGTCAGTGGCCGTGCTGAAGTTCGGTGCCCCGGAATACTTCATGCTGATGTTCCTCGGCCTTATCACCTCGGTTGTACTGGCGCAGGGTTCCGTCTTGCGAGCGATCGCGATGATCTTCCTCGGCTTGCTTCTCGGCCTTGCCGGAACCGACGTGAATTCCGGACAGTATCGTTATGACTTCGGCTTCATGGAACTGCTGAACGGCGTTCCATTTGTGCCGCTCGTCGTCGGCTTCTTCGGGATTGCCGACATTCTCGTGACGCTTGAAAACGCCGTGCGTGACGAGAAGCCGCCTATCCTCAACAAGATCAGCAGTCTTTGGCCGACGAAGACGGAGGCCAAGCAGGCGACACCGGCGACCATTCGCGGGACGCTGATCGGCCTGTTTTTGGGACTTCTACCGGGTGGCGGTGCGCTGTTGTCGTCGTTCATGGCTTACACAGCCGAAAAACGCCTATCCAAGACACCGGAGAAATTCGGAACCGGCATGCCGCAGGGCGTTGCCTCGCCGGAGGCTGCGAACAATTCCGGCGCCCAGACCGCGTTTCTGCCGCTCCTGACCCTCGGCATTCCGTCAAACGCCATCATGGCGCTGATGGTCGGTGCGATGATGGTCCACGGGATCGTGCCCGGTCCCAGGATCATCACCAGCCAGCCGGATCTGTTCTGGGGCCTGATCGCCAGCATGTGGGTCGGAAATCTGATGCTGCTGGTCATCAACCTGCCGCTCGTCGGCATCTGGGTACAGTTGCTCAAGATCCGCTATCAATTTCTTTTCCCGACCATCCTCACGGTCAGCATCGTCGGCATCTACGGCGTCGAGTTCACGACCTTCGACGTCTATCTCACCGCCATCTTCGGGCTCCTCGGCTATTTCCTGCAGAAATGGCGCTGCGAGCCGGCACCGCTGATCCTTGCCTTCGTGCTGGGGCCGATGATGGAGGAGTATTTCCGCCGTTCGATGCTGGTTGGCCGCGGCGACCTGATGATCTTCATCAACCATCCGATCAGTCTCGTCATGCTGGTCGGAACCATCCTGCTGCTCGCCAGCCTATGCTTCCCGTTCATCCAGACAATGCGGCAAAAGGCCTTTGCCGAGTAAATATCTGAGGAGGATACCCATGAGATTTCACCTGACACGACGCGGCTTCCTGTCCGCTAGCGCACTCGTTTCGGCATCGGCTGTTTTTGGTCGTCCGGGTTTTGCCCAAGAGTACCCATCGAAGAAGATCGACTACATCATCCCCTACAATGCCGGCGGCATGAGCGACAACATTTCGCGCCTGCTCGGCGAGAAGCTGACCGCATTGACGGGCCAGCAGGTCATCAACGACTACAAGCCCGGCGCCGGCGGTGCGATCGGCGCCAACTACTTCATGGCAACCCCGGCGGACGGCTACACGCTGCTGCAGTCGACCAACAGCTTCTACGGCATCATCCCTCTCGTGACCAAGGTGCAGTACAAACCGCTGGAAGACCTCGTACCGCTCGTGCTGATCGGTGATGCTCCGATGGTGATCGCGGTCAACCCGGCCGTTCCCGCAACAAACCTGCAGGAACTGATTGCTTATGCGAAGGCCAATCCTTCAGCGCTCGCCTATGGAACATCCGGCAAGGGCACTGTGGGGCATCTGAGCGGCGAGTGGCTGCAAAAGCAGGCCGGCATCAAGCTTCTGCATATCCCCTACAACGGCACGCCGGCGGCCCTGCAGGCAACCTTGTCGAATGAAGCACAGATCGTCTTCGGACCTGAAAGCGCCGAACATATCGCGGCGGGCACGTTGAAGGGCATTGCGGTTCTCGGGTCCAAGCGCTGGGATAAACTCTCGGACCTGCCGACCACGGAAGAGGCCGGCATCCCCGGTTGGGCTCCGAGGAGCTGGCACACAGTCTCCATCCAGGCGGCAGCGCCGGAGGAGGTCAAGCAGAAGCTCAACAGCCTCATCAACGGCATTCTCGAGCAACCGGACGTGAAGCAGAAGATCATCGGCTTCGGCCTCATTCCGGGCATCGCCTCGTACGACGAAGTGAAGAAGCGCGCCCAGGAAGACTACGAGCAGTTCGGCGCGCTGATCCGTGACGCCGGTCTTGCCGTCGCGAATTGAGCCACGTCGGCGGCCACACAAGTGTGCCGCCGTCTACATTTTGAGCAGGCCACGGCCCAGCATGTGAGATTTGACCATGAGCAAACAGATCGATTACTTTTTCGGAATTGGTTCCCCCTGGGCTTTCATCGGCCTGGATGCATTCACCGCGCTGGCAGAGCGGTTCGGCGCCGAGATCAAGCCATACGTCATCCGTCTTCCCGAAGAGAACGGTGGTATCCTGTCCAAGAACCGGCCCGAGGCCCGCCGTGCCTATTGGACAAAAGACTTGAAGCGCTGGTCAGCCCATCGCGGCAAAAAGTTGAATTTCGACAATCGCGCCGCCTTGTCCGACCCGACGCCGGCGGCGTTGCTCGTGATCGCTGCGCAGCTCGAGGGGAAGGACTGGCTGGGCCTGACCAAGGCGCTACAGGAAGCCTTCTGGAGCGAAGCTAGGGATATCGGCAACGCCGAGGTCCGTATCGCGATTGCCGATTCCATCGGACTTGACGGCCGGAGCCTTGAGGCACGCGCGCAGTCGGAAGATGCAAAGACGACCTGGACAACCAACTACGACGTGGCGAAGTCAGCAGGCGTATTCGGCTTTCCCACGTTCCGCTACGAAGGCGAACTCTACTGGGGCCAGGATAGCCTTCCCTTCCTGGAACGCCACCTGAACGGCGAAGCCGTGGCTGTTTGATGCCGACGCGATGACGGCCAGACCCACGATTTCTGGCCGTCACTTTTTCTGCATGAAGCCTGCGAGACCGGACTTGATGATGCGTCCCTTTCATATCCCAGGTCTCACCCACTTAAGGGATCCGTAAATGACTGACGCCATCGCCCCTGTCCTTGAAGCCCTGTCAACGCGCTTTGGCGAACGTTTCTCCGTGTCGCACGCTCTTCGCGAACAGCACGGTCGTGGGGAATCCCATCATACATCGGCGGTTCCTGACGCTGTCGTTTTCGCCGAGACTACCGAAGAAGTCTCGGAAATCGTCACCCTGTGTGCGGCAGCCGGGGTCCCTGTCATCGCGTTCGGGGCCGGCACGTCGCTCGAGGGCCACCTTGCCGCCGTCAACGGCGGCGTCTCGATCGATCTGTCGCGCATGTCCGAGGTGCTGCGCGTCAGCGCTGACGATCTGGACTGCACGGTGCAGGCCGGCGTGACCCGCGAACAATTGAACACGCACCTGCGCGATGTCGGTCTGTTCTTCCCGATCGATCCGGGCGCCAACGCCTCAGTCGGCGGCATGGCCGCGACGCGCGCATCCGGCACGAACGCCGTTCGCTACGGTACGATGCGCGAAAACGTGTTGTCGCTAACCGTCGTCCTGCCGAGCGGACAGATCATCCGAACCGGTGGGCGGGCACGCAAGTCGTCCGCCGGATACGATCTCACAAGGCTGTTCGTGGGCTCGGAAGGCACGCTCGGGATCATCACCGAGGTGACGTTGCGGCTCTACGGCATTCCGGAAACGATCTCGGCGGCACTGTGCTCGTTCGAAAGCGTCGAGCAGGCCGTTGCCGCCGCCATCGCGGTCGTCCAGCTCGGTATCCCTGTTGCACGGATGGAGCTGATGGACCGCGGCCTGATCGCAGCCGTCAACGCCTATTCGCATCTGTCGCTGAAGATCGAGGACACGCTTGCCTTCGAATTCCACGGCTCGCCGGCCGGCGTCCGGGAACAGGTGGAGATGGTCGCCGCCATCGTCGAGGAGAATGGCGGCAAGGATTTCGAATGGGCCAATGCGCCCGAGGAGCGAAACCGCCTGTGGAAAGCCCGTCACAATGCGTTCTACGCCATCGTCTCGCAGCGCCCCAACGCCAAGGGCTGGTCTTCCGACGTATGCGTCCCTGTATCACAGCTCGGCGCCTGCATTCTCGATACACGCGAACTCCTGCGCAATTGCAGCGTGCCGGCCGCCATTCTTGGCCATGTCGGCGATGGAAACTACCATGTCGTCTTCGCTGTTGATCCGACCAACAAGCAGGAGCTCGATGAGGTTGCCGCCATCAACAGCAAGATGGTGGAATACGCGATCTCAGTCGGCGGAACATCGACCGGCGAGCACGGCGTAGGCACCGGCAAGATCAAGTACCTCAGGAAAGAACACGGAGATGCCGTCGATCTCATGGCGGTGATCAAGAACGCCATCGATCCAAATGGCATCATGAATCCTGGTAAAATGCTTCCGCACTAAGCCTCAATCGCACTGCAAACTGCCCGATCTTCGAGGAGCCTGTCGCATGAACACCTTCAAGCCACACAGCTCCCACTGGGGAGCGTTTTCAGGCCGTTACAGCGATGGGCATCTGGACATCCAGCCCCATCCCCACGACCCGCATCCATCACCGTTGTTGGGCAACCTATCGGCGGTTGCCCATGGTTCGGCACGCATCCGACGGCCTGCGATCAGGCGCGGGTGGCTTGAAGGAAAGCCGGGCCACGCGCAAGATCGGGGTGCCGACGATTTTGTCGAGGTCAGCTGGCCGCAGGCATCTGAGATCGTAGCGAAGGAGCTGAGCCGCGTTTACGGTGCCTTCGGCCCCCAGGCTGTGTTCGGCGGCTCCTACGGGTGGTCGAGTGCAGGCCGGTTCCATCACGCGCAGAGCCAGGTCCACAGGTTCCTGAATGTGCTGGGTGGCTACGCTCGGTCGGTCAACACCTACAGCTCCGGCGCGGCCATGGTGATCATCCCGCACGTGTTGGGACCCTACGACCACTTCGACCGCAAGAGCGTGACCTGGGACGCAATCGAGCGCAGCATCGAAATCGTTGTCGCCTTCGGTGGAATGGCGATCAAGAATGCCGATGTGCATGGCGGCGGTATCAGCGCGCATATCGTTCGCCAGAAGCTCGCTGGCGCGAGTGCCCGCGGCGCCCGCTTCGTGCTCGTCAGCCCGCTGAAAGACGATTCGCCCGATGAGACCGACGCACAATGGCTGCCGATCATACCGGGCACCGACGTCGCGCTGATGCTCGGCCTTGCCCATGTGCTTGTCAGCGAAAAGCTGCATGACCGTGAGTTCCTCGATCGCTACACGGTCGGCTACGAGCGCTTCGAGGACTACCTGCTGGGCCGTGCGGACGGTGTCGAAAAGACCGCGCGGTGGGCTTCCGAGATTTGTGGCATCCCGGTCGATAGCATCGAGGGTCTCGCGCGTGCGATGGCGGGCGCCAGAACATTGATCACCGTCAGTCACTCCCTGCAGCGCGCCGACTATGGTGAGCAGCCGGTGTGGATGGGCATCGTGCTGGCCGCGATGCTGGGGCAGATGGGGTTGGATGGCGGTGGCTATTCCTACTCGCTCGGCGCATTGGGCAATATCGGCAAAAGCCTACCCGGCGTTCCACTCCCGACGTTCAGCCAGTTCAAGAATCCTGTGACGGACTTCATCCCCGTCGCGCGCATCGCCGACATGCTGCTCAATCCAGGCGCCGCCTACGCCTATAACGGCCAGGCGATGCGCTATCCCGATATCCGTCTGGTCTACTGGGCCGGAGGCAATCCGTTCCATCATCATCAGGATATCAACCGCTTGCGTGCGGCATTCAAAAGGCCGGAGACGATCATCGTGCACGAGACGGCGTGGACCTCGTCGGCGCGCTATGCGGATATCGTCCTGCCGGCGACGACAACGCTCGAGCGCGACGATATCGGCGCAGCGGACCGCGATCCCCTGATGATCGCGATGAAGAAGATCCTGGAACCGGTCGGCGAAGCACGGGATGACTATGAGATCTTCTCGGAGATTGCCCGTTGCCTCGGAAAATTCGAAGATTTTACCGAGAACCGCAGCAGCAAGGAGTGGCTCTCGGTTCTGTTCGAGACGACCCGCGCGGCGCTCGCGGCGGGAGGGCACGAGGCCCCGGATTTCGATGTGTTCTGGGAGAAGGGCGAGCTACGCCTTCCAATCAAGCCCGACATGGGCGGTCCGGCACATGCGTTTAGAGCCGATCCCTTCGCAAACGCGCTGCAGACACCATCCGGAAAGATCGAGATCTTTTCCGAGACCATCGAAAGCTTCGGTTACGACGATTGCCGGGGCCATCCGCATTGGTATCCGCCAAGGCAGGAGGCCGAAGACAACGGCCGCCGCTTCCCGCTTCACCTTATCTCCAATCAGCCACATCAACGCCTGCACAGCCAGCTGGACTACGGCGATTTCAGTCGTTCCACCAAGATCAAGGGCCGGGAGCCGGTGCGGATCAACCCGGCCGATGCTGCCGAGCGCGGCATCTCGAACGGCGAGATCGTCAGGCTGTTCAACGACCGAGGCAGCTGCCTCGCCGCCGCAGTGCTCAGCGACGATCTGCGCCGGGGCGTCCTGCAACTGGCGACGGGCGCGTGGTTCGAGCCCGATGACAAGTCAGCGGAGAAAGCCATGTGCATTCACGGCAATCCGAACATCCTGACGCGCGACATCGGCACTTCGCAACTCGCGCAAGGCTCGACCGGCCAACTCACCAAAGTGGAGGTCGAGCGTTTTGTCGGCGAGCTTCCGCCCGTGCAGATCTTCGAACGAATGAAATTTATCTCGGACCCGGCCGACTGAAGGGGCTGACCACCTATAGATCCGCCTAGGGATTTGCCGTGGTGAGCTGCGCGCTCAGCGTCCGGTCCACGACGATCGCAAACAACAAGCCTCTGCAATTTTATGACCAGAGACCATCGGCTTTTCAGTATGCCCATCGCACTTGTGCTTTGTCCGCGAACCGGAAAACGATGATCCTTCAAACAGCCAAAATCAGAGACAAATAATCCATAGTTTCTATAGAAAAAGAACGACTGGTCTTTAGTGATCGGGGTTTCTTGCCTAGCCTGTGCCTCATGATTTTTGTCAAAGACAGTTGGGACACCGGACATGCCGAAAGCAAAAGTTTGCCAACCGATTCATAGCGCAACGCGGATGACGGCGCTCTCTTGAGCGACAGAAATATCGCTGCCGCGCGCGGCCGCAATCCTTAAATTTGCAAGACCAGTTGGTTGCCAACCCAGGCGTTGCTGCCGCTCCGTAAAGAGCAGATAGGCACCATCGCGCCTCCACCGCAGCCATAAACTATGAAATTTCCTTCCCGTCACGCTCGCCGCCATCGGGACCTGCATCATTCGAACCACCAGGATACTCTTATGACCGAACGTTCCACGTCGCTCTCGCTCACCCGGCGCCGCCTGCTTCTGACCGCCTCCGCAGCAGCAGCCGCTTTGCTGATAGCGACGGCAGACTTCACGCCCGCTTTCAGCGCCGACACACCGCGCGACGGTGGCGACATTGCATTCCTCATCGACTCCCTCGGCGATACCTGGATTCCCAACAATAGCGCGATATCCAGCTTCCAGGGCCACGTCTGGGGCCATGTGACCGACAAACTGCTTTACGTTGACGCCGAGGGCAAGGTGAGCCCATGGCTTGCCGAGCGTTGGGAGCAGAACGACAATGCCACCGAATTCACTCTGCATCTGAAGAGTGGCGTGACGTTTTCCGATGGCGCGCCGCTCGACGCCGCGGCCGTCGTTGCCAATCTCGATATTTGGTACGCTGGTCGCAAGAGCGAGGGTATCAATCCGATCGGTCTCTTCCCGAAGACCTACGATCATGCCGAGGCTGTCGATGCAGCGACAGTAAAGATCTTCTTCAAGAAGCCGACGCTCGGCTTCATCCCGACGCTCGGGTACCACGGCTCGATCCTGATCTCGCCGAAGAGCATTGCACAGCCGGCCACCGAGCAGGCGGACCTCAGCAAGACCTCCGGCAGCGGCCCGTATGTGGTCGAGTCTTGGAAAGAGGGCGACTACGTCAAGCTCGTCAAGCGCAAGGATTACAACTGGGGTCCGGCAGCCGTCGGCCACACCGGCCCGGCCTATCTCGACTCGATAACCTACAAGCTGGTATCCGAGCCGTCGCTCCGCGTCGCTTCGGTGCAGTCCGGCCAAGCTGACGTCGCGTATAACGCCTCTCCCCAGGAGCTGAAGTCGCTCAAGGATGAAGGCTTCACGGTCGCCACGCCGCGCTACCTCGGTTTCGTCAATGGCTGGGCGGTCAACACCAAGCTCGCGCCCTATGACGACGTCAAGGTGCGCCAGGCACTGCAAGCCGGCATCAACCGCCAGGAAATCATCGACACCGTCTACACGCCGGACTGGAAGCTTGCCACCTCGTTCATTCAGAGCAACGTGCCGGGAGCGACCGACCACAGCGATCTGCTCGCCTACAACCCCGAGAAGGCCGAGAAGCTGCTCGACGAGGCAGGCTGGGTGAAGGGTGCCGACGGAATTCGCAGCAAGGATGGCAAACCTCTGGCGCTGACGATCCACTCCAACCCTTATCTGGCGACCTCGAAATCGGTCGATGAACTCATCGCCCAGCAACTCGGGAAGATCGGCTGGAAGGTCGTCATTCGTGCCTACGATGTTGTGACGTTCGGAGAAAAGGTCAAGTTCGGCGGGGCGGCGATCCCGACCTACGAAGTGACGCGCAGCTTCATCGATGCCGGAACCGTTGCAGGTATCCTGACCAACGCCAACAATGGTGAAAACTGGTTCGCGCTCGGCGAGACCGATACCCGGATCAACGAATTGCGCGACAAGATCGCCGGGGCAGGCTCAGTCGACATCCGGACACCGCTGCTCGACGACCTGCAGAAATACGTCCTCGAGCAGGGCTATTTTATTCCGCGCACGCAGATCGTCCAGCGCATCTATGTGCAGTCTCCGACGCTCAAGGGCGAGACCTACAACGGCGTCGCCTATGCCAGCTACTACACGGCCAGCAAGACCGACTAACGCGCACCGGAGGTAACCGCATGAACCATGCCTACCTAACCTACGCCGCGAAGCGGCTCGGCCAGGCGGTGGTCGTCATACTGCTGGCCTATGTCTTCACCTTCGTGGTCGTCAGCATCCTGCCCGGCGACCCGATCACCAGCGTCCTCCGTAACCCGCAGAATGGGTTCACGGAGGAGGAAATCACCGAGATCATCGCAGCCCAGGGCTTGGACAGACCGATCCCGGTGCAGCTGTGGTCATCACTATCAGGCTTCCTGACCGGGGATCTCGGGATGTCGATGCGGTCCAACCGGCCCGTATCGACGTTGATTGCCGAGGTGCTGCCATCGACGCTCATTCTCGCGACAGCGGGTCTCGCCGTCGCGCTGATCCTTGCGGCGGCAGTCGCCTATGGCACGAGGTTCGTTCCAAAGAAGTACGGCCAGGGACTTTTGCGCGGGTTTCCGTCGCTATTCCTGTCGGTACCCAACTTCGTGATTGGTCTGGTGCTGATCCACGTATTTGGCTTCCAGATCGGCCTTTTTCGTGTCATCGAGCCCAATAGCGTCTGGGCGACTGTGTTCGCGGCAATCGCGCTTGGGATTCCGATTTCCGCGCAGATCGCCGAGGTGCTGATCGCAAATCTCGATCATGAGGCCGATCAGGAATACGCGGCGGTTGCGCGCGCCCGCGGTATCGGACAGCTGCGTCTGTTTCTAAAAGACCTGCTCAAGCCGGCATCCTTGCCTGTCGTCACCGTCATTGCTCTGACCATCGGCGAACTGCTGGGCGGATCCCTGATCACCGAGACCGTCTTCGGACGCACCGGCATCGGCAGCCTCGTGCAGCGGTCGGTGAGCACACAGGATCTCCCGGTCCTGCAGGCCGTCGTTTCACTGGGCGCCGTTGTCTTCGTTCTCGTCAACCTGATCGCTGACCTGGTCTATCCTTTGCTTGACCCACGCGTGAAGCTTGTCGGCGGGGCCAAACGCCGACCGGTGACTGCCGATGAAACGTCTATCGATATCGACAGTGTGGTGACCCGATGAGCTTCACCTCCACATCCCAATCACCCTTGAACCGCCTGGGCTGGCTGACCGCTAATCGCATACCGGTCACCGTCGCCCTCTCCTTGGCAATCACTGCAATCGTCATCGCGTGGTCGCTCGTTCCCGGCTATTTCACCGGCCATAGCCCGGTCGTCGGGGTGCCGGCTGACAAGTTGCTCGGCCCGAGCCTGGCGCACTGGTTCGGAACCGATCATCTCGGACGAGACGTCTACGCGCGCGTCGTCTACGGAACGGCCTCTTCGGTATCGAGCGCCCTCATCGCCGTGGTCATCGGCGTCGTCGCCGGTGGCCTGATCGGTCTCGTGGCCGGATTTCTCGGCGGCTGGGTTGATGTCGTGCTTGCCCGCCTCGTCGATGTCCTGCTGGCCATCCCAAAGTTTTTGCTCGCTGTCATCGTCGTTACCGCGATCGGCTTCGAGACGATCAATGCCGCCATTGCCACCGGCGTTTCGGCCGTCGCCATCTTCGCCCGCGTCATGCGCTCTGAAGTGATCAAGACGAGGCAGGCGACGTTTGTGGAGTCGTCGTTCCTTTTGGGAGGCTCGCGCTGGTACATCCTGATGCGTCACGTGTTGCCAAACGCGTCCCGTTCCGTGCTGCCACTCGCCGTGCTGCAGTTCGGCGAGGCAATCCTGGTGATCGCCAGCCTTGCGTTTCTCGGCTACGGCGACCCGCCGCCCGCCTCCGACTGGGGGCTGCTGGTCTCCATCGGCAAGGATTACCTCAAATGGCCCTGGCTCGTTTACGCACCGGCCTTTGTCACGATTGCTACCGTCCTCTCTGTGAATAGGATCAGCCGATGGCTTCGCAAGACAGACTGAACGTCAATTACGCGGATTTCAGAAACGAGACATCGCGGCCACCTCTCCCAAGCCCGCTGCTGAGAGCCGACGGACTGTCGGTATCCTACGGATCGAACCAGGTCGTCAGCGGCGTAAACTTCGAGTTGGGCCGCGGCAAAAGCCTGGCGTTGATCGGCGAGTCGGGATCAGGCAAATCGACCATCGCGCGCGCTGTCCTACGGCTGCTGCCAAAGGGAGGGCACGCGTCCGGCCGCATCGAGTTCGGCGGACAGGATATACTCGACCTGTCCGAGCAGGGCTTCCGTCCTCTTCGCGGCAAAGCCATTGGCTTCGTACCGCAGGACCCCGGCAACGCGCTCAATCCTGTGCGCACGATCGGCGTCCAGGCGATGGAAGCGGCAGCGCTGGTCGACGAGCCGAACAAACTTATCCGCAAGGCGCTGATCCTGGAGACATTCGCTCAGGTCGGGCTGGACAACCCTCAGCGGGTCTACGATTCCTATCCTCACCAGTTGTCCGGCGGCATGCTGCAGCGTGTGTTGATCGGGCTCGCAGTGCTGCCGCGGCCGGCCCTGCTGGTTGCGGACGAACCGACGTCAGCGCTCGACGTTACGATCCAGAAACGCATCCTCGATCTGCTCTCGCGCTTGCAGCAGGACCTGAATATCAGCCTTCTCCTGATCACCCACGACCTTGCGATCGCCGCTGAACGGGCAGACACGCTGGTTGTGCTCAAGGATGGCGTCGTGCAGGAAGCTGGCAATACACGGGCCATCTTCTCCTCACCTGCGTCGGCTTATGCTCGCAAATTGCATGCCGATGTCCCAGCGCTCAATCCGGATCGATACGCCAAACTGCGCGAGCCCGCCTCGAGTCCGCACAAGATCGGAACGGCTGACGCACCGAAGATCGACGTCAGAGCGATCAGCAAGCGGTTTGTCGTTGATGGCAAGACCCTGACGGCTGTCGATGATGTGTCATTCTCCGTTGCGCCAGGGACGACACACGCGCTGGTCGGTGAATCCGGTTCGGGCAAGACGACAACCATTCGGCTTCTGCTTGGACTCGAGGAAGCCGATGAAGGACAGATCACCGTTGCCGGCGAGCGTCTCGTCGGTCGCTCGCAGGGATCGTTGCGCGCGGTGTGGCGGCATCTGCAACTGGTCTACCAGAACCCTTTCACTTCGCTGGATCCGACATGGAAAGTCGAGCATCTCGTGCGGGAACCGCTTGATCGCTTCAAGATCGGAACGTCCAAGGAACGCGCGGAAAAGGTCCGCGAGGCGCTTGCCGATGTCGGTCTCGGGGAACAGTTTCTTGGGCGCAAGCCGGGCGCCCTGTCGGGCGGCCAGCGGCAGCGTGTCGCGATTGCCCGATCACTGGTGTTGAAGCCGGATGTGATCGTGCTCGACGAGCCGACCTCAGCGCTCGACGTCAGCGTGCAAGCCGACATCGTCGGAGTGCTGCTTTCACTGCAGGCGAAGCTTGGCCTGACCTATATTTTCGTCTCCCATGATCTGGCGCTCGTGCGCCAGCTTGCGCACACCGTTTCGGTGATGCAGCGGGGGAAGATCGTCGAGGACGGAGCGGTTTCCGATGTATTCGGCAATCCACGGCATCCCTATACCGCGTCACTGCTGGAATCGATCCCTGCGGGCATCTCGGGCCGTCCGACGGCGCTGCAGCCCAAATCCCGGCGCATCCGCCAGGAGGAAAAAATCGCATGACCATCGCAACAACTGTCGCTCCCCTCCCCGCATCGTTTCGCCCTAAGCAGCGGCTGGGCTTCAACACGCGCGTGTCGTTCAACGAAGAGACCGGACCTGCGCAAGGCTTGCGTGACGGGATCGAACTCTTTAAACATGCCGAGCAGCTGGGCTATCAGTCGGGCTGGGCCTATCAACGCCACTTCGACCACTATCTCTCGTCCCCGCTTCCGTTCTTCGCCGCCGCCGGTCAGCACACCCGGCGCATCCGGCTGGGCTCCGCAGTCATTCCCATGCGCTATCAGGACCCGATCCTGCTCGCCGAGGCGGCCGGCACCACGGACCTTCTGATCGACGGCAGGCTGGAGCTGGCCATTTCGACCGGGGCCAATGCGGCATTCGACGCAGTTTTCGGCACCGTCGACACGGACGCACGGACAGAAGCAAAGCGCAGGCAGGCACGTTTTCTCTCCGCAATCTCTGGCGACGTTCTTCATACGGTGGCGGGTTCCGGCGAGGGCGCGCATCATGGCGCCGCATTGCGTGTGACGCCGCACAGCCCGACACTACGGTCGCGCATCCGGCAAGGATCGGCGAGCCTGAGTTCGGCGATCCAGGCGGCGGAGCTCGGCATCGGCCTGATTTCAGGGACCGTTCAGCATGATCAGGAGGACGGTGAGGCGTTCAGCCACTATCAGGCGCGCATCATCGAGGCTTTCCGCACGACATGGCGCAAGACGTGGGCGACAGACCCGCCACCGGTCGCCGTCGCGGCCTCCGTCCTTGTTGGCACCACAGCCGAGCTACGGCAGAAATACGCCGCCTACGATTTCGAGCGTCGTACGAAGGGTATAGGCGCATCGCGACCAAAGGGGGCCCTCGAGCCCGCGGCGCCTCCGGCCGGCGCACAGATCTCGCCGGTCTTCCAGGGCAGCCCTGATGAGGTGATCGAGGCGGTCTTCAATGATCCAGGCCTCTCCAGCGCCGATGAGATCGTCCTCTTCCTGCCGCCGGCCTTCGGCCTTGCCGAGAACATCAGGCTGCTGACGGATCTTGCCGAAACGGTGGCCCCAAGTTTCGGCTGGTCGCCCGCGTCCTGACGAGAGACCGGCCGCGATCGGAGCAATCCGTTCGCGACCTTTATCCCGTCCACTATCACGCCAGTTTTCATCCGGCCGACGTCATGAACAATATTTTCTACAGATTGAGTAGATAAAGAAATACCTGTCTTTCTTGCCGCCCGATCGCGTCTTACGGTCAGGGCATTGATTGACAACTTCGAGGAGGTCATATGACCGCGGAATTCATCAGCGTCAGTTTTCCCAACGCATCGAACGATCTAAATCCCATTCCCGATGCACCGGTGGATCCGCAGTTTCTGGAGCGATACGCGCGTGCTCTGGACGACTACGGCTTCAACTACACGCTGATCCCGTACTCGTCCTCCTCCTTCGACCCCTTCACGCTTGGTGCGACCGTTCTTGCGCACACCAAGAACATCAAGATCATCGTCGCCTTGCGCCCCAACACCGTCTATCCTACTGTTGCCGCCAAGTCGCTTGCCACGCTCGACCAATTGAGCGGCGGCCGCGTGGTCGTACACTTTATTGCCGGCGGCAGTGACGAAGAGCAGGCCCGTGAAGGCGACTTCTTCAACAAGGAAGAGCGTTACGAGCGGCAAGAGGAATATATCCGCATCCTGCGCCTCGTATGGACGTCAAAGGAGCCTTTCGATTTCGACGGTAAATACTACCAGTTCAAGCAGTTCCGCAGCGCCGTTCGCCCAACGAACGGGTTGATCCCGATCTCGCTTGGCGGCTCGTCGGATGCCGCCTATCGTATCGGCGGCTCGCTCTGCGACATCTTTGGCCTGTGGGGCGAACCACTCGCCGAGACAAAGCAGCAGATCGACCGTATCTATGCGGAAGCTGCAAAGGTCGGACGGACGGATCGTCCGCGTATCTGGGTCACCTTCCGACCGATCGTCGCTGAAACCGATGAGCTGGCCTGGGAGAAGGCGCACAAGGTTTTGGACCAATTGACAGCCAACCGCCAGAAGGGCCTGCATCGCGCTCCGGTCAATGCAGCAGCTCCGGCGAATGTCGGCTCACAGCGACTACTCGACATCGCCAAACGAGGCGATGTGCATGATCGCGCCCTTTGGTATCCGACAGTCACCGCCACCAATGCCAGCGGCGCGACCACCGCTCTCGTTGGTTCGCCGAGGACCATTGCTGACTCGATCCTCGATTACATCGACCTTGGCGCAGACCTGATCTCGATCCGAGGCTACGACAACTACAACGATGCGGTGGATTACGGCCGGTATGTCCTGCCGCTTGTGCG
Source organism: Hyphomicrobiales bacterium (assembly GCA_900472625.1). Classification (GTDB taxonomy): domain Bacteria; phylum Pseudomonadota; class Alphaproteobacteria; order Rhizobiales; family Rhizobiaceae; genus Rhizobium. The sequence continues at coordinate 62,714 of UCIT01000001.1, read as the reverse complement.
TGAGGGCATTCGCGAACGGGAAGCAGCGAAGAGCAAAGCTGCCGCCTGATCCCACGGTCGGACGATCGTCTGACTGCATGCTCCGACATCTCGGCGATCAAAATATCCTTTCGCCGGGACTTCAATCTGTCGATAGCCAGAAAGCCTCGACCACTATGCCCCTAGATCTAGACGCCCTTGAAGACACCGTGCGCGTTCTCGCGGAAGCAGCACCCGATGCGGACCAGACCGGTGACTTTCCGTGGACGGGAATTCGCGCCGTTCATCAAAGCGGACTGCTGGACAGTACAGTTGCCACACGGTATGGCGGCCAGGGCGCGACGCTCCTGGACGCAGCCCACATTCTTCTGGGATTGGGGCGAGGTGACCCGTCGGTCGCGCTGATCAGCGCCATGACCATCTTCAATCACCTTGGTCAGGCCGCCAAGAGCAACTGGCCGGACGATCTCTACAAACGCCTGCTAGCCGAAGGAAAACAACGACCGCTGCTCCTCAACGCCGCTCGTGTCGAGCCGGAGCTCGGCTCGCCTGCGCGCGGCGGCCTGCCCGCGACCCGTGCACGACGCACGGCCAGCGGCTGGTCGATCAGCGGACGCAAACGCTTCGTAACCGGTGCTTACGGCCTGACGCATTTTCTCGTCTGGGCGCATACGGACGAGGCGTCTTGTCGCGTCGGCACGTTCGTCGTGCCGAATGGATTGCCTGGCATCAAGGTGATCGAAAACTGGAAGAGCCTCGGCATGCGCGCGACGGGATCGCATGACGTCGAATATACCGACGTCGAGATCCCGGCGGAAAATGTGCTCGATCTCGTTGATCCCTCAGTGGCGCAGCAGGACAACCGCGCCCATGCAGCCATGACCCTGGCGCTGACCTCAATTTATCTCGGCGCGGCCGAAGCGGCGCAGGCCGCATTCATCCGGTTCGCACATGAACGAGTACCTGCCAATCTGGGCCATCCTATCGCCCGAACGGAACGTTTCGTGACGCTATCAGGCGAGATCGACCTGCTCGTCTCAGGTGCAAGGCAGATCATTTTCGGCGCCCTCGAAGCAAACCTTGGCGATGCGGAAATGCTGATAAGGGCGCGTCTGCTCGCGGGCCGACAAATCCGCGACGCCGTGCAGATTGCCGTCCGTGGCATCGGCAATCCGGGCCTGACCGCGGATCTTGGACTGGAACGGCACTTCAGAGACATCCAGTCGGTGCTCGTGCACGCGCCACAGGAAGATACCTCCGTATCGATACTGGGCCGCGCCGCATTCGATCGCTGGAATCGGAAAGAAACGGCGCGTTCGAGCTATTCGAAGGGATTGACCGTTCTAAAGTCGGCATAGCCAGACGGAGCGCGATCGGCGCCCGCCCCATCTTCTGTTTTCTCAGACGCCACCGCTCAAAGCAAAGGTGCGAAAGGAATTTTAAATGAACAACGATCTGATCGTCGGCTTCTCGGGCAACATCACGCGTCCCTCAAGCACACGACGCTTTGTCGACAGCGTCACGCAATCGCTTGCGGCGCAGGCTGGCCTTCCGCACGCAGTCTTTGACGTCGAGGACCTCGGCCCCTCGCTGGCAACAGCCAGATCGATCGATGATCTCGATCCCGCGGCAAGGAAGGTGATCCAGACCATCGTCGATGCGGAAGCACTCGTTATCGGTTCGCCGACCTATAAAGGCAGCTACACCGGTCTCTTCAAGCACGTCTTCGATCTTCTCGATCCGGCATCGCTGCGCGGCAAGCCCATCATCCTGACGGCAACCGGCGGAGGCGAGCGGCACTCCCTCGTCGTCGAGCATCAATTGCGCCCGCTCTTCGCCTTTTTCGAAGCGTTTGTCCTGCCGACAGCGATCTACGCATCGAGCCGTGACTTCACGGACGGCCAGCCGTCGCCCCTTATCCTCGGCCGTGTGAACCAGGCGTTGGCGGAAGCCTCCGTTCTCGTCAAAGCCCGCGCAAGGGCAGACGCAATCGCAGCGGAATAGAAACGACATATTGCTGCGCCAATCGACAGAATAGCAATGACAGCCCAACGGAAATACCTGGTCGGCGTCACCGACCATATGTTCGGTACGCCCGACCTCGAAGCTAAGGTGCTCGGCGACGATGTCGAAATCGACTTCTTCGGGAGCACCGACGAAGGCTCGTACGATCCCGATCGGCTGGCGAGGCTGGACGCATTGCTGGTCTGGGGCGCGCGTATCACGAGCCGCAGCATTGCTCAGCTGAAGCGCTGCCGCGGCGTGGTGCGGTATGGCGTCGGGTACGAGAAGATCGATCTGCCGGCACTCGCGGCTGCGGGCATCCCGTTCGCCAACAATCCTGACTACGGCACCGAGGAAGTTGCTGATCATGCCGTTGCAATGATCCTCTCCCTGCATCGGCGATTGTGGGAACATGACGCCCGCGCCCGTGGCTACACGACGGGCTGGCAGGTCCACAGCCTGAAGCCACTCGCCCGCTCGAATCGTGCCACCGTTGGAGTGGTCGGCGTGGGGAGGATCGGGACGGCGGTGATCAATCGCCTGAAGCCATTCGGCTTTCGCATTCTGGGGTACGACCCGGGCCAGCCGCCTGGCCATGAAAAAGCGATCGGCTACGAACGCGCCGAAAAGCTCGACGATCTCTTTGCACAGGCTGACGTCGTGACGCTGCACTGCCCCGCCAATGCGCAGACGCGCGGGATGCTTGATGCCGCAGGCCTTTCGCGGCTCAAGCCCGGAGCCATCCTCGTCAACACGGCGCGCGGAGAACTGCTGGACGATCTCGACGCACTGGAGGCGGCTCTGCGCAATGGCCATCTTGCGGCGGCGGCGATCGACGCACTGGCGAAAGAGCCGCCGGGCAATCACCCGCTGCTGACGGCATGGCGCGAACGCAGCAACTGGATCGAGGGTCGCCTTGTGATTACACCGCACAATGCTTTCTATTCCGATCACGCCGCCATCGAGATGCGCCACAATGCTGCGCAGACGGTGAACATCCTGCTGCGCGAGGGCAGGCTTCGGAACCAAATCACGGACTGACATCCGGCGTTGATTGGCCATGAGATTGAGACGGACTGCAATTTTTACTTTGACCGCCCCGCCCGTCATGCTGTGAATGGAGCCGCGCTTTGGCGCACGAGTCAACCTAGGACGCTCCATGACCATCGTCGTTTCCCTGCCGGCCGAAGACAAGACCGAGTGGTGGTGCCAGATGCTACGGGATTTGCTGCCGGATTGGCGCGTTTATCCGATCGACAAGGTTACGGATCCCGATGCCGTGACCTATGCCGTGGTCTGGCGACCGGCAACAGGCGCGATGAGGTCGTTCAGGAACCTGAAGGCGATAGTGTCAGTTGGAGCAGGTATCGATCATGTTCTCGCCGACGAGCAACTGCCGCTGCACGTCCCGATCATTCGCACGGTAGGCACCGACCTGACACAACGGATGAAGGAGTATGTGGCGCTGCATGTTCTGCGACACCACCGCGAGATGCCACGTATAGAGGCGAACCAAGCCCGCCAGCAATGGGAGCAGATCGTCGTGCCTCCCGCCACTCAAAGACGGGTGGGCGTCATGGGTCTGGGCAATCTCGGCGCCGCTGCGGCAGATCTCCTGAAACAGATCGGTTTCGAGGTGCACGGCTGGTCGCGATCTCAGAAGCAACTGCAGGGAATAAAATGCTGCGCTGGAGATGAAGGCTTGCGAGCCTTTCTCGATGGAACGGAAATACTCGTCTGCCTCTTACCATTGACCGAAAGCACCCGCGGCATTCTCAATGCTGACACCTTCAACCGACTGAAGCCCGGGGCCAGCGTCATCAATGCTGCGCGCGGGCCGCATCTGGTCGAAAGCGATCTTGTCGAAGCCCTGGATTCGGGACAGATCGCCGGTGCGACGCTCGATGTCTTCCCGGTGGAGCCGTTGCCCCGATCGCACCCCTTCTGGACCAATCCGAAGATCACGATCACTCCGCATGTCGCCTCGCTGATCGATGCGCCGACCGGTAGCAAGATCGTGGCCAGGAACATCAAGACCTTCGAGGAGACAGGAACCGTCACTGATATCGCGGACGCGAAACGCGGCTATTAATGAAGCAACTGGCACCGCATTACGACGCGCCACGTTCAAAATTCTGGAACAGATTAACCAATCCATGCTCTCTAGCTGAAACGCTTTGCGCCGGTCAGCCCATTGCCAATGCCACATCCACGATTGAGATCAGACATGAGCCCTCCCAACCTGCCATTCACTTGCGAGAAATCCCCGGCCAGCGGCGCGGGAGGCATGGTTGTCACCAACCACCCACTGGGCTCGGCAGCCGGATTCGAAATCCTGGCGGCGGGCGGCAATGCGGTGGACGCTGCGGTCGCCTCGCTTTTAGCGTTGACGGTGGTCGAGCCGATGATGGTGAGCATTGCTGGCGGCGGGCTATCACATCTTCGGATGGCCGACGGAACACATGTAGTGATCGACGCCCTGTCGTCCGCGGCGGCGACCATGCATCCCGAAATCTACGAGCCGGTTTCGGACGAGCCGGGGCGGCATATGGACGCCAAAGGGCGCCGTAATATCATCGGCGCCTCCTCGGTCGCGGTTCCAGGCAACCTGGCCGGCTGGTGCGACATGCAGGCACGGTATGGCGAGCTGCCTTTTGCTGACATTGTCGAGCCGGCGATCCGGCTTGCCTCGCGCGGTTTTGCCGTCACGCATTATCTGTCCGGCGCGATTGCCGAGGCAGCCGGCGAGCTTTCGCAGGATGCGGAAATCGCAAAAATCCTCATGCCCGGCGGTGCGGCACCGGCTCCGGGCGATCGCCTCGTGATGGGCGATTATGCCGAGAGCCTGCGGCTGATCCAGCGCGAAGGGGCCGCAGCCCTGCATGGCGGCGCCCTTGGGGCGGCACTCGCCGCGCGCATGTCGACAGGCGGCGAGGATGCGGGCTGGGTCACCGAAGCCGACCTGCGCGCTTACCTGCCGATCGAACGCAAACCGATCATCGGCACCTATCGCGGTTTCGAGATCGCCGGTCCGCCGCCACCGGCGTCGTCCGGTGTGCATGTCACCCAGATGCTCAACATGCTGGAAGCCTATGACATCCAGGGCATGGGCTTCGGCAGCCCCGCATCGCTGCATCTTCTCGCGGAAGTGATCCGGATTGCATTTGCCGACCGTCGCGCCTATTCGGGTGACCCGGCCTTTGTCGACGTGCCAGTGGAGCGGCTGACCTCCAAGGCCTATGCCGAGGAATGCCGCGCCCAGATCCGTCAGGCGGCCAGCCTGCCGGCACCGCGAGCAGCCGGTTATGAAAGTCACGACACGACCCACCTCACGGTGGCCGACCGGGACGGCAACATCGTCACCGCCACACACACGATCAACGGGCTTTTCGGGGCACGGCTGGCCGTGCCGGGCACCGGCATCATCCCCAACAACTACATGAGCAATTTCGACCCGCATCCCGGCAACGCCCTGTCGGTGGTTCCGGGCAAGCGCGTTCCGACCTCGATGGCCCCGATGATCCTGATGAAGGACGGCGCGCCGGTGTTCGCGCTCGGCCTCCCCGGCGGCTTGCGAATTTTCCCATCGGCCATGCAGACAATCGTCAATCTGATCGACCACAAGATGAGCCTCCAGGAAGCTGTTGAAGCTCCCCGGATATGGACCCAGGGCCAGGAAGTAGAAATCGAACAAGCCTATGCTCCGCAACAGGAAAAGCTCCAAGAACTCGGTCACGAGGTTCGGGTGATGCCGCATATCGGCGGCGGCATGAATGCCATCGCGTTCGGCGAGACGATGATCGGTGCCGCATGCTGGCGCGCCGATGGAACCGTAGCGGCACTCGGCGGCGGGCTTGCTCGTCCGGATGTGAGATTCTGGCCGGACAAGGCGCCGACGAAATCAACATCTACCTAGACCCACGTCCTGAAAAGGAACGCCCCGCCAGAGCGGGGCAAATCCTTATTTGCAGGCGTGTGCCGCGTCTGGAAGGTTTGACTGTGTGCCTGATGTCGGTGACGGATTGGCCGTTGATCCGGCATGCTGGCGCTGGCAATCATTCCCATCGCCGCCCGATGCGCCGCTGTTTTGTCCATTCATGTTCGTGCTGTTCGTTGGATTGACATCGATCGCGCCGGCATTGGCACCACCGGCCGCGCCTGAACCGCTTCCGGACCCGGTCAAGCCGTCCGTCCCGGTCTGGTTGGAGCCACTACTGGTTCCCGAACCCTGCCCCGCGCTACCAGAGGTTTGCGCCATGGCCGACGTCGCAAGGCCAAGTGCCATCGCAGATACTGTTAGGAGTTTCAAAAACATCTCATCCTCCATGTGTTGAGACAAGGAAGAAGCTTGTACCGCACATGGATGTTCCAGAATCTGTTCGCAAGGAATCTTTGACCTTAGGTGGCTGCGTTGTCGTTGAACGGCAGGCCACGCGCCCGCCAGGCATCCCGCAGCGCGTCCTCAATCTCCTCGACGGAAAGTTCGTTGAAGTTCGCCCACAGGCCAACAGCCAGAGATTTTATGTCAAACTCCTTTTCCGACTGCATCTGGGCACTGTCCGCTAGGAATCCGATTTCTCTGACCAACTCTTCATTCTCTGTCATGCATACACCTCTGAAAAAGGTTGCTATCACCTGCTCGCTGGATTCAAGGCTTGAGAAGCAATCCGGTTCCATCACGGAAACATCTCCACAGAGTGAGCCGGTGGATAATCGGAGCCGCCAGGATCGGACGGTTTACGCTTGGCAATTGCCAAAGAAGACTTGACCGAGATGCAGTGCCTTGCTTCTTGTTAAGGGATTCGTCGCCACCAATACCGGGAGTTCATGATTGAGACGCGAGGAACTGGTTGATCTCAACGCGTTCATGACTGTGGCCGACGAAGAGAATTTCACCCGGGCTGCTGCGAAACTCGGCACTTCGCAGTCCGCTTTGAGCCACACGATCAGACGGCTTGAGGCTCGACTTGGGGTTCGGCTTCTGACTCGGACGACCCGCAACGTCGCGCCGACGGAGGCCGGCGAGCGACTGCTCGCCACGCTCCGACCGGCGCTGGACAGTATCGGTTCCGAACTCGCGTCGCTCGGCGATCTTCGCGACAGGCCCGCTGGCAATATCCGGATCACCACGGCCGAGCATGCCGCCGTGACCGTGCTCTGGCCCCTTCTCCGAAAAATGCTGGCCGATTACCCCGAGATCAATGTCGAGCTCGCGATCGACTCCGGCTTTACCGATATCGTCAGCGAACGTTTCGATGCAGGTGTTCGTCTTGGAGAAGCGCTCGCCAAGGACATGATCGCGGTCCGCATCGGGCCAGACCTCCGGATGGCGATCGTCGGGTCGCCGGCATATCTGGCAAAACAGCCGAGGCCAGAAACGCCGCACGATCTTTCATCACATCGCTGCATCAACCTCCGCATGTTGAGCGGGGGCGGACTTTATGCTTGGGAACTGGGAAAGGAAGAGCGCGAAATCCGCGTTCGCGTTGAGGGCCAACTTGCATTCAACAACGTCAATATGATCGTGCAAGCGGCTGAAGATGGCTTCGGCCTTGGCTTTGTCATGGAAGACCATGTCAGCGAGCAACTGGCTGATGGGAGGCTTGTGCGGGTGCTTAAGGATTGGTGCCCGGTGTTTCCCGGATATCATCTCTACTACCCGAGTCGCCGACAACCCTCTGCGGCATTCTCGGTTTTGGTGGACGCGCTGCGGTATCGGGGTTGATCGGCTGGCGGACGCTTCCCCTAAAGCGTCATAACGGTGCTCGCTTGCGCAAGAATGCGTATGAATTCAGGGGCGAACGGGCAAAGCCACAGCGGCGCCAAGAATTAGAAAAAATTTCGAAAAATAGCGAGGTTGACGCATCGGTTGCGGCTGCCGTTGAAGTGGTAACCTACTATAAGTCTTCATCTATCGATTTTAGCGAAGAAGGATTCCCGATGCCACACACGCCCGTTCGCCTGAGATTGCTCGGGGCGGCATTTATCGCCGCATTGCTATCGACGACGTTTATCAGCACTGCTTCGGCGGCGACGCCTGACAACGCGCTGGTCGTCGCGCAGTCGATCGACGATGCCGTGAGCTTCGACCCTGCGGAAGGCTTCGAGCTCACGACCGTTCAGTCCTTCAACAACATCTACCAGCGCCTCATCCAATCCGACCGAACCGACGCGACCAAGATCGTCCCGGCCCTCGCGAGTTCCTGGACGGCAGGCGCAGACGGCAAGAGCCTGACCTTCAAGCTCGACCCGAGCGCTAAATTCGCCTCCGGCAATCCTCTTCGTCCGGAGGATGTGATCTTCTCGCTGTCGCGCGCGGTAAAGCTCAACAAATCCCCCGCGTTCATTCTCAACGAACTTGGCTGGAAGGCAGATAGCGTCGATAAGGCAATTGAGAAGGTTGACGATACCACCGTCAAGTTGAACTGGACCGCCGATGTCGGCCCGTCTTTCGCACTGTCGCTGCTGACTGCGCCAATCGCCTCTATCGTCGACGAGAAGACCGTCCAAGCACAGGTCAAGGACGGCGACTTCGGCAACGCATGGCTGAAGCTCAACTCCGCCGGCAGTGGCGCCTTTGCGATCGCCAGCTACACGCCGCATGAAGCCCTGGTGCTGCAGGCCAACCCAACCTCGACGGACAAGCCGAAGCTGGAAACTGTGATCCTGCGCAATGTTCCCGATGTCGGCGCGCGCCGCCTTCTGGTCGAACAGGGCGATGCCGACATTGCCCGCGGCCTTTCCGCCGACCAGATCGACGCACTGAAAGCAAAACAGGGCGTGAAGGTTCTGGCGGTTCCCTCGGCGCGCACCGACTACATCCTCATCAACTCCAAGGCCAATCCGACGCTTGGCAATCCCGCCTTCTGGGAGGCGGCCCGCTACCTCGTCGACTACAACGGCATTGCCAAGGATCTGCTGCGCGGCCAAAGCCAGGTGCACCAGGCCTTCCTGCCGGTCGGCTTCCCAGGCGCTGTCACCGATACACCGTTCAAGCTTGATGTCGACAAGGCCAAGAAAGTGCTCGCGGACGCCGGCATCAAGACCCCGGCGAAGGTTCAGTTCATCGTCTTCAACGACCAGCCGTTCCTGTCGATCGCCCAGTCGCTGCAGTCGAGCTTCGCCAAGGCGGGCATCGAACTTGACATTCAGCCGGGTGTTGCCAGCGAAATCTACGCCAAGGGGCGCTCCGGCAAATACGAGATGACCCTGCGTTACTGGATTCCGGATTATTTCGACCCGCACTCCAATGCCAGCGCCTTCGCCATCAACCGTGACAACTCCACCAACACCGCAGCGAAATATGCCGGCTGGGTCATCCCCGAGCTGACCGACGAGACGCTGGCAGCCGTCAAGGAGCAGGACGCTGCCAAGCGTGTCTCGCTTTACGAGGATCTGCAAAAGAAGGTGCAGAAGAGCTCGCCCTTCGTTTTCATGCTTCAGGGCAGCGATCAGGTCGTGCTAAGCGACAAGATCAAGAACTACGTTCAGGGCCTGAATGCTGACCAGGTCTATTACGACAAGGTGGAAAAATAAGTGCAAGCTGCGGATATCCGCACGCAATCCGACACTGAAAACTCCCGTCGGCCAATCGGTCGGCGGGGGTTCTCTTTGTTGTGGGGTCTCTCGCGCTGGCTATGGTCTTGTGCGCTAACGCTGCTCGGACTAGCGATCGTCACCTTCTGCATGACGAGGCTGGCGCCGATCGACCCTGCCCTGCAGCTGGTCGGCGATCACGCCAGCCAGTCGAGCTATGACGCGGCGCGTCTTGCGCTCGGCCTCGACCAGCCTCTTCCGGTGCAGTTCATGCGGTATCTGCAGGCAGCGCTCTCCGGCAATCTCGGCCAGTCGATTTCCACCGGCCAGCCTGTCGCGCTCGATATCGCTCGCACGTTCCCCGCAACGATCGAACTGGCGACTGCGGCGATCGTTCTCGGCACCATCGTGGGGCTGGCGCTTGGCATCGCGGCTGGAATGAAGCCTGGAACCTGGATCGACGCGGTGGCACGCGTGGTGTCGCTGTTCGGCTACTCGGTCCCGATCTTTTGGCTCGGGCTACTGATGCTTCTGCTCTTCTACGCCCGCCTGCATTGGGCGCCGGGCCCGGGACGGCTCGACGTCGTGTTCCAGTATACGGTGAAGCCGGTCACCGGCTTCGCCATCATCGACGCCTGGCTCTCCGGCAAGGCCGGCGCCGTTCGTGATGTCTTTGCACATCTGGCGCTACCAGCAACAGTCCTGGCGCTCTATGCTCTGGCCGGCATCTCCCGGCTGACGCGTGCCGCGGTGCTCACCGAGCTTGGCCACGAATATGTAACGACCGCGCGCGCCAAGGGTGCCAGCCTTGGCCGCGTCGTCTTCGTGCATGTCCTGCCCAACATTTCCGGCACCCTGATCACCGTCGTCGCGCTCGCCTATGCAAGCCTGCTTGAGGGCGCCGTACTGACCGAAACCGTCTTCGCGTGGCCAGGCATCGGCCGCTACCTGACGACCGCGATGTTTTCCGGTGACATGCCGGCGATCCTCGGCGCAACGCTTGTCGTCGGCAGTTCCTTCGTGCTGCTTAACGCGCTGACCGATCTGGCTGTCAGCAACATCGAGAAAGATCGGGTGCGATGAGCCTTGCAGTCGTATCAGTCGTTCGCCCGGCATCCGTCGCGCGCCGCATCCTTCGGTCGCCATCGTCAGCCGCGGGTGCGCTCATCATCCTCGTCGTGCTCGCCGCAGCGCTGTTGGCGCCGTTGATCGCGCCCTACGATCCCAACCTGCAGGAAACGGCGAACCGTCTCGCCGCGCCAAATGCGGTCCACCTCCTCGGCACCGATGCGTTCGGACGCGATCTGCTATCTCGGATGCTCTATGGCGCCCGGCCGACCCTCCTGCTGGTACTCTTCGTCATCGTGCTGATGGCACCAATCGGCATCATCATCGGCATCCTGGCCGGCTATTTCGGCGGCATCGCCGAGCGCGTTCTGATGCGCATCACCGATATCGTCATGTCCTTTCCACGGTTGCTGCTGGCCTTTGCCTTCGTTGCCATCATGGGGCCTGGTCTTTTGAACGGCGCGCTGGCGCTCTCGCTGACAAGCTGGCCAGCCTACGCCCGGCAAGCCAGGGTCGAGACAACGGCGCTGAAACGCAGCGATTATCTTGCTGCTGCCGAAATGGTGGGCATTCGCGGTATCCGTTTGCTGTGGGGGCATGTGCTGCCGCTCGTCCTTCCCTCAGCCATCATCCGGCTGGCGCTCGATCTGTCCGGCATCATCCTTGCCGCCGCCGGTCTCGGATTTCTGGGATTAGGTGTACGACCGCCAACCGCGGAGTGGGGATCGATGGTGGCCGAAGGCACGCAGGTCATTTTCGATCAATGGTGGATCGCCGCCGTACCGGGCTTTGCCATCCTGATCACGTCGTTAGGTTTCAATCTCGTCGCCGACGGGCTGCGCGATATACTGGACCCTCGTCATGACTGAACCAGTGCTTGCCGTAGACAACCTCAGGATAGCCTTCCCATCGGCCGCCGGTCCCGTCGAAGTGGTCAAATCGATATCTTTCACGGTCGGCCGAGAAATTGTCGCACTGGTCGGAGAATCGGGATCCGGCAAATCAATGACCGGTCGCGCCATCATGGGGCTACTGCCAAGTTACGCTAAGGTCGAGGCCAAAACCCTGTCTTTCGACGGCCGGGATTTGACGGGTTTGACCGCCGGCGCATGGAACGGCCTGCGCGGCAGCGGCATGGCCCTGATCCTGCAAGATCCGAAATTCTCCCTCAATCCCGCTCACCGCGTCGGCCGCCAGGTCGAAGAGGCATTGCTGTTGCACACCAGGCTATCCGCCAAGGAACGCCGTGATCGCGCGCTTGATATGCTTGAGAAAGTCGGACTGCCCGATCCCGCCCGCGTTTACGCCAGCTACCCTGCGGCGCTTTCGGGTGGCATGGGCCAGCGCGTGATGATCGCCGCCATGCTGGTGAACCGGCCGAAGCTGATTATCGCCGACGAGCCAACCTCGGCGCTCGACCGGGATCTCCAGGACCAGATCTTGACGCTCCTCCGATCGCTGACAGAGGAATTCGGCATGTCGCTGCTGCTGATCAGCCATGATCTGCAGCAGGTGGCACGCTATGCCGATCGCGTTTTGGTCATGCGTCACGGGCAAATCGTCGATCGTCTAGCCGCCGCCGAGCTTTCCGATGCGCAGTCGTCTTACACCAGGGGACTCTGGTCGGCCCGACCTTCAGCGGCAACCTACGGAACGCGACTTCCCACACTCGACGCTACAGGCGTTACACCATGAGCGCGCTTTCCATCGAGAACCTGTCCATCGTCTTCAACGGCAAGGCTGGAAACTTTGCCGCTGTCGATGACATCAGCTTTGACGTCGCAGAAGGAGAGACATTCGGCCTGATCGGTCCGTCCGGCTGCGGCAAGACGACCGCCCTGCGCGCCGTCGCTGGTCTGAACCTCGACTGGAGCGGAGCAATCACAGCATTTGGTGCGCCACTGCAGCCCGGCCGGAAGATAACAGGTTCGCTACGCCGCGATATCCAGATGGTCTTTCAGGACCCCTATTCCTCACTGCACCCGCGCCACCGCGTGGGCCGTATTCTCGGCGAACCGCTGAGCCTTGCAGGGAGCGCCAAAGTGGGCGAAGAGGTTGCCAGCGCGCTGGATCGCGTCGGGCTCAATGCCGATATCGCTGGCCGTTATCCGCATCAACTGTCCGGCGGCCAGAGACAGCGTGTGGCAATCGCTCGCGCCTTGCTGCTAAAGCCGCGACTGCTGCTGCTTGATGAGCCAACATCAGCACTCGACGTCTCCGTGCAGGCCGGCATTCTCAACCTTTTGAACGACTTGAAGCGGGACACCGGGATGACGCTGGTATTGGTGAGTCATGACCCGGGGGTGGTCGCTCACATGTGCGACCGGGCCGTGGAGATGGGCAAGGGAAAAATCCGGCGTACTCTTTCGCGCGCCGATCTGGAAGTACTCTAGCAAACAGCACGTTCAAGCTTTTCCAGAATAGGCGCCGCCGGGCGCTGCCGGATTTCGCGGATGCATCACGCTGTTTCCCAGCCTGACGTAGCGCTGCCCTATCCGCTTTCGCACTTCGAAATGAGTTTGTTTTGATCGGGCGGTATCCAGACGAAACATTCAGCTCACCCCGCAAAAATAGAATACAAAATCAATCAACAAAGTGAGCATAAAGCTAGGTTCTGCGTCATCAATCAATCACGGATCCGCAGATGACCTCCTACAAAAAGTTTATAGCACTCAGCCTAGGGCTCCTGGCCGCCACGACGCTTTCGACCATCGCCACGGCCGCCGACCAGCCCGTCAAGGGAGGCACGCTCGTCTATCTAGAGCAACAGACCCATACCAATCTCTATCCACCCGCAGGCGGCTTCTATCCGAATGGCGGCATTCTCAACCAGATCACCGACAAGCTAACCTATCAGAATCCAAAGACGCTCGAAATCGAGCCGTGGCTTGCCGAATCCTGGCAGGTGAATGCTGACGCCACCGAATACACATTCAAGCTTCGGCCCGGGGTGACCTTCTCCGACGGTACCCCACTCGACGCGGCCGTGGTCGCCAAGAACTTCGATACATTCGGGCTAGGCAACAAGGCGCTGAAGCAGCCGGGATCGGAAGTGGTCAACAACTACGAGCGCAGCGAGGTCGTCGATCCGCTGACCGTGACGTTCCACTTCAAGAAGCCGTCTCCAGGTTTCCTGCAGGGCACATCCGTCATTGGCTCGGGCATTGTTGCACTCTCGACGCTGGCCCTGCCGTTCGAACAACTCGGCGATGCCACCAAGATCATCGGCTCCGGCCCGTTCGTGGTTTCGGCCGAAACCCTTGGCAAGACGCTCGATCTCAAGGCGCGTGAGGACTACACTTGGGGACCGGCCAAGCTGCCGCACCAGGGCCGCGCGTATCTCGATGGCATCCAGTACATTGTCACGGGTGAGGACAGCGTCCGTATCGGCGCGCTTCTCGCTGGCCAGGCGGACTTCATCCGTCAGATCCAGGCCTATGACGAAGGTCAGGTCGAAACCCAGGGCTTCCAGATCTATGCACCCGGCACGCGTGGTGTGAACAACTCCATCGTCTTCCGGGCAGACAATCCGCTGGTTGCCGATGTCCGCGTGCGCAAGGCGCTGTCGCTGGCGGTCAACCGCGACGAGATCATCTCGACGATCTTTTCAAAGAATTATCCGAAGGCGACGTCCATTCTCGCCTCCACGGCAATCGGCTACGTGCCGCAGACCGACAAGCTGCAATACGACGCCGAGAAGGCCAAGACGCTGCTGGACGAGGCCGGCTACAAGGCCGGTGCAGACGGCATCCGCGAAAAGGATGGCCAGAAGCTGGTGCTAACGGCGTATGAATCGCTGCCGCAGCCACAGAGCCGGGCCACGCTGCAACTAATTGCCCAGCAATGGGCCAAGATCGGTGTGAAGTTCAACGTGCTCGCCGGCGACGCTGGCAGCAAGATCGTCGATGAGTTGGATCCCCAGAAGACACCGGTTGCCGTGGCGATGGTCGGACGCGCCGATCCCGACGTGGTCAAGAGCCAGTATTATCCGACACTGCGTAACCTGCTGCTGCAGAAGGGCGGTACCAGCGACAAGGTGAAGACCTTCACCGACGCCAAGCTGAACGCCATTCTCGACGAGATCGCCTCGCAGCCGGACCGCGAAAAACGCCTGAAAGCGGTCGCCGAGGCGCAGGCCTACGTGCTCGACCAGGCCTATGCAGTTCCGATCTTCGAGGAGCCGCAGGCTTTCGCTGGCGCCCCATATGTCAAGGGGATCGCCTTCGAGGCGGTAGGACGCCCTTCCTTCTACAGCACCTGGCTGGACAAATAAGTTCTTAAATGGATGGCGGCATGGTGCCGCCCTCCCCGATTTCGGAGAAATGGCATGACACGCTATGTGCTGGGGCGGATCGGACAAGCGGTCCTCGTTCTGTGGGCTGCCTTCACGCTGTCGTTCATCCTATTGCAGGCGATGCCGGGTGATGCTGTCCTGATCAAATTCCTCAATCCGGAATACGGCTTGAGCGCTGAGCAGATTCAGGAAATCCGCGCGACCTATGCGATCGATTCCGGACTGCTGCCGCAATATGCGACGACGCTTTCGAACTTCCTGCAAGGCGATTTCGGTTATTCGCTCCAAGCCGGTGTGCCGGTTTCGGCGCAACTGGCGACCAACCTACCGCCGACCTTGAAACTTGCAGGTCTCGGTTTTGCCGCCGCGGCACTCCTGGCGGTCCTTATCGCCTTTCTGTCGTCGATGGCGCCGTTCGGCTCGTTACGCAATCTTATCCAGTCACTTCCATCGCTGTTTATCGCCGTGCCGGTCTTCTGGCTGGCGATCATGCTGATCCAGATCTTCTCCTTCCGCCTGAAACTGGTGCCGGTGATCAATCCTGGCCCCTGGCAAAGTCTGATCTTGCCGGTGGCGACCTTAGCGGTACCGATCGCGGCACCTCTGGCGCAGATCCTGATCCGCAAAATCGACGAGATCCGCACCCGGCCGTTTATCGCGGTTGCCCGCGCCAAGGGCGCAAGCGAAATCCGCCTGCTCTGGCGGCATGTGGCCCGCAACGCGATCCTGCCGGCACTGACGATTGCCGGCGTGCTGTTCGGCGAGCTTCTGGCCGGAGCGGTGGTCACCGAGACCGTGTTCGGCCTCAACGGTATTGGCGGACTGACGGAGAAAGCCGTGGGAAACCAGGACCTGTCTGTGCTGCAGGCCATCGTCGTGATCTCGGCCGCTGCATTCGTGACCATCAACCTCGCCGTCGATCTGGCTTTTCCCTTCCTCGACCCTCGGCTTAGAAACAGAAACGGTGCCACCACATGACCAGCGCCGACACTCTTTCCTCTCCCACCAAAGCGGCGGATCGGCCGGCTCGGACAGCGAGACATGGCAACGTCCCCGCAGCACTGAAGCGCTTCCCATACGGGCTGGCGCTCGCATGGATTGTCATTGCGCTGGTGCTCGCATGGATCGTCGTGCCTGGACTGTTCACCGCCTATGATCCGCTCCAGGGCTTGCCCGGCGGACAGCTGAAGGCCCCCTCCATGGCGCATCTTCTCGGCACGGATTCGCTCGGCCGCGACCTGTTTGCCCGCATCGTCTACGGCGCTATCCATTCCCTGTCGGGCGCAATCTCGGCTGTGGGCGTTGGGCTCGTCGCAGGAACGGCGATCGGCCTCGTCGCCGGTTCCGTACGCGGCCGGACAGACGAGGTTCTGATGCGCCTCGTTGACGTGTTGTTGTCCATCCCGACCCTGCTTCTGTCGCTGAGCATCATCATCCTGCTCGGTTTCGGCACCTTCAACGCTGCGATCGCCGTCGGCGCCACCGCGATTGCCGGCTTCGCACGGTTGATGCGCTCAGAAGTGGTTCGGGTACGGAGCTCCGAATTCGTGGAAGCGGCGTTCGGCAGCGGCAGTTCCTTCGCCAAGGTTTTATGGCGGCATATCCTGCCCAATTCGCTCACCTCGGTCATCGCCTATACCGCCGTGCAATTCGGTTGGGCGATCCTGCAGATTTCCACTCTCGGCTTCCTCGGATATGGCGCACCACCGCCGACGCCGGAATGGGGCCTGCTGATTGCGGAAGGCCGCAATTATCTCGCCACCGCCTGGTGGTTGGCCGCCGCTCCGGGTTTGGTCGTCGTGGCGGTCGTGCTTTCCGCAAACCGCATCAGCCAATCATTGGGGAGGAGCACGCGATGACCGCTTCCGCCACACCTGTCCTAGACGTTCGCGATCTCAAGATATCCTATCGCCAGGCCGATACCCATACGACCGTCGTTCACGGTGTCGCATTCACCGTCGAGCCCGGCGAGGTGGTCGCGCTCGTCGGTGAGAGCGGCTCCGGCAAGACATCGACGGCGCAGGCGGTGATCGGCCTGTTGGCGGAAAACGGCCGCATCGAGTCCGGCGCGATCCTTCTGAACGGCGAGGACATCAGCCGTTGGAACGCCAGGCGCCTGCGCGATATCCGCGGCGCTGTCGTCAGCCTCGTGCCGCAAGATCCGGGCAGCTCCCTCAACCCGGTGGCGACCATCGGCAGTCAGGTGCGCGAGATCCTCGAAATCCATGGCCGTCTCAGCCGCCGTGATGCCGACCGCAAGGTCATCGAACTGCTGAACCATGTCGGCCTGTCAGAACCCGAACTGCGGATGCGGCAGTATCCACATGAGCTCTCGGGCGGCATGAAACAGCGTGTTCTGATTGCCATCGCCATCGCGCTGCGACCAGCGCTGATCATTGCCGACGAACCGACATCGGCGCTCGACGTTACCGTTCAGCGGCGCATTCTCGACCTGATCGACGATCTGCGCCGCGAATACGGCACGGCAGTGCTGCTCGTCACCCACGATCTCGGCGTTGCCGCCGACCGATCGGACAGGATCATCGTGTTGCAGGGCGGACGCATACAGGAACAGGGCAAGACCGCCGAAGTTCTGGCCGCGCCGCAGAGCGCCTACACCCGCAAGCTGCTCTCCGACGCCCCATCCCTGGCCGCAATAAGACCTCGCCCGAAGATTGAACCCGGGCGCGGTGCCGCTGTAACGGTCAACAAGCTTGTCCAGGATTTTCCGCTGCCGAACGGTCGAAATTTCCGCGCCGTCGATGGCATCTCATTCACCGTCGCCCGTGGCACGACCCATGCGGTCGTGGGCGAATCCGGATGTGGAAAGACCACCACGATCCGCGCTCTTGCCGGCTTCCAGAAACCCACGGGTGGCGATATCCACATCGGCGATTTCGACGTTGGCAGCCTGCGCGCCAGGGAGCTCCGGCAATTCCGTCGCACGGTACAACTGGTCTACCAGAACCCATGGGCCTCGCTTGATCCGCGTCAAACCGTACAGGCAATCGTCGGGGAGCCGCTGCTGAACTTCGAGCCGGTCAGCCGGCAAGAGCGAGAGAGTCGTGTCCGCGCTATCGTCGAGCGCGTCGGCCTGCCGCTCACGACCTTGTCGCGGCTGCCGCACGCATTGTCCGGCGGCCAGCGCCAGCGCGTGGCGATAGCCCGTGCGCTCATCCTCGAGCCAGAGGTCGTCGTGCTCGACGAGGCGGTTTCGGCGCTCGACGTGACCGTTCAGGCACAGATCCTTGATCTACTGGCAGCGCTGCAACGGGATCTGAGCCTGACCTATATATTCGTCTCGCACGACTTGGCCGTCGTGCGTCAGATCGCCGACACCGTCTCCGTCCTCCACAACGGCAAGCAGGTGGACTACGGCACGGTCGAGCAGGTCTTTTCTTCCGCTTCGAGCGCCTACACCCGCGAACTTATCGAGGCCATTCCAGGCAACAGGTTTCCGCGCGCCGGTGGCGCTCGACATGCCATTTCAGCAGGACCGACGTCATGACTAGCACCTTAACGCCCAAACGACTGGGCTTCTTCACTCGCCTCCTTGACGATGTCGAGCCCGGCGAACGCTATCGGCTGGCAGCCGAGCAGATCATCCACGCCGAACGCCATGGTTTTGACAGTGCCTGGATCGCCCAGCATCATTTTCATGCGGATGAAGGCGGTCTTCCCTCCCCGACGGTCTTTCTCTCCCACGTCGCCGCGCGCACTTCGACGATCCGGCTCGGGACCGGCGTAATCACGTTGCCGATGGAAAATGCCCTGCGCGTCGCCGAGGACACCGCCGTGCTCGACCTGTTGTCCAACAGTCGACTGGAGATCGGCTTCGGAACCGGCGGTACGCGCGAATCGTTCGAGGCATTCGGCGTCGATCCCGATCGGCGGAGAGACGTCTATGCCGAGAGCCTATCAACCGTGCGCAATGCCTGGACGGGGCAGCCGCTAGCGGGCGGAAACGTGTTGTATCCGGTCGCCCCGCACTTGATCGACCATGTGTGGCTGGCGACGTTTTCGGCGCAGGGCGCGCGCCTTGCCGGCCAGAGCGGCGATGGCCTCATGCTGTCGCGCACTCAGCCACGCACGGCCGAAAAGCCTGAGGCGACTTTGGATGAAATCCAGAACGAGATCATCGACGCCTATCTGTCGGGCCTGCCGCAAGGCCGGGCGCCGCGCATTCTCGGCTCGCGCAGCCTGTTTGTCGCCGAAGACCGCAATTGGGCGCTGTCGCTTGCCGAAACAGGCCTGCGTCGTGTTGCCGACCGGTTTGCCGCAGCAGGCCACCGGATACCTGGCAACTCGGTCGAAGACCTCATCAAGGCGCTCGACAGTCATGTCGGCACGCCGGATGACGTCATAGCCTCGCTTCGCGCCGACACTGCCCTTGCTCGCGCGACCGACGTCACGTTCCAGGTTCACTCGATCGACCCGCCGCATGCCGACATCTTGCGGTCGATCGAACTGATCGCCGCGGAAGTCGCTCCCGCGCTGGGCTGGGCTCGCGCTGGCGCGCATCAGCTGGCAGCAGCGCAATAATCTGAAAGAGATATTCATGACCGAAACAATCGACATCATCGACCATCTCATTGGCACAGAGCCGGGCTCGAAACAGGACGCACTGCGCACCCGGCGTCCCATCACCAAGGAGCACGCACAGAAAAGCTGGCTGGCGTTGTTTGAACCTTCAGATACAACTGAAGTCTCGCTTTCCGAACGTTTTGCCGTCGCCACTTTCGTTGCGACGCTGCATGAGCAGCCACGGATCGCTGCATTTTATGCGGGAAAGGTCGCTGGGACCGAAAACGGCGCCGCACTTCTGTCGGCGGTCGAAGCCGCCGCCGAGAGCGGCAAAGCCGTCGGCCCCTACGGACACTACCCCGCCGGCCCATTGGAAGCCGAAAACGTCGATGGTCCCGTCCTATCCCTGAACGAGACTGAAACCAAAAAGCTTGGCAGCCGCCTCGCCGCGGCACTCCAGCACGCCCATCTCCTGACCCTGCACCCACGTGATGCAAGGCCTGCCGAGCTGCAGAAGCTGCTGTCGGCCGGCTGGAGCGCCACTGGTGTCGTGACGCTGTCGCAGCTTGTCTCCTTCCTTGCCTTTCAAATCCGCGTCGTCGCCGGCCTCAAGGTCCTGGCCGCGGCCTAACGGAGAACTCCCATGACTGATACCATCATCGAACCCGTTCTGGACAATCCCCCTGTTGTCTTCACCCAGGCGCATATCGGCTGGACACCGTGGCTGGCGCATCTGACCGAGACCGAACTGACGGAACGCCATTATGAGGCCCTGGTTGACCGTGCGCGCGCGAAAAATCCTTACTTTGCGCTCCTCGTCCGCGACCCTGACATTCTGGAGGCCCGTACCAAGACCGACAACGATATCTTCTACAACACCAAGGACGGCCTACCGCGCGCGGAGCGGGAGTTGTCGGCAACCGCGGCATCGCGGCTGAACGGCTGCATTCTGTGCGCATCCGTGCACTCACGCTTCGCCTCGCAATATTCCAAGAGAACGGAAGACGTGCAGACGCTGCTGGATGAAGGCATCTCTGCGGATCTCGGCGAGCGCTGGAATGCAATCGTTGCCGCCTCGGTCGCGCTCACCGCCACGCCGCCGGCATTTTCCGCCGACAACGTGAACAGCCTGCGGGCGGCGGGGCTATCCGACGAGGAAATTTCCGACGTCATCCATGGCGCGGCCTTCTTCAACTGGGCAAACCGGCTGATGTTGTCTCTCGGCGAGCCGACACCGCCCGCAGCCTGAAGAAACGGAATATCGATGACCCACCCCGTGCCTGGCATCGACCACATTTATTTGCTCGTCCAGGATCTGGACGCGAGTGCCATTCTATACGAGCAACTGGGCTTTACGCTGTCCCCGCGCGGGCTTCACAGCCCTCAGAAGGGGACAGCCAACCACACCATCTTGTTTAAGGACGACTACGTCGAGCTCCTGGGCATCGTCAGCGCGACTGAGCTCAACAGGCCGCAACGGGACGGTCTGGCGCGGGATGGCGAAGGCATGCAGGCTATCGCCAACCGGACCCTCAGCGCCGACGCCGCAAAACCAGCACTTGCCGTTCGCGGCATACGAACGGGAGAGGTGAGTGCCTTTTCCCGACCCCTGCCTCTGCCTGATGGCACGGAAGGGACCGCCAGTTTCAGGACACTCGGCCTTGAGGCGAATGACGTGCCGATCGGGCACTTCTTTCTCTGTGAGCATCACACGCCTGAGATGGTCTGGCGCCCCGAACTGCAGCAGCACCCAAACAGCGCGATCGCCTTGGGCAGCATTATTGCCGTGGTAGACCAGCCACGGGCGCTCGCGAACGCCTACTCCCGGCTTTACGCTGAGGGGAGCGTGAGCGAGACGGAGGAAGGCTTCAGAGTACAAACCGGCAGGAATTCGGCGACCCTTCTCTTCGTCGACCCGGCAGCCATAGGATCACTCTTTCCGAAACAGGATGTCGCGCTCGCGAGGAACCGGTTTGCCGCGATGCGGATTTTAGTCGATGACTTGGAGCGGACGCGACAGTTGCTGACCGGCCGTGGCGTGGCCTTCACCCCGACGCCGAGTGGCGGGATCGCGGTTGGAGCTCGCCAGGCCAGCGGTGCAATTGTGGAATTTCTCGCTAGGTAACATCGTCAAACCGATCAAAACGCCCGCCCCGTAGCAAGAGTCCAGCAGGCTATCTTACGCCTCCCCCTCAAATACGGCGGTTGTCCGATCCGCGCCCAGCCCATTTCCAAGAGGTTTCATGACGTCTCTTTCGAAGCGTAAGCATCCGCGCCACGATGCATGGTTTACCGAGCTGTCGCTCGGAGCCGCCAGTTGGAGCGGGTTGGGCGGCGCTGAAGGCGACCAGATCGCAGCAAAGGTAGTCGAAGACGCGTGGGATGCGGGCGTCCGCTATTTCGACACCGCGCCCTATTACGGCAGCGGTCTTTGTGAACGGCGACTAGGCACCGGTCTCGTGTGGAAGGCACCGTCCGATTTCCTACTGTCGACGAAGGTGGGCATCAACCTCGATCCCTTTGGGCGTGGTGCTTCGGTGAACAGGCATTACCGCCATCATGCCGGCTTCGCGCCCATCTGCGACTACAGCGAAAGCGGGATACGTCAATCCTTCGAGACATCTCTGCACCGCATGGGGATACCCTCGGCTGACATCGCCTACATGCATGGACTGTCGATCTGCGATGGTGGGATCGAAGCAGCACTGGAAACCGGCATGCCGGCGCTGCTGCGTTTGCGCGAGGCCGGGCATGTCAGGATGGTCGGCGTCGGCGCGAATACGCCAGCGATCGCAATGGCCTTTCTGGAACGGTACGACATCGACCTGCTGCTGTTTGCCGGCGGCTTTTCACTGATGGATCACAAGGGCGCCGAAGCGGTGATTGCCGCGTGTTCCAACCGCGATATCGGCGTCATCGCCGCGTCGCCGTTCGCCAGCGGGCGATACTTTTTGGACGAAAACACGGCGTTTCGTGGACGGCTTCAGTCGCTGTGCACCGCCTTCGGTGTGCCCGAAAACGCGGCGGTGATTCAATTCGCCCTTCGCTATCCACCTGTTCTGTCCGTGCTCTGGTCAACCAAGAATCCGGCCAATGTCGCAAGGACGGTAGCGGCGCTCCACGAGCATATTCCTGTTGGATTCTGGGATGCTCTTCGAGACGATAAGCTGCTTGGTTTCTAGCCAAGCAAACGGCGAACGTCAGTCGAAGCTCAGCCATCGCGCCCTTGGAGGCGGAGTTTGTCGTGTCGAGAGGGATTGAGCGGTGGCTGCATCGACGTTTTGCCTGATGTTTCGAGCAGCAGGGCCACCGTCAAAGCAACCCAGGAAAGCAGCAGATCAATCCACCTCTCCTTAAGGTCGAAAAATAGGCGGCCCTCCCCACTAAAATTAACTAAGTACCGACTATTTTCACAGCTACATCGACCAAATACCCCCTAATATTTATGGTAAAAATACATGAAAACTGCACAATTTACGTGCGGATTGCATATCCTATATTCAGAATAAACACGAATGCTAATTTAATCGCCGAATATACAGTTAATGTCTAAAATTAATCTAAATTATACTTAAATTACTTCTGAAATATACTTGTTGCCCACCAATTATAAATTTCTAGTATCGACCCAAACTTAACTATCCGTTAACAATTGGGGCCGATCGATGACCAAGCTAGGCACATTTATCCTTTGGGTGACCAGTACAGTCACCGCACTATTCCTTGTCACGCAGCCTGTTGGAAATTCAGTCCAGATGGCTCTCTCGATCTCCGTTATAGCGGTACTTGCCGTTATTTCGGTTCTCCGTCTCGATGGCATATGGCGCCATGTATTTCTGGCGCTTGGGTCTGTCGTTGTCCTGCGCTATGCATACTGGCGAACGACCAGCACACTGCCGCCAATCGACGACCTCTACTCCTTCATTCCGGGCGTCGTCCTCTATGCAGCGGAGATGTACTGCATCGTCATGCTGGCGATCAGCCTTTTCGTCGTTGCCGACCCCCGCGAGCGGGAAGCCGCACCGCGTCTCTCCGACGATGAGGCGCCCAGCGTCGATGTCTTCGTGCCGACCTACAACGAGGGCAAGGAAATCCTGGCCATGACCTTGTCGGCTGCCAAGGCGATGCACTACCCGGCTGGCAAGCTCAACGTCTTTCTGCTCGACGACGGCGGCACCGACCAGAAGCGTTTCTCCGATGACGTCAATGTCGCCGACGCTGCTGTCAACCGAGCGATCGTCCTCAAGGACTTGTGCGCAGATCTCGGGGTCACTTACCTGACACGCGCTGAAAACGTCCACGCAAAGGCAGGAAACCTGAACAGCGGCCTTTCGCGCACCAGCGGCGATCTGGTCGTCGTTTTCGATGCCGACCACGCACCGGAACGCGCCTTCCTGCAGGAAACCGTGGGATACTTCTCCAAGGATCCGAACCTCTTCCTCGTCCAGACTCCCCACTTCTTCTCCAACGCGGATCCGATCGAGCACAACCTCGACACCTTCACCACCATGCCGTCCGAAAACGAAATGTTCTACGGCAAGATCCAGAAGGGCCTTGATCGCTGGAATGCTTCGTTCTTCTGCGGCTCGGCGGCCGTGCTGCGGCGCGAAGCGCTCGAGGAAGTCGGCGGCTTCTCCGGCATCACCATCACCGAAGACTGCGAGACCGCGCTGGAACTGCACTCCCGCGGCTGGAACAGCGTCTATGTCGACAAGCCGATGATCGCCGGCCTGCAGCCGGAAACCGTGTCGAGCTTCATCGGTCAGCGTTCGCGCTGGTGCCGCGGCATGGTGCAGATCCTTCTGCTCAAGAACCCGATGCTGAAGGCCGGTCTGAGCTTCGCACAGCGCATCTGCTACCTCTCCAGCTCGCTCTTCTGGTTCTTCCCCTTCGTTCGCGCCGTCTTCGTCTTCGCACCGCTGCTCTTCATTCTCTTCAACATGAAGATCTTCGTCGCATCGTCCGAGGACTTCATTGCCCACACGGTTACCTACCTGATTGTCGGCGAACTCATCCGCACCTACCTCTACGGTTCGGTTCGCTGGCCCTGGATGTCGGAGATCTACGAATACGTCCAGTCGGTCTACCTGTTCCGCGCCATCATCAGCGTGATTTTGCAACCGCGCCGTCCGACCTTCAACGTCACGGCCAAGGGCCAGAGCACCGCCGGCGACCGCCTGTCCGAACTGTCTCTTCCCTATTTCGTGATCTTCGCGATCCTCGCCTTTACGCTCGCCGTTTCGATCTATCGCTATAACACCGA
Organism: Hyphomicrobiales bacterium; assembly: GCA_900472625.1. Taxonomy (GTDB): domain Bacteria; phylum Pseudomonadota; class Alphaproteobacteria; order Rhizobiales; family Rhizobiaceae; genus Rhizobium. The sequence goes on along the minus strand of UCIT01000001.1, from coordinate 38,046 downwards.
GCCTGAAATCAGCGGCCTGCTGATGATCGTCGGCGCCTGGAATTTCCTCAACCTGTTGATCGCCGGTGCGGGACTTGGCGTCATCACCGAACGTCGCAACGTCGTTGAGGGGATTGAGCTGCCGACCAACGCCAAGGTCGAGCTGACCTTCGGCGAAAAGACATGGAGCGGCTCCGTCCTTAGAGCTTCGGCCGCAGGCGCCACCGTTCAGCTGCCGCAGGCCGCCATGCAGGCGCTTCGCAAGTCGGATTACGGTCGCCTGTCGCTCGCCAACCCTTCGTCGGCGCTGATCGTCAACTCGCTGCCGGTAACTGTCATGGCCCATCCGAGCCAGGAGAGCCCGACGCTCGCCCTTCGCTTCGACATTGAAGCGCAGCACTATCCTGTTGTCGCCGAGATGATCCTGCGAGATATGACCGACGTTCGCGCCGCCCGCACCTCGCGGCAGAAGCGCCGGGGCATGGTCATGGCAACCGTGACGCTGGTGCGCTGGGCCATCAACAGCCCGATCAACGCGCTAGGACTGCTTATGACCGGTGGCTCCACAGCCTCCGCTCGACGCTCTCAAGAGCCCCGCCTGCCCGCAAACAGCAACACGGCCCAATCGTTCTCCGAGGCCAACGCAAAGGAAGGTGCATGATGCGTATCCTACACCGCTACAAACTCGCGCTCGCCGCAACAGCCGTATCCCTGATCGCCGATGGCGCTCTTGCACAGTCGCAAACCGCGTTTTCGCTTGGCGACGTCGCCAAGGGCCCGACATCAACCGCCGCAGTGGCTGACACCGGCAACCTTCGGCGGATCGGCGCCAACCGCGCCGCCCTGTTTTTCAACGGTGAAAGCACAAGCAAGGAATACGCATTCTATGCGCTTCCCGCCGAAATCGCCGGCGCCACCAAGCTCGTCCTCTCGCTGCAGACCTCGATCTCGACCGCGCCCGAAAGCTCGGCCATGCGCGTCTTCATCAACGACCAGGATGTCGGCACGGTCAAGCTGACGGCAGGCGACCCTTACCGCGTTGAACTCAAGGTGCCGAACGGCCTGATCCAGCCCGGCTACAATGCAGTCTCCATTCTTGTCGATCAGAAGCACCGCGTCGATTGCACGATCGATGCGACCTATGAACTCTGGACGCAGGTCGACCCGGAACACAGCGGCTTCGTCTTCGGTGGCAAGTCAGCCGCCAGCGGCACATCAATGCCCGATCTGATCGCGCTCGGGGGCATCAATGACGGCCGAACCCCCATCCACGGCCAGATCTCGCGCGGCGCATCGAGCACGGAATATAACCGGATCATGGCCGTCATCCAGTCGCTGGCGATCGCCGGCAGCTTCGACCGCCCGGCCGTCACCATCGGCGAGGAACAAGGTCAGGGACCAGGCATCGACGTCGTCGTCGGCACACGCACGGCGCTGGCTTCGACGCTTGGCGCCGATCGTGTCGCGGCGCTCAAGGATGGCTTCAGCGTCCTTCCTGACGAGGACAACCAGCGCAAGGTTCTTGTCATCACCGGGCAGACGGCCGCCGAAGTCGATACCGCTGTCGAGGAATTCCGGCGGCTGGGTGAACAGCAGCAGAACGACGGCACGCCGCAAGGGCTTCGCGCTCTGGCCAACACGAAGGGGCGTGCGCTTTCGCCCAACTCCGTTGTGCCGCTGCAAAACCTCGGCTTCATCGCCCAGCCTTTCTCTGGGCGCCTTTACAAGGAGAGCGTCAACCTCTCGATGCCGTCGGACTTCTATCCCGGCGACTACGGCTCGCTGGTCATGCATCTCAGCGCCCGCTATGCCGCCAATCTCTCGCGTGACGCCGAACTCATTCTGCGCGCCAATGGAGAGACGGTTGCCGACATTACACTCGGCGCAAGTCGAAACGGCTTGATCGACGACCAGCGCCTGCCGATCCCGCTGAGCAAGCTGCGGCCGGGCGAAAACACGATCGAGTTCGAAGCGCGCCTGCCGACGCCCGCCGATGCCGTCTGCGACCCACTGGCGAGCGCCAGCGAGGACCGCTCGCGCCTGTCGATCCTGGGATCGAGCTTCCTGGAAGTACCATCCTTTGCGCGGGTTGGCCGTTATCCGGATATCGCCGCGCTGGTGTCGGGCGCCTCGTTCAGCGATCGCCGCGATACGGAGGCCACATCGGTCTATGTGCCGGGCCTGAACTCGCCTGCCCTTGATGCGGCCGGTTCGTTCCTGGCAAAGATGGCGTACTCGTCCGGCCACGTGATGCCGATCGATCTGACGACATCCGTCCCGGATGCCGGACAGCGGCGCATCATGGCCTTCGCGACCTTTGGCAAGCTGCCATCGGAAATCCAGGCGCAGACCGGTCTCGATCTCTCCGCCACGCCCGCAGGTCTGGCCAACGCCTTGCAGACCAGCAAGCGCGGACAGGCTGCACCCTCGCTCTCGTTCGGCGATCTGTCTACGGAAGACGTTGCGGCAGACTCAAGTGTTCCGAGCCAACTCGAAAAAGTGCTAGCACCGGCGACCGAGCTCGCGGAGACCGTCAAGTCATTCGCCTCCTCGACACTGTCGAAGCTGCAACCTGCTCTTGGTGCGAGTGGCGAAACCAGCGCGGAGACCTATCAACCGAAGGACGACACCGCCCTTCTCATCGCACAGAAGGAAATGGCATCAGGTGGCGTGTGGACCGTCGTCACGTCCCCGTCCGACGAGACCCTGTCGTCGACCATCGATGCTGTCATGGACCGCCCGACTTGGACCCGGCTCAACGGCTCGGTGCAATCTTTCTCGAGCAGCGGCAAGATCACCGAACAAATGTTGCCGCACGACGTCGCGCTGTTCCAGACACAGCCAGTCTCGATCGGCAACGTGCGCCTGATCATCGCCGGCTGGCTGTCCAACCACGTGATGGAATACACGCTGGCGCAGCTTGGCGCGGCCATCATGCTCGGCGCATCGACCTTTCTGATGCTCAAGCTCGGTCGGCGCAAATGACCAGCGGCTCCGTCACGCTCAAGACGATGCTGCTGGCGAGCTCGATTGCCGTGTCCTCGGCCGCCCAGGCGACCGCTGATAACGCGGTCCAGCCAGCAGACTATGTCGCGGGGTCGTGGATGCTATATCGCCACGACTACGTTTCCCCCGAGGGTCGCGTCACCGATACACGAGCCAACGGGATCAGCCACAGCGAAGGCCAGGGCTACGGCATGTTGATCGCCGTCCTGGCCGACGACCAGAAGACCTTCGAGCGTATATGGGACTGGACCAAAGCCAATCTCTACGTGCGCGGCGACAGCCTCGCCGCGTGGCGGTGGGATCCGGCGGCGACACCGCATGTCACCGACACCAATAATGCAACAGATGGCGACCTGCTGATCGGTTGGGCACTCGTAAAGGCGGCCCATGTCTGGCAGAATCACGAATATGCCAAGGACGCCAATCAGATCGCCGAGGCGATCGCCGACAAGACCGTCGTCGATACACCATTCGGCAAGGCATTGCTGCCGGGAGAAAAAGGCTTCGGCGCCAAGGATCAACCCGATGGACCCGTCGTCAACCTCTCCTACTGGGTCTATCCGGCGATCGCTGAACTGGGCGTTGCGTCGTCACGCTTCCCAGCCGACGAACTGATCAAGACCGGACTGTCGCTGACACGGAAGGCGCGCTTCGGCCCGGCGGATCTTCCCGCCGACTGGATATCACTAAAGGGCAACACGCCGGTCCCGGCCAATGCCTATCCTGCCCAGTTCGGCCACGACGCCATTCGCGTCCCACTCTATCTCGCCTGGTATTCGCGCGATCATGCGGACCTGCTGATGCCGTTTGCCGATGCATGGCGCGACACCAACAAGGGTGCGGCGTCGGTGATCGAGCTGGCGACAGCAACGACGCTGTCGCAAATGCCTGATGCCGGATACCGCGCCGTCACAGAACTTGTCGGCTGCAGCCTCGGTCGCGAGACCGCCGCTCCGACAGCCGCAGCGTTCGAAACCACAGACTACTACCCGTCTACCCTCCACCTCCTCAGTCTTGTTGCAATTGCAGAAAGGTACCCCAGATGTCTGCCCGATACACAATGACAGCACTCCTGCTTTGCAGTTGCGCCATAATCTTCACCCCGTCGTTGACAACCATCACCGCCTCCGTTGCCGGCGATCTGAACAGCAGCTCCAACGTGAACACCGTCGTACCGGCAGTTGGTATGAACGCCCTAGTCGTCATGCCGGCACAGCATATGACAAACGCGGCAACGGTTGATACAGGATCGTCGATCGTGCTGCCCAAGATGGTGGCCGCCGCTCCGAGAACAACGCCGGAGCAGAGCTACCGGGACGTCGCGCCGGGTGAAAACCCCTTCGCGCCGCTGGCGCAGAAGGCAGCCACCATAGCCACACCGGCAACGACTTCATCCGTAGCTACGGCACCAGCAGGCAATCCCTTCGCCACGACCGCTACCGACAACAAAGATACGGCAACTGGCAAAGCCAAGGCCGCGACACCAGAGAAAGTGGATGAAACGGCATTGCGTTACTATGCCAAGACGCGCGACCTCAAGCGCCTCGGCGCTGAGCTGCGCCGTCTCAAGGCGCTCTATCCGAGCTGGGAAGCCTCTGAAGACCTGTTCAATCAGACGACGGCGATCGACGAACAGCCTCTGTGGGACATCTATGCCGCCGGCGACCTGACCCGACTACGTGCGGAAATCGCCCGCATCGCCAGCGGCAATCCGGAATGGAAGCCTTCGGCGGATCTGATGGAAAAAGTCCAGACGGCGGAGTCCCGCAAGCTGATCGACCGCGCCTATGCCCGGGCCAACTGGGCTCAGGTTATCTCCACCGCGCAACAGCAGCCGCAGCTTCTGGTGTGCGGGGAGATGAATGCGATGTGGCAGGTCGGCGAAGCGCTTGCCAAGAAAAGAGACATGGCTCGCGCCTTCGATCTTTACAAATACGTGCTGACGAACTGCGATCAGCCAAGCGAACGACTGGCGACCATGCAGAAGGCGAGCGCGCTTTTGCCCGCCGCTGGCATCACCTCACTGATGGCCCTGGGGCGGACGCTGCCCGATGGCACGGCAGAGTTTGCCAGCTTCACCTATGACGCGATTCGCAAGCAAATGGGCGCGGTCAGCGAGGGCGATCCGATGGCACTCCCGCTTTCGGGCACTGAACTCGAATCCTTCGCCACCTATGTCGAAACGTCCCAATCGGCCGCCGATGCCAGCCTGTTCGGTTGGTACTACTACAGCCAGAAGCAGTGGCAACCGGCGCAGGCGTGGTTCACCACCGCAACACAATATGGTAGCGACCTGAAAAACGTCGAAGGCGTTATCCTGTCGCTGCGCAATCTCGGCAAGATGGACGAGGCCTATGCGCTTGCCGGCCGGTTTGCCGACAAGTCCGACGATATCCGCAAGGAGTATATCGAGATCGTCGCCGGCGCGCTGACGGACGAGCAATCGGCGTTGAAGATCAGCGACAATGACCTGCCAGCGTTCAAGACCTACCTTTACGCCGCGAAGTCGGCACTTGGCGCCCAGGCACTCGGCTGGAAGTTGTTCAGAGACAAGGGTCCAGCGGAAGCGCGTCCATTGTTTGCGCAATCGATTGACTGGGAACCGACGGAAGGGGGAGTCATCGGATTGGCGGTCGTGGCCAGCCGAACGAAGAACAAGGTCGAGCTTGCCGCGCTAAAACAACGATATGGCGGGCAGTTCGAAAGGTTGAAAGACTTCAGCACGGCGACAGCCGCTCCGAAAAAGGGGCGACGCGTTGTAAAGGTGATGGAAGTCTCGGCAAAACCTGCACCAAGCAAATTCAACCGTATCCCGTCGTTGAAATGGGCCTACTCCAGAGAGTACGCCCGGTAATCGAAGGCGTCAGGGCGAGCACGAGCGTGTTGGCCCTGACGCCAGTTTTTGCTGCCGACAGCTTCGACGAAGCTCGGCAACACATCGATAGCCTAGTCAGAGAACTTCACGCGACAAGTGTTTCCATACTTTTTCAAAAGCAGCATAGCGTTCCGTCAAGACATCAAATGCTTTAACTACTCCACGCACCGACAGTTCTCCGGGCAGGAATCATATGGACCGATGGCACGCAATGAGAGTGTTTGTAAAGGTTGGCGAGACCGGCAGCTTTGCCGGCGCTGGACGCCAGCTCAACATGAGCCCGCCTGCGGTCACCAGGATTGTCTCGTCGCTTGAGGAGACGATTGGAGCTCGTCTGCTCACCCGTACGACGCGTTCAGTCAGATTGACCGATGCCGGAAGCCGGTATCTGGAGGATTGCGAGCGGCTTCTCCACGAGCTCAACGAGGTAGAGGCAGCGGCTGCCGCGACATTTGGCAAGCCGACAGGCACACTCAGCATCACTGCACCTTCGATGTTTGGTTCACTCTTTGTAATGCCGCTCGTCACCGAGTTCCTCGATACCCATCCCGAGGTCATCGGCCGAGCAGTGTTTGCCGACCGCATTGTCAACCTTATGGAGGAGGAGGTCGATGTCGCCATCCGCATCGGGCATCTACCGGATTCCGGGTATGCGGCCATCCGGGTCGGTGAAGTCCGGCGTGTCATCTGCGGATCACCCGCCTATTTCCAACGAAAGGGCATACCCGAGATGCCTTCCGATCTCGCCGAGCATCGCATCATTGCTACGACGAACGCATGGTCATCGCTGGAATGGAAGTTCGGCATGCGTGAGAAAACCAACGTGCGGATTGCGCCTCGCCTTTTTTGCAGCACCAACGAAGCTGCGATTCTAGCCGCAGTTGACGGATGGGGGATTACACGCGTTCTATCCTACCAAATCGCCGCCCGGCTCGATACCGGGGAGTTGCGGACTGTACTATCCGATCACGAAGAGGAGACCCTACCGATCCATGTCGTTCACTCCGACGGGCGCCACGCATCTGCGAAGGTGCGGAGTTTCGTTGATTTTGCTGTGGCTCGATTACGCGCGAATAGGCATATCAACTGAAAAGCGGCATCTAGAGTGCAAGGTGCAAACCACCGCCGGCTTCGCTTCCCTGTTCGGCTGGATAGGCGCAGCAGATCAGCGCGTGATTATCGGCGATCACCGCCTCAGGCTTTTTCTTGTAGGCTACGGCACCTTTGACGATCGTCGTCATGCAGGTTCCGCACGATCCGCTTCGGCAACCAAATTCAGGCGTGAGCCCGTTGCTTTCGGCAAATTCCAGCAGCGTTCCGCTTTCCGGAGACCATTGCCCCTCTTTTCCAGACTCTGTGAAAACAATCTGGATCGGATGCGTAGCCAAGTCTTTCGCACCAGCTTCCCTCAGCTTTTCGTTGCGCGTTCGCCGAATTGAGGCGGGACCAAACGCTTCCGCAAATATCCTGTCATCCGAAACGTCGAGCGAGCGAAGGCCGGAATAGATGTCCTGCATGAATGCCGGCCGGCCGCACAGATAGAAATCATAGTCGTCGAACGGCAGTATCCGCTTCATCAAATCGATGTCGATCCGCCCGACCGCGTCGAAATGCGTTCGAGATTCGGCATCCGCCGTGTCGCTCAGCAGACGATAGATACGAATGTTACCTCCCGATGCCACGGCCAAATCGTCCAGCTCCTCGCCGAACGCCTGATCGGCTTTCGAGCGGGCGGAGTAGAAGAGCCATGTCTTTCGGAAATTCTGCCTCCGAACGCCTTCGTAGACGATATTGCGAAGCATCGAGATCATCGGCGTGATGCCGACGCCGCCGGCCAGCAGAACGGCCGGCCGCGATGCGACCGGATCGATCGTAAAGGAACCGGCCGGGGCACGCACTTCAATCTCCGCTCCTTCAGGAAGAGTGTGCAGAAACTGCGACACTGTTCCTTCGCGCTTGACGCTGATGCGATACATGCCATCGGAAGGGGCAGCCGAAATCGTATATGTTCGGATTGTTGGCGTATCGGTTCCGGCAAGCTGGACACGGACCGGCAGATGCTGTCCTGCCTTGTGGGCGATCATGCCGGCTCCATCTGTTGGCCTCAGGTAAAGGGAGCGGACGGTGTCGCTCTCGTCCATCACGTGTTCGATCCGGAAAGGGCGCCATTGTGCGGCAAGTTCCATCGCACGTAAGCGCTCGGCAACCTGCTGCCAGTCGCCCGTCATTTCCGTATAGGGGCTCTTGCCGTTCTCCCGCGCATTCCAGCGGACGGCAAGCACACCCCGCCGTCGCACGAACTTTTCGGGCCGAAATCGCCAAAGTCGCTCCGCACCTTGAAAAAAATCTATATCGGGAGCCTCGAGTACGACTTCGGCTTTCCCAGTCATCTGCAACATGTCACCGCTTGAGAAATCAACAAATGTCAGGCCGGCGCGTCCGTTGAGCTGAATATTACCAAGTGTATTGAAGAAGCTATTGCCGTTGAAGTCCGGGATTGTCAGGGTGCCATCACTGTGGATCCGCACGAATCCCGGCTTGCCGCCACGGCTCGATCCATCCACTTGCCGAACACCTTCCTCCTCGAAATACGAGGCGATGAGAAAGGCGTCCGCCGACTGGATCATTGACCGGGCATCGTGGTCCAGATCGGCAAGGCATTCAATTTGACCCGAGAACGGTAGGCCGGGATTTCGGGCGAAGTAGAAGTCCCGGAGTTGAATGTAGCGCGGGCAGTTGCCATAGCTTTCGACAACCTTGATATGGAATCCCTCAGGGGTCGAATTGGCGATGTTTCCGTTCAGGCGATTGCGGCGCCGCGTGTGCAGTTCGATCCCGAGAATCCCTATGGCGTCACCATCATTGAGCCCTTTGTCTGCGGGATCGGAGAGATCCCGACGAAACGCGATGCTAAGGGTATATTCGTCGGGCGCGGTCAGGAAACCGGGCTGGCCGGTGATAATCGTCGCCCAGGGGTCGCCACACATGTCCACCGCGCCAACGACGACAAACGGAAGCCGCGGATAGAAAAGGCGATGTTGTTCGATCAAATGATCTCGGACGAAACGCCGGCCAACATCAGCGGCCGTCTCTTCGACACCAGCACTTTTCTGCATCGCGACCTCGCCGCGGTGCCACGGCAATGGCTTTACTTTGTCTATCTGGCTATCCATCGCCGCGGCCTTTCTCTTAGTGGACGATCGGGTCAGGCGGTGAGGCCGACGGACGTCCTCGCAAATGGCACGAACCCAGGAAGCGTCTCGATGCGGGCAAGCCAGGCGCCAACTTGGGGATAAGCGGACAAATCGACATTTCCTTCGGGAGCCCGAGCGATGTAGCTGTAGAGAGCAATATCGGCGATGGTGACGTGGCCTGCCGCCAACCAGTCTCGCTGCGAAAGTTCGCCTTCGACCACCTTGAGCAGGTCATGGGCACGACTAATGACTTCTTCGGTGTCAAATTTGGCGCCGAAGACAGTGACAAGGCGGGCGGCCGCAGGCCCGTAGGCTATCTGACCAGCGGCAATCGACAGCCAACGCTCAATCTTGGCGGCTCCAATCGGATCATCCGGCAACCAGTCGGTTCTTCCCAATTTCTTCGCCAGGTAAACCAGGATGGCGTTCGAATCCGGAATGACGGTTTCACCATCGACGAGAACCGGAACCTGACCGAGGCTGTTGAACTTCAGGAAAGCCGCTTGCTTATGCTCGCCCTTGGCCAGATCCACCTCGATCAGTTCGAAGTCTTGGCCGACCAGCGACAAAAACAGATGTGCACGGTGTGCGTGGCCGGACAGGGGATAGTGGTAGAGCTTCATTATGCATCTCCGTTGGACCGCCTCACTGTGAGGCGTTATCGAACGAGAATCTGCACGAGCGGCGCGCGATGATGAATATGGTTTCTGCGTAAGGGACTATTGCGTGATATGAGCGTAATATCCCTGAGGGCAGTTTGCCTTGCACTACCGAACGTGGCGATCAGACCTTCCGCGCTCTGCGGCTGTGACGAACTGTCGGCGTCGGTGGATTGCCGATGGGAAAATTCATAAGTGCAGACTGGCCGAATGGCCGCATCTGGATAAAAATCATCGACCGACACAATATTTGAATCAACTTTGTAACGGAATGGCGTGAATCGCTATTGCAACACTTCCCGACTTCCGCGTATGGCGTGTCCCAAGACAAAATCGATAGATCCACTCCTGGGAGTAAAGCGTGCAAGTTCTTGTTCGTGACAACAATGTTGATCAAGCCCTGCGCTTTCTGAAGAAGAAACTGCAGCGCGAAGGCGTGTTCCGTGAAATGCGCCTTCGTGAGCACTACGAAAAGCCATCCGTGAAACGCGCGCGCGAAAAAGCTGAAGGCGTCCGTCGCACGCGTAAGCTGGCGCAGAAGAAGCTGAACCGTGAACTCGGCATCGTCACGGCGAAGAAGCCGAGAACGGCTGAACGCGCGAAGTAAGTGGTCCATGGGCATGGCTGCTTCAGAAAATGAAGCAGCTGCCCTTTGGCCAAGCGGAATTCTGAATGGGTAGGGATGGCCTTGATTGTTTCATCCACACCCTGTTTTTGTGCGTTCGCCATTGCCAGACGCCTCGAATGCGAGGGTCCTGAAGAAATCACGCGCACGCCGATAGAATCTTCCTAGATTGAAGACAGACATACGCGCACAAGGGTCGTTGCCGCCATGACTCCAAGCAGGATTCCGCTTGCCCTGTTGGCGAGCGTGAGGAAGCGCGGCGTAAGCTTGAAGCGAAAAAGCGACACTCCGCCCAGCAACAGCATCCACCACACCATCGAACCGAAAAATATCCCGGTGATCAGCAACGCTGCCGACATGGTATCGTGCGACACGAGGTTTGGCGAAGCCGCGGCAAACAGCAGTGGCGTGAACGGATTCAAGAATCCGAACCCGATTGCGCCCCAATAGACCGAACCAAGATTCTTGCTGCTGCCTGTTGCCGCTTCAGCCATGACATCACTTCGAACGACTCGCAGCGCGAACGCCAGCAGCAGCAAGCTGGCAACGACGGGAAATATCGGTGAGTGCTGCGACGCGATTAGGATATGCGCGGCGCTAAGGCTGGCTAGGGTGCCGTAGACCAGATGCACCGTCGCGATCCCCAATCCAGTTGCAAGCCCGGCACAGAGGCCGAAACTCAGTGTGCGTTGCACGCACAGCATGCTTGTCGGTCCAAATGGGGCCGCGATCGATATGCCGATTGTGGCTCCCATAATCAATGATGCTTCAATGCCTGCCACGCCGCCGCTCCCGAATTCAACGCCAATGATGAAACCGGGAAGCGGCGCAAATTATTCACATTCAGCGCGAATTATTTTCCGGACTGACTCGCGACCTTGTCACCGCGCCGACTGGAACGCCGCGATGAATTGGCGAAGGTCGCCGTTGTTGAGGTCGGACACGGCCCAATAGGTCAGATCGCCAGCATCCCAACGGTGAATATTGGATCCGTCGTGGCTCCCCTCGCTCGGCGATGTGCCTGGTTGTCGAGGCAGTACGGTCACGCTGATTATGTGCCGATCGTGACGGTAGACAAGGACCGGAACCGGCGAGCCGGCGACGATATCCACGCGTCCGCCGATCAACGGAAAGCCAACGCTCGCAAGGTCGGGGGTGGCTGGCGCTATGGCCGTCCTCCCGTTGAACCACGGCTTGACGACATGCCGGTCGGACGACGCAATATCGAACGGTTGAGGCGCAACGAGGCTGCGCAGGTGTGCTGCATAGACGACGTCCAATGTGGCTTCCTGCGATGAGGTCGTGCCAAAATTGATACCGGCGACAATGCCTCCACCGATGATCACACCGATCAGGAGCGAGGCGGCGAGCGCCATCCAAACGGGCATTCGCTGGTCGCGCGGCGCTGTCATGTCAGAGAGCCCGGTTTCGCTGATAATCCTTGCGCGCAGTTCGTCTGGCGGCCCGTCGGCCGGCAATATATCCGTCAACCGACTGGACAGGTTTCGAAGATCCGCAGCGAGGGCGCGTAGTTCCGGCTCTGCCGCAAGCCGTTTCTCCATGGAAAGCGTCTCGGAAGGCGACAGTTCGCCATCGTGGTAGGCGGCAACGAGAAGAATGGTTTCGTCGTCAATGCTCAACGTCGATCCTCCTTCGCCCACGTCAAAAGACTTCTGCGACCATTCGCAAGGCGGGACATCACGGTGCCGATCGGCACGGCGGTCACCTCTGCAATCTCACGGTAAGAAAGTCCATGATACTCACGTAGCACCAGCGCTTCGCGCAGCAACAACGGCAAAGCCTCGATTGCCGCGACAAGCCTCGCCGCCTCAGTCTTCGCAATAAGCACCTCCTCGGGTGTCGGTGGAGCCTCGCGAAGCAATGTCCCGCTTTCAATCGACAGGCGGCTGTTTGGGTCCAGATCGTCGATGAAGGTGGTTGCGCCAGGACGATGCTTCTGAAGCCACGTGTAGCAGGCGTTTCGCACGATGGTCAGGAACCAGGCGCGGGCGTTCCCCTCTGCAAACGTCTCGATGGAACGATAGGCCCGCAGGCACGCTTCCTGCACTACGTCTTCCGCATCCGTCGCACTGCCCGTCATCCAGCGTGCGAGGCGATACGCCTCATCCATCCTCGGCAACACGATCTGGGCAAAGCGAGCTTTGGCAGCAGTCGTCATGATTTTCGCATCGGACGGAACGCGACAACACCTGGCATCGAATTTTCCAAAACAACTCAAGAAATATTCTCGTCTAGATAGCTAGAAAATTATCGCCAGTGTCAATGTGCCAGTGAACGCAGTTAAAACACAACTTCGAAAGCGTCTGTGAAATGAAAGAGAAGGCCCGCGGTTGGGCAACGAGCCTTCTCTATGCTCTCCGCCATCGGCTCATCGCCCAGGAGAAGAGGCGAATGATTGGGGTGCGATAGCCACGGGAATATCCGACCCGCAGTAGTGAAGACTCGCCACAAGACAATTTTATTCACAACCCAAAGGAAAATAATCGGCTGATCCGACTCTTCAGGTGAAAAACCGCATTCCCTCGCACGCAAATTCTTGCCCGCGCGCCGCTCGCCGTCCATATAGACGTCATGACGTCTGATTCAAAAATTTTCGTTGGGCTCAAGTCCACGCGCAAGAAAGCAGCGCCTTCTGGGCAACCGGCAGGTCCGAAGTGTCAGTGGGACGGATGCGACAAGACCGCAACCAATCGCGCCCCGGTCGGCAGCAACGCCGAGGGTCTGTATCTGTCTTTCTGTCTTGAGCACGTGAAAGTCTACAATAAGGGCTACAGTTTCACCACGGCGCCATCTGACGCAGAAGTTGCGCGTTACCAGAAAGAAGCGATCACCGGCGGCCGCGCGACCATTGGTACACGCGTCAAGGAAGCAACCGAGATTCCCATGCCATTCACCGTGCGCTCAGGCTCGGCGAAAGCATTGAACGCTCGCAAGAGCGCCGCGCAGCAGCAGGCGCAAAAGGCCGAAAAGCAGATCCGGAAACTGAAGGTGCTAGAAGCAAAAGCCTTCGAAACACTCGGCCTCTCGCACGATGCGACACCTGATGAAATCAAGCGCCGCTACAAGGAACGGCTCAAGATGCATCACCCCGATGCCAACCAAGGCAATCGCACGTCAGAAGACGAGCTTCGCGCATCGATCGAGGCGCACAAGATTCTGAAATTGAACGGCTTCTGCTGAGAAGCCGGTCGTCGTCCCCGTTTTCATCAAGAGCTCGACTGTAAAGTCGGGAGCGAACCTCGCTGCAGTGTAAACTGGCCTCCAACCAGCCGCGATACTGCATCGCCTGCCAAGACCACGGCGGATGCTCTCCAGATGGATTCTGACGCTTTCCGGATCCCTTTCCCGCATCTGTTGAGCGGCCTTCGAGTGATCGGCGGCGGCACAGGTAAGCTCGTGTGCCATAGTTGTATCACCTGCCGTTACATCCAGTTCGCTTTGGCAAGGATCGCAGCACCCTGTCGAGCGGTTTGCCTGAAGATAAGTTCAAACCTATCAAAATGGCCATTTGAACGGACGCGGCCGAGCGTCTCACATACTGACGTGGCGATTTTACATACGCTGTAACCGTTGCGTACTTCTATTTGCGCATCCTCTTCGGGATAGTCCGCTTCCTCCAGTCTGTCTGAATGCTCCGCAAAGGAAACCATGATGACGCGCGACCATAACATCAGCGGAGGGCTGCCATGAAAGGCCTTGCATTCCCAACTCGAGAGACGAACTCCGCAAGCGCTACGTCGTGGATCGAACTGCTGTTAAGGCACCCACCAAGCCGATTGCAAGCCAGCCCCACCGTCGAAGGTGTCGATCCGCAGTTTAGAAGGGTTCGCATCAGAAACCTGCCAAAACTTGTCATGTCTGGCATGCGGCCCTTTCCGTTCTGCGAGAGAGCCGTTCAATGACCGCACGCGACGACATTCTGGATCTCGGTCAGCGGATTGGTCAATCGATCATTGGACAGGACAAATTGGTCGAGCGGCTCCTGCTCGGCCTGTTGTCAAACGGCCATTTGCTTGTCGAAGGGCTGCCGGGCCTAGCGAAAACACGGGCGATCAAGAGCCTAGCCAAGAATCTCGATTCCGAACTGTCGCGTGTGCAGTTTACGCCCGATCTGTTGCCCGCCGACATTACCGGTTCCGAGGTTTACTCTTCCGACGGCGGTAAGGGGGAATTCAAGTTTCAACAGGGTCCGATCTTCGCCAACCTTATCTTGGCCGACGACATCAACCGCGCGCCGGCCAAGGTGCAATCGGCGTTGCTGGAAGCGATGGAAGAGCGGCAGGTGACAGTGGGTGGCAATAGCTATCCGCTGCCGGATCTCTTCATGGTGATGGCGGCACAAAACCCCATCGAGCAGGAAGGCACCTATCCGCTGCCCGAAGCCCAGCTTGATCGTTTCCTGATGCACATCGAGGTGGGCTATCCCGACCAAAAATCGGAAGCTGCGATCATGCGCTTGAACCGGGACGAGGAAAACGCCGCACATGGCGGACCGAAACCGTCGCCTGCTACCAGGACAAATGCAAAATCGGTCTTCGATGCGCGCAAGGAGATCGGCGCCGTCATGGTGTTGGATCCCGTCGAGAAATACATGGTGGCTCTCGTTTTCGCGACCCGATACCCCGATCGCTACGACAAGGATCTGGCCAGATTGCTGGAGGTTGGCGTCAGCCCGCGCGGCGTCATCGGCCTCGACAAGGTGTAGCGTTTTTATGCCTGGCTCAAGGGTCGTGATTACGTGACGCCCTATGACGTGAAAACCATTGTCAACCGCATCATGCCGAAGCAAGGCAAGGATACGGCCGTCGCTCTTAAGCTTGCTCACACCCTCCTCCATGCAGATGGCACGCCCGGGACGGTTCTGCTGCTCACCGACGGCGTGGAGCCTGACGCAGCAGAGTCGATCGGTCGCAGGGTCGTCATTCTTGGGATAGGGACAGCGCAAGGCGGTCTCGATCTCGACGCCCTACGCAATGTCGCCGCCGAAGCGGGCGTACCTTTGGCCACGATGACTGACGACGAAGCGGATGTACGTTGGATAGCGCGGCAGGTGCAGACGAATTTCACAACAGCCAAGGCCGCCAGCGTTGACCGCTGGTTGGACGCCGGATGGTATCTGCTCTTTCCAATCACTATCTTGTTCGCCTTGTCGTTCCGGCGTGGTTGGGTGGTCAAAGTGGCTAGCATGTTGCTGGCAACGCACCTGCTTTCACCGGCGCCTGCCGACGCAGCCAGCTTTTTGGACATCTGGCTCACCCCTGATCAACAGGGTCGGTTCGCCTTCGACCGGGGCAACTGCAACGGCTTCGACGGTTTTCCGCGATCCGATGTGGAAAGGAGTGGCGCTCTATCGCGCTGGCCGCTTCAAGCAGGCATCGGAATTATTCGCATCGGTTGCCACGCCGCAAGCGCGCTACAACCAAGGCAACGCCCCACTTCGGCTTGGTGATTTCGAAAATGCCGTGACAGCCTACCGCGATGCCACCCGACAAAGAAGGGACTGGCCGGAGGCGGAAGCCAATCTCGCCATAGCCGAACGCTTGCTGAAAATGCAGCAGGACGAGGACCAGCCGCAGGAGCCGAGCGAGAAGCCCGACGAGGTGAAAGTCGACGACAAAGGGAAGAAGGGCCAGGCGGGTAAAGTCGATATCGCAGAGCAGACGACCGAACTATGGATGAAGAACATTGTCGTCAGCCCAGCCGATTTGATGGCTCGAAAATTCGCCATTGAGGCGCAGAGGCAGCCATGATGAAATGGTTTCCGCTGCTCGTTTCTTTGCTCGCTTGGCCGTCCTATGCTGCGGGGCCTTTCGCGCGGGCGAGTGTCGATGCCACCGACGGTATCGTTCCCGGCCAGCAGCTACGTGTGATCGTGGAGGTGTTCGCGCCAGATTTTTTCACGGCGCCGCCGGAATTTCCGCTTTTCGATATTCCGAACGCTCTTGTAACCTTTTCTGCGGACCGCGCACAGAACATGGTTCAAACGATCGACGGTCAACAATACTCAGGAATCCGCAAGGTCTACGCCGTCGTACCCGAGCAAGCAGGGACAATCACCGTCCCTTCGATTGAAATTCCGTTGGGCTGGTCGATGGATGGCAAGCCGACCAAGGGAAACATCGCCACCGCACCATTCAGCTTCGACGTCGACCAGGGAACAGGCGTCTTCTTCGCCGCGAAAGGACTGACAATCGCACAAGCCTTCGACAGGAAACCGACTGCATTGAAAGTCGGTGACGCGGTGTGGTGCGGACGATCACGATCACGGCCTTCGAAACGCAGGGGCTAGCCATGCCAGCAATCGACTTCGGGGACGCGAATGGCATCCGAGCCTATTTAAGACCTCCCAAGATCGAAGACGGCCTCGAGATCGGCCGGGATACTGCATCTCGCAGGACGGAAACGGTCGTCTACACCGCCGAAAAGGAGGGTAACTTCGCGCTTCCGTCGGTTTCATATCCCTGGTTCGACGTCGATGCCCGCCAAGACGAAGCGGCTTCGTTGCCCGCAGTCACGATGAAGGTGGCCGCTGCGCCGGAGAACATCGGTATCGCGCCCGAGCAATATCGGAACGACGCGATGGAGGTTTCTAGGCGGTTGCGCCAAAGGATCGCACTTGCTTTTGTTGCCCTGGCTGGGCTTGCTGCTACCGCCTGGGCGGGACGGCGTCTTTGGCCAAAATCATACCTGCTGCTCCATTCTCTTGCCATCCGAAGAACGCAGTCTAGAAGATACCGACTGCGGCAACTGCGACGAACGATCCGAACAGCGGCACCCGGCGACGTCTACGCTGCTCTGCTCGAATGGAGCCGCAATGAAGGATATCGGACACTGACTGACTGGCTCTCAGATGCATCGCCCACTGCCGGGCGCGAGGTCGCGGCGCTTGAGAAAGGATTGTTCGGTGGCGGCGATACGAGCATCAACAGAGCTAAACTCTCCTCCACCGTAGGCGCTAGGAAGCGGCTGGCGCTCGCTCGAATGGCGGCACTTGCGCCGCTGAACCCAACATGAAGCCGACCGGCGTCTTCGAGCACTGAGGACTATCGATTAGTAGCCACGCGAAAAATCGATAGCGGCCGGCAGTTCGCCACGCTTGCGGTAGCGGCCAATGTTGCCAGCCACGATAGCGGCAGCTGTACCGGCGTTGGTCGGGGCGGAAATGTGCGGGAGCACGGTGACACCGGGATGCGACCAGAGTGGGCTGGTGTCGCCCAACGGCTCTGCATCGAAGACATCAAGAACGGCATGCTTGATCTTTTCGCTTTCGAGCGCCTGTATCAAATCGGCGGTGACGACGACCTTGCCTCGAGCGAAATTGATGATGCCAGACCGACTGGGCAGAAGCGCAAGCTTCTCGGCGTTCAAAAGACCTATGGTGTCGGCCGTCAGCGGCAAAAGACAAACCAGAATGTCTGAATGGCCAAGCAACTGCCGCAAACCGTCGTCGCCCGAATAACAGATCATGTCAGCAATATCCTTCGGGCTCCGACTCCAGCCGCTAACATCGAACCCGACTTGTTTCAGAAGTTTCGATGCGGCGCTTCCGAGCGCGCCGAGGCCAAGAACGCCAACGCGTGTGTCACTTGCGGCGCGATAATCAAGCTGTTGCCAAAGTTTTTGGCGCTGCTGTGAAGCATAGGCCGGCATGTCACGCGATAGATAGAGCGTCCAAGCAAGTACGGCTTC
Organism: Hyphomicrobiales bacterium; assembly: GCA_900472625.1. Classification (GTDB taxonomy): domain Bacteria; phylum Pseudomonadota; class Alphaproteobacteria; order Rhizobiales; family Rhizobiaceae; genus Rhizobium. The sequence goes on along the minus strand of UCIT01000001.1, from coordinate 19,998 downwards.
TGCCATGGTTTCGCTGAGCTTCGGATCGACGAGACGAACGATCGGACGGTCGAACCCCTCGAGTTCCATGACCAGCCGCTCGACGCCGGCCCACAGGCTGTGCACCCAAACCAGATTGGGGAGAAGTTCTAAATCTGCAGGATCGGGATTGGCAACAATTGCGATATCGGCTTGAGCGCGTTCCGCATCGGACATCTCTTGAACCGGCAATATCACCTCGTGGGGCATCGCGTTTCGAAGCGTGTCCAGCCAGGCCTTTTCGGCTTCGGGCGCTTGGCGTGTCACGAGAGCGATCAGGTTGTGATGAGAACTCATTCAAGCCGTCCATTGTGTAAGGATATCAATACAGGGTGTTGCGCGCTGATCTTTAAGGTCAACGCCGTCATCGAACAGTGCCGCCGGCAACTGTCGAAATGACGGTCGCCGGCGGTTCTAAGCATCTGCGGTTCAGCCCATGAGGGAGGAAGCGTTACTTGATCGTCTTGATCGGATCCTTCGGAGCCGGATCGAAGCCGACGAGATCGCTGGTCAGCTTGGCATATGTGCCGTCGGCATTCATGTCAGCGAGAGCCTTGTTGACCGCTTCGACGAGGTTCGGCTTGCCCATCTTGAAAGCAAACCCCTTCTGGACATGGCTGACATAATCCTCCGTCATCTTGAGCGGCATGTTGGCCGACTTGATGGCATAGGCAGCGGCGATCGAGTCGGTGATGACAGCATCGACATTGCCGTTGACGAGATCCTGCATGGCGTCAGATTCGGCCTTGTAGCCCTTTACCGTGGCGCCCTTGTCCTCGGCGATCTTGGTCCAGCTGGAGGCGACGAGTGCCCCAACGGTCTTGCCCTTGATGTCGGCAGCGCTCGCAATCTTGGAGTCGTTGGCAGTGACAACACGGCCGCCGGATTCCAGCCAGCCGTTGGAGAACGTCACCTGCTTCTGGCGTGCTTCGGTGATATCCATGGCGGCGCTGATCACGTCGTATTGGTCGGCCTGCAGGCCGACGAGCAGCGAATCCCACTTGATCAGGACAGGCGTGTATTCGAGGTTCAGGCGCTTGGCGACTTCCTGCATCACGCGGATTTCCAGACCGTCGAGCTTACCGTCAGGCGCACGCATGCTGAAAGGAGCGTATGTGCCTTCGGTGGCAACCATCAGCTTGCCGGGCTGCAGCAGTTCAAGATCGGCGGCGTTGGCGATCGAGCTAATGGAGAGACCGGCAAAGGCGGCGGCGGCTACGATCAAGGACTTCAGTTTCATGTTTCAGTTCCCTTTTATGATGACGGATTGGGTCGTTCTCGGTCTTATTTGCAGGTGATGGTCAACCCGGCGGGGTGGTGGATCGCCGGGAAGCGAGGAGGGCCAGGAATTCGGCCATGACGGTGGCGGCGAGCAGTGCCGTGATCTGTCCGGTGCTGTCGTAGAGCGGATTGGCTTCGACGACGTCGCAGCCGACAAGATTGATGCCGTGTAATGCGCGGATAATCTTCAGGGTTTCGCGGGCGGTCGGGCCACCTGCCTCCGGCGTCTGCACCGCGGGCGCGGCGGACGGATCGACGAAATCCATGTCAAAGGAAATGAATACCGGTTTGCCGGCGACCCTACGGGCAATATGGTCGGCCAACGCCTTCGGGCCGAGATCCAGAGCATCATCGGTGGTCAGCACGTCGTAGCCGAGGTCGATCGACTGGCTGATATCATTCTTCTGGAACAGCGAACCGCGCATGCCGATCTGGATCGAGCAGCTGGTGTCGATGATCTCTTCCTCGACGCCACGGCGGAACGGTGTGCCAGCGCTGTACTTCTTGCCGGCAAAATACTTGTCCCAAGTATCGGTGTGGGAATCGAAATGAACCAGTGCGATAGGCCCGTGCACCTTCGACAAGGCCCGTAGTTCCGCAAGCGTGATCGAATGATCGCCGCCGATGCCGAAAGGCACGATGCCGACGGTCGCAAGCGCTGCAACCGATTCCTCGATGCGTTCCAGAGATTCGATCTCGTATCCGGGGACGACATTGGCATCACCGACGTCGGCAACGCGCAGTTCCTCGAAAATGTTGATGTTGCCGCGATAGGGATTGATAGGACGCAGCATGACCGACATGGCCCGAACGGCATTGGGTGCGAAGCGCGCGCCTGTTCGATAGGGCCCGCCGCTGTCGGACGGGAGGCCGATGATGGCGGCGTCGAGACCCTTGAGGCTCGTGGCCTGCGGCAGCCGCATGAAGGTCGGCACGCCGCAGAAGCGTGGTGTTTCCAGGGAATCGGTCGGCAGAACGGACATGGCGCGGATCACCCCAGGTTGGCGTAGCGGCGTTCCAGCCACGACGCGACGAAGGTGAGGATCGTGGTCAGCACCAGATAGATGACCGCCACCGCGATGTAGAATTCGAAGGGCCGGAAGGTCGAGGCGATCAGGGTCTGCGCGTAAAGCGTCAGCTCAACCACGGTGATGGTCGACAGCAGCGAGGTGTTCTTCAGCGTCGAGATCGCCTCATTTGTGATCGACGGCAGGATGATGCGAAAGACCTGTGGCAGGATGATCGTGCGCATGGTTTCCGCCGGACTGAAGCCGAGCGCGAGCGCCGATTCCGTCTGCCCACGCTGGATCGCCGTCAGGCCACCACGGACGATTTCCGCGACATAGGCACCGCTGTTGATGCCGAGCGCAATGACGCCCGCCGTGAAAGGCGAAAGCCGGATGCCGATCTGAGGCAGGCCGAAATAGATCAGAAACACCTGGATCAGCGTTGGCGTGCCACGAATGAACCAGATGTAGAAACCGGCGGCCATGCGCACCGCTTTCCATTCGGAGCGCTGCGCCAGTGCTGCCACGAGGCCGCAGACCCAGCTGACGGCGATGGTCAGGATGGTGATGCCGAAAACCGTCCAGGAGGCTTCAAGAAATCCGGGGCCGTAGATCTTGATCTCTTCGAGAAAATTACCCATCACGCCTGCACTCCCTGGCCGCTGTCACTGGAGATCGCATGACCAACCTTGTCATGCAGGATGCGGTGCAGAAACTGCTGCAGCCTTTCGCTTTCCGGCTGCTTCAGGATATCTGGAGAGCCCTGTTCGGCGATCACGCCCTTGTCGAAGAACAGCACGCGTGACGAGACATCGCGGGCAAAAGCGATCTCGTGCGTCACCAGCAACATCGTCATGCCCTCGGACGCCAGCGACGCCATCAGCACCAGGACTTCATGCACAAGCTCGGGATCGAGCGCCGAGGTAACCTCGTCGAACAGCATAAGCCGCGGCTTCATCGCCAGCGCGCGGGCGATCGCCACGCGCTGCTGCTGGCCGCCGGACAGACGGGCAGGATAGCTGTGACGCTTCTCGTAAAGCCCGATCCGCGACAGAAGCGCTTCTGCCTCCTGCACAGCCTGCGCCCGTGGCAGTTTCAGCAGCCTGACGGGCGCATGCGTGACATTTTCTAGCACCGTCATGTGCGGCCAGAGATTGTAGCTCTGGAACACCATGCCGACACGGGCGCGCAGCGACTGCAGCTGTGATGGGGTCGGAAAGAGACGCGACTCCGGGCGGAAATCGAAAGACAGGTTCTCGAAATCCATGAAGCCCGACTGCGGCACCTCCAATGCATTGATCGAACGCAGGAACGTGCTTTTGCCGGAACCGCTGGCGCCGATGATAGACACGACCTCGCCCGGTGTCACATCCAGCGAGACCCCCTTGAGAACCTCGTTTTCGCCAAAACTCTTGCGGATCTCGCGCAGTTTCAGAAGCGGATCGCTCATCGGGCATCCTCCAGCGGAAAGGTGTTTGCGATCGAGACCGCAACATCCTTCGGGGTGCGGTCTGCACCGTTGATCGGGGTCATGTCCTGCGGGCAGGCAGACAGGACCAGCACAAGATCGATATCCGCGCGAAGCACGGCATAGTCTCCCGCCGCCGTTGCCGGTGGCACGCGATCCACAGCCCCGTCCGCCGTAACGGGAACATTCATGAACAGATTGAGCGAGGCGGGCGTGAAGGTGTGTTCGATATCCGCTTGACGAAGCGCCTCGTGATAGTTGTCGGTGCAGCTACGGTGATATTCGGTGCAGCCGAGCTGCCGGTAGAGCTCGCCGCTGCATGGGCAAAGCAAAGTATCATGACGAACCCCGGCACTGTCGGCGACCATGGTGAGCATTGAACGCCGGCGCGAACTCTGGACACTCATGCCTTCGGTAAAGAAGATGTTGCTGTTGACCGAGCGGGTGTGGTCCATCGATGAGACCTCAAACGGATCGCTCTCAGCTACCGCCCATGTGTCAACGACTTGATTACCGTGGGTGTTGGCAATACGGACGAATTGCCCTGCCCTCATCCGAAAGGCTCGTCCTTGGCTCGCGGGTACAACCTGTATTTCCAAAACCATTCCAACTCGTCTTCGCGGTACAATCTGCACTATACGCCGGGGCATTGGCCTGCGGCGAAGCCCCAACGTTTTGCTTTCGTCAAAGCTTATTCAGTATACCACTGGAGTTCAAGTAGAGATTTCAATAATTTAATGCACAAAAAGGAGACGCTATGCGCGTAAGTTGGGCTCTTGTCGCCGACTTTTTGTGCACTTAATGCGAACATTAGCAGATATTCCGCAACGGCGTTAAAACAGTCTAGAAGCACGATTGACGCCCGGATACAGCCGGTGTACCGAAATTTCCAAGCCAGTCCTATGGGCCTTTGCCGACACGTGGCCATGGTCTCCGACAAGATATTTTCTGCATCTGGAGTGACGTGATGGATCGCTATTTTCCGATCGAAGAATATGAGCAACGCTGGGAACGGCTGCATCGAGAAATAAAGGCGCGCGGTTTCGAGACCGCGGTGGTGTTTTCGCGCGCTGGTGGCACGACCGACAATTGCGGCGACGTCCTTTATCTCTCTAATCACTACGCCATCAGCAGCGGCATGGACTCGACCATCTGGACCGCCCGCTCGTTTGCCGGCATCATCCTGCAGGAAGGCCGCTCCCCGCAACTGCACATCGATGAGCCGGAAGTCCGGCGCGACCTGGTGTCGATCGACGACGTTCATTGCAGCAATCATCCGTTCGAGAGCGTCGCAAAGGCTCTGGTCGCACGCGGCATCAAGGGACGGGTGGCGCTGGTTGGTACCAACTTCATTCCGGTCAAATATTACCGGCAGCTGGAAGCCGTGGCACCCGAGATCGAATGGGTGCCCGCTGACGATCTCGTGCGTTCGGTCCGTCGTGTCAAGAGCCTACGCGAACTGGACTGTTATCGCATGGCCGGCGAAACGGCGACCGCCGGCATGACGGTGCTGATGCAGAGCCTGGTGAGCGGCATGTCCGAACGCGAAGCCGCCGGCGAAGCGGCCCGCGAGACGGTGCGCCGCGGCGGGCGCATCCAGATGATCGGCACCAATCACGGCGAAACGCTCGGTTTCGACCAGCGGTTTCCGTTGACCGGCTATAGCGCCGATACGCCAGAGATCGGCGATATCGTCACGGGCACGCTGCATGGTCCGCTCTACCAGGGCTATTATCTCGATCCCGGCCGCACCGCCGTCCGTGGACCGGCCAATCCGGAGCAGCTGCGCCTGATCGAAGCCGCAAGCGGCATCGTCCACCGCCTGTCGGATATGCTGCGGCCCGGCGTCAAGCTGCTGGATGTGGCGGCCGAAGGGGATCGCATGACCGCCGCGTTCGGCGGCTCGATCTCGGCGATCATGAAGAACTTTCCGTTCTACGGCCACGGCATCGGGCTCGGCTTCGAGCTGCCGCGCATTTCGACGGCGATGTCGACGCCGCAGGACATCGTCGAGCAAAACATGGTGTTTGGCGTCGAGGCCTTCCTATCGCTGGATGGCGTCGGTGCGGCCTTCTACGAGGATATCCTCATTATCGGTGACAGCGGCAACGAGCTGCTGACACGGTCGCCCAGCATGTTCTGACCGCAACCAAACAACCATGAAAAAGCCGGGCGGATCGCAAGATTCGCCCGGCTTTTGTTTGCGACGTCAGGTTTTACTGGGCAAACAGACCGTCAAAATCCTTGAAGCCCTTGACTTCGATCGGGTTGCCGCTCGGATCGAAGAAGAACATCGTGCGCTGTTCGCCCGGCTCGCCCTCGAAACGCACGACCGGCGGGATATCGAAAGCGATGCCCTTCTGCTGCAGACGCTCGGCCAGCGCCAGCCAGTCGTCGAGCTGCAGCACCACGCCCAGATGCGGCATCATCACCATATGGTCGCCGACCTTGCCGGTGCGCGTCACTTCGAACGGCTTACCGAGGTGGAGCGAAATCTGGTGATTGAAGAAGTCGAAATCCACCCAGGTGTCGGTGGAACGGCCTTCCTTGCAGCCCAGAACGTCGCCGTAGAACCGGCGCGCCTCGTCGAGATCGGTGACGTGATAGGCGAGATGGAAGAGAGAACGCATGCGAAGGCTCCGTGTGGGTTGAACGTTAATATCAGCGAAGGGTGAGTGTGCGTGGCAGGCTGGACAGCGGCTCGGCGCCGTGTTCGGTGACGATCACGGTTTCGGAGGCGCCGACGGTCCAGTGGCCGTAACTGCGCAAGGTCGCCGGCAGGTGAAACACCATTCCTGCCTCGATAGGAAGGGAAACGTCGGCAAACAGGCTGAGGATTGCCCCCTCGCCCCAGTCCGGCGCAAACGCCACTCCCATGGAATAGCCGATGCGCTTGCGGAAGGCTGCGGTGTAGCCGGCCGCATCAATGACGCTCTGCGCCGCATTGTGCGGCACCGAACAGGGCACGCCCGGCCGGATCGACGCCAGTGCCGCCTCCAGCGCACGCAACGAACAATCCATCATCCGCTGCGCCTCGACGGGCGGCGGACCGATCCAGACGGCGCGCATCAGGGCCGCATGATAACGCGCATGACTGCCGGCCAGTTCAAGGAAGACGGGATCGCCATCGGCAAGTGGACGGCGGCGCCATGTCATGTGCGGAAGGCCGCTGCGCGGACCGGAAGACACCAGCGGCTCCATCGCCATGGCTTCGGAGCCGGCCTGCGTGGCGGCAAACAGCATGGCCGCGGCAACGGCATTTTCATCGGTTCCGGCAGCGCACGCCTCGATTCCGGCCAGGATGCCGGCTTCCGCATAACGGGCCGCAGCCCTGATGGCATCGAGTTCGGCGGTGGATTTCAGCATGCGCAATGGCGGCAGGATGTGCGAGCCGTCAAGCAATGCGCCGACATCAAGCCGCTCGGCAATTTCGGCGGCCACTTTCGGCGACAGGAACCAGCCGCCAAGCTCCATCGCCGGCTTGGTGATTTTCCGAGCGCGCAGCAAATAGATCAGGGCTTCGACGGGATTGTCGCCGTCCTGGTAGGCAACAATGTCCTCCAGCCAGGTGTTTGCCACCGTGCCGTACAGTTCGAGTTGCCGCACCAGCAGCGTCGGTTCGCCGTCGGCGGGCAGGATCAGCACCTGAAAGGCAAAATACCCTGCCGTCTGGCGACCGGTCAGCCAGTAGATCGTTTCAGGGCCGGAAACGAGAATGGCTTCCTGCCCGTTTGCCCGCAGCGCTGCCTGGGCGCGGCTCTGGCGCTTGGCGAACTCCGCTTTCGGAAATGCGGCTTCGCAACCGCGTAATTCATGGAGATCTTCGGAAAAACGCATATGCCTGTTTCTCAATCGCGCGCCAGCCAGCCAAGGAAACGCGTCCTGACGCTGTCGAAATGTACTTCCATGGCGGCCTGCGCGGCGTCGCCGTCTCCCGCCTCGATCGCATCGATGACGGCGATATGTTCGCGCGCCTGCTGGTCGAACCGGTCATGGGTGCGGGTGATGGTGCAGCGGCGGGCGATACTGCGCATTTCCGTCAGCATCGTCGCCAGAAGCGGCAGTTCGGCCGCATGCGCGACAGCGAGGTGGAACACGTCATCATCCAGCCAGAAATTGTCAAAGGCGATATCGCCGCCCTCGGCATAGGCGCGCATGCGCCGGCGCGATTCGACCAGCTCCGGCGTCAGCGGAAATGTCGCGGCCTTGGCCGCCGCCGCCCCTTCCAGCAGCCGGCGGATCTGGACGATCTCCAGCAGCTGTTCGATGCTGACCTGACGCACCATCAGGGCACCATTGGGCAGGCGCGAGATGACGTTTTCTTTCTCCAGACGCGAAATCGCGGCGCGCAAGGGTGTGCGCGAGATACCGAATTCCAGCGCCAGCGTGCGTTCCGTCAGCATTTCCTCCGACGAAAACCGGCCTTCGAGAATGCGCTGCTTGAGGTCCCGGTAGAATTGCTGTGTGAGGGTTTCCTTTTCGCTCATCGCGTTATTCTCTCCCCATGCCACGGACGGCCCCGTGCAAGGCATCGACCGCCGCCACCAGATCGGCCGGATCCATGCCTTCGTCGGGATTGTGGCTGCCGTTCCAGTTGCGCAGGAAGACCATCACGCTATCCCAACCCGCCTGTGCGAAGGCGGCGGCGTCATGACCGCCCCCCGACAGCATCCGCCGCGGCGTGTGGCCAAGCGCGCGTGCCGCGTCGGCAATCCGGTCGCCGAGAGCCGCGGACAGTTTCGTCGGCTGGCTGCGCGACTGCAGACCCAGATCGAAACGCACGTGTCGCGCCGCTTCGATGGCTGCGGATTCACCCAGGAAAACGCCGTCCATGCGGTCGAGCACGGCAATGTCGTCGCTGCGCAGATCGACGCAGAAGTCGACCCGGCCCGGCACTTTGGCAAAGGCATGTTCCGATGTCGCGGCATCGACCCGGCCGAAGGTGACAGCCAGATCATGGCCGGCATGCAGCGCCTCATCCCAGCGACGATCCATGGCGACGATCAAGTCAGCCATCGCGAACACCGCGTCGCTTCGCTCCGACCTCGCCTGACCACCGGAGTGCGCCCAGGTACCGTTGATCCGGGCCTGTCGGTAACGCAGCCCGCCGCGAACACCATCGACAACAGCGAACGGCTCGCCGGCGTTGTTAAGCACATCGCCTTGCTCGATATGCAGTTCGATGAAGCGTGCCGGCGCAAGCGGCGTGTCGGTGAGGATATCATCCGGTCGGCCACCTTCAGACAGGATATGGTCTTGAAGGGTGCGGCCGGTGTCGGAGCGCGTTGCCTGAAGCTCGGCCGGTGTCAGCCGGCCAAGTGCCGCCCGCGATCCCACATAGGACACCGGAAACCAGACGCTTTCCTCGGCGCGGGTGACGGTGACGACCAGATCGACCGGCGGCGGCTCGCCGCTTTCGACAAAGGCTGCGGCCAGCGCCATGGCACCGGCAACGCCCGCCTGGCCGTCATAGGCGCCCCCCATTGCGACCGTATCCAGATGCGACCCGACATGGATAGCCGGCGCGTTTCGGTCGCGCCCCGGCAGACGTGCGAAAAGGTTGAGCGCGGCATCGCGCGTGACCGTCAGGCCAAGCGCGTTCGCCTCGTCCTCGATGACGCGGTGCGCCTGACTTTCGAGCGGGCTATAGGACGGGCGGGTGAAGCCCGGCCCGGATTCCGAGATGGCGTTGACGCGGTCGAGCAGACGATCGACGGTATCCTTGATGATGTCGCTCATAGGGCCGGCTCCGAAATCGTTTCGATTGTGGTTGCCGGCCTCTGGCCCGACAGCGCCGTGATGACGTTGCGGGCCGCGCCGACGGCGACCCTTTGCAGCGCTTCCGCGGTATTGCCGCCGAGATGAGGAGTGAAGATGACCCGGTTCGAGGCGGCAAGTGGCCCCCGCGGTGCCGAAGGGGAATAAACATCCAGGCCTGCCGCTGCCACCGTTCCATCTGCCAGTGCATCCGCCAGCGCTGTTTCATCCACCAGCCCCGCCCTTGCCGTATTGATGAGGATGGTCCCCTTCTTCATGGCCGCAAACGCTTTGGCATCGAACAGGTTGCGCGTCTCGTCTCGCAGCGGCGTGTGCAGGGAAACAAGGTCGGCGACGGCAAGGGCGTCGGCCAGCAACTCGGCGCGCTCGAACGGACCGGTATCCGGGTTGCGCGGCGAATAGGCGATGACGCGCATGCCGAAAGCGCTGTCCAGCATTTTGCCAAGTCCCGCTCCCGTCGCCCCCCATCCGACGATCAGGGCCGTCTTGCCGAACAGTTCGGAAAACCGATTGTTTTCGCGAAAACCCTGAACGCCATTGCGCACCGCCAGATCGCCGGCCGGAATGAGCCGGGCCGCAGCAATCGCCAGTCCGAGCGCAAGTTCGGAGACCGACCGCGCGTTCGCACCGGGCGTGTTGCACACCAAAGCGCCCTTTCGCGCCGCCGCCGCCTTGTCGACGGGATCATGCCCGGCACCATGGACCACAATGGCTTTGAGAACGTCGCTTGCGGCAATCGCTTCTGCCGACAGGCCGGCATCGCGGGTGATGACAGCGTCACAACCGCCGATCAACCTGGCGACAGTCGCCATGTCGGATGTCGGGCAAAACACCGGCTCTATGCCCGCCTCTCTCAGGAGGGTAAGACCATCGGCATGGATTGGCTGCACGATCAGGCATTTCATCGTTGTGTTCTCTGGTTTGAAAGGCTCAGGCGGCCGACGATGGCATCCCGGGCGTGGGCGATATGCTCGTCCATCAACATCGCGGCACGTTCACCGTCGCGGGTTCGCAGAGCGTGGATGATGTCGAGGTGCTCTTGGCAGCTGACGCCGAACCGTTCGGGCACCTGACTGTGGTCGAACATACAGGTGCGGCGGCGCAGATCGCTAATGGTGCGAATCATCATCTGGTTGCCGGCGGCGCGAGCCAGCGCGTAGTGAAAATCGTCATCCACCTGCCGCTGCTCTTCCTCTTCACCTGGACCTTCCCGTTGGAGATGCAGCACGCGCGTCTCAAGGCTATCGAGGATATCAGGATTTATCGTCACCGCATTGCGCGCGCATTGGCGCTCCAGAACCCGCCGCAGATAAAAGATTTCCTCGACTTCGGCGACCGTCAGCGTGCGGACCTTGAGGAAACGCCCTTCCTGCACGGCGAGCCCCTCCGCCTCGATGCGCTTGATCGCCTCGCGCACCGGCGTTCGCGACATCGCGAGTTCATCGCCAAGCTTGCCTTCCTGCAACAGGTCGCCGGGCTTCAGCGTGCCGGCCAGGATCATCTCGATAATGCTGCCATACGCCTGCTTGGCGAGCGGTTTATTCATCACCCGATTCCTCCTCACGGCCCGACAGATCCGATTTTTCCTCAAGCCCCGAAAGGGCTTCGGTCAACGCCTGCGATTGGGCAATCAAAAGTTCTTCCGCCTCGTCCTGCGAGACCAGCTTGAAGCGCAGGGACGATCCCGTCATCGCCTGCGCCAGACGTGGCAGATCGACCGACGCCACCGTGGCGATCTTGGGATAGCCGCCGGTGGTCTGGCGCTCGGCCATCAGCACGATGAGACGGCCGGATGACGGCACCTGTATGGAGCCGCCGACCGTGCCGTCGGAGACGATGTCATGGCCGTCGATGGCACGGATGGCCGGGCCATCAAGCATTTGCGCCATACGGTCGCGGCTGGCGGAAACAGTGAAGCCGGCTCCCAGAAAATCGCGCCAGGCAGCGGAGTCGAAATGATCCCCCTGCGGTCCCTTGACGACACGCAGCGGTCCGATCGATCGCCGGAACGGCCGAACCAACGCCATCAACGACGCTGTTTCGGTGACGCCGAGCGGTAGACGATCACCGGCCGCAAGACGCCGCCCCTCGAACCCGCCAATGCCGGTGCGCAAATGCGTCGACCGGGCGCCCAGCACCAAAGGCGTATCGATGCCACCGGAAAAGGCGAGATAACCCCAGACCGCATCGCGCAGTGCGCCGACCTTCAGCACCTGGCCGGGTAACAGCGAAAAGCTCTCCCAGCCATGCCGACGTTCGCCGTCGACGGTGATCTCGACCGCGCCGCCCGTCACCGCGAAACGCACGGGTTCGACAACCTCGAAATGTCCGCCGACATGCGCGAATTCGAGAACCGCCTGCCCATCGCCATTGCCGACAAGACGGTTGGCGATGCGCATCGACGCGCCATCCATCGGCCCGGAGCCTGAGACCCCGAGATGCAACATGCCGACACGCCCGAGATCCTGGACGGTCAGCATCGGCCCTGCCTGCCCGATGAGAAGGCTGTTCATAGGGTCTCCCATTCCGCGGCCAGAGTGCCATCCGCCGACGCGGCATCCAGAGCAGACGCCTCTTCCGCCAGCACCGGCCGGAAGCGAACCCGATCGCCGGCCCGCAGGAGAAACGGCTCTTTCCGCGTCGGGTCGAACAGCTTCAAAGGGGTGCGGCCAATAAAACGCCAGCCACTTGGCCCGGGAACCGAATTGATGCTCGCCTGCTTGCCGCCGATCCCGATGGCACTCGCCTCTATTCTCTGGCGGGGCACGGCAAGGCGCGGCGTGTGCAGAAGCTCCGGCAATCCACCCAGATAGGCAAAACCCGGCGCAAAGCCGATCATGTAGACCCGGTATTCTACTGAGGCGTGCAGGGCAACCAGCGCATCCGCGCTCATCTCTTTCATATCGGCCAGTTCATCGAGGTCCATGCCGACCGGGCCGCCATAGACAACCGGCACGACGATCCGTCGTGCGGAACCGATGGCTTCAGTCGTGTCCATCAGACGGGTGCGGAGCAGATCCGTTAGTGTATGGCCGCGCACGATAGTCGGGTTGTAAACGACCAACAGCGATCTGTATGTCGGGACGGTCTCAACCACGCCTTCGATCGGCTGCGCGGCAAGATCGGCTGCAAGCGCCACGACGCGGATATTGGTCGCCTCGTCGATCTGATCGGACAGCTCGACCACAATCGCACTGTCTCCGCAAGCGGCAATGCGAGGAAAGCGCGACAGCGCGCTATCGTGCACGGTCATTTCATCGTTCCCATTTCAAACGGCGCACCTCTAATGCCCTGCGCAAACAAATCCGCTGGCCGCATAAAAGCTACGATACGCGGGCATTCATCAACCGATATCCTCGCGGATGGCGACCCAACCAGGCGCTTCGCAATAGACTTGTCATTTCAGTACACCAACTGTATGTCAAGAGTGCCAACTGGTTTTTGAAACCGCGGAATCATTTTGGTCTATATGTTTGGGGATAGTGCAACATGCCGATCATCGATCTCAACTGCGACATGGGCGAAAGTTTCGGCGCCTACAAGATCGGCGACGATGCCGCCATGCTGGATATCATCACCACCGCAAATATCGCCTGTGGCTTCCATGCGGGTGATCCGAGCGTCATGCGGGACACAATTCTCGCAGCAAAGGCAAAGGGCGTGGCGATCGGCGCGCACCCTTCTTTCATGGATCTCTATGGATTTGGCCGCCGGCGCATTTCTGGCGAACGCCCTGAGGACATCGAGGCACAGTTGATCTACCAGATCGCAGCCATCCAGGGCATGGCGACGGCTTTGGGCTGGCCAATCACCCATGTGAAGACGCATGGTTCACTCGGCAACATGGCCGCTGAGGATGCTGAACTCGCCAAGGTCTGTGTCCGCGCCATCCAAGCTATCGACCCCCGTCTCGTGTTCATCACCTTGCCCTATTCGCAAACGATGCGGGCGGCAGAAGCCGCGGGCCTGCCTGTCGCGTGCGAGGTCTATGCAGACCGCCGTTACGATGAGAAGGGCATGCTTGCCTCCCGGCAGATGGAGGGCGCCGTCATTCACGATCTGCAGCAGAGTGTCGACCAGGTATTGTCGATGATCTGCGACAACCGCATCCCGACGATCGGCGGGGACTATCTGCCCGTCGAGGCGGCAACCGTCTGCATCCATGGCGACACGCCGGGTGCGTCCGCAACGTCTCTCGCGCTGCGCCGGAAGCTCACCGACATCGGCGTCAACATCGCCGCATTTGCAAAACCAGTAAACTGAACGAGGAAATTGCGTGACCCGTATTGTCTACCTGAATGGTGCGTGGCTGCCGGAAGCCGATGCCAAAGTATCGATCTTCGATCGCGGCTTTCTGTTCGCCGATGCGATTTATGAAGTGACCGGCGTCGTCGACGGCAAGCTGCTGGAATATGCCGGCCACGCCGCGCGCCTGCAGCGCTCCACGACCGAGCTCGGCATCACATGCCCGTTGACGCCGGATGAACTGCTTGCGGTCCACCGCGAGATCGTCAGCCGCAACGCCCTCAAGGAAGGCCTGATCTATCTGCAGATTTCGCGCGGCGCCGCCGACCGGGATTTTGCTTTCCCGACCAATCCGACGCCGACGTTGACGCTGTTCACGCAGGCAAAGCCGGTGTTGGACAACTCAAAGGTGGCGACAGGCATTGCCGTTGCGTTGCTGCCCGACCAGCGCTGGGCGCGGCGCGACATCAAGACCGTGCAGCTTCTTTATCCGTCGATGGCGAAGATGGAGGCGATGCGCCAGGGCGCCGACGACGCTTGGCTTGTCGAGGATGGCTTTGTCACCGAGGCCAGTTCCGCCACCGCCCATATTATCACGGCAAACGGCAGACTTGTGACACGCGGCCTGTCCAACGCCATTCTTCATGGCATCACCCGCGCCAGTGTGCTGGATATCGCGGAAAAAGCAGACATCCCTTATGAAGAGCGCGCCTTCACCCCTGACGAAGCGAAGAATGCCGCGGAAGCCTTCATCACCTCGGCGACCAATTTCGTTCTGCCCGTGACAACGATCGATGGCCAGCCGGTAGGCACTGGAAAGCCCGGACCCCTTACCCTGCGACTTCGCGAGCTCTACATCCAGAAGAAGTTGGCGGATGCGATCTGACGGAGTGATTTCCGCCGTCACCGCTAGACGTCAGCCGCGGGAAGCATTTGCCTCCCGTGGTTTGGCTTATGTTGAACAGATTGAACCGCAAAAATGGTCGTTCTCATCGAGCAAGAGCTACTTCGTCAAACGTGAACTCTTGTAAAAGGGCTACGCCGGCAACCTCCTCACAGACCAGCTTTTGAGCGTCGGGCATTCCCACCTCCCAATTGGGATCTCCCCAAGCGACAGGCGTCATTTCACGGCCTGTCGATCTATGCATAGACATAAAGCGGAAAAGTTGTTTCTACTCATGCATTACCTTAGGAGATCAGGATGACCGGCAGTTGCTTCAACCTGAAGGGCAGAATCGCGTTGGTGACCGGCGCGAGCCGCGGCCTGGGTCAGGCGATAGCGCTCGCCCTCGCAGAAGCGGGCGCCGACGTTTGCGTCACAGCGCGCAGCGTAGCCTCGCTCTCCGAAACCAGGTCGAGGATAGAAAAGTGTGGGCGATCGTGCTTTGCTGCCGCTCAGGACGTGAGCGACGTGGCGTCGATCCGGAGCACGCTGGATCAATTCGCAGCAGCAACCGGACGCATCGATATCCTCGTCAACAACGCCGGAATGGAGCAGGTCGCGCCCTCGCTCGATGTCGATGAGAGGCTTTGGGATCAGATCGTCGATACGAATCTCAAGGGCGCGTTTTTCTGGGCTCAAGCCGCCGCGAAACAGATGTCGACGCAGCCCCAGGGCGGCAACATCATAAACCTCTGCTCTCTCACCTCCTTTGTCGGCATTCCGACCGCCGTTCCCTACGGCTCCTCCAAATCCGGGCTGCTCGGGATGACAAGGGCGCTGGCTGCCGAGTGGGCTGCCTCAGGGATAAGGGTCAATGCCGTGGCTCCGGGATATTTCCGAACAGCGATGACCGAGAGCTTCTATGAAGACGAAACGTGGCAGTCGCGCATGCTGCAAAAGATACCGCAACAGCGATTTGGAGAGGCGTCCGACATCGGGGGCGCCGTCGTGTTTCTGGCGAGCGATGCGGCAAGTTACATCACAGGTCATTGCCTGCCGGTGGATGGCGGTTTTTTGGCCTCCATTTAAAAATTAGGCAGAGGCCGCAAAAAGCATTTGATGCAAGATGCATGCACATGTACATACATCTCAAGACAAATAACAAAAGTGGAACTCCGAAACCGTAGGCGTCGACCGGGCATCGCGCGCTGCCTGTCTCCGGACTGACGAAAATCAGACCGGGTTCTCTCCGATCACGCTGGTACCGGCACCTTTCCGGCCGCCCGGCTTCAATCGTGTTACTTTCACCGCTGAAGCAATAGCTTGGGCGGTTGGCGCCATCACTTGCTATTTCCCTAAAGAAACGGCCTTAAAAAGGGTGTTCATATGACTGAAGTCTCGTTCTACGAGTATTCGAAACTCAGCCCGGAGGAGAAAAACGCGCTCCTCCGCCGCTCGGAAACCGATATTTCGAGCTTCATCGAAAAGGTCACACCGATCCTCGAAGCCGTCCGCACCGAAGGCGATCGCGCGATTGCGCGTTTTGGCCGCGAGTTGGACAAGGCAGAGATCTCCGAAGGCAATATCAAGGTAACAACCGCCGAGTTCGACGCGGCGTTCAAGCTGGTCAGCGATGACGTCGTCAGCGCAATCAAGTTCGGGATCGAGAATATCCGCGTCTTCCACGAGGAGCAGAAGCCCGAGGCCATGTGGCTAAAGGAGATTCGTCCGGGTGCCTTCGCCGGAGACCGTTTCACGCCGATCCAGTCTGTAGCCCTCTATGTCCCGCGCGGGAAGGGTTCGTTTCCATCGGTCACGATGATGACGTCGGTCCCGGCTGTCGTCGCCGGCGTGCCGCAGCTGGCGATCGTGACGCCGCCGGCACCCGACGGCAGCGTCGATGCGGCGACGCTTGTCGCTGCACGGCTGGCCGGTGTCGACACGGTTTACAAGGTCGGTGGCGCACAAGCCGTGGCAGCGGTTGCCTACGGCACCGAGACCATCAAGCCGGCACTCAAGATCGTCGGCCCTGGCAGCCCCTGGGTCGTGGCCGCCAAGCGCAGCCTCGCCGGTGTCATCGATACCGGACTTCCCGCCGGCCCTTCGGAAGCGGTGATCTTTGCCGATGATACGGTGCATGGTGGCCTTGCCGCCCTCGATTTGCTGATCGAGGCCGAACACGGCCCTGATTCATCCGCCTATCTCGTCACCCACAGCCGTCGTGTTGCCGAGGAGGCCCTTGCCGCCCTGCCGGACCATTGGGCCCGCATGACCGATCAGCGCGTCGCGTTCTCGACGGCAGTTCTCACGGGAAAGTGCGGTGGCATCGTCCTGACGTCGTCGGTCGAAGAGAGCTACGCCTTCGTCAACGCCTATGCGCCGGAGCACCTTGAAATCCTGTCCCGCGACCCGTTTTCGCACCTTGGACACATCACCGAGGCAGCTGAGATCTTGATGGGTCCCTATACGCCTGTCAGCATCGGCAACTTCTGCCTGGGTCCGAACGCGGTGTTGCCCACCAGCCGCTGGGCGCGCACATACGGTCCGCTGTCGGTCACCGATTTCGTCAAGCGCAGTTCGATCGGCTATGTCACCGCGCCCGCCTATCCGCTCTTTGCTGCCAATGCCCATAAGCTGGCTGTCTACGAGGGCTTCTCCTCGCACGCGAACGCCGTGTCGCCCGTGCGTGACGCCTACCTCAAATCGGGGGTCTGACCGGTGAAGGCGGTGCGTCTTTACGATGCGATGGACCTGCGAGTGGACGAGATCCAAGAGCCTCTTCCACCGCCGCCGGGTTTCGTCAACATCGATGTCAGGGCCGCCGGTATCTGCGGTTCGGACCTGCACAATTTCCGCACAGGCCAGTGGATCTCGCGGCGCCCGTCAACAGCGGGCCATGAATTTTGCGGCAGGATATCTTCGATCGGCGAAGGGGTTGAAGGACTTTCGGTCGGGGATACCGTCGCTGCCGACTCGCGTGTCTATTGTGGCCGTTGCCCGGCCTGCCTGTCCGGCAGGACGAACATCTGCGAGGCTCTCGGCTTCGTCGGCGAAATCTGCGACGGTGGTTTTGCCGAACAAGTGCAGCTCCCCGCCAGGCTGGTGATCCGCCATGAAGTGTCGCTCGACCCACGCGTCGCGGCGATGGCGGAACCCCTGGCCGTTGCGCTGCATGCGGTGCGTCGGTTGAACTTGCCACCGGGCGAACCGGTGCTTGTAATCGGCTGCGGCACCATCGGCGGCCTCAGCGGACTGCTTTTGTCGCGCCTTCACGACGGTGACCTGATGTTTTCCGACCTGAAGGCGGATCGCGCCCGAATGGTTGCCGAAATTTGCGGCGGAACCGCGATCGATATGGCGGTGCCGACGGAAGTGGCAGCACACCTGAACGGAAGACGCTTACGCTACGCGTTGGACGCAACCGGAAGCATCAAGGCGATCGGCAACGCCGTCGATCTACTCTCGGGTGGGGGCGCGCTGGCACTGGTCGGCATTAGCCACGGGCGCCTGGAGCTTGATCCCAACATACTGGTGGAGCGTGAGATCGGGCTGCTTGGTTGCCATGCCTATGAAAACGAGTTGCCCGAAGCCGTTTCGTTGCTCCCGCAACTACAAAAGGAACTTCTGGAATTCAGCGACGTCTTGACATCGCTGGATGACGTGCCGGATGCCTACCGGCGACTGGTGGACGGCCAAACGGACAAGCTGAAGACAATCGTCCGGATTGCTGAATGACGGACGAAAGCGGGCTTGTCCCCTCGAATGGAGCATAGGAACGTGAGCGCACTTTCGGACTCTGCTTCTCCGCTCTACGAGAAAGTCAAGGATTTCGTGCTCGGCAATATCGGCAGTGGCAAATGGGGCCACAACAGCCGACTGCCATCAGAACACCAACTGGTCTCCTCGCTCGGCGTTTCGCGCATGACTGTCCACCGGGCGCTTCGGGAACTGACATCGGAGGGTTATCTGCACCGCGTACAGGGTGTCGGCACCTTCGTCGCTCCTCCGAGGGCACAGTCGACACTGATCGAGATCAGCAACATCATCACCGAGATCAAAGCGCGCGGCAGCCGGCATCGCGCCGAGATGATCCTTTTGGAGCGAATCGAGCGCCCGGCGCCAGACCTGCTGCTGGCGTTCGATTTCACCAGGAAACAGCCCGTGGACCATTCGCTCGTCGTGCATTACGAAAACGACATGCCGGTGCAGTTGGAAGAGCGCTTCGTCAACACCGCGCTGGTGTCCGACTACCTTGCACAGGACTTCACCTCGATCGCCACCTACGAGTATCTCCAGCGGTGCACGCCGATGACCGAGGTCGAACATCTTATCAGCGCCTTGCCGGCAACGGCCGATCATGCCCGGCTCCTGCAAATGCGCGAGGGAGACAGCTGCCTCATCCTCTATCGAAAAACCTGGACCGGTCCGACGATCGCCACGGTCAACACATTCACCCATGTCGGCAGTCGCTACTCGCTTGGCAGCCGATACATGGCCCCGGCCAAGAAAAACGCCTGACAGAACCGGCCACATCATTCTATCGAAGAGCAGGACACATGAGCGACACCATCAGCCGGACAGCAACAATCCGCCATCACGCCAAGAAGCGGGATGGCGTCGCCGAGGCGATGCTCGCCGACCTGCTGCATGACCTGTTCCAACTCGAGGCTGGCAACGTCGCGATCAACCACGACCAGTACAGCCTAAACTCCCTGAACGGATTCTTCGACAGCGGCGAGCAGCATTATTTCTTCAAGTTCCACCAGGAGGAAGGCGAAGAAGCGATGAGCGGTGAATACTATCGGGCCGACATCATCGCCCGGGCCGGACTTCCGGTCGATCAGCCGCTGATGATGTCGGCACTGCCCGGCGAGCAGATCCTCGTCTACAAGCGGCGGTCCGACCCGCGCTTTTCCGATGTGCTGCGGGCGCTGGATACCGAACAGGATGCCGACGGCGCCGAGCAGGCCGTGGCGGCCGAGGCGCGGCTCAACGCCACTGTGCTGTCGGCCTATCTCGAGACGCTGCATGAGGTCACAGAGGCCGAGGTGGCGGGCGAGCCGGTCCACCGGCTGTTTCACGACCGCCTGATCACGGCCCCGGCAGCCACCTATCCCGGCGGGCGCGTGGCCAGCTTCTATGTCGACAGAGAGTTCGCATTTCCGGGCGTGACGCTTGGCTGGGATGCATTTTCGACCGCACGCTTCGTGATCAACGGCGTCGAATACGGGCGAACGGTCGGCGAACTTTTCGACGCTGCCCACGCCCGGCTGGCGCCCGCGCTGCTGGCCGACGGCGGCGGCGTCACGGCCCATGGC
>UCIT01000104.1 GCA_900472625.1 Hyphomicrobiales bacterium | reverse complement strand
CCTTCCGCCCCCACCCGGACGGAGGCCACCCCCTGAATGGCCACCCCGACCCAACCCATCGCCGATCTCTCCGCCGCCCTCCTGACCACCCCGGTGCCAATCGCCCACTGGCTGATCATCGCCCCGGTCGTGCTGCCGCTCGCACTTGCCGCTATCCTGCTGATCATCCGCGCCGCGCCGCGCCTGCAGGCCGCAATCGCCATATCCGGCCTGGCGCTGCTCGCCGTGATCGACGCCGCCCTGCTGCGGCAGGTGGTGGCAGACGGGCCGGTGACCATGGTCATGGGCCGCTGGCTGCCGCCCTTCGGCATCGCCTTCACCGTCGATGTCCTCGGCGCCGTCATGACGCTGACGGCGGCGGCCGCAGCCCTTGCCGGCGGCCTCTACGCACTTGTTGATGTCGACGATGCCGGCCGCCGCCACGGTTTCTTCCCGCTGCTGCTGATGCTGATGGCAGGCGTCGGCGGCGCCTTCCTGACCGGCGATCTCTTCAATCTCTACGTCTGGTTCGAGGTGCTGCTGATTTCGTCCTTCGGCTTGCTGATCATCGGCTCCGGACGTGTCCAGATCGACGGCGCGATGAAATACGCCGTCCTCAACCTCATCGCCACCACCCTGTTCCTCATAGCTGTCGGCATCCTCTATGCCGTCTTCGGCACGCTCAACATGGCCGATATCGCAACCAAGGCAGGCGAACTCGGCGACAGCGCGCCGCTGATGACGCTGGCCTGCCTGTTCCTTTTGGCATTCGCCATGAAGGCGGCCGCGTTTCCGGTCAATTTCTGGCTGCCGGCCAGCTACCACACGCCGCGCATCGTCGTTTCCGCGCTGTTTGCCGGCCTCTTGACCAAGGTTGGCATCTATGCGCTGATCCGCGTACTGGTCATGCTGCTGCCGCTGGAGCGGGAACAGCTCAGCCTGCTGATCGCCGTCGCCGGCGCCGCCACCACCGTGCTTGGCGCGCTGGGAGCCTTGGCGCAGGACGATATTCGCAAGCTGCTCGGCTACGTCGTCATCTCCGGCATCGGCAACATGCTGATCGGCGTGGCGATCGCCACGACAGGCGCCCTGTCCGGCGCGGTCTTCTACGCCATCCACGCCATGCTGGTGATGACGGCGCTCTATCTCGTGGCCGGGCAGGCGGCCTTTCTCGGCGGCAGTTATTCGCTCACCCGTCTCGGCGGCCTCTACCGTCGCAACGGACTGTTTGCGGCGCTCTCGCTCATCCTGTTCCTCGCCGCCTGCGGCCTGCCGCCATTCTCCGGCTTCTGGCCCAAGCTCATCCTCGTCAAGGCCTCGCTCGATGTCGGCGCCTGGTGGCTCGCTGCGGCGATCCTCATCGCCGGCTTTGTCACCACGCTCGCCTTCGGCCGCGTCTTCCTGCTCGCCTACTGGCGCCCGGCCACCGAAAGTGCGGAAACCTATGTCGCCATCGGCTGGCGGCCGCTGCTGCCGCTCATTCTCTTGTGCGCACTGGTGGTCGGCATCGGCATCCTGCCGGAACGACTGCTGGCGCTGACCCAGTCGGCGGCCGCCGAACTCACCGATCCCTACGCCTATATCCAGTCGGTTTTCCCGGGAGGCGTCGCGCCATGATCGCCTTTCTCCTCAATGTGTTGCTGGCCTTCGCCTGGCTTGCCGTCAGCGGCAGCGTTTCGGCTCTCAATCTGGCGCTTGGTTTCGTGCTCGGCGCGCTGGCACTGTTCATTGTTCGCGAGCCCTATGGCAGCGGGACATATCTGCGCCGGTTGTTTGCCATTGGGGTGCTGGCGCTGTTGTTCCTGAAGGAACTGGCCATGTCGGCCGTAAAGGTCGCGGTCACGATCCTGAGCCCAGACATGAAGCTGAAGCCCGGCATCTTCGCCTTTCCACTCACCGTCGATCGTGATTTCGAGATCACCCTGCTCGCCAACCTCATCACCCTTACACCCGGGACGCTTTCGGTCGACGTGTCCGACGATCGCAAGACGCTCTACGTCCACGCGCTCGATTGCGCCGATCCCGACAAGGCGAGACGCGACATTGCCGACGGCTTCGAGCGCAGGATACTGGAGGCGTTCCGATGATCTCGCCGGACGCCATCATATCCGCCTCCGCCTCGGCGGCGCTGGCCATTCTCGGCGTAACATTCCTGCTGGCCGGTTGGCGGGTGCTGGTCGGGCCGACGCTGCCCGACCGCATCCTGGCGCTCGATACCCTCTCGGGCACGGCGATCGGCTTTATCGCCGTCATCGCGGTGAAGACCGGCTTCTCGCTCTATATCGACATCGCCATTTCGCTTGGCCTGGTCGGTTTCCTGGCAACCGTCGCCTTCGCCCGCTTCGTTCTGTCGCGGGGTACCGGCGACCCCGAAGCTATCCGAAGTAACGAAACGACGCCGCCTGCCACGAAAAAGCCCGATGCGACGGCCAAGGCAGTCGGCAATCGCACCAAGAGCAGGAAAGGCAGGAAATGACCGACTACGTCGTTGCTACTATTGTCTCGGTCTTGTTGCTTGGTGGCGCCCTGTTTGCCTTTGTCGCGGCGCTCGGCCTTATCAGGCTGCCGGATCTTTATACTCGCATGCACGCGGCGTCGAAGGCCGGCACGGTTGGTTCCGGCTTGCTGTTGCTGGCGGCAGGTATCGAATCGGGCGACGTTGCTGTGTTTGTCCGTGCGCTCGCCGGTTTTGTCTTTTTTATACTGACTGCGCCGGTGGCCGCTCACCTGTTGGCCAGAGCGGCACACATCACAGGTTATCGTCTTGTTTCGCTGTCTGTGCGTGACGATCTTCTTGGAAGGTAAGATCTGTTGAGTTTCAGTATTTTAAGCAGTTTTTTGCAGTTTTAAGCACATTCGCGAATGATTAATGTTTGTGATCACGCCTGTTAATTCTTTGGATAGCGCCGCTTTTTGGCGGATATATATGAAATATTAATTGGCGTTTTCGCAAAACGGTGATAATTGATGCTCAAGTAGAGTTCTGACATTGAATTAGAATCACATTGCTTATTTCCTCGGCCGCATTGAATTTCATTGTTTAATTGAGGGTCTGACGTAAGTGTGTGCGTACTAATGTAATATCAGGCAGTATAAGAACGGGTTTCGGCCTCAGGAATCTAGGGGTGGATTTCAGTTTTTCGAGACATGTAGCCGCAGACTGAGTTTTTTGCTGTTCGCTCTACGATAGCGGTCTCGGGTCAATCTGGCCCAAGACCTTTTGAGCATGCAAACAGGAGAAACGAAATATGACGGATACTGCAGCCGGTAGCGGGCCGGAATTGCTGGTCGAGCTTACCGCAGACATTGTCGCAGCCTATGTCAGCAATCATGTTGTTCCGGTTGGCGATCTCGCCAACCTGATTTCGGATGTGCATTCGGCGCTCAGCAACACGTCGACGCCACAGCCGGCAATGGCTGTCGTCGAAAAGCAGAAGCCGGCTGTCTCGGTGCGCAAGTCCGTCCAGGATGAGCAGATCACCTGCCTTGAATGTGGTGGCAACTTCAAATCACTCAAGCGGCATCTGATGACTCACCACAGCCTTTCGCCGGAAGAATACCGCGAAAAATGGGATCTGCCGGTCGACTACCCGATGGTAGCCCCGGCTTACGCCGAGGCGCGCTCGCGCCTCGCCAAGGAAATGGGTCTCGGCCAGCGTCGCAAGCGCGGTCGCGCCTGATATTTTCAGGTTTCGAGATCACGATCAGCCGGGCGAAAGCCCGGCTTTTTTGTTGGCCGGACAACTGGCGTGGAATCGCACCGGGGACGGAAAGAGGAAAATAATCCCAACTATTTTTGGTTCATTGTAAAAATCTCCAGCAAATACAGATCGAATTTTCGAGCTCGCGCTTTCGTTTAACCCCGATCCTGTATAGCGTGTATGAATTAATTCCTATTCATAGGAGTGTTCATATGCCCATCGGTCATCTTTCCCAGCCCGGCGCGCTCCCGGCGCCAACCTTTCAACCGCAGCTGCCGGAGGATCACGAGACCTCAGGCAGCGGCTATCTCCCGCCATCGGCGATCCTGCCGATCCGCGCCGTCTGCCGCATCGCTGCGCAGGTCACCACCGAGATGGTGATGATCGCCGGCCATCGCGTCCAGATGCGTCGCGACCGCCGCCGCACGCTTTGCCACATCAGGCAGATCGCCATGTATGTCTGCCATGTGGCGCTGCAGATCCCGATGCCCGACATCGCCGCCGCCTTCGGCCGCGACCGCACCACGGTCAGCCACGCCTGCCACGTCGTCGAGGATCGACGCGATGATCCCGCCTATGATGAATTCGTTGCCGCTGTCGAGCGAACCGTCAATTCGATCTTTCGCTCGAATGGGGGGCTGGGACATGAATAGCAGCAAGGCGCAGACGAGGCCGATGGTGCGGCTGCTGAAGTTTTTGATGCGCGGACCAGTTATGGAAAGTGCGGTGATGGAAGGCGTAGCGGCGCGCCCGGTCGAAGCGGGCAACGTTTCGCTGCAACTGAGCGAAGGCACTGCCGCCGCTTTCCCCGCCGCCCTGGTTGCCGAGGCCGTGGCATCCGGGTTGGCCGACCGGCAGCGGGACGGCAGCCTTCGCATCACACTTGAAGCAAGATCATATCTCAGGCGCGCGGCGGCCGATCGCGAGGAACAGTTCCTCGATCAGCACGCCACCATCGAAAAGACGGTGGCCGAGGTTCATGGTGTCAGGCAGCGGCTTCGCATCGACAGGGATGAATCGCCGCTCGCCAGCCTTTCCCGTCTGAAGGACAAGAGCGGCGCGCCCTTTATGCCGGAAGCGGCACTTTCAGCCGGCGAGCGACTGCTGGCTGATTTCACCCGCGGCCAGCTGCAGCCGCGCGTCACCGCCTCGTGGGAACCGCGGCTTTCGAGCCGTGGCAGCGGCGGGCGCGGCGGCGTGGCGGATCTCGCCGACAGCGCCATGGCTGCCCGGCTTGCCGTCAACCGGGCGCTCGAGGCGCTCGGACCGGAACTCTCCGGCGTGGCGCTCGACGTCTGCTGCTTCATGAAGGGTCTGGAAATCGTGGAGCGAGAACGTCAATGGCCGGTGCGCTCGGCCAAGCTCATGCTGCGCACCGCGCTGCTGTCGCTGTCGCGCCACTATCATCCGCCATTACAATCGCGCCGCCCGCGCATGGAGCATTGGGGCACGCAGGATTATCGGCCGGAGTTGTTTTCGTGAGAAGAGGCAACCGACGCTTTACGCTGCGACCCGCAGCCGTGCTTCTTCGCGGATGCGGTTGACCATCGAGCGCAAGCCGTTCGAACGCTGCGCCGAGAGGTTTTCCACCAGCCCGATCTTGCCGAACACCTCGAAGGCATCCAGCGCGGCGATCTCGGAGGCGGTCTTGCCGGAATAGGTGGCCAGCACGATCGCCACCAGCCCGCGCACGATATGCGCGTCTGAGTCACCCTCGAAGGTCATGACGGGATTGTCGCCGTCGCCCTCGGTGTGTGTCACCAGCCAGACCTGGCTGGCGCAGCCCATCACCTTGTTGGCCTGCGTCTTCTTCTCCTCGCCAAGCTCCGGCAGCGCCTTCCCGAGTTCGATCACGAAGCGATAGCGATCTTCCCAATCGTCGAGAAACTCGAAATCGTCGATGATCTGGTCGAGGGACGTCATGGAGAAAGGCCTTTCGTTGTCACCTGTCCATATAGGCGAAGCCCTGCCGGATTTGAACCGTTAAAAAAAGAAACGCCGCTAGGGATAGGCATCCCAGCGGCGCAGCAAAATGCTGAAAAATAAACAGGGCAGGCACGTCAGGCACAGGGCGGGGCCATATGGCCGGCCGCCGGTGCAAGCTTGGGGTGCGGGAAATCCCGCGAAACTCTCAGGTGGCCGGTTTTAGATCGCGGGCCGTGGCGTCGGCAGCGGAATGGTGCCCGTGGTCACATGGTCGGTGGCGACGTGATCGACGCTGACGTCGCTGCCATCGTCGACAGGCGGGCGGTAAGGCATCGGCTGGTTCAGCGCCACGCTGCGCTCCACACGCACCTGCTGTCCGGCAGCAGCCACGGTCTGGGCCGATGTCGTGTCCGATGCCGGGGCAAGCCCGACGGCCGGCTTGGCTGTCGCCGTGCTGGCAACATCGGCGCTCTTGCCGCTGCCGAACTTGCTGTCGAGCAGCTCGAAGGCAACGAGTGCGCCGCTGCGGGCCCGCTGGCCGAGAACACCAAGCGTATCGGCGCCCTTGGCGCAGACTTCAGGCTTCTCGCCGCACAGGCCGCTCACATAGTCATAAGCGCCGGTGATGGCGACGAAGGCATCGGAGATCTGCAATGTCGATCCGGTCTGGCCGTCCGTCGAGCGCTCGCCGCTGAAAAAGGACAGCGCGACGAGCACGAGCCCGCACCAGAATGATCCTTTGATTAGAAACCACATAGTCGTTGCCTATCCTGTTTTCCCGCTCGGTCTTGTCGCCGAATCAGGCCCGTTTTCCGGTGTGGCTTCACCCTAGCGGGAACATGCAAATGCCGGTTTTCGAAACTCGGCGGCATTTGCGGCAAATTTAGTTCAAATTTTAATCGAAGGCATTTCCGAGGCATTTCAGTCTAATTGTAGCCATTGGCGTTAAGCATGCCGCAGGCTGCCTCCTGTAATTGCAGGGTTTCCGCCCACGCCGTCCGCCACAACTGTTAACACAATGCCGAAATATGAGCGAAATCCGTCGCTTACTCGCTGTTAACCGTAAAAAACAAAGGGGCTTTTCGATGCCCCAAAACGGGACTTTTCGCCCGTTCCGGCTGTGGAACGCGGCTTTCCCTTATTCTTTCTTTAAGCGCCCGGGGCCTATTGTTGGGCCTCTGTAAAGAGCCTTTTTAGGGCAGGTATTGCGTGCTGGTATTGAGTAGAATCGTGGATCGGGCGACAGCCCTCGTGGACCGGGCAGCGGATCGCTGGCTTTCCCGGACAGGGGGAAACGCCGCGGTGCGTCAGCGCGAGCTGATGATCCTGCGCCGGCTTGCGCTGCTGTCGTCGGCGGCACTCGTGGCCGCGCCGGCTGCCCTCTCCATCGTCACCAGCCCTGCCGTGGCACTGCCCGCCGGCGTCGCCGCGGTCTTCGCCGGATTCCTGTTTTCGGCCGTCGGCAGCATCGCCTTGTCGCGCCAGTCTATCGTCACCTCGGGTGTCGCCACTCAGTCCGCCGAAGAGTTCTTCATGGAAGCCTCGGCCGGCCTCATCCTGTTTCTCGACCCGCAGGGCGGTGTCATCAATGTCGGTGGCCGCGACCGGCGCGCGTTCCTCGCCTGGATGCGCGCCCCCGACGGCAAGGGCTTCATCGACCAGATCCACGTCTCCGACCGTATCCTCTTCCTGCAGGCGCTGGACCAGCTGCGCCAGGGCGACGAACAGGCAACGGTGGACCTGCGGCTGGAGCGCCCGTCGGTCTCGGTCGACAATCGCCAGTTTGCCCATCTCCGAACCGATCTCACCGCCCGGCGCGACAGCGACGGCGTACTGCTGAGCGTCGTCGCCCAGCTGCGTGATGTTTCGGCCGAACATCAGCTGCGCGTCGATGCGCAGAACCATGCCGCCGATGCGCAATCGGCAAACGACGCCAAGTCGCGTTTCCTTGCCGCCGTCAGCCATGAGCTGCGCACGCCGCTCAACGCCATTCTCGGCTTTTCCGATATCCTGATCGGTGAATATTTCGGCAAGCTCGCCAATGATCGCCAGCGCGAATATGTCGGCCTGGTGCGCGATTCCGGCGCCCATCTGCTCTCGGTCGTCAACACCATGCTGGACATGAGCAAGATCGAGGCCGGCCGCTACGAGCTGATGCTCGAACCCTTCGATATCTCCACCGTCGTGCGCTCCTGCGAGGCGATGCTCGGGCTGCAGGCCAAGACCAAGGGCGTGTCGCTGACCAGCCGCATCCAGCGCGGCCTCGACGAGGTCGTCGCCGATCAGCGCGCCATCCAGCAGATCCTCATCAATCTGGTCGGCAATGCCGTCAAGTTCACCGATGCCGGAGGCGCCATCTCGCTCGACGCCTCGGTGCGCGACGGCATCCTCAAGCTCTGCGTCAGCGATACCGGCATCGGCATCGCCGCCGACAAGCTGCAACTGCTCGGCCAGCCCTTCGTGCAGATCCAGGACGACTACACCCGCCGTTTCGAGGGCACGGGCCTCGGCCTGTCGCTGGTCAAGGGACTGGTGGCACTGCATGGCGGCGACTTCGCCATCGCCAGCACGCCGGGATCCGGCACCATCATTACCATTTCCATCGCAGCGGATGGCTCGGGCGTGCCCCAGGCCGGCGCCGGCGATAGCAACCCGGTGGAGTTTCCGCCGCGACTGAGGACGTCGCCGGCCGTGGCCGGCATCTTCGAAGAGGGGCTTTTCGATGGCCGCGACCAAGCGAAAATCGCCTAAGGGCAGAAAAGGCCGGCAGAAGCCGGGCCTGGTTATCACAAGCGCAGCCGCGCTCGGTGGTCTCGGGCTGCAGGGCGCAACCGTGCTCGGCGGCGTGATCGGCCGCAACCCGTCGATCACGGGCGGCACCGTCGCCTTCCTCGTCATCTTCTCCTTCGTCGCCGCCAACGCGCTGTGGTACCAGCCGGGCGTCCACCCGCATCCGTTCCTGCGCACCCGCGACACGCTGTTTCCAAGCGCCCTGATCGGCCGCCCGCCAGCCGAGGAACACACCGGCGAGGTCACCACCTTCAAGATCGAGCGCCAGGACGACTCTGCCGCCCAGGCAGACGGGGGTGAAACGACAAACGCCGTGCCGCCGGCCTTGGCCCCCGGTCAGCCCGCCAACCAGCTGGTCATGGACATCCAGAAGGAACTCGTGCGCCGCGGCCTCTACAACGGTGCGCCGGATGGCGTCATCGGCCCGCGCACCAGCGCCGCGATCCTGTTCTTCGAGGAAACCGTCGGCATGCCGCAATCGGGCGACGCCACGCCCGAGGTGCTGGCTGCGCTCAAGACCGACGCCGTCGGCCCCTCGACCATCCCGGCCGAGCGCCCGCGCGAAGACGTCTCCTCCGCGGCCTCCGCCGAGGACCCGGTGGCCGCCGCCATCCGCAGCGCCGAGAAGAATGTCAGGACAGCGCCGACGCCGGTGCCCGTCCGGCCGGTCGCGACCCAGAGGATCACCGCCCAGCCTGTGTCGGCAAAGCAGACCTCGCCCGCCCGCGCCGCCGCAACGCCATCCGCCTCGCCGACGCTGAGCAGCGTCGATCTGGTGCTGAAGATCCAGCAGGGTCTGGCCAACATGGCCTACACCAATGTCGGCGTCGACGGTGTCGTCGGCGAACAGACCCGCGTCGCCATCCGCCACTTCCAGAAGCACTACAATCTGCCGGAGAATGGCGAGCCCAGCGACGCCGTGCTGAAGAAGCTCAAGGACATCGGCGCGCTCTGAGCGCTGTCAGATAAGGGCAGGGGCAGCGGCATCAGATTGCCCCGACCTTTTGGCCGGTCTATACATCAGGCATGAGACTCCGCACCGATATCTTCGTATCCGCCCTGCTGCGCCGCGTCTTCGCCAAGGGCGATTTCGCCGCGGTGGAGAAGAAGGGGGCCGAGCAGGCCGGCGCGATCTTCATCCGCCAGCATTTCCGCGATGGGCTGGAGACACTTTATGGCCCGGCGCCACAGAGCTTTTTCGACGAGGACAGCAGCGGTGAAAGGCTGTTCGAGACAAGGCTGGAGCGCGCGGATGCCGACGCGGTCAGGCAGATGCTGGAGCGCGAACGGAAGTTCGATCCCGATCTGTGGATCGTCGAGCTCGAGGCCGATGATGTCGCCGATATCGTTCCCGTCACCGAAGAGCGCAACAACCCGCTCTGATCCCGATCAGTATTGGTCAGTACCGTTTCAGCGCGACCGGCCGACGAGCCGCATGGCGCGGGGCGGCGGCTGGTGGATGGCGCGGGCATGCGCTGTCTGCACCGGCGCTGCGGGTGCCTGTTCCGGCAGGTAGGTGTAGCTGTCGGCACGGCGCCAGGACTCGACGCGGGCGTGGCATTCTGCCGGATCGAGCGCATCGAGCACCATCCAGGCGCGGGTGACGCTGTGCTGCGCCTCGGCCAGTTGCGGATAGAGCTTTTCCAGAATGAACACGGCGTCGGAGAAATCCATGCCGATACTGGTCAGCGTCGTCGCCAGTTGCTGGCCTGACATGTCGAGCATGATCCGCTCGGAGAGCCACCGGCTGGCCGACAGCGCGTCGGCGAGCGCCGTGGCGAACGGCAAGGCCTCGCGGCTGCGGGCAAAGCGCACCAGCAGCGCCGATTGCAGCGTCGAGAGCGTCCTGAGGCCGAGGCGATCGGTATCGTCGCCGCCAAGATGGCGGGTGAGCCCCTTGATCGCGTTGCGCATCTCGTCCTCGCGCTCGGCCGATGTCGTGGTCGCGGCAACGGCGGGCAAGACGGGTGCAGGTAGGGGTGACGCGGGAAGGGCAGGTGCGGGCAGGACAGGCGCCGTGACAGCAATGCTCTCGGGCGCGACGGTCTCCACCATCAAAGGCTTGGCCACCGGAGGCGCGATCTCGGCTGCGGCCAGGATCCGTGCGGCGATCGAGTCGTTGGGCCTGATAACCACGGGCGTCGGCGCCGCCATGGCGACCTCGGCGATGGCCGCAGGTATCTCGGTAACCTCGGGCGCGGCCGGAGTGATCGTGGACTGTGTTGGCTCGACGACCATGCTTGCTTCGGAGAGAGCGGCGATTGGCGCGGCCGGTTCGTCAGGGATGGCGTCGGCCACGAACTCCGGCGCGGTCGCGTCCGCAGCTCGCTTCGGGCCGGCATGACGCAGGCCGACCAGTACGTCTATCACCCGCGGTGACAGGCTGTCGCGACTGACGATCGCCCGCATGTGGTCGATGCCCTGCATCCGGGCAACGGCGATCAGCGTGTCGTCGTTGATGGAAGGCGAGGAAATCAGGAAGGAGGCGGCGATGCCGATCGGCTGGCAGCCGATGAACAGCGCCACGGCCTGCGGAATCTCGGGGCATTGCGATAGCGCGGCGACGGCCTGGCGCTTGGCCTCGTCGGAAGAGGCGGCGAACAGCGGGGTGAACAATTCGGCGAACTGGCGAAGCTCCGATCGGGTCGGCGGCTGCAATCCCTCGAAGCTGCTCACTGTCGCCATCAGAACCACGTCCTTCTTCCGGCTGGCAGAGGGGGCCTCTAGGTCTCGAAACCGGTCACGCACAAAACACACCCTGAAAAGCGAGAGGGATGCCGCTGGCCAGGACGCAATTTGAAAACGCCTCTACGACATACGGATATGAACAAATGCTACAGCGGCACGGTTAACCGTTGCTGAAGATTTGATTCAAATTGTACCGAAATGGTGCCGTGCAGCATCCGCCCGCGAGCGTTTTGCCGCAGGCTGTGAGACCCGTCTATGTATGCGTTAAAGAGCGCGATGTCCGCGCAGCGCCGACAGCAGCTTCTCGGCGTCGTCATGGCCACACTGGTAGAGGTCGAGCGCCGTCGATGCGGCGACCTGCGCCTGCGAGCTCTTGATATCGATCCGCTTTTCCGCACACCAAGCATCGAGCGCATGGCGCAGAACGTCGAGATCTTCAGGCAAAAATGTCGAACCAACCATCAGAGACATGCGCCTGCCCACCCTGGCTACGAATCAGACCCGATATGCACGCGACCGCGTTTGCCCTGCAGCCGACGAGAACGACCTTAGCGCGATCGGCGCGAACTGCAATTAATATTTTTGTGATGCAAATCGGCAACATTTACGGCTGCCGCGGCAGCGATCAGTCGCCTTGATGTAAGTATATGATTTAACGCTAAAATTCTCAGGGGCTGCCGCCGCGAAATCTTTCTCTCGCCCCCTGAAACCAAAAGATCGAACCCCGCGTTTATAAGAGGTGGTGGCACGAGCCGATGTTGCCACGAAAATTAGCATTCTGTTAACGATCATCTGTCTCAATTCGGGAACAAACACGCGCCCGGCACTCGGTCGCGACGATCATGATCACGGTATTGTTCGCAATAGGCCGTGAGAAAGGCGCGAATGACCCGATGGCCGGACGGCTGGCTTGAGGGGTGCGCCGGGTCCGCAGCGGCGGGCAGGGTGAGATCTAGAGAAGTTCATCCGTCTCGGGCAGTGCAGGGAGACGAACATGGCAGCAGTCATAGCATTGGTGGATCGTCTGTCTCAGACATCCACCCGCAAACACAAGGCGACCGGCGAAGCGCAGATCCTGCTGTTCACCGGCGTGCGTTACGAACGTCTCGTCGAGCCCGTCAAGCGCCCGGCAACGCGTCGTGCGTCAAACACCAAGAGCAAATAGTCGAACTCAGTTTGCGGCGGAGAATTCCTCGCAACCGGCTTCCGACAGGAAGCTCTTTGCGGCGGCGTCGAAGCTTGCCTGCGGCGCCAGCGTCCGCAGCACCGCATAGCCCTCCGATCGTGTCGTTTCGACCAGGATCGTCTTCTGCAAATCCTGTGGCAGCGCCTTGCGCAATTCGGTCAGTTGGATCGGGCTGCCGATCAGGATATCCACCGCCCCGCCGACCGACGTCCGGTCGTTCATGCTGAAGATCTCGTTCGACGCCTCGTCGAACAGCGCGATCGACCAGAAGGGCACATTGCCCTTGGCGGTAAACCGCACCGGGTTCTCCTCGATATCGAAGGCGCAGACCGCCGTGCGAACAAACGGATCGTCATTGGCAAGCCCGGCCGTGTCGTCGGTGGCGCCCAGCAGGTAGAACGTGTCGAGATCACCTTCGGACGCCACGCGGGTGGCGGCGTCCTTGCCGGTGAAATGCGGCAGCGACAGGATGATGACGAGATGCAGCAGTGCGGCGCCGAACAGCCCGGCCAGCAGCGCGAACAGGGCCCTAAGCATTGCCGCACCCCGTCTTCTCGAGCTTCGGCATGGCAAGGTCGATCACCCCGGAACTGCCCGCTGTCGGCGTGTCGAACAGCGTCAGCACCAGCTGGAACGTCCCTGCCGCCGGCGTCGCCAGCCAGTTGCCCGGTCGGGCGCGGGCCGAGATGTCGATCGAAAAACCGCTGTCGGGCTGGCGCAGCACCGTCCACGAATTCAGCGCGCCGGGAAGCCCCGGTTGCAGCGATGCCGGATTGCCGGAATTGTCTGCTGTGAACAGTGTCCAGATCCGCGCCGGCGGCGTCTGCCCGCTCAGCCGGTAACTGCATCCCGCTTCCAGCCGGTTGCCGACATCATCAACCTTGGCGGTAAACATCAGCCCCTCGGCGCTGCCATAGAGCAGCCGCCCGGCGCGCGCGCGGTGCGATTTCGCGTAAGGATCTGCATCCTCGGTCTGCAACTCCGGAAACGCCTCCCACGCCCCGAGCTTGATCGCCCCGAAACCGGCGGTCGCGTTCAGCGCATAGAGCGAAACGAGAATCCCGCCGCCGAAGGCGATAATCAGCGTCATCGCGATAAAGAGAGGAAATCGAAACACCGGTCGCCCTTGATAGCCAAATCAGTTGAAAGGGTTACCACTGATTCTGGCTTGGCGGAATGGCGGGTAAGGAAAAGGCGGGTGGTTTGACAGCATGACGTCTGGCGTTATGATGGGTGGCCGATGATCATCAGCTTCGCAAGTGCCGAGAAGAAGATATGGAACGGGGTCCGCAGCCGCAAGCTGCCGTCCGACATCCAGGCGATCGCGCTCCGCAAACTGCGTCTGCTCAATCAGCCCAGAACGGTGGACGATCTGCGCATTCCGCCGGGCAATCGACTGGAAGCCCTGAAGGGCAACCGTCGCGGCCAGCATTCGATCCGCATCAACGACCAGTGGCGCATTTGTTTCATGTGGCAGGAAGGCAGTGCAAGCGATGTTGAAATCATCGATTATCACGACTGACAGCGAGCTCATCCCCAACCCGCATCCCGG
The DNA here is from genome assembly GCA_900472625.1 of Hyphomicrobiales bacterium. Lineage (GTDB taxonomy): Bacteria > Pseudomonadota > Alphaproteobacteria > Rhizobiales > Rhizobiaceae > Rhizobium. The sequence goes on along the minus strand of UCIT01000104.1, from coordinate 10,112 downwards.
CGAAATCCTGTTGGAGGACTTCCTGAAGCCGTTGGAGCTCAGCCAGAATGCCCTGGCCCGCGCGTTGCAGGTCCCGCCGCGCCGCATCAACGAGATCGTGCTCGGCAAGCGCGCGGTGACCGCCGATACCGACTTGCGGCTCGCCCGCTATTTCGGCCTCTCGGAAGGCTTCTTCCTTGGCTTGCAGGCCGATCACGACCTGATGGAACGCCGCTGCAAGATCTCCGGCGATCTCTCGCGGATCACGCCAAGGGCGGCCTGACCCTCACTCCGCGCTCGCCACCTTCTGCGCCGCCAACGGCGCGGCCGTCTTCAGCTGCTCCCCGAGGTCCTTCAGCAGCCGCGTCGATTCCACCGAGAGCATCCGTGGCCGTACCAGCGGCGGCGGGGCGCCGGCGGCGGGTTTGGCGGCGACGGTCTTCGGCGGCGGCGGGGCGGTGACGCCGGGGATGGCGCGCAGCGTGATGCCCTGGTGGGCGTAATCCATCAGCCGCTTGAAGGTCATGGCGGGCAGGGTGCCGCCGGTCATCTTGTTGGTCGAGGTGTAGTCGTCGTTGCCGAACCAGACGGCGGTGGTGAAATTGCCGGTGAAGCCGATGAACCAGGCGTCGCGATAGGCTTGCGTCGTGCCGGTCTTGCCGGCGGTCAGAATGCCGTTGTCCAGTGCGGCGCGGCGCGCGGTGCCGACGTAAGGCACACGCGACAGCATCTGGTTCATGTAGGCGTCGGCCTGCTCGGAAAGCACCCGCTTGGCCGGCGGCTCGTCTTTGTCGAAGTCGTAGAGCACGTCGCCGCCGTAGTCGAGGATCTGCGTGATGCCGTGGCGTCGTGACTGGTAGCCGCCGGCCGGGAACACTGCATAGGCGGTTGCCTGGTCCATGACGGTCACTTCGGATGTGCCGATCGGGATCGTCACGTCGTTGCGAACCGGCGATTCGACGCCGAGATTGGTGGCCATTGCCCGGATCGGCGCGATGCCGAACTTCTCCTTGGCGAGCCGCACCGGAATGGTGTTGATCGACTGCGCCACGGCGGTGGCGATGGTGATGCGGCCGGCATAGCGGTTTTCGTAATTGTGCGGGCTCCAGTTGCCCCAGGAGATCGGCGCGTCGACGACGATGCTGTCGGGCGTCAGACCGTTCTCCATGGCGACAGAATAGGTATAGACCTTGAACGACGAGCCCGGCTGGCGCAGCGCCTTGGTGGCGCGGTTGAACTGGCTCTCGCCGTAATCGCGGCCGCCGACCATGGCGCGCACGGCGCCGCCGTTCTCGATCATCACCATCGCGCCCTGCTTGGCGTGATAGCTCTCGCCATATTCGCGCAGCGACGTTTCCATCGAATCGTCGGCGGCGTGCTGCAGGCTCATGTCGATGGTGGTGCGCACAACAAGCGAATGCTGATGGAAGCGCGGCGACAGGCGCATCACCTCGTCGAAGGCCCAGTCGAGGAAGAAATCGGGCGATTCCACCTGGTCGCGATCGACCACCGTCGCCGGGCTGCGCCGTGCCGCGATCACCTGGCCCTCGGTCATCAGTCCGCTCTGCACCAGATTGGTCAGCACCTCGTTGGCGCGGCCGCGGGCGGCGGGCAGGTTGACGTGCGGCGCGTATTTCGCCGGCGCCTTGAACAGGCCGGCCAGCATGGCGGATTCCGCGAGGTTGACGTCGGTGATGCTCTTGCCGAAGTAGAACTGCGCCGCCGCCGCCGCCCCGAAGGTGCCGCCGCCCATATAGGCGCGGTCGAGATAGGTGGAGAGGATTTCCTTCTTCGACAGGTTCGCCTCGAGCCACAGCGCCAGGAAGGCTTCGGTGATCTTGCGGTCGATCGATCGCTCGTTGGAGAGGAACAGGTTCTTGGCGAGCTGCTGCGTCAGCGTCGAGCCGCCCTGGACCACGCCGCCGGCCTGCGCATTGGTGACGATGGCGCGGAAAAGGCCGATGACGTCGATGCCGAAGTGGCTGAAAAAGCGGCGGTCTTCGGTGGCAAGCACCGATTTGATCAGGCTGTCGGGCAACTCGTCGATCGGCACGGAATTCTGGTGGATGACGCCGCGATGGCCGATGACGTTGCCGTAGCGGTCGAGGAAGGTGACGGCGTAGTCGCCGCGATTGCGCCAATCTTCCTTGGTAGCCTCGAAGGCCGGCTGGGCAAGGGCCAGCATCAGGACGGCGCCGACGGAGCCCCAGGTCAGGCCTTCGCCGACGAGTTCGACGACGATGCGCTTCCAGCCGCGGACACGGAAGCGGCGGAAGAAGATGGTGATGTCTTCCCAGATCTCGGCGGAGCGGAAACCGGCGTTCCAGATGGTCGAATCGATCCACGAATCGAGCTTCAGCAGCAAGTGGCGTTTCTTGCGCGGCTGCTTTTCTGGATTGTCCGGATCCGTCACGTCTTATATTCCCGCCCGATCAGTCACTTCGACGTCTGATCAGCATGACGTCGAACCATGGCAAATCTGCTGCCAACATCCGGCCTAACCGGAGGATGGTGAATCATTGGTTGATTTGCCTGCCAAGAACAAGAGAAATGGAAAGCTCTCACGCGATTTTGCGGGGGCTGTTGCAAGAACGGAATGATGGAAGACCAACCCTTCTGGACGCAAAAGACCTTGAACGAGATGACCAATGCCGAGTGGGAAAGCATCTGCGACGGCTGCGGGCTCTGTTGTCTCAACAAGATCGAGGAGTGGGATAGCGGCGATATCTACTTCACCTCGGTCCGCTGCAAGCTGCTCGACAGCGAAAGCTGCCAGTGTTCAAGCTATCCCAACCGCTGGGATTTCGTGCCGGATTGCGTGCAGTTGACCAAGGAGAACGTCGACGACATCCCCTGGCTGCCGCCGACCTGCGGCTATCGGCTGATCAACGAGGGGCGGGGTCTCTATTGGTGGCATCCGCTGGTGTCGGGCGACCGGGAGACGGTGCATCTGGCCGGCATTTCGGCCCGCGGCCGCACGGTTGACGAGACCGATGTCGATGTCGACGACTACGAGAACTATCTCGTCGAGTGGCCGCTGACAGTCGGCAACAAGGCGCCGAAATCGCGCGAGGCGGCGTTGAAGCGGCAGGCGAAGGCGGATCGTCGGCGTTGAATCGGATTATGGGGATGGGATGACAACATATTGGCGTTGCAGGGTTTTCGGCGCGGCGTTCTGCCATGAGCGGCGCACCAGATCCTGCACCAGCGCATCGTCGGCCAGTCCGAAATAAAGCCGCGTCGAGCCGCGCTGGCCCCAGCCGCCGGGCACCGCCATGGTCTCATTGGGCGACATTGCGAGCACCATGTGCTGCTGCTCCGGCGTCAGCCTGACGACGCAATAGTCCTGCTCCGGCATGGTCAGGAAAATCCTCGCCCGCACGCGAAAATCGCGTGTGCCGTGATGCGCGCTTTCCACCGCTTCCGGCAGGCCGAGCGCGAAGGAGATGAGCTCTTCGCGGGTCATGCCATTAATCTAGCATACCGACATATGCTTGCGCCAATCAGAAAAATTCAGGCTGCGGCGCGGTCTTCCGGCTCGGCCATGTCCGCGTCCCGTGGCCGCTCCAGATCGGTTCTGGCGAGCGCCCGCTGCAGCGCCTCGATGCAGATCGGGTCATGGCTCTCCCCGGCGCCTTCCCAGAGAATGGCGAGCGCCTTGGAAATCGGCATGGCGGCGCGGTAGGGGCGGTCTGCGGTGAGCGCGTCGAACACGTCGGCGGTGGAGACGATCCGGACTTCCATCGGGATATCCTTGGCCGTCAGCCCGCGCGGATAACCCTTGCCGTCGAGCCGCTCGTGATGGGCGCCGCCGATGCGGGCGAGGTCGGAAAAGGCGCCGATATGCGACAGGATCATCTCGGAAAACTCGGCATGCCGCTTCATCGCGCCCCATTCGGTGTCGTCGAGCTTGGCCGGTTTGTCGAGCACGCTGTTGGAGACGCCGAGCTTGCCGATATCGTGCAGCAGGGCGGCGCGGCGTAGGAGCCGCCGGCCGGCCTCGTCGATCCCCATCTCCTCGGCGATCAGGTCGGTGAACAGCGCCACGCGGTCGCTATGGCCTGATGTATACGGGCTCTTGGCGTCGATGACGCGGGCGAAAGCGGCGGCAATATCATCGAGATAGTCGTCGTCGGCCATGATCGCCTGCTGGCCCGGCTCGCTTTCGAGAACGATGGTCTCCAGCTGGTCCGAGGCAAGCGTCTCCCAGAAATCCTCGCGGGCGGCAACGCGCGCGAAGGCAGCGCAAAGCGACGGGTCGAACCAGCTGTCGGCGCGCTTGCCGATCTCGGCGATGGCGGCCTGGCGCCCGGCGCTCATCTGGAAGATATCGGCCACCTGCGACAGAAGCGCGATGCGCGAATAGAGCGGGATGTCCTCGCCGCAGATGCCGAGCGGCTTGCCGCCGCCGTTCCAGTGTTCGTCGAGGCTGAGCACGCCATCGGCGACGCCGTCGGAAAAGCGCATCTGCCTTGCGATTTCGGCGCCGCGCTGGCAGCGCGTCTGGATCAGGTCGGTGGCGATCTTGCCGCCATTCTGCAGGATGTTGACGATGCCGCGAAACCGTTCCGCAAGGCCGGCCTGCATGCCGGTATGGCCGAGCACGAAGCGCAGCACCTGGCCGAGGCTGCCATCGACCAGTTTGAAGTCGCGCTTGAAGGACAGATCGTCGGCCATGTAGAGCTCGCAGATCCGCGCCGCATTGCTGCTGCAGCCGAGATCCTTGAGCAGCAGCGTGTAGTACAGCTCCTGCAGCTGATCGTCGGGCATGCCAAGCTCGCGGCCGATATGGGTGCCGATGTAGCAGGTGCGGATGCAATGGCCGGGCGGCTGGCCCTCGGTGAGGTCGAGCGCCTTGCTCAGCGCTTCGATGATCTCCGCTAGTCGTATCTGGATGGTCCGCATGTCGGTCGCCCCTTGCTGGGACGATCCTGCCGGGCGGACCCTTGAAAATTTATTAGGATCAAGTCGCGAAAACGAGAAAAACCGTTATTTATCAATAGATTAGACATAGATAAATTGCAATGCGTCGACATCGTCGGAATAAAATCTTCCGATATAGGAAAATAATCCTTGACGGCGTGACGGTCCTTTGATAGGTTTATGGCATAGTCGGAGAGTTGCGGGCACGGCAAGGTGCCGCACGACGGTTTCACCGATCATTTCACCTCAACACATCGCGACGACGACACCAGCAACACCCTGTTGCGGGGGAGATCTTCCATGACCGATATCGACAATTTCGCGCCGGAGCTCTTTGGCTTCTGGCCGCAAAGCCGCGTCTATGACGGCGATCCCTCGACGCCGATGGACGAGGCCGATGCCAGGGAGGCAATCGGGGAGTATTTCCTCGAGACCAAGTCTGACACCGCCACGCCCGGCGACGAGCTGCGGGTGCTGCTCAACGAGATGACGGCGGAGATGCGCGAGCAGTTCGCGGCCTTCCGCGAACTGCGCAAGGCGGCCGAACAGGCGGCATCGGGCGGTGGCGACGAGGCAGCCGCCAAGCTGGCGCGCGCCGACCTCAAGGCCGCCACCGATGCCATGTCGCTGATCGTCCGCACGCTCGAGAAGATCGACCAGCTGCAGCGGCAGTTTGCCCGCGACCGCGAGCAGGCAGCCGAAGACCGCGAGGCCGCGCTGGGGCTCGACGAGGCCAAGGCCAGGTTCCACGTGCTGATCGAACAGCGCGCCACCGAACGCGCCCGGCAGATGCTGGCCGAATGGCAGCAGCATGGCGCGCCGGATGCGGCCGACGGGGGCACAGGCGATGGTGCCGGGGGAGGCGCAAGCGAGGCCATGCAGCATGCCGAACCGGGATGATCGTCGGATCGCGGACGCAAACTTCCGCAGCGCCGGCAAAGTGTTCGACGGGTTTGAGCAGAGCATGGGAGAGATCGTGGGCCGACGCCAACAGACCATCGATCACATCAAGTCCGGCCTGCGAAACTCGGATGCTTTGATCCAGAAGATGAGCCCGACAGGCGACGCGGTCCTGGCAGCACCGGTCATCGTTGCCGGGGCGCAGCCGGACCGGGCCGCACCCGACGAGGCCGACTGGCTGCCGCCGGCGCTCGGCGAGACACCCGGTTTCTGGCGCTCGATGAGCGATCTCTGGGCCTTCGCCGGTCGCCGCGAGCAGCAGCCGCCTGCGGGCGACTGGCGCAGCTGGTTGATCCTTGGCGGGCGCGGCTCCGGCAAGACGCGGGCGGGCGCCGAATGGGTGCATGCCATCGCCAGTGCAGGCCAGACGTCGGATCTGCGCATCGCGCTGGTGGCGGAATCGCTGGGCGATGCCCGTGAGGTGATGATCGACGGCATGTCGGGCATCTCGAGGATCGCCCGCCGCCGTCGCCCCGACTTCGAGATTTCCCGCCGCCGGCTGGTCTGGCCGAACGGCGCGGTGGCGCAGATCTTCTCCTCGGAAGATCCCGAAAGCCTGCGCGGCCCGCAGTTCCATTTCGCCTGGTGTGACGAGCTCGCCAAGTGGAAGCATGGCCAGGACACCTGGGACATGCTGCAGTTCGGCCTCCGGCTCGGCACCGCGCCACGGCAGCTGGTGACGACGACACCGCGCCCGGTGCCGCTTCTGAGGACGCTGATGGCGGATCCTTCGACGGTGACCACGCGGATCAGCACCCGCGACAATGCGGGCAATCTGGCGCCGGGCTTCGTCGAGGCGCTGGCCCGCCGCTATGGCGGCACGCGGCTCGGACGGCAGGAGCTGGATGGCGAGCTGATCGAGGATCGCGAAGATGCGCTGTGGCGGCGCGACATGCTGGAGGCGGCCACGATCCGCTTCCCGGGCGATATCAGGCGCATCGTCGTCGCGGTCGATCCGCCGGCCTCCGCTGGTCTCCATTCCTGTTGCGGCATCGTCGTTGCCGGGCTGGAAGCCTCGGGCAGGGCGGTGGTGCTGGCCGATTGCTCTGTCGAGGGCGCCAGCCCGGCTGGCTGGGCCAACGCGGTCGCCAAGGCCTATCGACGGTTTTCCGCCGACCGCGTCGTCGCCGAGATCAACCAGGGCGGCGACATGGTGACAGCGATGCTGAAGAGCATCGACGAGACATTGCCGGTGACGACGGTTCGGGCGACGCGCGGAAAATTCCTGCGGGCCGAACCGGTGGCGGCGCTCTACGAACAGGGGCGGGTGGCCCATGCGGGGCGCTTCGTGGCGCTGGAGGATCAGATGTGTGATTTCGGGCCCGATGGCCTGTCGTCGGGCCGTTCGCCCGACCGGCTGGATGCGCTGGTCTGGGCGCTGACGGCGCTGATGCTGGAAGCAAGCTCCGAGCCGCGGGTGCGTGGCATTTGACTGTCGGCGCGTCGGCGATAAAGACACCCGGCTGTGTCAGCATCTACGCGGTGCCGGCATCCCAAGGGATCAGCACCGCCGCGCTGTTTGACAGCCGGGTGTGGAGGCGATTAAACGCTGCTGTTGCTGCGTGGCTGGACGCGGCGCCTGTGGCTCGGGGCGAACCTGGCGCCACTCGCTCTCGAGTTGGTCGGTGACGTGCTGGGGAATGGTTTGGTGATTGCTGTTCGCAGGCTGCTGCATTCGTCCCTCCAAGGTTTGATTTGATGCTGTCTCATCTGTGCCACGGGCCAAATCGGCTGTAAATCAGGTGGTTAAACACTTTAAACGATTGAATTTAATTTAATCGATTAAGACCAGGAAGTCGTCATTAGCTTTTAGGATTACACGCTATGGTTATCCACATCGACAGGCGGTTTTTCTTCGATACGGTTCGCGAAGCGCTGTTCAAGGGCACGCTTGGCGCCGGCCAGGTCGAGGGCATGACGGCGATTCTCGATTTCTGGGAAAAGCGGATGCCGGACGCCGATCCGCGCTGGCTGGCCTATATCCTCTCCACCGCCTTTCACGAGACAGCCTACACCATGCAGCCGGTCCGCGAGACGCTGGCGACCACGGATGCCCGCGCCGTCGAGATCCTCGAAAAGGCGTTTGCCGACGGCAAGCTTTCCTGGGTGAAGACGCCCTATTGGCGGCCGGACGAGGACGGCAAGAGCTGGCTCGGCCGCGGTCTGGTGCAGCTCACCCACAAGCGGAACTACGAAACGATGAGCGCGCTCACCGGCATCGACCTGGTGGCCGACCCCGATCGGGCGATGGAGATGGGGCCGGCCGTGTCGATCCTGATCGAGGGCATGATCGAAGGGAGCTTTTCGAAGCACAAGCTCGCCGACCACCTGAACGCCACGACGGACGACTGGGTCAACGCCCGGCGCATCGTCAACGGCACCGACCGGGCCGAGAAACTGGCGGGCTACGGCAAGGCATTCCTTGCGGCCATTCGCCCCGAACGTCCGTTGGGCTGGTTCGCCCGGTTGATGGGATGGTTGCGCCGTGGTATCGCCCGGCTTATCGGTTAAGCGTTCCATCAGAGAATTACAGGAGTTCCGCGTGATCCGTCACATCGTCTTCTTCACCGCACCGGCCGAAAACCTGGAAAAGGTCCGCGCCGGCCTGTCGATACTGACGGAAATCCCGCATTCCCGGCTGCTTGAAATCGGCACCAACGTGAAGACGGATCAGTTCGGCACCGAGGTCGACTTGATCGTCTACGGTGAGTTCGACGACGAGGCGGCGCTGGCCGCCTACAAGGCGCACCCGAACTATCAGCTTTCCACCAGCCTCGTCCGCCCGATCCGCGAGATGCGCATGGCGGCGGACTACGACAGCGAACTGGCGGTGACGCAGCCGCTGGGTTGATTGATGCTGTCGAAAGCATATGTTACTCTGAACATATGCCGCCCGCGACACTGATCTACAGTCAGAAGATTTTGCTTCCTGCGGACACGATCCTGCAGATAAGGGTCTGGCGACTGCAGGCGCCAACCGACGAGCGGCCGCATGGTCTGAAGTACTCACTTTTCTACGGGAAGGCGGGCGAACGCATTATCGGATACGACAACGAAGCGGGAAAAGGCGACCATAGGCACTATCGCGAACGCGAGGAGCCATATGTGTTCGAAACTCTTGAAAAGCTTCTTCGTGACTTCAGAGCGGACGTGAAACAGGAGATGGAGCATGAACGAGGTTAAGCTGCATATCTCCGATCTCGACGGTTTCTTCGAAAATGCGATCGAAGGCGCCCGCCGTATCGATGCCGGCGACCTTTCCGAGCAGCCCGGCATCGTCGCGTTCGACAGCATGGAAGTGTTACTCAAGGTGCTGACCGCGAACCGCTGGCTGCTCTTGCGCACATTGCGCCGGGAGGGACGGACCTCCATTCGCCGGCTAGCACAGTTGCTCGGCCGCGATTATCGCGCCGTGCATAGCGACGTGCATGCCCTGATGCAGGCCGATCTGATCGAGCGCAACGATAGCAACGAGATTTTCGTACCCTGGGACCGGATCACCGCCGAGATGGCGATCGACCTCGCGGCCTGATGGTTCGTCTTTGGTCGTTGGGTAACTATGGTTGTCGCCATCCAGACATTTTGTGTTTTCATCCAACCTGAAGTCGTATATTTCCGTTTCAGTGGGAAGAAACACGTTTCAGGAGGGAAAATGAAGATCATCGTAATGGCGGCAGCGGTGCTGCTGGGTGGAGTGACGTTGGCTGAGGCCGCGTCCTGCGAGGCCAATTTCAAGGTATCGGGCGTGCCGATGGTCACGGCGCTGAGCTACAGGACCTTCCAGGAGTTTCCGAAGGCAAAGGCAGCCACGGTGCTGAAGAACCTCGCCCAGGCGGTTTCCGCCGAAGGCTTCTCCGGCATCAAGGTCAACAAGGAACTGTCGTCGGTCGATGCCTTCCAGGAAACCTCTGGGAGCGGCCGTATCCAGACCCTGCGCGTCGTCGCTCGCCAGAAGGGATCAGGCGTCCGGGTAGATGCCGTGTTCGATATCCAGGCCGGGCAGCTGACCACCAAGGAGGTCGTTCGCACCGGCCTTTGCAACATCGTCGGCGCAGCACTCTGAACCTGATCTGACCGCGCTGACGTGTTACCGGCGGGCAGTCATCGAAATTAGGAGGCCGGACATCGTCCGGCCTCCTGTCGTTTAGAGCCTTTCCGGGTTAAATTGAACCATTCTGTTGGCTCAAACGGAGTCGAATGATCGCCCGGCCGGCGCGTGTCGTAGCCAAAGCATACGGCCAAGCCGGCCG
>UCIT01000111.1 GCA_900472625.1 Hyphomicrobiales bacterium | reverse complement strand
GAAGCGAACTCGGGGAACTGAAACATCTAAGTACCCGAAGGAAAGGACATCAACCGAGACTCCGCAAGTAGTGGCGAGCGAACGCGGACCAGGCCAGTGGCAATGAGGAATAAAGCGGAACGATTTGGAAAGGTCGGCCGTAGCGGGTGATAGCCCCGTACGCGTAGAACACTCATTGTCCTAGAGTAGGGCGGGACACGAGAAATCCTGTCTGAACATGGGGAGACCACTCTCCAAGCCTAAGTACTCGTGCATGACCGATAGCGAACAAGTACCGTGAGGGAAAGGTGAAAAGCACCCCGACAAGGGGAGTGAAATAGAACCTGAAACCGGATGCCTACAAACAGTCGGAGCCCGNNGGGTGACGGCGTACCTTTTGTATAATGGGTCAACGACTTAGTGTGACAAGCAAGCTTAAGCCGGTAGGTGTAGGCGAAGCGAAAGCGAGTCTGAATAGGGCGATTTAGTTTGTTGCATTAGACCCGAAACCGAGTGATCTAGCCATGAGCAGGTTGAAGGTTGGGTAACACCAACTGGAGGACCGAACCCGCATCTGTTGCAATAGATTGGGATGACTTGTGGTTAGGGGTGAAAGGCCAATCAAACTCGGAAATAGCTGGTTCTCCGCGAAATCTATTTAGGTAGAGCGTCGAGCGAATACCCCGGGGGGTAGAGCACTGGATGGGCTATGGGGACTCACCGTCTTACTGATCCTAACCAAACTCCGAATACCCGGGAGTACTACTCGGCAGACACACGGCGGGTGCTAACGTCCGTCGTGAAAAGGGCAACAACCCTGACCTCCAGCTAAGGTCCCCAAGTCATGGCTAAGTGGGAAAGGATGTGAGGATCCCAAAACAACCAGGATGTTGGCTTAGAAGCAGCCATCATTTAAAGAAAGCGTAACAGCTCACTGGTCTAAATAAGGGTCTTTGCGCCGAAAATGTAACGGGGCTGAAGCCATGCACCGAAGCTGAGGATAGTGCCAACCTTCGGGTTGGACTGTGGTAGCGGAGCGTTCCGTAAGTCTGTGAAGGGATACCTGTGAGGGGTCCTGGAGATATCGGAAGTGCGAATGTTGACATGAGTAACGATAAAGGGGGTGAGAGACCCCCTCGCCGAAAGACCAAGGGTTCCTGCTTAAAGTTAATCTGAGCAGGGTTAGCCGGCCCCTAAGGCGAGGCAGAAATGCGTAGTCGATGGGAACCACGTTAATATTCGTGGGCCTGGTGGTAGTGACGGATTGCTCAACTTGTACATTCTTATTGGATTGGATGTGCAGGGACGCGGTTCCAGGAAATAGCTCCACCATTATAGACCGTACCCGAAACCGACACAGGTGGTCAGGTAGAGTATACCAAGGCGCTTGAGAGAACTATGTTGAAGGAACTCGGCAAATTGCACGCGTAACTTCGGAAGAAGCGTGACCCCATGCTAGGCAACTATTATGGGGTGGCACAGACCAGGGGGTAGCGACTGTTTATCAAAAACACAGGGCTCTGCGAAGTCGCAAGACGACGTATAGGGTCTGACGCCTGCCCGGTGCTGGAAGGTTAAAGGGAGAGGTGCAAGCTTTGAACTGAAGCCCCAGTAAACGGCGGCCGTAACTATAACGGTCCTAAGGTAGCGAAATTCCTTGTCGGGTAAGTTCCGACCTGCACGAATGGCGTAACGACTTCCCCGCTGTCTCCAACATAGACTCAGTGAAATTGAATTCCCCGTGAAGATGCGGGGTTCCTGCGGTCAGACGGAAAGACCCCGTGCACCTTTACTATAGCTTTACACTGGCATTCGTGTCGGCATGTGTAGGATAGGTGGTAGGCTTTGAAGCAGGGACGCCAGTTTCTGTGGAGCCATCCTTGAAATACCACCCTTATCGTCATGGATGTCTAACCGCGGTCCGTTATCCGGATCCGGGACAGTGTATGGTGGGTAGTTTGACTGGGGCGGTCGCCTCCGAAAGAGTAACGGAGGCGCGCGATGGTGGGCTCAGACCGGTCGGAAATCGGTCGTCGAGTGCAATGGCATAAGCCCGCCTGACTGCGAGACTGACAAGTCGAGCAGAGACGAAAGTCGGTCATAGTGATCCGGTGGTCCCGCGTGGAAGGGCCATCGCTCAACGGATAAAAGGTACGCCGGGGATAACAGGCTGATGACCCCCAAGAGTCCATATCGACGGGGTTGTTTGGCACCTCGATGTCGGCTCATCGCATCCTGGGGCTGGAGCAGGTCCCAAGGGTTTGGCTGTTCGCCAATTAAAGCGGTACGTGAGCTGGGTTCAGAACGTCGTGAGACAGTTCGGTCCCTATCTGCCGTGGGTGTAGGAATATTGACAGGATCTGTCCCTAGTACGAGAGGACCGGGATGGACATATCTCTGGTGGACCTGTTGTCGTGCCAACGGCATAGCAGGGTAGCTACATATGGAATGGATAACCGCTGAAGGCATCTAAGCGGGAAACCAACCTGAAAACGAGTATTCCCTATCAGAGCCGTGGAAGACGACCACGTTGATAGGACGGGTGTGGAAGTGCAGCAATGCATGAAGCTTACCGTTACTAATAGCTCGATTGGCTTGATCGTTCTCATTGATCAATGCTCATCGCCGACACAAGCGTGTCGGGCGATGATGCAAGACGTGTTCAAAAGACTAAAAATGCAGCGATGGAGACTTCAAATGAAGCTCCGGCTGCACCAGCTTCTCATTGTTGCGCTTCGCTGACCTGGTGGTTATGGCGGGGCGGCTGCACCCGTTCCCATTCCGAACACGGCCGTGAAATGCCCCAGCGCCTATGGTACTTCGTCTTAAGACGCGGGAGAGTCGGTCGCTGCCAGGTCTGCAAAACGCAACATATCTTCTCTAATCGACACGGCGATCGAAAGATCGTCCGATCTTCGGCCCAGCCGACGCAAAAAAGGGCCGCCTAAAGCGGTCCTTTCTGCTATGATCGGCCGACACAGAACAGAACCTTACAGGACACAAATCCAGAGGATTTG
>UCIT01000008.1 GCA_900472625.1 Hyphomicrobiales bacterium | reverse complement strand
AAACCCGGAAATGCCGAGCTGCTTCACGGTTGCTATGCCCTTCATTTACAAACGCAACGACACGCTCACGCAACTCGATCGGATGCGGCTTGCCCATGGTGCATCTCCTTCCATGGACAAGTGAATCACAGATCAACTAAAACTGGAATCCTGAATCCGGTTTCCGGCGACACGCTTTAGCGGAGAGCGTTGCACCGCAAGGATAGTCCCGGCACTTCGGACACAAATTGACGGTCGTCAACTACGAAGACCGCCAAACACCCTATTATTGCTCAGAATCGCGTACAGGCACAACTTGTTGGCATGAGCCTTGAAATGACGGCCACAAAAAATGACACCATAGGCTGAGGTTCGATCCATTCCGAAGTCGTTAATGCCATCCCTCGTATCCCGAAGGCCTTCCAATCACTCGGTCACAGGACCACGACATGTCGATTATGGAAAGGCCCCACATCAAACTCGGGGTATGTAGTTCGGCCGCGCCGCCAGATCGCGGCGATCGCCAAAAATGGCGCGCCAACGAGCCCAAAGCGATATCTGCCCTTCGAATGCCTTCTTCCGGTAGACTCCAAGAATGCGCTAGCCGGAGTGAGACACCGCTGACTATCGCTAAAACTTCTTCCTTGCGATCGAACGTTAAATAGCGGACCGCGCTTCCTGACCGGCGGAAAGCCGAACTTCTTCTGTGCTAGCTCGACAGTATTGTCGCCCACACAGCGTATTACGGGACCCAAATCGCCGATTTTGATTTGGACACGCGGCGCCAAGTCCAGTTCCGATTGTCGTGCTGGGATCCCAAGCGCCAAATCTTCATTGACATCCAAGCTGGACGAAGATTCCAGGCTTCCGGGTTGGCGCCGCAATCAAGCGCGGCGAACTGGCCGGCTTTCACGTCGGTCACATGGTAGCCGGGTTCACCAGCCTGCCGACGTAGGAAAAGATCGGCGGCACATCACGGGCACCGTCGATGGTGTCCAGCAGGCGGCCCAGGCTGATGTCCGGTTCTAAAGGGACTTGTCGATCGCATTCAAATCGGCTAATCGTGATTCAACATTTCAAGGATTGTAGAAATATGAAAGAGCGTCAAGCCCTCATGTCATTCGCGGCGCTGTCGCAGGAAACGCGGCTGCATATCGTGCGTATGCTGGTCGTCGCTGGGCCCAATGGCATGGCCGCCGGGGCGGTTGCCGAGAAGGCTGACGTCTCACCGTCGAACGTCTCGTTTCACCTGAAGGAGTTGGAGCGCGCTGGACTTATCAATCAGAAGCGCGAAGCCCGTTCGATCATCTACACGGCCAACTATGACGGCCTCGGCGCGCTTGTCCGCTTCCTGATGGAAGACTGCTGCGCCGGCCACCCCGAAATCTGCGCACCAGCGGCGGAGGTCGCTGCCTGCTGCGCGCCAGCCATGGGGAAGCTGCAATGACTGACCGCAGTTACAACGTCCCGTTCCTGTGCACCGGGAATTCCGCCCGCTCGATCCTGGCGGAATCCATTCTCAATGGCGAGGGCAGGGGCCGGTTCAAAGCCTATTCCGCCGGTAGTCAACCCAAAGGCGAGGTTCACCCGTTGGCGCTCGAAACACTGCGCGGCCTCGGCTACGAAAGCAGTGGCTTCAGTTCCAAGAGCTGGGACGTTTTTGCCGAACCCGGCGCCCCGCAGATGGATTTCATCTTCACGGTCTGCGACAACGCTGCGGGCGAAGCGTGCCCAGTGTGGATCGGCCACCCAATGACCGTCCATTGGGGGTCGAGGATCCAGCCGCGGTCGAAGGCTCGCTTATCGAAAAGGGCCGGGCGTTCTCCCAGGCCGCGCGGTTCCTCAAGAACCGCATTACCGCGTTTTTGAGCCTGCCCCTTGCGTCGATCGACAAGTTGGCGCTGGAAACCCAGCTGCGCACCATCGGGGCGATGGAAGGTTCAACCAACCGCCGGAGCGATGTCGCGTGAGCCGGCAACTCGATCTGCAGCCGGTCGCCGGAACCGATGGCGACCTTCTCGCGACGCTGCAAGCTGCAAGCCTGCCGACCGACGATCTCACCGAAAGCGGACGCAACTTCTTCCAGCTGAGCGATCAGGGCCGCAAGGTTGGTTTCGGCGGTTTGGAGATTTACGGTCAGCACGCTCTCCTGCGCTCGGTGGTCGTGGTTCCGGAACATCGTGGGCATGGTTACGGCGCGGCTGTGACCAACCTCGTGCTTGACCAAGCCATCGGTCATGGCGTCCGCACGGTCTATCTGCTGACGGTGTCGGCGACATCCTTTTTCCAGCGCCTCGGATTCGCCCAGGTTGACCGCGCGGCTGGACCCGCCGCCATCCTGCAGACCCGCCAGGCAGCTAGCCTATGCCCGGCATCCGCAGCGCTGTTTGCCAGGACCATAAAAGGGTAAAACCATGTCAACGTTTGAACGCTACCTGACCGTCTGGGTGTTCCTGTGCATTGTTGTCGGGGTCGCCCTTGGCCATGTCATGCCGGGCGTCTTCCAGGCCATCGGCACGGCCGAAGTCGCCAAGGTCAATCTGCCGGTCGCCGTGCTGATCTGGCTGATGATTATCCCGATGCTGCTCAAGATCGATTTTGCCTCCCTTAGCCAGGTCGGCCGCCACTGGCGCGGGATCGGCGTTACCTTGTTTATCAATTGGGCGGTGAAGCCGTTCTCGATGGCCCTACTCGGCTGGCTGTTCGTGGGCTACCTGTTCCGGCCGTATCTGCCGGTCGGCCAGATCGACAGCTACATTGCCGGATTGATCATCCTCGCCGCTGCACCCTGTACGGCCATGGTGTTCGTCTGGTCCAACCTGACCAAGGGCGAGCCGCATTTCACGCTGTCGCAGGTGGCGCTGAACGACACCATCATGGTCGTCGCTTTTGCGCCGATCGTCGCGCTTCTGTTGGGTCTGTCAGCCATCACGGTTCCTTGGGATACGCTGATCCTCTCGGTGGTGCTCTATATCGTCTTGCCGGTGATCGCCGCACAGGTCCTGCGCGGCGTGACCGACGTCGACCGCCTCGGCGCCAAGCTCCAGCCGGTGTCCTTGCTGGCCCTGCTGGCAACCCTGGTGCTGCTGTTCGGCTTCCAGGGCGAACAGATCATCGCCCAGCCGGGCGTCATCGCGCTGCTCACCGTGCCGATCCTGATCCAGGTCTATTTCAACTCGGGCCTCGCCTATCTGCTGAACCGTTGGAGCGGGGAGGAACACTGCGTCGCCGGTCCGTCGGCGCTGATCGGCGCCTCCAATTTCTTCGAATTGGCGGTGGCCGCTGCCATTAGTCTGTTCGGCTTTCATTCCGGGGCGGCCCTAGCCACTGTCGTCGGCGTCCTCATCGAGGTGCCGGTGATGCTGTCGGTTGTCTGGATCGTCAACCGCAGCAAGGGCTGGTACGAGCGCGGCGCCGCCGTCCGGACGAACGCCCCTACCATCAGAAGGGCATGACACTATGGACGTCACCATCTACCACAACCCCGACTGCGCCACCTCGCGCAACACGCTGGAGATGATCCGCAACGCCGGCATCGAGCCGACGGTCATCGAGTATCTGAAAACCCCTCCCAGCCGCGACCAGCTCGTCAGGATGATCGCTGACGCCGGCCTTACCGTCCGCGAAGCTATCCGCGAGAAGGGTACGCCCTACGCGGAACTCGGCCTCGACAATCCGCAGCTGAGCGACGATCAGTTGCTCAACGTCATGCTCAAAGACCCGATCCTGATCAACCGGCCCTTCGTGATCACGTCAATGGGCACGCGCCTGTCGCGGCCTTCGCAAGTTGTCCTCGACATCCTGCCGGAGACCCATAAAGGCGCTTTCAGCAAGGAAGACGGCGAACAGGTCCTCGATGCGGAGGGAAAGCGCATTGCCTGATCTGCCTGCCGCATCCCTGGCGCATCTGGGCCAGCTTGACCTGGACGCCCTGCGTCCCGCGTTCTCGACCCACAAACCGCGCATCCTGATCCTCTACGGCTCCCTGCGCCCGGTCTCCTACAGCCGCCTGCTGGCGCAGGAATCCGCGCGCCTGCTGGAGCATTTCGGCTGCGAGGTGAAGATCTTCGACCCCGCCGGTCTGCCGCTTCCGGACGCCGAACCGGTGAGCCATCCCAAGGTACATGAGTTGCGCGACCTGTCGGCCTGGTCGGAAGGCCAGGTGTGGGTCAGTCCAGAGCGACATGGCGCCATGACTGGCATCATGAAGGCCCAGATCGACTGGATCCCGTTGTCGGTCGGCTCGGTGCGGCCGACCCAAGGCAAGACGCTGGCGGTGATGCAGGTGTCTGGCGGCTCGCAGTCATTCAATGCCATCAACCAGCTCCGCGTCCTCGGCCGTTGGATGAGGATGATCACCATCCCCAACCAGTCCTCGGTCGCCAAGGCTTTCGAGGAGTTTAATGCGGACGGCCGCATGAAGCCCTCCGCCTATTACGACCGCGTCGTGGACGTCTGCGAGGAGCTGGTGAAGTTCACGTACCTCACCCGCGACGCCTCTGCCTATCTCACCGACCGCTACAGCGAGCGAAAAGAAGACGCCAACAAGCTGGAACAGCGTGTGAGCCTTAAATCCATATGACCGCACGGCTGCCGATCGGCGCTATCGCCGCCCTCGGTGTCACCCAGATTATTGGATACGGCACCCTCTATTATAGCTTCAGCATTCTGGCACCTGACATGGCGGCAAGCCTTGCTTGGTCGCAGGAATGGATCTTCGGCGCCCTGTCGATCGCACTGCTGGTCGGCGGACTCAGCGCGCCCTGGCTCGGCGTCCTGATCGACCGCATCGGGGCTGGGCGGGTGATGACCATAGGTTCGGCGGTGGCCGCCGCTGCCCTGGCGGCCTGCGCATTCGCGCCGGGGAAGGGATCTTACGTCGCAGCCCTCATCGCGATTGAGGTTGCCGCCAACCTGGTGCAGTACGGTGCGGCGTTTGCATTGCTCGTCCAGCTCCGGCCGGCGGTAGCACAGCAGAGCATCACCTATCTCACCTTGATCGCCGGATTTGCCTCGACGATCTTCTGGCCGATCACGTCGGCGCTACACGCCCAGCTCAGCTGGCAGAACGTCTACCTGGTGTTTGCCGGGCTTAACCTGATGGTCTGCCTGCCCCTTCACGCCTGGCTGTCCCACGGGCTCACCGTCAGCCGCCGGGAGGCTGCCACCAATCCCACCGCTCCTGTCCCTGGCTCCCTGGCGCCGTCGCACCGCCGCATGGGCTTTGCCTTGATGACCACGGCGTTCGCCGTGCAGTATCTCGCCAGCGCGTCCGTGCTGGTGCACATGGTGCCGCTGCTGGCAGGCTTGGGCCTGGGCACCACCGCTGCGCTCGTCAGCACCTTGTTCGGTCCGTCCCAGGTCGCGAGCCGGCTGATCAACATGCTGTTCGGCACACGCCTCGACGCGATTCACCTCGCCATGATCTCAGCCGCATTCATTCCGGCCGGCACTCTGATCCTCGAACTGACCGCGCCGGCCATTCCGGGCGCTATGGTCTTCGCGGTCGTCTTCGGCATGGGCAACGGGTTGCTGAGTATTGTGACGGGGACCCTGCCGCTCGCGCTGTTCGGCAGTGATGGCTACGGCAAGCTGCAGGGAAAGATGATGGCGGCCCGGCTGATTGTTTCGGCTTCGGCGCCATTTCTGATGGCATTAGCGATAGAATGGCTTGGGATCGCCCTATCCCTAAGCGCTATCGTCGCGCTGGGGCTTCTCGCCCTGTCACTGTTTATCGTCCTCGGGCGCTTTCGCAGGAACGGCGATTGTTTTTAAGGAGGCAGGTGCGTGTCTCATGTCATCCATGCTTCACCGGCGAGGTTCCGGTAGCAAGTGCAGGAGGGGTGGTGCGGACGCAGCCTTAGGCGAGTCCCGGCCCTCTTGGCAACGCGAGCGCGGAGCCCTTTCGGACAGCGGGCAGGAACATAGATTTCCGCCTTCTTTGTTCTAAAACAGGTCGTCCTTTTGGTCGGTAGGGCCCGGTTCAGCTTTCAAGGACTGCTTTCCAAAAGCCTTGATGATGCTCGTGTCCTTTGTCAATTTACACTTCTCCAGAAACGCAATGAGCGTGTCACTAAGCTGCGCGGAGGGAGTGAAGGAAATGGTTCAGTCGATCGTCGAATTGCGCAATGTGGCGGGCACGGAAGCGGCAGTTGGTTGGGCTGGCGGTCACACTATTGTGGTCGATAGGCCGGAAGGCAAGGCCGGTGGGTTGGGGCTCGGCTTTAACGGCGGGCAGCTGCTCGCTTTGGCGGTAGGCGGTTGCTACTGCAACGACCTCAGATATGTCGCCCATGATGTCGGTGTCGAGATCGGAGAGATTGCCGTGACCGTGAGGCTGGAACTCGACGGCGCGCCGTTGGTAGCCACCAATGTTGTGCTATCCGTGAGATGCACGACATTGGATGGGTCCGACCCGGCAGACTTGATCAATCGTGCATGGTCGATCTGCACAGTAGCAAATTCACTCAATCGTGGTGTGACAGTAACGCTGAACGTGGACTAATTATACGGAAGAGCTGGTAAGGCGCAGCTGGCGGGAAGCGCCCATCAGCGGGGCGCAGCGGTGTCAGCGTCTCCCATGCTAGAACTGTGCATTTGGAGCGAACTGGCGCCCGCTCAGCTCTGCGGCAGCGGGGTTTAGCCTTGAAGGTACCGCGCGCATATTCCTCACTGACACGACGGCCATCAAGACCGCAAATTCAGTCGCGATGATTGCCGCTGAAAACCAAGGTCACTCTCGATCGCGTGCCTATTATGTCTCACCCCGCGATTTCTATCCGACGTGAATGGTAGCGATGCGGCCATCTTCTTTTGCGTTCTTTTTCCCTACATTGGTGTGGCTGGCGGCGAGCGATCCGCAGCGAAGGTGGCTGATAATGAAAACAGAACGATCGCGGTATGGCTGTCAGCACTTGCCATACCGGTGGTTATCCTGATCGGTGCTGATCGACATCACCTCCGGACCATTAATCGGCGGTGGAGGCTACTATCTTGGTCCGTTTGTATATTCCTGGCTGTTGAGCATTGTCACGGTTGTCTGTCGCTCTGCGCCGTCGTGGCCGCTGTACGGCGCTGATTTACAAAAAATTGTCGCTACAATTTGGGGCACGGGACTGTTCGACATTGCACCAATCAATGATGGCCGCGTTGGTCTTGCCGAACGCTGCCTTCAGCGTCAATTAGGTTGAGCAGACCTGCGGCTGCTTAGCTTCAGGACCACGTAACCACTGACGCCGGCCACCAGCGATCCCGCCAGAATGCCGATCTTGAGCCGATCTTGCAGCGCCGGATCCTCAAAAGCGAGGAGGCTGATAAACAGGCTCATGGTGAAGCCTATCCCGCAGAGCAGGGCGACGCCGGTGGTCTGCCCCCAACCCGCACTCGCCGGCAGGTCGGCCAGCCCGGTCTTAACCAGCACCAACACCGTACCCAGCACGCCGAGCAGCTTGCCGAGCACCAGACCTGCGGCCACGTCGAGGGTGAGGGGTTCGAGCAGCACGCCGGGGGTCACACCCGCAAACGACACGCCGGCATTTGCGAACCCGAAGATCGGCACGATCAGGAAGGCAACCGGCTTGTGCAAAACGTGTTCGAGCCGGTGCAGCGGGGAGTCCGCATGCGCCGCCTCCGGCGTCCCGGGCGTGCGCTTCAGGGGAACAGTCAGGGCGAGGATAACGCCGGCCAGAGTCGCGTGGATACCGGATTGTAGTACCAGCACCCACAGCGCCGCGCCGAGCACCAGATAGGGCGCGAGGCGCATGACGCCGAGTCGGTTTAAAGCTGCCAGCACCGTAACAACCATGGCCGCGCCGCCCAGGGCGTAGAGGTTGAGGTCAACGGTGTAGAATAGTGCGATCACCAGCACCGCGCCAAGGTCGTCGATGATCGCCAGAGCGGCGAGGAAGATCTTGAGGGAGGCGGGTACGCGGGGACCCAGCAGCGACAAGACGCCGAGCGCGAATGCGATGTCGGTGGCGGTCGGAATCGCCCAGCCGCGCAGCGCGGCCGGATGATCGAGGTTGAACGCCATATAGATCAGCGCCGGCACCAGCATCCCGCCGGCCGCCGCCGCGCCGGGCAGCAGGCGGCGGCTCCAGCTCGACAACTGGCCGTCAAGCATCTCGCGCTTGATCTCCAGCCCTACGAGCAGGAAGAACAGCGCCATTAGCGCGTCGTTGATCCAGTGGTGCAGGCTGAGGGGACCGATATACGCGTGCAGCGCCGCGAAATAGGTGCCGGCCAGGTGCGAGTTCGCGGTTATGATCGCCAGCATCGCCACGCCCATCAACACCAGGCCTCCGGAGGCTTCATTATCAAGGAAGTGGCGAAGAGTGGACCTGATGCGGCCCGGAGAGTGCGAAGAAGACATGCGAAAGCGTCCTTTGTGACAAGGTTTCAGGATCCTCCGTAATAGGGTGGGACCCTGACGCACGCAGCACACGCCTTGATCTTTATACCCGAAAATTACTCGATCGCCCATAGAACCCGGTTGTTTTTTAAGGGAAACCCGTCCCGATAAGCATGGAAATCAACTGCTTCTCATGACGGATGCCATGCTGAAACAGATCAATCCAGCGTTCTGGCAATGCGGGCGCCCCCCCCCCGCATCGTCGGCCGATACCCGGCGCTTGATGCATGCCTGGTCGAAGACCCGCTGGAGCATGGCTAGATCATCTGGCGCTACAGCCATCGTCGGCGGGAGGTGGTGTGTCAGCACCGGAGATGCCCCACTGCTCGATGTGTTTGTAGCGATCACCTTGCGGCCCAGCAGGGCACCATGTGTTTGGCAAAAGGCTTCCAGCTTCGCGCGGGGCGCGATCAGCTCGACGCATATGGTCAGCTCAAGGTTCGGAATTTCAATTCCGTCATCCTGGAGCTTGCCGCCGTTGCTGTAACCGAAATGTGTGTGATGGGCGCTGGCGTTCATGATGCCGGCTGCCTTGGCCTGGATTACCAGCGCGCGGTAGAGGAGTTTGGCACCGAACCAGCCGCGCTTGGCGACTTTTTCGCGGGCGGTCATATAGATGCGGACCATCCCTATTTCCTGGAACGCGAGAGTATGCGGGGTCATGGCGGAGCTTTCGTTAAGGGTAAGAGTCGCCGCGACCGGCCGCAGACGGACACGGGCGAGCGTGTTGCCCAGCGCCTGGCCGTTGAGATCGCGGACATGCCGCACAGCGATGTCAGAGGGGATGTCGTTGGCGGCCGTCTTCGGCACGCCGACACGTTGCGAGAGGTAGATGCTGGAATGGCCGCTGCACAGGTAAGCGATGAAGCAGGCGACCGCGAGATAGACCGCATGGGTCGACCCGAACAGTTCGATGCCCATGATCATGCAGGCCAGCGGCGTGTTGGTCGCCCCGGCGAACACTGCGACGAAGCCCAGCGCCGCGAACAGGTCGACCGGCGCGCCCATGACCCCGGCCAAGGCGCTGCCCAGGCCAGCGCCGATGAAGAACAGCGGCGTGACCTCGCCGCCCTTGAACCCGGCGCTAAGGGTGATCATCGTGAACAGCGCCTTCCACGCCCAACTCCAGTAATCGGCATGGTCCGGCCGGAAAAATCCGAGGATCGTGGCGTCGCCGGGATTGGGCGACCAGACCCCGAGGCCCAGATATTCCCGCGTGCCGAGGAGGTAGACCAGGCCGAGCAGGATGATGCTCGCAATCACCGGCCGCAGCGGCGCATAGGGCAGGAGCCGTTTGAACAACGCGGACGCTCCGTGCGACAGCTCCGCAAAAAATGCGCGGCCACGCCGAAGGCGACCCCTGCCACCGTGACCTTCAGCAGCAGCAGGGCGCCCAGGTGGAACCCGACCGCCTCGCCGACCCCGGCAAGGTAGGTAATGGCGTAATGGGTGTGGGCTACGCCCCAGGTGTGGCAGGTCCAGTCGGCGACCACGGCAGCGAGCAGCGCGGGCAGCAGGGCTTCGTACTGCATGCGGCCGATGGTCAACACTTCGAGCGCGAACACCGCGCCGGCGATCGGCGTGCCGAACACCGCGCCGAAGCCGGCGGCGATGCCCGCCATGAGCAGGATCCGCATTTCGGCCGACGACAGCTTGCACAGCCGGCCGCAGGCGCTGGCAAGGCTGCCGCCGAGCTGCACTGCCGTGCCTTCACGGCCCGCGGAGCCGCCGACCAAGTGGGTGAGGACGGTGGTGACCAGGATGAACGGCGCCATGCGCAGGGGCACACCGCTGCCCGGTTCATGGATCTGGTCCACGATGAGGTTGTTGCCTCCTTCCGTGCCCTTGCCGAAGTGCTGGCAGACCAGCACCATCGCGAACCCGGCGACCGGCATGCCGTAGATCAGCCAAGGATAGGCGAAACGCGCCTCGGTGGCACGATCAAGCGCCCACAGGAACAGGGCCACCAGCGAACCCACGGCAATAGCCATGGGCACAACGACGAGGGTCCATTTGCCGAGGCTGCGGAGTTGCTGGAGCCGGAGGCCGAGAAAAGCGTGCAGCGGCATCAGCATGATGCCTCCGCCACTGCGGCATGGGAATGGGGGTGCGGCTGGGGCCGGACTTTAGACATGACTCTACTCCTTCGCGGTTGTCGCGTTGAGTAGGAATCATCAGCTTCATCAGGGAAGCAGTTCGGCGTTAATGCCCGGCAGAAATCCATTGCCGTCGCGTCATACGTAATTGTGGACGGATACGCCTGTCAAGCCTGATGGTGGCCCCAGTCTTTGGTGAGACGAAAACCCCTGGCTATTCGGTTCCGGGATATGAACCTGACGAAGGCAGCGGCACCCGAACCCGCACTCGCTCGGTGCGGTGAAACCCTAGAGATAGATTTTGAGTGCCTGGCGGCGCCCGCCGGATGACGATGAGGTTGAAGTCGTTCTGGCTCCGGAAACAACGAGTGGCGACCGACAGCAAGCAATTGCCATCAGGTGACGCGGGACCGCGATCGCATTGACTGCTGTCTCCGTGAGGCTCTCGGCTCGACACAATTGTGCAGGTGACTGAGTTTAGGCTGACATGCCTTGCTTGGCGCGGATAACGGACTAGATTGCCTCATGACCAACTGAGGTTTCATCTTGATCAAGGCTAGGCCTGCATTCCTGCTTCTGAGCGCCGCGCTCATTCCCTTGCTGGTGCTTTCGTCCTTGATGGGATGGTTCATCATACGGGAGCGGCAGGCCGAGATCGACGCGGATGTGCGTGACCGCGCCTCCCTCCTAGCATCCTCTCTCCAGCGCGAACTGCACACACAGATCCAGCTTCTCTCCCTGGTGGCCGAATCCCCCCGGCTCGACCTGCCGGTATCGCGGACGAGCTTTGCGGTGACGGCAAGCCGTCTGAAGGATCAGGTCCCGGTATGGGAGCAAGTTCGGGTTTCGAATGAGGCGGGCGAGGTCGTGCTGTCGTTCCCTCCTCTTGCCGCATCTGCGCCGAGGAAGGTAATCGACCAGGAAAGTCACGACCGCGTGCTCCATTCAGGCTCCGGTACCATCGGAAACGTAATAGTCGGGGCAGGCGGCAAGCCCGCTTTCGCAGTGCGTGTTCCGATCACCCGCGGCGGACGGACCAGAGCGGTGCTGTCGGCAGTCATCCGTCCGGAGATGGTTACGCAGATCCTTGAAAGAAGCGGCCTTCCAGAGAACTGGTCTGCCTGGGTCACCGACAACCAGGATCGGCTGGTTTCGGCCACCGGCGATCCCGGTTTCGAATCCCGGCTAGCCGCCGAATATGCGAAACCTGCCGGACCAAATCGCGTCGAACTCCACGATGGCCGCCATCTGTACATGTCGGAGGCAGCGCTAGTCGGAACTCCGTGGCGCGTAAACGTGGGAGTGCCGTCGGCTGATTACGATCTGCCTGCAAGGCAGTCTTCTCGTGGCAAGCATCGTGATCGTCGCAATGTGCGCGATCGCGGCCTGGCTCCTCCATCGCGAGATCAGAACGCGCACGTCCGAACGTGAAAGCCTGGCGAACTGGCAGCGGATGGATGCGCTGGGAAAACTCACCGGGCAGGCCGCACACGACTTCAACAACTTGCTGATGGTCTTCCAGTCCGGGGTCGAAGGCATCGAACGAAAGAGGGATGACGAACAACGTGTCACGCGACTGCTAGGAAACATGAGAGAGGGCATTGCCCGGGGCAAAGGCATCACGCAGCGGCTGCTGTCGTTTGCCAAGCGCTCCAACCAGGGCGCAGAGCACATCGAGCTTGATCGGAAACTTGCCGAGATCGAGCCTTTATTGAAGCAGGCACTCGATGACACAATCGTCCTGGAGATCAAGCTTCCCCACGACATCTGGGCGATCAACGTTGACCCAGTCGGCCTGGAGATAGCGCTGATCAATCTGCTGACGAACGCCCGGCAGGCAACGAAAGGCGGTGGCGAGGTCTCGATTAGCGCACGCAACATTCCGGAGAGCGCCTTGGAGGACAGCCGGGTTCAGGGACCGATGGTGGCTCTCACCGTGTCCGATAGCGGCGCCGGTATCGACGCGAAAGACCTCGACCGCATCTTCGAGCCATTTTATTCAAAAAACGGAAACGGAAGGGCGGGCCTGGGTCTCACCCAGGTGCATGGTTTTGCGACAGCGTGCGGCGGTGTTGTCAGAGCTGCGAGCCTGCCGGGACGCGGAAGCGCGTTCACGCTGCTCCTGCCGAAATCGACCGCGCCCCTGTTGTCTGAAAAGGGCCGAGACGGACCGCACGATCTGCCAACACGGATACTCTTGGTAGATGACACTCCCCCGTCCCTTGAATCCGCACGCTTGGCATTGGAGGGCGTCGTCCCGACGATTTTCACGGCGCGTAACGGAGCAGAAGCACTCGAGATCATAAGGCGCGAGCCGGCAGTACAGGTCGTGGTGAGCGATATCATGATGCCGGGGATCTCAGGCATCGAACTCGCCGAGCAGCTCGCGAGAACCCACCCGGGACTTCCGGTCATCCTGATGACCGGATACAGCGACAAGCTCGAAGCGGGCAAGGCGATATCACGCCCTGTCCTCACGAAGCCGTTCAAAGCAAACGATTTGGTGGATGCGCTGGCAGCCGCGAAATCGTCTGCTCCCGATCTCACGAACGTGGTGCGTCTGGATGTTTCCACAAAGACTTAACGGCACATATAGATACTGCCGAGCAGGGCGCCGCGCGGCAAAATGCATCTTGCCACAGCGCCTCCTTAGGCGTCACCGTTCGGAACCTAATGTTGCAGTCTGCGTCATCGCGTAGTGTGCGACATAAAGCTAAAAATAATTGTCGAAGCAACCGGGCGGGTTTACATAGTTTATATCCAATCGGATTTTCCGGTGGTCTGGCTGGCATAGCAAGCTTGCTGGACCGGGGCATAGGAAGCATGCATTCGCTCGAGTGTAACGCAATCCGGGGAAGACTTAAGGTGCCGAACGCATTTCTTCGAAAGCTAGACAGTTTCGAGCCCTTGCACCCCGACGATCGGGAGTGGCTTAAGTCGATCTCCAGCCGGACCAGAGATGTGGACGCCGATAAGGACCTCATCAGTGAGGGTACAACCCCGAGAACGTGCTGCTGATCCTTGAAGGCTTCGCCATGCGCTACAAGATAACCTTCGACGGTCGAAGGCACATCTTCGCCTATCTGATACCCGGTGATTTCTGCGACCTGCATGTTGCCCTCCTGAAGAAGATGGACCATAGCATCGGCACGCTGAGCCCCTGCCGGGTCGCCTACCTTCCGCCCGCCACTATCCTCGAATTGACCGAACGGCGACCTTCGCTTGCCCGGGCGCTGTGGATGTGCTCCCTGGTCGACGAGGCGACCTTGCGTGAGTGGCTTGTCAACCTCGGCCAGCGCTCTGCGCCACATCGTATTTCGCACCTGTTCTGCGAGCTTCACGAAAGGATGAAAGCCGTCGGTCTGACTGACGATGGCTCGTTCGAACTTCCGCTCACCCAGGCGGAACTCAGCGATACGATGGGGCTGTCGATCGTGCACGCCAACCGGAGCTTGAAGGAACTGCGCGAAGCTGGACTGGTGACGCTGAAGAACGAGCGTATCGTGATACCGAATGTTCGTCGCTTGAGCGAATACTCCGATTTCGACCCCAGCTATCTGCACCTTCGCTGGCCGCATCTGGTCAGAGCGACTGTCTAAGTAGTCGGAGCCGGGCTCTTTACAGACCGTGCCGATCCACCGCAAAATTGACGCCAAAGACGATCGTGCCTTGCGAGTCAGTCACGATCATCTGCCAGGCCTGACCTTTCCAGGCGTGCTCCCCGTTGCTGACCATCTGACCGGATGCCCGGATCGCTTCCGTGCGAACCTGCTCCATATCGTCAAGCTCGAGACCGACATCGTCGAAAATGGCCTTGCCGTTCAGAACGTGAAAGAAATATTGCGCCATGTGGCGATGCTCCTGATCTTGGCGGGAGCGCACCGTCTCTCTGTCAAGGGCTGGCCGGAAAGGTGCCGCTGATCACTCGCTTAGACACGAGAAGTTCCGGCCATGCCAGCACATAAGTTAACCGCACCTCCCTTGGTCAAAATAGCAGGTTCAGTTATCGATCTAGCCGACGCCTCCTGTTTGCTGGGCGAGTGCGAGGCGTATGCGATTGACACGGCTTTTTATCGTGCCGACCGGGCATCCGCAGCGGCTCGCTGCGGTCTCGTAGGTCTCGCCATCCATCAGAACTATATCGAATGCCCGGCGGTGGTCGGGTGACAGGCTGGCGACGGCGTCGGAGAATTCTTTCATTCGGATGCTCCACTCCTGCGCCGGCGGTACGGAAGCGCATAACGAAACACAGTCGTCGATGCCCGAGATTTCGCGACGTCCTCGATGATATCTGGTGCAGAACGTGTTCCGCATGATCGTGAACATCCATGAACGTAATCGCGTACCAGGCTGGAATTTGTCTATATTGGCGAGACTACGGGCGAGGGTCTCCTGGACGAGGTCATCCACTTCATTGCGATCGCGGACAAATCGGGTCGCGAAGTTTCGCAGAATGGGAATGATCCTGACCATTTCGGCCTGGACCGCATCGTCTGTTTCGGTGCTTTTCATGTCATCCCCTGTCGTGAATATTGACGACGGTCGAGAGGGCGCGTTAACCCGGGCACGTAACCCGCCAGACTTCGGGCAACCTGCCCGATCGCCTCAGCCGATCGCTTCTCGTCGACAACTCCCATCCGGAGAAACGGAGGGCGATCTTGGCGACCTCGTCGGGGTCGAGATCCGGCGCACCCAATCTGTGCCATCACGCCGCGATGCGCGAGGGTCATCTTGGATAGGTCGTCTGGAAAACAAATCCGAGGGAAAAAGTCTGCGTGAGTCTGCATGCGCTCCTCCTGACCGACCGTGCGGCTAATCACAGGGTACCCAAGCGCCAAGGGTGCTCCACTACATATGTTAACGCCATGCCGACGGATGTGAGGAGGACCGTCAGCCGGGCGAAGAAGACGCGGTTGACGGAAATGCAGCGTCGCGTCGCTGGACGTTCAATTGCCGTCGCCCTCGTCAGACGCGTACGGCGGCTTTGATTGGTCAGACTAGAACCGCGCAGCTGCATTTCTTCGTTGGTCAGCCTGGTAGCGGGGACGGCGTTACGGTAATTCCCATGCGCCCGGTCATTTCCGAGTGCCTGCTCGAAAACTACGGCGTGAGCCCCCAGCCCCGAGCAATGCGCTCCGTCGACGAAATCCTGACATCGAGAAGGAACGGTCTTTGGGGACGCAATACCATCCCTTTAGCTTTCCCGGGTTCCGGCCCACCGCTTCGAGCTTATGCAGCCTGCTGGTGTCAGAGTGCGTCACGGCGCCAGGGAGATGGCGCGCGAGACGCTCAGAAGTGTAGGAGAGGCTTCTATCATACCAGGTCCTTGATTGGCGGACGGCCAACCGACGTCGTCAAGTGAAACTCTGACTTCCCTGAACACATTGCGGTAGGGATCAGCAATTAGCTTGGCAGTTCAGCCGATGGGCGATTCTCATTAACGAAGCTAGTCGGAATTCATGGTCGGGAGGTTTGTCTCAACCTCGTACCGCCGTTCGTCTGGCATCGGTTCTATATGTTCATCCCAGAATGCCGCGGCCTCCCTCGGCTCGTCGTCCCATTTCCTGGTGCTGACGATGTTGTCGTCCAGTTTTCCACGACGCGTGCCGCCCAGTTTGACGTAGTCTGCCGCCAGTTGGGCCGCATTTGTTGAGGCGTGGTCATCGCATCTCTCCAGGTAATCGCGGTGTGAGAACCTTCGCTAAACGCTAAAGTTCCATGTCGTGGATGTGTGTCGTGTCGAAAGCTGTTGATACCTGGGCTCAAGATGATCAAAACTAAAAGTTGACCGGCGTCGGTATGTCCGCTATCAATGGTTTATCGATCTTTTGCTTGCTGACTTTGGTTGCCGCGCGATTAGCAGCGCGCCTGAACGAAATTCCCTCTCAAAATCAATCGCTGTCACCATCCGCTCGGCTTCGGCCTTGCGGTCGCTCAACATTGCTTTGAAAGGGTTCATCATGACCACAGGCACAGTAAAATGGTTTAATTCCACCAAGGGCTTCGGCTTCATCGAGCCTGACAACGGCGGCGCCGACACGTTCGTCCATATCTCGGCCGTCGAACGCGCTGGAATGCGCGAAATCGTCGAAGGCCAGAAGCTCGGTTACGAACTCGAGCGCGACAACAAGTCGGGCAAGATGTCGGCCTGCAATCTTCAGGCTGCTTAATTTGAACTGCTTCCGCTTTGACCACGGATGTACTGGCACTGCGTGAAGAGAGTCTTTTGGAAGGCCGGACTTTGTCCGGCTTTTTCCGTTTCAGCCCATGACGATTGGAGGACATATGTCCGTCAGCAAATCCCGCGAACATGCCGAAGTCGCATTCGGCCACCTGCAGTCCCAGTTCTTCGCGCGCGGTCACGCGATCGAAGAGATGGATCATGTGACGAGGTCCCGTGAAGAGAAAAC
Organism: Hyphomicrobiales bacterium; assembly: GCA_900472625.1. GTDB lineage: Bacteria > Pseudomonadota > Alphaproteobacteria > Rhizobiales > Rhizobiaceae > Rhizobium. The sequence continues at coordinate 126,249 of UCIT01000008.1, read as the reverse complement.
GTCCCGACTACGTGAAGCAAGGCTCGCCAAGGAAGAACAGGACCGTCTGAGCGCCTCGACGAAGCCAGCCGTGAAAACACGCAAGAGGACCTGATCATGGCCAACGACCACAGCTTCGATCATTTCGACTGATCGTCCGACGACTACGCGGTGCCCTCAGGCGGCTGGAGTTGCGCTGTGGTCCTGAGGTGGGCTTGCCCGATGGACACCGGTCATTTCCCATGATGTTCAATGTGGTTCGTGTCTTGATCCCAGCCTCATCCTGGCATGCAAAGGCCCGGTGTGGGCCAAACCAAGACCTAGTTGAACGGGCCTTGGAGGATCGCCAGAATCGGCTGAACGTCGATGAACTCGCGTCACGCGCCGCGACTTCCGTCCGCACGTTGAGTCGTCTGTTTCCAGTGGAGACCGGGCTGACCTTCAAGTTCTGTCGACAACGGGCGCGGATCCTGCAGGCAATGGACTGGCTTGCAAGAGGGAATGCCATCGCCCGCATCTTCGTGGAATTCCAACGAAGTTTCTTGGTCATGGAATTTGAAGTGGGGGCTGCAGCGTAATTACCTAGCCCCGCCGTTGATCGTCCGTTGATGTCAGACCTGCGCCATACCCCCATCGACAGCCAGTTCTGAACCGGTCGTAAAACTGCTCTCGTCGCTGGCGAGGAAAAGGACCGCCGCGGCGACCTCGTCCGGCCGGCCCATGCGCCCGAGTGGGATCATGCCGGAAAGCGCATCTCGGATTTCTTTCGAGGCCGCGGCCATCATCGCGGTATCGGTCGGGCCGGGGCTAACGATGTTGACACGAATGCCTTTGGGAGCGAGTTCGTTTGCCCAGGTGCGGGTGAACGACCGGACCGCCGCCTTGGTGGCACCGTAGACGCCGTATCCTTTTGTGCCGATGTCGCCCGCGATGGAGCCGATCAGCACGATCGTCCCGCCGGGCTTCATAAGATCGACGGCACCCTGTGTCGCGAAAACCAGCGAGCGGACGTTCAGGCCGAATGTCCGGTCGAAATGATCCTCGGATATGTCTTCCAGAGGGGCGTATTCGGAAAGGCCGGCATTCACGACGAGGACGTCGATGCGACCCTGTTCCGATTTTATCTGCTCGAAGACGCGGTTCAGATCGCCGCTACTGCTCGCATCCGCCTGGACGGCGCGAATGCTGCCAATGCTCGCCGCTTCCGACCCTTTGCGGCTGGTCGCGTAAACCTGCGCTTCCTCCTTGGCAAACCGTTGTGAAACGGCTCCACCAATACCGCCGACACCGCCGACAACCAGGGCGATTTTGTTTGATAATCTGCTCATGTGAACTCCATCAACGTGATGAAGCAAAGATATATACTCTATACCTACGATCAATTACGCACTACAAGTAAAGCAGATATCGAGGAGTATACCTATGTCCGCCGTAATCGACGACCTGAACGTCAAAGTCAGCCTGCCGCGTCGTCCCAAGGCCGTTTCGGTCGAAGCGTTGCTGGACGTGCAGAAGGCGCGCCCGGTGCTTGAGCAGATTGCCAACAAATGGTCGGTTCTGATCCTGACCGTCCTGTGCACCCGGCCGTCGCGCTTCAACGAGATCATGCGCCGCCTGGAAGGAATCACGCACAAGGCACTCGCCGACGCGCTGAAGCGTCTCGAGCGCAACGGTCTCATTCGCCGTGACGTGCTGGCCACGACGACGCCGGTCGGTGTCGAATACACCATCACCCCGCTCGGCCAGTCGCTTCGGCAACCATTCGAGGCGTTATATCAATGGTCCATGACCTACGGGCCAGAGCTCGAGCGTGCGCAGGACAATTACGACAGCACACGGGACTGACCGCGTCCCGGCCCCCCGGCAGGCTTCTACTGCTCCGGTTATATCCTGACTACCAGCGTGCGCCCACTTGTTAAGTCGGAAATCGTGTCCAAATATTTACGGGGTGTGACAGGCAGAATTTGATCGTCATTTCCACGACTTACTATGTACCGGTCAACTGGTCACGGTTCATATCTTTTCAAGGCCTTGGGATAGTTCATTCGCTTGCCAAATCGTCTTCTGCAGAGCGAGGATCCGGACCGTTCCCTGCCAAAAGGCAGGTGGCGCTTGAATTCTTATCCTAGAAAAACCATTTGACCGGCGGTCTCTGAACGGATGGAGGTATCGATGACGACAGTACAAGAGCGACAGCCTGAGCAACACGTATTTGAAGCCGATGTCAGCCGGCTACTGCATATGATGGTGCATTCGGTTTACTCGGACAAAGACGTGTTCCTCCGGGAATTGATCTCGAACGCGGCGGATGCCTGCGAAAAGCTGCGGTACGAGTCTATTTCCAAGCCGGAGCTCTCGTCCGATGGAACCCAGCCGGCGATTCTCGTGACGCTCAATGAAGAGGCGTTGACGCTCGTCATCGAGGACAACGGCATCGGCATGAGCCGCGACGAGATGATTGACGCGCTTGGCACGATCGCGCGCTCGGGGACAAAGGCGTTCATGGAGCGGCTTGAGGCGGCCAAATCTGGGGAGAAAGCGGAGCTGATCGGCCAATTCGGCGTCGGCTTCTATTCCTCGTTCATGGTCGCCGAACGGGTCGACGTGATTTCTCGCCGTGCTGGTCAGGACCAAGCCTGGAAATGGTCCTCCGACGGCAAGGGAAGTTATGACATTGTCGCGGTCGATCTTGGCGAGGCGCCAGCGAGGGGTACGCGTGTCGTGCTGCATCTCATGCAGGATGCAAAGAAATACACCGGCAAATGGGCGGTCGAGAAGATCATTCGCGATCAGTCCGGCCATGTGCCTGTTCCCATCAGCCTTACTGAGAAAGACGGCGCCGAGGCGTCGCAAGTCTCCGATGGTGCAGCGCTCTGGCTCAAGCAGAAGAGCGACATATCCAAGCAGGACTATGACGATTTCTATCGTAGTGTCTCGGGCCAGTACGATGAGCCGCTGGCTAACGTGCATTTCCGCGCTGAGGGCCGCCACGAATATACAACGCTTGCCTTTATCCCCGGTTCGCAACCTTTCGACTTGTTCGATCCGGATCGCCAAGGTCGCATGAAGCTCTACGTGAAGCGCGTCTTCATCACCGACGAAGCCGAGTTGCTGCCGCGCTATCTGCGGTTCGTGCGCGGGATCGTCGACACCTCGGATCTGCCGCTTAACATTTCCCGCGAGATGATCCAGGAAAGCGCGGTGCTGGGCGCCATCAAGAAAGGCGTAACCAGCCGGATTCTCACCGCGCTTGAGAAGATGGCCGAAGGTGAGCCCGAGACGTATTCAAAATTCTGGGACCAGTTTGGCGCTATCCTCAAGGAAGGAATTTATGAGGACTTCGAGCGGCGCTCGCAGTTGCTGAAGCTGGCCCGCTTCCGCAGCACTGTATCTGGTGAAACAACCCGCAGCCTTGCCGACTACCTGGCCTCGATGAAAGAGGGCCAGTTGGCAATCTATTACATCAGCGGCTCCAGTCTGGACCAACTGAAATCGTCGCCGCAACTCGAAGGTTTTCGAGCCAAAGGGATCGAAGTCTTTCTCCTTACAGATGGCGTAGACAATTTTTGGCCGACGAACGTCCGAGATTTCGAAGGCAAGCCTTTTAAATCGGTTACCCAGGGCCTTGCCGATCTGAACGCTGTGACCGGCGAGGGCGGCACCGATGAGGGTGACCGGCACGCTTCTCCCGAAGTCGGGGCGTTCATCGATTTCGCGCGAAATGCCCTCGGTGAAGAGGTCGCTGATGTGCGTGTTTCCGATCGGTTGACCGAAAGCGCCGTCTGCCTTGTCGCATCGGAACATGGCCCTGATCGACAACTCGAGAAGCTCCTCCAAGGGGCCGGGCGTTTACAGGCAGCATCGAAGCCGATCCTCGAGATCAATGCGCAAAGCGAGCGTGTTCAGAGCATCGCATCGATTAACGATGTCGCATTCCGCGAGGACGCGGCGTGGCTTTTGCTTGATGAAGCACGCATTCTTGATGGGGACAAGCCAGCGAACCCGCGCGCGTTTGCCGACCGGCAGGCCAAGCTGTTTGCGCTTGCGACCAGAAACGGCAAATAAAAAGTCTCGGCGAGGTGGTCTTCGACTGCCTCGCCATAAAGCTTCGGCAGAGGAGGTCGAACGATCGCTCGCATACCTGGGAATGCTAAGCGATGCAGATTATCACTAGTCCACCGAGTGCATTGCGGGCGAAGTTTCTGCCGATATTCGAGTTTTCAATTGGCTTAGGCCTAGCAGTTTGACGCTCCGCCTCCTTCTAAGAGCTTTGACGTTGGCCCTTCGAAGATCCCTCAAGCGGCTTTCACAAGCCGCCGGATCGTTTCTTTGACTTTGACAGCCCGGCGGCGCTGTGAGACCGTCGACGGGCATGGACCGGTGTCGGCGCGTAAATCCCCGTGAAGAGCTTTGAGTTCCTTGTGCAAAGAGAGATATCCTCATGCGGATCGTCATCTTCGTGCCAAAGGACGTGCATTCTCTGGAAATTGCCGGGCTCATGGACGTGTTCGCTGAGGCGAACGCTCGTGTCGGCAAGGCATTTTACGAGGCTGCGATCGTGGCGGAACGCGACGGCGCGATCCGCTGTGCATCGGGGCTCACAGTCCTACCCGATTACGCTTTCGATGCTTATACAATTGCCCCCGATACCCTGCTTGTGGCGGGGAGCGTAGGAGTACCGCACCGCTCAGGCGAGCAGGTTCTCGACTGGTTGGTGACTGTCGCCGCCCAAGCTCGGCGCTACGGGTCCGTCTGCACGGGGGCATTCGTGCTCGGCGACGCCGGGCTGCTCAAGGGCCGGCGCGTCACCACGCACTGGCAGTTCGCATCCCTGCTCGCAGAGCGCTTTCCCGAGGCTCTGGTGGAAAGTGACAGGCTTTTTATCCGTGATGGCGCAATGATCACCTCGGCCGGATCCAGCGCGTTGATCGATCTCGGCCTTTCCCTCGTCGAGGAGGACCTCGGCCGGGAGACGGCACTCTATGTTGCTCGCCGGCTCGTCGTGTTTCTGAAGCGACCGGGTGACCAATCGCAGTTCAGCGTGCATCTGGCGGCGCAAGCGATCGACTGCAGCCGCTTACATAACGTCCAGCAATATGTCCTGAACCATCCCGCGGCAGACCTTGCTGTCACCGCTCTGGCGAAGATCGCCGCAATGAGCGCGCGAAATTTCACACGTGTTTTTTCGCAAGAGGTCGGTATATCGCCGTCCGACTACGTCGAGCTGACGCGCATCGACGTTGCGCGCTTCCTCTTGGAAGGAAGCCGTCTCTCGCTCGCATCGATCGCAGAGAGAAGTGGGTTTGGATCGGCACGCGCAATGCGCCGTGCCTTCGTTTCGCATGTCGGAGTGACGCCGTCCGACTATCGTGATCGCTTCCAGACGTCTGGAGACGGAGCAAGGGTCAGTTTGGCCGAAAACGGCTGACGGTTGTCCTGGAACTGCCTTGGCGGCGGGTTGCCGCGTTGTGGGTCGAGGTCCATGGTTCCGGCATGGAAGAATTTGACAAGTTCACGCAGTCGGCCCCCATAAAGCACGTGCCCAGAATGGTCGGTGATGGGCTTCTCAGCTCGGATGCGGTCAGGCCGATCCTTGCGACGCTGGTCGAGGAAATGACCGACGGGATCGCGATCGCACAGCGCTTAGGGGCCAACTCGCCTTTGCTCTATGTAAACGAGGCCTTCGAACAACTCACGGGCTACTCTCGCAATGAGGTCATCGGAAAGGATTGCCGCTACCTGCAGGGCAGCGAGCGCGACCAGCAAACGATCGCCCTCATTCGCTCGGCGATCGAAGCGGCAGAGCCTGTGGACGCAACGCTGCGCAACTATCGGAAGGACGGCTCGGCGTTTTGGAACAGTCTCAGCCTCAGGCCTGCCTGGGTGGGTGAAGAGCTATTTTACGTCGGCATATTGCGTGACGTCTCCGCGATCCGCCAGGCGCATACTGCACTGGATCTCGTCGCAAACCTGGACGGGACCACAGGTTGCCTGAACCGTCAGTCGTTTCTCTTGGCTGCCGAAGAACACTTCGGAATGCATACTGACGCGACACTGCTGGTTTTGAAGCTGGATGTGATCGAATTCCACGATCTCAACACCGGATACGGTTTTGAAGTTGGCGATGCACTGCTGTGTGAAACCGGGCGACGGCTGCGCGACGTGGGCGCTGCGTTGGTTGCCCGGATGGGCGCGAACGAGTTCGCACTCGCTTTTGAGCTCACAGAAGAATCTTGTGCTGAAGCGATCGTGAGCGCGGTCACCGCCTCGCTGGCAGCGGACTTCATCGTGGCGGGTGCCAACGTCGCGCTGCGGTTCGCCATCGGTTATGCGATAGACAAGCTTACGGGCGGCGCTATCTCGCTGATCCGCAATGCCGGCACAGCCCTGAGGGCGGCCAAATCCGATCCTTTGGGTGGTCCGCGCCGGTTTCGAGGCTCGGACCATGAGCAAGCCCGCCGACGTTTGCGAATGACACGCGAGTTAAAGTCCGCGGTCGCGAGCGACGAGTTTGTTTATCACTTCCAGCCTCAGGTAGATTTACTCACCGGTGAGTGGCTAGGCGCGGAAGCTTTGATCCGCTGGAACCATCCGCTGTTCGGCAGCCAACTCCCCGGCAGCTTTATTGAAACCGCCGAGCGCTCAGGTCTGCTGCTTGATCTGACCGAACGAGCCCTGACCACCGTCGCGACATTCGCCCGGCGGGTCAACGCGCACCGTGACAAGGCACTGCGCTTCTCCGTGAACGTGTCGGCGGGGGAGTTCCTGCAGCACGACATGGCAGAAATGCTCCACGGCGTCCTTAGTCGAACCAACGCGCACCCGACATGGCTGACGCTTGAGATCACCGAAGGCATGTTCCTCAGCGAAACGCCTGGTGTGATGGACGCATTCGAACGGCTGCGGCAGATCGGCGTCGGACTTTCCGTCGATGACTTCGGCACGGGCTATTCGAACCTGCGCTCGCTCGAAACGTTTCCCGTTACTGAGATCAAGATCGATCGCACCTTTGTCAGCGAATTCTCAACAAGGCCCTCCAGAAAGGTGATCGTCCGCGCAATCATCGACCTCGGACGCGCTCTTGGCCTGACGGTGGTCGCGGAGGGCGTGGAGACTGAGGCCCAGCGTGTCATGCTTGGCGAAATGGGTTGTCAGGTTGGCCAAGGCTACCTTTTCGGCCGCCCCACCGATGCGGACGTTTTTGCAACCAGCTTGGCAGGGATGGAGAGCCGAGGGTCGGATGAAGTTTAAGCTACCAGATGCGGTTTTACCGCTATTCTCGATTGTTCGGCTACCGGTCGGAAGCATTCCAACAGCAAGCACGTGATTGGACATCAAGTGAGTTCGTTTGCGCTAGGGGATCCCGAGGAAAATCGAAGGAGATTGATACAGGTCCTCCCAACGGAATTAGGGAGTTATTGAGACGCTGAGGTTCCAGGATCCATGCTGTGACCGAACATAAGCTTGTCGAGAGAAGACGTTGGACCAAGCATTCGGGAACAAGCTTGGCTTCATAAGCCTTTACGTCGGTAGGCCACTCGACCGGATGGTTGAGATGGTGAAGTCCTGACCACCGAAAGAATGCATTCGCCATGACTCTGGAACTGCAGAACGTAATTCTGGAAATGATCGCCCGGGGCGAAGCTTTGCATTCAACGATCGTGCGGCTGTGCCTCGAGGTGGAGGCTTTGGTCCCGGACGTCGTGTGTTCGGTCTTGTCGGTTAAAGATGGACATCTTCATCCGCTTGGGAGCCCGTCACTTCCGAATTTCTATTCCGCTGCACTCGAAAATTTGGCCATCGGTCCGCTGATCGGATCCTGTGGCGCCGCATTCAGAGCAGAAGCTGCCACCGTCACAGATATCGAGAACGATCCCCGCTGGGCAAACTTTATGCATTTGGCCTTGCCGCTCGGATTCAAGGCCTGCTGGTCCACGCCGATCTGCAGTGGCGAAAGAGTTCTCGCAACCTTTTCGTTTTATTTCCGTCAGTCCAGAGGGCCAAGCGACCTTGAACGGCGCATCGTTGATGCCTGTATTCGCCTTTGCGCCATCGCCATTGAGCGCGAGGAGCGCGTGAGCGAGCGCAAGCGCTTGACGTACATCGACGCCCTAACCGGCCTGCCAAACCGGGCCAAGTTCAGTGCGTTTCTGTCGGAGCAAGCCGAGCACGAGGAGGGCGGCTGGGGAGTTCTCCTCGCCGATCTCGACAATCTGAAAACTGTTAACGACACGTTCGGGCATGGTGCGGGCGACGAACTCATCCAAGTCGTGGCGAAAAGAATAGCCTCGGTGGCCGGCGGGGAGCGAGCATTCCGGATCGGTGGCGACGAATTCGCAATCGTTGTTGAGAAAAATTCGGACTCCTCGTTGTCAATGCTGGCAGCAAGGATCCTTGAGGCCATCAAGGAGAATGCCGATTGCTGTGGCCATGTCATCGTTCCCGGCGCGACGCTAGGTGGGTGTCTCGCAGGCCCTGGGGAAACCCTCGATCAGGTGCGCCAGTGCGCCGATGTCGCCTTATACCACGCGAAGGAACGCAGTCGGGGTCATTTCATCGAATACAGTGCGGGGCTTGGCACCGCGTTCACGAGGCGTTTCCGGGCTATACGCGATGTCAGCCTTGCGCTCGCCGAAAACCGGATACACGCGTACTACCAGCCCATAGTCCAGCTTGAAACGGGCGAGGTAGTAGGCTTCGAGGCACTGTGCCGCATGACAATGCCGTCAGGGGAAATCATCGCCGCTGCCAACTTTCACGAGGCGACAAAAGACGCCCATGTCGCTGCCGAGCTGACGCAATGCATGCTCTTGCGTGTCGCCAGTGATATGCGTGCCTGGCTCGACAGCGGACTGCCTCTCCAGCATGTCGGCATTAATCTTTCGGCTGCGGACTTTCATACCGGCCATCTGCAGGAGCGGCTTTGTGCGGTGTTTGCGGATGCTGGCGTGCCGCTGAAACACGTTATCCTTGAGGTGACGGAGTCTGTTTATCTCGGCCAGCGCGATCACGTGGTTGCAGACGAGATTCAGTCGCTCCGTAACCGTGGAATGCGTGTCGCACTGGACGACTTCGGGACCGGATTCGCCTCGCTTACCCATCTTCTGACGGTTCCGGTCGATATTATCAAGATCGACAAGTCCTTCGTCGAAAGGCTGGTTCCAGGTGATGGCGCTGTCATAATTGTCGAAGGAGTACTCAGCATTGCCAACAAGCTGGGGCTACGTGTCGTGGCCGAAGGCATCGAAACCGACGCGCAGCTTGATCAGCTCTTGTCGTTCGGCTGCAGGCTTGGGCAGGGGTACTTGTTCTCCAAAGCAGTGGATCGAGATGCTGCAACATCCCTCCTTGCCCGCCACGGGCAGCATGCGGAGATTGAAAGCCTTCCGCTCAGAGCTTGACGATGGGTCAGCCTCAATTCGACAGCCGCCTGATTTATGTCGGCGCTGGCTCATTGACCGAATATGCGGGTCGTTGTTTCGGCTGCTGCGCTCGTCAAAAAGCCTGCCGGTTTGAGGCGCCAACAGATCATGCCTTTCAGCAAAAGCGACGAAGACTGCCCGAGCCGTCCGCGCGTCGACATCCCTTTCAGGGCCGCCCGACAGGCCTTCAGCGCCAGCTCGCGCGCCGCATCATGGTGATTTCGGCATTCCATGAGAATCTGGTAGACGTGCAAGACCGAACCGACCTCGGTTGGGATACCAAGCCCCGGAGAATATTGTCGGATTTATCGAAAATACCGGGTTCCATTGTCTGCTCCCTTCTTTGCCCGAATGTCTTTGGGTGAAAGCGAGGAGCGCGGAGTGCGCTCCTCGCTTCCGATCATGTCTTGGCAATCAGAGATGGCTGCGACTTCAGTCTTTCGAATGCCTAGGCGATGAGTGTGCCTTCAGCACGCTTAGATTTCCGGCCGCGGCGCTTTCTGATTACCACGACGAAGTTTTTCACAAGCCGTTTCTTCATGACAGATGCCTTACGCGACCTGACGCTCTGCCTCTATCTGCCGCGGCGCGGACTGCTCGACAGCCGTTCCGATCGCGATCTTGCGCGGCTTCATGGCCTCAGGGATCTCGCGCTTCAACACGATGCGCAGGAGACCGTTGACCAGAGAGGCATCTTCCACCTTCACGTGGTCGGCCAGCTCGAAGCGGCGTTCGAATGATCGGCCGGCAATACCGCGGTGCAGATATTCGCCATCTTTTGCTTCAGCCTTGCTGCCCTTGACGACAAGAACGTTTCGCTCCTGCATGATGTCGAGATCGGCATCCCCGAAACCCGCGACCGCCATTTCGATGCGGTAGTCGTCGTCACTCGTCTTGACGATGTCATAAGGTGGCCAGGTATCCATCGCCTGCAGGCGCTGCGCGTTGTTCAGCAGATTGAATACGCGGTCGAAGCCGACGCTGGAGCGATAGAGTGGTGCAAAATCAAGGTCGTTTCTCATAACCAAATCCTCCGTAAAGCGAGATGGAATGGAGACGCGGAAACTGGCGTCCCCGGTTGTGGCAGTCCCTTGCAGCGACTGACGAAAATGATCTAATTTTGAGAAAATCGAGTTTCAAGATTTCGGTTCAAATTTTTTCAGGTGGTCTCGGCCGACCGCTACAGGACAGCAGTATGGGAATTGGCGTGTTGTCCATCGCGTTTCTTGTCTGTTTTGCTTTAAGCATCCTGCGTAGGCAGAAGATCTACGGAGCGTTTTCGCCCGGGCAGTCGATCCCGCCTTCCGTTATGAGGCGCTATGCTAAGGTTCCTGCGGCTACCCGTCTTCCGGCAAGATCACCGCGAGAATTCCCGCTTTGCCGTCCTGCTCGGCCTGAAAGCTCCGATACTTCATTGTCCATCATGAGTCTTGCGCCCGCTCGCGACGCAAGAATGCACGGCGTTCGATTTCACGCCGCCAACCGGGTCGGATCGGCTACCAGTGTAACCACGAGGCCTTCCTCTGCCCAATTGTAGCTGATGGATCCGCTGAGATGTCCCTTGACGCTTCGCTCCACTAACTTGCTTCCATAACCGCCCATGCCTTCGGGTGCCTTTATCTCAGGGCCACCATATTCCGTCCAGACGATCGTTACAGCTTCGTTGAGGGCAGAACACGAAACATCTAGGGTGCCCGTATCGACAGAGAGCGCCCCATATTTGAGGGAGTTCGTGGCCAATTCGTGCACGATCAGCGCAACGACAGTCGTCGATGCTTCACCGACACTCATTCGCGGTACAGACACCCGGATACGACCGCTAAAGGCTCCGAGATCGTCATAAGGGGCCAGTAGCACGGTCAGCAGATCTCCAAGGAGTGCCGAAGGGGCTTCCGTCTGCCCGGGCACCGGCCGGACGAGATCGTGGGCACGTCCCAAAGCCGTCAGCCTCAGCGTCAGTTCGCGCGCCATGTCGTCGACTGTCGTCGTCGATCGTGATGTAATTGCCGTCAGTCCAGCGGCAATGGCCAGAAGATTTTTGACCCTGTGGCTCATTTCCCCTGCCAACAGTTCCCGGCCTTCTTCGGCCTGCTTGCGGCCGGTGACATCTATGAAAATGCCAAACATGATCCGCCGGACCATGCCTGCATCATCACCCTGGCCTCTGGCGGAAATCCACTTGAGCTCGGTCCCGATCATGATCCGAAAATCGATCTCGTAGGCCCCGATAATGGTCCGTGTTGCCGTAAACGCCGCGCGGACCCTATCACGATCGGCCGGATGTATGTGCGCGGACAGATCTTCGAAGGTTACGTCACCTCCGTGGGGAATTCCCCAGAGGTCATAGGAATGGTCATCCATTGCGAACGCGTCGGTATCGACATTCCACGACCACAAGGTGACCCCGGCTGCCTCGATAGCGCGCACCAGATTTTTCGATTCCCAAAGAAGGGGCTTGAGAGTTTCGGGTGTTGTTGTCATCAAAGCTCCGGAAGAATTAAAGTGGCAGGCGGCATGGCATCGCCCTTTGATTTGGGCTTGGAATGGAGCGGTCGGTCAAATGGAATGTCTTGATTTAAGGCGATTGAAACACCAGTAGAGATACAGACACGTGGGCGGTACCTCGAATAGGCGCGGCGCCGGCTCGGCGATGTGGTTAGACCTTGTCGTAGGTGAAGGATGTTAAAAGCGTAGTGACGAAGTTGCTCGCTTTTTCTTTGACGAGAACTTCCGTCCACTCATTTGTACCCCGCAGCATCAGCCCAGTATATATGCTGTCGACCGCTGCTTCTTCAATGCGCTTGATATGTGCATGGAAGGAGGTCTCGTCTCCGGATTTATAGACATCGCGAACGACCATCCGGAGGATCTCCTGGATGGCGATCTGCCAGGCCGTGTTAATTGCCTGAAGCTCGTTGGCTTGATCCGTCATGGGATCCTCTCTCTATTGAGACCGATCGCCGGCCAAGTCTGGTCCGCGTGGCCATCCGGCACAAAAAAAGGCCAGGCAATCTGCCTGACCCCACTTTGGTAATTTGCTTTCGACAGTGCCAGTACATCCGTGGTCAAAGGAAAGCTGTTACCGATTATACGGTCTGCAGGTTACAGGCAGACATCTTGCCCGACTTGTTGTCGCGCTCGAGGTCGAAACCAATCTTCTGGCCTTCGACGATTTCGCGCATTCCAGCGCGCTCGACAGCGGAGATGTGAACGAAGGCGTCAGCGCCGCCGTTGTCAGGCTGAATGAAGCCGAAGCCTTTAGTGGAATTGAACCATTTAACTGTGCCAGTGGTCATGACGAACCCTTTCATAGCATTAACGACGACCGCCACGCGAACGCGTTGCGGATGATGATAGCGATTGTTTTAAAGGGAGGGTTCGTTAAAAGCGCGGTGCCAATCGCGCGGTAACCAAAGCTCAGCAACAAAATATCGACAACGATATGACTAAGGCTTTGACTGTCTCTTGTCAACTTTTAGTTTCGCTGCGCTGCAGATCTATCTATGGATGTACAGCCAACTCCTACACCTCGGCATCTTGCTGTGGCGAGTGATTGAAATGATTGCTTCCGGATCTATCGGTGGCATGACCACTCGGCTCTTGAGCGGCAACGACATGCAATATTATTTTTTTGGATTATTACGTCGCTTGGCGCGTTGGGCTCGTTGGTGCGACATATTTAAAAAAGACATAACGACACAAAGGGGCGGGATGGTGAGGGATGGCGCGTAATGGGATCACGGTGCTCGTCGTAGAAGACGAATTTCTCATCCGTATGGACATCACGACGTTGCTCGAGGATGAGGGGTTCGCTGTTCACGAGGCGGCTGATGCCGATGAAGCAATTGCTATTCTCCATGCAAACCACGACATCAAGGTTATGTTCACTGACATAGACATGCCAGGAACAATGGATGGATTGAAACTTGCAGCGGCAGTGCGGGATAGATGGCCACCGGTGCAGATCATCGTGACGTCGGGACATTGGCAGCTGAGTGATGACAAGCTGCCGGTTCAAGGCCGGTTCTTCAGCAAACCCTATGATCACTCCCGCGTCCTGAGCGCCATCCGGGAGATGGCCGCCGGCTAAGCAAAGCGAAATGGCTATCGTTCCAGCGGCGTGATGCGGGTGAAGACGCTGTCTGCCCGAAATCCCTGCACCAAATGCTGCGATGCTGTAGCTACCTAATTTTGCGCCCATACATTTAATCTGACGAAACTAGCCATGAGGCGTGCTATGGTGAGAAATCGAGGCCTACGAAATCGATCTCAAACGGCCTAACCAGAAGATACGGCAACTGGTCATCAATGAGCAGACACTCGATGACGGTAATGTCGACCGCATTCGACTGCTTGTGGCCATAACCGACGTCACCGACATGCGAGCAGTTTACCGACGTTCAGATGCCGGGGAACATGGACGGCATCAAGCTGTCGCACTACATCAGGAATCGATGGCCGCCTGTTAAACTGATCGTCGCATCAGGGGCTGCAATCCTTGAAGAGAGCAGCCTGCCGGTGGGAAGCCGGTTCTTCTCGAAGCCTTACGATCATCGGGCAATTACCGACGTTATGGCAAGCCTGCTTTCAGGCGCGCAGCCAACTGCCAATGCCAGATGAGGTGAGAAGAGCGGCAATTGGACGGGCCGCGATTTAGGCGGCATCAAGTTTGTCGACTACGCCGCCGCAATGCAAATAACCGAAAGACTATTCGCGGCTTCTCCACGGTCCGAAACGTATTGACCTGATCGTAATAGTTCAAAGGCGCCTTCTATGTCGCACTGCTGTATACTGCCTTAACCCAAGCTTTTCTCGAAGCACCGCCGCTTGATTGTAACCATTCCAGTCCACTTAGGCAATCGAAGCAGGACAGGTCAACGGGTTCGTATCCGTGCAAGAGCTCTGCACTACTCGTAGTGCAGGGTAGAAAACCGTGCCAGAGCTCGCGCAGGAATTGTTCATAAGCCAGGCCGAGGAATACGCTGAACTGGAGAAAAAGATTGCGGATGTGGAGGCCAAGGTCAAGGCATGGCAGCGCAACGACGAACGCAGCATACGCCTCAACACCATTCCCGGTATTGGCCCAATTGGTTCGGCTCTCTTGCCCGCTCCGGAGCTCTTTCAATCCGGCCGTCAGTTCGCAGCCTGGATAGGGTTGACGCCAAAAGATCACTCGACCGGCGGCAAGCTGCGGCTCGGTGGTATCACGCGAGCCGGCGACGAAGCTCTGCGTGCCGTCTTGGTGGCTGGAGCAACAGCTGTCATTCATCAAGCGCGGCGGTCCGGTAAGGCTTCTCGATGGCTAGCGGAACTGCTCACGCGAAAGCCGCCCAAATTGGCAGCTGTCGCACTCGCCAACAAGATGGCGCGCATAGCTTGGAAACTCATGGTCTCGGGACAGACAGACAGCGCAAAATCAGGACCGGCCATACCGGGATTCGCTGCATGAAGATGGGGACGCAAGCAGCCAAGCCGTCCTGATCTTCGCCACGTGTTTGCGATACTACAACTTGCAAGATAATAGCAGATGGTGTGATCGATCGATCCGAGACACAGAATACTCCGAAGATCCCATTGGCCCCTCAAACCGTCTTGATGTTTGGCACCTGTGTTGCGGAAACCATCTTGGCCAGCGTTCATGTGCGAACGCCACGAAAGGCCGGACATACGAACGCAAGCGATCAGATCAAATTGTCAAGAGCGCCATTAGGCCTCCACGCCGTTGACATCAAGGGCGTTTACTCAGCTGAGAGGCTGCGCATCCATCATGGCTACCGCGATCTACGGGCCTCCATCACTGTCCGATCCTTAGACGGACCTCATGGACAAGCGTCAACGTGTTGAGCCGCCTCAGGATCCGATCCGAAGCGTCAGATCCCAAAAGACCGGGGGTAATCTTTGGCCAAGTTTCCAGGGCTTGTCGGACGGCATGCTCGACTTCGCGCGTGATGAGCTTTGGTTCGAGGCCTATAAAGCTCGCAACCCGTTCGAAGCGATGCAAATTGACTGCATCGAAATTATGCGTCCTGACGAAGCGCAACGCCATCTCGTCTTGAGGGACATACAGGACGGTCGGCACGATATCGTAGGCGGGCGAAAGCCTAATCTGGCCGGGCTGCGGGAAATAGAAGGACCAGTTCTTCAGGTGATTGTCGCCATTTCCTAAAAGCACGTCGGCGACTATACGCCTAACGGCTTCCAGAACGTCGTCACGGTTATCGGTACTGAAACGGCGAATCATGTTGATGACAGTCTCGGTCGTACCCATCGTATATTTGCGGTCACCTACAGCGCCGAGCACTTGGCCGGCGTCCTCGATATGGATGCGGCCGTCGGCAACCCTGTCGAACCTATCGACGACAAGCACGTTTTCGCCATGCTGCAGCAATTCGGCTGGTATGTCCCGGATCGCGTCGCGAGAGATGAGCCGGCACGGCGCGGTTCTGACGCCAATGGCGCTCGCCATCTGCATGGCGGCAAATTCAGCGTCGGGAAGATTGGGAAGACGTTCGCTGCCCAGCTTGATGATGCTACGGCCAGTCTCTCCCCGGGCTGGAGCTGTCAGACGGTCGCCATTCAGATTGCCGGTAAATTTTAGCTGGACGCCTGCTAGCGAGAATTTCACTGCGCCTTCGGGAAGCGGCGCCTTGAAGCCATGAACCTTTCCAAGATCCAGTGGTCCCGCCGACGCCGGTATGTCGGTCTCCGGGACAATGAAGACCGCGCCGGGCAAGTCCGCTCCGAGGCGGGTCAGCACGTCGAATTCGTCGTGGTCGCCCGGACCCATCTCCGTCATCACCAGGTCACGTAGGGCTCCTTCCGGCAGAAGCCCGGAAAACCAAGGCGGTAACCTTCCGTGCAGCCCGATTTTGTCTCGCCGCGAGGAAAGTCTTTCGCATGTCCCTTGGTCGGAATCGGGATCATACCAGCCGAGACTGAGGATTGGCCTCGCCGCGTCCCGTAGGAAGCTTTCCGCAACAACGAATGACACCGCCCCATCAGCGTCACGCGTCAGGGTCCCGGCCCGCATGGACCGTCCTTTTTCGTCGAGCATGAAGACGCCGAGAACCGCCGCTGCTTTCGCCATTACCCTTCCTTTATCTCCTCTTCGTCGAGGTCGATGAAAAGCTCGTCGAAAGCTCTAGGAACCTCGGTCGAATGTCTTGGAGCAGGTATGTCATCGACCAGCAGTCGCACGCTTTCCATGCGTGATTTCGGGATCAGAACGGGGACGAGATCAAGCGTATCGCAGAGTTCGGCAAACAGAGTCAGACGGTCCCTGCCCAAACGATTATTGGCAAGGTCACGTTCCAGTTCTGATATGCGGGCACGATTGCGGCCAAGTCGCTCAGCCAGCGCCGGTTGGCTTAATTTACGCTTTTTCCGAACGGCGAGGAGTTGTGCACCCAATGATTGAAATATAGTAGTGATCATGCGGAATTCCGCTTTCATTATGAAGATAATGCGGAAATCCGCATATATACCTTTTACACATACAAACGGAATTCCGCAACTTATTTTGAAATGGTACGGAATTCCGCTCGCATGCAGACCTGCTAAGCGCAGGTCGCTCGGCCTTGATCGGTAGCGACGGCCCAACGGCGGCTTCTTCGTAAGCCATGGTCGCCAGCCCTAGTGATCGTGCGTCTGCTAACTGCAAGTTGGAATTGTTGAAATGCGGGCGCCAGTTTAGGAGTGGCGCTCGAACAAGATTGGATTTCTTGGGCTAAATGAGTCAAATCCTGGGTGCTTCCTTTTGTAGGGTCGCTGGTCCTGATCCGTTGTCTAATCGCTTGCATCGGGTCAAGCGGATTTTAAACAAGGTACTTCGTTGCCGTGTTGCTAGCGCGACATCTTTTCTAGATTTTCTTTCGACATCTTTCAGTCCTGCAAGCCCCTGCGCCTTGCTATCACAGCTGACTATACTAGACCTGTGAAAACGATATAGAGGTCGCCGTGATCAAGCAAATTGATCTCATGTTCCGAACTATGGTCGCGGAACTTCAGCAACGAGCATTTGATGACGACTGGGCAGAGGACTTCCCTCCGTCAGGTAGGTTCGTGCCTGTCGCAGTCGATGGGCGACGTTATTGGTATTTTGACCAGCCCGATGGTGAGGGCAGGCAAAGGCGCCGCTATGTCGGGCCGGCCGACGATCCCCTGATCGCGGAACGTGTCGAGACATTCAAGGGTGAGAAGTCGGACTATAAGGCTCGCCGCAAGTTCGTTTCGACGCTGACGAGGGAAGCCGGTTTAATCGCGGCCGATCGCTTTACCGGCGATGTCATACAAGCGCTCGCCAAGGCAGGTATCTTCCGGCTGCGCGGGAATCCTCGTCGGCACTGTCGCCTTTCAATGCTACTCGGCATATCTTGGCATCCGTCTGCCATCGGCAGCGATCCTGACAGGAGATGCGGACCTAGCCCAGGATTTTGCGATCTCCGCCGAAGTGGCGGATTCACTGCCGCCGATTCTTGATCTCCTCAATGAGCTTGATCCTCCATTCCGGGCCGTGCCGCACATCAGCGGTAGTCCTCGATATCACGCCTTCTGGAATCAAACCGGCTGCCGTGTCGAATTCCTGACGACGAACAGGGGAGCGGAAGAATATTCGGACATACCGGCTCTCGGCGGCGCCTCGGCCGAGTCGCTAAGATTTATGGATTTCTTGATCCGTGATCCCGTTCGTTCGATCCTGCTACATGGTGCTGGTATCTCGGTGGTCATCCCCGATCCTTGCAGATATGCAGTACATAAGCTGATCATCGCCGGTCGCCGCCAAAACGACGCTGGCGGCCAGGCTAAACGGGATAAGGATCTAAGACAGGCAGGCATGCTATTCGATGCCCTGCCGGTGACAGGTCATGGGCCGTCGCTTGCTGATGCCTTGGAGGAAGCATGGGATCGCGGGCCTGCCTGGAAGTCGGCGATCTCAGATGCAGCCGAGATCATGCACAAGGAATATTGGGACGCCGTCAATCGAATGGTTGGCGTTCTCGATAGATAACATCGGCCTGCGCCGGACGGCATAGGGTGTTCAACCTCCGCGCATCACGTTCACACCTCTTTATCAGCAGGGAATCGCCGGCGACGATATCTGGAACGAGCCGCAACAGCTTTATTGCCGACGAAACGCTTCAATCATCGCCGTGGTTACGTCTTGAGGATAGCAAATCGGGGGCATAGCCGCCGGGTTTTGAGTAGGCAGTGCGGCTTCCGCATCTGCGGCCGCCACGATCAGTGCTATACGGACAGGCGCAAGATCCGGAATAATTCCCAATCGAAAATGCGACGATGCGTTGAATGATCGCCCTGTCAAGAATGACCGGGGCATTTGGCTCAGGCAATTTTTGAGGCAATCCGGTGTCTTTTGCGCGGCTCCTCGGGGCGTCTAACGTCGTCGGCCAGAAACCGGGTGGTTACCTGCGTTGACAATCTGCCACGTATTCAAGACGCCAAGGCCGGGGCCAAGTAGCGCAACGCCAAGGGTAATCGCTTGATTCCACAAAGACGTGTCGGCCAATGCGCCTTCTTTCGATCTCGATGGATTTTATGAACTGTATTCAGCGCCTTGGTGTCAACTGCCCCAAGTGGTCAGGGGTTCACATCCGTTCACGGCGGGAAAGCCGACGCCGGCTGGCTAGTGTTGCGGCCTCGCCAACCACCTATCTTTTGGCTCCGTGACGGAAAGCCAGGAAGATAAAGTAAGGGCATCCAATAAATGACGCGAGAACCCCTGCTGGGATTTCGTACGGAAAATCGACGCGTCGGCCGATCCAGTCCGCGAGCATCATCAGCAGTCCACCGATGATACTCGACATCAGCATAAACGAGCCGGGTCCGCGTGGACGGGACATGCGAGCTATGTGCGGTGCCATCAGGCCGACGAAGCTCAGTGGCCCGACAATGAGTGTGGCGGCAGCAGTTAACGTTGCGGAAAACAATAGAAGCGTGGCGCGTACGCGGACGGTGTTCACGCCGATCGACCGCGCGAGCGAATCCCCCATTGGCAGGATTTCGATCCAGCGGCAGAAAAGGGGTGTAAGCAGAAGCGCCACGATCGCAATAAGAGCGGCGATGATTGCGACGAGACCTGTGGCACGAAAAGTAGGCCCCATCGTCCATGCCAAGACGTATGTTGCGCGCGGATCGCCACTGGCAACGATGACGGAAATGACCGAGGTGACCAACGCGCCGACAGCGACACCTGCGAGCATGACCGGGCCAGGCGCAAAACTGTGACGCTTGGCGACGAAGAGAATGATGGCCAGAGCAATCAGTGCGCCAATGATGCCGCCTGCCAATGGCATCACCGGTGAACTCATGCCGCCGAGAAACAGGGCAGCGATTATGCCCAAGCCAGCACCACCGCTTACGCCGAGTCCTTCCGGACTTGCCATGGGGTTTCTGGCAACAGCCTGCAGCACAGCTCCTGACAGAGCCAGCATGGCGCCGGCAGACGCCGATGTCAGGACACGCGGCCAACGGCCGTTCACCAGGACCGACATGTCAATATTGCTCGAGGAGACATGTTCCGTCAGCGAGAGGCCCACAACCAGGATCATCAGCACGACCAACAACGGCAGCGCACGTTTTCGCGTGATAGTGGCCATCGGTCGCAGGGCACTGTCGGAAGTTCCCTGAAATGGAGCTGCAGGCACCTCGCGCAGCATGAACAGCATTGCGAGCGCACCGGCGAGCGCCGTGATCGTTCCTGTCGGTACTTCTCCCAGATAGGGCGTGATGATCAGCACGATACCATCAGCCAGTAGCAACAACGCACCGCCGATCAACGCTCCCCAGAGAAGTCGTTGCGGCAAGGTACGAGCACCGCACATGCGTGCGATGTGAGGAGCCGCCAAGCCAATGAAGGCGATCACGCCTATCCGGGCCACGACCATCGCAGACAGTACCGTCGCCAGAAACAGCACCGTCAGGCGCAACTTCGAAGGAGATATTCCAAGGCTTCGCGCATTGGCGTCATCAAGACCGGCGATGGCGAGCGGTCGGATGAATATCAGGAGCGCAGGAACGAGTACCAGGATTCGCCACCAAAGCGCGCCGGCGTTGGAGAAGTCGTTCTGGATAAGCGAACCGCTTCCCCAGATGAATACGCTGCGCAAGTACTCGTGATGGAACAGCGCCATGATCACCGAGGCTGAGCCGGCCGCAAAGCTGACGATCATTCCTGACAGGAGCAGGGTCACCGGGGCAAACCCGCTCCGGAACGAAAGGCCGCAAACGAGCGCGACTGCAGCCAAAGCGCCCACCACGCCAGCGAGTTCGCGCTGTTCGGCAGAGACGCTGGCAAGAGAAAGGGACACGATCGTAATGGCCAGTTGAGCGCCGGAGAGAACGCCGAGCGTCGATGGCTCCGCCAGTGGGTTTTTCAGGATTTGCTGAAAGATCGTGCCTGTAAAGCCTAGAGTCGTTCCGGCAAGCACAGCAACCGCCATGCGTGGAAGAAGGGAGAAATGAACATAGGCCTGGCCGAATGAGGTGCTGTCCGGATAGAGGAACGCCTCAAGAAGACGATCCGGTGCGACGTATCTCAGCTGCCCCAGGACGCATAAGGTAAGCGCGAGGATCATGGCCAGCCAATACATGTGGGCAGGCGTCACGAATTGGTTCCTATGCAAAACCAAGGGCCTTTCGAAGAACGTCGGCGAAGCGTATTGCTGATGGAAACGCTCCAAACACCCAGGTGGGCGGGATTGTGGTAACATCGCCGCGCTGCACAGCAGGCAGAGACCGCCAGAGCGCGCTTTTCAGGAATGCATCGGGTGGGCCGGGTTCGATGATCAGCAATCGTGCCTCGGGGTGTCGGGCAATGGCATCAAGGCCTGCGGTCGCAAAGCCCCAATTGTTGGTGGGTCCGTTCCAGGCATTTGTGATGCCGATCCTTGCAAGCACGTCGTTAAATAGGCTGCCGGTTCCATAGACATCGATTATGCGGTCATCCGTGAATTTGATGATCAGGAGAGGACGGTCGTCGTAGGCGCTCATTTCCTTCTTGATGGCGGCGAGCCTTGCGTAGCTCTGGTCAAGAAAGGCCTCCGCTGCCGGGGAGCGGTCGATACGCTTTCCGATCGCGACCAAAGCCTCGTGCGATCGCCGCATGGGCTGCTGCTCGGCCGTGTAAAGTGGCAGCGCCAGGGTGGGCGCTATCTCTTGCAACCGCGCTTGCGAGACCCCGTAGTTGGCCTGCGACAGGATCAGGTCCGGTTGCAGCGACCTCAGGAGTTCCATGTTGGGCCACGAACGCAGGCCGAGGTCGATGGTGCCCTTTGGAAGCGCCGGAACGACGACGCGATCACCATAGAGAGGCGCTTCAGCGACCGATTGCGGTGCAACGCCGATCGCAAGCAGGCTTTCCGCCCATCCCCAATCCAGCACCGCAATCCTAGGCCAAGCGAGTTCAGCTGATGCCGCGTTCGGTATCATGAACGCAGCTAACGCGGCAGCAAATTGCCGCCGCGTCAGTTGACCATCAAGGGAATGTTGAGGTTCTGCCACTGTCACCAGCTATATTTCAATGTGGCGTAGACGGTGCGCCCTTCGCCCCAGTAGCATCCGGTCGCGGCTATGCAGGTCGACACGTATTTGCGGTCGAACAGATTGCTCACATTGAGCGCCGCTTTCAGCCCTTCGAGTTTCGGGTTGGTCCTGCCGAAGTCATAGCGCACGGCGGCGTCGAAGACCGTATAGCTTGGGATATCAAACTTATTGGCATTGTCGCCGAATGTCTGGCCCGTGTATCGCGCCCCGGCGCCGACGCTCAGGCCATCCCATGTGGTCGAGCTCTGCAGGGCGTAGTCCAGCCAGACGGAGGCCTGGTTGCGCGGCACGAAGGCAAAACGGTTGCCTTCGTTGCTAACGCCTGCAGCATTCGGATTGTCCTTGGTGATTTCGCTGTCCGTGTACGCGTAGGAGGCAATCACGGAGAAGGCATCGTTCAGCTCTGCCTTTCCTTCAACTTCAACGCCCTTCATGGTGACCTGGCCTGTCTGCACCCGGAAGTTGCGGTTGAGTGGATCGGGTGACAGGACGTTGTCCTGGGTGAGGTGGTATGCGGACAGTGTGACAAAGCTGTTCATGCCATCGGGCTGATACTTCACGCCGACTTCGAACTGCTCGCCCGTGATTGGGTTAAACGCGTTTCCAAATCGGTCCGTGCCGCTGGCAGGATTGAAGGACGTGGAGTAACCAGCGTAAGGCGAAATTCCATTGTCGAAGTTATAGACGATGCCTGTTTTCCAGGTGAAGCGTCCGTCGTTCTGATCGACAAGGGTGTTGGACGAACTTGTCCGCGTCCGGGTGTCGGTGCTGGCCCAATCATAGCGACCGCCAATGGAAAACGCGAAACGGTCCCATTCGATCTGGTCCTGCGCGTAGATGCCCAACTGGCTACGATGCTGATCGATTCTCGTCGCGATAGCAGGCCTTGTCACGGTGCTGGCGCCGTAGTCGGGATCGTAGGCGTTAAAGGGCGTCAGGATGCCCGCAAGCGCGGATTCCTCATAGCGGCTGCTCTCATAGGAATAATCGAGCCCGAACAAGGCTGTGTGCTCAAGAGCGCCGGTCGAAAACTTGGCAATGGCCTGATTGTCGACGGTGACTGCGCGCGCACTTTCCGGAAAGGCCCAGGCATAGCGATAGAACCCAGCCGGGTTGCAAACCGCGGTCGGGCAATATGGCTGGACGCGCTGCGTGTCGGTTCCGATGTAGGAGTAACGCAGGTTCTGCCGCACGGTCCACGTAGCATCGAACTCGTGCTCGAATTCGTATCCGACCGAGGCCTGGTCGCTCTTGTAATAGTCGTAGCCAGGTTCGCCCGGAAAGGCGCCACGCGGCAATTCGGGATAGACGCTGGTATAAAGCGTTCCGTTTGCAGTCAATGCCGGCGCGCCGCCACCGCCTGGGGAATAAATTTTCTGATAGTCGGCGTGAACCGTCAGCGATGTGCCGGCGTCCGGCTGGAATGTGAACGACGGCGCGATGTAGGCCTTCCGTTCCTTGACGAAATCGTACTGGGTATCGGTTATGCGACCAACGCCAACGATGCGATAAAGGAAGGCATCGTCGCCATTGACCGGGCCACCGAGATCGAAAGCCGTCTGGACACGGTTGTCGGTGCCGAGCTGCAGTTCGACTTCGTTCTTGGCCGCAGCACTCGGTCGCTTCGACACCATGTTGATCAGGCCACCCGGCTCGCCTTGGCCATACAGGACGGATGAGGGGCCCTTGAGAACTTCCGCGCGCTCAAGACTGTAGGGCTCGACGCGCGGTTGCGCGTATCCGCGTGAGCCGAACGGCAAGCGCAAGCCGTCCAGATAACGCCCCGGACGGAAGCCGCGAATGGTGAACCAGTCATAGCGGGAATCGTCGCCGTACTGGCTAATGACGCCGGGCGTGTAGCGCAGCGCCTGCGTCAGTGTCGCGGAGCCTTGTGCCGTCATCTGATCCCTGGTGACGATATTGATGGCCTGCGGCGTCTCCTTGAGCGGTGTGTCGGTCTTCGTACCCGTCGCGCTCTGTCTGGCAACGATACCGTCGACTGGGCCGAGCGCCTGTTCTCCGGTGACGCTGATCGGCTGAAGCACGGTCGATCCGTCCGATGGAGCGACACTCACGCCCCCGGCCGGGTTGACCAGGACTACCGTATTCGATGATGAGAAACGGTACGATAGACCCGTTCCAGTCAGAAGGCGCGATAGGCCCGCTTCCGCAGGCATGTCACCGGACAGCCCTGATGTGCGCAGATTGCCGGGGAGGGCCCCATCGAAGACGACGTCGACGCCTGTGATCGACGAGTAGCGGACCAGTGCTGCCGATAGCGACTGTCCCGGAATCGAGAATTGATAGGTTTTGCCGGCGGTTTGGGCATGAAGCGTCGTCGCCGCGGCAAACGGAGAGACGACGACACAGGTCGCCAGGAGAACCCCACGCGCCACCTGCAGTTTGCTTCGATGACCTCTTCCGAAATAATTCGTCACAGACACTTTACGCCCCCTTGGAAACAATGTCGGACCCCAGAGATGCGGGGCTTTAAAGGAAGGACGAACGAGGTCGGGAAAAACCTGAGTGCGTTTAGAATTTTTTTATCGCGGGTAAATTAGCGCCAGCCAGGGCGAGTAGGTGTCCACCCGGATCGGCAGGCCATGCTCCAATGTCTCGAGGATGTTGCCGGCCCGCCTGACATCGACGATCACTGTAACGGGCCGCCTGGCAAGCGCGCTATCCATGACGATCATTTTGCCTCGACGCCATTTGGACAGAGATCGAACGGCATCTTCCAGGGGCGTGGAGATGAAGATCAGCTTGCCGTCGCGCCACGAAAGCTTGCGTCCGATATCGGTTTCCGATGGCGTGGAGATCCTGTCGTTGGCGAACACGACGGATTGACCTTCCCGAACCTCGATCGCTTCCGAAGGCGAGGACACGCGGACGGAATGTTCGGCGACAGCGACAACGATACGATCGTCTTCGCTGGAAACCGAGAACTGGGTTCCGAGTGCTGTTGTGTCGAGTGTTCCGGCTTTGACGATGAAGGGACGAAAGCTATCTCTTGCGACGGTGAAAAACGCCTCTCCGTCGACCAGGGTGATGACCCGCTGTGTCGCGGTATAGCCAAGAGAGATTGCCGAAGCGGTGGAGAGCTCCGCGGTCGATCCATCCGGTAGCGTGACGGTTCGGGTCTCGCCTTTTCCTGTCCTGAAGTCTGCCGGAATGGGACGCATGTATGCGGCCGTTGCCAAGGCGGACGAGGCGACGACTACCAAAGCGCTCCCCGTCTTCAGCAGCGTTCGACGAGATACTCGTGCCGCTTCCGATTTATCAGGTACCATGCCGGCGCCGAGCCACAATCGCTCGAGGTCGGCATAGGCTGCGGCGTTTGACGGGTCGGCTTCCAGCCACGCCCGGAAATTCGCAAGATCGTTCGGCGTCGCACTTTCATCCAGCAAACGCGCAAACCATTCGGTGGCGCTCCTTGAAGCGTCGCTTGATGCGCGCGCTTTGGAATTTCCGGCTGGGTCTTGCATGTATCTCACTGGTGCCGATGGTCTATGGGGCGATGCGGCATGGGTATGCGGCTTGGGCGATCACTCGTCTGTCAGCATCGCGCTTCGCAGACGCTCCAGTGCAACGACCATATGGCTGAAAACCGTCTTGGGGGAAATCCCCAGCCTGGTTCCGATCTCGGCATAGGTCAGGCCGTCGATACGAGACATCAGGAAGACCTGCCTGGCGCGGGGTGGCATGCCGTCGATGATCGCGGAGATGCGCCGCAGTTCATTGATGCCTATGGCGACCTGTTCTGCCGATGGTGAAGGATCGGCCACTGCTTCCAATCCATCGATGCCATTCACGAAGGGCGCGATCCGCTTGCGCCGCTGATAGTCGAGAGCGAGGTTGCGGCCTGTAGTCATGAAGTAGCCAGCCAGGTCGGCGACCTCCTTCAACAATGACCGCCGCTCCCAAAATCTCAGGAACGTGTCCTGCAACAAATCCGCAGTCGTCGCCGAGCATCTCACCCGCCGGTAAATGACAACAGAAAGACGCGTACGCACATGCAAAAAGGTATCGAGAATATCGGGGCGATGAGCGCTGGTCATGCGACGCTGCTACCACCTGGGAGAACATGGATGCAATATTAAAGTTGATTTTAAAGATCATATTTTGAGGGCGCGCCACAATTGTCACGCTGTCGATCTGGTCCGACTGATATGAGGCAGGAAGTGATCTAACACCAACCACTTGAGGGCTGAGAAGCCCGGTGACGCAGGCGCGGCAAGTCCACTGCCGAGACTAACGAGACGGCGGCGTTGACTGCATTGAAAGGCTGGCGCAGGGCCTGTTGGAAGCATTTCCGTTGCAATGTGGACATGCAGTGAGAGCCACGTCAATCTTCTTGGCCGTCCGTATACGACCCGATCCAATTGCCGCTCAAAACCAAAGTTTGACTGGGCTGATTGTTGTCCACTGTAGCAAGGGCGGCCTACCTTTTGAAAAGGGACGTCCTATAAAAAGTATTACGCTACAAAGTTCGTATTTTCAGATACTTAAAAAGTCAAAGCCACGGGTTCTCATTCGTTTCCCATCAATGCGGTGGCATCTTTTCAAATCTCGGCAAGGATAAATCGACGCAATCCCATCTTTGTGCAGCTGCACTCCAAGTGATCATTTGTGGGCTGTATTGTTCTGGATCATCAAGGCTCGCTGGCGTTACAATAAAAACCTCTGGCATGTCGAGGAAGGTCATGTAGACCGCCGATCCACAGACCGGACAAAATGCTCGCTGCTTGACGGTCCCTCCGTCGCCAACGCTGCTCCAGTGTGAGGCGGCTCCCTCGATCTTTACCTCGGCTGCAACAAACGTAAGATGGGACTGGTGCCCTGTTCCACTATCACGCTGGCATTGTCGGCATTGGCAATCCAGCATAACAGCCGGCTCGCCCCTTATCTCATAACGGATAGCACGGCATGCACAGCCGCCAGTATAGGTGTTGCTCATCTCCACTCCCTTATCAATGCTTCGGCTGCGAAGAACCTTCCTCAGCGGCAACCGCATCCAAGCGTTTGACGACCTTATTCCAGCCTTCGCCCATATTGCGGTAGGCACTGTCATTCCTTGGCGTCTCAAAACCGGAATGGACCAGCCGTAGGCATGTGCCGGCCTCTGTGGCGGAAAGGGTGAAAGTCACGACCGTATCGAGTTTTGAGCCATAGCCCTCATTGCCGTCGTGGCCACTCCTCCAGGCGTAGGATAACCGCTCATTGGGAACGATTTCGAGCACTTCGCACTGGATTGTTCCATCCCACTGGCCGGCTGGCGTAGTCTGGAACGTGAAGCAGCAACCAACCTCGGCCCTGGACATCCTACGCGATCGATCAAACCGTGACATGCGATGTCTCGAAGATAGGTCAACTGGCGTCCAACCTTCTATGAAATGCTCTCAGTCACGGCGGCAATGTAAAGCCCATCTGACTATCTGCGGAGACGTCCGCTGACGGCTACTTCCGGCTGCGGATTTCGAATGGTGGAGAACCGATCCCGCCGGATGTGATCCCCAGATTGTTCGACCCGTTTGTTCGTGGAAAGTCCAACGAATATAAGCACGGGCTTGGCCTTGGTCTGTTCATCTCCCGCGAGATCGCATGAGAGAAGCTGATGTCACCAACGACGCTCCCGACTTCTTCGCTGTGGTTGTCAGTCGCTGATGCCACCTTTGTGTATTCGCGAGTAAGAGCGGTGGGTTAATCTTATGGAGTGCGGGGGCAATGGTTCTTATCTCATCAAGAACCTCAAATTGAGGTTCGTGTTCCATCATTGCAGCACGACTTGAAGATTGATATCATTTTGTGTGTCTTGATAGCGTGCTGAGACGATAGATAGAATAATATTCATGGCAGCGGTCACCATTCGAAACATCTCTGATGAAACGCATCGAGCGTTGCGGGCGCGAGCAGCTCACCACGGCCGTAGCACCGAAGCCGAAATTCGTGACATTCTTGAAGCCGCGGTTCGCCCATCTGGGCGCGTGAAGCTCGGATCATTGCTCGCTGCCATCGGCCGTGAAGCGGAATTGTCAAACAGTGATGTTGAAGCGCTGCAACAACAGCGCGACAGGACCCCGGCAGAACCGATGACTTTCGAATGATCTTGCTAGACACTAGTGTAATTTCTGAGACTTGGAAGCCGCCTCCTGATATCACTGTGCTGACTTGGTTGGATGCACAGGCTATCGAGACGCTGTTCATCTCTGCGATTTCCATTGCTGAACTTCGTTTCGGAATTGCCTCAATGCCCGTACGGAAGCGTCAGTCAATTCTCCAGGATCGCCTTGAAGGTGAAGTTCTTCCGCTTTTCGACGGGCGTGTTTTGCCCTTTAAGGTCGGTACGTCGCGATTCTACGCGGCGCTGATGGCCGGCGGCCAAAAGGCCGGAAAGGCCATCGCGAAGGCTGACGGATACATCGCTGCTACGGCAGCAGAAAACCATCTCGCGGTCGCAACGCGGGATTATTAATCCTTGGATCGCTTAAAGCCCCTAGAATTCCAGGGCGCGGTTCGAGTCTCCTCACGGCGCCGGACGCGTCCGCGTGCGACCCGTGGAGTAACACTCCGTTACTAAGGCAGATGGAATGAACGCTGCAAGTCACGCATCGGGGTTATGTAGCAGCCTTTCCAAGTCGCTCAATTTTGTTCGCGAGTTCGTGCGAGAGACGCAGCGCGGCACCCGTCGCAATAGCCATCTGCGGTAGTACCAGCCATTCGAGCGTCCAGGACGCACCGGAGCGCTCCTGTTCGTGCACCATCGAATGGTGGATCGCAGAGACCTGCGTCGCGTTGAAGCGTGCCAGCGCTACCAGCGTCTCGGCCGCAACGGGGTTCTGCTTGTGTGCGATAGCGGATGACCCGCCGCCGCCCGTGAGCGCAATTTCGTCTCCGGCCTGCGCCATCAGCGCGACGTCTTGGCCGAACTTCCCGAGGGTACCGGAAACCATTGCGAGAAGACCGGCAAACTCCGCGATGATGGTCCGTTGGCTTTGCCATTGCTGTATATCGACGAGACCAAGCTCCTGAGCCAGTGAACTGCGCACCGCTGCTGCCTTGTCGCCCAGCTTTTCCAGCGTGCCGGCCGCACCGCCGAACTGCAGGGGAAAGCGTAGTCGCGTCAATGTCTCGCGGTAGCCGTCGAAGGGCGCGCGCCAAGCGCGTAGCCGGTCTGCAACGGTGATCGGAATCGCCGCCTGCATGCGGGTCCGGCCCATTAGCGGCCTATCGCCGAAAGCCTGCTGAAGCTCGCCGATGCGCAACTCGATTGCCGCCAGACGTGTTGTGAACAGGAAGGCAACGGGCTTCAGCCTCAACATCAGGCTTGTATCGATGACGTCCTGGCTTGTGGCCCCGACATGGACATGCCGCGCTACCTCACCGGCGGTTGCGCGCAGCTGACGAACGAGCTCGGGAACGACAACGCCATCGCGGGCGGTGGCGGTGTGAAGAGCGGAGAAGTCGGCGCTAAAGACTGCGCAGGCAGCGGAAATTGCCTGCGCGGCGGGTTCAGGGATCACGTCATTTGCGGCCTCGGCGCGCGCAAGTGCGGCCTCGAACTGCAACATGGCGGCAATATCAGCTTCGGCCGTGAAAAACGCCGACGTTTCAGCGTCGCCAAGGAGGCCGGAAAGAAATGGGTGTTCGAAGGCAATCGCCGCCATGTGTCGTCTCATCGTTCATGGTCATGAGCGGATGCGGAATGAATGGTCCCGCACCGTTGTCAGATGTCGAGAAACACGGTCTCATTTTCGCCCTGCAGCCGGATGTCGAACGTATAGGTAGAACCATCCCGCGCGGCAACAAGCGTTGCGACGCGCTCCCTGTGTTCGATGCGCTGGAGCAGCGGGTCAGCCTCGTTGGCTTCTTTCTCCTCCGGGAAGTACATGCGCGTGTGCAGGCCGATATTGATGCCGCGCGCGACTATCCAGAAGGTTATATGCGGCGCTTGTCTGCGCCCGTCCTTGAAGGGGACCTTGCCCGGCTTGACGGTCTTGAAGCTATAAAAGCCATCTTCGGCGCGGGTCGGGCAGCGGCCCCAGCCAGTGAAATTCGGATCGGCCGCGCCGCGCATTTCCGATGGGCTGTTGTAAAGCCCTGCGCTGTCGGCCTGCCATATTTCGATGACAGCATCGCGCACGAGCGCGCCGGCGCCATCAAAAATGCGACCGGTGACGGTGATCCGCTCGCCTGTTGTCTTGTCGTTGACCATCGCGATGCCGAGATCGCGTTGGTAGACACCGCCGATATCGCAAAAATTCGGCGTCAGGCCGATATGGACGTAGGGGCCTGCTGTCTGGGACGGGGTTTCTTTGAGATAGCGCAATTCCTGGGCCATCAGTTGCCCTCCAGCTTGTTCTCGAACATCGTCGAGCGGCGGCCACGCAGCACGATGTCGAACCGGTAGGCGCGGCTGTCCATGGGGATCGTGTTACCCCAATCCATCGGCGCGATCAGCTGTTCGATGGCGGCCTTGTCCGGGATCGTTGCGACGATCGGACACTTCCAGATCATCGGGTCGCCCTCGAAGTACATCTGGGTTATCAGGCGCTGCGAAAAGCCGTGGCCGAAGATCGAAAAGTGGATGTGGGCCGGGCGCCAGTCGTTGACGCCGTTCGGCCAGGGATAGGCGCCGGGCCTTACCGTTCGGAAGAAGTAGCGGCCTTCTTCATCGGTAATCGCGCGCCCGCAGCCGCCGAAGTTCGGATCGATCGCCGCCAGGTAGCTTTCCTTCTTGTGGCGGTAGCGCCCGCCGGCATTGGCCTGCCAGAACTCGACCAGAATGCCGGCCTGGGGCCGACCGCGCTCGTCGATGACCTGTCCGTGGACGATGATGCGCTCGCCGATGGCGCTTTCGCCAGGCTTGGCGAAGTTGTGGAGCAGGTCGTTGTCGAGTTCGCCGATCGTCGAGTGGCCGAAGACGGGCCCCGTGATCTCCGAGATCGTACCGTCGAGCGACAGAAGCGGGCGCTTCGGCGAGCGCAGGACCGAGGTTTTGTAGCCGGGTGCATAGGCCGGCGGATGCCAACTGAGGTCACGGGCGAAGAAGGCGCCGGACTCTGGCTTGCGGTTCGGTTTTTCGGACATCACTTCCTCTCAAGCCGCCTCTTCGGCGTCCATCTGTTCGAAGACCTGCTTGGCGATCTTGATCGCGTGATTGGCGGCTGGGACGCCGGCATAGATGGCCACGTGCAGCAACGCCTCGCAGACGTCATCGCGGCTGGCCCCGGTATTGGCGGTGGCGCGCACGTGCATGGCTACCTCGTCGTCCTGACCAAGTGCCGCGAGCAGCGCGATGGTGACGATCGAGCGCTCGCGCTTGGTCAGGCCCGGGCGGGACCAAACGTGGCCCCAGGCGGCTTCGGTGATCAGATCCTGAAATGGCTTGTCGAATGCCGTCGAGACGGCTTCGGCACGATCGACATGGCTGTCGCCCAGAACGGAGCGTCGCGTCGCCAAGCCCTGCCTGTGGCGCTCGGAAGGAAGCGGAGTGTCACTCATGAAGCTTTTCCATCTAATGCGAAATCGATGAACGCGCGGATGACCGCCGTCAGCGCCTCGGGCTGTTCGACGCAAGGAATATGGCCGGCATCGCGGATAACCTCGTATCGGGCGTCGGGGATCAGCTGTGCCAGCGATTTGACAAGGTCGGGCGGTGTCGAGCCGTCCTGATCGCCGACGATGCAGATCGTCGGCACGGCGATCGCCTTGGCTGCTTCGGTAAAATCCGCGTCACGCACGGCGGCGCAGGTGGCAGTGTAGCCGGCCACCGGCTGGCGCACTAGCATGTTGCAGTAGCCATTGTAGGCAGCGTTTTCGGGGCGGCGGAAAGCCGGTGTGAACCAGCGCTCCATAATGGCGTCGCACATGCTGGCGATACCATTCTGTTCGATGGCCGAAATGCG
The DNA here is from genome assembly GCA_900472625.1 of Hyphomicrobiales bacterium. Lineage (GTDB taxonomy): Bacteria > Pseudomonadota > Alphaproteobacteria > Rhizobiales > Rhizobiaceae > Rhizobium. Next base: position 94,385 of record UCIT01000008.1, on the reverse strand, counting down.
GGTGTTCCAGCTGTCGACGGTGCCGATCTTGTGGGCGGTGTCGCAGAAGATCAAGGCGCTGACGAGGTCCGGTCGTTGTTTATAGAGCGATTGAGCAATCAGCCCGCCAACCGAAAGGCCGCAGATGATCGCCTTCTTGATCGCCAGTGTCTCGAGCAGGCCGATCAGGTCGGAGGCATGATCCTCGATCGTGTAGGGCGTCTGGCCGACATCGGAGAGGCCGTGGCCGCGCTTGTCATAGAGCAGAATGGCGAAGTCGCCGGCCAGCCTGACGATCACGTCGCGCCAGATGCGGAAATCGGTGCCAAGCGAATTCGCGAAGACAAGAACCGGTTTATCGGCCGGGCCGCCGATGACCTGATAATGCATAGCGATGTCGTTGACACGGGCAAACTGCACTGGAAACTCCTCCCGACAGGAAATTGAATGTTTAAGCTGGTTAGGTAAAATGATATTTCGTGGCGGTCCTATAACTGCAGGGTTATGTGAGAGATGATCGACAGCCGCATAAAGTTCCGCCATCTACAAACCTTTGTCGAGGTCGCGCGCCAGAAAAGCGTGATGAAGACGGCAGAGCTGCTGCATGTCAGCCAGCCCGCTGTGACGAAGACGATCCGAGAGCTTGAAGGCGTTCTGGGCGTTGAAGTCTTCGAGCGCGACGGCCGCGGCATCAAGATCACGCGCTACGGCGAGGTTCTCCTAAAACACGCCGGCGCGGCGCTGACGGCGCTGCGGCAGGGGCTTGATTCGGTGACGCAGGAGCGGATCGGCGATGCCCCACCAATCCGTATCGGCGCCTTGCCGACGGTATCGACGAGGATCATGCCGCAAGCCATTCAGCTCTTCCTGAAGGAGAACACCTGGAGCCGGCTAAAAATCGTCACCGGTGAAAACGCGGTGCTTCTGGAGCAGCTCCGCGTCGGGGATCTCGACCTTGTTGTCGGGCGTCTTGCCGGACCGGAACAAATGGCGGGATTTTCCTTTGAGCATCTTTATTCGGAGCAGGTGGTTTTCGCGGTACGATCTGGTCATCCGCTGCTGGAGGCTGGGCAGTCGCATTTGACTGCGCTTGGCGAGTACACGATCTTGATGCCGACCCGTGCGTCAATCATCCGCCCTTTCGTCGAACGGTTCCTGATTGCCAACGGAGTGGCAAGCCTTCCAAACCAGATAGAGACAGTATCGGAAAGCTTTGGCCGTGCTTTTGTCCGGGCAAGCGACGCCATCTGGATCATTTCCGCCGGCGTCGTCGCCAACGATATCAAGGATGGAGCGCTGGTGGTGCTGCCCATCGACACGAGCGAGACCAAAGGTGCCGTGGGCCTTACCATGCGCAACGACGCGATCCCGTCGCTACCGCTTTCGATCCTTGTGCAGACGATCCGCGAGGCGGCGGCTGGCACTTCAGGTTCAAGGCTGAGCGCTACAAAGGGCAACCCGACGTAATTTCGCCGGCCCCGAGCAGGTAATGGCAATTTTGGTACGCAGGTATCCACGCAGCGTGCTCCACGCCCGAAGCTTAACGGCGCGTCACACGCGTTCCAATGCGATCGCAATTCCCTGGCCAACGCCGACGCACATGGTTGCAAAGCCGAAGCGACCCCCGCCTGCTGCCATGTCCAGGGCTGCCGTGCCAGTGATGCGCGCGCCGGACATGCCGAGCGGGTGGCCGAGCGCGATCGCGCCGCCGTTGCGGTTGACCCGTGGATCGTCGTCGGTGAGGCCGAGTTGGCGCAGCACTGCAAGTGCCTGGCTGGCGAAGGCCTCGTTGAGTTCTATGACGTCGAATTGCTGCTGGGTCATCGACAGCCGAGCCATGAGCTTTTGCGAAGCGGGCACAGGGCCTATGCCCATGACACGAGGCGGCACGCCGGCGGAAGCCCCACCCAGAATGCGGACGATCGGCGTCAGACCGTGTTTGCTGATGGCCGCTTCCGACGCAATGATCAGCGCCGCGGCGCCGTCGTTAACGCCCGACGCATTGCCTGCCGTGACCGTTCCGCCCTCGCGCCTGAATGGCGTCCCGAGCTTTGCCAGCGCCTCGATAGTGGTGGCGCGAGGGTGTTCGTCCCGGTCGAAGACGACAGGCGGCCCCTTGCGCTGAGGGATCGATACCGCCACGATTTCCCTGGCAAGTCTGCCGTTTTGCTGCGCCGCCGCCGCCTTTTCCTGAGACCTCAGCGCGAAGGCGTCCTGATCCTGACGGCTGACATGATAGTCTTCGGCGACGTTCTCGCCGGTTTCGGGCATGGAGTCGACGCCGTAGAGCTCTTTCATAAGAGCGTTGACGAAGCGCCAGCCGATGGTTGTGTCATGGATTTCGGCGTGGCGCGAGAAAGCCGTATCCGCCTTGGGCATGACGAAGGGCGCACGCGACATGCTTTCGATCCCGCCGGCGATCACCAGGTCGGCCTCACCAGCCTTGATCGCCCGCGCAGCCGCAACGATCGCGTCCATGCCAGAACCGCACAGCCGGTTGATCGTCGTTCCGGGCACGCTTGCCGGCAGGCCGGCGAGAAGCAGAGACATGCGGGCAACGTTGCGATTGTCTTCGCCCGCCTGGTTGGCGCAGCCGAAGATGACGTCGTCCACGGCTTCCCAATCCACTGAGACGTTGCGCGCAATCAGCTCACGCAGAGGAACCGCGCCGAGATCGTCGGCTCTGATGGAGGCGAGCGCGCCGCCGAAGCGGCCTATTGGCGTCCGGATATAGTCGCAGATATAGGCTTGAGTCATGCTTCACCTCCCGAAAGCTTAGGCACGATTAGATCCAGGACCGGCCCGTCGGTATGCAGCTTTGCGCCCGTCATGGCCTGCAGAACCTCGATCGCCAGATCCGGGAGCTTTTCCCGGAGCACGAAACGGCCGTTGGCGATGTCCACCACCGCGTGGCTGGTGTAGACGCGGGTGATGCAGCCAACGCCCGTCAGAGGGAAGGTGCATGTCTGGACGAGCTTCGGCTCTCCATTCTTTGTCACGTGTTCGGTGATGACGAATACCTGTCGGGCGCCATGCACGAGGTCCATTGCGCCGCCCACGGCGGGCACGCCCTTGGAGCCGACCCGCCAATTGGCGAGGTCACCGTTCTCGGCAACCTGGTAGGCACCCAGGATCGCAACATCGAGATGGCCGCCGCGCACCATGGCGAAACTGTCGGCGTGGTGAAAAAAGGCAGAACCGGGTTTCAGGGTCACGGCGCGTTTTCCCGCATTGATGAGATCCCAGTCTTCGTCGCCCGGCGGCGGGGCCTCGCCGAAGTCGAGGACGCCATTCTCCGTATGAAAGATCGCCTGCCGGCCGGGCGGCTGGTAGCGTGCCACCATCTCGGGAAAGCCGATACCGAGATTGACATAGGCGCCATCGGCGATGTCCTGCGCAGCCCGCCAGGCGATCTGCGCGTTCGAGAGCTTGTTGTCGTTACTCATGGGTATGTCGCTCCCTGGCGGATTAGTTCTTCTTCCTGTTTGGGATTGGCGACCGCGACGACGCGATCGACGAAGATGCCGGGGGTGACGACATGCTCCGGGTCGATGCCGCCGGGGGCCACGAGGCTCGAGACCTGCACAATTGTTCGCGCGGCCGCCATGCACATCAGCGGATTGAAGTTGCGGCCGGCCTTGCTGTAGGTGAGGTTCCCGTGTGTGTCGCCGACATGCGCCTTGACGATCGCGAAATCGGCCTTCAGCCAGCGTTCCTGCACATAGGGCCGACCGTCGAACTCGGCGATGACCTTGCCTTGCGCGAGTTCGGTTCCGTAGCCTGTTGGCGTGTAGAATGCCGGGATGCCGGCGCCACCGGCACGGATTCGCTCGGCAAGCGTACCCTGCGGAACAAGCTCCAGCTCGATCTCTCCGGCAAGATACCGGTCGGTGAATGCGCGGGGATCCGACGAGCGAGGGAAAGAGCAGATCATCTTGCGCACCATGCCCGCGTCGATCATCGCCGCGATGCCGATGCGCCCGTTGCCCGCATTGTTGTTGATGACGGTCAAGTCTCGCGGCCCCTTGTCGATCAGGGCGTGGATCAGCTCGATCGGGGCGCCGGAGCCGCCGAAACCGCCGATCATGACGACCGCTCCATCGCCAATCTCGTCGACGGCATCGGCCGCGTTTCGCACTGTCTTGTCCATGGATTCTCCATCGCGGCCCGTCATCGCCAGCGCGTCAATTTGTAAGGGGGCAGGGTGTGGACGGCAATCATATTTGTGCGGTATGTAATATTTGTTCGATTATCGCACAATGGAGTCGGCGCATGCAGGTGAAGGAACGTGACATCATGGGTGGCCTCGCCAAGGGGTTGAAGGTGATCGAGGCGTTCACGGCCGAGCATCCGCGTCTCAGCATTTCGGAGGCTGCGGAGATATCGGGCTATGATCGAGCGACAACGCGTCGGTGCCTACTGACGCTGGCGGAACTCGGCTACTGCGCTTATGACGGTAAGTATTTCACGGTAACGCCGCGCGTACTGCGTCTCGGTACCGGATGCCTTGCGTCCATGCCACTGCCGCGCATCGTCCAGCCATGGCTCGATCGGCTATCGGAGGAGATCGGCCAGAGCACGTCGGTCTCAATCCTCGATGACGGCGATATCGTCTATGTGGCGCGCGCGTCGCAACGCCGGGTCATGTCCATCGCCTTGATGCCGGGATCGCGGCTGCCTGCCTATTGCACCTCGATGGGACGCGTCCTGCTGGCCGCACTGCCGCCGGAACGGGCGCTGGAACTGCTGTCGGCCGAGCCGCTCGTACAACGGACGGCGAGATCGCAGACGGATGTCGGCGAACTGCAGCGGATACTGCAGGACGTGAAGGCGGCTGGCTACGCCTCGATCGATCAGGAGGTCGAGGTCGGCCTACGGTCGATCGCGGTGCCGCTCGCGGGCGCCCGTGGGCAGACGCTGGCGGCGCTGAACGTCGGTCTAGCGGCAACGGAGGAGCCCATGCAGGCGATGGTATCGCGCTATCTCCCCGCGCTGCTGCGTATAAAGGCCGAGTTGAGTGGCATTCTGGTCTAGGGTTCAGTTGTCCTGCTTCAGCAGGCCCCGTGCCAAGGCATGCTCGACACCGCCTTCGATGTGCGCGGCGAGGATTTTCTTTGCCGCGTCGGCATCGCGGTCAAGGGCGGCGTCGAGAAGCGCCTGATGCTCGCGTGCCGCCACGTCGCCTCGGTAGGATAGCGCGACCATCTGATAGCGCAGATACTTGTCGAAGACGACCGAGTGTGTTTCTATCAGAAGCTTGGAGCCACAGGCCGAAATCAGCGCCTGGTGAAATTCCCAGTCGTATCGTTTCCAATCCTCAGCCCGGCTGGCGTCACCTGTCGCCATCAGCCGCTCGAGGCTGGCAAGCTTGTAATGGGCCGATACGAGGCGCGCCTCCCACTCCATGTCGCCTTGTGCAAAGGACTGTCCCAGCGCATGCGTCTCCAGGAGTAGCCGCAAGGCGGCGATCTCCTTGAGATCGGTGACCGAGACGGGGCAAACCTGGAACCCCCGCTGGCCCTCCGCAAGCACCAGTCCCTCCGAGGAAAGACGGTTCAAGATTTCACGCAACGTGCTGATCGAAGTCTCGTAGGCCTCCTTTAGCGCATCCAGCTTCAATTTCTGTCCAGGTGCAAGCCGGCCGAAGATGATGTCGGCACGAATCCGCCGATAGCCGATCTCGGCGATGGTCTCGTCTATTGTCTGCTGCAACATCAAGATGCTCTGCTATTTCGATGCGAATGGGTGGCCTGCACGTTATGTCACAACACGCTACCTCCCGGTACGTTACCTCATTGTCACAGCCACTGAAATCCTATCGTCTGCCATATTTAAAAAACACATAGGAAAGGCATTATGCTGTATGATTTTTAAAATCATGACGAGTGGAGTCCGCGTAACGCGATGCTGAGAAGAACGGGGGAGGCGGCCAAAACCGTCAGTGAGGTCGTCTTTCGGCAGATCCGTCAGGATATCATTTCCGGCGTTTTGCCGTCCGGATCCAAGATCAAGCTGGAGCAGGCGCGCGAGCGCTATTCGATCAGCGTCTCCCCGCTTCGCGAGATTCTCAGCCGGCTGACCACGGAAAATCTCGTCGTCGCCGAAGGACAAAAAGGTTTCGAGGTCAGCCCGGCGTCGCGTCGCGAACTGCTCGAGCTCGCCGACCTCAGGGTCGTACTCGAAACCCACGCGCTCGATCTGGCCTTCGCCGCAGGCGATCTTGAGTGGGAAGCCTCCATCGTCGCGGCCCATCACAAGCTGGCGGCAGCGGAACGTCGGCTTCTTGCCGGCGATGCCTCGCGCACCATCGACTGGGTGCGCTATGACTGGGAGTTCCATCAGGCGATCGTCTCGGCCTGCAACTCCGTGACACTGATGGCGACGCTGTCTTCGGTCTTCGACCGTTTCCTGCGCTATCACATGTTGGCGGAGAGCTTTCGTGGCAAGCCGGTGGTCGAGGATCACCGGGCGCTGTTTGATTTCGCCCTTCGGCGGGATGCGGAGCAGGCCAAGGCCGTGATCCGCCGGCACGTGCATAGTGGGGTCGGGCACATACTGAAGAGCGGCATCGTTGCCTGATTGCCGACGGCGGCAAGCTCAGCCGCCATCGCGCGGCAGGCCCTCGGGACGCATCTGCTTTTTCAGTGCCGCGATGCGGAAGATAGCATTGGCCGCGCCGTAGCCTCGATAACCCTTCCGCTCGACGATCTCGAAGAAGAAGCCTTCACCGTACGTGCCGCTATAGAGCTGAAAATACTCGCCGAGCTCATCGCGGTCGTAGAGAATATTGTGTTGCCTCAGCCGCTCGGTGAGATCGGGATCCAGCCCGAAACGGGCCTCAACATCCCCATAGTAGTTCGGTGAAATGTGCAGCGACTTGAAGCCGGCCTTTCGCAACGCCTCGGCCGTGGCGAAGATATCGTTGGTGCTGAAGGCGAGGTGCTGGATGCCCGAACCGAATTTTTCCGCGATGAAATGCCCGGCCAGCGTCCGCCTGTTTTCCGCGCCGTTAAGCGTGATCCGCAGCGATCCCTCCTTGTTCTCGACCACTTGGCTGCGCACGACGCCGCCAGGGTCGATGATGTCGACCATCGGTGTCTTCTCAGTCGCGAAGATCGACGTGTAGAAGAGCAGCCAGGTCAGCATCTCGTCATAGGAGACTGTCTGCGCGATGTGGTCGATAGCGAGCAATCCCGCATCGGGGGGCGCTCCCTGTCCATCGACCCGAATGAAATCGACCTCCGCGAAGCGTCCGAGCGGCGATGTCTCGTCGATCAGGTAGACAATGCCGCCGCCGACGCCGCGGATTGCAGGCAACTCGAGTTCCCCTTCGGAAACCTGCTGTGCGAATGGTTCGGCGTCAAGCGCGACCGCGCGCTGATGGGCCTCCCAGGCATCGTCCACGACAAGCGCGAAGGCATAGGCGAGCGTGCCGTGGACGGCGTAAGCCGCATTGGCGAAACCGGCCTCGTCGATATTGACGAGAATGCGGATGTCGCCCTGTTCGTAAAGGCTGACCTCCTTGCTGCGATGTTTGGCCGTCTTTCTGAATCCCAACACCTCGAGGATGCCGATCAGTTCGGCCGCATCGCCGTCATCGGCGGTGAACTCGACGAAGCCCACGCCCTTTACCGTGGCCCGTGGCGGCATGGGTTTTCCGATCGGGTTGTCGCCGCCGAGGCTGCGACGTACCTGATCGCCCAGGTAGATCAGCGAACGGTGGCCGTCAGCCGCAATTTCGCGCGTCAGGCCGCCACGGAACTGGTCGTTGAATATCTCCAGGGAATAGTAGCCGTCATAGCCGGTCGCGGCGATGGCCGATGTAAACGCCGTCACCGGCAGGTCGCCTTCACCAGGCATGTTGCGGAAGTGCCGTGACCAGTAAAGCAGGTCCATGTCGATCTGCGGCGCATCAGCGAGTTGGACGATGAAGATCTTTTCCTTCGGAATGGAGCGGATGGAATTGATGTCGATCTTGCGTGAAAGGCTGTGAAAGCTGTCCAGCACCAGGCCGATATTGTCGTGGTCGGCGCGGCGCACGATTTCCCAGGCATCGCGATGGTCGTTGATGTGGCGGCCCCATGCCAGTGCCTCGTAGCCGACGCGCAATCCGCGCGCTGCGGCGCGTTCGCCCAGTTCGCGAAAGTCGGCGGCGGCGCGGTCGATGCCGCCGAGCGAGGCTGAAGAGACGTTCGAGCAGACCAGAACGAGGTCCGTACCGAGCTGCTGCATGATATCGAACTTTCGCTCGGCGCGGTCGAAGGTGCGGCTGCGCAACGGCTCCGGCATACCCTCGAAATCACGGAACGGCTGGAACAGCGTGATCTTCAGTCCAAGATCACTGGCCATCCTGCCGACATCCGAGGGGCTTCCGTCAAAGGCCAGGAAGTCGTTCTCGAAAATCTCCACGCCGTCGAAACCTGCCCGCGCGATCGCTTCAAGCTTCTCCGGCAGCTCGCCGCTGATCGAAACCGTCGCTATCGAGGTCCTCATCTCGCTCGTCCTCCCTGGCTGATATCACCGTGACAATCATTATGACGAATGTCCTGAGAAGTGCAATTCGACGTTTGAAAATAGAAGTCTCATACGATTTAAAAAAACTATGTTGATTTATCGGCTCGCCTCAGGCAGTTTTGGCCTCACGGTCGGAGGAGAAGGACGGCTGTGCGGTCGCAACGACCATTGAGGAGGAGGAAAAAATGTTGAAATCCATGTTGTCACGTCGCAACGCCATGCTTGGCGCGGCCGCACTGCTCACCGGCATTGCGCTGGCCCAGCCGGCCGCCGCCGTCACCCCGGAAGAAATCAAGGCCCGCGGCAAGCTGATCGTTGGCATCCAGGGCGACAATCCGCCATGGGGCTTCGTTACCAGCGCCGGCAAGCAGGACGGCTTCGATGCAGACATGGGCGCGCTTTACGCCAAGGAACTTGGCGTTGAGGTCGAGTTCGTGCCGCTTGAAGTCAACAACCGCATTCCCGCGCTGACGTCGGGTCGCGTCGACGTTCTGTTCGCAACAATGGCGATGTTGCCCGACCGCGCCAAGGCGGTTCAGTTCAGTCAGCCTTACAATGCGAATGCCATCGTCCTGATCGGCCCGAAGAACAAGTCGATCAAGACGAATGACGACATGGCCAATATGACCATTTCCGTGGCGAAAGGCGCCGCGCAAGACACGCAGGTTACCAAGAATGCTCCGGCTTCGGCCACCATTCGCCGCTTCGATGGCGACGCTGCCAGCGTCCAGGCGCTTGTATCGGGGCAGGCCGAGGCGCTTGGCGGCAATATCTTCTACATGGACCGCGTCGAGAAGGCGCGTCCCGGCGAGTTCGAGAACAAGCTTCAGTTCCAGAAGCTCTACAACGGCGCCTGCACACGCCTCGGCGAGAAGGAGCTCAATGCCTCGATCAATACCTTCATCGACAAGATCAAGGGAAATGGCGAGCTGAAGAAAATCTACGACAAGTGGATGAAGGTTCCCGTTCCCGAGTTCCCAGCAAACCTCGAGGGCATTCCCTTCGCGGCAAAGTAAGCCCTTCACTGACAGGGCGGTGCGACGGCGGCGTCTCGCAAACGGCCGCCGCCGTTTTGCCGCGGCGATCAATGTCTTGTAGTGAATGCGGGAGCGATGATGAGCAAGACGATCTTTGTACTCAATGGGCCGAACCTCAATCTTCTCGGCCAGCGGGAGCCGCACATCTACGGTTCGACGACGCTCGCTGAGATCGGGCAACGCTGCACGGCCAAGGCGCGCGACCTCGGCTTCGAGGTGGATTTTCGCCAGACGAATTTCGAGGGTGCGCTCATAGAAAGCGTTCATGAGGCGCGCGAGAAGGCCTGCGGAATCATCATCAACCCGGCGGCCTTTACCTTCACGTCGATCGCACTTCTCGATGCTCTGAAGACTTTCGATCCACCGAAGATCGAGCTGCATATCTCCAATGTGCATGCCCGCGAAAGCATCTACCATAATTCCCTGATCTCGCGGATCGCGACGGCGATCATGATCGGCTTCGGCGCGGATGGATACGAGCTCGCGATCCAGGCCATGACGCAGCTGGTCGCACGCGACCGCTGACCGGACAGGAAAGAGCAGAGACGAGGATATGAACTACCAACTGGATTTCACGCCTGTTATCGATGGGTTACCGAGCCTGCTGCTCGGCTGTCTCGGTACATTTCTGCTGGCGATCTCTGGCATGCTGCTTGCGATCCTCATCGGCATAGGCGGCGTCATGTTGCGCGATTCCCCCATCAAGCCGCTGCGCTGGTTGGTGATCGGCTTCGTCGAGATTATCCGCAACACGCCGTTCCTGGTGCAGATATTCTTCATCTTTTTCGCCCTGCCGCTCGCCGGTATCAGGCTCGATCCGACGCCGACGGCGATTATCGCGCTTGGCATCAATGGCGGCGCCTACGCGATCGAGATCATTCGCGGCGGGGTGCAGTCTATTCCGGCGGGCCAGAAAGAGGCTGGCCTGGCGCTTGGCCTGCACAAGGCGCAGGTTTTCCGTTTCATCGTGCTAAAGCCGGCGCTGAGGGCGATCTACCCCTCGCTGACCAGCCAGTTCGTGCTTCTGACGCTGTCGACCAGTATCGCTTCGGCGATCTCGGCCTACGAGCTGACATCTGTTTCGCAGCTGATCGAGTCGGAAAGCTTCCGGAGCTTCGAGGTCTACTTCACGGTGACGGTTTTCTATCTCGTGATCTCCTGGGTGATGATGCGCCTCTTCGGGCTCTTTTCGTCGAGCTACTTTAACTACCCGGTCAAGTAGGAGGATCCCATGGGTCGCGATGAATTCATCTTTCTGCTGATCGGCCTCAAATGGACGGTGGTCCTGTCCGTCGTCGGCTTTGTCTGCGGTTCGATCGGCGGGCTCGCCATCGCGCTGCTGCGCACCTGCGGCCTGCGGCTTCTAGAAAGGTTGACGGCCTTCTATATCGGCATATTTCAGGGCACACCGCTCCTGATGCAGCTCTTTGTCGTCTATTACGGGCTGGCGCTGGTGGGCCTAAAACTCGATGCGTGGATCGCGGTCGCCATCGGGCTCACGTTGCATGCCAGCGCATATCTTGGTGAAATCTGGCGCGGCTCGATCGAGGCCGTACCGCGCGGCCAGACCGAAGCGGCCAAGGCGCTCAGCATCAAATATGTTTCGCGCATGAAGGACGTGATCCTGCCCCAGGCAATCCGCATATCGCTGCCTGCGACGGTTGGCTTCCTGGTGCAGCTGATCAAGGGAACGTCGCTCGCAGCCATCGTCGGCTTCACCGAGCTAACGCGCGCCGGCAACATCATCTCCAACCAGATCTTCGAACCGCTGACGGTCTTCGGCATCGTCGGCATCCTCTATTTCATCATGTGCTGCCCACTGACGATCCTCGGTGCCCGCCTCGAGCGGCGCTTTGCGATGTCGGCGCGCTGAGTACGCCTGCGCGTCCTGGAGAACTGAACCATGACCAATGTGTCGACGACGACTACCACTGACCCGATGATCCGCCTGCAGCGGGTCGAGAAATGGTATGGCGCCTTCCAGGCATTGCACGACATCAACATGGATGTCCGCCAAGGCGAGCGGATCGTACTCTGCGGCCCCTCGGGCAGCGGGAAGTCCACGCTGATCCGCTGCATCAACCACCTCGAGAGTTACGAGAAGGGGGAAATCCGCGTCGGTGATACGCTACTCGGACATCGCTCCAGGGATATCGACGCCATCAGGCGTGATGTCGGCATGGTTTTTCAGCAGTTCAATCTCTTTCCGCATCTGACCGTGCTGCAGAACTGCATGCTTGCACCTATACGCGCGCTTGGCCTCGGCAAGGCGCAAGCGGAGGATCGCGCGCGGAGCCTGCTCGACCGCGTGAAGATCCTCGAGCAGGCCGAGAAATATCCGGCGCAGCTTTCAGGCGGCCAGCAGCAGCGGGTGGCGATCGCGCGCGCTCTTTGCATGCGGCCGAAGGTGATGCTGTTCGACGAGCCGACATCGGCGCTCGATCCGGAAATGGTCAAGGAAGTCCTCGATACGATGATCGGCCTCGCGGAGGAGGGAATGACGATGATCTGCGTCACCCACGAGATGGGCTTTGCCCGCCAGGTAGCCGATCGCGTCATCTTCATGGCAAGCGGCGCCATCGTCGAAGAGGCGCCGCCCGCCACTTTCTTCAGCAATCCAAGGCATGAGCGTACACGCAAGTTCCTCGGTGAAATTTTGCGTCACTGAAAGCTCTCTGCATGATTTCCGGCACCACCAGAATCATCGCCCATCTGGGCTATCCGACGGAGACCTTCAAGTCGCCGCTGATCTACAACCCCTATTTCGAAAAGCACGGCATCGACGCAGTGGTCGTGCCCATGGGCTGCCGGGCGGAGGACTTTCCGGATTTCCTCAGGCTCGTCTTCCGCCTCTCGAATATCCACGGCGCATTGATCACCATGCCGCACAAGGTCGCCACGATGGATCTGCTCGACGAACTGTCGACGCGTGCCCAGGTCGCTGGCGCCTGCAATGCCATTCGGCTGGACGAACATCGCCGGCTGATTGGCGACATGTTCGATGGGGAGGGGTTTGTGCGCGGTGTGCTTCGCAAGGGCCGGCGCGTGGCCGGCGCCGATGTGCTCGTCGTCGGCTCCGGCGGCGTCGGTTCGGCGATCGCGGCATCCCTTGCTGCTGCCGACGTTCGAAGGATCGCGGTTTTCGATGCGAACACGGCTGTCATGAGCGGGCTGGCGGAGCGGCTTCGCCAGTATTATCCCGATGTGGAGGTGACGGCTGGCTCACGCGAGCCTGAAGGGTTTGACATCGTTGTAAATGCGACACCGCTCGGCATGAAGAGCGATGATCCACTGCCGATAGACATGTCGCGGCTCTCTTCCTCCACGTTCGTGGGCGAGGTAGTCCTGAAGCAGGAGATCACGCCATTTCTCGCGGCGGCCCGGGCACGCGGCTGTGACTTCCAGGTGGGCACCGACATGCTGTTCGAGCAGATCCCGGCTTATCTCGAATTTTTCGGCTTCCCAACGGCCACGGCCGATGAACTGCGATCTGTTGCTTGTATAGGTTAAAGTTTATGTCGAATGCATCGGGAAAAGAGGCTACTTTCTCCCCAAATGTTCGAACTCCTTCAAGGCGAAGACCCAGACCCAGGCAAGGCGCCATATCTATCCTTTAACAGCTCCGTCGTCATAAGGCCGTGACAATGAAGCGATCTGCGCCTTCGGTCGTCCACAATAAGGAACGCCCGCGTAGCCATTGTCTCGTTCACTCGCCACGTGCACAGACCAATGCATCTCCACTCGATACTTTGCCGCTCTGAGCGCCAGGTCACTCGTTCGATTTCGTGCAAGAGCGATACTGTCGCCCGGACTAGCGAAACGCAACATCTTGCGTCGAGTACATTACCAGGTCTTTGGCGAGTTCACTCACGACTCCCCTAAGCCAACGATGAGCGGGATCGTGACGATATCGCACATGCCAAGCCATCTCGACCGGAAATGTTCCAAGATCGACAGGTGCTTCGACGACCTTAAGCCGCGGGTCGCGCTCGAGGCTGCGGCAGATTAGCCGCGGCAATGTTGCGCAATAATCGGTCACCGCGACCATCTCGGGAACTGACAGGAAATGTGTGACGGAGACAGCAACCTCGCGCTTGAGATTTTGCTTCCCCAACGCCTGAAATACGCCCGCGCGAATGCGACCCGGCGGCAGGACGTTGACGTGCTTCAGGCTCTCGTAAAGATCCCGCGTCAGGCTGGCACCGACATCCGGATGGTCGCGACGTACGATGCAGGCCAGTCCGTCGTCCATGAGATGCTGGACGACGAGGTTGTCCGGTGGATCAATAATCCTTCCCAGCACCATCGCTGTCGTTCCCGAAATCACCCCGGTATCGGCGAGATCGTTGCCGAAAGGCGTCATGCGTAGCTTGATGCCGGGCGCTTGCTCGCGCAGCCTGGCCACCAATGCTGGCATGAGAACCAATTCCACATAACTATTCGGTGCGATCAGGAACAGACGCTCCGCACTTGCGGGATCGAAATCCTGCTGGTGGACGATGAGATCATCAAGCTGCGCCAGTGCGGCCTCGATCGTCGGGACGATCTCCTCCGCAAGCTGTGTTGGCCTGATGCCGTATCGTTCCCGGATGAACAGTGGATCCTTCAGCATGTCGCGGAGCCGGTTCAGCGAATTCGACAGCGCAGGCTGCGTGATGCCGAGGCGGCTGGCAGCACGCGTTACGCTCCGCTCCTCCATGAGGGCCAGGAAGACGGGCAGAAGGTTCAGGTCATATCTCATCCAGATGTAATGTCATGTGAATATCTAAAATCCAACAAGTAAATTTCTCAAATATCTCTGCGGATGACATGATCACTTCATCGAAAGGCCAGCAGCGCTGATCGACAATCCGGGCCGGTCCGGCCGCGACCAACAAAGGATAAGACGATGAAAATTCTCATGGTACTGACTTCGCACGATACGCTCGGCGACACCGGCCGCAAGACCGGGTTCTGGCTTGAGGAGCTGGCAGCTCCCTATTACGTCTTCAAGGACGCCGGCGCCGAGATCACGCTTGCTTCGCCCAAGGGCGGCCAGCCGCCGCTCGACCCAAAGAGCGACGAACCGATGTTCCAGACCGAGCTCACGGCTCGTTTCAAGGCAGACGCCGACGCTAACGCGCAGCTCGCCCAGACGGTGCGCCTCGACAGCGTCGACCAGAAGGATTTCGACACTGTCTTCTATCCCGGCGGTCATGGCCCGATGTGGGATCTCGCTGAAGACAAGAATTCCATCGCGCTCATCGAATCCTTCATCGCGGCCGGCAAGACCATCGCGCTGGTCTGCCATGCTCCGGGCGTGCTGCGCCATGTCAAGAATGCAGACGGCACACCGTTTGCTCAGGGTCGCTACCTCACAGGCTTCACCAATACCGAAGAAGAAGGCGTTGGCCTGACCAAGGTTGTGCCCTTCCTGGTCGAGGACGTGCTCATCGCTCAAGGTGCTGTGTTCTCCAAAGTGAAGGATTGGGGCGTTCACACGGTCGTCGATGGCCAACTCATCACCGGCCAGAACCCGGGATCTTCCGGTGAGGCCGCCGAAGCTCTGCTCACCGCCCTGCGCCAGACCCGTATCCGGGCAGCCTGATCATTCAGCATCGTGGACGGCCGCCAACAGACGGCGGTCGGCCACCCGAAAATCGGATATCGAAATGATCAGCCTCAAACCAACGCTCTCGGCTGCACAGGCTCGGGAGATGATCGAGACATCAAAGTCCAAGGCGACCGCCTTCAATGTCCAATGTTCGATCGCGGTCATTGGGCCGGACGGCTACCTGCTTGCCTTCGAGCGCCAGGCCGGAGCCATAACGGGATCCGTTGAACTGGCGATCAACAAGGCGTTCACCGCGCAGATCTTCAACAATGGGACTGACAGGCTGAGCGTGTTGGCGCAACCGGGCGCTGAGCTCTTCGGAATTCAGCATTCCTACAACGGTCGCGTCGTCGTGTTCGGGGGAGGCATCCCCATCCAATTCAGTGGGCAAGCGATCGGCGCGATCGGTGTCAGCGGCGGCACCGTCGCGGAAGATGTTGCGATAGCAGAGGCTGGCGCTGGAACTCTGGTCGACCTTCTCGTCCCCGCTCGCTCCTAGGCCAAACGTGGTGCCGAAGCCAAATAACCATCGGCCCCGTAATCTGATCCCATTCTCAAGCCGCATGTCCGTGGCTTGATCCCTCATCGTAAAGAGTGGCGCCCGATTTCAACTTCGGTTGGTCGGGACCGGACAAGTGTGCGCGTGATCTCACCCCTCATCAATGATTTTGCAAAAGGATGCATGAAATGAAACTCCTGAACTCCTTCATCTCGGCTGTGGCCGTCGTTGCAATCACAGCCAGTGTCGCCCTGCCGGCGGCTGCGGCAGACTTCAAGGCCAAGACCGTTGTCCTCGTTCACGGCGCATTTGCCGATGGTTCTTCTTGGAACAAGGTCATCCCACTTCTGAAAAAGGCAGGATTGAAAGTCGTAGCGGTCCAGAACCCGCTGGACACCCTGGACAATGACGTTGCTTTCACCGACCGGGCGATTGCCGATGCTGAAGGACCGGTCGTGTTGGTCGGCCATTCCTACGGCGGTGCCGTCATCACGCAGGCGGGTGTCAATCCAAAGGTTCATTCCCTCGTGTACGTCGCGGCTTATGCGCCAGAGGTCGGCCAGTCGGTGCTCGACACCCAAAAGCCATATCCAAACGCGCCCGGCAGGCCGTTCATTGTGAAGGATGATGCAGGATATCTGAAATTCACTGACGAAGGCATCTTCGACTACTTCGCGCCGGATCTGCCTCGCAGCCAGCGTGCACTTATCGCGGCCACACAGGGTGCATTTGGCGTGAAGGCCGTTTCAACGGCCGTCACACAGGCTGCCTGGCACACGGTTCCTTCCTTCGAGGTTGTGTCCACGGACGATAAGGTGATCCCACCGCAGCTCCAGCGAGATCAGGTCAAGCGGCTGAAGGCGACAACCGTCGAGGTGGCTGCAAGCCATGTCGTCATGCTGTCTCACCCGGACGTCGTGGCGAAGCTGATCATCGAGGCTGCGAAGTAAATCCAATGTCATGGCGGGTCGTTTTGTCTTGGCCCGCCATGCCCATCAATTTGCTGCTCGCCTTGGAGGTCCCCGATGACGCATATTCCTTCCGCCCGGCCCTTAGCCCACTTTCGTCTTCGAGTTGTTCAGGCCGATGCTGCTACGGCAGTGGTTCCGGAAGCATTCGCCCGCTCGGTGCTCTCGTTCGCTGCCACCGTCGCTGCGATCGTTCTTGTGGCCATCGATCTTCGTCCGGGGATCGTTTCGATCGGGCCGCTGCTGCCACATATCCGTCAGGAGTTTGGGATGTCCAACGCCGAGGCGTCGCTGCTGACAGCCATTCCTCCAATGCTGATGGGTTTGCTGGCGTTTCCCACTCCTTGGCTCGTCCACCGATTTGGTCGCGACAGGGTCATTCTGACCGCACTGATCATCCTGATGCTGACGACAATTCTCCGAGCCTTCTCCAGCTCCGTCGTCATGCTTCTGGTTTCCACTGTGGGAGTAGGAGCGGGGATTGCGATCGCAGGTGCATTAATCCCAGGCTTCGCAAAGAAGAGTTTTCCGAAGCAGGAAGCGGTTCTGATGGGGATCTACGCATCCTCACTGGGCCTCGGCAGTACGCTTGCGGCCTGCCTGACCGAACCGCTTGCAAATCTGGGCGGAGGCTGGAGGTTTGCTGACGGTATCCTGGCGATTCCCTCCCTCACGGCCATAGCCGCCTGGATCGTCGTCGCTGCTGCTGAAGGTGGAACACGGGCGCTCGTCGTTGAAGAGCCAACGACTACGCGACCCGGCCTGCCTGTCGTTAACCCTGTTGCGTGGCTGATCGCCCTCTACTTCGCTGCCAACAACATCCTGTTTTTCGGGTACGTGTCGTGGACAGCACCGATATTCAGAGAACTCGGCATGAGTGCCGCCGCTGCATTTGCGTGGATCATGTCGGCTTGAGCTCAATTGGCTGATGAAATTTAGTTATTGGTAAAAAGTTCGCCTTTTGAAGCGCTTAGAGTAGTCACCGGTGCGAGTCCCTAAAGAGCGGTCGAATTTTTTCCAAGGCTCTCTGCGTCAGGGCCCCGCAACCGAATAGGGCGGAGACAGACTTTTGGATCGCAGAATGCGTGACGTGATCACCTAGCGCAAAAAGTCATCCAACATTTAGAGAAAATTTCCGAATTCGATCGCAGACATGGATCTGATATTTCGGGAGAACTTTCATGTCGCAAGGCACCATCAAACGACCGTTGTGGGTCACGATCACCGCCTGCGGCTTCGCGGCGGTTCTGTTTTCGAGCGTGGCGATCGGCACCAGCGCATGGTACCGCCAATCTGTTTCCAGTCATGAAGCCCTGCGGCGTGAAGCGGCTGGCGATTTGTCGCTCATTCAGACGGATATGGATGCTCAGCAGAAGTCGGCATCTGCCCTTGCCGTAACGCTTGCGAACGAACCCGATGTTGTCAGATTGGTCATGGCAGGCGGGCGAGATGAGCTCATCTCCCGTTACATCGCCGCTATGCCTGCGATCAAAGAGAGTGGCGGTCTTCAAAACATTACGTTCGTTGATGCAAAGGGAACGGCGCTTGCCCGTATCCACACGCCCGACAAATTCGGCGATGACATGACCGGCCGCCGCAAGACGATCGTCGAGGCGCTCTCGACCGGCAAACTCGTCGCTGGCATTGAACCGGGAAAAACAGCAGTGTCGATGTTCGCGTCGGCCCCGATCTCGAACGCCGGAAAGACGATCGGAGTGGTCGATATCGGGACGGGCATGACGAACGCCTATTTCGAACCGCTCGCCGCGAGGATGGACGGCGACGTGACGGTTCATGTTGCAGCTGACGGTAAGTTCGCCATCCAGGCTTCCACGGGCGAGAAATCCCTGCTGTCGGACGAAGAGATGACCGCAGCATTTCAAGGAAGAACGGTACAGAAAGAAGCCGTTGATGGCGAAAAGACGTTCGTGATCAATGCCGTGCCATTCAAAAACTTTTCGGGCCAGACAATTGGCGTGCTCGAGGTAGCTTCGAACGTCAGCGAGGTCGCCGCGGGCGCGGCGCAAGCACTCTGGACCACGATTGTTGGGACGGTGATCGTCTCGCTGTTTTCGCTGCTTGGGTTCTTTTTCTTTGCGCGCTCGGTAGGTGGCGCGATTGGTCGTATCAACACAACCATGTCCAAGCTGGCCGCCGGTGATTTGGACGATACAATCGAGGGAGGCGCGCGACCGGATGAGATCGGTGCAATGGCCAGAGCAGTCCAGGTGTTCAAGGACAACGCGCTTCGTACGCAGGCACTTGAACGCGACGCCGATCAGCAGCGAGCGTCTTCCGATGAGGAGCGTCAGCGCAATGACGAGCGCGACAAAGCGCGGGCAGAAGCCATGGCCCAAGCGACGAGCGGTCTGGCCAATGGTCTCAAGCGATTGGCGTCGGGCGATCTCAGCTTCCAGCTCACGGAACGTTTTGCAGACGATTTCGAGAACCTTCGGTCCGATTATAATAGCGCCGTGGAGCAACTGAGATCGACATTGGTGTCGGTTGCAGGCGCAACACGTTCCATCGAAAGCGGATCGCGGGAAATCAGCCAGAGTGCCGATGATCTCTCAAAGCGGACTGAACAACAGGCTGCTTCTCTCGAAGAAACGGCGGCTGCGCTCGATCAGATCACCGCAAACGTTTCGAACTCCTCCAAGCGTGCCGAAGAAGTGCGCAGCGTCGCTGTTCAAGCGAATGAAAGCGCTCGTCAGTCCGGCGACGTCGTTCGAAATGCAGTCGACGCCATGAGCAAGATCGAAAAGTCTTCGAACGAAATCTCCAATATAATTGGCGTCATCGACGAGATTGCCTTCCAGACCAACCTCTTGGCATTGAACGCTGGCGTGGAGGCTGCAAGGGCGGGCGAGGCAGGCAAGGGCTTTGCCGTCGTCGCACAGGAGGTCCGCGAACTCGCACAGCGCTCCGCAAAGGCCGCCAAGGAAATCAAGGATCTCATTCGCAATTCGACCGGTAATGTGCAGGCCGGCGTCCAGCTGGTGAGCCAGACAGGCGAAGCACTAAAAGCGATCGAAACCTACATCGTGACGATGAACCAGCATATGGACTCGATCGCGACGTCGGCGAAGGAACAATCGGTTGGCTTGGCTGAGGTGAATACCGCCGTGAACCAGATGGACCAGGTCACCCAGCAGAACGCGGCTATGGTTGAAGAGGCAAACGCTGCGGGTGCAACGCTTGCTATGGAATCGGCAAAGCTCAAGGACCTCGTGGAACAGTTCCGGTTGGGCGAGCGCGCAGCCGAATTCATGCAGTCCGGTTCGAGCGGACGCGGTGCAGTGATCGCTAGCCGATCACATGCACCTGCAGCTTCTCCCGTCCGCGCAATGGCAAATAAGCTGACGCGCGTGTTTTCCAGCGCGGGTTCGGCGGTGTCGGTCTCCGTTCCGGCGAACGACAGCTGGGAAGAATTCTAGGCGATAGGAGCTGAATAGCGACCAAAG
The DNA here is from genome assembly GCA_900472625.1 of Hyphomicrobiales bacterium. GTDB lineage: Bacteria > Pseudomonadota > Alphaproteobacteria > Rhizobiales > Rhizobiaceae > Rhizobium. The sequence continues at coordinate 74,331 of UCIT01000008.1, read as the reverse complement.
GGCCGGAATTGAGCAGCATTGATAGCCTGGATAAAGGTTCGCGCAGGTTCTTGGTCGGGCTTGTCGATACGCCTAAGACCCTTCTTCGCGACGACATAAGGCGACTACGGTCTTTGCGTTTCCCTTCGGCTTGAAATCAACAAGCAACGACCTCAGCTCCAACTCGCGCACGCGCCGCGCGGCTTCATCCGGTTCGACCCAGGCAATTCGGCGAGGGATCGACCGGCCGACTGTCTTGTCGCTTGGCAGCTGGCCTCCAAACTAAAATGCGTACGCCTCGCGGGTGAAGCCAACTTGCGAGAGCGTTCGATCGTAGAGCGATTGATTGGAGCGCGCGATAAGGCCTTACGGCTGGATCGGCTTATCTCCCAGCGGGATTTCGTAGCCAGTCATCGTATTCCGCCCGGGCGTCATCGTGCAATGGATAGTATCGCTGTAGTGATCCGCCTTCCATTAGCTTGGCGCGAGAAAATTCCTCCCAATCATGATGGGTTTGTGATTCCTCGATCACCTTCGCGGCCATAGCAACGGGCAACACCACCACCCCGTCATCGTCAGCCACAATGATATCGCCAGGGATCACAGTGACGCCGCCACAGGCGATCGGGACATTGACAGCGTTTGGATAGATGCTGGTTTGCACATGATAGTTTGGCGTCCATCCGCGCAGCCAGAGCGACAAATCAAGCTTCTCGACGTTCGGCCTGTCGCGCATGCAGCCGTCAATCACGATGCCCGCACCGCCTCGACCCCTGAAATAGGTCGACATCATGTCCCCAAACACGCCAGAACTCATGTCACCACGTGCATCGACGACGACCACATCGCCCTTCTGTACGTGATAGAGCACATGGCGATGTAGCTGGGTCTCCGGATCCGCATACTCGCCTTCGCTGAAGAGATCCGGTCGTTGTGGCAGGAACTGTAGCGTCAAGGCTGGGCCGACGATTGATTTGCCTCTGGTCTGCGACACGGGGCCGACCATATGTGGATTGCGAAATCCCATGTGGCCGAGCGTGCCAGCGATCGTTGCTGCACCGATTTCCTTCAGCGCGTCGATCAATTCTTTCGGCGGCCGCTGAATGTCTTGGGTCTTTATCATGATGAACTCCAGTGTTCGGTGATTACCAGTTCGTGACGGAACCATCGCGGCGCCTGAGGTGAGGGGCTTCCCAAAAGCGAAAGCTCTGAGCCGCAATTGCATCCTCATTAACCTCGACGCCGAGGCCGGGAAGGTCGCTCACCGGATACTCGCTTCCGTCGAGCCTTGGTTGCACAGGAAAGAAGTCAGAGTTGTCGAACCCGAGCCTGACCTCAGGGACCCTGGTCTCCAGCCAGGCAAAGTTGGCCACTGCAGCGCCAAAATGAACAGTCGCAGCGGTGCACACAGGACCGAGCGGATTGTGCGGCATAAGGTCGACATAATGGGCCTCGCTCCAACCTGCCACTTTCATCGCTTCGGTGAGGCCGCCGACATTGCAGACGTCGATCCTGTTGAACTGATGGAGGTCGTGCTCGATGTAAGGCAGGAACTGCCACTTGCTGGCAAATTCCTCGCCGATGGCAAACGGAATGTCGGTCATCTTGCGCAGCGCCTCGTAGGCACCTGGTGTCTCGTCCCTTATCGGCTCTTCTAGGAAGTCCAGAACGCCGCGTTCCAGCTTGTTGCAGAAGCTTGCCGCTTCAGCCACCGACAGCCGATGATGGTAGTCGATCCCCAGGACAACATCGCCTCCCAAAGCCTCGCGGGCCTTGTTCAGCATTGCTGCGGTCGCTCCAATCGACTGTCGTGGCTCGAAAACGTCTCGACTGCTTTGGCCTGCCGGGAAAAACCGGATCGCCTGCCAGCCCTCGTCACGCAATTCGATCGCACGTTCGATCGCAGCATCTCCTTCTGCCTCATCACCAGTTGAGGCAAAGGTCGGTATCCGCTCGCGTTGTTTGCCACCCAAGAGATCGTAGACCGGGACACCCAGTGCCTTGCCCTTGATGTCATGAAGCGCAATATCGATCGCAGAAACCGCCGCCTGGAGAACACGACCTCCCTCAAAATATTGGCTTCGATAAAGCTCCTGCCAAATGCGGCCGATCTGCATTGCGTCACGACCGATGAGGAACTCACGATAGTGCTCGACGGTTGCAGCAACCGCCTTCTCGCGACCGCTCAACCCGCTCTCGCCCCAGCCAAAGATGCCGCCATCGGTCTCGACCTTGACCAGCATCTGATTGCGTATGCCCACCCATACTGGATATGGCTTGATTGCCGTGATTTTCAGCTTCACCGTCATCCACGCCTCGTATTGCGCTCAAAGATCATTCAATCAGCGCGGAGCGCCATTTCAGTTTCGCCATCGAACAGGTGCATCCGCTCCTGATCGAACTCCAGCCAAATCTGCTCATCTGGCGCGACACTGACGGACGGTGGCACGCTGATATTCACGATGGCACCCGATAAATATGCCTGTACGAATGTAACGTCTCCCGTTGGTTCGACTGTGTACGCCTTGGCAGGCACGCATCCCGGAGCCGCGCTCTTGTGCAGTTTTATCGTCGAGTGACGTGCTCCCAGAACGACCTTCTTGGACGAAGCTTTGGCGACTTTCCTTGCGTTTTTGGGCGAGAGTTCAAGACGCCAACCCTCAGCACTCGTCAACAACGTGTTGCCATCGGCGGTCGATGCCTCCAGCGGGACGAGGCTCATCGCCGGACTGCCGACGAAACTTGCCACGAACATGTTGACCGGATTGGCAAATACCTGTGCTGGCGTGTCGTACTGCTGCAGATAACCGCCGTTCATGACCGCCATTCGGTCGGCCATGGTCACCGCTTCGAGCTGATCGTGCGTCACGTAGATGATCGTGGCTTTCAGATCCTGATGGAACCGCTTGATCTCGGAGCGCATCTGGACGCGTAGCTTCGCGTCGAGATTGGAAAGCGGCTCGTCCATGAGAAACACCGCGGGATCGCGGACAAGTGCGCGGCCGAGCGCCACGCGCTGCTGCTGACCGCCGGACAGCTCGCGAGGCTTGCGTTCGAGCAGTTGCGTCATGTCGAGAACGCGGGCCGCCTCTTTGACTTTTCTGTCGATCTCGTCCTTCGGCAATTTGCGCATCTGGAGCGGAAAGGCCAGATTCTTATAGACCGATTTTTGAGGGTAAAGAGCGTAGTTCTGAAACACCATGGCGATGTCGCGGTCCTTGGGATCAAGGTCGTTGACGATCCGGTCGCCAATGACGATATCGCCCGATGTCACCGAGGTTAGCCCTGCCACCAGGTTGAGTGTCGTCGTCTTGCCGCAGCCTGAAGGGCCAACGAGGGCTACAAACTCGCCATCATTGACCGTCAAAGAGACGCTCTTAACAGCGTTAAAGCTGCCGTAATTCTTGATTAGATCTTTCAAGACCACGTGGGCCACAGGCAACTCCTTAGTGCTTGACCGCGCCTTCGGTAAGCGCGCGTACGAAGTATCGTTGCAAAAGCAGGAACAGGACGACGACGGGTACGCTCATCATGAAGCTCGCCGCCATGAGACCGGGAAAGTCGGTGGTGTTTTCCGAAAAGAAACGCTGAATCCCCACCGGTAGCGTTAGCTGGTCGTTCTTCGATAGAAAGGTGTAGGCGTAGATGTACTCGTTCCACGCACCGATAAAGGAATAGATCGCCGTCGCGATGATCCCAGGCGTGGAAAGCGGCACGACGATCAAGACGAACGCCTGAAAGCGTGTCGCGCCGTCAATCCGCGCCGCTTGCTCAAGCTGAACAGGAATGTTGTCGTAGAACCCCTTCAGCAACCAGATCGCCAAAGGCAAACCGAATGTAAGATAGGTCAGCACGAGGGATCCGTGGGTATTTACCAGTCCGATCGCGCGCATAAGGATGAAGAGCGGCACGAGAAAGATGACGGCCGGGAACATGTTACGCAGCAGCACGGCGAAAAACATGAAGTTCCGGCCGGGAAACGTGAAGCGCGAGAATGCGTAGGCTGCGGGGACAGCAACAATCACGGAGAGAATTGTCGTTGCGGTCGAGACAAAGAGGCTGTTCCAGAAGAACCGTAAGAAGTCCTGGCCCACGCTGTTTTGCGGGTCGAGCAGCTTCCGGTAGCTGGCGAGTGTCGGTTGGTCAGGCCACCATTGCGGTGGGAATTGCATCGCGGCAAAACCCGATTTGATTGAGGTGATTAGCATCCAGACCATTGGCAGAGCTGTATAAAGTAGCATGAAGACCAGGAAGATGCGTCCGCCCCACCGCCATCCATCAATCCCGCTACGGCGACGTTCCTGCCGCAGATGCGCGGCTTCTGGGATCGTACTCATTCAGCCTCTCCCTTCTGGTCATTGCTGCTGAGCGCGCGGACATAGAAGTAGCCAAAGGACATCAAGATCATGAAGAGCAGGACAGAGTATGCCGAGGCCACGCCCCACCTCTGGCGGCCAAAGGCCAGTTCATAGATATGCGTGATCCAGATATGCGACGCATTCGACGGTCCTCCTCCAGTCATAATCCAGGGAATGATGAAGGAGTTAAAGTTAGCGACTGCCAAAAGAAGAATTGTCACGGTCGAGACGTTTCTGACGTGTGGAAAAGTCACATGCCAGAAACGTTGCCACGCGTTGGCCCCATCGACCTTTGCGGCGCGTAGCAGTTGATCGGGAACTGTCTGGAGACCCGCCATCATCATGATCATAGCGAACGGAAATTCTCGCCAGATATTTACAACGATGAGTGAGGGAAGGACGGTGTCGACGTTGTCGATGAAGTTGGGTGGTCGGTCCGCAAGACCAAGACCCACCAAGACCGCTCCGATGACGCCAAAGTCCGAATGGTATATCCACTTCCATATATAAGACGCCGCAACCGCGCTGATGACCCATGGGATGATCAGGATAGCGCGTAGGATCGCACGGCCAGCGAAGTCGCGATGGAGCGCTAGCGCACAGGCAAACCCAAGGACAAAGGAGATGAAGGTCGATCCCACCGTCCAGATCAGCGTGTTCTTAGTAACAGTCCAGAACACCGGGCTCTTCAGGATGGATGTGTAGTTATTGATCCCGACGAAGATCTTGTCTCGGAGCTGCAGGCCTGGAGGCGTGTTGAAGAACGACAGCTCGATCGTGTAGTAGATCGGGTATGCAATGACGATAAGCATGACGGCGATCGACGGAAGCACGTATGCATAGTCAAAGCGGTGATCCCAGATCCTGCGCAGCACCCCCGTCTTGTGGTGCCGTTGGACCGCGGACACGTCGGCCTTTCCAGTTAAAATCGTCACTGTGCGGAGCCCTTCATCCGTGGAAAAGAGACCGGCTGCAGATTGGTCGGCAGCCGGTCAGTTTGTCGGACTTCAACTAGAGGCCACCGTCCATGAGTTCCTTGACTTTCTTGGCTGCGTCATCAGCAGCCTGGTCAACCGTCATGGCGCCAGTCAATGCGTTTTGAAGCATGTCCGGGACGATGATGTTCATGATCTCGGGTGACTGCGGCAGCGCCGGGAAGGGAATGCCGTAAGGCAGCATGGAAGTGGTCACGTCCAGGAACTTGATCTTTTCCAGGCGATCTTTCATCCACTTTGTCTTGAAGCCGTTCAAGTTTCCGGGGTTCGATCCCACATAGGCGAGCTTCAGCGACCACTCCGGGCTTGACCACATGCAGGCGATCGCCTTGGCAGCAGGCTCGTCGACCTTGCCACCCTCTACATATTCGGGTTTCAGGATATGGATGTTCGAACCGCCGAAGACGACCGCACGTTTGCCATCCGGGCCTGTCGGGATGAGGCCATAACGCATGTTGTCGATGACTGTTTGCGCTTTTTCCTTGTCGGTCGCAGTCGCCTTCTTCTGCAGGTCAAGCATGACGTCATAGTCTGAAGGATGGGAGACCATCATGCCGAGCTGGCCAGCCAGGAAGAGCGGCTGATTATCGGCCTGCTGGTTGGTAAGGGCCGAAACGGGAACTGACTTGTCGCGGACGTACATGTCGTAGGATGCCTGCAAGGCCGCCTTGCTCTGAGGGCTGGCGAGCTCGACCTCCTTGTAGGTTGGATCAGGAGAGGTTTCGTCGAAGACGCTCCCGCCATATGCCCATAGCTGCGGCATGAAACGATAGGGCGTGTTGCCGGCATTTTTTCTGGCAACCAGTCCGTAACCGGAAACATTAAGCTTATCATGGATTTGCTTGGAATATTTGACCACATCATCCCAGGTTGCCGGCGCCTTGTCGGGGTCCAGCCCGGCGCGCTTGAAGATATCGGCATTCCAGATGAATGCCATTGTCTCGTTGTTGGTCGGAATGCCGTAGGAGACACCATCCCAGGTTACAGCCTTCATAGCGCCCGGCCAGAAATCCTGGGTGGAATAGCCGATATCTTCAGGTTTCAGAGGCTGAAGATATCCCTTCGAAGCGAACTCGACGCCGCCTAGAATCTGCAGGCGAACGGCCATCGGGGCAGCATTACCAAGGAGAGCGGTGCGGAATTTGTCGAGCAGGTCGTTATAGGTGAGACCCTGCTCCTCGAGCTGGATGTTCGGATAGGTCTTGCGGAAGGTCGCGAAGAACTCTTTGTAGTACTCCCGCAACGAATCTGGATCGCCCTCGAAGACGCCTTGATACCAGAACGTCAGCCGTCCTTTATAATCGAGCGGCGTAATCTTGTTGCAGTCAGCCGCGGTATCGAAGTCCTGAGTGCCGGCAATCGAGCGTACATATTCCGGTGACCACTTGCTTAGGTCCACCGATGCGCCCATTGCCGACGCAGACATAAGCGACACCAGCAATGCAGTCGAGACAGTGGCGCGCAGGACGGCACCGCCGAGTGAAATGCTCGTCATAGGTATCCTCCAGTTCTCCCAAGCCGCTTTGCTCATGGCGCGCGGTCCTCTTCCGCTGGGTTGACCTCCTCAAGTCAGTGTATCCCCTCGGGCAGATCGTACGTTTTCAGATCAAGGAATTTCTGTCAATGTGAAAAATCGTACATTGTTTGCGTCAGATTTGCATGATAGTCGGTAAGTTAGAGTACGGATGGGGAGTAAAATTGAACGAGACGGCTGATTTCAGAGCCAGGCCACCCGAAGGCATTGACGCCGATGGAGCATCAAGCGAGGGGGCCTCCCTCTACAAGCTGATAAGGGACGACATCATCGAGGGTCGGCTCGTCGCGAACGAGCGACTGGTCGTCACCGATCTTGCCCGACGCCATGGCACCTCGACCAACCCGGTTCGCGAGGCACTTCAGTTGTTGCGCGGCGAGGGCTTCGTCACCTTCGTACCGAACCGGGGCGCCCGCGTGCGACCGATCGATCAGGATTTCGTCAGAGATATCTACGAGATTGGCGTGCTGATCGAGCCGGCACTGACGCGATGGTTCGTAACGATGGCGACGGTGGAAGACATCGCCGAGCTCGAACGCATCCAGGCACTCATCGAAGAAAACAACTTCACCGACACGTTCAAGCATAGCGAGCTCGACACTGCTTTCCATACGGTGATGTACCAGAAGCATTATAACCGCCATGCTGCGGAGCTGTGGTGGAAACACCGTGAGGTGCTTCGCGCCGTCGGCCGGCGTTTCAATTTCACCCTCGCCCGCCGAGCGGCCATTCTGGCCGAGCATCGGCAGCTTATCGCGTACGTCAAATCGGGAGAAGCCGACGCGGCGGCTGAGCTCATCGCGCGCCATGTCGAAGGTTCAGGTCGACACCTCCTGGAACACATGAGGGCTCGTATCGCGGCCCGCGCGGGATAGGCAAAGCGCCGCCAGAAACCATTGCCATCAGACATAGTCAAAGGTAGCTCAGATGAAAATCACCAGCGTACGGCCGTGGCTCATAAAGTCTGACGCATCTTATTGGGTAGAGTTTCTCTTTGTCGAGGTCACGACCGACGAGGGATTGAGCGGTTGGGGAGAGATCACCACGACCACCAAGCTCGCCAATCGCGCTCTCTGCACCATCCTGCGTCAGATCGGTCAGGCTCTTAAGGGAGAGGATCCCGCACGCATCGAGTATCTCTGGCACAAGATATTTCGCAGCTTCACCTATATGGGAAGCCGCGGTGCTGCGGTTGAATGCGTAAGCGCGATCGACATCGCACTTTGGGACATCCGAGGCAAGGTTCTCGGCAAGCCGATCTACGAATTGCTCGGCGGCCCTGTGCGCGACGAGATCGCACTTTATACCCATCCCAATCAGGCGAAGTTCACCAGCAACGAGGCTATCGTCCGCGAGATTCGAGACATCGTCGATTCCGGTCACACTGGACTGAAGTTCGACCCCTTTCCCCAGCAGGGCCGCGTTACTGATGGATATGCGCGGGAACAGCGAGATGGCTATCTCGATGGAAGCATGTCGCGCAAGGATGAGCGTGAAGCCGCCGAACTCACGGCACTCATCCGTGAGACGGCAGGGCCTGATGTGGACATTCTTATTGACGCTCACGGCCGCTTTGATGTTCCAACCGCAATTCGCCTTTGCCGAAGCCTCGAGGAGGCGGGGCAGATTGACTGGTTCGAGGAGCCTTGCCCACCAGAAAGTCTTAACGCCCTCAAGCAGGTCCGCGAGAAAGTAAGCGCTGCCATCTCCTGGGGCGAGCGTGGTCACACGAAATGGGACTTCGTTCCGGTACTCGAGAACAAGCTTGCAGACTATATCATGCCGGATGTCACCTGGACCGGCGGCATTACGGAACTCAAGAAAATCTCGGCGCTCTGCGAAGCTTATTACATTCCGGTCTCGCCGCATGATGCCGCTGGCCCGATCAACGTGGTTGCGGGCGCGCAGGTGATGATGACCGTACCGAACTTTTACAAGCTCGAAACGTCCGAGTGGAACCTTGGAAAATACGACCACCTTATCGATCGCCCGCTCGATGTCACGAACGGACATCTGAAGCTCAGCTCCAACCCAGGGCTCGGCGTCGAGATGAACCGCGACTACCTGCAAGATCACGAGATTGAACTAGACTGACCAACGTTTGCCGCTGTGTCGACCATCAAGCGACCAGTGTAAAGACCAGAACGAGGATCATACCATGCGAGAGGCAGATGGAGCCGAAGCAGCGCTCGATCGTGTAAACTCCAATTCCAAACCTTCCGAACTGCGTATCACCGATATGCGTGTCGCCGAAATAGTCGGCGCGCCCTTCACCTCTGCGCTCCTCAAGATCTACACCAACCAGGGGATAGTTGGGCTTGGTGAGGTACGAGACGGTGCCAGTGCGACTTACGCCTTGATGCTGAAGAGCCGATTGCTCGGCGAAAATCCCTGCGACATCGACCGCCTTTTCCGACGCATCAAGCAGTTTGGCGGGCATGGACGGCAGGGCGGCGGTGTTTCGGCGGTGGAGATTGCCTTGTGGGATCTCGCTGGCAAAGCCTATGGTGTGCCGATTTACCAGATGCTTGGCGGCAGGTTTCGAGAAAAGATCCGTGTCTACTGCGATACGGATGCGACCGTTCCAAGCGGCACGGAGACCGGCAAGCGTCTGAAGCAGCGCATGGACCTCGGTTTTACGTTCCTTAAAATGGACCTTGGGCTGATGCAGATCGCAGATGTGCCAGGAGCGGTGGTATTTCCCGCAGGATCACTTGAAGGCTATCGCAACGATCCAACCCGCGGTCCGCTGAAAACGATCGACGAGCGGCGCATGCGCAATGCGTCCTACGATCTCCATAATGTCCAGCATCCGTTCACCGGGCTCCACTTCACCGACAAGGGCCTCGATCTTCTCGAGCAGTACATTGCCGAGGTCCGCGAAGTGATCGGGATGGACGTGCCGCTTGCGATTGACCACATCGGCCATATCTCCATGCAAAATGGCATTCGCCTCGCACGACGCATCGAGAAATACGTGCCGGCCTGGCTCGAGGATGTCATTCCATGGCAATTTTCTAAGCAGTATCGACAGTTGCAGGACGCGACCACCGTGCCGATTTGCACGGGCGAGGATATCTATTTGAAAGAGGGCTTTGAGCCTCTGCTGAGAAGTGGTGGGGTCTCTGTCATCCACCCTGACCTCCTCACCAGCGGAGGAATTCTGGAGACCAAGAAAATTGGCGACATGGCGCAAGATCACGGTGTAGCGATGGCAATCCACATGGCTGAAAGCCCGATCGCAGCGATGGCCGCCGCACATGTTGCGACAGCGACCGAGAATTTCATGGCGCTTGAATACCACTCCGCCGACGTTGACTGGTGGGACGATATCGTTACCGGGCTCCCCAAGCCCCTGGTGAAGGATGGCTTCATTACGGTGACGGACAAGCCGGGCTTGGGGATCGACGATGTCGTCGACGAGGTCATATCGCGGCATTTGCAGCCGGGCGTCTCCGGCATTTGGCAGTCAACCAACCGTTGGGATGACGAATATTCCTGGGACCGTACCTGGAGCTGAAGCAGGGGGGAAAGAAGATGAAGATCACCGATCTACGCTGTGCCGTTATCGGCAAACATCCAATAGTGCGTATTGTCACCGACGAAGGTCTCTATGGGCTGGGCGAAGTCGAATTCACCAAGTCCTATCTCAAGCCATGGGTGCTGCATTTTCGCGACGCGCTTATCGGTGAGGACCCGACCGACGTCGAGCGCGTGATGCTCAAAATCCGCCAGCGCGGCTCCTTCAAACCCTATGGGGCAGCCGTCAGCGCGATCGAGCACGCGCTATGGGACATCGCCGGCAAGGCCGCCGGCGTGCCAGTTTATAAGCTGCTTGGCGGCAAGGTGCGAGATAAGGTGCGGGTCTACAACGGTTCGATCCGACGCAAACGGACAGGCGACCGGCCGGAAGACTACGCAGCCGACGTCAAGTGGATGATGGAGCAGCCGCAGAATTTCTTCATGGTCAAGCAGGGCATTTCCTTTCACTCGAACATGAAGGATACGATCGGCGACTTTCATTATGGCGTCACCCAGAAAAAAGCAGGCTACCACGGCGCCATGGATCAAGGCGTGATTAGCGAGCGCGGCTTCAATCACATGCTCGACTGCGTCATCGCAATGAAGGAGGTTCTCGGCGATAATGTTAGCCTTGCGCTCGATTGCGGACCGGGATGGATGTTGCCGGATGCGATCAAATTCGCTCGAGCGGTCGAAAAGTACAATCTGATGTGGCTTGAGGACATGTTGACCGGAGACTACGTGCCTTGGGTCAATCCTCAGGCTTACCGGGAACTAACGACCTCCACCTCGACCCCCATCCACACCGGGGAGCAAATCTATCTGCGACACAACTTCAAAGAGCTGATCGAAACCCAGGCGGTTCGCGTAATCGGACCCGATCCTGCGGATATCGGCGGTATCGCAGAGTTAAAATGGGTCGCTGAACACGCTTACATGCATTCGATTTTGATGGCACCTCACGGCACCGCGAACGGTCTGCTCGGCCTCGGAGCCTTGATCAATGTCTGCGCGACGCTGCCCGCAAATTACGTGGCCTTTGAATACCCATCGGCATCCGACCCGTGGTGGGAGGATCTGGTCATCGGCTTGCCGGAGCAAATCGTCAAAGACAGCATGGTTGACGTTCTCGAAGCGCCAGGCCTCGGCGTCGACATCGATGCAGAAGCGGCGAGGAAATACCTCGCGGAAGAGGACGCCGACTTCTTTGACTAAGCCTGTGAACGGGCCAAGCGCAACAAGCACGCCAATACTGCTGATCGACGAGCGTGGCTCTTCCTCGCAGCCACTACTTTTGCGCTTGCGGTCGAGGTGCCGTCGCGTATCGGTCGCCATGTGGGGTTATGGTCGCGAACACCTCGTCGATCTTGCCCATCTCCTCTTCGGAAAATTCAATTGCTGCCGCAGCGATGTTTTCCTCAAGGCGGTTGACCTTCGTCGTCCCTGGAATTGGAACGATCCACGGCTTGCGAGCGAGAAGCCATGCGATTGCGATCTGTGCGGCAGTGGACTTTTTTTCTTTCGCGACTGACTGAATTGCATCGATGATGGGTTGGTTTGCCGCGCGATTTTCGGGCGCCAAGTAGGGATTAGTCTTGCGTTGATCGTTTGCAGCTTCGAAGCTCGTATTCTGACCCATGGTTCCCGAAAGAAACCCGCGCCCAAGCGGGCTATAGGAAACAAACCCGATGCCGAGTTCCTCCACAGTCGAGAGAACGCTAGCCTCCGGCTGCCGCCAAAACAGCGAATATTCGCTTTGCAGCGCCGCTAACGGCTGCACGGCGTGCGCGAGCCGGACGGACTGGTCATCTGCTTCCGAAAGACCAAAGTGCAGAACCTTGCCTTCCCCGATCAGGTCTCGAACCGCTCCGGCGACGTCAGCCATTGGTACGTCGGGATCAATGCGGTGCTGATAAAGAATGTCGATCCTGTCCGTCTTTAGCCTCAGTAGCGCCGCCTCGACCATTCGCCGAATGCTTTGCGGACGACTATCGAGGCCAGTATTTGGCCGACCGTCCTTGAAGCCGAATTTGGTTGCAATCACGACGCTGTCGCGAACAGGCGCGAGAGCATCTCCCACGATCTCTTCGTTCGTGAACGGTCCATAGATCTCGGCAGTGTCGAAGAATGTAACGCCCCGGTCGAATCCAGCTCGCAGAAGAGCAATTGCGTCCTCCTTGCGCAAGGCTGGTCCGCGGTGATGGTTCAGCCCCATGCAGCCAAAGCCAATCGCCGAAACCTCTGGACCGGATCTACCAAGTTTGCGTTTCTGCAACTCTGTTCTCCCACCAACCGAAACGAGGCTTTGGCCTTATCCTGGCAACGCCACGAACTGTTGATATCTGACTATTCCCGCAGGGAGGTAGTGCGAGAACGGGAAATGACAATCACCGCACTCATGCAGCATTTATCCATCCATTTCTATCCAATTTTGATGGGTTAGTTTGCAAGATCAAGCAGTCTGATGGCTGGCTAGTTTTGCTGACGTGGAATAACAGTGGGGTCGTACGTTCTGATCCTTTTCAAAGCCTCTAGTGCAAACCTCAGGCCTCGAAACGACTGACTTCCAATCCTTGACCAACGGTCGTCAGGACGCTCGAGATCCCCGGTTTGGCGCGAACGGCCAGACCGTATGCCTTCACGCCGGGGTCTGGTCCACAAGCGTTGTCGGCGACGATGGCACACCTCGGAGCGCATGAACTCCGAGGTGTGTGATGTTGCTCGGCCGGAAAGGAGATTGAGCCCTTAGGCCCATGGGGAATCGACAGCATGAGATGGGAACCCGCCATCATCTCGAGTTGCCAGCATTGTACTATGCTGGACGCTCACGTCAGGGGGGTTCTGGTCGGCATCATTCGATCTGCGGAATGTTCCCATCGCGAAACACAGGGCCTTGTGCATGAGCTAGTCTCGACCGAGCAATAGGTTCCATTCCGGGTATTAGGTTTCAATCCCTTCAAATGCCTAGAATATATCCGTTTAAAGCGCATCGTGTGGACTGGCGGATCAAAAACGGCAGTGCGGCTTTTGTAATACGAGTTCGCCATAGCCACGAAGATTGCGCAAGCGATTCATCCCAGCAATCTGGTTGATCTTATGTGGCTAATCACGCTATCGCCACCAGATCAGCCGGCGATCGACCATGACCAGCAAGCCGTAAAGCGTGAGGCTCGTCAGCGACGAGACGAGGATGGCCGACCAGACGGTCTGCGAATCCATCTCCGCCGTCGCGCGGTATACGATCTGTCCGATGCCGTTGTAGGCGCCCAGCATTTCCGCCACGATGACGGCGATGGTGCTGCGCGCAAGGCCGATGCGCAGGCCTGTGGCGATCGAGGGCAGGGCGGACGGAAGCTGCAGGCGCCACAGAACGGCGAACCGTCCGGCGCCGAAGCTGCGCAGCAGGTTGATATGCCCGTCCTCCGTTCGCGAGAAGCCTTCAAGCGCAGACAACAGCACTGCGAAGCTGACAGAAAGGGCCGCGATCGCGATCTTCGAGGCGGCGCCCATGCCGAACCACAACAAAGCCAGTGGCACGAAAGCGATCGACGGCACAGTGTTGAGCGCGATCACGAGTGGAAGCAGCAGCATGCGGGCGGGAGGCGCCAACAGAAACAGGCACGCAATTGACAAGCCGAGCAGCGACCCGATGGCGAAGCCGGCCATCGCTTCATAGGTTGTCAGCCACAAGCCGCCGGCGAGCCGCGGCAGCGAGCTCACGGTCGCCTCGGCGATGGCGCTGGGTGCCGGCAGGATGTATTGCGGGATGTTTGCGAACGACGTCGCCACTTCCCACACGACCAGCAGCATGACGAGAGCGAAGAGAACGGGAATGGCCTCGGTGGCCAGGTTTTTCATACGATGCGCCACCAGACGTATTTCCTCTCGATGAGTGCAAGGAGACCATAAAGCAACGCGCCAAGCAGTCCGCAGATGACGATCAGGACCCAGACACGTTCCACCTGCTCGAAGTAGAGCGCCTGCAGCAGCATGACGCCGAGCCCGACGCTGTCGCCGAACCATTCGCCGACGATGGCGCCGACCAAGCTCAGCGATACGCCGAGCTTGAGGCCGGTGAAGATGGAAGGCATCGCGGTCGGCAGCGCCAGACGCCAGAAAATCTGGGCCTTCGACGCGCCGAAGCTGAGGAACAGATCGACTCGCTTTTCATCGACCATCTGCAAGCCGCGCAGGGTGGCGACGGCAACCGGGAAGAAGGTCAGGTAAAGCGCGATGGCGACCTTGGCGAGGATACTGTTGCCGAACCAGATGACGACGATCGCGCCAAATGCGATGACGGGAACGCTTTGAAGGGCGACGAACAGCGGCAATATGGAACGCTCGAGAAAGCGGCTCCAGGTAAAGACGATGCCGAAGGCAACGCCCAGCGTTACGCCGGCAACGAAACCGAGCGCGGTTTCGATGAGGGTCCGCAGGAAGCTGTACCAGAGTTCTAGGCTCACCGAAGCCGCATCGGCAACAACGCGCCCGAGCGGAGGAAGATAGCGTGGCGGTACATTCAATAGCGGAACCAACACCAGCCAGGCGAGAAGCGCTAGCACGATGCCGGCCGCCGGGTGGCCGAGTAAGAGGCGTGGTCTCATGGAAACTCCAAGCATGGGACAAGCGACGGGAAGTTGCCGCCTGCCGTGGCGCCCAGCCCGAATGGTCCGGCCAGCGCCACGACGTCTGCTGATATGCGAGGCCTGAATTACATCGACTTCGCGGAGGCGGGTGTCTTCGCCCAGAAGGTCTGGTCGAAGGCAGCATCGAGAGCGACCGGCTTCTTCAACGCCTTGTATTCGATCAGGCTGTCGTGGACCGCCTTGATCGATGCCATGTCGATCGCGCCCAGGCCTTGGCTACCGCCCAGCTTGGCGCGCATCAGCTTCTCGATCTCGTCAAGCATCAGCTCCTGATGCTTGCGATCGAGGCCGGAGCCTGCCGCCATGATGATATCGGTGGCTTCCGCCTTGTTCTCGAAAGCGTACTTCCAGCCTTTGAGCGTCGCATCGAGGAAGGCCTGAACCACTTCCGGCTTTTCCTTGATCATCTTTTCCGAGGTGACGATAGAATCCTGCTGCGTGGTGACGCCGGAATCGTCGGGCAGGAAGGTCTTGATGTTGTTGATGCCCTGTTCCTTCAGCGTGTTCAATTCGTTGTAGAGCGTCACGGTCGCAACATCGTACTGCTTGTCGATGAAGGGCTGCATCGAGAAGGGCTGCGAGACGACGTTGACGTCGCTCTGCGACAGTCCCTCGTGCGCGAGTACGGAATAGAGCGTGAACTGCGGGCCGGTCATCCAGGTCGCGACCGACTTGCCCTTGAAGTCCTTGACCGAGTTGATGCCGGAATTGTCGTAGGTGACATAGGCGAACGGCGTCATCTGCTGCGACATGCCGATGCAGATCAGCGGCAGTCCCTTTTCGCGGGCGTAAAGAACGCCTTCCGTACCGCTGGCGATGCCGAAGGTATCGGCGCCGGAGGCGACCAGTGTTTCGACGTTGATGTTCGGGCCGCCCGGGCTGATCGTCGCGTCGAGGCCGGCGTCCTTGTAGAAGCCTTTTGCCTTGGCGACGTAGACGCCGGCGAACTGCGCCTGGGCGACCCACTTGAGACGGATCGATACAGCTTCCGCCGCATGGGCGGTGATGGAACCGCCAAATGCGGCGGCGAGAAGTGCGATTGAGATGACACCATGCTTAAAAGAGCGTTTCATGATATTGCTTCCCCTGTTTGTGTATGCAGAAAGCGTTTTGCAATATACATGCCAAGTCGAAACTTGATGCTTGAAGCAGAGATCGCGCTGTTTCGATTTAGTATTGGCGCATATTCAAGCCAGATCCCGATTGCAAAATGCAGCAAATGCCCAATATGTATTCATTTTTGACAAATGTGATTTTTTAGGCTGAATTGCGTGCACGTCAATCGTATCGAACATGCAAAAGAGGATGATTAATGAGTAATGAGACCCTGTGGTTCGCAGAATTCACCCAGCTCGGCGAGGCGGTGAGGAGCGGCGCAGTTTCCTCCGTCGCATTGACGGAGCTCATGCTCGAGAGGATATCTGCGCATGACGGCGACCTGCATTCCTATGCCGCGGTCGCGCCGGATGTGGCCCTTGCCGCCGCGCGCAAGGCGGATGCCGAGATCGAGGCCGGCAACTGGCGCGGGCCGCTGCATGGCATTCCGCTCGCGGTGAAGGATGCCTTCGCGACCGCCGACATTCCGACGGGCTTCGGCAGCCCTGTCTTCGCTGGGCAGGAGATACGCGAGGAATCGACCGCGACGGCGCGTCTGCGGGCAGCGGGTGCCGTGATGCTTGGCAAGCTGACGTTGACCGAAGGCGTCTATGCCGATCACCATCCGTCGATCATACCGCCGATCAATCCTTTCGGCGCGGCGCACTGGACCGGAACATCGTCATCGGGTTCGGGCGTGGCGGTCACGTCGGGCCTTGCCTATGCCACGCTCGGCACCGACACGGGCGGCTCCATTCGCTTGCCGTCGTCCTGCTGCGGCGTCGTCGGCATCAAGCCGACATGGGGGCGCGTGAGCCGCCACGGCGTCTTTCCGCTTGCGAACTCTCTCGATCACGTCGGGCCGATGGCCCGCAGCGTGGCCGACGCGGCAGCCCTTCTCGGCGCCATCGCCGGGCCTGATACGGCGGATGCAACGGCAGCGCAGGTTCCCGTCGATGACTATCTCGCCGCTGCTCTGTCCGCCGATGTCAACGGCCTGACGATCGGCATCGATCGGGCCTTCATCGCGTCACGCGCGACGGACGAGGTGGTTGCGTCGATCGAGGCGGCGGTCGAGGTGATGCGCGGGCTCGGCGCCCGTTTCGTGGATGTCAGCTTTCCCGATCCCGATCTGGTGCTGCGCGGCTGGGCCGTGCAGTGCGCGGTCGAATGCGCGATGGCGCACGAAGCGACTTATCCGGCGCGCAAGGCGGAGTATGGCGAGCGGATGTCCGCCCTGCTCGAGCGCGGCCGCTCCCATACGGCACGAGACATGGCGGTAGCGCTGGAGGATCGCCGCGAATTCAACGGCCGGATCGCGTGCATGTTCGCCGATATCGACCTGCTCATGGTGCCCGGACTGCCGGTTGCCGGCCCCTCGCTGGACTTCATGTCATCACTCGGCGAAGACCCCGCCGCGATCCTTGCGATCGGGCCGTTCACGGCGCCCTTCGACGTTTGCGGCTACCCGACGATCACCATGCCGTGCGGTGAGAGCACCAAGGGCATTCCTGTCGGCTTTCAGTTCGTCGGTCGCCCCTTCGCCGAGGCTTTGCTGTGCCGGGCAGGCGGAGCCTACCAGACGAAGACGTCGTTCCACCGCAGACGTCCGACGCTTCGGGGCTAGATTTCAGGGTGAGGTCGCCCCCGGTCAGTAGGCGCGCACGGGATCGACCAGAGCCTCGAGCTCTTCGCCTTTCAGATAGGCGTCGAGGTTCTTCATCAACCTGTGCTGGAAAGCCTGGTCCTGATCACCGCCCGCCCAGGAAATGTGCGGGCTTATGAAGACATTGGGCAGGGTGTAGAGCGGGTGACCGTCCGGCAGCGGCCCGGGCGTCGTCACGTCGAGCTGCCGATATCTCCCGCAACGATTGCCGCTACCAGCGCTTCCTGATCGATGAGGCCGCCGCGGGATATGTTGACGAGATGCAAGCCCGGCTTGGCGGCGCGGAACAGGTCGGCACCGATCATGCCTTCCGTCTCCACGGTCAGCTGCGCGGCGATGACGAGACGGTCGGCGGTTGCAAAAATCTCGTCGATCCCGGCCGCTGCGATGCCACGCTCACCTTCCCACGCCGTGCGGCGGTTGACCATGATATTCATGTCGAAGGCAAGCGCCCGGCGGGCGATCGCCTGGCCGAGGCTTCCATAGCCGATGAGGCCAAGCGTCTTGCCATATAGGCGGCCGATGTCTCGGCGATCGGCAGTGCGTTCAGTCCGCGCCCGCAGGTATGACTCGATCCTGCAGAAGGGTCGGCGGATAGATCTCGATGCCCGTGGTCTGCGATTGCACCCATCTCAGCCGCTCTGGAAACCGCCAGTCGCGAGGCGCCTGTTTCTAGTTGGCAAAGCCTCCCGTCACAAGAATGTCGGCCTCGGGCACGATCTTCCATGGCTCCGCCGGGAAAGAATCCTGGATCATGACGGGTTGGGAAGGATGCTCCTCGAGCGTCTTGCCGAGTTCCAGGCCACGCTGGTTGAGGATCACTGGGCGTTCTGACGCGGGCATATGTTTCTTCCTCCCGCGCGACGATTGCCGCGCGGTCTCCTTGCGAGCGCGACGCTCGATCATGTTACTGAGCGCGGCTCATATGCGCCGGCAGCGACGAAATGAAATCGGTCAGCTGATCGCCGAGCAGCTGGACGTGATCGCTGGCCGCCTTGCGCGCCGCTTCCGGATCACCGGCATCGATCGCGTCCATAATGCGGACGTGCTCGGTCAGCGTGCTCAGCATGCGGCCCGGCTGGTAGGTGGCGCGCATGCGGTAGGCGCCGATGCGGCGGCGAAGCTGGATCGCCTGGTCGGCGATGAAGTGCGTGTGGGCCGCCTCGTAAAGTTGGTCGTGGAATTTCTGATTCACCTTGTAGAAGGCGACAGGGTCGCCGGAATTGTAGGCTTCGACCAGTTCCTCGTGCACCTTGCGCATGCCGCCGCGCTCGGCTGGTGTCGCGCGGCGGGCGGCGAGCCGGGCGCACAGGCCTTCGAGGGCCGACATCACGTCGAACATCTCGATCAGCGCCGGAATGGAGAGGAGGGCGACATGCGTGCCCTGGCGGCCGCGCGTCTCGACGAGCCCGATCGCCAGCAGCGCTTTGATTGCTTCGCGCACCGGCGTGCGGGACAGGCCGAAGCGGCGCGCGAGCTCCATCTCGTCCAGCCGCTCGCCCGGAGCGAGCCTGCCGTCCAGGATCATCTGCTCGAGCTGCTCACGCAGCTCGCCGGCGCGGGTCGGAGCGCGCATCCCGTTTGCCGCCTCGGGCAGACGCGTGTCATCCTGATCCAATGCGGTCACTCCTCTCGCGGAACTGCGAATGGCCAATTTATATTTTGCTGGCGGCATTTATACTTTTCTTTTCGCTCTGCATTCAATGGGTGGTGAGTGGGTATACGAGTGTAGCAAGGCAGGTTCGGAGCTTTTCCACAATCATCACGGGAGCTTCGATCATCGGAAAGTGGCCGGAGTCGTATTCGACGACATCGGTGCTGCTGAAACAGGCCATCGGCTTGGAATCCGCCAGTCTCGCGACCCAGGCCGAATTGAGCATGACGGCGGGGCAGGTGACCAAGGGCCAACGCTCTTCCGCGTTCCAGGCGAAGAGGTCGTCCTTGACGTCAAGAGCGAAGCTCGCGGGTGCCGACGCGATCATGTCGCCGGTAATTGTCTGGCGCATTGCATCGCCCGTCGACGGATGCACGATGATATCGATCATCGCGCGCATGCGGCCCGCGTAGTCCGCGGCGAATTCCTCGTGGCGTCTGACGAGCTCGTCGTCGGGAACGCGGCCGTAGTAGTCGCGATCCGTCAGCGTATCGAGCCCGATCAAAGCCCTCACACGCTCCGGCGCGATGATCGCGACCTCGGTCATGATCGGGCCGCCCATCGAGTGACCGATCAGCGTCGCGGCTTCGATGCCCAGATGAGCCAGGAGATGCGCGACAGCGGCACCCATCGCGCGGATGGTCTGGCCGGCGGGCGGCGGAGGGAGCATTCCGCCGAAGCCCGGATGCGAAACCGCCAGCACCCGGTGGTCGCGCCCCAGCTCGGGCGCGATACCGTTCCAATGCTCGGCATTGCCGCACCAGCCGTGGATCAGCACCAGCCAGTCGCCTTCGCTTCCGAAGACGCGATAGCCGATCTGTCCGCCCATCGGGGCGTCCAGCGTCGAAAGCGGAGCAAGGCTGCGGGCCGGTGCGTTCATGGCCTAGCCCTTGATCCCGCTGGTGGTCATGCCCTGCGTGAAATACTTCTGCAGCAGTAGGAAGAGCAGGATCAGCGGTACGGTCGCGACAGTCGCGCCTGCAAAGGTTTCGCCCCAGTTCGGCAACTGCGTCGGCGAGCCCTGCTGGGCGATCGCCACCTGGATCACCTGGATTGCCGGATCCTGGATGATGACGAGCGGCCAAAGAAAGCTGTTCCACGAAAACAGGAAGGTGATGAGGCCGAGCGTCAGCATCGGCACTTTCACGTTCGGCAGCACGATCGAAAAGAAGATACGCACATGACCGGCGCCATCGATCCGCGCGGCGTCCTCGAGCTCGACCGGCAGCTCCTCGAACGCCTGCTTCAGCAGGAACAGGCCGAACGGGCTGGCGATCCAGGGGATCATGACGCCGAGCAGCGAGTTGGACAGGCCGAGGCCGGAAACCACCTGATAAAGCGGCACCATCATTGCCTCGATCGGCAGCAGGAAGGTGAGCAGGATCAACACGAAAACGATCTTCGCGCCGGGGAAGCGGATGCGCGTCAGCGAGTAGGCGGCCATCGAGCAGAGCAGCAGCGTCAGCGCCACCTGCCCGCCGGCAACGATGGCGGTGTTTATCAGTGCGGTGAGCACGTTCGTGCGCTCGAACAGCGTGCGATAGTTCTCGAACGTTCCCTCTACCGGCAGGAAGGCGCGCCAGGAAAGCGGCGTGACGTCGTTGAACAGCGTCAGCTGGTTCTTGAAGGACGACGAGACGATCCAGGCATAGGGCGCCAGGAAGCAGCACAGAATGACGACGATGACGAGGGCGACCATGGCGCCGCGCCGGAGATGTTGCTTCTTCATGTCAGTAATTTCAGCGAGAGCGCAGCAGGGCCATCTGTGCCATGGAGATGGCAAGCACCACCAGCAGCAGCGCCACCGACAGCGCCGAGGCATAGCCGGCCTGCTGCATGATGAAAGCGCTGTTGTAGATGTGGTAGACGATCAGGTTGGTGCTGTCCTGCGGTC
The DNA here is from genome assembly GCA_900472625.1 of Hyphomicrobiales bacterium. GTDB lineage: Bacteria > Pseudomonadota > Alphaproteobacteria > Rhizobiales > Rhizobiaceae > Rhizobium. Next base: position 52,988 of record UCIT01000008.1, on the reverse strand, counting down.
CGCCCTGGGTCATCAGGAAGGCCGGCGCGAAGGCCTGCAGCGAAAACACCGTCATGATCACGACGACGAAAAGTGTCGTGCGGGAGAGGAGCGGGATCGTCACGTTCCAGAGAACCTGGCGGCGGGTGGCACCATCGATACGGGCGGCCTCCGTCAGTTCCGCCGGCAGGCCTTGCAGGCCGGCGAGGAAGAGGATGGCGCCGAAGCCGACCTGCTGCCAGAGCGTCATGGCGATCAGGGCCGGAAGCGCCTGGCTCGTCGACGTCAGGAAGGGCTGGTTGCCGATGCCGACGATGTTCAGCACGCCGTTGATCAGGCCGTTCGAGGGATCGAGCAGGAAGGACCACATGGTGGCGACGACGACGGAGGAGGTCACGACCGGCAGCATGATCATGGTGCGGACAAGACCGCGCGCTGGCAGTTTCGAATTGAGGAACAGCGCCAGCGAGAAGGCGATCGGGATGACGAAGACGACGACGCCGAGCGCGAAGAGGAAGGTGACGCCGAAGGATACGGCGGCATCGTCATAATCGATCATGTCGGTGAAGTTGCGCAACCCGACGAACTTGGCGGCGGCCGGGTTGAGCAGGGAGTAGTCATAGACGCTGTTGCGGGCCATGACGAGCAAGGGCACGTACTGGAAGACCAGCAACAGGATCATGAACGGCGCAAGGAAGCCGGCCGCAAACAGCCAATCCCGCTTTTGCCGCCTGGTAGCGGGCTTTCGCGTTCTTGGTTTGGCCGAAGCCGTGGATAGGGTATTTGAGACCGACATTCTTGCGTCCAATGCTTAGCGATCGAGGACCCGCTGTACCTTCTTCTCGGCGTCCGCCATCAGGTCGGCCGGATCGCCGCCGAAGGCCACGGCACGCAGAGCATCGGTGACGAGCTTGTCGTACTGGGCGAACTTCGGGCCCGGAGGACGCGGCTGGCCCCATTCCTGCAACTGGTCGACGAAGACCTTCATCGGATAGGCGTTGTAGGTCTCGAAGCGTGGGAACAGGCTCTTCAGCGTCGGCAGGTTGCCACGCTGGCTGACGTTCATGTAGGCGTATTCACCCGTGGACATGTCGACCACGAACTTGGCCGCGATCTCGGCATGCTTGGAGCGCGCCGTGACGCCGATTGTGGTCGAGCCGGTGTGCACGATCGGCGTCTTGAAGTACGGGATCGGGGTGATGCCCCATTCGATCTTCGGATCCTTGATGAGCGCGCTGCCGGCGGCCGGCGTATCGATGTAGAAACAGGCCTTGCCATCGAAGAAGGCGTTCGGAATGCCGACCTTGGGCGCAACACCTTCGGAGTTGAAGAGCGACTGGTAGAATTTCAGCGCCTCGATGGCTTCCGGCGTGTTCAGATACCCTTCGACCGACTTGCCGTCCTTGGACAGTGCCCAGAAGGTCTTGTAGGCGGAGCTTTCGGGGGCGGCCTTAGGGTCGCCGGCGGAGCGCTGGTAGATCAGGTCCTGATAAACGAGGCCGGGCTGGCCGTTGCCGAAGCGGGTCGGGCCGAGGCCCCAGACGCTCGGCGCGCCGGCCGGGCCCTGCTGGCAGGCCTTGAAAGCAGCCAATGCTTCCGGCCAGGTCCAGGCCTTGTCGAGCGTCTGCGGCGGCTTGATGCCGGCGGCTTCGACGAGCTTCTTGTTGTAGTACATGGCGACCGTGGTCTGCTCGATCCCCGGCGAATAGACCTCGCCCTCAAAGCTGTGCTCTGCCTTGGTCGCGGCAAGGATGTCCTCGTCCCAGCCCTTCGGCAGGTACTTGGTCAAGGGCAGCAGGATGCCAGAAGCGGCATAGGATTGCGTGTTCGGGCCATCGTAGACCAGCACGTCAGGTGGGTTGGAGCTGGCGGCCTGAACGGAGATCGTGTCGGCAAGCTGGGCGAACGGAACTTCGTTGATCTCGAACTTGACGCAGGGGTTTTCCTTCTGCCAGGCCTCCATCGGTGCCGGATAGGGGTAATTTCCCGGCGTGCGCAGGATGCGCAGCGTCACGGCCTCGCCGGTACAGGCGGCGCTGTCCTGGGCGAATGCGCCAGTGCTGCCGAGCGCGGTGGCGCCAAGCAGGCCGGCGAGAAAGAGTATGCGTGCATTCATCAGCTGTTCTCCTTGTTTCTTATGTCGTCGTACAGGCGGCGGTCGCGTCAGATGGCGCGGCCGGTATCGGGATCGAAGAGGGACATGCGATCACGGGCAATGCGGAGCGACTGCGTGCGCCCCTCGGCCGCGGCGTGCTCCGGCGGCAGCATTGCGGAGCATGAGACGCCCTCGAGCGTGAAATGGACGAGTGTCGTCGGGCCGAGCAGTTCGGCCATGTCCACAGGCACCGAGATTTCAGTTGTACCGTCGGCTAGGAAATGCTCCGGACGCAGGCCGATTTCGATGCGACGACCGGCGAAGGCCTTCAATGCCTCGACCTTGTCGGCGGGAGCAGCCACCGTCGCACCTGCGAACGTCAACGTCGGCGTTTCGCCGTGCATAACGACGTCGGCCGGCAGGAAATTCATCGTCGGGCTGCCGATGAAGCCCGCGACGAAGCGGGTTGCCGGACGCTCGTAAAGTTCCTGCGGCGTACCCTGTTGCTCGATCAGGCCTTTGTTCAGCACCACCACGCGATCGGCAAGCGTCATCGCCTCGACCTGGTCGTGGGTCACATAGACAGTGGTCGCCTTCAGGCGCTTGTGCAGCCGGCGGATTTCCGCGCGCATCTGCCCGCGCAGCTTCGCATCGAGGTTGGAGAGCGGCTCGTCGAACAGGAAGACGGCGGGATCGCGCACCATCGCGCGCCCCATGGCCACACGCTGGCGCTGGCCGCCCGAGAGCTGCTTGGGCCGGCGCTCCAGCAGGGCGGAGATATCCAGGACCTTTGCTGCCTCCTCGACGCGGCGGCGGATTTCGGCCTTCTCCATGCCCGACAGCTTCAAGCCGAAGCTCATATTCTGCGCGACCGTCATATGCGGATAGAGCGCGTAGTTCTGAAAGACCATGGCGATGTTGCGATCGCGCGGCTCTAACTCATCGACGCGCCGATCGCCGATCCAGATTTCGCCGTCTGTTAGTTCCTCAAGGCCCGCCAGCATCCGCAGTGTCGTCGACTTGCCGCAGCCCGACGGGCCGACAAGCACCACGAACTCACCGCTGCGAATGTCCAGGTTCAGGTTCTCGATCGTATTCGTGGAAGCGTTTTCGTAAGTCTTCCCCACATTTTTGAGGGACACATCTGCCATGAGAATTCCAGCCGTCTGTTTCAGAGGTCATCCATGCCCGAGGGCTATAATGCGACATTATGCCTTTTCGGTATTCTAGCAATAGCTATTCGTATACATAAAATGACTTTTGAAAAATAATCGCAAAGCTGCTAATGAAATGCGCTCCGTGCCCCTTTAATTTGCATATTGTGCAAAATAGTTCATCAAAATACCATTGCGTGGGAAAAATTTCCAATATCACCATTAAAACGCTATAGACACGACGATAAATCCGCGTATGCAAGAAGGCGAAATATGTATTCAAATAGGAGATGCAGGTGGAACTTAATCTTGCTGGAAAGACGGCGCTGATCACCGGCGCGTCGCAGGGCATCGGCCATGCCATCGCGAAGGTGCTGGCCGCGGAAGGATGTCACCTTCACCTCGCTGCCCGCAACGGCGCGGCGATGGAGGCGCTGAAGAAGGAACTTACGCAGTACCCGGTCAATGTGACCGTACACGAAGCCGATCTTGGCACGACCGAGGCCATGGTTGCGCTCGACAAGGCCTGCGGCGACTACGATATCCTCATGAACAACGCCGGCGACATTCCGGCCGGTTCTATCGAGGACGTCACGGACGAATCGATCCGTCGCGGCTTCGATCTCAAGGTTTTCGGCTACATCACGCTGGCGCGCGAGTTCTGGAAGCGCCGCAAGGGCCAAGGTGAGGGCAAGGGTGGCGTCATCATCAACGTCATCGGCAATTCCGGCGAGAACTGGGATGCCGCCTATTTCGCCGGCTCCACCGGCAATGCCGCTTTGATGAGCTTCACCAAGGCGCTCGGCGGCCGCAGCATGGATGAAGGCATCCGCGTCGTCGGCGTCAACCCCGGCCCGGTCGACACCCCGCGCATGTTCAAGATCATGAAGCGCAAGGCCATCGACATGCTGGGCGACGAGAGCCGCTGGGAAGAACTCTATGACAAGTATCCGGGCAAGCGTCCGGCAACCGCCGAGGAAGTTGCTGATCTCTGCGTCTTCCTGGCGTCGCCCAAGGCCGCATATATCAGCGGCACGGTCGTCACCATCGACGGCGGTATCGCCGCGCGCGGCTCGGTGATCTGACCCATGGCCGACGCTCGCACCCGCAACCGTTATTTCGACGATCTGTTCTCCACGCCTGATCTGGCATGGATGGGGCAGAACACCAACCACGTGCCCGCCCATCCGGCGGTCGCGGAAGCCATGATCCGCTCGGTTGAAGCCGGCGAGTTCAATGCCTATGCCCCGCCGATGGGCTTCGAGGCGCTGCGCAGCGCGATCCTCGCCGATCTGGGCGTGGCCGGAACCTCTGCCGAAGCGCTCGTCACCGAAGGTGGCGTCAACGCGCTCGCCATGATCTGCAAGGCGCGCGCGAAGCCGGGCACCACGCTCGTCACCACCGATCCGACATGGAAGTGGCCGTGCATGTTCGCCGAACAGGCAGGCGCCGAAGTGGTCCAGATCCCGATTTACGATGCCTCGGTCAACTACAAGCTGACGCCGGAGGCGCTGCGCGCCAACGTCGATGAGCGCTGCGCGATCATCTACATAGTCGATCCGAACAATCCGCTCGGCATCCGCTATGACCGCGAGGAGATCGAAGCCTTTGCCGAGATCGCCCGTTCGGTCGGCGCGCTGCTGATCCACGATTGCACCTATCGCGATTTCGCCGACGGCCACACGCCGGTGCTGCAGGTCGCGCCCGAGGGCACGGTGGTTTCGCTGTCGTTCTCCAAGTGGCTGGGTCTTGCCGGCATGCGCATCGGCGCGCTCGTTGCCGAGCCGAAGCTGGTCGACGAGTTCTCGGCGGCCTCCACCTCGGTGCTTGGCGCATCGGTCGTGGCGCAGCGCGCCGCAATGGCCGGCCTGTCGGTCAAGTCGGAATGGATGAAGGACGTGCGCCGCATCGATAGCGCCAATAAGGCGATGATCATCGAGGCCGCGAAGGCCGCCGGCCTTTCGGTTCCGATCCCGGTGTCCCACGGCAACTTCCTGGTCCTCGAGACCATTTCCACCGGCGTTTCGCCCGAGGCCATCGTCGAGGCGGCTCGCCGCGAAGGCGTGATGATCCGCCAGGGACGCTACCACACGGCCGCCTTCGGCGATCGCTTCATCAAGGTCTCGACCTCGGTACCATCGGCCTGGGCCGAACGTTTCTGCGAAGGTCTGCCGCGCTACATCGAGACGGCGCGCACGCTCAACGACGTACCGGCCCTTTTCTAGGGCCGGCATACCCATCGACGACACGAGGCAAAGAGGCTTTCACATGTACGCGACCGCCAAGGATGGAACGAAGCTTTACTACGAGACGGCAGGAGAGAGCGGAACGCCGATCCTGTTCATCCACGAGTTCGGCGGAAACTACGACGCCTGGGAACCGCAGATGAGCTTCTTTGCCCGCCGTCACCGCTGCATCACCTATGCAGCCCGCGGCTATGCGCCGTCGGATATCCCCGCGGATATGGAGATGTATTCACAAGCCAACGCCGCCGACGATGCGGTCGCGGTCCTCGATGCGCTCGGTATCGAGAAGGCGCATATCGTCGGCCTTTCCATGGGCGGTTTCGCCACCCTGCATTTCGGCCTTCGCACGCCGGAACGGGCCCTGTCGCTGACGGTCGCCGGCGCCGGTTACGGCACGGAGCGGGAAACGGCCGATTATTTCCGCAATACCTCGCTGAGGGTCGCGGACAATTTCGAGAAGGATCCTGCCGGCTTCTCGAAGATCTATTCGCTAGGTGCGAGCCGCGTTCAGTTCCAGAACAAGGATCCGCGCGGTTGGGCAGCCTTTGCGGAGCGCCTCTCGCATCACTCGGCCATCGGCGCCGCCAACACGATGCGTGGCGTCCAGTGCCGTCGCCCGTCCTTCTGGGATCTCGAAGAGCAGTTGAAGGCGATGATGGTGCCGACGCTGGTCATGACCGGCGATGAGGACGACCATTGCCTGCAGCCGTCGATCTATCTGAAGAAGATGCTGCCGGCCGCGGGTCTGGCGATCTTCCCGAAGACGGGCCACACGCTGAACCTTGAAGAGCCGGCGCTGTTCAACGCTCTCGTGTCCGATTTCATTGCCCAGGTCGAGCAGGGCGCCTGGACAGTGCGCGATCCGCGCGCCGATCCCGGCCAGGTCATGCGGACGGAGTAAGCGACATGGTGCGGCCGGCAATCTCTCCCGATCGGCTCTGGACCCGCCTGATGGCGCTCGGCGAGGACGGCGCGCTGCCTAGAGGCGGCATCAACCGACAGGCGCTCTCGTGCGAAGAGATCCAAGCCTGGCGGCGGATCATCGCATGGGGCAATGAAGCCGGCCTTGAACCTTCGACCGATCCGGCGGGCAATCTGTTTCTCACGCTCAAGGGTCTGCGTCCCCAACTGGCGCCTGTCGTCACCGGCAGTCACATCGACAGCCAGCCGACAGGCGGTCTTTTTGATGGGGCTTTTGGCGTGCTGGCTGCCCTCGAGGCCGTGACGGCGATTGCCGAAGCAGGCGTGACGCCGGAGCGTTCGATCACCGTCGTCGGCTGGATGAACGAGGAGGGGAGCCGCTTCGCTCCCGGCATGATGGGCTCCGAACTCTTCGCCGGCCTGCGTACGCTGGAGGACGTGAGGAGGGTACGTGACGCCGATGGCGTCAGCGTCGGCGAGGCGCTTGGCGCGCTGCATGCCGCATTCCCCGAACTGCCGCATCGCGCGCTCGGCTTTCCCATTCACGCCTACATCGAACCACATATTGAGCAGGCCGATGTGCTGGAAACAGAAGGTGCCATCATCGGTGTTGTCTCCGGTATCCAGGGCAAGAAGACCTACGACATCACGATCACAGGCCGCGAGGCCCACGCCGGTACCGAGCCGATGAGCCGTCGCCAGGATGCTGTTCAAGCGTTCGCGCGGATGGCGACGCTGATGCATGACGCGATGGCCGGCGAGGAACTGATCAAGTTCACCATCGGCCGTGTCGTCGTCGAGCCGAACGCGCCGTCGGTCGTCCCGGCCAGGGTCACTTTCCGCATCGACTTGCGCCATCCCGCAAATAGCGTGCTAGACGCGTGCGGCACCCGCCTCGAGGACATCGCGCTTGCGGAGGCCGGTGCATGCCAAGTTGAAATCCGCCGCCTCGTCGATGCGCCCTCCAATGGCTTCGATGAAGGGCTCAGGCAGGCGATCCGCAATTCGGCTGACCGGCACGGTCTGTCGCGCCTTGAGGTTCTTTCCGCCGCCGGACACGATGCGCGGCAGATGGCGCCGTTGACGCGGTCGGCGATGATCTTCATTCCCTGCCGGGGTGGCATCAGCCACCATCCGGACGAATGGTCCGAGCCGGATCATGTTACCGCCGGCGCCACCGTTCTTCTCGACCTGCTTCTTGAGCAAGCAGGTGTTTCGTTCAACCAAGGAGATGCATGATGAGCACAGCCAACGACATGGCCGAAATGCCGGTCCAACTGCCGCGCGAGCCCGCCAACGCGGCCGAGGCGCGCAGCCGCTATTTCAATTCCGGCAATGCCTTCAACATAAAGCTTCCCCCGGTGCCGGGGCACATCTTCATGGACGAGCCCGCCCAGGCGATGAAGATGGAAAAGACCGGTTTCATCAACTGCGACCAGTCAGACAGGATGGAGTGCGCCTTTGCCGCGACGACGCCACTGATGCTGGCGCGCTATGCTGTGGTCAAGGCCGGCGAAACACTGGATACGACGCTCGTCAACACGGCGTCGATCTGGTACGTCATCACGGGGAGCTCCAGCCTCGTCGTCGGTGACGAGAAGGCGACGCTCGGCAAGGGCGATGTCTTCCTTCTGCCGGGGGGCATCCCGTCCGCGATCAGCGCCAAGGACGATTGCATCTTCTGGGCTGTCGGCAACGATCCGCAGCTGAAGTTCGATACGTCCGCGCCGGTCACCGGTGAGGAAGCCGCGGTGCAGTTCGTGCACTATCCGGCCGATGAAATTACCTATCAGCTCGATGTGGTCTACAGCTCGAACGCCAATGCCTCGACATCCGGTCACGCGCTAATCTTCTCGGCCGAAAAGACCGAAGCCGCCCGCAACATCACGCCGACCATGACGCTTTCGCTGAACACGCTGAAGCCGAAGAGCGCGCAGCCGCCGCACAAGCACAACTCGGCCGCCATCACGCTGGTGGTTGCCGGCGATCCCGCCTATTCCATGGTTGCCGAAGAGAAATGCGACTGGTCGCCCTGGGCAACGCTGGTGACGCCCGCCGCCGCCAAGCACAGCCACCACAATGACGGCAACACCCGCGCCGAATTTCTGATCGTGCAGGACGGCGGGCTCTACTATCATGCCCGTACCATGGGATTCGAGTTCTACTGATGCGGCTGATTATCGACACGGATACCGCAGGCGACGACACCTATTCCCTGTTGCTCGCCATGAAGACGCCGGGATCGACGCTGGAGGCGGTGACCGTCTGCGTCGGCAACGTACCCTTCGACCAGCAGGTGGAAAACGCGCTGGCGACCATCGAGGCCGCCGGTTTCTCCGGCAAAATCCCGGTTTACTGCGGCGCGAGGCGACCGATGGTCAAGCAGTGGGAAGCCTCGACCATGCACGGCAATGACGGGATGAGTGGCGCCAATCTGCCGATCGCCCGCCAGCGGCCGGAGACGATGCATGCCGTCGATGCGATCATCGAAAAGGTGATGGCCGAGCCCGGCGAGATCGACATCCTCGCCCAGGCACCGCTGACCAACATCGCCCTGGCGGTCATGAAGGAGCCGCGCATCGCCAAGGCGGTTCGCCATCTCTGGATCATGGGCGGCACCGACAACTCGGTCGGCAACATCACCCCCTGCGCCGAGTATAACTTCTTCATCGATCCGGAAGCGGCGAAGATCGTCTTCGAGGCGGGCTTCAACATCACGCTCTCGACCTGGACGCTCACCATGCGCTCCAGCCTGTTCGAGGCGGATCAACTCGACGAAATCTTCGCGATGAAAACGCCGCTCTCGGAGTTCTACCGCAAGGTTTCGGCCACGCCCCGCCAAACGGCGGAGGCGCGCTATGGTCGTCCGATCAGCACGCATCCGGACTCCCTGACTTGCGCCATGGCGCTCAATTCCGATCTGATTGAGATCGCGCGCGATGCGGTTGTCCGTATCGAGACCGCCGGCGAGATCACCAGGGGATTTTCGGCCGTTCATCCGCCGGTTCTCGGTAATCGTTGGCCAGAATTCAAGGTCAACGCCCGCGTTGTCGAAAAGGCGTCGAACACGGGCTTCTTCCAGATGATGAAGCGCGCGCTAGCCTAGGTCCAGGCCTCTTCCGTGACGTTTCAAGGACCGGGACAATGTCGTTCCCGGTCTTTTTTCGTGTTCCGATCCGTGAGAACGGCTGTTTTCCGGCATTTAAAAGCGAGATGCCTGATGGCTAAAAATTGCCCACGAAGTGCACAACAAATAACGTCTTCAGGACACGGATTCTGGTTATGTGAATACAGAAATCGGCAATTATGTATAATTATTATCCTTGGCGGACGGTTTTTGACCTGACGGTTGATCCCTGTCCCGGCAAATCTCGGTTTTTGAGTGAAAAAACATGGGTTCTTGCATCTGGCATGGGCCTTGCTTGTATTCCTTCACCGAAGATTTGCATACGCAACAGGAGTCGTGCTCATGACTGACAGGGCGATAACGCCGACTGAACTTTTCCCTCGCGGTCCAACATCGGGCGCCATGGGGCTGATCGAGTTGCTGAAACCGCGAAAGGCGCAGGCCGCTCTCCCGGATCCTGCCTTGCTCGAAGCCGCCGATGCCGCGGATGATGGAAAGCCGCTCATCGAGTTGCGGAACGTCTCCAAGACCTTCGGCGCAACCAAGGCCCTGAGCGATCTCGAGGTGTCCATTCGTCCTGGCGAACTGGTGACCGTCGTCGGCCCGTCCGGTTGCGGTAAGAGCACGCTCTTCAATATCCTCGCCGGTCTGGAAGAGCCTGATGCGGGCAACATCCTGCGCCTGAAGGGCGTGAGCTCCACGGCTTCGGATCTGCTCGGCAAGGTGTCGTTCATGCCGCAGCGCGATTTGCTGCTGCCGTGGCGCAATGTCATCGACAACGCCATTATCGCCCTTGAAATCGAGGGTATGTCGCGTTCAGAGGCGCGCAAGCTCGCGATGGACATGCTTCCCGAGTTCGGTCTCGCCGGCTTCGAGAAGCAATATCCCAACCAGCTTTCGGGCGGCATGCGCCAGCGCGTGGCGCTGATGCGCACCTTCCTGTTCAAGCGCGACCTGATGCTGCTCGACGAGCCGTTCGGCGCGCTCGATGCGCTCACCCGCACGATGATGCAGCGCTGGTTGCTCGATGTCTGGCAGAAGCACAAGCGCACGGTCCTGTTCATTACCCATGACGTCGATGAGGCGATCTTTCTCGGCGACCGCGTGCTGGTCATGACCGCGCGTCCGGGCAAGGTGAAGCTGGAGCAGGTTGTCGACCTGCCGCGCCCACGCAAGGCCGACATCGTTACGTCTCCCGAATTCATCGCGTTGAAAAAGACCCTTCTTGAGGCAATCGAGGAAGAGAGCATGAAGTCCTTCCAGGTTGCTGGACACTGATTGAAGCATGAGGAACCAGACTATGACGGACCATTATTCGGGTCGCCCGGCCCATATCGCCGAAGACGAATGGAAGGCGCGCGTCGATCTCGCCGCCTGCTATCGCATGGTTGCCCGCCTCGGCATGGACGATCTGATCTATAATCACATCTCGATGCGTGTACCTGGCCACGAGGATCAGTTCCTGCTGAACCCCTACGGTTTCCTGTTCGAGGAGATCACGGCGTCGAGCCTGGTGAAGATCGACATCGAGGGCAACAAGCTCGATGACACGCCCTACACGGTCAACAAGGCCGCCTTCGTCATTCACGGCGCGCTGCACAAGTCGAGCCATGATGCCGTCTGCGTGCTGCATACGCATTCTGATTCCAGCGTCGCGGTGTCGTGCCAGAAGGACGGCCTGCTGCCGCTCAGCCAGTTCGCCATGCGCTTCTATCAGCGCCAGGCTTTCCACGCCTATGAGGGTGTCGCCATCGATCTGGCGGAGCAGGAGCGCCTTATCAGCCATCTCGGCGACAACAAGGTGATGCTGATGCGCAACCACGGCATCCTCACCATCGGCCGCACGCCCGGCGAGGCCTTTATGCTGCTCTACTATTTCGAGCGCGCCGCGCGCATCCAGCTCGATCTCCAGGCCGCGAGCGCCTCCGGCGCCGAGCTTGTCATCCCGCCGCACGATGTTTGCGAGAAGGCGGCGCGCCAGTTCTGGGAGAGCAAGGGCGACATTCTTATTGCCGGTGAACGGGAGTGGCCGGCCTTCCTGCGCCAGCTGGACAGGGAAGGCTCGGATTTCCGGCAGTAAGCTCATCGATGGGAGGGCAACGACAAGTCACGAACAATACAAAAGAGGGTTTCATGCTCAACAGACGTAACGTTATCGCGGCATTCGCCGCCGCCGCCATCACGCTTCCCACACTCGGCATGTCCGCGGCTCCGGCAGGCGCGCAAGAGATGGTTGATGCCAGCCTGCGCCTGAAGTGGCTCACGCAGGCCCAGTTCGCAGGCTTCTACGTCGCGCTCGAGAAGGGCTACTACAAGGACGAAGGTATAAACCTCACCATCAATCCGGGCGGACCGAACCTTCTGACCGAGAACCTCGTCGCGACCGGCGCCGACACGTTCGGCCTCTCCGGCGGCACCGACAGCGTCTTCGCTGGACGCGACAAGGGCCTGCCGATCGTCTGCATCGGTGTTGCGCACCAGCAGACGCCGTTCGTCTTCGTGTCGCACAAGGACGGACCGGTTCAGAGCGTTGCCGACTTCAAGGGCAAGAAGATCACGACCTGGTTCACCGGCGCCAATCACGTGCTTGCGGCCATGCTGTCGAAAGCCGGCATCGACCCGAAGGAAGCCAATATCCAGCCGCAGCAGGTTTCCGTCACCCCCTTCGTCGACAAGCAGGTCGATGTCGTGACCGCGACGCGCTATAACGAACTTTACGTCATCAACCAGCGCGTCGGTAAGGAAAACCTCAATCTCTTCGTGCCTGAGGATAGCGGCGTCTCATTCCCACGCGATACGCTGATCGTCGCCGAGAAGACCGCCAGCGAAAAGCCGGAGCTCGTCGAAAAGTTCCTGCGCGCCAGCGTCAAGGGCTGGAAGGAAGCCTTCGCGGACGAGAAGGGAGCGATCGACACCATCATGAAGATCGCGCCGACGCTCGATCGCGCCCAGCAGGAATTCATGCTGTCCGAGATCAAGACTCTGATGACCGCCGGCAAGGCTTCTACCGATGGCATCTTTACCATTGACAAGGCGGCCGTCGGCTCGGCTAACGAGCTTCTGGCAAAGTACGGCGTGATCTCCAAGCCCGTCGATCTCGATAAGGCCTTCAACGCCAGCTTCATCGAGAAGATCCCGGCCGCGGAACGACGCCTGTGAGCGGAACCAACGCATCCGTACCACGCCTGCCCGTCATTTCGACGGGCAGGATTTACGCCGCGGTAAAACCGATCCTGTGGCTGGCCGTGGGGCTGCTGGCGATCGAGGTAATCGTCATGGCCTTCGGCATCCGGCCCTATTATCTGCCGCGCCCAAGCGCCATTGCCGCCAATATCATCGCGACGCCTGGCGCCTATACCTCCGGCTTGTGGCGGACGTTCCTCGAAACGGCGCTGGGTTTCGTCGCCGGCAGCCTCTTCGGCGTGGCGATCGCCGTGGTGTTTCATCGCTGGACGGCGCTGCGCGAGCTGTTCTTCCCGCTCTTCATCGTATCTCAGACCATTCCCGTCATTGCTTTCGGCGCCGTGGTCGTGCTCTGGTTTGGCAATACGCTGTTCGCCAAGGCGGTGATCTCCTTCTACGTCAGCTTCCTTCCGGTCACAGTCAACGCCATCCTCGGCTTTTCATCGGTCGATCCGAAACAGGTTCAGCTGATGCGCAGCTTCGGCGCCAGGGATGGGCAGATCCTGCGGCGGATCTATCTGCCGGCCGCCTTGCCGCAGATCTTCGTCGCGCTGAAGCTTGCCTCTTCGCTTGCCCTCGTCGGCGCGATCGTCGGCGAGTGGTTCGGCGATACGACCGGCCTCGGCGTGCTGCTGCTGCAGGCGATGTATAACGAAAACGTCGTTGGCATCTGGGCGACCATCGTCGTCTCTGCCTGTCTCGGGATGGGGCTCTATGGCGTCGTCTCCTGGGCGGAGCGCCATATCGTCTTTTGGGGGGCTGAGAAATGAGCAATCAACGAACGGACAACCTGCGCCAGAGTGGGCGCGGCATCGCGGGCGCGCTGCTGATCGCCGTTATATGGGAACTGTCGGCGCGCGGCTTCAACCTGCCGGCCTATGTGCTGCCGTCGGTCAGCAGCATTCTGGTCGGAATGGTATCGGACGCACGCAATCTTTTCGACGCCACCGTCTTTACGGCTGGTGAGGCCATCGCGGGCTATGTGATCGGCTGCGCCATCGGAATGTCGCTCGCGGTCCTCGTCACCATCATCCCCGCTGCCCGCGGCGTGGTTCTGCCGCTTGCGACTGCCATCAACTCGGTCCCCGTCGTCGCCTACTCGCCGCTTGTCCTGCTCTGGTTCGGCATGGGCATGACGTCAAAGGTGGTGATGGTGGCGATTGCGGTTTCCTTCACGATCTTTCTCAGCACCATCGCCGGCCTCGACAGGGTCGATCGCAAGACGGTCGATCTCATCCGTTCCTTCGGCGCCGGACAGCTTGCCATCGTGTGGCGGCTGCGTCTTCCGACCGCGCTGCCGCTAATCATTGCCGGCATGCGCGTTTCGACGGTGCGCAGCGTTCTGGTGGCCATCGTCACCGAGATGCTCGGCGCTTATGGCGGGCTCGGCTGGGTCATTTATCAGGCGGTGCTGCAGATCGACTTCGTGAAGGTCTGGGCCGCCATCGTCGTCGCCTCGACGATCAGCCTCGTATTCTTCGGCGCGATCAGCTTTGTCGAGCGGCGTTACGTCTTCTGGAGATAGGCATAGCATGACACGAAAGATTCACTTCGGCCTCTTCCTTCTCGGCACCGGCAGCCATGTCGCCGGCTGGCGAATGCCGGGCGCGATCGACAGTTTCCAGAATATCGACCAGATCCGCGCAATAGCGCAGGACGCCGAGCGCGGCCTCTTCGATCTCATCTTCATGGGAGACAATCTGCACGCCGACCCGGCAGCGCACCCCTCCTATACGGCGCGTCTGGAACCGCTGACGCTTCTGTCGGCCGTCGCCGGCGCGACGAAGCATATCGGGCTTGGCGCCACCGTCTCCACAACCTACAGCGATCCTTTCACGGTCGCCCGCGTCTTTGCCTCGCTTGATCATCTCAGCGGTGGTCGTGCTGCCTGGAACGCGGTAACTACGGCGAACCCGACGGCCGCAGCAAATTTTGGGACCATTCACCCCGATCATGCGAAGCGCTACGAGATCGCCGAGGAGTTCCTCACCGTCGTTCGTGGTCTCTGGGATTGTTGGGCGGACGACGCGATCACCGCCGACCGCGAAACCGGCGTCTACATCGATCCAGCCAAGGTTCGCCCTCTCGATCATGACGGCGCGCATTTCAAGGTCAAGGGGCCGCTGAACATCGGCCGCTCGCCGCAGGGACAGCCGATTATCCTGCAGGCCGGCGGTTCAGGCCCCGGCCAGGAACTGGCGGCGAAATCGGCCGACGTGGTCTTCTCGGTGACACAGGATCTCGACGAAGCACGCTCTTTCTACCGCTCCGTCAAGGATCGCCTGCAGAAATACGGCCGCGCCGAAGACAGCATGGTGATCCTGCCGGGTCTCATGCCGATCGTCGGGCGAACGGAGCGCGAGGCCCACGATAAGCTCGCGGCGCTACAGGGCTTCATTAGCGAAACCAATGCGCTGTCACTGCTGTCCGATCGCTTCGGCATCGACATGAGCGTCTATGATCTCGACGGTCCCATTCCCGAGGACTTGAAGCCGTCGGACAGCTATCACGCCTTCGCCAAGGTCATGCTCGACAAGGCGCGGCGCGAAAATATGCGGCTGCGCGATGTCTACAACCTCATGGCCGCAGCGCGCGGGCATTGGGTTCTCTGCGGCACGCCGGAATACATTGCCGACACGCTCGAGACCTGGTTTGAAACCGGCGCCGCCGACGGCTTCAATATCATGCCGTCGCACTTCCCCGATGGCCTGACCGATTTCGTCGAGATGGTCGTGCCGATCCTGCAGGAGCGAGGCCTTTATCGCCTCGAATATGAAAGTGGCACACTGCGCGACCGGATGGGGTTCGAACGCCCGGCGCGGATCTAGGAGACGATAGATGGGGATGATAGATCACAGCTTCGAAACGGTGGAAAGCTTGGAGTTCCGCCATGGCATGTCGCGCCTCGGCGCGGCGGTCAACATCGTGACGACGCGGGCCGGTGACGGCCCTTACGGCTTCACCGCATCGGCGGTCTGCAGCGTCAGCGATACGCCGGCGACGCTGCTTGCCTGCATAAACCGCACGAGTTCCTGCTTTCCGGCGTTCGAGGCGGCGCGCTTCTTCTGCGTCAACACGCTGGCGCCTGGCCACGTGGCGCTCTCCAATCTGTTTGGCGGCAAGACCCCGATGGCAGAACGCTTTGCGACCGGTGGATGGGTCGAAGGCAACACCGGCGCGCCTGTTCTCGAGGATGCGCTGGTCAGCTTCGAATGCGAACTGACTAACGCGCTCGATCAGGGAACGCACCGCGTGCTTTTTGGCCGTGTCTTGCGCGTCAACGTCGCCGAAAACCAGGAAGCGCTTCTCTACTGCGCCAAGCGATATGTGACGATAGGTAACGCGGGCTAGAAGCGGGTCACGAAGTTGAGCCGCGCGGCGCTGGATTGCCGGCCATTGCCGGACTCTCCGGATTTGCCGAATGTCAGGCGCGAGGAGTTTGGCAGTTCCGCGGAAGCGCCGATCTGCGCAGGCAGGTAAAGGGGCGGCCTCTCGACGGCAAAGTGCCGCCGTCAAGTATGCCCGACACGGTGACTGGTACCTGCTCACTGGAAGCGACTGGGCGCTGATCGCATCGACAACGAGCGGGCTCACGGTCTCCGATACCCAGGCCGGTAAGCGCTTTCGGACTTCGCTCGACCAGCGCTTTTCCTCGCTCCTGGTTTCCGGCAACGCCTGCTCGTTCTCGCCGACGAGATCATGGGCGAGTGCACGGATATCGTAGGTCAAGTCGACATCTTCCGAAAATCTGCGGATGGCGTTGTAGGCTTTAGAGAGCGACGTGCCGCCTTTGAAGACGAGGTGGTCACCGAGCACGTTCCATAAAGGGTTTGAAGCGCCCAGACGACCCAGGCGTCCTTTTCCAGAAGATGGATCGGCCGCCCGCCTTTCTCCGCGGCGATCGCAAGAACGTCCCTTCGATCGTCCCGGGATAGCTGCAAAAAATTGCTCAGCCATAGGCGGCCTTTCCTACACTGCGGGCAAGCCAGCTGGGAAACTGAGGGGCGGCGGCAACGAGTTCGCCAAACGCCTCAGCGGAAAGCTTCCGCTTGATGCTCGGAAGTGCCTCGTCGGCCTTTTCCGGGCCGAGCCATGCCAAGGCCCGGATCGCCAGGCCGGCAGGCTTGTTCGCCAGGGCGAGCTGCCAGCGCGGCACGTGCTTCAACTCGACCGCTTGGCTACCGACAATAATGGTTCGGCTGCGACCGGAAGTGAAGTAGACCGACCGGATCGGTACTTGAGTGGACAGCCCCAGCGAGTTTGCAGCTGCAGCACCATTCGAAACGATCACCTCGCCACGCTGGTGCGCAACGGCTTCAATGGCCTGCTCGACCGTCGGCGGGCGGCTCCCGAACCGGCTCTTGATCGCCTTGAGATAGATCCCACGACCGGCCCTCACAAGCTCGCCGCGTTCATACAGACGCGACAATGCCTGATCTACCGCGGCACGGTTTCCCAAATGCAGGAAGGCCTTCGCGGACAGCGCTGTTCCCTCGGGCAGCTGCTCGGTATGGGCCATGATCTGTGTTGGCAATCGTTGCACGGCAATTCTCCTGTCAGAAATATATGCAGTTTTCTGACATTTTGCGATGTGAGATCCTCCTAATGCCGTCCGCTGAACCAAAGGGCATTTAGGCGGTCGCTCAACCCCATCTCGTGTCTCGCTGGCACTGATACACGCCCCGCCTCAAAGTGTTCAGATCAATTCTGTCGATCGTTAACTTGGCTTCGACCACGACCAATTTCGAGTTGCCGGGTCCGCCACCAATTGAAAATTTTTTTGTAATCCAGGCCGCTGCAAGTTAGGGAAAATTTTTAGTGGGTTAGGCCTTTAGGGTTGCGGGTCGTAGGTTCGGGTCCGTTCATCAGCATTTTTGTCGTTCCGCTCCGCAAAAGAGTAAGGCAAAATCTAACGTAGTCCGTGGATGGCTAGGTTACTGCGTTTTCAAAGCTGCGCGAGGACCGGTGCATCACTTCCTCAGGCAATTGTAGAGCAGGTCGGTCGAAACTACCTGTTCGAGCAGGGTTGCTTGGGTTCACTGGACGGCCACATCTGTTCGCGGTATCCATGCGGCATACATCCGTTGGCCACTCTTCGCGAGTAGTCCAGTCCACGATATGTGCTGGTTTAAGCGCGGTCGTACGGCACAGCGGTAATACTGTCGAGGATTGGATCTGATTGCGGTGACCATTGGACTTGCTCATGCCGAACTTATGGCCGTTCTTGCAGCCGTTACAGGCAATGAACCGCGCGTTATGACCGTCAGAGGCGGGGAGGCTTTGCCTTCGGGACCATTCGAACTTGGGCACCGGACATTGCAAAGCGGGCTTCGCGAGTGGGTCCAGGAACAGACCGGTCACCCAGTCGGCTATCTCGAGCAGCTCTATACCTTCGCTGATCGCGATCGGAACAATGATATTCTTGGTGGTCGAACCATCTCGATTAGTTATCTTGGTCTCGTTCGGGAGCAGGAGACCCTGGGCGCTGGGCGCCCAAGCTGGCACGGCTGGTACGAATATCTTCCTTGGGAGGACATGCGTGCCGGGCGCCCGGAGATTCTAGACGACATCGTGGCACGTCTCAACGCCTGGGGCGCCGGCAATCAAAAGGACGCGATCCAGCGCCGGCGCAGTGTCGACTTTCTGTTTGGCCTCGATCACGACTGGAACGAAGACTTTGCCTTGCAACGCTATGAACTTCTCTATCAGGCCGGGCTTGTCAGTGAAGCTGGCGATGCATCTCAGGTCAACTTTGGGCGTCCGATGTTTGCCGACCACCGGCGTATCCTTGCCACCGGCATCGCGAGACTTCGTGCCAAGATCAAATATCGCCCGGTCGTTTTCGAGGTCATGCCCGAGAGTTTCAGCATGCTCCAGCTTCAGAAGGCGGTGGAGGCGCTGGCCGGTCTGCCGCTTCACAAGCAGAACTTCAGACGCATGATCGAGCAACAGCAGCTCGTCGAGGAAACCGGTGAGACATCCGACGACGCCCCGGGTCGGCCGGCAAAGATTTTCCGCTACCGCCGCGCTATCGTGGAAGAGCGCGCACTGTCAGGATCACGGCTACCCGTCTCCCGGTATTGACTTAAACTCACAATGAGCATATCTATGCACCCAATATATACTCATTGTGAGCATAATGGGGATTTGTTCAATGCTTGCCAGCCCTTCCGTGTCGTCGCTTTATGATCGCGTCCGCCGCTTCATCCCGCCGGCGGAGTGGCTCTCTTTCGAAGACGATATCGCCGCAATTCGGGCTCTGAAGAAGAAGCGAAACGCCGTCATCCTGGCGCACAACTACCAGACGCCGGAGATTTTTCACTGCGTTGCCGACATCGTCGGCGACAGTCTGGCACTGGCGCGTCGGGCCGTCGATGTGGAGGCGGATGTCATCCTGGTGGCTGGAGTCCACTTCATGGCGGAGACGACGAAGCTGCTCAATCCGGCCAAGACCGTGCTGATTCCCGATATGCAGGCGGGCTGTTCCCTGGCGGATTCCATCACGCCTGCCGACATCGCACTGTTGCGGCAGGCTCATCCGGGGGTTCCGATCGTCACCTATGTCAACACCTCCGCTGCGGTGAAGGCGGCATCGGATATCTGCTGCACATCGGGCAACGCCAAGCAGATCGTCGAGGGGCTCGGGGTGAAGAAGGTTCTGATGATTCCGGATGAATATCTTGCGCACAACATTGCCCGTCAGACGGACGTGGAAATCATTGCGTGGCACGGTCACTGCGAGGTGCATGAGCTTTTTACCGCCGACGATGTCCGTCAGCTGCGCGAGAACCATCCGGGTGTGCAGGTGTTGGCCCATCCGGAATGCCCGCCCGATGTGGTGGCGGAAGCCGATTTCGCCGGTTCCACGGCCTGGATGTCGGATTTTGTCGCCAGCAAGAAACCGGCGCAAGTCGTGCTGCTCACCGAATGCTCCATGAGCGACAATGTTGCAGCCGACCATCCGGAGGTCGAGTTCATTCGTCCATGCAATCTCTGCCCGCATATGAAGCGGATCACGCTCGCCAATATTCGCGCGGCGCTTGAACAAAACCAACACGAGGTCTTGATCGATCCCGCGGTAGCCCATGGCGCGCGTCTTGCGGTGCAAAGGATGCTGGCGATATGAGCGCGATCCTGCATGACAGCGTCGGACATCCTGTGGTAGTCGGCAGCGGCGTGGCCGGCCTTGTCGCGGCGCTCACCTTCGCACCGCACCCCGTCCTGCTCGTCACAAGCGGTTCGCTTGGAACACGCACCTCCAGCGCCTTGGCACAAGGCGGCATGGCGGCCGCTGTCGGTGCTGACGATAACGCGGACCTGCATGCCGCCGATACGCTCGCCGCTGGCGACGGTCTCTGCGACGCAGGCGTGGTACACAGCATCGTCGGCGCGGCGAAAAGCGTCGTAGCGCTGCTGCAGCGCTTCGGTGTGGCATTCGACAGAGATTCCACTGGCGCTTTCTCGCTCGGCCTGGAGGCGGCTCACGTGCGAAACCGGATCCTTCATGTTGCTGGTGACGGCTCGGGTGCCGCTATCGTCGATGCGCTCGTCAGAGCGGTCAATGCGACACCATCGATCACCGTGATGGATCATGCGGAAGTGGTCGCGCTTCAGGCCGATGACGGCGTGATGAACGGTGTTGTCTGCGTCCGTGACGGAAAGACAATCGTCATCCCGAGCAACCGTGTCCTGTTGGCCACGGGCGGACTTGGCGGTCTTTATAATGCGTCCACCAATCCTGTCGGCAGCTTCGGCCAGGGGATCGCGCTTGCCGCCCGCGTCGGTGCGGTCTTGTCCGATATGGAGTTCGTCCAATTTCATCCGACGGCGCTGCGCTCCGTGCGCCGCCCTCTTGCCCTTGTTAGCGAAGCCGTCAGAGGTGACGGGGCCGTTCTCCTCGACGAGAACGGACGGCGGATGATGAGAGGCGTGCATGGAGAAGACCTTGCTCCCCGCGACATCGTTGCCCGCGCGGTCGCCGCGGAAATCGACGGCGGCCGTTCGGTCTATCTGGATGCACGCATGGCACTGGGGGCGAGATTTCCGCAACGGTTTCCGACGGTCGATACTTTTTGCCGTGAGGCGGGCGTCGACCCGTCGCGGGAACTGATCCCGGTGATGCCGGCCGCCCACTATCATATGGGTGGCATCGATGTTGACAGGCGCGGGCGCAGCTCCGTCGCCGGTCTTTGGGCGGCCGGCGAGGTTGCCTCGACGGGGTTGCACGGCGCCAACCGGCTTGCCAGCAATTCCCTGCTGGAGGCGGCTGTTATGGGGATGTGTGCGGCTGAGGACATGGCGGCGTTCGTGCCAGTTCGCAAGACCGCTGCGCCCTCGGTCACGACGGTGACCCCGCCGTCGTTCGAGATTGGCAGCGTTAGGCACGTTGTTTCTGCCCATCTCGGTGTTCTCAGGAACGGGGACGGACTGCGAAGCGCGGTGTCGGACTTGCTTCCTCGGATCGAGTCAGCGCGTCCCACCACGCAGCCAGCGACCGTTGCTTTGCTCATCGCTGTCTTTGCCCTGTTGCGTACGGAAACCCGCGGCTCACACGCAAGGACCGACTATCCGCAACACCTGAAGAAAACCAGTCGACGGAAAATGACCCTGGCAGAGGCGGTGAGCGCCGCGCGCCTGTCGATATCAACACCCGATCTGCGGAGCGCCTGACATGTCGCCTCTACCTTTGCCACGACTGATGATCGAACCGCTTGTCCGCAATGCGCTGCTCGAGGACTTCGGCCTTGCCGGCGATATCACCTCCGCTGCGGTTATACCTTCCGGCCACCGTGTGACACTGCAGATGGTCAGTCGCCAACCTGGTGTCGTTGCCGGCATGGACTTGGCCGCACTTGCCTTCACGTTGACGGACGACATGGTTTCGGTCACGCGGCATCTCGGCGATGGTGAACCTGTCGGGGGCGGAACGGTGATTGCGACGATCGAAGGCAACGCGCAAGCGCTGCTCGCAGCGGAGCGTACAGCGCTCAACTTCATTAGCCATCTCTCGGGCATAGCGACATCGACCGCCCGCATGGTGAAGGAGATCGAAGGAAGCGGTGTGTCCATCGCCTGTACGCGCAAGACGACGCCGGGCCTGCGGGCAATCGAGAAGCATGCGGTACGCGCCGGCGGCGGAATGAATCACCGCTTCTCGCTGGCTGACGCTGTACTGATCAAGGACAATCACATCGCGGTCGCCGGCGGCGTCGAGCAGGCCATACGGCGCGCAAAAGAGAATACAGGGCATATGGTCAAGATCGAGGTCGAAGTGGATACGATCGAGCAACTGCACGTGGCTATGCGCGAAGGAGTCGATGCCGTCCTCCTGGACAACATGACCGCCGATCAATTGCGTGATGCCGTCCAGATTGTGGCAAAACGCGCGATAGCCGAGGCATCGGGCCGCGTCTCGCTGGAAACAGTGAGGGATATCGCAGCCACAGGTGTCGACATCATTTCCGTAGGTTGGCTGACCCACAGCGCTCCGATACTGGACATTGGACTGGATGTCTTGTGATCAACGAACCGGAACTGACGCAAATGCACTTGATTTTGTCGCCTTCAGCATATTGGGATTGCGCATATCGGAAGCTAGGCATCGGGAGATACTTTAGAAAATGAATATGCGACAGCGGGTGGAGTTGAAGTTCAAGGACGAGATCGAGTTTCTGAAGGGCTGGAAGCGCAACAAGAAAGCCGTTGGGGCAATTGCACCGACTTCGTCCGTTACCGCCAGAAAGATGGCCAGTGTGGTTCGCCCTGTATCAGGGTTGCCGGTCCTCGAACTTGGCCCAGGCACAGGCATCATTACCAAGGCCATTCTGGCGCGCGGCGTGCAGCCGTCAAACCTGACATCGGTCGAGTATTCCCCTGATTTTTGTCGTCATCTTCGCGCGCAATTTCCAGATGTCGATATTCGCTGCGGCGATGCATTCGCGCTGGATCTTGTGCTTGGCGCGCAACGTGACGCCCAGTTCGATTGCGTCATATCGGCAGTACCGCTGTTGCACCTACCTGTGGCGAAAAGGCAGGCACTTGTGATCGATCTTCTGGAACGCGTCCCGATCGGAAGGCCAGTGGTCCAGATCACCTATGGTCTTCTGTCGCCCGTCGTGGCGCTGCCGAAACAATACGAGGTGTGCCATCTCGCGTTCATGCTGCGAAACATCCCGCCGGCGCAGTTGTGGATCTATAGAAAAGTCGCATGAATTCGCATGCGTACAAAGCATGGCACTCAATGTGCTTCGTGAGTCGTTTTCTAAGCTTGGCTGCGGTTTCCCTGCAGCCTGCACTTTAGTTACGTGAACTAAAGCGATCATCTCGTGTTCAACCCGGTTGTTGGGATAATTCTGCGTGACGCACATTGATACTGAAAGGCACGGCGATTTGCCATGCGATAACCAAGGCCGGCGACAGCAACTTTCGTGCGGATATCCGATGCATGTCAGTGGTCGAAATGCGGCTTAGCCAGTCCCTCGATTAAACTGCGATTCTGGGTCGATGGGGGTCTTACGGCCGCGCATCAATGACAGGCGCCGAAAATCGGGACTGCCATGTGCGATGACCGGAAGCATCGCCGCGCCGGCCGCGGAAGCGCTCGGGCCGAGCGTGCTTGTCAGCAGCCTTGGTATCTCACGCGCTCTGCGTGCCGAGACGAAATCACCACGGTCGCCCAGAACTACAACGAAATCGGGCGTATCGCCATGGAGCTTCTACTGCGCAAGCTTGGCGAAAGAACCGACGATCCCGTCTCAGACGCTCCGGAGCAGGTTCTCTTGAACGCAGAAATCATCTTGCGGCAATCGGCTTAGGAGCAGAATCCGCTAACTCAGCAACAGCGCTTTCCTCGCTTTGGTTGGCTCACGCCGTTATGTTTTGTGCGACGCGTCCGGGAAATACGATTCAGCGATCTGCAATCGTTTCATGTGGCAGAGCAGGTCTGGCATGTGTACCCTGCAATTGAGCACGTCCAGACTCTCGATGATACGCTGTTCCATACGATATAATACGCCCCATTGGGCATCCAAGAGATTGACAAATCTACGTCTGCTCGTCGACGAACCGGCGCATGTGATAGATCAGCGCATCCTTAAAACTCGCCGGATCGCCCGTTGCGTCAAACAGCGGATCCGGAAGCGGGCTGATCGGCTTTGGTGCCGGGCAGCAGGACGTCACTGTGTGTCGTGCAAAAGCTCCGTCCGCCGCGGCACGCCGCTGAAAAACGTGATGAAAGATCGTCTTTGGGCATGCTTATTCCATTTCTTTTCGGCGCCGGTGCAGAGGGCGAGCGGAAATAGAAGGCGGCGCTTAACAAACCATGTAAGCTGGGCATCCTTCGATCGGCGTCTCAGCCATTGAATAAGCGTTACTGATGATATATAAACAGATCATTCAGACTGTAAAGATCCTTTATTGTATCTTTATTTGACTGACTACGGCGGTTTTGGTAAGTCTTCCTCCCTTCCAGTGGAGAGTGGACAGAGAATTATCATGGCAAAGTCCGAGTCAAACGCCCTGCTCGATATTGGACAATTGCTAAAGGCTACCCGCAAGGCGACGCGATTGACCCAACAGCAAATCGCCGACATGGCAGGCATATCGCGCCCTCGCTATCGCGAGATCGAAGCCGGAAGCAGTTCCGCACGCACGACGACGTTGATCAACATCGCTCGCGCTCTCGGGCTTGAATTGATGCTTATCCCGCAGGTGATGGTGCCTGCTGTCGATGCATTGCTGCGGCCGCACGACGATGTCGATGATCTCCCGGCTTTCGTCGCTCATCCAGACGGTGATCGTGGTGCCTAAGGCTTTTTCCGATCCGAAATCCATCACCTCGCTCAACGTGGTGGTGAATGACGTGGAGGTGGGCACAATTGTGCGGACACCCGGCGATTTCAACGCGTTCAGCTTCGAAGATAGCTATCGTGCGACAGGTGGAGTTCCCGTCTTGAGCCTGTCGTTTCGCGCAGCTGGCGGCGGCTTGCGAAAAGACCCGAAGCCTGTCGCCAGAGCCTTGCCGGCGTTCTTTGCCAATCTTCTACCGGAGGAAAAATTGCGCGAGGCGATGGAAACCCACCACGCCGGTGGCGTTCGCGCCGGGAACGATTTCGACCTGCTTGTTGCACTCGGTTCAGATTTGCCGGGTGCAGTCCGCGTCGTGCCGAGCGACGGAACTGTGGCGCATCTCGACGATGTGCCTATCCCAAAACCCAAAGCCCGGTTTTCGCTTGCCGGCGTGCAGATGAAGCTTTCGGTTATCAAGAACACGGGAAAGGGCGGCGGCCTAACTTTGCCACTTGATGATGAACAAGGTTCGTATATCGCCAAGTTTCCGTCAACCTCATTTCCCGGCGTGTCGGAAAACGAATATGCCAACCTTGCTTTGGCAGAAGCGATCGGCATGGAGGTGCCGGAACGGGAACTTGTCGAACAATCGGAGTTCGAAGGGATTCCAGAAGAGTTCGAGACGCTGTCGGACGGCAAAGTCCTGCTCGTCAAACGCTTTGATCGTGGTCTCAGCGGCCAGCGGATCCATATCGAGGATTTCGCACAGGTGTTTGGCGTCTATCCTTCCCGTAAATACGAAGGAGCCGCCTATCACGATATCGCTGCGGCGTTGAGCGTTGCCGTTTCGTTAGACGCCGCGCTTGAGTTCGTCCGCCGGCTGGCTCTGGCTGCCATCACCGGCAATGGCGACATGCATTTGAAGAACTGGTCATTGATCTATCACGGCGTCGGCGACAAACCGGAGCTTGCGCCTGTCTACGACCTGCTCTCGACGATCCCCTACATCCCCGCAGATTTCATGGCGCTGTCTCTTGCCGGGGAGCGAGCCTTCAAGGCGTTGTATGGACAACGATGGAAAGCTTTTGCAAATCGTGCACGGCTGCCGGAAGCCGCAGTTCTGAGGTCAGTGGTCGACACGATCGAACGCGTGAACGAGCGCTGGTGGTCGCTGCCGCAACGAGAGGTCGTTCCGGCGAAGGTTCTCGAGCGTATCGATGCTCATGTTCGGCTGATGACCCCAATTCTTGGCACGTGTGCCGAATGATATGGCCGCCAATCTCGCCGAGCGGTGAAGAGGTTTGTGGTAGCCCGCCCGCCAGTTCTCCTGGCGCATCTTCACACATTGCCAGAGAGCATCGTTTATAATCCGGAGCGACGGCACCTCTTGGACGACATGATGCTCGGCAGCATTCTCGCGTGAGACACGACGCTCGGTTGCGGGATTTTTGCGATAGGCGAGGCGGTTGAAGGCGATCCGCCCGATATAGGCCTGATTGTTCAGAATGCCGCTGCCACGATTACGGTGACCACGGATTGCGGTACCCTGCCAAGGTCGGCCGCGTGGACCAGGCAATCCGCGTGCATTGAGCTCGTCGGCAATCTTCACCGGATTCAGGCCATCGGCGTATCGCTCGAAAATCCAGACGATGGTGGCCGCCTCGTCAGAGTCGATGGAGCGCAGCCCGCGCACGGGCTCGCCGCTATCGTCGAAGTCTCGCCGTATCTTGTAACCGTAGCAGATGCCACCAGGTACCCGGCCATGCTTGGCGACGGTTTTCATGCCTTCGCGTGTACGATAACGAACCTGTTCGAGCACTTCCTGACTAAGGACTGCTCGCAGTCCCAATTCCATCGATGACACAGCGGCGGCACCGTGGACTGTCCAGAGCTCGACATCATGAAACTGCAGGATCTTGAGGATAAGGGCGCTGTGCTCCAGATCGCGAGATAGGCGATCGAGTGTCAGGCAGAGGAATACCTCGTAAGCGCCGGTACTTGACTTGGCTAATGCGGCCTGAAGGCCAGGTCTCGTCTCAAACGTAGACCCGCTGACACCGGCGTCAACGAACGCGTCGGCCAAATGCCACCCTTGTGGCAGGACGAATTCTCTTCCCAGATCGAGTTGGGTTTCGATCGAGGCGGGGTTTTGTTGATCTGTTGAATAACGCGCGTAAATCACGACGCGCTTGGGGGCATGCATAATGACCGATCTCCCTGGTTTGAATCGCAATCACCATGGTAGAGATCGTGCATGGGATTCGGAGTTTTCATTCACCGCACAGATTCGATCTACGACGACAGCCCGGCTGAGCAATAAGAGTTTCCGAGCCAGTATCTTGGCCGTGTCCAGGCCTGCCTTGGAGACTGGATCATCTATTACGAGCCCCGAAAGGTGGCGGCGACGCGTGGATATTTCGCGTTGGCCAAAGTCGCACAGGTGATTCCGGATCCCAAAGCCTCCGGAATGTATGTGGCTCTGATCGAGCCCGGCAGCTATCTCGATTTCGTCAACCCAGTTCCCTTTAGCGGGCCAGACGGTGTGATTGAACGCGGAGTTCTGAATGACGAGGGACGGATTTCGGGCCGGGCGCAGGCCGCGGTGAGGTCTATCTCAGCAGCGGATTTCAATCGCATTCTGTCGATCGGACTGGCGGAAGATCAACCTGAGTTGCCGCGATCGGGGGAAGCGGCTGTGACGTCGCAGCCGGGTGGGTTTTCGGACGGTGTGCAGGCTCCCTTTATGTTCGAACAGGAGAGGGCGCGTTTAGTGCAGCTCTCATCACGTGTCGTTCGTGATCGCCTGTTCCGTCGGCTGATTTTGCAAGCCTATGATAAACGATGTGCGATAACAGGCTTGAAGCTTATCAACGGCGGCGGCCGGGCCGAGGTCGATGCGGCCCTCATTCGCCCGGTCGAAGCGAATGGTCCGGACATCTTGTCGAACGGCATCGCCTTGTCGGGAACGGCGCACTGGATGTTCGATCGCGGTCTCATCGGCTTGTCGGACGACCTGGATGTTCTGATCTCACGCCAGGCAAACGATCGTGACAGTATCAAAAGTCTCATAAACAGGACTGGAAAGGCGATCGTGCCGGCTGGTATTTACGAGCCCCGCATCCACCGTTTCTACAATGGTATCGTGAGAATACCTTCAAACATTAGCATGCCGATGGTTCGGATCCCTTCAAGAGCTTTGAGTATTACCACCCGAAAACTCGCCGCAGCATGTCTAGTGAGGAATATATGGAGAAGGATAAAGCGCCGCGCCAACCTTCAGAGCAGCGGCCGCTAGACGTTTATCCCTCGTCCACAAGCTGGATCGCCGATCGAGTAGAGTTGAAGTCAACAGATGTGCGTCGGTATAACCAATCCCCATGCTGAATATCGAATGGCGATCGATAACCGTCATTACCTCTGCATGGGTCGCGATCACCGCCTCGCGCTGTGCTGTAAGAAACGCTATTACCGCATCCCGTTCTCGTAGACTGCCTAGAGCCAGTTCACCGACAACAAAAGGGTGGCAAAGTAGCTGATCATCTTCGATGATTTTGGTCAGCTGCGGGTCTACGTGTCGGAAGTGATCAATCCAGATTGAGCTATCGACAAGAATCACCTGCCCACGTCGCTCCGACGGCGGGGCGCCACCTCGGCCTCGGGCATAGTGCCGCCAAGAGCGATCAGCCGCTTGCCGGATTCGATACGCACCAATGTCTCAAGTGCCTGACGCACAAGAGCCGCCGTTTCCTTTGTACCCGTAAGAGACTTGGCTCTTTCTAAGAGACTGTCGTCGAGATTGATGGTGGATCGCATGTCTGGCTCCCAAATGTTGATCCGCTCCATAGCACCAATTGGTGCAAAAATCCACGCCAAATCAAGCTGGCCATTGTCACTATGCCTAATGCAGTTTGCCAGTTTGATCCCTACAAGACCAAAGAGCATCACCACTCGGGTCAACTGATCGAGCGGTGATGCTGCCGTACAAAATCGCCGTGCGGCCTTAAGCCAATACCGCCTTCGGCTCCAGAAAAGCTTCCAGCCCAAAAGAGCCAAACTCGCGGCCGATGCCAGATTGCTTCATACCACCAAACGGGGCCAACGGCTCGTGGGGCGCGCCATTGATGACGACGCGGCCACAATCCAGGCGGCTAGCCAGCTTCTGCATTCGCTCCATGTCCGTGCCGTGCAGATATGCCTGAAGCCCGTAGCTCGTGTCGTTGGCGATGTGGATTGCTTCCTCCTCATCCTGGTAAGACAGGACAGAAAGCACCGGTCCAAAGATCTCCTCGCGAGCGATCCGCATATCGTTCGTCACATTCGCGAAAATCGTCGGCCGCGAAAACCAGCCATGGCTGATGCCCTGTGGGCGGCCTGGGCCACCGGCGATGAGCGCTGCTCCTTCATTGACCCCCAGTGTGATATAGGCCTGTACCCGTTCATACTGTTTCTGACTTACCATTGGACCAATCATCACGGCCGGATCGGATGGCATACCCGGCTTGAAGGTTGCGATCTCTGCCCGCAGTCTCTCGATCACTTCGGCCTTTCTTGCTTCCGACACAAGAATGCGGGTGCCGGCAATGCAGGCCTGGCCACTGTTCATCAGGCCAACCCGCAGGACCGTGGGAATGGTGAGGTCGAGATCCGCGTCGTCAAGGATGATATTTGGCCCTTTGCCGCCGAGTTCGAGCGTCACCCGTTTCAGAGTTTCCGCACCGGCACGCAGCACCTGTTTGCCGACGGCCGTCGAGCCGGTGAACGTCACCTTGGCAACATCCGGATGCCGGCTGAATTCCGCACCGACGACATCGCCACGACCGTTGACGATATTGAAGACACCTTTCGGTAGGTCGGCCACATGCAGGCATTCGGTGAGCAGCTGAGTCTGCATCGCGCTCATTTCGCTCGGTTTGATCACGATTGTCGTTCCGGCAGCAATCGCCGTTGCGAGTTTTGCGCAGATGAAGCCGTAATTGCTGTTCCAAGGGGTAATCGCGGCCGTCACGCCGATCGGCAACATTGTCACTTCGGCCCTGCCGATTTGCCGTGTGAAGTCGTAGTCCCTGAGGACTTCGGCCATGTGCCGAAAGCTGGATGCGGCATGCGCGACCGCAAAACCGGTGAAATATTGCGGTGCTCCATATTCCGTTGCCATTGCATCCGTCAGTTCGGCATCACGGGCAGATACGGCATCGCCGAGGCGTTCGAGCATGGCGATGCGGTCCTGCTTGCCGGTTCGGGCAAAAGCAGGAAAGGCCTGCTTTGCCGCCGCAATCGCAGCCTGGGCGTCGTCGATGTCGCCGAGACGCACCGCAGCGATCCTCTCCTCCGTCGAGGGATTGTAGAGATCGGCAATCTCCTCGCCATGTGGGGTAATGAACTGGCCGTCGATATAGATCTCATCGATGATACGCATCGTCTTCTCCTGAAAAGTGATGCGCTTAATCTGGCGGTTTGGAATTGAACTGATAAGTTGGTCAATCAAGGATGATCTGATAAGGAATTGTGGACAATGTTGCGTGGGACACTGGCCGAACTTGAGGCTGTTGTTGCCGTGGCCGCGCATGGCGGCTTCCGGGCCGCAGCGCGCGAACTCCATATGTCGTCTTCCGCGCTCAGCCAACAGATCGCGGTTCTGGAGGCGCGTATAGGCGTACGGCTCTTCAACCGAACAACGCGCAGCGTTGTCCTGTCGTCCGCCGGTGAGCAGTTCGTGGCAGAGATCACCCCGGCACTGGCGGCAATCCGCAAGGCGGTCGATCTGGCGGACGAGCATCGTACCGAGCCGAGCGGTACCGTGCGCATCAACACCTCTGTCGGGGCCGCACGAATGGTCTTGAAACCCGTCCTCCTCGAGTATCGGCATCGCTATCCGCAGATGGCGGTCGAAATCGTCACCGAGGGCGCTCTGGTCGATATCAATGCACAGGGCTTCGATGCCGGTATTCGTATTCGCGAGGCCGTGCCGCCGGACATGATCATCCAGCCGATCAGCCAATCCGTTCGCCCTGCGATCGTCGGTTCTCCCGGCTATTTCGCGCGGCGTGGCAGGCCGAACGTGCCGGCGGACTTGAAAAGCCACGATTGCATTCGTGCACGCATGGCAAGCGGCTCCCTCTACCGTTGGGAGTTTGAGCGGCACGGCGAGGCTTTCACCATGGATGTTCCGGGCCTGCTGACGCTCGATGACAGCGACCTGATGCTGCGTGCCGCGAGGGAAGGCGCCGGTATCGCCTATCTCAATACGTGGCAGGTCGCCGCTGATCTTGCTGATGGTGTGCTTGTGGAGGTTCTGGGTGACTGGCTGTCTTCCTATCCTGGTCTCTGTCTTTATTATCCAGGCCGGCGCCATATCCCGGCCAAACTGCGCGCGCTCGTCGAGCTGATCAGGGAAATTGGCTGGGATACTGACCAAATGCCTTGAACGCACCTTCTTTAGGGCCTAGATCAACCTCGTCTGCAGCACCAACGGGATGGTCGACAATGGATTTCAACCCGATCGCAACGCCACTTTGCCTTGCAATACGGGAAAACCTTGTCCATGCCGCATTCCATCACGCTTTCCAATCTATCCTGGTCCACGCCTGACGGTCGCCCGCTTCTCTCCAACCTGAACATCGTTTTCGGGCCCGAACGCGTTGGCCTTGTCGGTCGCAATGGCGTCGGCAAGACGACGCTCCTGAAACTGATCTCGGGTGAGTTGGCGCCAGATTCGGGATCCGCTTCTGCGCCTGGCGGCGTCCATATGCTGCGTCAGAGCGTGCAGCTTGGTGAAGGGGACATGATTGCCGATCTTTTTGGCGCTCGTCATGCACTGGCCCTGCTCGAGCGGGCACAGGCCGGCAGGGCGACGCTTGAAGAACTGGCCGATATCGACTGGATGCTGGAAGCCGATATCGAGGCGGCCATGGCGCGTTTCGACCTTTCCATGCCCCTGACGACATCGCTTGCGCAACTTTCCGGCGGACAACGCACCCGCGCAGCGCTTGCCGCCCAGGTCTACTATGCCCCGGATTTTCTGATCCTCGACGAGCCGACCAACAATCTCGATCGGGACGGACGGGCGGCGGTGATCGAATTTCTCGCAGGCTGGCGCCAGGGCGCGATCATCGTCAGCCACGATCGCGAACTGCTGGAAGCCGTCGATGCGATCGTCGAACTGACATCGTTCGGCATCAGCCGTTATGGCGGAAATTGGAGCCATTACCGTGAACGCAAGGCGCTGGAGCTTGCAGCCGCCCGGCATGATCTGGCCGACGCACAAAAGCGGCTTGGCGAGATCGAGCGCAAGGCGCAGGATACGGCGGAGCGACAGGCGCGCGGCGATGGCGCGGGCAAGCGGAAAGCGGCTGAGGGCGGGATACCGAGGATCGCGGCCGGTGGCCGCGCCATGCGTGCCGAGCAGACAGGCGGCGAGAAGGCTGCGCTTGCAAGCCGGATGGCGGGAGAGGCGAGGGCGGGTGTGGCTGCTGCCTCCGATCGTCTGGAGGTCCTCGATCCCTTCAGGGTTTCCCTACTCTCCACGGATCTGGCGGCATCGAGGACGGTGCTGCGGCTGGACAAAGTGGCTGCTGGTTACAACAGTGACGACCCGGTCCGATCTTTCGCTGACGATGACTGGCCCCGAGCGCCTTGCCGTCATCGGCGTGAACGGCACGGGCAAGACAACGTTGCTATCCGTTATCACCGGAAGTCTGGTGCCATTTTCGGGTTCCGTGCGGGTCGAGGTTCCATGCGCGTTTCTCGATCAGAAGGTAAGCCTGATGCAACCGCAGCTTTCAATCCGGGACAATTTCATGCGTCTCAACCCTGGAGCCGGTGAAAATGCCTGCAGGGCGGCTCTCGCCCGCTTCATGTTTCGTGGCGATGCGAGCCTGAAGGCGGTCGGGCATTTGTCGGGCGGGCAGATGCTGCGTGCCGGTCTGGCTTGTGTCCTCGGTGGCGAAAAGCCGCCGCAACTGCTTATTCTCGACGAACCGACCAATCACCTCGATCTTGACTCCATCGCCGCCGTGGAGGCGGGGCTGGTCGCCTATGACGGTGCGCTTCTGGTAGTCAGCCATGACGAGGCTTTCCTTGAGGCCATCGGCATCACCCGGCGTTTTCCACTTGGCGTGCCGCTCGGAGCGTAACAAAAGCCGCGCCCCAAAAATCCGCGGCTCAGTTTGATGGGAGATCTGCAGGGCTTTAGTGTGAAAGGGCTTTTGCCACCCTCTCGATCACATCGGCGACTTTTTCGGGCTGGGAGGCGAAAACGGCGTGGCTTGCCGCAATCTCGGTCACGTTGCTGCCGGAACGTCGGGCCATGTCCCGTTCGAGATCGGGATTGATCGAACGGTCATGGGTGGCAACGATCGTCCAGCTTTTCCTGGTCTTCCAGGCGGGATCGGTGATCTTCGCCGCGAAAGCCTGCTTGGCGGCAAAGACCTGTGATCTGGAGAGAAAATCAGCGTCCTTTTTTGGAAGATCGCCTGCAAAGTCGGTCGCGAATGCAGCCGGGTCCAGGTAGAGATATTTCCCGTCCTTCGTTTCGCGGATGTTCATTCCGCCGGCAGGCTTGGAGCTTGCCAGATTGAACAGGCTTTCCCCCTTTTCGGGCTGGAAGGCCGCCACATAGACGAGGCCTGCGACATGGGGATTATTGCCCGCCTCGGTGATGACCATGCCGCCATAGCTGTGGCCGACGAGGAGGGACGGTCGGTCCTGCAGGTCCAGCACGCGGTTGGTGCCGGCGACATCATCGGCGAGAGAGGTGATCGGCTCCTGCACGATGGTGACGTTGAAGCCTCGGTCGACGAGGATTTCGGTTGCCTTGCGCCAGCCGGAGCCATCGGCAAGGGCGCCATGCACGATGACGATGTTCTTCACCTCCGCGGCCTGTGCGGCGAAGGCGATGATACTGGTGGCAGTTGCAACGGCTGCCATTGAGATAAAACCGCGGTTCATGTCGCGATCCTTTATTGTCTGCATAGGTGAGGGAAGGGGTTCAGCCGAAGGTGAAGGCGTAGGCCTGCACGCCCGGATCGAGGAAGCGGATGGTGAAGGTTCTGGGCGCGACGCCGCCGGACTGACGGACGAGCTGGTAGAGGCGGGTGGATGTGACCGTGCCATTGCCGGCGGCATCGGTATCCGTGCCGTGGTCGGCGCCGGGCGCGTGGCCGTCGATCGTCATCTGGAAGCGGACCGGTTTTCCCAAGCTGTCCGGCCCCAATACGAGATGCAGGTCGCGGGCGCTGAACCGGTAGGTGATGGCGCCGTCGCTTTTGTCGAGGGTCGCTTCCTCCGCGCCGACAGTCCAGCTGCCGGAGAGACCCCATTCGTTCAGGCCGGGCGTGTTGATCGAATAGGTACCGGAAGAGCCGGGACGAAGGCCTTCGTTCGAGGCAAAGCCGGTGGCCTGCCTGTAACCGATATAGGTCTCGCCGGAGCGGATATCCTTCAGGTCGGCACTCGCTTCTGCGCCCTTTGCCTCGGGCCTGACGGGCGCAGTGTTGGCGACGTCGCTGCCGGCTTCTCGCAGCAGATCCTGTATTGCCTGCTCGGTCCGGCCATAATTGCCTTCGCCGAAATGGTGGTAGCGGATATTGCCCTTGGCATCGATCAGGTAGCTGGCCGGCCAGTAGCTGTTATTGAAGGCACGCCAGATTTTGTAATCATTGTCGATGGCGACGGGATAGCCGATCTTGAAGTCGGAGATTGCATTTTTGACATTGTCGATCTCTTTCTCGAAAGCAAATTCCGGCGCATGCACGCCGATCACGACGAGACCTTGATCCTTGTATTTCTCGGCCCAGGCGCGGACATAGGGAATGGTTCGGATGCAGTTGATGCAGGAATAGGTCCAGAAGTCGACGAGCACGACCTTGCCTTTCAGGGCTTCCGCGGAAAGCGGCGGCGAGTTCAGCCAATCCACCGCACCGCCCAGTGAAGGTACGCGTCCTTCGACGGGGAGGTCGGCGTGAAACGGCGTGCCGTTGCCGGCGAGCACGGAACTGTCCGCGCTTGCGACCTCCATGCCGCCTTCGCCTGGCCGGGTGTGGAGGCGATCGAGAACCGCCTGTTCGAAGGAGGATGTGCTGGAATAGGAAAGCTTGGCGAGGAGGCCGGTGTCGAGGCCGAGCGCGATGACGCCGACGCCTGCAATGACAGCTGCGCCAAGGACTTGGCGAATACGCTCGCCGACACCAAGGGATCGTTTCAAGGCAGCAAAGATGCGCCCGCCTGCCAAAAGGGCGAGGGCGAGCGATGTGGCTGCGCCAGCAGCATAGGCAACGAGGAGGACCGTGGTTTCAAGATTGGCGCCCTGCAGGGCTGCACCGGTCAGCACGAGACCGAGGATCGGCCCGGCGCAGGGCGCCCAAAGGAGGCCGGTGGCAATGCCCAGAAGGAGAGAGCCCGCGGCGGTGGGAACGCTGTCTGGCTTTCCGGCGGCATTCAACAGGCGGTTGCCGAGCCCGACCACAGGCTGGCTCAGGATCGTGGCGATGCGG
The DNA here is from genome assembly GCA_900472625.1 of Hyphomicrobiales bacterium. Taxonomy (GTDB): domain Bacteria; phylum Pseudomonadota; class Alphaproteobacteria; order Rhizobiales; family Rhizobiaceae; genus Rhizobium. Next base: position 18,006 of record UCIT01000008.1, on the reverse strand, counting down.
GGAGAGATGAGGCCGAGGCCGAAAAGGGTGAGCAGCAGCAGCGCGGCAAGCCGCCCGAATTCATTGGTCTCGATCGCCCAGCCGCCGCCGATCGCAGCCAGTGTCGCGACGAGCGAGAAAGTCGCCGCCATGCCTGCCAGCATGGGCAGCGTGCTGCGCAGGAACGGTTGTCCGGCGCGGGCGAAGACGAAGGGAAGGATCGGCAGGATACAGGGGCTCAGGATGGTGAGCGCCCCTCCGACATAGGCAATGACGAGAAGCGTCATGATCGTGTCCTCTGAAGCCCGGGGATAAAGAGTGTGGAGACTGGTGAAGCCGAGACGGGCGCGGTCGACAACGGCGCCAATCTGGTCGGGCGCAGGTATCGCTGATGTGTCCGGTTTCAGGGGGGAATGTATCGGAGTGTAGAGGCGGCCAGCGCCGCTACAGAGTGAAACAATCGTGCGCCGAGCCCGTCGTCGTCGGCGAGGTGGGCTTCCCCTGTGTATCGAAGTGTATCTCCGGATGCCGCTGCTACATTCCCATGCATTTGCGATGGTCGCCGGACATATCGACGATACATGAGGACTGTTTTCTGGCCACCGTCATCAACACCGACCGGAGAAAATCCATGACCGACACGTTTCAGCTTCAGCGCCGCCGCTTCTTTGGCCTTGCTGCCATGACCGTAGCAGCCGTCGAACTCGGCGCCACCTCGCTTGCAAATGGGCAATCATCCTCTTCCGCAACCGCGCCTGCCGGTGGTGCGGACGGCAAGCCCGGCGGCCATACGACCTTTGCAGCCCTGAAGCAGATCGATGCCGGCGTGCTCAATGTCGGTTATGCCGAGGCCGGCCCGGCAGATGGTCCCGCCGTCCTGCTCCTGCACGGATGGCCTTATGACATTTACAGCTATGTCGACGTTGCGCCGATCCTGGCCAACGCTGGTTATCGGGTCATCATTCCCTATCTGCGCGGCTACGGCACGACACGGTTTCGCTCTTCGAAGACACCGCGCAATGGCCAGCAGGCGGCGCTTGCAGTCGACATGATCGCGCTTCTGGATGCGCTCAAGATCGAGACCGCGATCGTTGCCGGTTATGATTGGGGCGCGCGGACGGCGGATATCATGGCGGTGCTCTGGCCGCATCGCTGCAAAGCGCTTGTGTCCGTCAGCGGCTACCTGATCGGCAGCCAGGAGGCCAATCGCGCGCCGCTTCCACCTAAGGCCGAACTTTCCTGGTGGTATCAGTTCTATTTTGCGACCGAACGTGGCCGCGCCGGTTACGCCGCACATACCCATGATTTTGCCCGGCTCATCTGGCAGACGGCTTCGCCGACCTGGAAATTCGACGACGAGACCTTCAACCGCTCCGCCCGCGCATTCGACAATCCCGACCATGTCGACATCACCATCCATAACTATCGATGGAGGCTCGGGCTGGTGAAGGGCGAGACCAAATACGATGCCTATGAGGCGCGCCTTGCCAAGGCTCCCGTGGTGACGGTTCCGACCATCACCATGGAGGGGGATGCCAATGGTGCGCCGCACCCAGATCCTTCCGCCTATGCCTCCAAGTTTTCCGGGCCCTACCAACATCGTACCATCGGCAGTGGCATTGGCCACAACCTGCCGCAGGAGGCGCCGGCAGAGTTCGCCCGCGCGGTGCTCGACGTCGCAAAACTCTGATCGCGGCGAGTTTTCGGCTACAACAGGTCGCCGCAAGCCATTTCCCGGTTTCGCGGCGAGCGCGTCCGGCGTTAGATGACGATGGTACGACACGCGCAAACACAGAGGGTGCGAAAGCCGCGATGGAGCATATCGACCATATCCTGATCGTTGACGACGATCGCGAGATCCGCGAATTGGTGTCGAGCTATCTGAAAAAGAACGGCCTGCGCACCAGTGTGGCAGCAGACGGCCGGCAGATGCGCAGTTTTCTGGATGCCAATGTGGTTGATCTGATCGTGCTCGACGTGATGATGCCCGGCGATGACGGCTTGGTGCTCTGCCGGGAGCTGCGCGCCGGCAAGCACAAGGCAATACCGGTGCTGATGCTGACTGCGCGCGACGACGAGATGGACCGTGTCATCGGGCTGGAAATGGGCGCGGACGATTATCTGCCCAAGCCGTTTGCCGCGCGCGAGCTTTTGGCGCGCATCAAGGCCGTCCTTCGCCGGACGAGGATGCTGCCGCCCAACCTGCAGATCAGCGAGGCGGGCCTGATCCTGACATTCGGAACATGGCGCCTCGATACCGCCGGCCGGCATCTGCTGGATCGCGAAGGCACCGAGATTGCACTGAGCGGAGCGGAATATCGGCTCCTGCGGGTCTTCATCGACCATCCGCAGCGAGTTCTCAACCGCGACCAACTGTTGAACCTGACCCAGGGCCGCGATGCGGAATTGTTTGACCGCTCGATCGACCTTCTCGTCAGCCGCCTGCGCCAGCGGCTTGGCGACGATGCGCGCGAGCCGACCTATATCAAGACTGTTCGCGCCGAAGGCTATGTCTTTTCCGTGCCGGTCGAGATCTCGGAGCCGAGGGCATGACGGACCGGTCGGCGGACGAGGCTGGCCGACGTTTCCGCTTCTGGCCGGGTACGCTGCGCGCACGGCTGTTTCTCATTCTCCTGTCAGGCCTTGCGATCGCTTATGGCCTGTCCTTCAGCATCCTGTTTTTCGAGCGCTACATGTCGGCGAGGGCCGTAATGCTCGGTACGCTTGAGAGTGATCTTGCAACCTCGATTGCGGTAATCGACAGGCTTCCGGCGGCAGAGCGGCCTGAATGGTTGGATCGCCTCAGCCGCGGAAATTATCGGCTGGAGCTTGGAAAAGGTGTGCCCGGTGTTCCCGATATGTCCGGCCAAGGGGCGGCGATTGCGGATCGGATCGAGGAGGCAGCAGGACACAGCTTTCCCCTGACGGTCGAAGCCATTCCGCGCGAAAACGGCAGGCTGCAGGGGCATCTGACGCTTTCGGACGGTTCGCCGCTGACCATCGACGTGACACCTCGCGGCGTCATGCCGCTTGCCGGCTGGCTGCCTTACGTCTTCGCCGTCCAGATGCTGCTGCTCATTCTCTGCACCTGGTTCGTGGTACGGCAGGCCTTCCGGCCGCTCGGTGATCTGGCCGCGGCGGCCGACGCGCTTGATCCGAATGCCAAGAGCCAGCCGATCAGCGAGACCGGCCCGCGCGAGGTGGCTCATGCGGCGCGCGCCTTCAATGCCATGCGCGACCGGATTGCTCATCATCTCGAAGAACGCGTGCAGATACTTGCCGCCATTTCCCACGATTTGCAGACACCGATTGCCCGAATGCGGCTGCGCGTCGATATGGCGGATGAAAGCCCGGAGCGCGAGAAGCTCGTCGCAGACCTGCACGAAATAGAGATGCTGGTGAAGGATGGCATTGCCTATGCGCGAAGCTCGCACGGCAATGGAGAAAAGATGTCGCGCATCGACCTTTCATCCTTCATCGACAGTATCGCTTACGACTATCAGGATACCGGGAAGAAGGTCACGGTGATCGGGCCCGTAAACGGCACGATCTCGACCAAGCCGCATGCTCTGCGACGTATCCTGACAAACGCCATTGACAACGCGATCAAGTTTGCCGGCGCTGCTGAACTTGCCGTCGAGCGCAAGGCGGCAGGTGAAATCGTGCTTTCCGTTCTTGATCGGGGCCCAGGCATACCGGAAGAAATGCTGGAGGCCGCCATGCAGCCCTTCGTGCGGCTGGAGCAATCCCGCAATCGGGAGACCGGCGGCACAGGGCTCGGGCTTGCGATTGCGCAGCAGCTGGCGACGGCTCTCGGCGGCGATGTTCGCCTTTATAATCGCAGCGGCGGCGGGTTGGCCGTCGAACTGACCTTGCGATGAGAGCCGCCAGCGCCCCGCGGTGCGCTCGCTTTCCCAGCGGGCCGTGCGTTGCTTTGGCCGCGGTGCCATTGCTACTGTTTGATACACTTCACCGGCTTTCCTGAAACAGTGCAGATACTCCGGTGGGCGAAAACGCCTCCAGTCAGCGAATGGCGCTGGCTCAAGAGACTTTGCTTGAGACACAAGGAGTATCCCCATGACGAAGATCGACAATGTTCTCTATACCGGACGGACCCATACCACGGGTGGCCGCGAAGGCTTTGCGCGCAGTGATGACGCGGCGCTGGAAATCAAGCTGTCTCCTCCCGGCAGCGGACGGCCGGGCACGAACCCCGAGCAGCTTTTTGCCGCCGGCTGGTCGGCCTGCTTCATCGGCGCCATGACCCGTGCGGCCGGCCAACGGAAGCTGCGACTGCCAGCAGATGTCGCGGTCGATGCTGAAGTGGATCTCGGGACGACCGACGGCGAGTTCTTTCTGCAGGCGCGCCTGACCGTCAGCCTGACCGGCATGGACCGGGAAACTGCGCGGGCGATCATCCATGACGCCCACCAGATTTGCCCCTATTCGAAGGCCACGCGCGGCAATATCGCTGTGGAGCTCGATCTCGCATGACGCTCGACCGTCTTCTGGCAAAGAGGGTAACGGTCGCCTTCTTCATTTTGACCGTGCTGATGACACCTTGCCTTCTAGATGCCAAATCGAACGAGGCCCCCGTTATCAGTGTCGTCGCGGCCACCCTCACGAAGTGAGGACAGCATATGCACCTGTGATGTCTACCTTCGGGGCTATCGGCCATCCCCATGACGCAGGCCTATCCGCTTCAGGCCTGCGTCATGCAATCGTTTCTGGAACATGACGTCAGACAGTTTGGGCAGGCCTCGGAGACGTATGGAAGTTAGGCGTAACGGTGGACTAACAGATCGTCGACAACCTTTATGCGAAGGCGACCGTCAACTATTTCGATCCCGATCGCGGCAACGATGTCACGACCGGCTTCTTCCGTCTGCAGCGAGCGTTCTAACAAGCGCGCCCAATCACGGCCCCCGGTCCAATTGGCCTCGGCTCGGGGGCCGTGGCATCCGTCTCGAATTGTCTAGTTAGTACAGTATCCGAGTCACCTGCATCCAGCCCCGTATGATCGGGAAAAGACTCTACGACCAGATTTCCGATCCGAACTGCTGGGACGATCACGTTGTAGGGAAGTAACCTGTACTGCTGGTGGATCTCACGGGTTTACCGAAGCTTACAAGGCGATATCTACGAGATCGGGACGGGTCTAGCTTCAATCTACTCTTATATGATCCAATGCTTTTACAGGCGAGTGCGGGACGCACACTAGGTGCTCGAACCGATCTCAAGAACGTCGACCTGTTCCATTTGCCCGAAACTACGGGTCTAAGGTTCGACTCGGTTCAAGACGCTGGAAGCGAGGATTACCCGCGTTGTTGAATGGTCTGTAGAAAAGGCGGTGCAACCCTTCGCTGACGCCTCCTTGATCGCCTGGTTACAGATTTTCCTCCCGTGGTACCGTGGGTTATAACTGAGGCCTGCGCACATCCGCTCGTACTTGGTCTGATACGAAATCCACAAAGGCTCGAACCTTCGGCACGCGAAAACGGCTCGCTGGCCAAAGCATGGTGAAGGCGCCGCTTCGTTCGATCTCGTGCTCGAGAACGCACCGAAGCGACCCGTCCGCCAATCCTCTACGGACGAGGAATTCCGGAAAGCACCCGATACCTGCGCCACGATGGACAAGGTCGAGGAGCGGATCGATGACGCTTGTAGTCAGGCCGACCGGAACATGCTGCGCCGGCGCTGACCGCAATGGCCAGGGCGCGATACGCCCCGAGGAGAATTTCTGCCGCAGGCAGACGTGGTCGACGAGCTGCTCCGGTGTTTCCGGAATGCCATGCTTCTTCAGGTAGGCGGGCGCGGCGACCAAAATCCAAGTAAAATCGCCAAGCGCCTTGCGCAGCAGTCTCGAGTCTCCGGTGTCGCCAGCGCGAATTACTACGTCGAAGCCTTCTTCCACGACGTCGACAAGGCGGTCGCTATAGTCGAGATCGAGCTCCACCAGCGGATATTCCGCGATGAAAGCCGCGATCGCTTTGGTGAATAGCGATCCGGTCAAAGGAAGGCTGACCCGAAGCCGGCCACGGGGACTTCCCGCCACTTCTGCTAGCTCGGCCTCACCCGCATGAAGTTCCTCCAGCATTCGCCGGGCGCGGACCAAGAATATCGCACCGGATTCGGTCAGCGAGATGTTGCGAGTCGTGCGATGAAAAAGCGTTGCCGACAGCTGGCTTTCCAGCCGCGCGATCGCCTTGCCGATCGCCGATGAGGATAGGCCGAGATCCTGTGCCGCCACCTTGAAACTGAGAGCATCGGCTGCGGCGACGAACGCGCGCAGCGACGCAAGACTGTCGACAAGTACTCCCATGGGCCACCTTTGCTCCGCAATGTTCGGAACTGCAGCCTATATATCATTTGTCGGGCAGGCGCTATGTGGTGGTCAACGGGACCATCGGAAGGCATTTATCCTGATGCTACTCGGTGCTGATAGAATATGGGCCGAAGCGATCTGGCCTCGTTAGAAATTTTGGTTTTGCGAGGGGCCGACTGTTCATCAAAAGGATCCACCTATTGGGTGATCAACAAAACGTCAAAAAGTCCGGCAGCGCGATCTCGGTTCTCCTGCTTGCCATTTCCGCCTTCGTCATCGTCACGACGGAGTTCATCATCGTCGGCCTTCTGCCTGGTCTCGCCCAGGACCTTGGCATTTCGGTATCGATCGCCGGCCAGCTCGTGACGCTGTTCGCCTTTACCGTGATGCTTGCCGGACCATTCCTGACCGCTCTGGTCTCCCACTTCGACCGCAAGCGCCTATTCATCGCCATTCTCGGCATCTTTGCTTTCTCGAACGCGTTGGTCGCCACTGCGCCCAATATCTGGATTCTCGGTTTTGGCCGATTCCTGCCGGCGCTGGCGCTCCCCGTCTTCTGGGGTACCGCGAGTGAGACGGCTGGACAGCTCGTCGGCCCGAAGCGTGCTGCACAGGCAGTATCGCAGGTATTCATGGGAATTGCCGCTGCGATGGTGTTCGGCATCCCTCTTGGCACACTCGCAGCGCAGGCCATCGATTGGCGCGGCACCTTCTGGCTGCTCGCAGGCCTGTCCGTTATGATGGCGATCCTGCTAGCCGTCTTCATGCCGAAGATTGCCCAACCTAAGAAGGTCGGCCTTCTGGATCAGGCCCGTGTCCTGAAAGACTCGTTCTTCCTTGGAAACATCGCATTGTCTGTTGTCGTATTCACGGCCATGTTCACCGCCTACACCTATCTGGCCGACACCTTGCAACATGTGGCCATGATGCCTGCGTCGCAGGTCGGCTGGTGGCTGATGGGCTTCGGGGTCCTCGGTCTGTTCGGCAACTGGCTTGGCGGTAAGCTGGTCGAACGCGGACCGCTCTTCGCAACCGCCATCGCGACGGTCGTTCTAGGCGTCGGCATGGCTGCCGTCACGCCGGTTGCTCCGTCGCATGGTTGGGTGGTTCTGGCGCTCGCCGTCTGGGGCATCGCCAATTCCGCGCTCTATCCGATCTGCCAGGTCCGGGTCATGAAGGCGGCCGCTCATTCGCAGGCGCTGGCTGGAACCCTGAACGTATCCATGGCGAATGCCGGCATCGGCCTCGGCGCAATCATCGGCGGTGCCGTCATCGAGCATTGGGCGCTGTCAGACATCGGCTATGTCGCCGCCGCCATCGCCGGTCTGGCCGTTCTCATGTTGCTGGCTGTCGGGACCCTGAGATCGAAGGAATCCATCGCGTGAGCGGCAATCTATCGGATATGGCAGTCGAAGTGAAGCCGGAGAGTCATTCGCCGACCTGACATTTATCGACTGTTCCGGGCATGACAGGCAATATGCCATTTTGTCCTAATCCCCGAGGCCGCGTGTCGAAAGGCAAAAATTCCAAATGCTCCCACGGCCCCCCAAGATAGTTCCACAGATCGAGGCCGAGGATTTCAATGGTGTGAGGTTCTAAGCTCGAGGTCAGGTCGCGATAGAGCGCGTCGGCGGTTGCTTTCGGCGCCTTATTTTGGATCGTGATATGCGGCCGCCAGGTCTGGACGTCCTGCGAGCCGAGCCACGCAACAAATTCCGCTTTCAGGCTTGCACGTATGTCCTCCAACTCCGGACATGTGACGACGAAGGCGACGCCTGCGCCGAGGTGTCGGAGGCTGCTGACCCTCGCTGTCGTTACTCTCGCCTGTGCCGCAACGTTAGTGAGCGTTTTGCAGATCCTGTCACGATACTCGCCTGGCAGCCTGTGAAACATCGTCAGATGTGCCCCGAGAAAATTGCGGTCCGGCGGAAAATGCCTCTGCCGAAGGCGATCGAATGGCTCGATATCCCTCTCGGCTATCCTCGCGGTGACAATCAGCGGCTGACGCGTTTTCAATCCGAATTTCCAGCAACAGTCGTACGTTTGCCGGGCCAGGCCGTCAGGGCGATGTCTATCAGACGTTTCAGAAGCGCGTTGCAAGCACCATCGCAGGACTGGGCCGACATACCCTGTATGATGGCACCGTAGAAGCGCGCGAGCGTGTCCGTATCGGTCCCGGCCGGCAACTCATCCTCACTGACGGCGCGATCAAAGCGCGCCTTGAGAACCTGCATTGACGCCTCGCGGAGTTCGGCAGTCAGTCGAGCGACCGACGCGTTTTCTTCCGCATGCTGCAGAACTGCGGTCGAGACCATGCAGCCTGCAGGCTTATCCGGTTGGGTGTCGCCATCGGCAATATTATAGAGGTAGCGGCTGAGTGCTTCATAGGCGGGCAGGGCGGATGCCAAGATTTCCGCCCGGCAGCCGCTTTCGCGCGCGATACTGAAATCCAGCGCCTGACGATACAATTCCTCCTTCGAACCGAAGTTGGAATATAGTGTCGGCGGGTTGATCCCCATGGCCTTTGTGAGGTCGGCGGTCGATGTTCCTTCATAGCCGCGCTCCCAAAACAGGCGTGCCGCGATGTCGAGGCCGGTGTCGCGATCGAGCACGCGCGGCCTTCCTCGTTTGCGAACCGACTCTTCCATTAAAATAGCGATCCCTATTAAATTATTGACAGGAGCGTGTGCGTCCTTAATATAGCGATCACTATTTTAATTGGCAACGGAGTAAAAAAATGGCCAAGAAACTCGCAGACAAGACAGCGCTAATCACCGGAAGCTCACGTGGTATCGGACGGGCGGTTGCGCTCGCCTTCGCAAATGAGGGCGCCGCGCTGATCGGTGTACATTACACCGCCAATCTGGAGGCGGCGAAGGCCACGGTGGGCGATATCGAAGCGTTGGGCGTCAAGGCCGTTGCGGTCAAGGCCGATCTGCGTCAGGGCAAGCAAGCCGCCGACAGCCTCTGGGCGCAGTTCAGCGACGCGTCGCGAGCGCACACGGGTGCCGCTGTCCTCGATATCCTCGTCAACAATGCAGGCATTGCTCCTGCGGTCCCGTTGAAACAGACCAGCGAGGCTGTCTTCGACGAGGTGATGACCATCAACTACAAGGCGCCATTCTTCCTGATCCAGGCGGTAGCGGGCCACATTCGCGACAATGGCCGCATCATCAACGTATCAACAGGGTTCACGCGGATTGCAGCACCGACCCATCCGGCATATGCAGCTTCCAAGGGGGCGCTGGAGACCTTAACCCTGGCGATTGCCCCTGAGTTTGCGGTTCGCGGAATCACGGTCAATGCCGTCATGCCGGGCGTCACTGAAACGGACATGAATTCCGAATGGCTGGCGTCGCCAGATGCCCGCGCCGGCGCAGAGGCACTCTCGGTCTTCTCGCGTGTTGGCCGTGCCGACGACATCGCTGACGTGATCGCCTTCCTGGCATCGAACGATGCCCGATGGACGACCGGGCAGATCATCGACGCCACGGGTGGCGCCCGAATCTGATCGATCCAAGACTTAGTTATTTTTGCAGACCATCATACCAGGCGCCGTGGGCCGTATTCCCAACGAGATACCGGCTAAAAGCCGGCGCCCCGTCTGCTCGTTAGACGAGGCCGCGCTCACCGACCGCGGTCTCCGCTGTGTCGACCTTGTTGCCTGCATCAGCAGGCCCTGCCGGGTTTTTCTTCGCATCCTAGACCGCGCGCACCTTCACATTGATACTCTGAAGGTGAAGGCTCGGATTTTTTCAGTAGCATTCGAGTTCTTATAGAGTGTCAAAGGTTCGCATCGCCTCAAGGCGAGAAAGCTCGTTTGTCCGACCGTGAATGTTCAGCGGCAATTCGCGCGGTGATCTCTGTCGTCCGCAATATCCACAAATCCCAGAAACAGCCATTCTGCCTCGCCAATGGTCGCTTCCAAAATTCAAGCCTTCATTCTCCACACAGGGTGTCGCCGGAGTCCACGTACCATCGAAAACCTGTGATGGCCCCGGTGCAGACGAAGCCAATACCGTTGACGCTCATGATCTACCCTGCGGCTCGCAACGGACCGAGCGCGACGTCCGTCGTGTACTTCTCGCGCATGAAATTGATAAAGTTGTCCTGGAATTGTCGCGTGTGCGCGTGGGCCAGCTCATCCGCCAGCTCGATATTCCGATCGCGAACGGCCTCGAACATCTTGGTGTGCTCGTCGGTCAAGAGATAGGCTTCGTGAGTCCTTTCAAGATACTCGAAGTGCAGATGAAGCATGCGCTGTCCTTGGGAGAGGAGCTTCTCGTAGAATGACGCGAGGTACTGGTTCTTGCCAGCATAGGCAATCGCCATATGGAATTCCTTGTTGGCCTCCAACATCGCAAGATGGTTTCCGGTCTTGACCGCGGTAGCGAACGCCTTGTCGCGCTTGGCAATAACCTTGAGATCGGCGTCCATCCGAAGGGCGGCCGCCGGCCGCGTATTCATCCGCTGGGCGATATCGAGAGCTTCCACGTACTTAGGAAACGTCGCGACTTCGATCGGGGCGACGATCGTGCTGCGGTTCGAAAGAGTGACGACCAGCTCGTCTGAGCGGAGACGGATGAGTGCTTCGTGCACCGGCGCACGGGACATGTTGAATCGCTCTGCAAGCGTCGTCTCGTCCAGGAGCTGGCCCGGAGGAAGCGCTAGCGAGAGGATCTCATTTCTCAGGCTTTCATACACGCTTCGCGAGCCGGTTCCGCGCGCCCGCTTCATTTCAGTCTCGTCAGACACTTAGGTCCCTTTCCTTCGCAAGTGCGGCATTGGCCCATAGCTACATCAGATAAAAGGGGATTAATTCCATGAAGCGTTTTCACAACAAGGTTGCAATCGTCACGGGCGCAGGCGGCGGCATCGGATCACCCATCGCCCGTCGCCTCGCGTCGGAAGGCGCGCTTGTCGTAGTCACTGATGTGAATGAAGAGGCCGCAGGCGTAGTGGTCCAGGGTATCGAAGCGGAAGGCGGTAATGCGACGGTCATCGCCGCCGACATCTCGAACAAGGATTCGTGTATTGCGTTGGTCGAGAAAGCATTCGGCCTTAACGGTCTGATCGACGTCCTCGTCAACAATGCCGGCATCAATCGGCGGGGAAACTTGCTGTCGCTGTCCGACGAGGACTGGGACATAAGCTTCACAGTAAACCTAGACTCGATGTCTCATCTCTGCCGAGCAGCGTTGCCGCATATGATCGCCGGGGGTGGCGGGGCGATCGTCAACACCGCCTCGCAGTGGGGGCTGTATCCGGCGCCGAACCATATTGCGTACAACACGACCAAAGCCGCTGTCGCCGCGTTCACGCAAAACCTCGCGCGACTACGCACCGGACAAGATTCGCGTGAACGCCGTCTGCCCCGGCGAAATTCATACGCCGATGCTCGAAGCCGGTGTCAAGCGCTCGGGGCGCACGATCGCAGACCTCGACAAAATGGTTCGGTTCGGTCGCATCGGAAAGCCTGAAGAGGTTGCGTCACTGGTCGCCTTCCTGGCGTCAGATGAGGCGGCTTTCATGTGCGGATCGCTGGTCGAGTTCACGGGGGCACAGGCCGTGGCCTGAACTGAACCTCGTGGCGGACAAGGTACCTTACGGCCGCCACGACTGCTATGTTCGAGCCGCTCGAAATGACTAGGTGGGAAGATGTCGCTTGTCTTCGGACGAAAATCCAGCGCCAGTGTAATGCAATCGCCAATCGAGGTTCGGTATTTCACCGCTTTGGAAAATGATAGTGGGCGAACCATATTCACCGATTGACGGGTCCGCCTCTCGGCTCCAGGCCACGACACCGGCGTAGTGCATCGCCATTGAACTTGCATCCCGTTTTGCCCGGTCTTCGCTGTCCACCTGTCGAGGATCGAATGCCGGCACAAGTTCTCCGTCATCGTTCTTGATGAATGCGGCCAGAACGATCAGCTTGCCTTCGGTCGACATAATGTCCAGTTCCCCTCGAACGATTGCAATTACAGGCAGTGAGTGACCCGCCTGCTTGGGTCAGTTGAGCGCCCCGCCATAATCGAATGTAATCAGGATGCTTTGTCCCGCGGCATCGTAGATTCCAACAATCTCGATACCTTGCACGCGAAGTCGCTGCGCCCGCTCCTGAAACTCAATGGAGTTTAGCTGCTGCGCAGACTGTGGAATGGATCCGGTGAAGGTGATGTCAAGCTTCTCCCCGGATATCTGCGATGCGCCTGCACCGCCGCTGCGGATAAGCTCGACCCCATGCTTGGTTACCTTGACCGTTCCGGTGTGCAGCTCACCTAGGCTGGCATGCTTGCCGATGATGCGATTGAGGGCGTCGTCGCTCAGAAGCAACAGAAGTGCGTCGATGGCCTTTTGCTGAACGACCAAGCGTTCGGCGGCCGCCCGATCAGCGGCTTGCCGGATTTCCAGTTCTCTCTGCGCCCTGGCCGCTTTTACGGTGCTCGAGATTCGCTCTCTGAGCTCGAAACTCGGACGATCACCGGGTGCATGGACCGGGGCTTGCGGTGAGGGTTCTGCGGCCTTGGCGGCATTCTTAAAGTCCAGAACCTGTCCCTCGGATGCCAGCGGCGTCATAGCTTTCTGGCCTTGTCGATCGGTGAGACGAGCTTGGCTTCCGCAAGGAAATCTTCCTCGGTCGCCAACGTGCCTATTTTTAGGTAAATTTGCTCAGCTTCATCATCGCCAAGTTTGTACTTTCTGGCGAATCCGTAGACGGTCGCGCGAGGACCAGTGGATGCTGGCTTTTTGGTTTCATACTGAATCATTGCGATATCTCCGGTGATTGTAGAGAGGCGGTGAACCTAGGCGTTGGCACGTCAGTCGGGAGCGCCCGGCGATTGCGATTGACTTGCGCTTTTCCATCGTAACCTCAGACCGGAAAGGGGAATAGGATCTGAACCTCGAGAAATTGGTCAAGGCGCGATCGACGGCGCCAGCGTTTTATCGAGTTCCTCTTGCGACACCGGCCACGCCTCAGTCCGCCCGTTGGAACTTATGAGCAAGGTCATCGTCCTGTGATAGGCCTCCCACGTGACGTCGATAGGGTCCTCGTCGATCTGAAGCTCGAAGACGCCTGGTGGATGAGGTTGTGCCATTCCTGGAAGCTGAAATTGTCGAGTGATTGTGATGGTTTTCACGGTTGTTTTCATTGTGGCGCCTTTCCTGTCCATAGGCTGCTGATAAGACACTCAGCGCGGTTAGGCGCGACGGCTGGCCAAGAGAAGGAACGCTACAGGATACCGGTCAAACATCTCTACCTGCCGGCATTTCTGAAGAGTTCAAGTTCGCTGGCGATCGGGCCCGAGAGTTTTCGCAATCGCTTTTCCTCGAACTGACCTGGCCGAAACCTTTTCGCGAATTCGCTGACAAGCACGGTTTTCTCGGATCCTGATTGCAGCGGTGAACGTTGTTTGGCTGGATGAGGCAAGATCGTATCTTTTCAGGATCACGGTACGCTCAACGAAAATGCGTGAGATCCAACGTAATGGCGCTGGACCGCGCTTTGGAATAAGCAGAGGTCGCTGCTTTTAGAATTCTTGGGCGCAACGCATCGAAGGATGTTAGGTAGTCTGCCTCGCTGGAATTTCGATGCGACTAATCGCAGGCCAAGACCTCCGTCACCAGATAGAATTTGATCTCGAACATCCCGTCATAGCCGTTGAACCGGACACAGGGGTTTTTGTCGTCAAAACCACGCGCCGCGTTTGGGAATGAGATGCCCATCAGCGCGTACCCTCATCTTGCCTTAGAGCAAGAGCACTGTTTTCGACTGTATATCGAGGCTCCACTGTCGAAGACCGTTTGCGGTTCGCCAGAGAATTTATGAGACCGGATTTGGTTCTTACACCACTACGGAACTCGGCTGACAGAAATAGCGAGGCTTCACGCTTCATGTCGGAACTCGCATCGGACTGAGACCCCCGAAGACCCGCGGACCTTAATACTTCCCTGACCAACTTGAAGCCGGCGGGGGTAACATGCGAAGCTGCTGGATTGGAAGACATCCTGTCCTCCTTTGTTGGGGCAAGGTTTTGCACCCTTGATAACAGCGCCCTGAATACGAGCCGTCACTGCTAATCTAAGTCGTGCTGAAATATCGGATTACAAGGGAGGATCGTGCGGGGTGGGTCGGAGCGGTCCCCTAGTACAGTTGGAAGCCAGAGGCTCGGCGAAACTCAAAGGTGAGAGAGTTTCTGGCATCTATGCACGAGAATGATCAGCAGAGTGCTTTTGCTATGCTTTGGTGCCGGCCTTGCCAGTGGAGCGCTTTTCTCGGCCGCAGCGCTCTGAACAGTACTTGACCTCATTCCAGTTTTTTTCCCATTTTCGCCGCCAGGCGAAGGGCAGCCCGCATGTTGCGCAGGTTTTCGTCGGCAGGTCACCTTTCCTGATCATTTTCGCCATATCAGCTTTCCACCCTTTAGACCGCCAGCTTGAGCCCGATCTACACACGTTCGCCGGCATCAAGCCTTTGCAAAAACAATGATGCACTCTCTCGGTAGGACTGCTTCTTGTCGTCGCCCATGCGATGCCACGACGTGTAGATTTGTGCGAGCCGGTGATTGCTCGATAAAGTCCCTGCGTTGCGGTCCAGAAAATCCCAATACAGCGCGTTCAGCGGACATGCGTCCTTGCCGACCTTCATGGCGACGTCGTATCGGCAGCCCTCGCAATAATCCGACATGCGATTAATATAGGCTCCGCTTGCCGCATAGGGTTTCGACGCCATGAAACCCCCATCTGCGAACTGGCTCATGCCGATGACATTCGGAAGCTCGACCCATTCGAAGGCGTCTGCGTAGACCGAAAGATACCACTCGTGTACGGCGTGTGGATCGAGCCCTACGAGCATCGAGAAGTTTCCAATCACCATTAGTCGGTGAATATGGTGCGCATATGCAAAGTTGATCGTCTGTCTGATGGCCGTTGACACGCAGTTCATGTCGGTCGAGCCGCTCCAGAAGAAATCGGGGAGCGGCCGGTGAACATCGAAGACGTTGCTGTTTTCATAGCCGGGCATCTTCATCCAATAGATGCCACGGATATATTCACGCCAGCCGATGATCTGCCGGATGAACCCCTCTACCGCGTTGAGCGGGGCGTTGCCTTCGAGATAGGCACGTTCCGCCGCTCTGCACACGGCAAGAGGATCGAGCAAGCCGATATTGATATAGAATGACAAAAGCGAATGATTGAGGAACGGCTCCTCCGTGAGCATGGCATCTTGGGTTTCGCCGAAGTTCGGCAGAAAATCATGGATGAATGCTCTTGCTGCGCGATCCGCGTCCGCGCGAGTAACTGCGAACCCGAAGTCTTTTGTCGAGCCCATATTTCCGGAAAACTGCCGCTCTACTAGGTTGATAACCTCAAGCGTGATCGCATTTGGCGGGAAAACCGGATGTTTCGGCCGAAAGAGATCCGGCTGCGCCGGCTTGCGGTTTTCCACGTCAAAATTCCATTTGCCGCCCTCCGGGTCTTTGCCTCGCATCAGAAGACCAGTCTTGCGCCGCATGTCACGGTAAAAATACTCCATCGTCAAGGAACGGCGGCCCCGAGCCCAGTCACCAAACTCGGCCTTCGAACAGAGAAATCGCGTGTCGCCGCGGATTTCGATAGGCACAGCAAAGCTGGACTGCCACCTCTCCATCGCCTGCAAGACCCGCCATTCAGCAGCCTCGGTCACAATGATCCGCTCAGGTGATAACGCGGTCGCGGCGCGGGCGAGCTCGCCGGTGAACGAGCCGGAATTGTCGGGATCGTCCAGGCGCGTGTATCGCAGCTCGAAGCCTTTGGTTGTCAACTCTTCAGCGAAATGCCGCATGGCGGAGAAAATCAGCGCAATCTTCAGCTTGTGGTGAGGAACATAGGTCGCTTCCTCGATCACCTCGCACATCAGGATGACATCTCGTTTGGGATCGGCGCCTTCGAGGCTCGAAAGCGACAGGGACAACTGATCGCCAAGAACGAAGACGAGATGGCGAGCACGGTTCATGGATGGTTTTCTCGTGAAAGGATCAGCTTGTTACGCGATCGGCGATCGGTTGGATTGGATCAAAGGCGTCCGGATGCTCTTGATTGAAGCAACCCATTTTTTCCCAAGAGCATGGCCAAGCCGGCAACCTAAGATGAAGGGCTCTTTGGCGGTGAAAATAGCGTTTTGCTCCCGATGCGGATAACCTCCACGCGGTCGCCCATTATCTGAGCGGGCATTGGCGATTGAGAGTTTTATACTCGCTCCCCAGCAGGGAACGCATTCTATGGGGATTCGAGATCCCATCATAGCGTATGCACTGCGACAGGCGATTTGTGCAACCTCGACGTGCTGATCGCGGGCTGGGGTCTACCAGCTACATCGCTAAAAGATGCTACGCTGGAAAGCGTGCAACTGTCTTTCACGGCGGCCGGAGCGCCGAGAAAACCCGGCGTGCCGGGTCAGAGGGGAGCTCCGGGAGGTCGACCGGGAAAGCCGGGTGCCACTGGTGAGCCTGGCAAGGGGTATAAAGGCGGCGTGTCATTGAGTAACTAGAGCATCTCGCCTAACTACAAACACATCGACCGACCAATTTGAGCGTGCTGTCATACCCAATGTCGAATGCCATTGCGCGTGACGAGCTCTTCAGAGATCTACAGGTCGCGAGTTCACATCCATTCCGGAGCATAAATCATCGCTCGCCCTTGGAACACGCAGCAGGGCTTAACGCTCCATGCCGCCTTCCGCCAAGCGAGATGTAAGTTTGCCCTGCGTCAGGATATAAAGAGGATCGAAAAGGCCATCAGCAGCGCGGAGCCAGCAAGGGGCATCCCCAAGAGTAGATACTATCCTGGCCGTCCAGGTGGAAAGACCGAGCGGCAGCGTCTTGTTGCGCTTCGGCGACGTGAGGATGAGAGAGAGAAGGAACTCGTTCCAGGCGTTGTCGAAACTGAACACGCCGACCGAGATTAATCCCGGGAGCGAGAGCGGCAGAGTTACCTTCCTGAAAGCCTTGAAACGCGTGCAACCATCGAGCATCGCGCTTTACTCGAAGCATGTCTGGATCGATCGGAAATACGAGCGCATGAACCAAGGGCGAAACGCAGGGTGAATGCGGTATTGGCGGCGATAAGACTGACAAGCGTATCCTGCAACCCGATCTGCGAGACCAGCATGTAGACCGGGATCACCACCAGTGTCTCTGGCAACATATAGCATAGCAGGATATGCGTCCCGACTGCTCGAGACTTTTAGTAGCCGTGGTTTTGTTGACCATGACAGTGCGACCGGACTGTTCTCCGTCGGCCTCAGGGCGTTTACCGTCGGATCCAGCGTCCTTCGGGCTCGAAAGCTCGACCGGGTTGCGTTGCCGGCCATGAGGGTGTTGGGAGATGTGACCGGATTGCCGGTCAATCTTGCCGTGCGCGACGGTCGATCAGCCATCTATATCGAACAGATTGAAGCGCCCGGTGTTGTCCGCGTCTCTGTTCAACCTGGCGTGCAGATGCCGCTCCACGCGACCGCGGTGGGAAAGGCGCTCGCGGCATGGCTTTGGGCTGAAGCTCTGGATGAGGCATTGGTTTCAGCGCCGCTGTCGGCACACACCAAGCACACGATGACACAAGCAAACGACATCTTGAGGGACCTGACCCATATTCGCGAACGAGGATGGGCAACAGACGACCAGGAATATTCGGTCGGCCTGTTCTATCGTAAGCGGTTAGCCGAG
>UCIT01000084.1 GCA_900472625.1 Hyphomicrobiales bacterium | reverse complement strand
CCCTCGGCTAACCGCTTACCCTAGAGGGTTCGTCGGCGTCGATGAGTTCTTCGTGACCTCCGGTTTTAATCATAGGCATCATAGTGACCTTGCGCCCAAGTTTTATCCAGTTTTGATTTCGCTTCAGCGGTCTTTTGAAGTGCTCTCCGTTTTCGGGCCAGCGAGAGCCGATCATCATCGGCTGGCCCACTCTGTTGGAAGCGCGAATGGTCCTGACTGAATGGTTTTGCCAGTTGGGCGAAGATGACCAAACAGCTGTGACGCCCGTCGTCTTCGACGCGAAGCATTATCTAGCGGGCGAAGACGCTGTCGAGCGGATCGGTCGGGACCGTCATCCAGTCGCGCTAAACATGGGTGACTGCTTCTCCTACGCTGTTGCTACGATTGGCAAGGCGCCGCGGTTGTTCAAGGGACACGATTTTGTGGGGACAGATCTTAAACTTCATCCTGCGTCTTCGATGAGATGATGAACTCCGAGCAAGCCAATGTCTGTCATGACTTTGAAGGGGCCTCGACATCTGAGAATGCCGCAAGTCGGTCGCATGCCGTTTCTGAAAGCGGTCATTCTTGGGGGGCGAAGCCTCGTCTCCTTTGCGCCGCATTTCGGCCAACTCAGAACAATCCGCTGATCTTGGACAACTAAAACAGCCCTCCTTCCCCAAGCGAACGTTCCGGATGAGAAGGTTGCACATGCTCGCGCCTCGCAGTCGGCCCGGACTTGCCACGTCAGACCACACGATCTCCATCGGGGATGGGCTCACCTTTGGATACTAACTGGATGTTGCGAAACATCCGTTGCAGGTTCGGCACGAACGTATCGGCTGCGATTGCCGCAATGTGCGGGGTCAGCACGAGATTGTCGATCGGCGCAAGAAGCGGGCTGGTTGGTGGAAGCGGTTCCTGCTCGAACACGTCGACGGCTGCCGCCGCGATAATCCTGTTTTCCAGTGCCCAGATCAGATCTTTCTCGACGACGATGCCGCCGCGCGCGACATTCACCAGGACTGCGCTCCGCTTCATTTTCTGAAATGATGCGCGGTTGATCAGGTTCGCCGTCTCGCTTGTCAGCGGGCAGTTAAGGGACACGAGATCCGACGCTTCGAAAATCTCATCGAGACTCGCGAACCTCGCGCGCAATTCGGTTTCGCGTTCCGGGGCAAGGCGGGAGCGCTGGTTATAGAGGATCGTGCAGCCGAACCCTTGCAGCAACTTGGCAAACGCCTGACCGATCGCGCCGAAGCCGATGATGCCGACGGTCTTGCCGCTGAGGATGAAGGTCTTGTTCGGAAGTTTTCCCGCACCGCGCCATTCCCCGTTCTTGAGGTTGGCATTGCCGTAGGCCAGCCCGCGAAGTGCGGCGATCGCCGAACCCAGCGCGAACTCGGCAACCGGAATGGCGTTGCTGCCCGGTGTGCGCGCAACCATGATGCCAAGCTCGCGTGCCGTCTCGACGTCGATATTATCGATGCCGACGCCCGACTTGTGCAGCAGCTTGAGCCTTCTCGCGGCACGCAACACCTCGCCCGGGACCGCCACCTGGCCGGCGATCGCGAAATCGGCGTCGCGGATAATCTCTTTCAGATAGTCCGTACCTTCGCGGGTTCCGTAGGCGAACGTCATGCCCGCAGGCAGATGCGGCATGATCTCGTCGACGCGCTCTTGCGAGGTCTTGTCCAGCAGGACGATTTTTTCCGACACGTAAACCTCTTCCTGGCGATGGTCGATCAGATGTTGAAGCTTACGCCCGAAGCGGCGAGACCGCCGGAGATGGCAACGGGCGTGCCATCGGCGCGCCAGCATGCGGCGCCGGACAGGGATCCGTCCGGGTTGAAGCTGATCGCGTTCATGCCGCCGGCGATCCGGGCCGATCGCGCGATCGTGTGTCCGCGCGCGCTGAGCGCGTGGGCAACGGCGTCCGAGAAGGCCGGCTCCAGCTCGAGGTCCCCGCCATTCGTCCACACCCGGGGCGCCTCGACGGCATCCTGTACCGACATGCCATGATCGATGATGTTGATGATCGCCTGCATTGCCGAGGGGAAAATCCGCAAAGCGCCGGGAAGTCCCAGGGCAAACGACATCTGATTGTCCTTCAACACCATCATCGGTGCCATTGAGGTGAAGACGCGCTTGCCCGGTGCGATCGACAAAGCCCGGCCTTCATGGGGATCGAAATTATACATATAGTTGTTGAGGATCATTCCGGTTTGCGGGATCCGAACGCAGGCGCCGAACAGGCCGTTGATGGTCTGCGTGGTGGACACCACGTTGCCCATGGCGTCGGCCACGGTAATGTGGGTGGTGTTGAAGGATTCACCCGCCGCGACTTTCGCCTCCCAGCGCTGCGCGCGTTTCAGATCGATGGCGGCGCGACGCTCCGTGGCATAGTCCTTCGATATCAGGCGCTCGACCGGCACATCGACGAAATCGGGGTCCGCCGTCGACGCGCTGCGATCGGCGAAGGCGATCTTCAGCACTTCGGCCAGCAGATGGACAGTATCGGCCGAGCCGAAGCCCATGCCGCGGACGTCATATCCCTCGAGAATATTCAGCATCTGGGTGATATGAACGCCCGACGAGGAGGGCGGCGGTGGGCCGAGTACGTCATAGCCACGATAGGTGCCGCGAATGGGTGCGCGGTCGATCACCCGGTAGCTGTCGAGATCGCGTTGGCTGATATAGCCACCCCTGGCTTCCATGAACGCGGTCAGCGCCCGACCGAGCGGGCCGGCATAAAGTGCCGACGGACCGAGGCGCGCGATGAGCTTGAGGCTCTCGGCATAGTCCGGTTGGACCAGCCTTTCGCCGGCGGCGAGCGGCGTGCCACCGGGAGCCAAGAGATCGCTGAGCTCGGAATCAACCGCGAGATCGCCGACGCAATCGCGGATGCAGGTGCTCAAATAGGGCGTGACGATAAAGCCGCGTTCGGCATAGCGGATGGCCGGAGCGACAATATCGGCGAGCGGCATGGTCCCGAAGCGCGCCAGTGCCTCGCACCAGCCCGCGAGGCTGCCAGGGACCGCGCCTGCCCGCACGCCAAGCACGTTCTCACGGCCGCGCGTGTCGCGCATCGTTTCCAATTCGTCCGAGAGGCACTCATACATGTTGGCATGCGCGGCGAGCGGGGCGGTACCGAGGCTGTCGATGATATGATGCCTGCCGTTGGCCAGCCGGATATGCTGGATGCCGCCGCCCAAAACGCCGATCATCATCGGTTCGACGACGGACAGCGCGAACAGCGAGGCGACCGCCGCATCGATGGCGTTGCCGCCGGCCAACATGATCTCGGTGCCCGCCGCCGAAGCGAGCGGATGGTTGGTGACGACCATGCCTCGTGATCCCACCGCAGGCCTCTTGATGGCGGTGAAGGGTGCCGGGAGTGACTGTGTCGAAATGCTCATGGGACGTTTACGCTCTCACCGCTGCTCTTAGTGTGCCGACGTGGACGACGCGATGTCCTGGGCGGCAGAGATGGCCCGTGGAATGAAATCCACAGGATCATCCATCGCGTCAAGGCTTTACCGCTTCGGGCTCGCCTTCCGCCGGCATGCCCAGCATCAGGCGCACATGCGGTGGAAAGGTGATCGAGGGCGTTTTGAAGCTCGCGAAGAAATCGATCAGCTTGTCCTCCTGCTCCTTGAACAGGAACCCAGTCAGCGCGCTGACAACGCGCGGTACCCCGTATTTCATGGCGCTGATCGATACCGCTCCCGCAATGCCCATGCTCATCGATGAAAGCGCGTTATAGGCAAAGATCCGCTCGATGCCAGGTGCCAGGCCGGGCTCGCGCTCGATGAACTGATAGTTGGCGTTGAGATAGGGGAAGTTGAGGCGTCCGGGGCCTTCATGATCAGGTGGCGTAAAACGGTCCTTCCACAAAGCGGTCTTCGCGGCGATCTTGCGCAGTTCCGGCCGCAGGCTCATGTCGACGGTGACGCCCGTTGCGGCGAACACGTGATCGAAGCGGAAGCTCTTCTCGCTGGTCTTTACCGCAATGTCGTCGCCATCCAGCTCGATCTCGTCCCAGCCGGCATTCACATGGATGAAGAAGTTTGGATAGCTGCATGCCTTGAAGAAATGGTGATCGGCGGGCGACTGGCGCAGCCCGGCGCGAAAACCCGCGAGGTCCCATTTCATCCGGTCGGGAATGTCGTGGCTGTGGTTGAGATGGCCGGCGGTCTCGCCTTCGCGCACGATGTCGATCATCGGCAGGCGCGGTCCGCGCAGGCACATGTCGACACGCGCGGCACCCGCTGTCAGGGCAGCCACCGCGACATCGAACGCGGCTGCCCCACTTCCGAGGATGCCGACGGTCTTGTCCTTCAGCTTCGTCTCGTCGAAAATATCGCTCGAGTGGTTGTAGCGTTCGCGCGGAAGGCTCTTCGTGATGCTGTCGGGCACGCGCCAGGCGCCGCCGCCATCCATTCCCGTCGCCAGCACCACCAGCCGGGCCCGGATCGCATCGCCACCAGCGAGAGACACGGTCACGCCATCGCTATCATAATCAATATCGACGACCTGGGCATCGTTCCTGATCGGCAGTTCGACCACCGAACGGTACCACTGCAGATAATGGAGCCATTCCAGGCGCGGAATGCGCTTGATCTCGTCCCAGGCCTGGCGGCTGTATTTCGCCTCGTAGAAACTCTGTATCGACAGGCTCGGCAATCCGAGTTCCGTGCCGGTAATGTCCTTCGGCGAGCGGATTTCATAGTTGCGGGCAAATGTCCCCCAGACGCCTTCCTTGCCTTCCGGGCTGCCATCGAGGAGAAGAATATTGGAAACGCCGCGTCGCTGCAGGGCGTGGCCGACCGCAAGGCCGCTTTGTCCGGCGCCAATAATGACGACGTCGAGCATTGGATTGCCGCTTGCGTCGAAACGCGGTTCGACCCAGGGTTTCGTTGCGTAATCCATCATCTTTAGGTCGGCGCGTACGCGCTCTGCCAGATCCTGCAGGGCGTCGTTCGAAGCAATCGCGAGTTTCATCTTCATCCTTCAATTTCAAACATGGAGTTGGAGAGAAGGGACGCCCGGACGAAAGCCACTGCCAGTATTCCCGCTAGGAATGACTAGCGTGCCGAAGCGATGCCGAGAAAGCGACGAATTGTGTTCGACCCGTTGCCGAATGCACAACACATGCGCCCGGCTTCAGAGGTATTTTGGCATCGTCTCGTTGCGTGTTCGGCAACGCGGCGCCCCGTTCCATTATAATGCATTGAAATAGAAGGAACATTTAGATTTTCACTGGCATGTCCGCCCCGCGGGGCCGCCGTTGCTTTTGAATCGGCGGAGACTATCGTGAGCGCAAAATCAAACGAATGAGGGAATGGCCGATGCCACAGGCAGCGCTTGACGCGATCATGAACGAGATGCCGAACTACAGCTTCGAGTTCACCAAGACCTTCGCAAACCACGCGCCGATGGTGCTGGTGGCGCTCGATCGCATCGGCGGGTCGCAAGCACGGCTGCGCGACTTCTTCGGGCATTACCGCGATTACAAGGAACTGCTCCCCATGCCAGCCGGCGTGGCACCTGTCGACGCCACGAACTGGAAGGCAGCACTCGGCGAGCGGGACCGCGAGGCGGATCTGAACGCGTTCTTCATGGCCGAGATGGAGCGGCTCGGCGCGGACGCCGCCATTCGCCACTACCTTCCGGCGCTTGCCGACGGGGTCGGAGCGAGCGCGTTCCACGCCCTGATGCGCCTTGCCTACGGGCTGATCCGCAAGAACGACACGGAGATTGCGCTTGCGCTGGCCTATTGGACGGCGACCTATCTCGCGCTGCCGAAGCCCGGTGTCACCAAATCGATCACCAAGGACCCGGCCGTGGTTCTGGGAAAGGTCGCGGCCATCGCCAGCCTGCGGGGCCTGCCGATGCATGATCTGCTGTGGCTCAACATGGCGGAATCCGGTCGCTGCGCCGACTTCGCGCCCGTCGTCGACTGGCTCGATATCGACGATTCCACACTGGAGCGTATGGCTTCCGCTGCGATCGTGCTGTTCGCGGCGACCATGGATTTCTGCGCACTGCACGCCGTCACCGGCATCCACTGGATGCGTGTCGTGCTGCCTTATCTTGACCAACCCGAGCCGATGATGAGAGCCTTCTGGCAATGCATCGCCGCATTGATGGGAGAGATGCAGTTTCCGACCCTGCCGGCGCCGGCAACCGTCGAAACGTGGCGGGCGCTCCCGGTTCCCGACTGGCAGGCGATCAAGGCGGCGGCGGCGCAGTCCTATGACGAGCACGATATCAGCCTGGTGTTTTCGGCCATCGAGGAAATGAAGGTCTATGGCGATCCGCTCTACCAGCTCGCCGCTGCCCGGCGCGTGGGTCTGGTCGCGAGCTACACGTGAGCGACGACATGGATTGCATCATCGAAGCCGGCGTCATCTTCTGCGGCGTGACCAAGGACGGTACGCCTGATCTCAGGCATGACGCCGCCATGCGCATTCACGATGGCAGGATCGCCCATGTCGGCGCCGTCGAAGCCGTGGTATCGGGCAACGCCCACCTGCCGCGCCACGGTGGCCCCGGTTTCGTGGCCATGCCTGGTCTCGCCAATGGCCATCATCATTTCGGGCTGACGCCGCTGATGATGGGTGTGCCCTTCGCGCCGCTGGAGCTATGGCTGCCGCAGTTTCGCGGCATGCGCTCGATAGGTCCGCGGCTGGACATGCTCTATTCCGCCATCGAGATGCTGGAAAGCGGAACGACGACGGTCCACCATATTGCAAGCGGACTCGTGGGCGACCCGGCCAACTGGCAGGCCGCGACCGACGAGGTGCTGAGGGCCTATCGCGAGATCGGCATGCGCGCGGGCTATTCCTTCATGATGCGCGACCGAAACGTCTTGACCTATGAGGATGACGCGGAGGTGCTGAAGAGCCTGCCCACGGACATCGCCGAGCAGGTCGCTCTATCCCTGAAGGCGGCTGAAGTCCCGACGCTCGATTACATGGCGTTCTTCAAGGAGACGCGGCAGCGGTGGTCGGGTGAGGCCGGCGACCACCTCCGATTCAATCTCGCGCCCGCCAACCTGCATTGGTGCAGCGACGAGAGCCTGCAGCTCATTTTCGAGACCGCGCGCAGTCACGGTGCGCAGGTGCACATGCATCTTCTCGAAACGCAGCGACAGGCACAGTTCGCGCAGAATCGTTTCGGCCACAGCGCGGTCGAGCATCTGGCGGCGCTCGAATGCATGGGACCGGAACTGACACTCGGACACGGCAACTGGATGACGCGCCGCGACCTCGACCTGGTCGCCGAATGCGGCTGCACGATCTGTCACAATGCCAGCTCCGGCCTGCGCCTCGGCAGCGGGATCGCGCCGGTCAACGAAATGCGCCGGCGCGAGATCCCCGTCGCGCTCGGCATCGACCAGTCCAATATCGCCGACGATCGCGACATGCTGCTGGAAATGAAGCTCGTCTGGGCGCTTCATCGCGAAACCGGAATGTGGAACGACAGGCCGGATGCCGGTGCGGTGTTGCAGATGGCGACGGAACACGGTGTCAGGACCGCCGGCTTCGGCAAGATCGCCGGGCGCCTCGAACCCGGCTTTGCGGGCGACGTGGTCCTGCTCGACAGGGCGCGGCTGGAGCGCCCCTACGTCGACCGGCGCGTCCCGATCAGCGAGACAATCCTTCATCGCGGCAATCGTTCGGCGATCGACAAGGTTTTTGTCGGTGGCGAGATGGTGGTGGAAAATGGCCGCGCCTGCCGCATCGACCGCGACGCCGTCATGGCCGAAATCGTCGACCGGCTGAAGGCACCGGAGACCGAGCCGGAACGCCGGGCGCGCGAGACTGTCGCGGCGCTGATGCCGCATCTCGAGGCGTTTCATCGACGGCATACGCCGCCGGACCCGGTTGCGTCCTATCGCTTCAATGCGATGAACGACTAGCGGTGGAGGCGTCGCGGATTTCCTCTCCGCCGCCCACAATCTCCAGCATGCGCTTTTCGAATTCAGGCAGCGCCGCGCGGAGGTATTGAAGAATGACCGAGGTTGAGACGTCGCCGGTCTGTTGCGCATTGGTGTAGACGTTGAGGCTGGCCTTGCGTTTCAGGTTGCTCTGCCGGACGAAGACGATCTGCTTCTGCTCCAGCTCGGCAAGGATGCCGACCGGCGATCGCATCCCTATGCCGAGCCCGTTCCTGACCAGGGTCGTCAGCACGTCCGAGGCATTGGTGTTGATGAACTGCCGGCGCATCGATGCGGTCGTCAGTCGGGAATGGAAGCCCGCGACATCGTCCTTGATCTCGGAACGCTCAATCATTGCTTCGTTTGCCAGATCCGGCTCGGTCACCGCCGAGCGGCCGGCTAGGGGGTGGTCCGGGTGCATGATAATGCCGAGGGGTACCTTGATTGACGCCGACGTGGTGACGGTCGGCTGCGCGCTGCCGCCCATGGCGATGCCGATATCGACCTCTCCGGCTTCAACGCGCCCGATGATCTCAGGGCCGGTGGCGACTTCCAGCGAGATCGTCACGCGGTCGTATTTACCGTGAAAATCACGCAGGATCGAAGGCAGGAAATCCTTGGCGATGCCGTCTTCGGCGGCAAGCCTGACATGGCCGAGCTTCAGCCCCCTGAGATCGTCGATCTGACCGATCGTTCGCTCCAGGTCACGCTCCATGTTCCTGGCGTAGTGATAGAGAAGTTCGCCTGCGCTGGTCAGCTGGACGCCGTCTGCGAGACGGTTGAACAGCTTGCAACGCAGCTGTTCCTCGAGCTTCAATATCTGCCTGTTGACCGCAGACGGGGCGACGTTCAGCGTCTCGGCCGCCTGCCGCATCGATTTCTTGCGCACCGTTTCCGTAAAATAACGAAGTGCGACGATGTGGACATGCATGAAGCTGATCATCAGTGTTCCCGGCTGCCGTTACACACCGACGCTATCATATCGAAACGGCCTATGTGCAGGAAATGGCAGCCGCGCATATGTCCGCAGCGGTGATGTCCTTCCTCAGAACGCAGCCCCATCCGAGCGCGGATCGGTCGCGGCCTCGCAGAGACCGTTGGCGTTGAGAACGACGGCACCTGCATGGCCGCAAAGATCCGAATAGGGGGCGATCATTTCGACATCGTGGCCGGCGGCAACGAGTTGCTCGACGAGACCGGGATCGAAGCGGCTTTCGAGCTTCAAATTGGTGCTGCTGGCGCCCCAGGTTCGGCCGAGCAGCCAGCGCGGCGCGGTGATCGCCTCCTGCAGCGGCATGCCGAAGCGGGCGTAGCGAGTGAAGATCGCTGCCTGCGTCTGCGGCTGCCCTTCGCCGCCCATCGTGCCATAGGCCATGATGCGGCCATCCGGGAGATAGGCGAGAGCGGGGTTGAGTGTATGGAACGGGCGCTTGCCCGGCTGCAACTGATTGGGGCCAGGCTGCAGCGAAAAGCCCGCGCCACGATTCTGGAAGAACACACCCGTCTCCTGGCAGGTCAGGCCGGAGCCGAACTCCCAGTAGACGCTTTGAATGAAGCTCACCACATTGCCGTAGCGGTCCGCGGCGCCCATCCAGATCGTATCCCCCTCGGCCGGCTTGTGCGGCCAAGGCAGAGCACGCGCCATGTCGATCTTCGCTGCCATGTTATCAAGCGCGTCGTCGTCGAGCCAGGATTGGGCGTCGCCATCCATAGCATCGCGATCGCCAAGACTGCTATTGCGCTTGATGAAGGCTCGCTTGGTTGCCTCGACCAATCCATGCACATGGTCGTAACCTTCGCCCGCCTCGACCGGTAGCCGGTCGAAGAGCCCTAGGATCATCAGCGAGGCGACGCCCTGGGTCGGCGGTATCATGTTGAAAAGCTGCCCCTGGCGCGTCGTGACATGCAAGGGGTTCACTTGGCGCGCGCCGTAGGCGAGGAAGTCGCCGCGGCGGAGCGGGCTGCCGGTCTTTTCAAGGAAAGCCGCGTGCGCCTGCGCGGTGTCACCCGCGTAGTAGCTGGCAAGGCCGTCCCGTCCGAGCCGCTCAAGCGTATCCGCCAACTGCACCTGACGCAGTCGCGCGCCAGGTTTCGGAACAGCACCGTCGTGAAGAAAGGCCTCGGCAAATCCGGGGACGCCAGCCAGTTCGTGAAATTTTTCCACTGTGCAAGCCGATTGGCTCAGTGTCACAGCGGTGCCGTCGCGGGCCTTCTCGACTGCGGCGGCAAGCAAGTCCGCGACCGGCAGGCGACCGGGGCGGTCGACCATAGACAGGGCGAGCTCCCATCCACCGATCGTTCCGGGCACGGTCAGCGCCGCCTCGCTGCCGCGCGTCGGGATCGACTGGCTATGTCCGCGTTCGCCATACCATTCGGGCGTTGCGAGTGCCGCAGCCTGACCGCAGGCGGAAATGCCGGTCAGGGGTTTTCCCGGCCGATGTATCAGCCAGAAGCCGTCGCCACCGATGCCGTTCATATGCGGGTAGACGACCGCGATCATCGCCGCCGCCGCAACCATCGCCTCCATCGCCGTGCCGCCTTCATCAAGAATGCGGCGGCCGACATAGGCGGCCTCGCGATGCGGGGCGGTGAACGTTCCGTTGAAAGCGAGGCTGGTCTGGAGCATGGATTTAACTGTCCTGCGATTGGGAGACGAAGTGCGAGGCGGCCTCAGCAAGGAGAGCATCGCTGCCCGGCCGGCCGACGAGCGACAGGCCGATGGGCGCGCCGTCAAGCGTCGCAACGGGGATGCTGAGCTGCGGCAGGCCGGCGTGCCCGGCAAGCGCGGTGAGGCTGAGCGCGCGGTTGCGGTAGGGCTCGAGTTCCGACTGCGGCGTGTCGAGACGTGGGGCCGGGCCGGGCGCCGTCGGGTAAAGAAGGATCGTTCCCTCGGGCAGCAATGTGTCAAGGGTGGCGCGCAGGCCGTCGCGATAGGTTTTCGCGGCCTCAAATTCCTCCTGCGTGATCCGGCTCGCCATTTCGAAACGTTCTCTGATCCCAGGCCCGAAATCCGGCTGGCGGGCAGTGATCCACGCGCCGAAAAGCTGCCAGATTTCGTAGCCCTGATGCATGCGGAACGCCCTGAGGCATGCTTCGGCACCGCCCTCGGGCAGGATCGGCTCGCGGCGGTACTCCAGGTCCGGAAGGGTTGCCCGGAGCCGGTGGGCGGTCTCGGGCATAGCGAGGGACCAAAGGTCCTCCGGCATCCAGAAGGACATTGCAGGGTCTGATGGGGCGGGTGCAGTAAAGACTGAGACAAGGCGGCTCATCAGTGCGAGGTCGCGGGTGAAAAAGCCCGCAACATCATAGCTTGCCGCCAATGGCACCATCCCATCCGCCGGGATCAGACCGTGCGTCGCACGCCAGCCGTAGAGACCGCAAAATGAGGCGGGTAGCCGTACCGAGCCGCCTGTATCCGTTCCGAGACCGATATCGACGAGACCGGCGGCGGTGGCCGATGCCGAACCGGAAGACGAACCGCCGGGCACGCGGTCCGGTGCGGCCGGATTGAGCGGCACACCATAGCGGGCGTTGAGGCCCATCAGGCTGTAGGCCAGCTCGTCCATCTGCGTCTTGCCTGAGATCGCGGCGCCGCTGGCGAGCAGGGTTTCAACGACCCGGGCATGCGTGGCAGCAATCGATTGATCGGCGGCATATTCGGGGTTTCCGGCGCCTGAAATCGTGCCTGCGACATCGAAATTGTCCTTCACGCCGATGGTCAGGCCGCTCAGCGGGCCGCCCGATGCACGGCCAAGCGGCTTGTCGAAGGGAAGGACAAAGGCGTCGCAAGTCTTCATGGTCGTCGTTCCGGGCTTTGCAATAAACGATGCGACAGGGTTGGCAGCAAGCGCGGCCAACCCTGTCGATAGGTGTGCCAAAAGTCTAGTCGACTTTGACGTTTGGCGAATAGTCAGGCCCCGATTTCAGCCGCGACAACGGATAGGACATGACCTCGCCGATCAGTGTGATCAGCTTGTCGGCGGCGCGTTCGACGGAGATGCGGCCACGCTCGACATCGGCAGCAAGCGCGTTACCGCAGGCGCCCTTCGGGTTGATGTCCTGCATCTGCCAGCCGAAGCCCACGGCACCGCCTTCCGTCATCAGCAGTTCGTATTCCTTTTCCAGAACCTGCGAGAGGGCCGGGAAATCTTCGGCGAGCGACATATCGACGAGCTCGGGGTGCAGGTAGCGCATGACGCTGGTCTCCACCTCGCCGGCATGGATGCCGTGCTTGCGCTCCTCGGCGCTAAACAGATCGGAAAGATCCGCGAAGCTCGACCATTTCGAGGAGACCGCGAACATACCGAGATTGATCCGCAGGTCGCGGCAGACGATTTCCATCACCTGCGGCTGGCCGCCATGCGAGTTGACGAAGAGAACCTTGCGCACACCCGCCCGGTAGACGCTTTCGCATACCTCGTACCAGACCCTCGCCAGCGTCTCGGCCGAAAGGGTCAGCGTGCCGGGATAGGCGGAGTGCTCGTTCGATTTGCCGATCGCCATGGTGGGCAGGATGAGCGCCGGGAAATCGTCGCTCATGCGCTCCACGGCATGACGCATGATGCCCTCGTTGATGGCGGCATCGACGCGTACCGGCAGATGCGGACCATGTTGCTCGACGGCGCCGACCGGAAGCACGGCGACGATCTGGCTCATGTCGAGGTTGCGGAAGTCTTCGGCGGACAGATCCCACCACCAGTGCGATTTCAGTTTCATGCTGTTCTTTCCAGATTGACGGCAACGCCGAGTAAAAAAGTAGTGAGCGGTGCCCGCTCAGCGGTCGGTATTCATCAGCGAGACATGCGCGGCAGCGATGCGCCATCCGTCCGCCGTCCGCAGCCATGTCTGGCTCTGGCGGCCGCGCGTGCCAGTGGCGGGCCGCACGAATTCGAGATTGCAGGTCGCGACGTCATGGCCATAGGTGGTGATGACGCGGCGCAGGACATCGCGCTGCGGCGAGCCGCCGGTGCGACCGACGCGGAAGGCGCGAATTTCCTCGATGCCGTAAAGGTTCTCGCTGACGCCATATCTGAGCGTCGAGGGCGATGCCCAGAAAAGCTGGTCGAGCGTATCGAGATCGTTGGCCATCAGCGCCTGCTCATAGGCATCGCAAAGCGGGGTCAGCTCCGCCACCACGGCGGGGATGTTGATCTCTTCGGCCGGAAAGGCCGGCGTGCCGGTCTGGTTCGACATGGGCTTGCTCCTTCAGCTCAACTGGTCGGCAATGTCGCCGGACTGGCACACGAAGCCGAAGCACTGGCGGACATTATAAAGCGTCGCCTCCATGCAGAAGGCCGGAGAGGTAGTGGCCGAACAATCCTCCAGAAGCAGGCAGTCATAACCGCGAAAGTTCGCATCCTGCAATGTGCAGAGGACGCATTGGTCGGCGTTGACGCCGGCAAACAGCAACGTGGTGACGTTGAGATTGCGCAGGATGCTGTCGAGCAGCGTGTCATGGAAGCCGGACATGCTATACTTGTCGACATGGAAATCACCCTCGCCAGGAACAAGTTCGTCGACGATCGCGGCGGACCAGTTTCCAGCCAGCAGAACCCTGGCGCCATCGCGCGGCAAGGGATCAGCGATGCCGGCGCCATCGCCATGCGGATTGTAGACATGCAGGATGCCCGGAGAGAGATTTGCGCGGTCTGCGCGGTTTCCCCAGTTCACCCAGACGACCGGCACGTCGGCCTCGCGCAGCTTCGGCAGCAGCGCGTTCAGCGGGTCGATCGGCTTTCGCGCCGGCGAGACATCGACGCCGATATGCGCCAGCCATCCATCCGGGTGGCAGAAGTCGTTCTGCATGTCGACAACGATGATCGCTGTCCGCGCCAGATCGAAGTTCACCTGGCGGTGGCGATCGCCTAGCGTGACAGGACGCGGCGCGACCGGCTGGCGGACCATATCGACGGTTTCGGGAGAGACGAGCCACTGGTTGCGTGGGGAAGAACCGAGTGGCAGGCCTCGGCGGCTATCCGTCCTTGCCATCAATCTTACAGCCCCTGCAGGATTCGAATGTCTTCTTCGTCGAGCGCAACGCGCTCGCCGCTGCGGATGAGCTCCGAAAACGCCTGGTTGGGCGTCATGACAGTCAGCGTATAGAGCTTGCTCGTTCCCGTGTTCTTGACGATGTGAACGCTGCCGGGCTCTAGCAGGAAGGCATCGCCCTTGCCGATCTTCATTTCCTCGCCGTCGCTCGATGCGAGACCTTCGCCATGCAGCACGTAGAAGAACTCGTGCGCTTGCGAGTGGCTGTTCGGAGGCGTGGCGCCGCCGACATTGAAGATCTCGATCACAAAAATGGCGTCCGTGGTGTTCTTCTTGGGGTCGAAAAGGATCGCGAAGTAATTGCTATCGTTTGGAGAAATCCGGAAAGCTTCGGCGGAGCGGGCATTTTCAAACGAATAGGTCTTCATCGGCATGATCTCTGTTGCGCGAAATTATTTGCCGCCGGGCGGCAGTTGTCGTCGCGACTTGATGCGACTTTCCCGTCAATGTTAGATACGCCGGCATACAATAAAAGCGTTATAATTCGTCACGTGCGTTGCCTTTCCGGCAACAGGAGAAAAAGCATGCTGCATGGCAGGCTGTTGAACTATCTGGATGAAGTGGCCCGTAGCGGCTCGATCAGAAAAGCCGCCGAGCGGCTCAACGTGGCGCCATCTGCGGTCAGCCGCCAAATAATCTATCTTGAGGAGGGGCTCGGAACACCTCTGTTCCAGCGCGGTCCGCGAAAGCTTGCGTTGACCGCCGCAGGCGAAATCATCATCCGGCATGTGAGAGCGACATTGAAGGATATGGAAAAGGCGCAGGCACAGATCGAGGAGTTGAAGGGGCTGCGCCGCGGCGAGATTACCATCGCCGTCATGAGCGGGCTTGCCGCCAATCTGGTTCCGCGCTGTGTCGTTGATTTCCAGCAGAAGAATCCTCGGGTCAAGGTCAACATCCGGCTTCTGGCAACGGGCGACGACATCATGTCCGCGATCGCCTCCGAGGAAGTCGAATTGGGGCTCGGATTCGATTTCCCCTCTCGCCCGAAGATTCGCGTGCTCAACGGTTCCATTGGACGCCTTGGCGCCGTCATGGCGCCGGATCATCCGCTGGCCAGTCGCGCGATGCTGCGCGTCAGCGATTGCCTGGATAATCGCCTGGTTGTCGCCGACGAGACTATGGCGATCCGGCCGTATCTCGACCAGATGTTCGCGAAAGCGAAGCTCGAGCCTGAATTCGCGCTGGAGACGAACTCGATCGAAGTCATGCGCCACACCGCGATGATGGATCGCAGCATCACCTTCCTCACGCCGTTCGACATCGAATTCGAGCAGCGTCTCGGCCGCCTCGTCTATGTTCCCGTTCAGGAGCTCTCGCACCATACGCAGCGATTGATGCTCATCAGCCACGACAAGGCGCTGACCGCACTGACGAGCGTTTTCATTGAGAATTTACGCTTGATCATCGAGCGGGCCACCGTCTCGATCGAGCAGCCGGTGTAGCCTGGGCAATACGCATCGGAGTACAGCGGCAATCTTACTGTTGCCGTTTACGCAACGCATTGTCCGTTCGAATGCTGCTTGTTTTAGCCGAAACGCTGTGCAAGCTTTTGCTCGACACAACGATCAAGAGTTCCGAAAACGGAACCAATTGGGGAGGAAAGCCCATCTGGCCGACAAGTCGGTAGAAAGGTCTTTCTCGTGAATACTGCTGATGTCGGATACGGCCTGTCGGCCCGCGGCGTGGGTATGATCTACAGGCGCGGCAAGCAAAGCACGGTCGCGCTCACCGATTGCACGCTGGAGGTCCCACGCGGCAGTTGGACATCACTCATCGGCGCATCCGGCTGCGGCAAGTCCACGCTGCTTCGGATATTCGCCGATATCATCAAGCCGACCCATGGCGAGGCGCGACTGCATGGCCTGACCCCGGCCGAGGCGCGGGCGGCGCGAACCTATGCTTTCGTCTCGCAGCAGTCGACCATGCTGCCTTGGCGCAAGATGGCCGACAATGTCGGTCTCGGCCTTGAAGTGGCCGGCGTCGCCAAGCCGGAGCGCGAGCGGCTCATCGCCGAAGCAATGGAGCTGGTCGGCCTGACGGGTTTCGAAAAGGCTTTCCCCTCGGAGCTCTCGGGCGGTATGCGTCAGCGTGCAGCGATTGCCCGCGCCCTGACATTGAAGCCGCGCTTTCTGTTGATGGACGAGCCGTTCGGCGCGCTCGATGAGCTGACGCGCGACAAGCTGAATTTCGAACTTCTGCGCATTCTTGAAGAGACCGGCGCGACCCTCCTGCTGGTCACCCATTCGATCAGCGAAGCGGTGATCCTGTCCGACCAGGTGGCAGTCATGACGCCCCGGCCGGGGCGGATCACGAAGATGATCGAAATCGGCTTCGGACGTGACCGTACGGTCGCCATGCGCGACGATCCCCGTTTCGCGGTCTATGAGGCCGAGCTTCGCCATGCGCTTCACGGCGACCCAGCGGTCGTCGCTGCCCAGCGACACATTGCCTAAATCAACACAATACCCTCACAACCGGAGACAAACTGAATGCCCAAGTCCATGACGTCGCGCGTAAAAACTACCCTGCTGGCTCTCGGAGCCTCTGTGTTGCCGCTTCTCGCCGCGGTCGGCGCGTCGAACGCAGCCGATCTCAAGCACGTCACGGTGGTGCTGAGCTACATTCCGAACGTTGAAAACTTCGGCACGATCTATGCCAATGCCAAGGGTTACTTCAAGGACGCCGGACTCGAGGTCGAAATCGTCCCCGGCACCAGTGGTATCGACGGCATCCAGATGATCTCCTCGGGCACGGCGCAAATTGCCATGGTTGCCGCCGAGAGCGTCTTCTCCGCCGAGGGTCGTGGTGAGCATCTCAAGGTGATCGGCGCACGCTTCCAGATGAACCCGCAGGCGATGACCTGCCGACAGGATTCCGGCGTCACCGACGCGCACATGGTCAAGGGCAAGCGCCTCGCAATCAAGCAGACGGCAACGAAGCAGGCCGATGTGTTTTTGTCCAAGCTCGGCATGACCACCAAGGATATGGAAACGCTGAGCGTCGGCGGTAGCGATATCTCGGCGATCATCGCCGGCCGCGTCGATTGCCTCTATTCGACCTTCGCCTTCAACGAACCGCGCCTTATCGAAGGTGCTGGCGTTCCCGTGAACGTCCTGCCGCTCGGTGACTACGGCCTGAACAGCCAGCCCGGCGCGATCACGGTGACGGAAAAGTACTTGAACGAAAACAAGGATGTCCTCACCGCCTTCCTGACGGCCGAGAGCAAGGCCTGGGCCGAGTTCTTCAAGGATCCGGCGGCGGCCGCAAAGTTCATGGTCGAAGGCGGTTTCAACGACGGTCTGGATCTTGAGCAGCAGGTCTACCAGGCCGGCCGCCAGGTCAGCTTCATGACCAGCGAGACGACCAAGGAGAAGGGTATCCTCTATCTCGAGCCGAAGGTCTGGCAGGAAACTGCGGCCAATTCCTTCGCCGCGAAAAGCACCCCGACCTTGATCGACCCCTCGGAGTTCCTGACGACAGAGATTCTCGACAAGGTCGAGCGCCCGAAGCTCTAAAGACGCCGCGGACGGGGCGTGAAAATCGCGCCCCGTCTCCTCTTCTGCATGATGACACAGGTGCAATCCACGATGACAGACGTCGCGGTCGACAATGGCAAGCCTTCCAGCAAGGCTATTCTCGCACATCTTCCGGCGGGCACGGTCGCTTTGACGGCGCTGAGCACTGTCTTGCCGCCTGTTCTGTTCGTGGTGGTGTTGCTGGTGTTGTGGTCGGTCGGATCGGCCAGAGGTATCGTTCCGTTCTATATCATCCCCGGACCACAGCAAATCGCCGCGGAATTCGTCAATAACAGTACCGTGCTGCTGAAGCACGCCTCGCGGACCAGCCTTGAAGCGCTTTCCGGATTCGCCATCGGCAACGTCGTTGCTGTCGTCATGGCGGTTCTGTTGACATGGTCGAGGGCATTGAAGGAGACGATCTATCCCTATGCGCTGCTGACGCGCGCCGTGCCGATCATCGTGTTCACGCCCGTCATCGTCGTCCTGCTGGGGCGTGGCTTACCGCCGATCATCTTCACCGTCGCTCTGACGGTCTATTTCCCGACGTTCCTGAACATGATGCGTGGCCTGCGTTCCGCCGACGCGGAATATCATGAGACGCTGCACACACTGTCGGCCACCCGCGTCCAGCGACTTTGGCTTGTCGATTTGCCGTCCTCCATGCCGTACCTCTTCGCTGCCCTGAAAATCAGTGCTTCGGGCGCTTTCATCTCAGCGCTTGTGACCGAGTGGATCGGCTCCAATCTCGGGCTTGGCTATCTGGTCGTCGTCTCCGGCCAGTACTTCAAACTGGCCACGCTCTGGGCCGCGATCTTCACGGCATCATTCCTGACGCTTGCCCTGCTCGGCGTCGTCACATTGGTGGAAAAGCTGCTTGGCCGCTGGACCGCGGCGGCGGAAGATGTGGGGAACTGACCATGAGTACGACGAGCGCGATCCCCCAGAACAACCCCGTAAAACTCAAAGACGATATGCGGCAGCAGACGGATTATGGCCCGAAAATGTTCGAACTCCTGCAGTCCTGGCGGAAGGTTTTGCTGCCTTCACTGCTACTCGTCGTCATCCTCGCGATCTGGGAATATGTCGCGGACAAGGAACTTATGTCCCGGCTCGTGCTGGCGGGTCCCTCGCAGATCGTGGCAGCGCTGATCGACCAGTGGCCTGTCATTCTCGACAATGCTGGTGTTACCGTAGCCCAGGCGCTCATCGGCTTCGTCGCGGGCAATGCGCTCGGCCTTCTTGTCGCAATTGTCTTCGTCCACTCGGCCATCATCCGCAGGACGCTTTATCCGCTGTCGATCGGTGCCGAGGCCATCCCTTTTATCGCCATCATCCCGGTTCTCATTCTCTGGCTTGGCAACGGCATGGCGCCGAAGATCTTCATCATCACCATCCACACCTTCTTTCCGATGCTGATCAATGCGGTGCGGGGACTAAAAAGCGCCGATAACGATGTCAGCGAGATGCTCTACACGTTTGGCGCCTCGACCCGGCAGCGTCTCTTCATGGTTCGCCTCCCCGCTTCCGTTCCTTTTCTCTTCAATGCGCTGAAGCTCTCGGCCTGTGGTTCGATCGTCACCTCGCTGGTGGCGGAGTGGCTGGCCTCCGAACGGGGCCTCGGTTACCTCATCGTCGACTACGGCCAGGACTACAAGATACCGGAACTCTGGGCGACGGCACTGCTGGCATCGGCGATCAGCATGGCGGTCTATGGCCTAGTGGTCTGGGCGGAGTATCTCTGCACGCCGTGGAAGCGAAATCGCCATTCGTCTTTTTGACGCCGTTTGACCACGATCGCGAGACGGCCATTTGGCATTGCGATTTAGTATTTGAGCGCAAAGGCGGCGCGACGTTGGCGTTGAAACGTCAAGGCTTCCATTGCCGTGATGCCAACGAGAAGGGATGATTGCGATCGTCCGGCTCAATTCAAGGCAATCGCCCTTGCTGTTGAACAGTCCCGTTGCCATGTTTCTCTAACATTTTGCCTGCCTCTTGGACCGCTTGCTCACAAGGTCATCCATGTTCCATATAGTCCTCGGCCTTCCATGGCTGATCGTCGTGCTTCGCTGGCTTGCTCCACTTCCTTGGGACATTTCCATAAAGATAGTCGTGGCCGGCATCCTGCTGGTCGGCTCACAGCACCTTCTGATCAATCGCCTCTCGTCAGGATCGATCTTTGATCCAGAATACCCTCGCCCATGGATCATCGTTTTGAACGTGCTGTTTGGCGCGATGGTGTTCTTAGCGGTCATGCAGATCCTTCTCGATGCAATCTGCCTGGGCCCTTTGCCCTTAATCGGGTATTTCCCGTCCGTTCCCCCGCAACTCAGATACGGGATGGGGGGAATTGCGCTGGCTCTTGCATCTTGGGGTGTCGCGCAGGCGATCAGGGTCCCAGCTCTCAGAAATGTTGAAATCGCCATAAATGGCCTCCCCTCGGAGTTCGATGGCTATCGCATCCTGCAACTGACCGATCTCCATCTCAGCCGCCTCTTTCCTCGATCCTGGGCTGAAGCGGTGGTCGCTAAATCCAATGCGCTGAACCCCGACCTGACTGTTGTGACCGGTGATTTCATCGATGGCCGTATCGAAGCCCGCCGCGACGACATAGCACCGCTTGCCGGGCTCCGCGCCCCGGACGGTGTTCTTGGTATCCCGGGCAATCACGAGTACTTTTTCGGATACGATGAATGGATGAAGCACGACAGCGGGCTCGGAATTCGCATGCTCACCAACACCCATGTTGTGATCGTACGTGGGCAAAGCAGCATAGTTGTCGCAGGCGTGACAGATCTCGCATCAATTGGGAGCAAATACCCCGCCCCCGATCTCGCTTCTGCGCTCTCCGGCGCTCCCGCGGGAGCTAAAGTCATTCTCCTCGAGCACCAGCCCCGAATGGCGGAGCGGTCAGCGCAAGCGGGTGTTGCTCTTCAGCTCTCAGGGCATACGCACGGGGGGATGGTTCTTGGCCTTGATCGCCTGGTCGCGCGCGCAAATAATGGCTTTGTGTCCCGTTTGTATCAGGTTGGCGGCATGAAGCTCTACGTTAACAACGGTACAGCTCTGTGGCCGGGGTTTGCGCTTCGTCTGGGAAGGCCGTCCGAATTGACGGTCTTCACGCTCAAGCCGTCTTCAGTGACGAAAGAGACCGCGCCTTAACGCGCGTCGATACGCTGAGTTCGACATTCTCCCTTCGGCGCGTAGCCGTCGCAACGGAGGCCTTAGAGACGCAGGTAGCGAAAGGCAAAACGTGATTCGCCGTATTGCGAGACTTCACAAGGGCGAAATTTGCCGCGTGCGGTCAATCTGCTCAAAAACGGGTCGCAGAAGAGCTATCCAGGCTACCCCATGGCATGCTGACCACACATGCGGGCGTCCTCAACCTCGACCTGCTCCCATTCATCAGGTCTTGACGACATAACCGGGCCGCGTCCTTCTCCACGCTGGTGAAGGGCGAGACCTGGGTTTCAGCATCCTTGAGATTGCGCGTCGCCGCCGCGCATCACCAGACGTTAAAAGACCCGCCTGCTTTCCGCGGATACTCATTTCCGTGTCGTCCGCCTCGACGCCGTCGTCCGCAAAGAAGGATGGTGACTCGATGCAGGTCGAAATCGTCTGGATGCTAAATCTGACCAATTATTGACTTACTCACGGTTGAACAATAACCTGCGAACCCGGTCGTTAGGTTTGTCCTCCCATGACAGATCAATCTCTTCAGCGGCGGCTTGCCGCCATCGTCGTAGCCGATGTGGTGGGATATTCCCGCCTGATGGAGGCCGATGAAGTCGCAACGCTGGAGAACCTCAGGGAACTCCGCTCACGCGTTATCGAGCCAGCGGTGACGGGCCACAAAGGTCGCATCTTCAAGGTCTTGGGCGATGGATTCCTAATCGAATTCGCCAGTGCGGTGGACGCGGTCGAAGCAGCGTTGGAAATACAGCGGACCAGTGCTGCTGTTGACGACCCCGAAGATCGCCGTTTGCCTTTGCGTATAGGCATCAATCTGGGTGATGTCATTGACGACGGTTCTGATGTCGTCGGCGACGGCGTCAATGTCGCGGCTCGCCTCGAGACCCAGGCAGCACCGGGAGGTATCTGCATTTCAGCCGATGTCCACGGCGAAATCGTCGGCATAATCGAAGACCGGTTCTTCGATGCCGGCGAACGTTACCTGAAGAACCTGAGCCGCCCGGTCCACGTGTGGCATTGGCCGGATGCGCTGCCCAGCATATTGCCGCTGCCCCAAAGCCCCTCGATCGCCGTATTGCCGTTCACGAATATGAGCGGGGATGAAGCGGACGCGTCTTTCGTCGACGGCCTGACCGAAGACCTGATCACCGATCTTTCCCGCACGGCCGGGCTATTCGTCATCGCGCGCAATTCCGTCTACGGCTACAGAGGCAAGCCGGTGGACGTTCGGCTGGTCGCACAGGAACTCGGCGTCCGCTACGTCGTCGAGGGGAGCGCCAGACGCGCGAATGGCCGTGTACGCATCAATGCTCAGTTGTTCGACACGCTTGGCGGCCAGCACCTGTGGGCCGAACGGTTTGACAGGACGGTGGAGGATGTTTTCGCGCTTCAGGATGACGTCAACGCCAAGATTGTCGAAGCCCTTGTCGGTCGATTGACCATCCCGACGCAACGCATCCGACCGAAGAACTTTGAAGCCTACGATCTGTGTGTCCGTGCCCGCCTTCTGACGGAAGAGTCGCCTCAAACCGAACGCGAGGCGTATATGCTGCTCCAGCGCGCGGTCAAGCTAGATCCATCATATGCGGAGGCGCTTGGTCTTCTCGCCTACAACCGTTGGCTCGCCTGGACTCATTTCGGCGAGCCCGAAGATGCGAACCGGCGGATGGCGGTGACATCAGCGCAGAAGGCCGTCGACCTGGATCCCAACGATGCAGGCTGCCGTTACATTCTGGGGACCATTCTGGCCTATGAGCGGCAATGGGAGGGATCGGAGTCCGCCTTCGCTAAGGCCTTGGACCTTGATCCCAACCACGCAGACACCTGGGCCGCCATGTCGGACATTTCTGTACTGGACGGCAGGGTTGTCGATGGACTGGCGCAGATCGAAAAAGCCCTGCGGCTCAATCCCTACCCTGCCTGCTGGTATCTTTGTCATCTTGGGCAGGCGCAGTACGCCGCGCGTGACTATGAGGCGGCGAAAGCGACGCTACGCAGGGAAGACACGTATCGTACAAACTCACGCAAATTCCTGGCTGCTACGCTCGCGCAGTTGGGCCACAGTGAGGAGGCACACCGAGAAGCGGAATTGTTCCTGATCGCCCACCCCCATTTCACGATCGGCCATTGGCTCAGGTCCCAGCCGCTGCGCGATGCATCTGTGCGAGACCACATTGTCGACGGCTTCCGAAAGGCCGGGCTGCCCGAGATGTGACAGCGGGTGGGAAGTGGACGGACGCGTTGGAGGCCCTGCGGACGAGCGTTATCTGATCCGTCTTTCACGACCGGACTTTCGATCTGTCCCCGGAACTCAACGCCCCAATTCGTTTCGCCTGCCCGAACCTTCGGCCATGCTCAGCGTTAAGACAATTAAGGATTGGGGAAGCACAGGGTTTGACACGAGATGGCTGACAATCTCTCACACTACCGCAAAAAGCGCGACTTCAAGAAGACGGCCGAGCCCAGCGGCGAAGGATCGGTCACGCGGTCAAACCGTCGCCGCTTCGTCATCCAGAAGCACGACGCGACGCGGCTTCACTACGACCTCAGGATCGAGATGGACGGCGTGTTCAAATCCTGGGCCGTGACCAGGGGACCATCGCTCGATCCACAGGACAAGAGGCTTGCCGTTGAAGTGGAGGATCACCCGTTGGACTACGGGGACTTCGAAGGCACCATTCCGAAAGGCCAATATGGTGGCGGCACGGTCATGCTTTGGGATCGCGGTTACTGGGAACCCGAGGGCAATAAGAACCCCGAAGAAGCGCTGGCAAAGGGCGATTTCAAATTTACGCTGGAAGGTGAGCGCCTCCACGGCAGCTATGTCCTAGTCCGGATGCGCGGAAAGGATGACGACAAGCGAACAAACTGGCTTCTGATCAAGCATCAGGACGACTATTCGATCGATGGTGACGGTGCGGCGGTTCTCGACGAAAACGAGACATCCGTGGCGTCGGGACGAACGATGCAGGAGATCGCATCCGGCAAAGGTCGAAAGCCCAAGGCTTTCATGACCAGCGGGAATGCTGTCTCAGCCGACGCCGTCTGGGACAGCAGTGACGGCCTCGCTGCCGAGCAGAGGAAGTCCGGGTCCAAACCCGAGACGCGCCGGTCGAAAAAACCACAACCGTCGACGATGCCCGATTTCATCGCACCGCAACTTTGCGAGAACCTGGAGAGGCCGCCCTCTGCCTCCGGTTGGATTCACGAGATCAAATTCGACGGCTATCGCATCCAGATGCGGATCCTCGATGGAAAAGTGACGCTAAAGACCCGCAAAGGCCTGGACTGGACGGGAAAATTCCCGGCGATTGCGTCCTCCGCAGCAAACTTGCCCGACGCCGTCATCGATGGAGAGGTCTGTGCTCTGGACGAGCACGGTGCGCCCGACTTTGCAGCGTTGCAGGCGGCGCTGTCCGAGGGCAAGACCGACGACCTGGTCTACTTTGCATTCGACCTGATGTTCGAGGGTAGCGACGATCTCCGGGACCAGCCGTTGAAGGGCCGGAAAGAACGTTTGTCGACGCTGCTGTCCAATGCAGGTGAGGATCCGCGCCTGCGATTTGTGGAGCACTTCGAAACCGGCGGCGACGCCGTTCTGAAATCCGCGTGCAAGTTGTCGCTGGAAGGTATCGTTTCCAAAAGGGCGGATGCAACCTATCGGTCCGGCAGAACGGACACTTGGGTCAAATCCAAGTGCAAAGCTGGTCATGAGGTCGTGATCGGGGCCTATGCCACCACCAATGGCAAGTTTCGCTCACTCCTTGTCGGTGTCAATCGCGGCAATCACTTCGTTTACGTGGGACGGGTGGGTACAGGCTATGGCGCGAAGGTTGTCGATAAGCTTCTCCCGCGTCTGAAGGAGATGGAAGCCTCCAGGTCACCCTTCACGGGCATTGGCGCGCCCAAGAAGTCCGCTGATATCGTATGGTTGAAGCCGGAACTGGTGGCGGAAATCCAGTTCGCCGGATGGACCGGTGATGGTCAGGTGCGACAGGCGTCGTTCAAGGGGTTGCGCGACGACAAGCCTGCACAGGAGGTCGAGGCCGAGAAGCCTGCGAAGCCTGGCAAAGCCGATGTCCCTGATCCGGACAAGACGACCTCCAGTTCGTCGCGTCTACGCAAGGGCGCCAAGGTCGATGTGATGGGTGTCTTGATATCCAGTCCGGACAAGGTGCTATGGCCGGATGCCTTCGACGATAGACCCGTCACAAAGGTCGATCTGGCGCATTATTATGAAGCCGTTGGGCCATGGTTCATCGATCATATCAAGGGTCGGCCATGCTCGATCATTCGCACGCCCGATGGCATTGGTAGGGAGCAGTTCTTCCAGCGCCACGCAGTGCAAGGGACATCCAACCTGATCGAACAGGTCGAGGTCTCGGGAGACAAGCAGCCTTACCTGCAAATTGACCGCGTCGAAGGACTTGCAGCGATCGCGCAGATCGGCGGGACCGAACTTCATCCGTGGAACTGCGAACCGGATTTACCTGAAGTGCCCGGACGACTGGTGTTCGATCTCGATCCCGGTCCTGACGTCGACTTCGCGACGGTGGTTGAGGCCGCACGAGAAATCCGCGACAGATTGGAGGAGCTTGGCCTCATCGGCTTCTGCAAGACCACCGGTGGTAAGGGTTTGCATGTTGTGACGCCGCTCCTGGTGCCGAAAGGCAAACGGCTGTCATGGGACGAAGGCAAGGCGTTCGCGCATGACGTCTGCCAGGCGATGGCGCGTGATAATCCCGACCAATATCTTATCAAAATGACCAAGTCTCAGAGACACGGTCGGATCTTTCTTGATTATCTGCGAAATGACAGGACATCGACCGCCGTCGCGCCTTTGTCGCCCCGCGCTCGACCGGGCGCGACAGTGTCGATGCCGTTGAATTGGACGCAGGTTCAAGCTGGTCTCGATCCGAAGCGTTTCACGATCCGGACAGTCCCAAACCTGATCAAAGACAGCACCGCCTGGCGGGACTATTGCGAGAGCCAGCGTCCACTCGAACAGGCGATCAAACGACTTGGCAAAGGGAAAACGTCGGTTTCTTGAGCCATCGGATCTTATGGATGCTGTGAGCGCACGGCGTCGGGTGGACAATGTGGCCCAGACGATGGTGTGCTGGAAGAAAGGTGGCCATTTTCGGCAGCGTGCGCCAACGTGATCACCCGCATTCCCGCCTCCTCGGCTGCCCTGATCAGCGCAAGTCTGGCTTCACCTGCCGTACCGAGGCCGGTGATGGCGTCCAGGCAAGTTTTCACAGCGACCACATATTCTTCACCGTCTTCGTCGGGTGGCCACCGTGAAAGGAGTGCTTCAGCGGCCTCGATCAGTGTTCCGACCCTCACCGTCATCCCACTGGAAGCCAGATGAAGTGTCGGAAAATCATTCAATTCGTATCGAAACATCGCAGCTCGCCCTCCCAGAGTATTCTTTGAGTATCAGTGCAAAAATCATTCCGAGTTCATACCCGCTCGGCGTTCAATGAATCATTGGTATCGAAATAACATTAGTAAATCGTGGATTAGTTTCTTTGCATCGCGATCGGCAGATATTTTTAGACAGGGGTGATGGAACGGTTCGTGGCTTGGCGTGTTGGCTAGGAAAGGAGCAAAGACATGGGAACCAACGACACGAACGCTACCCCCGAACAGCGCCGGCCAATCGATGTTGCGGCCGTACCGGAAAAGCCTGAACGCGCCGATAAAGAGTCGCTTGCACCTCCGGCCGTCCAGCCGGCAGGGGCGAAGGATGAAAGTGAGCGGCCTATCGTCAATCCCGTCACGGGCGTCGCAATCTAGCTCAGGACGATGATAACCAATTATTAACCATCAGAGAGCACATTAGTGATGCCGCAACTAAGTTTGGCGGCAAAAGCAGGCAGTGCAGTGCATGCTTCAAGGAAACCCGCACCAACCCCGTGCGGGTTTCTTTCGTGTGGGAGCCGACGACGTGTGGCTTGCGCGGGTAAGGTTCACGTCAAGGGCGCCCTGCCCTAGAACACTACTCGCGATCCTCCACGCCTAACGATGGCGCGGACCGGCTTTCTAGCCCGACCGTTTC
The DNA here is from genome assembly GCA_900472625.1 of Hyphomicrobiales bacterium. GTDB lineage: Bacteria > Pseudomonadota > Alphaproteobacteria > Rhizobiales > Rhizobiaceae > Rhizobium. The sequence continues at coordinate 310 of UCIT01000084.1, read as the reverse complement.
CTGCCTTTAATGTCAGCCTCAACACTTCTTTTCAGGGCGTCCATGATGTTGACGACGTTCGACGGTTTGTTGCCGGCCACCGCCTTGCTGTTCTTCGCCTTTGACGTTTTCGAGGGTTTCAGTGCCTTCTTCTTGGACGCGATCAGTTTCAGAAGACTTTCCTGAATGGGATCGCTAACCATCGCGGGAGACCATTCGTCCATGCGTGGTTTGATCATTTTGATGATCGCTGCAACAGTGTCGGGGTCGGCAGCCTTCTGGATGTTCTGAAAGTAGTCGTCTTCAGGACGGACCTCGTCGCCGAAACGCA
>UCIT01000070.1 GCA_900472625.1 Hyphomicrobiales bacterium | reverse complement strand
CGTGAGCCGGATGGCGCATGCAGGATAATGCCCGCGATTTCCTCCCGTAGTTCCTCGCAACGGCCAAGCATTTCATCGAACGTCAAGCCGCTTTGAAATACGCCAAACTCTTCGCCGCCAAGTCGCCCAACGATGGGATTATACTGAATTTGGTAGCGTGCGAGGATCCGGCCGGCACAGCGAAGCGCCTCGTCGCCCGCTGCGTGACCATAGCGATCATTGATCGCCTTGAAATGATCGAGGTCCAGATAAAGCAATGCTCCGGACAGGCCCTGGTGACTTGCGGCCTCAAGATCATCCATGAACGCGGTTCGTGTCAGGACTCCCGTTAGACCGTCTGTCCGTGCTTGACGGCGAAGCGCTTCATAGGCATCTACAAGCCTTTGCAATGCCTCCCTTGTCGCGGCATCAGCCCGCCGCACTTTTTCCGACTGCCAAAAATGCAGCGCCGAGGCAGGGATAGATATCGCCAGCGGGCAGAAGATCGTCATGAACAGGCCGGCACCTTCGACGCGCCCACCCAGAAACGGAACGACGCTGAACGAAGGCGCCAGGGAGGCGACAACGGAAAGCAAGCCAGCCAAAATGGACTTCTGAATAACACGACGCATCGATATCACCGCCAGCAATATCAATTTCTATGACGCAGATGACTTTAAATTTGTTGAATCCTATACCTAAAAGACGTCCCACCGCCCCAGGCGCTCGAAGGATCAGTCCGCAACCCCTCCCTGCGTTTGGGTCGAACTCCTCACAGGAAACATATCCTCGCCGTAGTGATGAAGCCGCGTATGGTGGCGACGGCATAACCATCGCACCCGCAAGGGTTCGTCGTATTGATCGTGATGGGCATCGACCGCTTCGACGCCGCAGACCTCACAGCTCTCTTTGTCGAGGTCGCCCGCCTTGACGGCCCGCTGTACAGCGAGATGTGCATCGTACTTGCCAGGGTTGGCACGGCGCCAGTTCGCTTGCCGGGTATCGGTCTTGAGCATCTCCGCAGTTCCTCGTCTGGTCTTTCGTGCGAGGGTACTATAACGGCGGCTTTCCAGATACCGCATTGGTTGACCAAAGACCGACGCCCATGTGCGCCATTGCACTACCGGACGGCTATCAGGCAGGAACTCCCTGCGCGTGGACAAAACAGAGTTTGTTTCCCTCAGGGTCTCGGCAATAGGCGGCATAGAAATCGTCCGCTTACTTTTCCCTCAGAGCAGGCGCCCCTTCGTCAAGAGCACCCTTCCGGATCGCTGTGGCCCAGGCAAGATCGACGGCCCCTCTCGACGGCGCCGCAAAACTAATTTGCACACCGTTGCCCCATGTCGCCGGCAAACCGTTGATCGGGCGCCGGAGGGCGAACTGCGGCCAGCGCCTTTCGCCTTTACGCCAGATGACACCTGCTTCGTCGATATTTCCCAGTTCTTCGGCCCGCCACATATCGAATGGTGCCAAAACAGCGTCGTAAAACGCGACCATCGCCTCAAGGTCGCGAGCGCCGATCATGATGTGACTAAACATGTGAGCTCCCATTTCCAATGTATGCGGCGCGCGCCCGGATTTGCTTTCGCTCGGCCGGCTCAGTGTCCAGGGCTTCTATCCTCCAAGACAAGGCTGCGTTCCGGAGCTCGCCTACGTTCGGTCTCACTGGCTGAGAAACTCTTCCGTCGACGCGATTTCCAATTGCAGCACCGAGAAGCGAAGGATGCGAACCAACGACCCCGTAGTTCATCGCCATGCCGGCATTGTTTGTCTTCTTGTCGGGACAACAAGTCGTGCTCCGTATGAGCTGGTATGGGGCCGTGAGCGTAAGATCACTGCGACTGAATGCTTCCCAAAAGGCATGCGACAGTGGTGATTGGGCTGCAGCACGGAATTCCTTACAGGTAACGTGTCTGTCACCAGCGCCACATCGCAACGAGCAGGCAGGTGAAAAAGAGAAAGTGAAGGCGCGATCAAGCATGGGACTTTGTTTAGATACTGCCAGATGAGGGCATTGACCCATACGTCTGCGAGTGCGGCAATCGCCGATATCGAGGGCGCCAGGATAGCCGACGAGCTGCTTATCGACTGATGATAACCGCTTGGGGCGAACCGGCTGCCTGCCTCGCTCCGGTTCGCCCGCGTGTCGGGTCAGCGATGCCTCAGCGCTTCAACTAACATCGTGAAGGCAGGGGACGGGTGCCGCCTGGATGGATAGTAGAGGTGATAGCCAGGGAATGACGGACACCAGTCGTCGAGAGCCTGGACCAGGCTTCCACTCTGCAGATGGTGAGCGACAACGTCTTCGTGGACATACGCCATTCCATAGCCGTCGAGGGCCGCGTTGACGAGTTGGGGCACTCCGTTCACCGCCACTTGTCCTTCAACCCGGACGCGCAGTTCGTGGCCGTCCTTTTCGAACTCCCAGACATAGAATCCACCATAACTCGGCAGGCGGAGATTGATGCAACGATGCCCGGTCAGTTCCTGTGGTGTCATCGGCATTTCACGCCCGGCGAAACAGGACGGTGACGCGACGACGATCATCCGCGCCTTAGGCCCGATCCGGACAGCGATCATGTTCTTCTCGACCTGATCGCCAAGCCGCACGCCTGCATCGAAGCGCTCAGTCACGATGTCTGTCAACGCCGACTCTGCGTTGAGTTCCACCTTGATATCAGGATATTCACGCAAGAATCCGGACAGTTTAGGCCAGAGGATCGTGTCGATGGCGTGCTGCCCTGCCGTGATCCTGAAGCTTCCGGCAGGCTTGTCCCGGAATTCACTCAATGCCGACAGTTGCGCGTCGATCGTGCCGAACGCCGGACCAAGCGTCGAAAGGAGCTGTTCACCAGCGATGGTCGGCGCAAGGCTGCGTGTCGTCCGCGTCAGAAGACGGACACCGAGCCTTTCCTCCAACCGACGGATGATGAGGCTGAGCGACGACTGCGAGGTTCCGAGCCGGGCCGCAGCCTTGGTGAAGCTGCCCTCCTCCGCCACTGCCAGGAAAGCCATCAGGTCTCCAAGGTCTTCGCGGCGCATTCATTGATCTCCGATATAAGTCCAATCAGTTTTTATCGTCTAATCCAATGAAATGGCAGTGGCTATATTTCAGTTGAAGAAACGCACATCGGCACTAATGTTGAAAGGAGAAACGTATGCCTTTCTCGGAAAACGATCTCGATCGGATTGTCGCGGCTGAAGATCTCCATATCGCGCCATTCCGTGACGACGGGACCACCTATGGCACACCAACGTGGATTTGGTGCGTGGCAGTGGATGGGTCGCTCTATGTTCGTGGCTATCACGGCCAGAGTTCCCGGTGGTATCAGGCCGCCGTCAGGCAGAGGGCCGGCAAGATCGTCGCCGCAGGCACGACCATTGAAGTCACCTTTGAGCCCGTCGATGGCGCGGTGAACGATCGCATCGACGATGCGTACCGAGCCAAGTACGCCAAGAGCCAATATCTCAGACCCATGATCAGCGATCGCGCGCGGTCTGCCACGATCCGGGTCCATCCACAAACGACTGATTGATTGAATGGAAACGCATATGTCGAACCAGACCTTCCCTCACGCCGCGCTAAACCCTGAAGACGTACATTCAGTCTCCCCGGCGCTGGCCGAATACACCAGGTCTACGATCGTCGCCGAGCTGTGGAGCCGGCCGCAATTGTCCACAAGGGATCGCAGCGTGGTCACCGTTGCCGCCTTGATCGCCCGTGCCCAGACAATCGGTATGCCACACTATTTCAACGCGGCGCTCGATCACGGCGTCAGCCCGGCCGAACTCTCGGAAATCGTCACCCATCTCGCTTTTTACAGCGGCTGGTCGAACGCCTTCTTCGCCGTCCAGATCCTCAAGGATATTTTCCTTGAGCGGAACATCGGACTGGACCAACTGCCAGCGGCCTCGCCCCAGTTGTTGCCACTCAACGAGATTGCCGAAACACAACGCGCCACGGCGGTGGAGGCAAACTTCGGCGCCGTCTCACCGGGCGTCGTTCATTACACTGCGGAGGTACTGTTCAAGGACCTGTGGCTTCGTCCCGATCTGGCACCGCGCGACCGCAGTCTGGTCACGGTCGCAGCGCTGATCGCCACGGGACAGGTGGCCCAGATTACCTACCACCTCGGTCGTGCCATGGATAACGGGCTGACGCGGGACCAGGCATCGGAGGTGCTGACCCAGATCGCGTTCTATTCGGGATGGCCCTGCGTCTTTTCCGCCATGCCCATCGTCAAGGACGTATTTGCGAATCGAAAGACGTCTTCTCTGGAGTGATGTTCTCGGGCGATCAGGCCCAGCGAACGCACCATCCGGCGCACATTGATAACACTGCCCCTGACGATAGATCATCCTGCGACGGATCACGTTTGAGCAGGATGGAACTGAAAGGAAACACATCGATGAAAAAGCGGACACTCGGACAGGGACTTGAAGTCTCGGCTCTTTCCCTGGGAGCAATGGGATACGGAAAAGCACGTGAACTGCCCGACAGGGCAGAGATGATCACCTTGATCCGAACGGCTGTCGATCGGGGCATGGACTTCTTCGACACGGCGGAAGTCTATGGTCCCTGGACCAATGAACTGATGGTTGGAGAAGCTTTGGAGCCTCTCCGTGACAGGGTAAAAATCGCGACCAAGTTCGGTTGGGACATAGATCAGGAAACCGGCGTCCACCGTGGCGGCGTCAACAGCAAGCCAACACAAATCCGAAGCGCAGTCGAGGGCAGTCTCAAGCGTCTCAGGACCGATTAAATCGATCTCCTCTATCAGCACCGCGTCGATCCCGGCATCCCGATGGAAGACGTTGCGGGCGTCGTCAAAGACCTGATTGCCGAGGGCAAGGTTCGCTGGTTCGGGCTGTCGGAAGCCGGAGCGGGTTCGATCCGCCGCGCCCATGCCGTCCAGCCCGTCGCCGCCCTCCAGAGCGAATACTCGCTTTGGACGCGCGAGCCGGAAGCAGAGATCATTCCGACACTCGAGGAGCTGGGCATCGGTCTCGTGCCGTTCTCGCCACTCGGCAAGGGCTTCCTGACCGGAAAGATCGACAGCACGACCGCGCTCGACCCGATGCGCAGTTCGATCCCACGCTTTTCACCTGCGGCGATGGATGCTAACCGGAAGCTGGTCGACCTCATCAGAGCCATCGGTGAACGCCATGCAGCAACGCCGGCGCAGGTGGCACTCGCCTGGATTCTTGCTCAAAAGCCCTGGATCGTTCCCCTGTTCGGTACCCGCAAGATCGAAAGGTTTGACGAGAATATCGGCGCCTTGAACGTGCAACTCACGCAAACCGATCTCGACGAGATCGAAGCCGCGAACATCCATATCAGCGGCGATCGCTATCCGGAGGAGCACATGCGTCTCACAGGCTTGTAGGCCCAGGGGATTACCCAAATGAAAAGCCGCCGGCCATTTGTCCCTGCAGCCTTCTTACCGTCGCGCGCACTTTTCCGGGCGAGGAATAGGCCGATCATCGACGGGCAATATGAGCCACAGGGTTATACTCATCCCTCTGAAAGGCGGAGTTGGCAGACTTCAGGTTAATCTGCAGCCATCTACCAGCGACGAGGATGGCGGCTTGCAGCATACTCCAGTCCCTATCTCAACGGCCGGGATGCGGCGCAAAGCCGTCGTCAGCGTTAACCACAATTGGCATCGGTTATTGTTCCGGATGGGCATCGTCGCCTTGAACCATATCGAACGACCGGCCAGATAATTGGCGGACCGGTTTCAAGACAGCATCCGTGCCGGAAATGGCGGTTCATTCATCCCCAAGACTCCGGACAACGTTATATCACTTGTCCGGACGCTCTGTACCGAGCAGGCGTGAGTCATGCACGTCCTCCAGCACTTTCGGTGTGCCCCGGCGTGCAAGGTATTCGCGTTCTACTGTGATGGCCTCCCAATCCAAACAAGTAGACATCACAACGGCGGCTGCGTCCTAAAAGGTGGCAAATACGTCTTTTGCACCACGGCACGACTGCAATAAATTCATGGCCAATCGTTTCAACGAAAGGACACGATCATGAGCAGTGAACTTGGAACCGCACTCATTACGGGTGCATCGACCGGCATCGGATCAATCTACGCCGACCGCCTCGCCCGCAGGGGCTATGACCTTATCCTGATCGCTCGTCAGAAGGACAAGCTCGACGCGCTTGCAGAGCGCCTCACCCGGGAAACCGGCCGGACCGTCAAGGTTTTGCCTGCAGACCTGTCGAAGGCGACGGAACTAGCGAAAGTGGAAACCCTTCTGAAGAAGGAGGCTTCGATCACCCTGCTGGTCAATAATGCGGGCATCGCCTCGACCGCCAAGCTTGTCGACGCAGACGTCGACCGGATGTCAGATATCATCAACGTGAATACGAACGCGCTGACGCGCCTGACCTACGCGGCCGTTCCCGGCTTCGTTCTCCGCGACCGCGGGACCGTCATCAACATCGCCTCGATCGTCGCGGTCTATCCGGAAATCCTGAACGGCGTCTATGCCGCTTCCAAAGCCTTTGTTCTCGCCTTTACGCAGTCCTTGCAAAACGAGCTGAAGGATACTGCCGTCAAGGCGCAGGTCGTCCTTCCCGGCGCGACGTCCACCGACATGTGGGAACTGGCCGGCACGCCGATCGCGTATCTTCCAGCCGAAATCGTGATGACCGCGAATGCCATGGTCGACGCCGCACTGACTGGCCTTGATCTCGGCGAAGCGGTTACAATTCCAGCCCTTCCCGACGCAGAGGATTGGCAGGCCTTCGAAAACGCCCGCCTCGCGCTGCATCCGAACCTTTCCAAGTCCGAGCCGGCATCCCGCTACCTCCCCGACGTCGCGGCCTGAACGAGCCTCGAAAAGCACTCCCATGTCAGAGCATAAGAGCGCCACCGAGTTGCTTCACGGGGTCCTTGCAGTCATCCCGGATGGTAAGAAGGTCGCCGAACTGTTCGCGGAGGACGGTGCATTGGAACTGCCTTACCTGCATTCGTTCGGTATGGAGACACGGTACGAGGGGCACGACGCCATCGCCGCATTCTACGTTGGCCTCACAAACCTCTATCCGGACTTCGCCTTCAAGCCCGATGACACCACCGTTATAATCGAGACACCCGAAAAGGTCGCGGCGGAGTATGTGGCACATACCACGTCCGCGGCCACCGGGCGTCGTGTCCACCTGCTGTTTCCAGCGGTGCTTGTCGCGGAGAACGGTAAGATCAAGTTGTTGCGAGAGGCCGTGAATGTGCTGGCCTCGGCGCAGGCCATCTTTGACGGCGGGGCGAAGGATCTTCCCGATCCGGAAGCCGAGATCCACTCGTACAAGCCGGAGTGACCCAAGTCCCCAGATGCCCCGTGGGAAAGGTAGTCCTTGGAAGGCGCGGCGGACGTTGATCGACGTCTGCCGCGCGACCGCGACTGGCTATCCTGAACGTCGAGGTTTGATGACGAACCCACCGGCTTCGTATGGTAACCGCTCGACGATCATTGTCAGGCCGCCGCCACTAGTCGCCGCATCGCCTGCGGCGGCTGTCCAAACGCGCGAAGGAATGCGCGCCTCATCCGTTCCCGGTCGGCAAAGCCGGTCTGTTCGGCGATGACATCGATCGGATGGCTGGTTTGTTCCATCAGGTTGCGCGCCGCTTCGACGCGCAGGTTTTCGATAGCCTTCGCAGGCGTCTGTCCCGTTTCCGCCAGGAAGGCCCTGCTGAACTGTCGCGGGCTTAGTCGCGCAGCATCGGCCAGATCCTCGACGTTCAACGGGCTATGAAGGTTCTTCTTCGCAAAGTCCAAAGCCATCTGGATCCGATCGGACTTGGCGTTCATCTCCAGGAGCGCGGAATGCTGAGACTGGCCCCCTGCCCGGCGATGGTAGAGAACGAGCTTCTTGGCGACAAGGCGCGCGGTTTCCGCACCAAGGTCGTTCTCGACCATTCCCAGGGCCAGATCGACCCCGGCACTTGCTCCGGCGGACGTCCAGACCGTGCCGTCGACGATGAAGATGCGGTCGGAATCCACCTTAAGCTTCGGGTATCTCGCCTGCAGTTCTCGGGCGGCACCCCAATGGGTGGTTACAAGACGACCGTCGAGAACGCCTGCCTGCGCCAGTACGAACGCGCCGGTGCAGATCGCCGCAAGATGTCGGGCCTTGCCCTCTGCGGCATGCACAAAGGCGACCACCGCCGGAGACACGTCGTAGTCCTCAAGTCCTCCCGCGAAGACGACCGTGTCGTAGTCAGCGTCGCCGAGCGGCTCGGTCTGCAGGGTCACGCCCGGAATGGACGCCGACACCGGCCCGCCGTGCTCCGACAGGACCCGAACAGCATAGGCGGGTTTCTCCAATGTCGCGTTGGCCATCTCGAAAGCCGAGAGCGCGGCAAGGCTGATGACCTGAAAGCCCGGCGAAATGACGAATGCGATCCTATGCATGGCGGATAACCTCTTGACTGAAATCGAGGCATATACGTCATTTCAGCCATCGTCAATCCGCAATAGTTTTCGACCATTCCAACCATTCCACGGAGATGACAATGACTGAGAAGACTAAACTGCTTGTTCAGGAAATCCTGGAAGCCCACGGCGGCGCCGAACGGTTCCGCCAGGCGGAGGGGCTGGCCTCAACAATCGTGACGGGCGGAAAACTCTGGGCGATGAAAGGCATCGACATGGACCGGACGCCTCGCCGCGCGACGACCGACTTCCACCGCCAATGGACTTCCGTCGGCGGCTTCGGCGAGCCTGACTGGACGATGACGTGGACGCCGAAGGCAAGCTGATCGCCGAACGGGACGAAGGTCGTGAAGCATTCGGCGACCACGGCTTCGATACTCGATGGGATCCGCTGAACCTCGCCTATTTCAACGGCTATGCGATGTGGACCTACCACGCTCTACCGTTTCTGATCGGCGAACCGCACTACGAGCTCGAGGCGATCGCGCCTGTCCTCCTTGAGGGCCGGGAACTGCGCGGTCTTCTCGTCCGCTTCCCGGAAAACATCCATACCCACACCCGCGAGCAAAGGCTCTATTTCGGAGAAGACGGTCTTTCTGCGCCGCCACGACTATTCCGTCGATGTCTGGGCAAACGCGACGGCGGCTCACTTCCTTTCGCACTACGTTGAGGTCGACGGCTTCAAGTTGCCGTCCAGGCGGAGCGTGTTCGCCAAGAAGGCTGACGGATCCGTGGACGAGGACTTCAACACAATGACGGTCGAACTCTCGAACTACGAAGTCCGCTGACCGTATCCGGCCTCAGGGCATTCTCCAACTTGAGGCCGGCCTTCGATACCACGTACCGCGTACCGGACACGTTACAGTTCCGGCGACGCTTTCTTTAGACGTGCAGCGAGGAAGTCCACGCAAAGGCGAACCTTGGCTGCCGCCAGTCGATTATGGGGAAAGACCGCGTGGATCGGCGCCGCAGGTAGCCGGTGCTCGGGAAGAACGATCTCCAGCCTTCCCACGGCGACGTCCTCTTGAACGTCCCAGATGGATTTCTGGATGAGTCCCGATCCCTGCAATGCCCAGCGGTGACCCAGTTCCCCATTGTTGGTGCTGAGTTTGCTCACAACGTTGACGGAGCGGCCATCGGCGAACACCCAATGTGTGTTCGGAGGGTCGCCGATCGAGATGACGTCGTGCTTCAGGAGGTCATCGAGTGTGCCCGGCCGTCCGCGAAGGTCGAGGTAGGCGGGCGCCGCGCAGATGACCCGCCTGTTGGGCGCAAGTTGTCGCGCGATGAGGCTGGAGTCGGCGAGCGCACCGAACCGGATCGCCAGATCGTATCCGGCATCGACGATGTTCATGACGCCGTCGTCCGTGTCGAGACGCACATGCAGATCGGGGTGAGCACGCTGGAACTCGCCAAGCAACGGCGCGAGCCATCGTATCCCGAAAGCGAAGGTGGCGGTCACCTTCAGCGTGCCGGTTGCTGTGTCCCGGCCGCTGGTGACCTCCGTCTCTGCGTCTTCGATCTCGGTGAGGATGCGGACGCAGCGCTGGTAGAAGCGCGAGCCTTCTTCGGTCAGGGTCAGCGACCTCGTCGTCCGGTTCATCAGACGGACGCCCAAGCGCTCCTCGAGCCGCGACAGCTTGCGGCTGACGACGGTCAGGGAGAAGTTGAGTTCGCGTGCTGCACCGGAAAGACTTCCGGCGTCCGCCACCCTTACGAAGACCAGCATGTCCAGAAAGTTGTCACTCATATTCTTGCTGATATCGCAAGAGACACTCACCGACAACAGCCATTCTTGCTGTTGTCACCATGCCCTATATTCCGACCAATCGAATTCAACAGGACGGTTCGCCGCCAGACAGGAGATTGAAAATGACATCCTTGACCAATCAACGTGTCCTCGTCGTCGGCGGAAGTTCCGGCATCGGATATGCAGTCGCGGAGCAGGCTCTTGCGGCCGGCGCAAAAGTAACGATCGCCTCCCGCTCCGAACAGAAGCTGGCCGAAGCTGCAGCGGGTCTGGGCGACGTCGAAACAGCTGTCCTCGACACCGGCGACGAGAGCGCCGTCGAATCCTTCTTCGCCGGGTCGGATGCTTGGGATCACGTCGTGATCTCGGCGGCACAAACGCCCAGCGGGCCGGTTCGCAAGCTTTCACTCGAAGACGCGAAGCGCGCGATGGAGAGCAAGTTCTGGGGCGCCTACCGGATTGCCAGGGCTGCCCGCTTTGCCGAAAGAGGTTCGCTGACCCTCATCTCCGGATTCCTGAGCGAACGTCCGTCCGGCTCGTCGGTTCTTCAGGGCGCGATCAATGCCGCTCTGGAATCGCTCGGCCGCGGACTGGCGCTCGAACTTTCTCCGGTCCGGGTCAACGCAGTCTCGCCTGGGCTCATCGACACGCCGCTCTGGGCGAAGATGGAGGAAGCCAACCGAAACGCCATGTTCGAGCGCGTTGCCGCCAGCTTGCCCGCGAAGACGATTGGTCAGCCCTCTGACATCGCCAATGCAGTGCTCTTCCTCATGACCACCCCATTCGCCACTGGCTCGACTGTTCGGGTCGATGGCGGCGGCGTGATAGGATGAGTGTCATGAACCTCGATCACGTGACCTTGCGGACTGCCGACTTGGAAGGCACCAGACAGTTCCTTCAGGACCTGCTCGGTCTGACTGTCGGATACCGTCCCGCGTTCGGCTTTCCGGGCTACTGGCTTTACGAAGGCGACCAGCCGATCGTGCATCTCATCCCCGGTGGTGGGGCGCCCGTTCGACGTGGCGCGGAGATCATCGATCATATCGGCTTCCGGCTGGACGGCTACGATGAATTCCGGGCTGGCCTCGACAAAAGGCAAACCCCTTACTCGACAATGGATTTGCCCGATCTTGGCGAGCGACGTCTGTTCGTCAGAACACCCGGTCAGATCTTGATCGAACTTGTGTTCCGCGAGGCGTCGAAAAAGGCCGCCGCCTAGACGGGGTGGCTGTGACGCGGCCAATTGTCAGTTTTCATACGTTTTATAATCAAACCCAACAGGAGCAAAAAATGCAGATAGACCTTACAGGCAAGACAGCCCTCGTTACCGGATCCACAGAAGGCATCGGATACGCCATCGCCCGTCAACTCGCGCGAGCAGGCGCGGACGTTGTGATCAACGGCCGGTCCAACGAGAAGACCTCTAAGGCAGCCGAACGTCTGCAGGGCGAAGGCGCCAAGGGTACCGTTACCGCCGTCCCAGCCGACGTCGCCACCGCTGAAGGATGCGGCGCCCTGGTCGCCAATATTCCTCATGTGGACATCCTCATCAACAACGCCGGCATCTTCCAGCCGCTCGACTTCTTCGAGGCCGGTGACGAGGTGTGGGACCGCCACTGGCAAGTGAACGTCATGTCTGCCGTCAGGCTTTCGCGGGCGTATCTTCCCGGAATGCAAAGCGCGACTGGGGCCGCGTCATCTTCATCGCGTCGGAATCCGGGTTCAACATACCGGTCGAGATGATCCATTACGGCGTCAGCAAGACCGCGGACATCGCGGTTGCCCGCGGCCTAGCCAAGCGCATGGCCGGGACCGGCGTCACCGTAAACTCGGTGCTCCCCGGCCCCACGCTGTCGGAGGGCGTTGAAGCGATGCTGGCCGATGAGCGTGCGAAGACTGGCAAGCCGATCGAGGAGGTCGCCGCAGCCTTCGTCAAAAAGCATCGCGGCAGTTCGATCATCCAACGCGCTGCCAGCGTGGACGAAGTCGCAAATCTCGTCACATACCTCGCCTCGCCTTTGGCGTCCGCAACCACCGGCGCTTCGATGCGTGTGGACGGTGGGCTGATCGACACCCTTTGACACGCTCTATCGACCGGCCACTGCATTGGCTTTGTTGGAGGTTGTCTCTGCAGTGCCCAGTGGTGGTCGGCCCCTTAGCACCTCACCCGCGCTTCTATTATTTGCCGATGGTCGTACAATGTTGCTGCTGGCCGGCTTCGTAAGCAGACAGCTGTTCTCCAGCCAATGTCCGCTGCTGCCAAGAATTGATCAACGGTCTTGAACAGATGTGAACCGACGACCAACGCGGGCCGCAACTCATGGGCAATATTGTATAATTCCCTATCGCCTGTCCCTCTGTTACTCCGATGCAAACGCCACTGCCCTGTTGAAACCGGCTTGGTGTTGTCGGCATGTCGGGGATGGTCTATCGAAGCGGCGCGGACGCAGTCTGACAGCCGATAGAGAGACACCAAATCGATGGCACGTAAGTACAGAGACGATTTCGCTTCGCAAGATGTCGAGCCGGAGCCCGTCATCTGCCCGCTCTGCGAGCGGGTGATACCCGAAGACCAGATCGAGGACCACCATCTTGTTCCCAAGAGTAAGGGTGGCAAGATCAAGGTGCCTATGCACCAGATATGCCATAGCCACATACATGCAGCCTTCACGGACGCCCAGTTGGCAAAGAAGTTCTCTACGGTCTCAGCTATTCTCGAGGACCCCGGGATTCAGAAATTTGTCAGTTGGGTAAAAACAAAACCACCCGGCTTCGATGACAAAGCAGAGGAGCGTAGCCGACGTCGCTGAGAATTGGCCACGAGAGTGCGCGCGTAGGCTTGATTTAAGATCGCCAGCACGTTATCCGCCCAATTCAATGCTTTGACCCCCCCTGGTAAAGCGTTGTTGCGGCATAAATCGCCCAAATGGGACTATCAGCGACCCTTCATTAGGTGATGCCGAATAATTTCGGCATTTAACTCTGGTTCCACCTGCTCGCCGTGAAAGGATTCGAACGAACGACCCGCATTTGGAAATCTACCAGCCTGAGAACATTCGAGAATTTGTTACGAGCTATCTTGAAAACGGATTGGGAACATATCCTCCCCGCGGTGGTGTAGACGGGTATGATGTAGTCTGCACAGCCAGCGTACCTTGAGGGGCTCATCCTATCTGTCATGATGAGCGTCTACCACTTGGTTTCCGCAAACTTCACATGATTGTTTCTCCAGATCGCCAGCCTTCACCGCCCTCTGGACGGCAAGGTGAGCATCATACTTGGCTGGATTGGCTCGACGCCAGTTGGCCTTGTCAAGCGACGTGAGGAAGTGACCCCCCTTGGCGACATCAGGAATTGACCCCCTCATTGGTTGGTCGTTTCGCCGGGCTCAAGCGCCGCTCCGGCCTTCTGCAGAAGGCCGGAGCGGCGCTTTTCGCGAAGTCTGAAGCTATCTCCGCGGATAGTGATCACCGTCGAGTGGTGAAGTAGACGGTCCAATATGGCCGTGGCGACAACTGGGTCTCCAAAAACACTTCCGCATTCTCCAACACTTCTATTGGAGGTGATGAGGATCGAGCCCTTTTCGTAGCGCCGCGACACGAGCTGGAAGAATAGATGTGCGGCGTTGGCCAGGTCCCCGCGGGAAGGACGCTTCTGTCCTATGCCTATCCTTCGACCATCACAGGAGCGGGCGCAGCACTGCTTATCACGTTCTTCGCCTTGCGCGTCGCCAGGGTGGGAAATGCAGCCTTTTCGCAAAGTGAGCCGCGCCGCATTCGGGGCAAGCGCGCCCTGCACGGCGAGGCGGACTGGATGACGATGCAGGAGGCGGAGAAGCTTTTCGCGGAAGCGGGTGGCATCGTCATCGGCGAGCGTTATCGCGTCGACCGGGACGATCCAGCGGCGACATCGTTTCGACCGGGCGAGCTGACCACCTGGGGCAAGGGTGGCTCCGCGCCACTCTTGTGTTTCGACGGCTCGTTCGGCTCATCGCATGGGATTATCTTCGCCGGTTCGGGTGGTTTCAAGACGACGTCTGTCACAGTGCCAACGGCGCTGAAATGGGGCGGCTCGCTTGTCGTGCTGGACCCATCCAACGAGGTGGCACCGATGGTCATGGACCACCGGCGCAAAGCGGGCCGACGCGTCACCGTTCTCGACCCGAAGAACGCTGGTTCTGGCTTCAACGCGCTCGACTGGATCGGTCGTCACGGCAGCACCAAGGAAGAAGATATCGCGGCCGTCGCATCGTGGATCATGAGCGACAGCGGTCGCGCGACTGGCGTCCGCGACGACTTCTTCCGCTCATCCGGACTACAGCTACTGACTGCGATGATCGCCGACGTTTGTTTATCAGGCCATACGGACGCGAAGCACCAGACTCTGCGGCAGGTTCGTACCAATCTGTCGGAGCCAGAGCCAGAGCCAAAGCTTCGCGCACGCCTGCAGGAGATCTACGACAATTCAGCGTCGGCCTTCGTGAAAGAAAATGTCGCCGCCTTCGTCAACATGACGCCGGAGACGTTCTCCGGCGTTTACGCCAATGCGATCAAGGAAACGCACTGGCTGAGCTATGCGAACTACGGCGCGCTGGTGTCGGGCTCGAGCTTCTCCACCGAGGCGCTGGCCGACGGCGAAACCGACGTATTCATCAACATCGACCTCAAGACCCTGGAGACGCATTCCGGCCTGGCGCGCGTCATCATCGGCTCCTTCCTCAACGCGATCTACAATCGGGATGGAGCGATCAAAGGCCGTGCACTGTTTCTCCTCGATGAGGTCGCAAGGCTCGGTTACATGCGGGTGCTGGAGACCGCGCGCGATGCCGGTCGGAAGTACGGGATCACGCTGACGATGATCTATCAGTCGATCGGCCAGCTGCGGGAAACCTATGGCGGCCGCGACGCGTCCAGCAAGTGGTTCGAGAGCGCCAGCTGGATATCCTTCGCCGCGATTAACGATCCGGAGACCGCCGACTATATCTCACGCCGCTGCGGTACGACGACGGTCGAAATCGACCAGGTCAGTCGCAGTTTTCAATCGCGTGGATCGTCGCGAACACGATCAAAGCAGCTTGCCTCCAGGCAGTTGATCCAGCCGCATGAAGTCCTGCTCATGCGCGCGGACGAACAGATCGTTTTCACCGCTGGAAATGCGCCACTGCGATGCGGCCGAGCGATCTGGTTCCGCCGACGGGACATGACGTCGTGCATCGGAGAGAACAGGTTCCAGCAGCGAGAGGCGAGCACCGATGTTCCGGTTTCGCCCGAACCAAATTGAACCACGGGAGATTCGTCAATGCGATATTGGGAAGCTTGTGAGGCGCAGGTTCAAGCCGAAGACGCGATCGAGGAATGCCGCATCCATGACGTGGTGGCCGCTGTTCGAAAAGCTGACAAGGCATTGGTCGATGAAGTCACCGGCGAGGTCATTGCTCATGCCGACGGGGAGGGGGAATATTATGGCGCCGATATCCTCGGCTATCTCGGTTACTGAGCCTTTGATCTATTCAGGCGTGGACTGACAAGTGCAGCGCACGGAGAAAACTGCCAGTAGGCTTAGAAGAAGAGCAAGTCCGCCGAATAACCCCCCTTTACTCACATGAGGTCTGCTCTTCACCGAAATGAATCGATAGAGACAAACCGATTCAAAACAGTCGTTGGACGCGCAGGCGCGAAACCGCGATTCTTTCACAATGATCGCTCAGCACTATCGACTTTACATCGAACGCACGGATGCCGAACAGAACATGGCGCGCTTCTATGCGATGAGCATTGAGCCCAACCTGTTCGGCGAGGCTTGCCTGACGCGTCGATGGGGACGCATAGGCACCCGTGGGCAAGCAATGACCCAGTATTTTGAGCGGGAGAAGGATGCCGTCATCCTGTTTCTTGATCTGGTCCGGCAAAAGAGGGGCAAGGGATATACCACCATCTTGCAGACGAGACATCTCGATGGTTAAGGGATCGGGACTGTGCAGAAAGGAACTCGCCTGATGACAGGTTCAGGAATTGCGTGTCGTCGTTCGTCCTCGACGTTAATCAGGATTGTTGCTATCGCAGCCATGCTCAACATCTTAGCCGGCGCGACCCAGACCGCTGAGGCTGCACAACAGAACAGCGCGCAACCCGCGTTCCGCAAATGCACGAACCGGACGCATGTCAATTGTGTCGTCGACGGTGACACACTGTGGCTAAGTGAAGAGAAGATAAGGGTTGCCGACATCGACACACCCGAGATCAGTCAGCCCAAATGTGCATCGGAACTCGCGCGGGGAAACAGGGCCACCCGACGTCTGCTCGATCTCGTCAACGATGGTCCGTTCGAGCTTCACGCATGGCCGGGACGAGATGAGGACAGGTACGGCCGGAAGCTTCGGGTTCTCGTTCGTAATGGCCAGAGCCTTGGCGACATCCTTGTATCCGAAGGCTTGGCCAGGACCTGGAGCGGGCGGCGTGAACCGTGGTGCTGAGCGAGGAGCGCCGGTTCGATGCTCTGTCTCCATCCAAACCTGCGCAGACAGATCCGAAGCTTGACGGAAGATGTAGAAATCTCGGTCTTTGGGCCGATCTGCTGCGCTGCGTCGAGGACATCGGGCAATGTGTCTGGCACGGGTTTTCTCATCACACACGCGAGGACCGACATGACGACCACCAATGAAATTGCAGACAAGATTGCGGCAGAGCACGGCCTCACCAAAGTCCTGGCCAAAGAAATCGTCGAAGGGGTGTTTGCGGCGATCGCCGACGCTGCTGGCTCCGACGCAGAGTCATCCATTCCCGGTTTCGGCAAGGTGCGCCGCGTCGGCGCGATGTAAGAGTGCAGTTTATGCTGCTGGGATAACTGGGAACTACCCATGCCCACCGACTTACCTTGGCTGGCAACAGCTGCAATCGGGGAAACTCGACAGGGGACAATAGCATGTCGGGAAAAGGCCGAGGCCGTCGCAGCTATCGCGATCTGATCGGTCAGGGCAAAGCGCGTATGGTGAAAGCTAGACTGCCTGAATCCTAGACCGAGGAACCAGAAGCCGGTGGTGACGCTCAACGATAGCCGATGCGTCATCGAGCGTAGTGGATGATATGATCATTCCGGGGAGCGACGAAATTTGCCCGTTTGCTCCGCCCCAGTCGCGCTCTCCATCCCCTGCCGGGGACCGAACGGTTGAATGGGACACCTGTCCGCGCTGTATCTCTTTCATTGCGTAAACGCGGGATCGTCTAAACGGGCTGGCCTCACCAGACCCACATGACGACGGAGCCGCCATATTAGCCAAACGCCCGGGGTAATGTCCGGGACAGCCGCCCAGAGGCGGACGGCAATGGGTGAAACGCGCCGGGTGACCGGACGGGAATCCCCTCTGGCCGGGTGAAGGGCGGCGTGCTGACATGAGATCGGGAGCCTTATGACGACGATTGAGACACGCTGATGCACGTCGATGCCGTGGAAAGACGACTGATCTCGCTACCTGCCCTGTCACGACAGGGAAAGCGGATAAACGGCCTCCATCGTCTTCTGGACTGCCCCAAGATTTGGGCACAGGCCTATGAAGCGATCGCCCGAAACTCCGGGGCTCTCACCCCCGGCATTGATCCCCGCAATACGCTTGACGGCTTCTCGCTGGACAGGCTGAACGGGATCATGCGCCGGGTGAAGGAGGGAAGCTACCGCTTCAAGCCTGTTCGCAGGCACTACATCCCCAAGGCGAACGGGAAATTACGCCCTCTGGGCATTCCCGACGCTGACGACAAGCTCGTGCAGGCGGCCGTGAAGCTGGTTCTGGAGCAAATCTATGAACCGAATTTCTCGCGTCGCTCGCATGGGTTCAGGCCCAAACGCTCCTGTCACACGGCTCTGGCCTCCATCCAGAAGACGTGGGGCGGAACAGTATGGCTGGTCGAGGCCGATATTGCCGGGTTCTTCGACAACATCGACCACGACATTCTGATGAATCTGCTGAGGAAACGGATCGATGACGAGCGGTTTCTGAAGCTTATCAGAGGGATGTTGACGGCTGGCTATATGGAGGACTGGAAGTGGCACGCGTCGTATAGCGGCACACCACAGGGCGGAGTTATCTCGCCCTTGCTCGCGAACGTGTATCTCCATGAACTTGATGAGTTCATGGATAGCCTCAAAACCCGGTTCGACCGGGGCATTGAGAGGCCAACGAATCCAGAATACCAGAAACTGCTCAGCAAGGGAGCGCATTATCGTCAGCATATCGCGAAGCTGCGAAGCTCTGGCCGAGAGGCCGAAACAGAGCGGCTTCGGGCTCAACTGCAGCCTTTGATCGTTGCTGCGCGGAAGCTCCCCAGTAAGGACTTCCACGACACGTTCTTCCGGCGGCTTCAATATGTTCGGTATGCCGATGACTTCCTTATCTCCGTCATCGGTACGAAACAGGAAGCTGCCGACATCCTGAATGAGGTCACATCCTTCCTCAAGGATCAGCTTCATCTTGATGTCGCGCCGGAAAAGAGCGGTATTACAAAGGCAGATGACGGCGGGGTGACCTTTCTCGGCTACGCTGTTCGGTCGACCAAGCGAGCGTTTCGCGAGAAACGTGTCACGAGGAAAGGTCGAAGGGCAATGGTCAAGCGGACACCGGTACGCGGAATCCGTCTGCATCTCCCTCGGGAGAAGCTCGCGGCCTTCGCTAAACGGAACCGGCTTGGCAGCTATCATGCTATACATGGCGTAATGCGTCCGGAGATGACAATCAGCTCGGATGTCGCCATCATCGTTGCGTATAACGCGATGCTACGGGGATTGGTCGGATATTACCAGTTAGGCAATAACTGGAAAAATGAGATGGCCCCACTCCAACGGGTGTGGTGGTTCAGTCTCATGAAGACTTTGGCGAGAAAGCACAAATGCAGTATTGCGAAGATCTTCAATATCCATTTGCAGCGGCACCAAGGGGATCATGGGCTATGGGTGGAAACCAAAGACGGGCGCAGGTTCGTCGCGGTATTCCAGCTCAGGCATGTTGCGTCGAAGAAGATCATGGAAGATCCCCGCATCGATCAGGACAAGCCTTCGTTCTGGTTCTGGGGAAAAACCGATCTTATTGATCGGCTTCGTGCTCGCTCTTGCGAGTATTGCGGGATATCCGATGTGCCCGTCGATGTTCATCACGTTCGACGTATGGCGGATATGAATGACGTCTCATGGCTTGCTCGCACCAGAGCAGCTCGTATGCGCAAACGTACCATCGCATGCGAACCTTGCCATCGCGCAATCCACGCCGGTCGTCTTCAGCAACGGCTCGACAGCATTGGGTTATTGTCAGCATAGGAGCCGGATGATGGGAAACTATCAAGTCCGGTTCCGTGGGAGGGAGAGAGGGCCGCGTCAATGACCGACCTCCTCCCTACCCGACTTCAAGGTAAAGGCGTCGCCGGCACGCGAAGGGCGAAATCCGGCAACCGGCGAAGCGATGAAGATCGCCGCCTCCAAAAAGCTTACCTTCACACCGGCGAAGGCCCTCAAGGACGCTTTAAACAAATAATCGACTGGCCCGATTGCGCTGTCGCGCAAAGGCGCGGCTTCTTGATCGGCTTGGGCGGCCCACAGGGCCGCGCCGGTTATCAACAGGCTCCGCCGCCACTTCGGCGCGATTTGGGGGCGCGTTCTGGCTCCGCCTGCTTCGACCGCTTTCTGACGAAATCCGCCTACGCCCCTGCGGGGTTGATAACCGACGGCGCTGCGCGCCTGAGATAAGTGGTGGCAAGGCAATGCCACCAGCGGGTCTTCGACCGGTCGATCCGGACGAGATCAGAACGGGACGCAGAGTGATGTCCTGTCGCCAAGAAACCGGCTGAACATGTTGGTATCGGCCAATACACGGCCGATAGCAGCTCGATGACTTCGGCACTAGGCGGTCTGCCCCTCGGCAGCGGCATCCGGTTGCAGCCCATGAAGGTAAGTCGCAGCCTTTTCGGCAAACGAAGCTGCCTGAAATATCGCGCGCTTATCGTTCTGCAAAACGGTCAGCCACGATTTGATATAAGCGGCGTGATCGTCGCGTGGCTCGACCGACAGGCCGAGGTCTGCGGCAATGAAAACGCTTCCCAGCTCGGCGACCAGCTCCTCGCGGGCATAGCCTTCGTCACCCCATGATTTGCGGCCGAAGTCGCGGTCAAGCCGGGACTTGGCTTTTGTCCAATGGATTGCTTCATGAGCAAGAGTGGTCGCATGGGCCGCTGCCGAGACAAAGGCGTCAAAAGGCGGCATCTGGATGAAATCGCCTGACGGGCTATAGAAAGCCTTATTACCGCCCTCACGGATATCGGCTGGGAGATTTGAGAAGAACCTGTCGGCGCGCTCGATACGCTCCATGATTTCCGTGGCGTTGCCAGTATCGCGTGCGCCACAGAAGTTGTCTGGCAGTCCTTCGATCTGATCGGCGCAAAAGACGCTGTAGCCTTTCATAAATGGGATGCGGCGTGTCTTGTCCTCACCCTCTGCCTCGTCTTCCTGCTTTTCGATCGCCCCGGCATAGACAACGAGGCTGGACTTCTCGCCTTTCTTAACCTGCGCGCCGAGTTCTTTGGCCTGGCTGTAGGTCATCCAATATGGCGACTGATACCCACGCTCGGCCGCTGTCATCCACAGCAGCACGGTATTGATACCGCGGTATGCAACCCCATTGTGGCGCAAGGGTCGAACCGGAGACTGACCGGCATCCCAAGGCTGCATCCACGGTCGTGTGCCCTTCTCGAGCTGGGCGATAATGGCGGCAGTTACACGTTCATAGATATCAGCGCGCTTAGTCTCGGTCTGCTTCGCATTGTCGGACATAGTGTATCTCCTTACTCCCGCGAAGCGGTCTAGCTCTGCCAATCGGGCAGGAGCCCCGCTCCTGTTCCCGAGCAACCGGCGACCCGGGCGGAAGAGAGGGGGACAAGCGTAAAATGAGGAGGGGGATCGCCCGCCCGGAGGGACAGTGACGACCCGCGCACGCGGTCGACGACTGATCCTGCACGACGGCGCTAAAGGCGATGTCGGAAGGACGGGGAAACCGGATTTTGCGCTTGTGGGGGAGAGAGCGGCGGCCGTTCTTTCCCCTTAAGAGAAACAAAGACTGCATGGATTGCAGCCAGCTGGAATCAAGGAATTGTCGGATCCGCTCGGTTGGCTGGGACGGCGCCCGCCGTGCCCAGATGAGCATAGAGGTCGCGCTGTGTCGTTGGGACTTCGCCTCGAGGTCTCAATCATCTGGTGCTAGATGGCATTGGCCGTTAAAGGTGGCCAACCTCAATCCTTCGACCAGACATAAATCCAGCTCGAGCGACGGACAAACACAAAGGACCAGACTTTATGAGAAAGCCTCCGCGGAACTTCGTGGTTGAGTTCAAATCGGATAGCCGTCGACAGGCTAAGAAGCCAGCCTCCATTTGGGGGAACGTTGATCTCAAGGCCATTGCGCTCGCGGTCAAGGAAGATGCTTCGGGTCAAATTCTTCAAGCGAAGGCAGTGAGCGCAGACAGTGCTCGGCCCGCCCCGCAAACACGAGAGGAGACGTTGACTAAAGCCATTGGGCAGCCAAAGACTGTACTGCCACCACAGGAGGAACAGATGGCCGAGGAAACCGCACCAGTACAGAGTGCCGAAAACGCAAGCCCAGAAACCGCAACACCAATCGCGGAACCTGCAAGACGCCGTGGACGCCAAGCCAAACCTGTTGCTCCGAAAACGGCGGCGGGCGATGAGAAGACGACAACAACAAAGGCTGCACGGAAACCACGGGCTGCAAAGTCTGAATTAGCAGAAAGTGCAATGGTTGCAGCAAAGCCGCCGCGCAAGACACGCACACCTAAGGAAGCAGTCGCGAAAAGGGTTACTCCTGCGGAACACGGAATGACCGATCTGCTTCAGCTCGAAGAAGAAAACCAGACGCTCCGCAAGCAGCTAGCGGAAAAGCTGCGCGCCGAGAACGCGGATCTGCGTAAACGCCTCGGCCATTCGTAAGGTCATCAAGCCGGTTTTCCGCGCTCAATCGGTCCATACCGCAAAGCACTGGCATTGCGGTATGGACGTCTTGTTTGATGATAGAAGAGGTTGGGCAGGACGATGAAGTCTCCATGGAAATTTCTCGTAGAGATTACCCGGCGGAAACACGAGCAAGCCAAGCCGGACGCCGGCCTCACCGCTCGCGAAGAAACGACAATCTCTTACGAGCCGACCGCTGCACCGATCGAGCAGAAAGCTGCACCTGCGTATGAAGGGCTCGACTTAACGGGCGCACGCGGTTCGGATTACGAAGACGATGAGCACGTTGACGACTTGGCAACACTCTCGGCAATCGCCGCAACAGCAGCGGGAAAAGAAGAAGAAAAACCCGGTCTCAACCAGCTGCGGCTTTCCGGCATCGCCAGTATGGAGGCCGGCAATGCGTTCCTGCCGGACTTCATGGACGACTACAACGCACGGTTTGCAATCGTCCCTGCCCGTTCGGAAGATCTGCATTGGCCGCTCAATCTGGCGCCGGATCGGTTGACGCAGATCCTTTGCAAGCGCGAGCAGCGCTATGTCGGAGCGCAGCTGACGTTTTCGTTCGAGCGCAAGCGGATCATGATGGAGGAGACCGAAGTGACGCGCGGTCTGGTGGGCCGCTATGTCGAGACCTATGCCTATGCGGACGGCCGTCTGGATGTGCCTTGGAAAGGCCATTCCCTGCCCTACACGGTGTTCGACAAGGACCAGCGGGTGACGCATGCGGCGATCACCGAGAACAAGCGGTTGGGTGATGTTCTGGCCTATATCAAGGAGCGCCAGGAGCAGCAGGACGAGCCGGTTGTGAAGAGCAACAGCGACAAGAATGGCTATAAGCCGACAGGTCGCAAGCATTTCATGAACGATCCTGCGGTGATTGCCCGGCGCCAGAAAGCACTGTCGCGACAGCAGGCTGCGGAGTGAGGCGTCTCAAAGCTAAATCCGAAGAGGTGTGCTTATCACTCGCCCCGATCTGATCTTGCAACCGATATCAGCCGGTCAGATCGGGGCTGGTCGATGTGCATTGTGGCGACCAGTCGGGCATTTCTACTTTGCAAAACGGCGGACATCCCAACTCTCCCGCCACACAATTCGCGAGTTAGCCCGCACCTAATGTTCGACATTCTGGGATGATCATTGCGCAAAGAGACCTGCCGCCTTGTTGACAACCTTCGGTATATTCGTAATCGTTGTATAAGCGAATCTTCAAGCCCGATTCGACCACAAACAGGACCTGATATGAATGCATTCGATGACAAGGCTTCGCTCCTCAACGTAATGAGCAATGCTGCTCGCTTACATGTCCTCACCATACTCCTCGCCGGCGAAATGGGTGTCGGTCAGTTGGCAAGCTTAGTGGACCTAAGCCAGTCCGCGCTTTCCCAGCATTTAGGGAAGCTCAGGGCCGCCGGACTGGTGAAAACTCGTCGCGATGCGCAGGCGATCTTTTATTCCGTGAAGTCTGACAAAGTTGCTGCCGTCTTATCTTTGCTTGAAACTCTGTTTGATAGTAAAAATCAATCGGTTAAACTGGTCGCTTAGAATCGTCAGTGGGCGCCCTCACGCGCCGTGTGTTCTTCGAATGGCGCGTGCCCAGAGAAATGAAGTTATGGCTTTTCGAAGGGCGGACGCTCCTGACGCGACGTCGCCGGAGCGCCGCTGCAGTGTGCAGCCGCGGATAGGGCTAAAGCGCTTGCGCAACAGTAGCCAATGCGTCGTTCAGTTGCCTTGGCTGAAGGGATCGGACAACCGGGCGAGCCCTGAACCCTCACCGCCCGGCAGTTCAGCATAACCCGTGGCCAGGATCACATGACGCCCAAGGTCGCGCTCAGTCAACTGCTTGGCGAGCTCCGCCCCGGACATGTGGCGCATGCGTGATCAGAAATCAGGATGTCGGGAAGCGGCCCTTGTGCGAGAAGCCGAAGCCCCTCCTCTCCTGAGCTCGCCTCTAACACTGGGTGTCCAATGTCTTCTAACATCAGGACCGTGTTCATCAACACAAGCCGTCGTCGTCGACTGCCATGACCATCAGTGGAGCTACCTGAGTGGACGGCGGCGTCTCCGCGACAGACGCGGGCAATTCGTTAATTTCCGCGACAGGCAGCCATAGCTCCGCAGTGCTTCCCTGTCGTGATTTTGACATCATGATCAGGCGCCCGCCTGACTGGGCCATCAACCCTGCACCATGGGCCCGCCGAGGCCGGTCCCCTTGGCGATGCCCTTCGTGGTGAAGAACGGTGTTGTCGCTTTTTCGAGTGTTTCAGCATCCATGCCGTCACCCTCGTCTTTGACGGACAGACAGACGAATTCGCCGGCATAAAGCTCGGGAACTTGGTTGTCCTTGAGCGTGTGTTTGCGAGTTGAGATCGAGATCGTTCCACCGTCGGGCCTAGCAGCGTCTCGGGCGTTGACACCAGATTGGGCAGCGCGCTTTCGAGCTGGTTCGGGTCAGACAGAACCGGAGGCAGGGACAGCGGAAACGTGGTGCTGATTTCGACCGAAGGGCCGATAGACCGCTGCAGCAACTCTGCCATTTCTCTGACCAGAGTGGGCGCTTCTACCACTTCGAGCTTAAGGGCCTGCTTGCGGGAGAACGCCAACAACCTCTGCGTCAGAGAAGCGCCCCGCTTTGCGCCAATGATCGCGTTATAGATCGATCGACAACGTTCTGCCCTTCGGCCGCACGCTTCCGCGATGGCGTCGATGATGACGTTCGCCCAGAAGCGCGTACCATCCTTACGAAGTCTCCAACCCTCCTTTTCGAAGCGCCCTTCGCTGGCGGCGACCTCAAGAGCCCGTCGCGGCAGGTCTTCCGTCCTGTCCTCGTCGGTATAGAAACTTGATGCCCGATGATCTCCTCGGGCTCGTATCTTGATACGCTTGGGCGCTCGTTCCAGCTGGAGACGTTCCCTTCCGTATCAACATGTAGATTGCGTAGTCGGTGACGCCCTGGATCAGCAGGCGGAACTGCTGACGTAGGGTTCGTATCTTCTTCGAGCGACACCGGCGATGTGGTCTGTGACGAGGTTTCCAAAGAGAAGCTGATCATCGTCGAGGCACCCAACAATCAAATTCCATTCGAAAATCCTGCCCTCGAAATCAGCTTGGTCCTTTCGCCAGAGGACACCGCTATCCGCTCGATATTAGGTGAGGCCCTGGATCCTTCCGGGCCTTTCAATCGCGCCCTGCGTCGGTTTTGAGGGTACCAAACGATCTTATGGCACTCCAGACAGTGGCGGCCGGTTATGGCGCGACGTTTGTACCACATGTGGCGAAACGGCACTCAAGGGTTGACTCGACGGATGGGTGAAGACCAAGTTCGATAACAAGGTCCTGCGGAACATCTATCGCAAGTTCCGGGATGCCGAACTGCCTGACGACTGACGGCGCGTCAGTAGACATGATATGAGCCGGGGCCGCTCAGGTTCCGGCGCATCTCATTGAAAACCGATAAACAGTTCCCTTGCTCGGCCATATCGGTGGATGGCCGCTCGGCTCCCTCGCGAAAGATCTGCTTAAGCAGCACCCATGGCTCACCGTGAATGATATATTGCGTTGCCGGCAACGCTGTCTTCAACAAAGCAAGAGCATTCGATTCCTTGAAAAGACCCGTTAGAAAGGCGTTGGTTCAGCCTCTCTACCGGATGCTGAACGGAAAATACTTGGCATTGATCGTGTCGTAGGTGTCGCCCGCCTGAATGCTTTTGAGCGCAGCGTTAAGTTTCTCCAGCAATTGCGTGTCAGAAGGCCTCAACGCAATACCAGCACCATCGCCAAAAATTTCAGTATTCAAGATATCGGGTCCCTTGAACTCGCAGCAGCTCCCGGCTTTGGTGTTTGCCAGCCAATCGTAGACTGCCAGTTTGTCCTCCAGGATGATATCGACGCTGCCGTCGACCAAGGCCTTGTATAGATCGGGCGATGCATGAAAAACCGTTGTGGGGACACCGGCGTAGAATTTTTTAGCGTAAGCCTCCTGTGAGGTGGCAGCTGTTACCCCGAAACGAAGCTGCTTCAGATCTTCCATTTGCGTGCCGGCGATTGCGCTTCCTTTCCGCATAATGAAGACCGACGGGCTGTTATAATACTTTTCAGTAAATGTGACCTGTTTACGCCTTTCCGCGCTCATCGACATCGACGAGACGATCGCGTCATAGTGATTTGCGAGCAGGTCGGGAATGATGCTGGTCCATTCCTGGATTACAAACTCGCACTTCAACTTGGCGGTCTCGCAAAGCGCTTTGGCGATGTCCACGTCGAAACCTTGAAGCTGATTGTTGGAGTCAATATAGTTGAAGGGCGGAAATGCACCCTCTACCGCGATCCGGGTAACTGGTGTTTCGGAAGCGGAGCTTCTTGCAGGATCGATCACAGTCGCCATGGAAGCTGCGAAGACCAATGCTAAGCATGTTCGGCCGTTTAAAGATTTCAATCTCAACATGTAGTCACCATTATCGAGTTCGTTTGCGCGGAGGTTGGTGTAGCCCTCGTGACTTAACCACAGAAGCGTTAAAGACCCTCCACATTGCAGGCTGTTTTTGCGAGTGCTTGAAAAGCTTTTCGTAAACAATCTCGATCAGTATGGGCACGCTTGGGGGAAAACGACGTGCCTGCTAACTCACGAATGAAGACCATCGCGAAGAGAGCGATCCGCACATCATCGGGAGCCATCCTGGTTTTACTCGCTATCAGTGGGTTGGCCATCCTCGGACTGGTATTTCTCGCTGCTGTCTGGGCGGGATCAGAAAGCGACGCTGCTGCACTGGATCGCCAAAAAGACCTCGTCAACGGTCGACTTCAAGATCAGATTGCACGCGTGGCCCAGGAAACTCAGTTGATGGGCGCGGGATATGCATCTTTTCTTGCCGGCGATTCACTGACACCCAAGGAGCGAGGTTTTGCTTCGGAGCTAGCTGACAACCCCGTGTCTGCCGAGACGTTCGGCAAAATCGCGACCACCGTCTTTGGGTACAACGCGGCGTTTCTTGTGAACTCTACAGGCAATCTCGCTCTTCCATCCGACGATGAGACATCTCACCGCTTCAAATGGGTCCGACCTCTGCTTCAGCCACTCATTCACAAACTTGAAGGGAGCACCCAACACCCTCTCGGGCAACAGATTGGCTTCGCAAAACCGGGGCGAGTGGAGCTAATGAGGCTGGAAGGGCGCCCTTCAATTGCAGGTGTGGTCTCGGTAATGAGTCCTTCAACAGCCGCGCCCGCCGGAAACAATCTCTATTTGCTCGCTATCCGTTTCCTCGACGGCGCTGCTTTGGACACGCTTAGCCGTGAACAGGGATTGGCCGGCGCTCGGTACGCTCGCAGCGCCGATCAGGGCGCAGATGAGGTCGCGTTCCAAATCAATGCCACAGCTACGGGTGAACCACTGGGGTTCATTATCTGGAAGCCTGATCTGCCCGGCTCCCGTGTACTTGGTCGTCTTGCTCCGGTTCTTTCCGGCGCCGGTTTGGTTATTGCAGGACTGTTTTTTGCACTTATGGCGCGGTTACGCGGAAGTCTCAAGGAGCTCAGTGAGAGCGAGCATCACGCGAAACATCTCTCAGTACACGACGTTTTGACTGGACTCCCAAACCGATCTCGTTTTGCGGACCGGTTCGGGAAATGCCTGGCCGCGATGAAGTCTGAAGACGAGTCCGCCGCAGTCGCATTGATCGATTTGGATCGGTTCAAGCATGTGAATGATACCTATGGACATGCCACCGGCGACGAACTTCTACGTGCTGCCGTCGCAAGGATGGGCAGTGTTATCACATCAGCGGATACACTCGCTCGCGTCGGAGGCGATGAATTCGCTTTGCTGCTTCCCAGCATCAAGAAGGGCGGGGACCAGCACGTAGCGCTATGCAACAATATCGTAGAGCGCTTGCGGAGCCCGTTTCAGCTTCGCGGAGGCGACCTCGTCATTCGCATCGGCGCATCTATCGGTATTTCGGTTTTCGACGATCACACTCATACGGAAAACGAAGTGCTTCGCCGGGCGGACGTTGCCCTCTACGAGGCGAAGACGGCCGGTCGTGGCCGCGTTATCGTCTATAATTCCTCGCTGGACAGGAGGCTAGAAGCCAGGGAAACTCTCAAGAGCGAGCTTCGGACACTGCTAGAGCGCGGACAACATTTTCCAGCTCCGCTCTCTGAAGCACAGGTGAGTGACGTTGGACATCTCGAAGTATTCTTCCAAGGGGTTTATCGTGCCGACCGAGAATGCGGGCTATCAGGCGCCGAAGCACTGGTCAGATGGCGTCACCCCACTCTTGGACTTCTATCTCCCGACAAATTCATTCCGATCGCGGAAGAGGCGGGAATAATCGATCAGCTCGGCGAGTGGGTGCTATGCAATGCGGCAAAGGCTGCAGCGACCTGGCCGGCAGACCTCTCTTTAGCCGTCAACGTTTCCCCTTCGCAGATCCGGACGTGGGACTTCGATATTCGTATTCTTTCGATCTTGGAGGAAGTGGGCTTATCGCCATCGCGGCTTGAGTTGGAACTGACGGAAGCGGCCTTGTTCAATATCGATGAAACCGGGTTAGCAGCGCTAATGCGATTGCGGTCGCGTGGCGTCCAGATTGCACTAGATGACTTCGGCACCGGCTACTCGTCGCTTAGTCACCTGATACAATTTAATATCGACCGCATCAAAATTGATCGATCATTTGTGAAACTGCTCGGCACGAAGGCCGAGGGAGCTGCAATCATTTCAGCAATCCTGGGGCTGAGCCGCACACTTGGGAAGGCCACAACGGCTGAAGGAGTCGAAACCGAGAACCAGCGAGATTTCTTGGTCGCTGCGGGTTGTACCGATTTACAAGGGTTTTTGCTTTCCAAGCCTGAACCGTTGCACACTTTCCTGTCAACGATCGATCAAAGAAATGACCCCAGTAGGCACGGAAAAAGCCGGATGTGACGGGCGCGCGGATAACTAGCGGTCAGCTTTGATGGGGATCGAACCAACGACGCCACGACGCCACGTAAGCAAATGATGCGTCTCAAATGCGCCGAAACCGATGGATGAATAGCAGTGCTCGCAAGCCAACCGCTATTTGCTTTTGGCCCCACGGCTCTACCTCCATCGCTAGAGACAGAGGAGGAAGTAACGGTGCGTAAACCGACTACTCTTTACCTTTGCTTTTTTTGCCCTGCCCGCACCGGCAATGGCGCAATCACCGGAGCTCGAGGAAACATGCAAGTCCATTGCCAAGAGCTTCTTTATGACCGATTGCTTGCCATTGGAACGTGCAGTCTTTCCCGATTTGAAGCCACCGGGCGTTAGAGAAACGGCCGGTCCGAACGCCGAGGAGCCCAATCATGACAAAAAATGGCAAACCGTCCAAGGCGCAGATTGAGCAGGACGCCAGAGGGCAGTCGGAAAGCAACCGTGCTGGTGGATACAACAACGGTGTCAGCAGCGCTAAGCCGCGCGTGATAACCCATTCCGACGATGCGACGGTCAACAGGAAAACGCCGGGCAAGGGCAAATACACCGAGGACTGGGACATCAATTTTGACGAGCGCGATATGAACGAGAGGGTCGAGGATAGCTGACGCGAAGCTGCATCGTTCCGGCGAAGGTTGGAACTTCGTGCAACATCGGAGGTTTACTGTGACCGAGGAGCCTCAACCGAGATGGCTCGCCTCGTCGTATCGCTTGAGGGATCCATGACGTCGAAAACACGCTCTCCCAAAGTAAAGCCCTATCCCGGCCCGGCGGGCGGATGGGGTTCTGCAAAATCCGTCGCTGAGATCACCCTGAAAGAGCATGTGGCGTTGCGTGGACCGAAGCTCCTCTGGACGCAGAACAAGCCGGAAGGCTATATGTGCGTCAGTTGCGCCTGGGCGAAGCCTGCGAAAACCCATCCGCTCGAATTTTGCGAAAACGGCGCAAAAGCAACAGCCTGGGAGATCACATCAAAACGGGCCAATCGGGCATTCTTCGACATGTATCCGGTTTCCGAACTGGAGCTTTGGGACGATCACGACCTCGAGGAACAGTGTCGGTTGACGCATCCAATGCGCTGGGACGCAGCGACCGATAAATATGTTCCGGTGACCTGGGCCCAAGCGTTCGAAGAAATCGGTCGAGAACTACGCGCTCTTGACCCGCATCAGGTGGATTTCTACACGTCGGGCCGGGCATCGCTCGAAACAAGTTACATGTATCAACTCTTCGCTCGCATGTACGGCAGCAATAACATGCCCGACAGCTCCAACATGTGTCACGAGAGCTCCTCGCTCGCTCTTCCCGAAAGCATTGGGGCCTCTGTCGGAACGGCCGTCCTGTCGGACTTTCAAAATACCGACTGCATCTTCTACATCGCGCAGAATGTTGGGACGTCGTCGCCGCGCCTGCTGCACGATCTCCAGGATGCTGTCGATCGTGGCGTCAAGATCGTCACCTTCAATCTGTTGCGCGAACGCGGCCTTGAGCGCTTCGTCAATCCGCAGTCGCCGGCGGAGATGTTGACCGGCAAGGAAACGAAGATTTCCTCCGAATATTACCAAGTGAACAACGGCGGGGATATCGCCGCGCTGTTTGGGGTCTGCAAGGCGCTGATCGAAGCCGAGGATGCCTTGAAAGCTTCTCATCAAAGCCGTGTCGCCGGTGACGACGGGATCCCAAAAGATCCGGACAATGCTGCGATGGTTGCATTTGCGGCATCGATTGCCGCAGACAAGAAGCATGTTCTCGACCATGACTTCATCAAAGAGCATACCACCGGCTTCGAGGCATTCGCCGACGCCGCACGCGGCCACCAATGGGAGGAACTGGAGCGAGTGTCAGGCCTCAGCCGGGATCAGATGACGCAGGCCGCGGCGATCTACGCCAAATCCGATGCTGTCATGATGGTGTACGGCATGGGCCTGACGCAACAGCTCATGGGCGTCCAGAACGTTCATATGGTCTGCAATCTGGCACTGTTGCGCGGCAATATCGGCAAACCGGGCGCCAACATCTGTGCCGTCCGCGGTCACTCCAACGTTCAGGGACAGCGGACCGTCGGCATTACCGAGAAACCGGGCTTAGCGCCGCTGGATAAGCTCTCTGAACTCTACGCCTTCGAACCGCCGCGGTGGACGGGCCGCTCGACGGTAGAGACCTGTGAGGCCATCATGAGCGGCCAATCACGTGCCTTCATCAGTCTCGGCGGCAACTTCCTGAGAGCCGTCCCCGACACGACTGCCATGGAAAATGGATGGCGCAAGCTGAGGCTGAGCGTCCAGATCGCCACCAAACTCAATCGCAGCCATGTCGTTCATGGCGAGGTTGCCTACCTGCTGCCTTGTCTCGGTCGCATCGAACTCGACGAGCAGGCGAGCGGTCCGCAGGCCGTGTCGATGGAAAGTTCCATCGCGCATTTCCATGGCTCGCGCGGCAAGACGAAACCGGCAAGCCGGAGCTCCTTTCGGAGCCGGCAATCGTCGCCGGCATTGCCAAGGCCACACTTGGCAAAACCAAGGTTCCCTGGGACAGCTGGGTCGGAAACTATGCTGAGATCCGCGATGCGATCGAACAAACCTACCCGGAGACGTTCAAGGATTTCAACAAACGGCTGTTTACGCCGGGAGGCTTTGTCAGGCCGCTGCCGGCGCGCGAACGCAAGTGGGTGACGAAGAGCGGCAAGGCGAATTTCCTGACGCCGGAAAAACTCTTTCCGGAATTTTCGACGGCGCAGAACACTGACGTCCTCCACCTGGCGACCCTGCGATCTAACGACCAGTTCAATACCACGATCTACGGGTATAGCGACCGCTTTCGCGGTGTGGAAGGCACTCGCAAGGTGGTCTTCATGAACCCGGAGGATATCCGTCGCTTGGGTTTCAAGGAAAGCGACAGTGTCAGTCTGACCACTGCGATCGATGCAAACATGGTTCGGACAGTGACAGCGTTGAGAATCGTTGCTTACGATATTCCCAAGGGATCTTGCGGCGCGTATTATCCTGAGACGAACCCGCTCTTTCCGCTGGCTCACCATGATCCGAAATCGAAAACGCCTTCCTACAAACTCCTTCCGGTGCGTCTGAGCCGATCCTCACAAATTCCACATGACTGAGGGGGCAGCCGGGTGAACACATGACGTTCGGGAGCATCAACGACACAAGGTGGTCGATTCTGGCAACCTGTCTGCTGGTGGTCGCGGGAGCCGCGTTTCTCGGCTGGGCCCGGGAGCCGCGGGAACTCAGGACCGATCCACCCGTCGTCGCCGATCTCGACCGGTTCCGGCTGATGTCCGATGGCATCAGCGGTGCCCCGCCCGAGAGTTATTTTGCTGAGGGCAAACCTTACGAAAGCGACGCATATAATCTCAGCCAGGGCCAGCGCCTCTATACCTGGTTCGGCTGCCAGTCGTGCCACGGCGACGGGCGCGGAAACGTAGGGCCTTCCTTCCTCGACGGTTGGTGGCTGTATGGTCCGGAGACGGTGTCGATTGTCGCGTCGATCCGCGACGGTCGCCCGCACGGCATGCCGGCCTTTCGTGACCAGATGACGATCGAGCAGATCTGGCAGTTGGCCGGCTATGTCCAGACCATCGGCGCTTATTCGGCCAAAGTGGCGGCGACGGGTCGCAGGGACGACCGCTACACGCGACCGGCCGAAAACCGGGCGCCAGCGAAGATCCTGTTCAATGAAGGACCGGTCGGCGCCCATCCAGACCAGGGGCCCTCCCCTTGAGAACTGGCCGCGTCCTTCTGCTGTCGATCATTTCTGCTGTCGCTGGCTGCAGCGGCAACCAGGCGGCTCTGGATCCCCAGGGCGCCCCCGCCATCCATATCGAGCATTTGATCATCGGCATAACCATCGTCTGCACGGTCGTCTGGCTCCTGGTCATGATCGTGCTCGGGTGGGCACTGCTGCGGAAACGGTCCAGCGACAGCAGCCAGCCCGGCGAGCGGTCTTTGACGATGATCGTTGGCAGCGCTGTTGCCGCGACGGTTATCATTATCGCGGGTCTGACGATCGCAAGCTTTTACACCACACGCGGCATCGGCCTGCCGGAAAACGCAGCACTGACGATCACCGTCAGGGCACAACAATGGTGGTGGCAGGTCATCTATGCCGACCCCGATCCGGTGCTCAGCTTCCAGACTGCCAACGAAATCCATATCCCGGTCGGTCAGGATGTCCGGATCCAGCTCGAAAGTGCGGATGTCGTGCACTCGTTCTGGGTGCCGAGCCTTGCCGGTAAA
Organism: Hyphomicrobiales bacterium; assembly: GCA_900472625.1. Taxonomy (GTDB): domain Bacteria; phylum Pseudomonadota; class Alphaproteobacteria; order Rhizobiales; family Rhizobiaceae; genus Rhizobium. The sequence goes on along the minus strand of UCIT01000070.1, from coordinate 56,043 downwards.
CAGGATCTCGTGCCCGGGCGTAGCAACAGTCTTCTTCTGCGAGCGGAACGGCCCGGCATCTATCGCGGCCAGTGCGCCGAATTTTGCGGGCTCCAGCATACCCATATGGCGATGATGGTGATCGCCGATGAACCTGCGGACTATCAACGCTGGATTGCGGCACAACGCGAGAATGAAGCGATACCGACCGACCAAGACGCCGCTGCTGGGAAGATTGTCTTCCTATCAAAGCCGTGTGCTGCTTGCCATACGGTTCGGGGAACACCGGCCACAGGGACGACCGGCCCTGATCTCACCCATGTCGGCAGCCGTCAGACGATCGCGGCCGGCCTTCTCGAAACCACACGCGGGTCGCTTGCGGCGTGGATTGCCGATCCGCAGACCCTCAAGCCGGGCAACAACATGCCAATGGTTCCGCTTAACAGCGTGGAGCTCCGCAATATCTCCGCTTATATGGAGAGCCTCAAATGACCACCAGGCATGAGGGAGAGGATTTGCGCGATAGGGGATTAGACGAGATGGAACTCGACCGCCGTCTCTCACAGACCTGGTCGACACCTGCGGGCTTGTGGGGCGCGCTTTCCACCGTCGATCACAAGATCATCGGCCGCCGCTACATCGTGACGGCCTTCGTGTTTCTGGCGCTCGGTGGGATTCTGGCGATGGCGATGCGGTTGCAGCTCTCCCAGCCTGAAGCCCGGTTCATTGGCCCCGATCGTTATAATCAGATTTTCACCATGCACGGCACGAACATGATGTTTCTGTTTGCCGTGCCAGTCATGGAGGCGATGGCGGTCTATCTCGTGCCGCTGATGGTTGGCACTCGCAATATCGCCTTCCCGCGCCTCAACGCCTTCTCCTACTGGATGTATCTCGCCGGCGGGCTGCTGTTGTGGATCGCATTCGCGGTGGATACGGGCCCTGACGTCGGCTGGTTTGCCTATGTGCCGCTGGCGGGACCGCAATATGCCGCGGGAAAACGCGCCGATATCTGGGCGCAGATGATCACCTTTACCGAAGTCTCGGCGCTCGCCGTCGCCGTTGAGATCGTCGTCACCGTGTTCAAGCAACGCGCGCCCGGCATGTCGCTCGACCGCATCCCGCTATTCGTTTGGTCGATGCTCGTCACATCGTTTCTCATCATCATGGCGATGCCGGCAATCATGATCGCCAGCTCGGCGCTGATCCTCGACCGGCTTGTCGGCACGCACTTCTTCAATCCTGCGGAAGGCGGCGACGTATTGCTGTGGCAGCACCTGTTCTGGTTCTTCGGCCACCCGGAGGTCTACATCATCTTCCTGCCGGCCGTCGGCATGGTCTCGACGATCGTCGCGACCTTCACGCGACGCCCCGTCTTCGGCTACCTTGCCATGGTGATGGCTTTGATCGCGACAGGGGTCCTGGCTTTCGGGCTGTGGGTCCATCACATGTTCGTCGCCGGGCTTCCGCGTCTGGGCGAAAGCTTCTTCACGGCGTCGAGCATGGCGATCGCCATTCCTGCTGGTCTGCAAATATTCTGCTGGCTGGCGACGATGTGGGCCGGCAGACCGGTGTTCAAGACGCCGTTCCTGTTCGTCATCGGCTTCATGGTGATATTCGTCATCGGCGGGATGACTGGGGTCATGGTGGCCTCCGTGCCGTTCGACACCCAGGTTCACGACACCTATTTCGTGGTTGCTCACTTCCATTACGTTCTGGTGGGCGGCGCGGTCTTTCCGCTGCTCGGGGCGATCTATTACTGGTTCCCGAAGATCACCGGCCGAATGATGAGCGAGACGCTCGGCCGCTGGGCGTTTGGGCTGATCTTTACCGGCTTCAACCTGACCTTCTTTCCCATGCATATTCTCGGGCTCCAAGGCATGCCGCGCCGCATCTACACGTATCAGCCGGAAATGCCGTGGTCCGGCTTGAACATGTTTGTCAGTCTGAGTGCCGTGATCCTTGCGGCGGGTTTCCTGCTGTTTTTTATCGATGCCATCCGTAGCGCCGTCTCAGGTACGGCGGCGCCGGCCAATCCTTGGGAGGCGTCGACACTCGAATGGGCGACCTCGTCACCACCGCCGCCCTATAATTTCGCGCGATTGCCAGTCGTCGGCAGCCTGGAACCTTTGTTCAATAATCCCGAAACGCTTCCCGTTGCTTCCGGCCTGTCAGTCGACCGCCGTGAGCTGATCGTCAGCAGCGTCGTCGAAGCGCTTCCGGAGGCACGCGAGTCGTCACCTGGAAATTCGATCTGGCCGCTCTGGTCGGCACTTGCAACCACGGTGCTGCTGATCTGGTCGATCTTCACGCCCTGGGCAGTCGTCTGGGGATCGATCCCTGTCTCGATTGCCCTAATCGGATGGTTCTGGCCAAAAGGCACTCCGGAGGACGACGCATGAAACACTCCGTCGTACTCAATCTGTCAAAACTTCCCGCGCATGGCCTTGGCACCGCAAGCCTGACCTGGTGGGGAACGCTCGCCTTCATGCTGATCGAGGGCACCGGCTTTGCGCTTTCGATCGTTGTTTACCTCTACCTCATGAGCCTGGCACCGCACTGGCCGTTGAATGCACCGCCCCCCGATCTGCTGCCTGGAACGGCCTTGACGGCATTGCTGATTGCCAGCCTGCTCCCCAACGTCCTGATTGCCCGCTGGACACGTCAGCAGAATTTGGCGAAGGTGCGCATCGGCCTGGTCATCATGTCGCTGCTCGGCGTTGCGCCTCTGATCGTTCGTATCTTCGAATTTCCGGCGATGCACATCTCATGGGACCAGAATGCCTACGGTTCAATCGTGTGGGTGATGCTTGGACTGCACACTACCCATATCATAACCGACCTGATTGATACGGTGGTGCTGACGTGCCTGATGTTTTCCAGGCATGGCGACAATCCTCGGCGTTACGGGGATGTCAGCGACAATGCGATGTACTGGAACTTCGTGGTGGCGGCCTGGTTGCCAATGTACATTTGCCTCTACTGGGTACCGCGCCTATGACCAGAACCTGGATGCGATATGCCGGACTTGTCGTGCCGCCGCTGGCCTGGGCCGTGGGGACGCAGCTTGGGCAGATCACCCCGTATATCGATTGCCGTCGACAGTTGGTTTGGACACCCGCCCTTTGCCCGGCCCTCTTGTTGGTTTCGATTGCAGGAGCTGCTGCCTCTCGTCTCGCGCCAAGACCCGTCGGCCGGACTGAGCGGTTTGTCATCGATGCGGGGTTTCTGAACGCCTCCGCCTTTGTCTTTGCGTTAGTATTGCAGGGGGCGGCGTCAATGCTGCTGGACCCATGTCAGCGCTGATCTGCACCCTGATCTTTCTAACTATAGCCGTACCGGCGACGGCGCATGGTGACGATGATCACGCGGCGACCTTGAGCTGGACGTTCGATCCGTGGATCGTGCTACCGATCGCCTTGATCAGTCTATTCTATGTCGCAGGACGCATTAGGCTTTCGCGCCGGATACTGCGCTCCGGTCCACTGCGCTGGCAAGACCTGTTCTTCTGCGGCGGGATGCTCACTTTGGCAGGGGCTCTCATCTCGCCGCTGCATTGGCTCGGAGAGCACCTTTTTACCTTTCATATGATCGAACACGAGATCGTCATGGCCGTCTCGGCGCCTTTGATCGTGCTTGCGCGCCCGGTCGGTCTCCTTCTGTGGGGTCTGCCAAAACGAGCACGTCGTGGCTTAGGCGCTGCCATGCGAACTCCTCTCATCCGGCGGTCATGGGACTGGACCACGGGAGCGACGAACGCCACCGTCATTCACGGCGTCGCCATCTGGGGCTGGCACCTGCCTTTTCTGTTCGATGCGGCGGTAACCAACACTGCTATGCATCGCCTCCAGCACCTCAGTTTTTTCGCAACGGCAATCCTGTTCTGGTGGGCGGTCGTCTGGAAAAGCAACCATGGCGTCGCTGCCTGGCACCTGTTTGTGACGATGGTGCACACCAGCATCCTCGGGACCTTAATGGCGCTTGCGCCGCGGCTGCTCTACATCGCTCAGACACAAACCGCGTCTGCCTGGGGGCTCACTCCTTTGGAAGATCAGCAATTGGCCGGCATGATCATGTGGATCCCAGCCGGCACTATTTACGCAGCCGCAGCAATGACGATGCTGGCGCTTTGGATCCGCGGTTCCAGCGAGAGAGGAGCGCAAAATGCCTGATGTCGCCGGCTTGGCCCCTCGCCCCATAGTCTGGGTTGCCGCCGCTGTTGCTGCTGGGCTGAGCGCCTTTGTCGTTACCAATACAATGCGCGACGGTCAGACTAGGACGGCCGCAGCTGTGACGCTGACCGGTGGCGATCCTGCGCGCGCTCCCGCACTCTTTCGTCGCTATGGCTGTTCGGGTTGCCATACCATTCCGGGCATACCCGGTGCGGACGGCCAAACCGGCGCGCCACTCACCGGGTTATCCAAACGCGTCTATATCGCCGGCGTGCTGGAAAACCGCTCCGACAACCTTGTTGCATGGATCGTTTCGCCGCAGAGCTTTTCGCCACAGACCGCGATGCCGAACAGCGGCATCTCAGAGCAGGAAGCCAAGAACCTCGCCGCCTACCTCTACGCACATTGAGGTTAGGGATGGGACGTCGGCAGGGCCGGGAGGGCCTTGATGTAGCGCGCAATCGCATCACGATCGCTGTCGGACAGCATGGCCGTGTTGGTCACGACGTCGGCCATCGACGATCCGACACGGCCATGGTCAGGCGTGTCGCCTGTTTTTAGCATCGTTGCAATGTCTCGCTCGCTCCACTTGCCCAGCTTCTGCTGCGTGATGTTGGGCACGAACCCCGTCCCTTGCGGATCGACGCCCCCCGCAAACCGGGCGTCGGGTTTGATGGCGCCGAAGACGTTCCGACTGGAGTGGCATTCGGCGCAATGGGAGAGGCTCTCGACAAGATAAGCGCCGCGATCATGGATCGGCTCACCACTCAGCCGGGCTTCCGATTGACCCTCTCGAAAAAACAGCAGCTTCCAAAATCCGACGAACCGGCGAATGCGAAACAGGATAGAAGGATGATGCGGCGGTGCCCGTCCCGAGACTTTGGGAAGCGTCATGAGATACGCGTAGAGATCCCGGATGTCGGTGACCGTCATTCCAGTGAAGCTCGTGTAGGGGAAAGCGGGATAATAATGCTCATGCTCAGGCGACACACCGCCGACGAGCGCGTTCGCCAGATCGACCACCGTCCATCTGCCGATACCGTCCACCGGATCCGGAGAAATGTTAGGCGGCCGAAAGGTGCCGAACGGTGATCCGAGAGCCATGCCGCCCCCAAGCCGCAGTCGATCGGATTGGCCAGGGGTGGCATGGCAGGACGCGCAATCGCCGGCCGCGAAGATCAGTTGCCCGTGCACCGCGTCACCGGCACCGCCGAACTCTATATCGCCATCTGAAAACGGGGGCCGGGCGGCAGTCACATACCAACCAGCCAAAGCTGCCGCGCCAGCGCAGACAACGATTATACAAGCAGATTTCCACGGTACGCATACGCTCATTGGGGCCGTAGACACGGGACCTGCCTCACTCTTCCTCGCCGGGATATTGAGAGGCCTTAAGCAGCTCGGCCAGGTGAGCTGTGTTGCGCGCCAGCGTAGAGATCATCGTCGATACTTCCGCCGGCGTCTCTTTGAGATCGACGAAATTGGTCGAGCCCATCGCTTCGCCGACCCAGTAGGCAACCGCGTTGGCGGGAATGGTAAAACCTACATCGTTCAAAGCCTGATACACTTCCGCGGAAACATGGTGAGCACCGTCCTCGTTGCCCACCACCGCAACGGCTGCAACCTTGCCGTAGGACACCATACGGCCTTTATCGTCTGTCTCCTCCAGGAAAGCATCCATCCGCTCCAGCGCTCGTTTGCAGATACTGGATGGCTGACCAAGCCAAATTGGCGTACCGATCAGAAGGATATCGGCGGCGAGCAGTTTCTGCCGAATTTTGGGCCAGGCATCACCCTCGCCCTCATCCGATGTCACGCCAGGTTTGATATCGTGATCGGCCAGGTGAACATCTCTGTTTGAACACCATACGTCTCGAACTCGCTAGAAATCAGGTCCAACAGCTTACCCGTCGAAGACGCCTCGGACGAGGTGGAGGCTTTAAGAGTGCTATTGAAGGCAAGTGCTTTGATTGGCATAAGAATATCCTTTGGATGAGACATATCGGAATCGGGCGATGGTAGTGGAGCGCTCCTGCGGGTGGGTAAATCCTCGGGAGGATTGTCAGTTCCTCAGATGGCCACCGCCGACAGGAATTCCTCAGTCTCCATCAAGTCGAGTTGAACCGAAAACCGGTCGCCAAGCAGGTCGACCGCAGCATCGTGGGTCTCGTCGGCCCCGCTGCAGACGGCATCGCTCAAAACAATTAACCTAAAGCCGAGATCGATTCCTCCGAGGACGGTCGAAAGCACGCAGACATCGGTTTCACCGCCTGTAACGACGATGGCCTCTACTCCCTCCTGCTGGAGGTGCGCGTTCAGCCTGCCATCGACCCATGGCGAATATGTCATCTTATCGAAAATGCGGGCGGGGGGAACAAGAGCCTGCAAAGGAGATGAAAGACCAAGCAGCTCTTGAGGCAGATGCTCGCCGGTCATCATCCACCATTTCTGGTAATAGTCCTTCCAAGTTCCGACGACATCCACCGGCCCGGTTGGCGGGATGAAGCGCGTGAAGATGGTCCGATCGGCATGGCGCCCCGAAACTTCAAGCAGTTGAGGAAAGACCCGTGCCATCCAGGGCACATGCCAGGGTGTGTCTTCAGCAAACATCCGCTGGGCGTCGACGCAAATATGCCGCCAATTGCCGATCACCTTCATGTTTACCTCCGTCGAGGCGAAAAACCTTCACGCTAAGGAAAAGTTCCACTTTCCTGAAGCTAGGAAGTGAGGACGTGGGAAATGCCGAAAGTCGTACAACTTGCAGCGAGTGCTTATTTCAGTAACCCGCTCTTGTCGCGGTTTGATCCAAACTCGGCTAAGGCCTGGCTAACAGCCAAATTGTCGAGGATGTGTCTGAAATCGACTCTAACCCCGCCCTTTGCAGCTTGTCGGCGTAAGGCGTAATTTCATCCCTAAGCGGATCCTCAGCTCGGATTAAATCAATGCCGGGGAGCCGGTCAATCTCGAGCAAGCGCTGGCCGCACCGTAAGGATGGGTAAGGCCGGGCAAATAAAGCGATCACCAGTCGCTCCAAACTTCCCGCTGCTGCTGATCGGCATCTCGCTGCGAACATGAACCCATCTAGCGATCAAGGAGTGGCGACACGCGGAACATGGCAAATCATACTGAAGTCCGCGACAGCCGCTTACCTCTGCCGCCCGCCCCCTGCGGTTGCCAAGAATGGCGAGAAGGCCAAAATCCCACCCCATGATCGAAGAGCCTAAAGACACGAAATCCGCGCTAATCGCTCTCCTGAAAGAGCTGGGGCTTGAACCCGGCGTGCCTCTCAGCCTTTGCGAGCTTGGGCCGCCGCTGGTCGCGCAAGGCAATCAGCCAAGACAGCATCGTCAACGCGCTGGACGCCCTTAAGGAGGCGGGTGTGATTGATCTACCGGCGGCAATCGGTTGGTCCTGCTCGTCGCCAGCTAGACAGATGGAACAAAGGGCTTGAGATTAGGTTACGGCTCTGGTCGCTATGAATGCTACGACGGGCGATTAGGCGAAGAGCTACCCCTGCCCCATGCTACGCGGCTCTTCGCCGCCCCGACTTCAGCGTCAAGCCATATGGAATTCGTCTCCGATCTCTGACCACGAATGTACTGGCATCGATCAGTGAGACGTCTGGAGAGAGGTCGGAACCGGGAGGTGCCGGCCTTTTTTGTCCGTCCGATCAGGGGGAACATTTGCATCATGGTTAGGTTCATTCACCTCAGGCCTCTGCAGCCCAGGGCCTGACTCCTGGCGGATTGCTCCCGCCCAACTGCCCCGTGGACCTCGCGGGGCTTTTTTTGGCGATCAGACTTATGGCCACCTTGGACGGCAGGAACATCGCTGTATAATTGTCTGCGCAAATACGAGTCGCGATGATGAAATCTGAAATTGACCACGTCGCCCATGGCTGGGCTCTGCTGGCTCTCCGACTACCCGAACTTCGGGCGCTATCGGGGCACCGCCAATCGATTGGCGAGATGTGTGAATGCTACAGCATCGCAGTCCTGAACTTGAGAAAGCTCCAGAAGGGGCATAGCGACAGTGAATGCGTTGTGGAATATGAGCAGCTGGTATCTGGTATCGAGGAAGAGGTTACGTACGACCTAACTCGCTTCGCTAGAAAAGCTGGTTGACCCTCAGTGACTGAACGACGATTGCGCGACGAACCACTCACCTCTTAAGATCTGGCTTTGTGCAACATGGTCCTCGAGGACATTTCTCGCGAATTCGGCATTGCTGTTGACAGCGAAACGGTTGCAAGACTGGCGCCGATCATCATCGAACTTTTCAGGCAAGGCGTTCGGGACGCGGCAACGCTCAGAATGTTGGCGGCAGCAACGCGGGAAACCGAATGACTGGCGACGGCGACCGAACCACGGCGATGGGTCTTTACCAGCTTGCGGAAAGCCATCGTGGCTGCGGCAGCAGCTTGGTTATGCAACTACCGAGCGTCCTAAGGTTCGACGATCCGGTGCGCTTCTTGTTTTTCCACGCGATCGACGTTCTACGTTCATCGGGGGCGTCAGTCCTGCAGGTGAAAACGATGGGCCACAATATTTAGAAGCTCATTGATATGACCAAAAGCTCGGGCTTCGCTCTCCCAGCCGATACAGAGCATGGCCTTGTGTTCTCCGCCGACCAGACCGCGATTATGGAAACCCGATATCTGAAAACGGGGTATTCACATCGTCCGACGCTGGAAGGACTGCGTGACTTGACAGGCATGGTGCGAGACGAGGCTCGCCGAGTCCTCAATCTTGCTGGTCACGGTATCCGCTGAGCGGATGGATTGAGCGTGGGAACATCCTTTCGCGGAAGCGGTTGGGAACTTGACTATCGATGGCGGAGCTGCCACCGGCAATTCATCGACCTGACTGTTTCTCCCCAAAGCAATCCGGCTCTTCGCTGCCAGGCGCTCGCGGTAGCCGCGTTGTTCAGTGGTCCCTACCAGCTCTCGACATGTTAATCTGTTCTAGCGCGCTCGGCGGCAACGTCAGATCAACCCGATATGGGGGCACCACCTGAGCACCTCGTAGCGCGTTTGGCTTTGAACGGGTTGTGAGCTTGTTAGAAGCGAGAAGGTGTTTGTCAGCACGTTTATTCAGAGACAGCGGAGGCATTTTTGTTCTCCTTCTTCGGCTGTATCTCATGGCAATCACGGGACTATGCATTTGTTCGGAGTAGGCCTCCACCGAATCAACCTTGATTTTTCAACCTGAGCGTATTCTAATGTAGGGCCAGCTGGACTCTCTCAAAGTCATGCACATCACAGGTCCGAAAAGGTTGTTCGGCTGGCACCTTGTCGGGTGTAGGAGGTACGGCAATGCTGCAGTTTTTGATGACGCTTTCAGATGAAGAAGTAGATCTGCTCATTCGAAGCGTCCACCGCTGGTGCGCCCTCAACCACGTTGCGATCGACAGCCCAGCCGGAAGACGTGCAATGGCCGTCGCGATCGAACTAATGCAGACCACGGATAAGCCTGTGTCGTTCCCGTACGACCTGTCAGTGCAGCTGGAGAAACAGCACGTTCGCCACTAGCTGATCGTCCCATCTTGCCCCCGAGTCCTAAGGCCTCACGGGCGGCCGCGGGCTCGATAACTTGATCCAGTGCACCGAATGACGACAGCAACGCTCGGTGAAATTCCTTTGGCTTCTTGTCTGGCTACTCAAGGCTCGTCAGAGGCGCCATCAGTTCTTCGGCGCTTGAGGCTGGGCCGTATTTGCCGACGCCATCGATCTCGACGTCGAGCGGTGCAGTTTGGTGCGGTGCATACCATCCATGACGCTTTACCTCGATGACTATTGACGCGACCCAACTGTCGTCGAAGTGGCTCGTTCCGAGTCAAAACAATGACTTCATGGAACCTCGCGCAGGGGTTCAAAGGTCTTAAGGCGATCCGGCGCCCCTTCCCGGGTCTTATGGGCGGGGAGCTTGGGATGCCACACCGGGCTCCCCCGCTTCATTTCCTTGAAACTCGTGCAATGCAAACTAGGTTATCCTTCGCCGCGTCCGCACTCCTGCGGGTCACGGGCCTTGTGTGAAAGCTGCCCCGGTAAAAGCCGAGGCCTTTTAACCCCAGGATGGACAATGTCATCGGAAAGAGAAAAATCCACGAAAGCCATGCGTGAACAACGCCGTCAGGAGACAGACAAAGTTGCCGCAGAGATGATCGATGCCGACCTCAGGGAGAAGAGAGAGAGGACCGAACGCTTGCGTCGTGCCAGGCTAGCGGCGCAGACGGCCGGATCCGCGGCCAAAAAGTGATCTGGACGTCTGGCCTAGGGATATTCAGGATCAAGTTCGCCGAAAGCTCATCAAGTAGATCGACGGCGCCTTTTGCCCGCAGAAGATCGATGGCTGCTGTGAGCCCGCGGGGTGTATGGTAACGCGGTCAAGATCTGCATCGGAAGGACGAGTGAATGCAACATAGCGAGACCCCTCAAAGGTATCGCCGTACGTCTGACCCTTTATGCGGTCAAACGTCTTCGCTTTCCGGTAAGAGCGGCGCGGCGTCGATCCACCCGAGATCTCGGCAATGCTGTTCACCGGCAGGTATCGCTTCCCAGCGATCGGCGAACGGTCCGAACATCTCGATGGTATCGCGGAAGCAAACGACGGTTGTCCGAGAGACAAGATCGAAACGATCTGCATTCCTTGTTCATAAGGCATACGCAAAACTCTGATGATCGGTCACGCCAAACCTCCAGGCTTCAGCATAGTTCCGCCGACTGGTTAGCTAATTGGCCGTAACCGCAATACGATGTCCTTCCGAAGCTCTGAAGCATGGATCTTGCCGTCGTCCGTGCGGGTGGCCAATGACAGGGAAATCAATCGTTGCACAACGCTGTCGGCAAGGTAAGCACTTTCACCGTTCACCAAGTGCGGCGAGACCACCTGAATAGGACCAATCCAGTTCTGAAGCGGATTGCATAGGTAGCCGAGCGTCACCTCGCGGCCCTCCTACATTCCACCGCCCTTCTTCAGAATGGTCCAGGTCAGCATATGGAAATGTCCGTCGTCGAAGGTATAGGTGTCGTGCAGGGCAAGCGCGTTCGAGGCGTCGTCCCATTCTCCCTCGGCGTCGATTGTGAACTGACCCTCGACGTCTCGAAGCGGCTTAGCGTGACGCCCTACCCATGGCGACCACCGGAAAAGAATTCAAGCTGGAAGACAGGCGTCTTGGTTCGAAATCGGTGATCTTGAGGTGTTCGCCTTAAGTAGTCACTTATTTTCCGAAGCAAGCTCGCCCGGTTTGAAACTACCGGGATCTCCGCTCGAAGAAGGGATCGTGTCGGAGCTTGTGGGAGATCGCTCGCCCTTATTCAACGGTGGCGCTACACCATGAGCGCCGCCGGATGACCAAGTCTGTGACAGATCTTCCTTACTCGGCTGCTCTTCGGCCTCTGCGTCGAGCCATCGACGCTCATGGGCTTTCAACTCACCTACCTTCGGCTTCCCGCTTCTCATACGCCCGAAGCCTTGTTTTCTCGCTATCCATGATGGCCTCCTCGTTGTCATTCTGTTCCTGACTTACATTCCAACCGCGACCCGTCGCTGGCGTGACGACCCACCAACCGCGGCAACGGCGTGGTCGATGGACTCCCAAACGCCCTGCGGGTCAAGGTCGACGAACTAATCCGCTCAAGCGACGGCGCCAGAAACTATCTCATTGCCGCAGAGCGCCGAGAGGCAAATTAACTTGAGGCGATGGTTCAAGATCGGAAAAAGACGCCTGACGGCCTCGCCGGCGTGTCGTGCTAATGAATCGATGAAGACGTCGGCGCGTTAACCTTCGTGGACCAAATGCCCGCGTATGTTACAATCAGGGCCGCTGCGATGTCGTCGACGGTGCGGTAACCCTCGTTATAAAGGTTGATCGCTGCGGTGCAGAGCACGTGAGACGATTGATCGTTCGGCTGTACTTCATAAAAGCGGTACCAATTCTGCACGGCCTCGGACATCGCTCGGAAATCAGACTCTCTCTTCATCAGCTCCTCCATCCGGAGAAAGCTATGCTGTCCACGTTCTTTGTCAACGGTTGGACCACCACATGGTGCGCTTCCGGACACTCTCCGCCTCCTTGTTGTCTCCGTTTTGAGCCACACGACGTCATGTGGCTTCGCGAACTATTTCATTTTCGGCGCGACGCCTAGTCGGTCGCCGCAGCTAAGGCGAGCGCGCGCTGCAACTGCGCCTGTCCGAATGGCTTTGCTAGCCTCGGAAGTGCCGATTCCTCGCCGCTTGGAAGCTCGGCGTATCCAGTGGCGAGGATCACCGCAATTCCAGGGTAGCGTTCAATGATCAGCGCGGCCAACTCGGACCCAGTCGTATGCGGCATTGCGTAATCCGTGATCACGACGTCTGGCAACGGACCTAGGTCGAGGACCTGGAGGGCTTCCACCGCCGACTGCGCTTCCATCGTCGTATGTCCAAGATCCTCCAGCATAAGGACGGTGTTCATCAAGACGAGCGAGTCGTCGTCCACCGCAAGAACCGTCAGTGGCTTGAACGGTTCAGGTGCCGCGACCTCGACGACCGGTTCTGGTTCGAGCTCGTCCAGGTCGCCCCCATGCGCCAATGGAAGCCAGAGCTCGGCCATGGTGCCTCTTCCAACCGTGGAGTTCAGGCTAAGGCGTCCTCCGGACTGGGCCATTAGTCCCTGGATCATCGGCAGACCAAGGCCGGTCCCCTTGCCGACGCCCTTCGTCGTGAAGAACGGTTGAGTTGCCTTCTCTAGGGTTTCAGCATCCATGCCCTCGCCCTCGTCCTTGACGGAAAGACAGATATAATCGCCTGATGGCAGATCAGAAATCTGTCCCTCGCTGAGAGTTCGACGCCGGGCGGAGATGGTGATGACGCCGCCGTCCGGCATCGCATCGCGGGCATTGACGACGAGGTTGAGAAGCGCGTTTTCGAGCTGGTTGGGATCTGATCTCGCTTTCGGTAGCTTCAGTGGGAACGACGTGTTGATTTCGATCAGCGGACCTATCGAACGTTGCAGCAGGTTTGCCATTCCCCTGACAAGCTCTGAAACGTCCACCGCCTCGAACGTCAGCTCCTGCTTGCGCGAGAATGCAAGGAGCCGCTGGGTCAGCGATGCTCCCCTCTGGGCTCCGTGAATGGCATTGTCGATGAGATCAGAGACGTCCTGCCCGAGCACGGACCGTTTTTTCGCTATCTCGAGACTACCCAGGATCGCCGTCAGCAGATTGTTGAAGTCGTGGGCTATGCCGCCGGTGAGCTGCCCGACGGCCTCCATCTTCTGCGCCTGGAACAGCTCGAGCTGCGCGGTCTCCAGCGCCTCCTGGGCGTTGCGCTTCTCGGTGATGTCGCGCGTGACCTTTGCAAAGCCGATGAGCTCGCCATCGTCGGATCGGATCGAGTCGATGATGACGGTCGCCCAGAAACGGGTGCCGTCCTTGCGGACTCGCCAGCCTTCCCTTTCGAAGCGGCCCTCGCCGGCAGCAATCTCAAGCGCCCTTCGCGGCAGATCGTTCGCTTTGTCTTCTTCTGTGTAGAAGCGGGAGAAGTGCTCCCCGATGATTTCCTCAGGCTCATAGCCTTTGATGCGCTGGGCGCCGGCATTCCAGCTTGACACATGTCCGTCAGGATCGAGCATGTAGATGGCGTAGTCCGTGACGCCCTGCACGAGGAGGCGGAACTGCTCCTCGCTGCGTTTTAGGACTTCCTCCGCGGCCTTTCGCTCGGTGAGATCGCGAGTGATCTTAGCGAAGCCGACAAGGCGTCCGTCCCCATCACGGATCGCGTCGATGACGACATGGGCCCAGAAACGCTCTCCGTCCTTACGCACCCTCCATCCCTCGGCTTCGAACCGTCCCTCGGTTTCTGCTGTGTTCAGCGCCTTTCTGGGGATGCCGGCCTCCCGATCTTCAGGCGTGTAGAATCGGGAGAAATGTTCACCGAGAATCTCAGACTCGGAATATCCCTTGAACCGACGTGCGCCTGCATTCCAACTCGTGACGTGCCCTGACGCGTCGAGCATGTAGATCGCATAGTCGGTGATGGCGTCGACAAGCATGCGATAGCGGTCGTCGACCGATCGCATTTCAAGTTCGGTTGCGCTCAGTGTCATGGGTCCCTCCTCGAAGTCTTCGTGCTTAGGGACTCATGTAGTGGATGGACACGGTCAGACAACCCGATGCAGATACGCAGTGCTCGGGTCAATCGGCACCCGAGTTTCGATCTGTTGCAGTTTCAAACGCCAACGTCACGCCGACGCCTCGCTGCGGGCCGCCTTTTCGTCCGCGACGTCCTCGACGCACTCAGCTTTCTCGGCAAGTGCCCTGCTCATCTCGCGCAAGGCTTCCTCGTCGAGCTTCTCGATGCCGACGAATTTGTTCTGAGCCTGCGACGTCAGGATCAATTCGTCGAGCTTGGCCTGCAGCGCCTTGCCGTCTCTGTTCTGCGAGTTCTGGAGGACGAACACCATCAGGAAGGTAATGATCGTCGTCGAGGTGTTGATCACGAGCTGCCATGTCTCGGAGTAGCCGAAGAAGGGACCTGAGACGGCCCAGATGAGAACCAGGGCGACCGCTAGGACGAAGGTGCCCGGCTTGCCGGAAAGATCTGCGATTGACGTGGCGAATTTGGAAAAAATCTTTGACATGGACGTCTCCTGTGCTTCCCGGCTCGGGAAAACGTGGTGAGGCCCAAAGGAGTTCCTCACCAGGGACTTAGGTCCGGGAAAGAAGTCCTATCTAGCGGACCTGAGACAAGAACGCAGCCGTCTCCATGATTTCCAACTGGACGGAGAACCGCTCTCCCAGCAGTTTCATGGATGCGTCGTGGGTCACGTCAGCGCCGCTGCAGACGGCATCTTTCAGCAGGATGACCCGGTAGCCCAGGTCGATGGCTCCGTAGATCGCGGCGCTTACGCAGACATCGGTTTCACCGCCGGTCACAACCAGGGTTCGGACGCGCTCGCTTTGAAGTTGGCCGTCCAGCCTTCCGTCCACCCAGGGTGAATATGCTGATTTGTCGAAGACGCGCGCGGGCGGAACGAGACGACGCAATTCGGGCAGAACGTCGACAAGCACCCGGTGCAGGTGCTCGCCAGTCATCATCCACCACTTCTCATAGTAGGCCCTCCACATTCCACGTGCCGCCGCCGGGTTCGGCGGCGGCACGAACCGCGTGAAGATCGTCCTCTCCGGGTAGCACGTGGAGAGTTCGATCACCGCGGGAGAGACCTTGTCCATCCACTCGACATGCCAAGGGGTGTCCTCGGCGAACATCCTCTGCATGTCGACGCAAAGGTGGATCCAGTTATCAGTCATGCGGCGTGATCCAATGCATTACTACGGTCAGCGCGGTTCGCCCTGCGATCATTCTTTAGCGATGACCATTTTGATATGGGCAAGGTGCGTCTCGAGGTTAGGCAGTGTCTCCTTGGCGAAGCCTACCAACGTCTGGTCGTCGCCAGAACCCGCGTAGGTCCGAAAGAGACCGACGGCCTCCATATGCGCCTGGGCCTGCATGTCGACATACAAGGTTTCGAACTCCGCGCCTTTGGACGCGCTGAGCTGATCGAGCATCTTCTGGTGCTTTGGAGACAAAGTTGTCCGCGCCGGATCACCTGTTTTGGCCTCCAACAGCATTTTCAGCTTTTGCCCCGCTTTTTGATGATCGGCAATGATCATCTGGGCGGCGTCTTTGATGTCGGGTTTCTCGGAGGTCTGAAGCGCGAGTTCGCTTGAGCGAATCTCAAACTCGTTGGAACTACCGGCTGACTTCACGAAGGAAGGCGTATCGACCGTCATCATCGGCGACGCGTCGCCGGCGGCCTTTGGCTTGACCTCGGCGGCCCCAGATGGCGACGTTAGCGCAAGAGCGGTAAGGCAAACGAGCGGGACAATATGTTTCTTCATTTGGGTCTCCATAGCTCCTACTTGCTGTTGCCAAAGGACTTGCTAAGGCCGGCATTGGCCTCGTCGACGGCAGCCTTCGCCTTGCCCACCACCTTCGCCATTCCGAAGAACTCGTGCGTGACGCCATCGACATTGATGAGATTGACTTTCACCCCCGCATTCTCAAGCTTCGCTGCGTAGGCCTGCCCCTCGGAACGCAGTGGATCGATCTGTGCGGTAATAATCGTTGCAGGAGGAAGACCACCGAGGTCGGATCGCCCGACGAGGTTTATCCGCTTGTCAGCGGTCTGATCCTTCGACGTGAAGACGTTCGCGAACCACTCCATGTCGGCCTTCCCGAGCGGAAGGGCATTTGCATTCTTCTGGTAGGATGGCGTGTTCAAGTCATTCCCGGCGATGGGATACACAAGGAGCTGGTAGACAGGCATCACCGTCTTCCTTTCCTTAGCCATGAGCGCAACATTGGCGGCTAGGTTCCCACCAGCGCTCTCGCCGGCGACGGCAATTCGTTTAGCATCGCCATTGAGGGTATGGACGTTTTCGACGAGCCAGGTGTAGGCCGCCCAGGCGTCGTCATGCTGTGCTGGAAATTTGCTTTCAGGAGCGTGGTGGTAGTCGACGGAGATCACCAAAGCCTTCGATCCCGCGACGATCGCCCGTGGCGTCGCATCGTAGGTGTTGAGGTCTGCGACCACCCAGCCGCCTCCATGGAAATAGAGGACAACTGGAAAGGGACCCTCTCCTTCAGGGATGTAGGCCCGCGCAGGCAGGGCGCCGGCGGCGGTCGGAATGGCGAAGTCCCTGGTGGCGACTTTAGCCTCGGGAAGAGGTGAGATCTTCCTGTCGCGCTGAACGGTTCGCGCGGCGTCGGCGGCGCTCGCCTGGGCTCGGGCGTCGGCGACGCTTAATGTATGGAAGGGCTTCGCCTGTAGCGCGTTCAAGGCGTCGAGGACGGTCTGCATCTGCGGCTCGGGTTTTGCCTCCTCGGCTTGCGTGGAAGCAAATGCCAACATGGAAAACGTCGCAGCAATTCCCAGAGTTCGGACGTTGAGTTTCATAGGCATGGAGTCTCCTTGTTCAAAGGGCAATCACTGCTTCGGAGGTCCGATCTTCTGTTCATAGAGCCCAACGATCTCCCCCTTGCCGATCACATGGCCGGACGCGGCGGCGAGGAAAGCGTCGCGATCTGAAGTCGGCGGAATGTCGAGAAGCGAATCCAGCGCAAGCACCTGGAAATGATAGTGATGAGCCGGGTCGCCGACCGGTGGCTTCGGACCGAAGTATCCGTGGCTGCCGGAACTGTTGCGGCCCTGGAGGACGCCCTCCGGTTCGAGCAACCTCAGTTGCTCCTGCAGACCCTCTGGAAGTTCGGTCACGCTCGCCGGAATGTTCCAGGCAAGCCAATGGGCGAACGGCTTGATGGGGTGAGAATCCGGGTCTTCCATGACGATCGCGTACGAGGCGGCGTCCTTCACCGCCTTCCACTTCAGCGCGGGTGATACCCCATCCGCGTACTCGCTGTGCCATGGTGGAATGGAGTCTTCCGACTTGAAGGATGCAGATGTCACAGCGACAATCCCATCAGCCTTGGTCTCCGGTCTGTCCTTGGCAAGAGGGACGTGTTGCCCCTTTGCCGCTTGTTGTTCCATCGCACTGGCAGGCGCCGGTTTCGCCTCCATGTTCTTCGATGCCTCCCCGGCGTACGCGATACGGTATATGACACCGTTGGTATCATCCGCCATCAGCAGAGAGCCGTCCTTGGCGATCGCCAATCCCACCGGGCGGCCGAAGTGCGTCTTGCCGCCGTCGCTCAGGAAACCTGTCAGGAAAGGCTCGATGGTCTTTGGCTGTCCATTTTCGAAATAAATTCGAACGATCTCATAGCCCGATGCCGGATTGCGGTTCCACGATCCGCGCATCGTTGCAAAGGCGTCGCCCTGATATTCGGCGGGAAACGAGGACCCACTGTAGAACTTGAACTGCATGGGAGCGGCATGGGCGGTATAACCGATGACCATCGGAACGCTCTGGTCCCGCCACTGCTCCTTCGTCACGCCGCCGACCGGCGTCGATTGGGGATAGATGTCGCCCTTCCCGTAGACATGGGGCCAGCCGTACTGTTTCCCCTGCTCCAGCCGATTAAGTTCCTCCGGCTGGACCTCGTCTTCCAGGAGATCGATGCCGTGGTCGAGACCCCAGAGCTGCCCTGTGGTCCGGTTCCAGTCGAAGCCGATCGTGTTCCGAAGACCCGACGAGAAAATCGTCCGGCTTTTGCCGTCCGGCGTCGCGCGCAGGATCGTCGCGTTTTCGGCATTGCTCTCGTTGCAGGCATTACAGGTCGAGCCGACGCTGATGTATAGCATTCCATCAGGCCCGAAGGCCATCACGCGGTTTGGATGCTGGCCGGCGTCGGGAAGATCGCCGATAATCATTTTCAGAGGACCGAGAGTTCCATCGTCCTTGATGTCGGCGACGAAGACCTCCTTCACGGTGACCAGGTACAGCTTTCCATCCTTGATCGCGATGCCGTGAGCCTGCGCACGAGAGGCGACCTGGATCGGAGGGCCGTCAGCCTTTCCGTCGCCGTCCGCGTCCTTCAGAAAAAGCACGTCGCCTTCCTCACGCCGGCTCACATAGACATCCCCCTTGTCGGACACCGCGATAATGCGGCTGTTGCCGAGGCCCTGGGCGAACGGCTGCACCTTGAAGCCGTCAGGCAACTTTAGCTGGGCTGTGCGATCGCTTGTCGGGGAAACCTTGTTTGGTTTGAACACGTTCGTGGTGATCTGCACATCGGTTCCATCGCCCTGTTGAGCGCTGACGGCGTGGGCTGATATGAGAATGCCTGCCGCCGTAGCGACCAAGGAAAGCCTGTTCTTCATTCAGTCGGTCTCCGGTTGGTTTGGAGCCCAAACTTCCGTCCCGCTCATATGTTCCAAGACGCTCAAGCAAGATCACTGGTAGTCCGCGGGTGCCGTTACGCCATCCGTCACCGGAGCAAACCATTGACCGCAGTTCACGAAGATCGGCGACCCATAACGTGTTCGACACCTCGCTAGAGGTATGGCGGCGGCGAATGAGCGTTTCTCCACCATCGGGCCTGAAGCGCCCCAGGCAGCTCTCCGCGATGCTAGCCGATATACAGATGCGTCGACCAGGGCTCCAGGATTCCCGGCAGGACTTCGCGCTCCGTCGGATAAACAAGCCGGCCTAGATCGCCATCCAACCTTCTGACGTGTTCGGAGGGATTCGCACGGAGGCGGAGCACTTGGCCGCCGCACGACCAGTCGACAAACACGGCATCGGGCTCCGACTTCACGACGGTTCCCGCATTGCCTTTCGCATCGGCAAGCAGCGGTACGACGACCGTCCGTCGGACATGCAGCAGAAGCTTGAGGAACGCGCCCCAGGCGACGCCCTCGGCCGCCTCGGCGTCGTCCCACTCAAGCCTCGAGCGAATGAATGTCTTCACGTCATTCGGATCCGGAATGTCTTCAGGTCCGGATCCATTTGGAAAACCGCCGAAGTTCTCTGCCTCTTTCGGCCGGTTGTCCGCGACCGCTTTGGCGAGTTCGCCGTCATAGTCGGAGAAAAAGTGGAAAGCTCGCGTGCTAAGGTGGTCGTCGCCCATGAAGAACAGGGGGATCTGTGGTGAAAGCGTCAGTATCTCCGTAAGCACCCAGTGGCATCGTTCGTCCAGGATCGTGTTCAAACGATCGCCGCGCGCGCGGTTGCCGACCTGGTCGTGATTTTGCAGGAAATGAACGAAGGCCGTGGGTGGCAATGAGGCCGAAAGGGGCGCGTTCCTTGCCCGCAGAGACGCCTTGCCTTCCCTGAGATATCCCTCGGCCAGCGTCTTCTTCACCTGTTGCCACGGGTCTTCAGAGAACGGTGCGTAGTAACCAACGTCCTCGCCAGTGACGGCGACATGAAGCGCATGATGAAAGTCGTCGTTCCAGTCCGCGACGAACAGTCGTCTTCCGCCCCCTACGTCCGCCAGCAGGTCCGGTCCGTTCGCAGGATTTTCGGTGATGAGATGGACGTGACGATCGCAGAAGCTTTCACGAACGGCTTCCGAGATTTCCTCCAATATGTGAATCTCGCCGTCGTCTTCGATCTGGTCGATCGCATCGAGCCGCAGCCCGTCGAGACGGAATTCATCTAGCCAGTAAAGAACGTTATCGGTGAAGAAGCGCCGCACCGGCTGCTGCCTGAAATCGATCTTGTCGCCCCACGGAGTCGGGTCGTCCTTGCGGAAGAACTGGGGCGCGTAGAGGGGAAGGAAGTTTCCCTCGGGACCGAAGTGATTGTAGACGACGTCGAGGAAGACCATCAGGCCGTGGCTATGGGCGGCGTCTATCAGTCGCCTGAAGTCGTGCGGCGATCCGTAGGCGGCGTGGGGAGCGTATTGAAAGACGCCGTCATAACCCCAGCCGCGCTGTCCGGGAAACTGAGCCAGCGGCATGATCTCGACAGCGGTGAATCCCAGTTCGCAGAGTCGTGCGAGGTGATCGATCGCGGCGAGAAAGGTGCCCTCCTTCGTGAAAGTACCCACGTGGATCTCGTAGACCACAGCTTCTTCCCACGGCCTGCCTTTCCAATCCTGGTGCATCCATCCGAATCCTTCCGAAGATAGAAAACGCGAAGGCCCGAACACGCCGGCCTCCTGATAACGGGAGGCAGGATCCGGCAGGCGCGTGTCGTCCGGCAAAACGAACATGTATGTCGTGCCTTCAGGGACATGAATCCTTTTGCTCGAAAACCAACCGCCGCCGCGATCCTCCATGGGAAAAACCCGACCGTCGATATCCACGGACAACGACGACAGAGCCGGCGCCCAAAGACTGAACGACATGCTGCCGTCTTCATATGTCAGGGGTCCCCATGAGCGATGTCTTTTCATCGAAGCAACCCCTGTCCGCCGTCGACGAGATCGGCGAACCGGTGACGTGGCCGGACGCCTCGCTGAGAAGAAAGTGGATGACCTGGGCGACGTCGTCGGCGACACCCGGTTCGCCGCCGGTAAGCGGTACGCTGCCTTCCGGCCAGACAACAGGGACTTCGGCGTCTTCGGGATGGCGGATTTCGGTAGAGGCCGAGATGTTCGTTTCGATCGCACCAGGGCAGACGACGTTGATACGGATGCGGTGACGTCCAAGCTCCAGCGCTAACTGCTCGGCCATTGCGACCTGGGCGGCCTTGGTGGCGCTATAGGCCGTCGCACCGGGATTGGTGAATGTCCGGACGCCGTTGATGGACGACACGATGACGATCGCCCCGGCGCCGTTCGCCTTGAGAAGAGGAACAGTCTTGTTGAGCGTCAAGTAGGTGCCGCGAAGGTTCACCCGGATGGTCGTATCCCATTCTTCGGGCGTCAAATCGTCGATTGGCGCCCAGACGCCATTGATGCCGGCATTGGCCACCACCGCGTCCAGCCGGCTGAACTGCGTGGCAATATCCTGCGCCGCGCGACCCATGTCTGCTTCGGACGAGACGTCGCCGCCCATGTGCAGTCCGCGTTCGCCCCCCACAATCGTCGCCACCGACTTCAGCGCTTTGAGGTCGAGATCGAACAGGGCGAGGTCATATCCGTGTAAGGCGAGGAGCCGAGCGCTTGCCAGTCCAATGCCAGAACCCGCGCCGGTGACGAAGGCGACAGGACGGCTCATGTTCAGCTCCTTGGCACGTCGACCACTTGGACGTCGCCCTGGGCAGGCACCAGATGATCCTTCTGATATTCAAGCGGGGGCGCTTCATCGCCGTCCCCGGAATCGGCTTCCACCCCTTCGCCGAACGTCGCGATCTGGGCCATCAACGCCCTCGCGCGCAGGACGGCCGTGTTATCCTCGATGTCACCGCCGGCGACCATGCGAACTGACACCAGTTCGTTTCCTTCCCCGACGAATTCGACTGTGATCGTTCCTTCGTGCAAATTGCTTACATTGGTGCCGATGAGTTGCATGCTTCCCTCCTGTCGAGAGCGGAGAAATGCACAAGACGGGGTGGTGGTTCCGGTCTGATTTTAGACACCAGGCAGATTTCTTTTTTCGTTCCATGCCATGCGGCAATCGCGGCCCATGGCACCCAGAACGCAACACTTTGGGCCTTGCTGAGAAGTTCGCGGAGCCACATGTCGCGATGGACAAACGCTTTCGGGGGAACTTTGAGGTTATGAGAATGTTGGCGCTAGATGCTCCATCTCTCGAAATTCTACATCCCGTGGCTCGAAGCCGGCGAGCCAGATCGAATCTCGATCTCGTCAAAGAAGTATTGATGACGAAGTCTGGAGGGGTCACTCTTCACGTGGTTTCCCCCGCCGAGGGATTGTGGAACGGCGACGGCAACGTCGAGCGGGACCGCATCGTCACCGTCGAAGTCATGGTCGCCGATATCGACCGCGACTGGTGGTCATCCTACCGTAGGGAACTGGAGGCTCGCTTCCACCAGGAAGAGATCGTCGTGCTAGCCAGCGAGATCGAGCGTCTCTGATTTCCGCAATAAGGGAGTCGAAGTGGACGTGAGCAACGCTTCCGTCCAAGTCCGTGCCTATGCTGCCGAGAGCCTGTACGCGAGGACGTCAGTCTCCGATGAGAACGTTGGGATCAACGCCAAACGGTCGACCGACCGGTGCAGACCGCGCCTTTCAGGACCGCACGATTTCCGCAGAAGAGCACCATGAGGAAACCGCTGTCTCTAAAGACGCACGCGTCGTGTAGGAGATCCATATCCGCAAGACCGCCAGTGAATCGCCGAGGCGAGCGACGAGACCGTAGGATGAACGACGGGTTAGCCCCAGAGCCAGTCCCAGGGTGGCTTCGACTAGAGCCAGATTCAGATTTCGCGCGACTAACCTTCTGTCCCAGGCGAAAGGATTGAAGCCCGGCTGCATGAGTGGCCGGGCTTCCCTCATGTTGATTCATAAGCGCGATCAGGAGGTTGGAACAAATGGTTGTCGTGCGTGTTCCCCTGCTACTCACGAACCCGTGAACAGGAGAACCCAGCCATGACCGAGCCCGTCTCAAGCGCCGCCCACATCCATGCCCGCGACGACAATCCCTACCTCAACGCAGCGTTCAACAAGGTATCCTGGGGCGCCGTCTTCGCCGGCGTTGCCGTGGCCCTTGTCGTCCAGCTCTTGCTGAACCTGCTGGGCGCCGGTATCGGAGCGGCCGTTATTGATCCGGCGTCGAACGACAATCCGAGCGCAACGACATTGTCGGTGAGCACAGCAGTGTGGTTCGTGGTCAGCGGGATCATAGCTGCGTTCATCGGCGGATACGTTTCGAGCCGGCTGTCGGGCCGGCCGGTCCGCTCCACGGGCGCGTTGCATGGCATCACATCATGGGCCGTGACGACACTCGTCGTCATCTATCTGCTGACCACGTCCGTCGGCGCTCTGGTTGGCGGCGTCTTCTCCGGGCTTGGCGGCATCGTATCGAGTGCAGGTTCCACAGTCGCGACCGCCGCCACGACGGCCGCCCCCGCACTGGCGACGGCGACTGATCCAATGGCAGGCATCGAACAGAACATCCGTGACGCATCGGGCGGCAACGATCCGGCAGCGCTTCGCGACGCAGCGGTCGCGTCGATGCGCGCTGCTCTGACAGGCGACCAGGCAAAGGCAGAGGAAGCACGCAATCGTGCTGCCGACGCCATCGCAAAAGCTCAGAACATCCCGGTCGACCAGGCCAAGCAGCAGGTCGCCACGTATGAGAAACAGTACACGGACGCGGTAGCCCAGGCGAAGCAGCAGGCGATTGAAGCGGCACAGACTGCGGCGACCGCGTTCTCCGCCGGCGCTATCCTCGCGTTCATCGCCCTTGCCGTCGGCGCAATCGCTTCATGGGTTGGAGGTGCCGTCGGCACCACGCATGTTGTCCGGGACGACGAAGTCTACGTGGCCCGGTGAAACCACAAACATCAGGCCGGAGCCAGGCGGCCTGTCGCACCTGAAGGAGAACGCGATGAGCATTTTCGACCGTATCAAGCACGCGATTTTTGGCGAAGCCCAGGCCGCGCCTGTTCCGCAGCCATCAGCCGGTGGAACAACGGCATCGGCTCCGACAACGCAAGCCGCACCTGCTCCAACGCCGGCGTCCAGTGGTTCGTCGTCATCCATTCAGCAGGCTTCGACACCCGTATCTGCTGGAGATGCTTCCGCACCACAAGCGGATACGACGCCACGTCCGACCGTCGATATCGAGCCTATCCTCAATGCCGCCGTGCAGAAATCAGGTCAGAAGCTCGACTGGCGGCACTCCATCGTCGACCTGATGAAGGCCCTGGGGATGGACGCCAGCCTGGAGGAGCGAAAGGAACTCGCGCACGAGCTCGGCTACTCCGGCGACGCTCACGACAGCGCCAAGATGAACATATTCCTTCACAAGGCGCTGATGAAGAAGCTCTCTGAAAACGGCGGGAAGGTCCCAGCCGATCTACTCGACTAAGGCAGTCGGTTCCGTGCTGACCCAGCGTCGGAACAAAATTGCTACACGCACATTTTTTCCACGGTCCGCAACCACCTTACGTCACGCTTGCGGAAATCTCTCAAAACGAAGACCAATAGGAGGACAACATGGCAACCAGTTCCACGAAGACACTCGACGACCTGTTCCTGGACACGCTCAAGGACATCTACTTCGCGGAAAAACAAATCCTGAAAGCGCTGCCGAAAATGGCCCGCGCCGCGCAGTCGGAAGAAGGCAAGGCAGGTTTTCTGCAGCATCGCGACGAGACGCAAGGCCAGATCGAACGCCTTGAACAGGTCTTCGAAATTCTCGGAAAGCCTGCACGTGGCAAGACATGCGAAGCCATCCAGGGCATCATCGCCGAGGGGGAAGAGATCATGGAAGAGTTCAAGGGCTCGCCTGCTCTCGACGCAGGTCTCATCTCTTCCGCACAGGCTGTCGAGCACTATGAGATCGCCCGCTACGGCACCCTGATCGCTTGGGCTGGCCAGCTCGGCCTGAAGGACGCGGTTCCGCTTCTGCAGGCAAATCTGGCCGAGGAAGAAGCCACCGACCAGAAGCTGACGCAGCTCGCCGAATCCCAGGCGAATGCCAAGGGCAAGACCAAGGCCGCGTGAGACTGAAGCCTTGTTTTGGAAGGCCGTCCTCCGGGCGGCCTTTCGGCATTTGCACCGATTATCAGGGGATCAGACATGGCCAAGAGACCTGCGAAGACCACAGCTTCCGATACCGTCACCATTCACGATCAACAGCTTCATCGGGGCGCTGGTGGTGAACTCCACCAGCTTGCGGAAGACGGACACGATGTGCTGACGACCGCACATGGCAGCCCAGTTGCCGACGATCAAAATTCATTGCGCATAGGCGCCCGCGGACCGCTCGCTGTCGACGACTTCCATTTCCGCGAAAAGATCTTTCACTTCGATCACGAACGCATCCCGGAGCGGGTTGTCCACGCGCGCGGCTACGGCGCGCATGGTTTCTTCGAGACATACGAATCCCTGTCGGACGTGACGCGAGCCGACGTCTTCCAGCGACCCGGTGAGAAGACGCCCGTCTTCGTGCGGTTCTCGACGGTCGCGGGAAACAAAGGCTCTGCCGATCTCGCCCGCGACGTCCGCGGCTTTGCCGTCAAGATGTATACGAAGGAAGGCAACTGGGATTTGGTCGGCAATAACATTCCGGTGTTCTTCATCCAGGACGCCATCAAGTTTCCTGACGTCGTTCATGCGGCCAAACAGGAACCCGACCGGGCGTTTCCGCAGGCCCAGACCGCCCATGACAATTTCTGGGACTTCATCAGCCTGACCCCTGAAAGCATGCACATGGTCATGTGGATCATGTCGGATCGCACCATTCCGCGCTCGTTCCGCTTCATGGAGGGCTTCGGCGTTCATACCTTCCGTTTCGTCAACGCCAAGGATGAATCTACCTTCGTCAAGTTCCACTGGAAGCCGAAGCTCGGCCTTCAGTCGGTGGCCTGGAACGAGGCAGTCAAGATCAACGGCGCCGATCCGGACTTTCATCGCCGTGACCTTTGGCAGTCGATCCAATCCGGGAACTTTCCCGAGTGGGAACTTGCGGTCCAGCTTTTCGACCAGGATTTCGCGGACAGTTTCGACTTCGACGTCCTCGATCCCACGAAGATCATTCCGGAAGAAATCCTCCCGGTTCGTCCGATTGGGCGCTTAGTGCTCGACCGCATGCCGGACAATTTCTTCGCCGAAACCGAGCAGGTCGCGTTCATGACCCAGAACGTACCTCCCGGCATCGACTTCAGCAACGATCCGTTGCTGCAAGGCCGTAACTTCTCCTACCTCGATACCCAGTTGAAGCGCCTCGGTGGTCCGAATTTCACGCATCTCCCGATCAACGCGCCGAAGTGTCCCATGCATAATTTCCAGCAGGACGGCCACATGGCGATGCGCAATCCGGTGGGAAGGACCAACTACCAGCCGAACTCCCGAAACGAAGGGCCACGAGAGTCGCCGTCGCAGGGGTACCGCCACTTCCCGGCCGAAGAACAAGGGGTAAAGGCCCGTCTCCGCCCAGAGAGCTTTGCCGACCACTACAGCCAGGCTCGGCAGTTCTACATCAGCCAGACGGGATCTGAACGACGCCATATCGCATCGGCCCTAACCTTCGAGCTGAGCAAGGTCGAAACGCTGGCGATCCGCGAGCGCATGGTCTCGCACCTGATGAACATCGACGAGACCCTGGCCACGACAGTAGCTCAGAAGCTCGGGTTCCAGTCGATGCCGAAGCCGGCCGACGCCGCGATGCCGACGCGCCAGGATCTCGAGCCGTCGCCGGCGCTCAGCATCGTGGAGCGCGGGCCCAAGCGCTTCGAGGGTCGCAAGCTTGGCATCCTGGTGACCGATGGTGTCGACGCAAAGCTGCTGAAAGAGCTGACGGCGGCGATCACCAAGGAAAAAGCCATCTTTGAGCTTATTGCGCCAAAGGTCGGCGGCGTCACCGCCTCAGATGGTAGCTGGGTCGAGGCGCATCACATGATCGACGGAGGCCCGTCGGTGCTGTTCGACGCCGTGGCTCTTCTGACGTCCCATCAGGCGATCGACGACCTCGTCAACGAAGCGACCGCACGAGACTTCGTCGCCGATGCCTTCCAGCACTGCAAGTACATTGGATACGACCAGTCGGCCCTCCCGCTTTTGGACAAGGCAGGTCTAACGGCGGGGGCTCTCGACGAAGGCACGATCGCAATCCCAGCGGATAAGAGCGTCTCCGACTTCGTCGATGAGCTTGGCAAGTTGCGGGTCTGGGGCCGTGAGCCTTCCGTAAAGCTCGGCAAGGCATCGCCGCCAATTGCATGATAGAAGCCGGGCGCGGAGCAGATGCCGCGCCCGACCTTCGCCGCAGAGAGACGCGTACGGATTCATCACTAGATTCGACGCCGCTGCAGATAACCAAAGGGAGCGGACATGGATTGGCAGGGAAGACGACAGTCGGACAATGTCGAAGATCGCCAAAGTCAGGGCGGTGGAGCTGGAGGCACTCCGTTCGGACGCGGCGGAGGTTTCAGTCTTCCTATTGGCCGTCGTGGAGGCGGCCTTAGCATCGGCACCATCATATTCCTCGTTGTCATCTATCTGATCTTCAAGGCGATGGGAATCGATCTGATGCAGGTGATGGACGGCGGGAGCCTCGATGGGGCCGGATACGAGCAGAGCGATAAGCAAAATGGCGGCGGTGCCGTGTCCAGCTCCAATGACCAGATGACAGCTTTCGTGAAGACGGTGCTGGCAGAAACCGAGGATACCTGGCAGGGCATCTTCCAGTCTCAAGGCCGCACCTACGAGGACCCCAAGCTCGTGCTATTTCGCGGACAGACGAGGTCAGCATGCGGCGCGGCGTCTGCGGCAACGGGTCCGTTCTACTGCCCCGAAGATAAAAAGGTATATCTCGACACCGCGTTCTTCGAGGAGTTGAGCAACCGTTTCGGCGCCAGCGGAGATTTCGCACAGGCGTACGTAGTCGCCCACGAGGTAGGCCATCACGTTCAGGATGAACTCGGAATTCTTCCCAAGTTCAATGAAGCGCGACAACGCATGAGCGAAGTCGAAGCCAACAAGATGTCGATCCGGGTGGAACTCCAGGCCGACTGCTTCGCCGGAATATGGGGAAAATACACCCAGCAGAAAGGCATTCTCGACGGCGGGGATCTGGAAGAGGCTCTGAACGCTGCGCAACAAATCGGCGACGACACGCTCCAGAAGCGGACGCAAGGATATGTCGTTCCCGACAGCTTCAACCACGGCACGTCCGCGCAACGCGTGAAATGGTTCAAGCAAGGATTCGATAGCGGTCAGCTTTCGTCATGCGACACGTTTTCGGGACCGGTCTGATGGCCGCGGGTGCAAAGACACGTAAGACGGTGGAACGGCCCGCCCTTCCCGAGGGTGTGGAAGATTATGGACCGTTCCAGCGGCGGTTCTGGGGGGCCCGTTCTCGATGCACAAGATTGTCTTATCAAGCGGATCGCTGGAACTCCCGGCAATCTCCCGGTGGAACGCCCCGGATGAGATGAGGGTGGCATTCGGACCCGCGCAGGGCGACCAGACCCTGTTCGTCGACCCCCGCTTCCTCGAAGCCTTCTCGATAGAGGGCGTCGACCCTCCTCAAAAGGCGACCGTCCAGACAAGCGGGCGGATAGGCTATGTGTTCGCCTCGGATCCCACTGCACCAACCAAGATTGTCTTCCGCCTTCACACGGAACAGGTGGGCCCCCGGTCCTACCTCGCCGGCATCGGCGACGACGTCTCTGAAAGAACGACTTTCATCCTGCCCTAATGGAGACTACATGGACGCCGTCTTTCGCGGGCTTTCCATGTACTTCACTCTGTTGATTATCATCCGGCTGTCCGGCCGCCGGACGCTTGCGCAGATGACCCCATTCGACTTGGTGATCGTTCTCGTCATTTCCGAGACCACCCAGCAGGCGATGCTTGGGGACGACTTTTCCATCACCGACGCCGTGCTCCTAATCCTGACGCTGTTCACGACCGACATCGGACTGTCTTACATCAAGCGATGGTGGAAACCGGCGGGGCACGTGATTGATGGAGTTCCGACAATCCCCGTGACGGACGGCGTTTATGACCGGGAGGCGCTACGGGGATGCCGGCTCGACTCCGAAGACGTCATGGAAGCTGCCCGCAGTCAGGAAGGGATAGAAACCGTCAAGGACATCAAGTTTGCGATACTTGAAGTCAGCGGCAACATCAGCATCGTGAAAAAAGGCTGACGTCACGTCACGCAGCCATCCGCAACAGGGTGTCGGTGATGACACGTGTATCGTAGGGTTTCGAATAGAACACTCCACGGTCTGGCAAATCGCGGGCCTCGGGTTTCCGCATCCCAGACACCACCAAGATTTCGATCGGAGGCCATCGGTCTCGTACCACCGCAGCAAGCATGAGGCCGTTCATCGAACCCGGCATGTCGATATCGGTCCACATAATCCGGATGTCCTGCATCTCCTGTAGCAGTCGAATGGCCTCGTCTGCGTTACGAGCTTCCACCGCTTCAAAGCCGGCGTCTTCGACGAGGTCGACCGCCATCATCAGCAGCAGGGGTTCGTCCTCGACGACCAGTACCTTACGTCTCATTCCAATACTCGCGTTCCCTTCGTCGCATCCTAAACTTCTTTTTTCCGGTCGGGTTCCGAAACTGAGAACACTAGATCGAATTCGAGGCCTTCCGGCCTGTAGTCCGGACGACATCTCGCATGGGCGATGCCTGGGAAGGCCCGCTCGATAAGAACTGAGCCGAATCCTTTGCGATCGGGTGCAGAGACGAGCGGGCCACCGCTTTCCTTCCACGTGAGATGGAGCCGATGATCGTCTAGCGTCCAGACGACATCGACCGCCCCGTCCTCGGTTCCGAGGCTCCCGTATTTCGTGGCGTTCGTGGCCAGTTCGTGCACGATAAGAGAAAGTGGAAGCGCCAGCTCGGCCGACAGTGCGACCTCGGGGCCGGCTCGTCGAACGCGATCTGGACGGCCATCGATATGGGCGCGGAGGGCGGCATATATCACCTCCTCTACTGTCGACGCGTTAGCGTCCTTCGAAAGGAGAAGATCATAGGTCGACGCCAAGGAGGAAAGTCGCTCGACGAAGGAATGGTATTGTTGCGGATCAGATCGGCCGAAACTCTGTCGGGCAATCGCCTGAACGAGCGCGAAACCGTTCTTGACGCGATGCGCCAGTTCCCGCACCAGCAGCGTCCGCTCCTCCTCTGCCGTCTCATTTTGAACGCGCCGGGCGTCAAGCTCGTCGAGGAGACCATCGAGAGCCGCGCCAACGGCGTGGATCTCATCCCTCGGCGTCATTGTGGTCCGAGCAGAGAGATCTCCATCGCGCCAGCGCTGCATGACCGCGGCGATCCGGGCGATCGGGGCCACCAGAAACCGGTCGCCGATGAAAATGGAGGCGAGAAATGCGAGCGCTGCGCCGCCGGCGATCGCCAGTGCATTGATCATAGTGGAGCGGTTAATCGGCGCGAACGCCTCCGCCTTGGAAAAACCGGCGCTGATGTAGAGCGGGCTCGTCTGGAGCGCGATCGGCCTGTAGCCGAGAACCCGCTCCGTGCCGTCCTGGCTACGAACTTCGAGCACGCCCGGTTCATCGGCATGGACCAGCTTTTGAAAGTCGTCGGGAATGACGGTTCCGACAAACGTCTCGGGCAGCGGTACGCGCGCCAGTATGGTGCCGTTCCTGTCGGCGATGGTGACGGCATTGCCCTTGGCGACGCCCCGCTCGCTGATCCGGTTCTGGAGCCAGTCGAGAAGGACGCCGCTGACGACGACCGCCGTGGGCTTGCCATCGACTAGCACCGGCATTGCAACGGGCAAGACGGCCGAGTCCGACATTCGACTTTTCGTATAGGTGCCGACGACAAAATCGTTCCTGACCAGAACGTCTTTGAAATAGTCGCGGTCGGCGAACGTGGCGCCCGGAGGCGCGTCCCGGCTGCCGCAGATGGGACGCCCTTGCAGATCGACGACAAAGATCGTGCGAATGTTCGGAACGCTTGCTGCGACCGATTTCAAGGCGCCGTTGCACCCTTCAGTGTCGAGGTTCTGAACGGAGGGCATCGACCGGACGGCGGTCAAAAGCGAGTGAAGACCCTCGACGATGCGCTCGACCTCCGAGGATGCCTGACGCGCCGCCTGGGCCGCCTGGGTGCGGACTTCCTCGTTGCGCTGGCTCCGCATTGCGAACTCGTTATAAGCGAGCATCGCAACGACGGGACCAAGCGCTGCAACCGCGACAGCGACGAGCTTGAGCCTCATGGAATCCCCTTTCCACGACTGGGTAACATACGAATCTTCGTTTTGTCATCACCTCCGATGGACGCCTCGACCCGTCTGGAACATTGATAAAGGCGGCCCGTTAATGTCGAACAATTCAGGAGGTAGCTCGGATGAAATTCTTCTTTCATGTCAGAGACATCGACG
Source organism: Hyphomicrobiales bacterium (assembly GCA_900472625.1). Lineage (GTDB taxonomy): Bacteria > Pseudomonadota > Alphaproteobacteria > Rhizobiales > Rhizobiaceae > Rhizobium. Next base: position 24,564 of record UCIT01000070.1, on the reverse strand, counting down.
GCTATGAAAAGGACCTGGAGGGGATCGAGCTACCGGACCTCTCCGATGCCGTCTATGAGGCGAGGAAGGCGGCGCGCGAAATGGTGGCGGAGATAGTTCTTAACGACGAAAAGGTCGATAGCCGCGCCTTCGAGATTGCCGACGGGCGCGGAATGGTCCTGGCGACCGTTCCCTTCAAGGACGTCATTGGCCTTGATTGAGGCAGCCAGCTCAATCCTTGACTGCAACGGCGTCGAGTGTGGCAGCGAGTTCATCCAGTCCGTGCGGCTCCGGAAGTACCGCCGCCCGCGGGGGGATCGTCGATGTCAAACCTTTGTCCGATCTGGTGGCAAATACAATTCCCACTGCCGGCAACCGTCGGCGAACCTCACGACAAGTCCTCGCCTAGACATCCCTGGCAGACCGAGATCCGACACCAGAATGTCGAAACGCTCGCGCTCAAGAAGAGCTAGGCCGTCTTCGGCCGATCCAGCTTCGGTGACGTCGCAGCCAAGTTCCCCGAGCATTTCCGCACTTACCATCCGGATCAGACCGTATCCGCCGGCGCCGCTGCCGACCGCGTCGTTCATTGTGCGGCGACGCAGGGAGCGACGTCTCCATGATCCAATTCCTTGAGGTAGGTGTAACGGCCGACCGGTTTCTTACGAACGGCCCCTCGAATGCCTGCCTCTTCCCAGGCTTCGATCGCAGCGGCTTCGTACGGTTTCTTTCGCTTCATCGGCCACCCTTTCGGAATGATCCATCTACCGGTGTCGCGCGAAGTGATGACCAATACCTCGATCGCGGCGCCCTCGGTACGCCGAAAGCAGAGCGCACCATACTGTTGCCTGAAAGCGCCGATGAACGACTTGTCCGGCAAAGTCGCAAGCTCTTGAAGCAGGGTTGAGCGCTTGCGGGGGCCCGCTTTCGCGGTTTTATTTCAATTTGGCATAGTCACACATAGCAGATCGTAGCTCGAGACACGCTGGAACAATTCCGCCGAGCCGTAGTACCCGGTCAATCATCCGGTGAAAGCTTCACATGACTTTCCAGCTCGCACCCTACTGTGGTACCGCTCCCTCACCTGAAGCACTGATGGCGGACTGGAACTTCGACCCGATCCTGTTGTCGGCGATCGCTCTGGTGGGGCTGTGGAGATGGGCTTGGGCTGAGAACCGGCGGGGTCAGTGGGTGCTGTTCGTCGGTCTTTGTGCCATCGCCTTCGTCTCACCGCTATGTGCCCTGAGCTCCGCCTTCTTCTCGGCGCGGGCCTTCCATCATATTGTCTTGATATCGCTTGCTGCGCCGCTCGGTTGGCGACTTTTCTTTGAACCGTCTGTTACGCTTGATCGGTTTCCACCCACGGCCGCCTTCGTCGCCCACACGGTGATGATTTGGCTTTGGCACCTGCCTCTGCCCTACGCCTGGGCGCTCTCCAGTAGCCTTGCCTACTGGGCGATGGAAATCCCTCTCCTTCTTTCCGCCCTATGGCTCTGGCGCGAAATCCTCGACCCGCGACGGGCCTCGGGTAGTGCGCTCGCCGTCTGCGGTGGCACGATATTGCAGATGACGATGCTCGGGGCATTTCTGACGCTTACTCCACACCCCCTGTTCCGCCCGCATTTCTTGACCACCGACCTTTACGGTCTCACGCCCCTCGAAGATCAGCAGTTGGCTGGGTTGTTGATGTGGGTGCCGGCCTCGCTTCCGTATGTCGTGGCGTTTCTGATCAGGATCGGTCAGACGATTAAAACATCGTCCCGCCACGCGGCTGGTTGAAGGGTTGTTTCCACACGCGCATCTAGTGACGCTGAGCTGCCCTCGCCGCTAAGCCTTTCTACCCCATCTTGTCCCTCACTTCCTGTGGCAACAACCTCTTCCGTCTCCCTGGCCCTCTCCAAGATGGGGCGTGGTAGCAGGAATCGGAGGCCCTCAAGCCCGGGGCATCGTGAATCTGCGAGGGGAGATAGTTGCCACTTTGCGATTGAGAGGCCGGGTTGTGTCGATAACCCTCCCGGCGGCTGTCGATGACGCCACTACAATGGCCGTCAATCCCGCGGTAATCAATCGCCTGCGCGGCACTGGCACGAAGGCAGCGGCTGAGCATTTAAATCTTGCGCAAACCCTCCGCGCGGGAAGCGCGCCGGGCCTATTCTTTTTCAATCGCTGGAGGTCGATGCCAACGAGATTTTTTCAAGTTGGGTGAGAAGCGCCACAAGCTTTGGTGCCCTACCGCGAATTTCCGCCAGATGCGCCCCGCTTAACCGGTCGAGAAGCTCTTCCGCCTTTCCAGTCAAATGAACGGTTTGCCGACGCCGGTCCTCGGGATCCACGCGCCGTTCTGCAAGCCTGCTATCAACAAGGCGACTTACCAATTCTGTCGCCGTGTGTGGCGCGATGATGAGGCGCTCTGCCAGCGTTCCGACCGTCATCGGTTCCCCATTCCGGTTGCCCTTGATCGCCAGAAGCGCCTGGTGCTGCTGGGCAGGTAACCCTTCTAGTTGCGCAGCAGATGCGCTAAAATCCATGAACTGGCGTAATGCGTAACGAAGGTCTGCAAGCGTTTCGTAATCTTGCTGTCTTAGCGTTGTCGGTTCTGTCATGAGATTTCCATCTCGCACCACACGCGGGTCAAGCCATCCACGCGGTGCGCTGCATCTTTTGGCGGTCCTGCAGGACACGGAGCGCCTGCATCAATTCGTGCGCCATCTTCCGGATCTCGAATAGATGAGCGCTTGCCAGCCGGTCAAGAATATCCTCTCCTTTGCGCGTGAGGCGAATGACTTGCCTGCTAAGGCCCGTCGTTGAAGACCCTGCCTCGATATAACCCTCGTCAACAAGCTGTTCAATCAGGCCATCCGCCAATTTTCTGGCTATGAGGAGACGTTCGGTCAGCATTCGCGCCGTCATCTGCCTTCCAGTCGGCAGCCCCTTAATCGCGAGCAGCGCCTGATGCTGTTCCGGCGTAAGGCCGAGTTTGTCTGCCTCCATTGCACTGAACTGCCGGAACCGGCGGATACTGTAACGCAAGTTGGCCAAGGCTTCGTAGTCTCCCTCGCCGAGGCGCTCCCGATGACTCATTGCGATCAGCTCCATTAAGCTCGCGGTTTTTGCAGCTTGATTTACATCGTATCACGATATAATCGACCACCTCAAAGTACTCCCGTCAAACCACCCTAAGGAAAACCATGTCGCAGCATCAACCCGGCCACCGGCCGCACGATTTCACAGGAGGCCTCTCCCGGCGCGAGGCCGGAGACTTCACCACCGACAAGCGCGTCCTCATCCTGGTTGGCATGGCGATCGTCGTCGGAACGGCGGGCGCGTTTGCGGCATGGTGCCTTGTGTGCCTGATTGCGCTTGTCACAAACGTCGTCTGGTTCGGCCACATCGGCATCGAACCTGTCTCGCTGGCAGACCTGCCGCGATCTCCGTGGATTTTGCTGGCGCCTCCGCTCGGAGGACTCGTTATCGGCCTGATGGCTCGTTTCGGGTCGGAGAAGATCCGCGGTCACGGCATTCCCGAAGCCATCGAGGCGATCCTCATCGGCGGTAGCCGGATGTCGCCCAAGGTGGCAGTACTGAAGCCGCTGTCATCGGCGATCTCGATCGGCACGGGTGGCCCGTTCGGCGCGGAGGGGCCGATCATTATGACGGGCGGAGCAATGGGCTCGTTGTTTGCGCAGCTCTTCCACATGAGCGCCGCCGAACGCAAGACTTTGCTGGTGGCAGGCGCTTCAGCCGGCATGACGGCTATCTTCGGTTCACCGATTGCTGCCGTCATGCTCGCAGTCGAACTCCTGCTGTTCGAATGGAAACCTCGCAGCTTCATTCCTGTTGCCGTTGCAGCTTGTGTCTCGATCTGCTGGCGGCCGATGTTGTTTGGCACAGGTCCGCTGTTTCCGACACATTTCCAGATGGCTTTGCCGTGGTGGGGCATTTTCGCTTGCGCCGCGATTGGCATCGTATCAGGGCTGCAGTCTGGACTGCTCACAACTCTGCTCTACAAGATCGAGGATCTCTTCGAAGAGCTACCAATCCATTGGATGTGGTGGCCGATGCTCGGCGGCGTCGTGATTGGGATCGGGGGTCTGATCGAGCCGCGCGCTTTGGGCGTCGGCTACGATATCATCGACGGCCTGCTCAACAACAAGCTGCTCGCCTCTACGGTCCTTACCGTCCTCGTGGTCAAGAGCTGCATCTGGCTCTTTGCGCTGTCATCCGGCACATCGGGTGGTGTTCTGGCTCCTCTCCTCATCTTCGGTGGCGCTCTGGGCTGGCTCATGGGCTTGGTGATGCCCGGTCATGATCCCGGCTTCTGGGCCTTGCTGGGCATGGCGGCGATGATGGGCGGGACCATGCGAGCGCCGCTGACGGGAACGTTTTTCGCAGTTGAGATCACAGGTGACATCAGCACCCTGGTGCCTGTCCTGGCAGCGACAGTTGTCGCCTATGCCGTGACGGTCCTGCTTCTGCGCCGCTCAATCTTGACCGAGAAGATTGCGCGGCGGGGACAACACATCACCCGTGAATACGGCATCGATCCATTCGAATTCACGCGAGCCGGCGAGATCATGATCAGGGACGTCGACACCCTGCCTGCGACAATGACGGTAACAGAGGCATGTCAGCTTTTTGAATCGAAACAGAAGACGCATCGCATCTATCCGGTGATTGACGGCGCCGGCAGGCTCGTGGGCGTTGTCTCCAGGGGCGATGTGCTCAACTGGCAAGGCAACCCAGATCTGGGCGAACTGACGCTTGCCGAATCTGTTTCGGATGCCTCCGTCCCCGTCGGTCATCCAGAAGACACGGTCGGGTTCATCGCGGATGTGATGCTCTCAACCGATGCGGGACGCATTCCGATCGTCGATCCCGCCAGCGGTAAACTGTGCGGACTTATTGCTCGAAAAGATCTTCTGCGCCTGCGCAGCTCATTGCGGACCTCGGAGTTCGAACGGCGGCCATATATTTCACGGAGGGCGGGCGATCAGGTGGCTAATGGCAGACAACTTTGACGGTGCTTTTCACCATTGGGACCTTTTCGGCAAACAATCAGTATGGAAACGAAGGGTGACTACGTTTTAATCATCTGACAATTTTATTCACGGCGTCACCCTTCGCATCGTCGCCGGTTCGCGGCGATTCCGCCGGAAAGAGACCGGATCGAAATGGCATGTGGTTTGCATTGACGATATGCGTATCTCTAGGGTGGACGCATGTGGATGAATGTCTTTACCTGTCTTTTGCTTATTGCTGCGCTCGCACTCAGCTTGCGCCGGTTCATGGTGCCCTACGTCAGAGGGGAACCTGAAGCCGAAGCCACCTCGCCAGTCACGATGGTCGCCAGCGCCGTTTTTTTGGCGGCTCTTGCCTTGACCGTTACGGATACCGACATCGCCCGCGCAGCCTTGACACTCGCGGGGGGCGTGTTGTTGGCGCTGCTTCTCGATGGCGCGACGCCATGGCTAATGGTCACCTTGTCGGCCGTCTGCCTGCTCGTTTATCTTGGCCTGCGTTGAATGCTGTAAGGCTAGGCAGCCACTTCTGGAAGCATCTCTTCGCGGGGAAGCGCCCTCGCCACAGCATTGAGTAAATCCGTCTGTGAGATCAACCCCAGTATGCCTTGTGCGTCATCAACAATGACAACTGCATGCGTGCGGCCATCAGTCAACAAGGGCAACAGGCCGAAGGCGCGATCATCGGCGCGAGCTGTCGTCGCCTCGGAGAGCAAACGTTCCAGGCTACCGGACGCTAAGGCGAGTTCCCTCAAGCCGACGGATCCAACAAGCCTTCGATCCTCTCCCCTGACCGGCAAGGTTCTGACATTGTGGTTGAGAAGAAGCCAACGGGCCTGCTCCACCGTTGCGTCGATATCGACCGCGATCACGTCCCGCGACATGATGTCAGAGCATCGGATGTCTCCATTGGCGCGTGAGACTGCCTCCAATTCCACCTGCCGCAATACTCGCCCCAGGTCGGCGCGGTCGATGTCAAAAGTGTCGTTGAGCGTCGCGAGCGCCGCGTCGATATCGTCATCACGAAACCCAATTCTTTGAGCAGGCGGGGGATCCAAAGTCAGATGCACGTTGGGCAGCGGCGTAACGACATGCGGGTAGTTGTGGCGCGAGAGTTTGTGGAACAATAATCCGACTCCTACGAGGAGGCAGGAGTTCAAGGCGACCGGAACAAAGGGAAAAAGCATCCCCCAGCTCGCGACGACGGGACCACCGAGGACGGCGGTCAGCGCAGCAGCGCCGCCGGGCGGGTGCAGGCAACGCATGAACGACATTGCCGCGATTGCCAGTGACACGCCGACCCCCGTGGCAACGATCGGATCACTTATCAGGCTCGCGGAAACAACGCCCATGATCGCGGAGATAGTATTCCCGCCGATGATCGACCACGGTTGCGCAAGTGGACTAGCAGGCACTGCAAAAAGTAGCACGGCGGATGCGCCCATCGGAGCAACGATCAGCGGCAGGTGCGCGCCTTCTCCGAACAGGATGCCGCAAAGCATGCCCGTCAGCGCGATGGCAACAAGTGCACCGAGGCACGCGAGAAGTCGATCCCGCAGTGTCGCGCCAGCGAGGATGGGATAAAACAACCGGAATGAGAGGCGGGCTCGTCGTTGAGCGGCATTTTCTTGCTTGGACATGCAAACCTGGTGATAAGTTGGGGAGGGCTTAGGACAGACGAACCGGCGACACCCGTGCGGAGCTGGAATCGAGAAGAAGTTCTTCAAGACCACGAAGTGCGTCAGACATTCCGTCCGCTTTCGAAATAAGCAGGGTATCGACCGGCTCCAGAGGATGAACCCCGATGTCGCCGTTCCAGTGCATGCCATCCAGAACCGAGCGGGGCATGACACCCACCGCCTTGCCTGAAATGACATGGGCCAGCATTGAGTGATATGAACCGACCTCCAGGGTTGGGACATCGGCGGTCAGTCTTACCCAACGTTCGGCGACCCGGCGATAAGTGCAACCGGGCTCAAGAGCCGCCAGTTGCCGCGGCCGGATGTCGCTGGCATCTCGAACTGGCTGATGGTTGGGTGGAAGGACAAGAAGAAGTTCTTCTTCGTATATTGGCGTCATGTGAAGCAGTTGATGGCGATCGAAGGAGACCACGTCGTCTGGTTGGCCTCGCGGTCGTGCGACAAGAGCGCAGTCCAGCTCGTCTGCGATCACGGCATTGGCGAGATCCTGGGTGGCGCCAAGCGTCAACTGCAGCGAAACCGAGGGCCAAGTCTCGCTGAACCGGGCAAGAACGGGCGGCAGCCGGCTTGCGGCCGTGCTTTCCATGGTCCCAACCCTCAATGTCGTTATGTTCTTCATCGCAAGGCAGGCTTCTTCGGCCAGCGCTACAAGTCGTCTCGCATAGGTGATGAACGTCTGTCCTTCGTGGGTCAACGTCATCTTTTTTCCCTCGCGGCTGAACAACTGCACTCCGACTTGTTCTTCCAGCAGCTGGAGGCGCGTCGTAACATTCGACGGCGCCCGGCCGAGCGTTTTCGCGGCGCGCGTGACACTTGCTTCGCTGGCGACGGCAAGAAAAATTTCGATTGATGTAGGGTCCACAATGATCTCGCCAGACGAATAATGTTGCGTTATCATTTCCTAAAGATGAACGTTGTTCAAGCCACGTATCGCCCGCAAAACGTGATTCCAAGCAAAGAACAGGCCTATGGACCAGGAAAACGATAAAGAAAATCCTGAAAGTTACGCATCTCCTGCCTGTTCGATGCATGAAGTCGATCCGCGGTACATGGGACTGGGTGACCGCGATGCCAGCATGAAGGAGTGGCGAGGGGATGAACGCCACCGGCTGATCGATCTGCGCACCCTTCTCAGTTCCGATGAGCGCGACCGGAGAACCCTGCTGCTCCGCCAACATCTAGATCGGCTTCTTCCAAACTTACGCAATCAAAACATCAGTTTCTATTGGCCATTTCTCGGGGAGCCGGATCTGCGCGGGTGGATGACTTCGGCATCCGCGAGCGGCGCAACCTGTCTCTTGCCCGTGGTCACGGAAAAACGCCGCCCGCTGACTTTTCGGAGCTGGCGCGTCGGTGAGGAGCTTGAACAAGGGGTCCTGAACATTCCCGTGCCCCGTCACGGAGAAGAGCGGCGTCCCGACATCGTCATCGCGCCGGTCGTCGGCTTCGATGCGCAATGCTACCGGCTGGGCTTTGGCGGCGGCTACTTTGATCGGACGCTGGCAGCACTTGATCCTCCGCCCATCAAGATCGGGGTGGGGTTCGACTTTCAGGAAATCGAGAGCATCCGTCCTCAAGCGCACGACATTCCCATGGATGCGATCGTCACCGATGTTCAGGTGCGGCTTCGACCAGGCATTCATCTGGATATCGAGCGGCGGATGGCAGGTGAAGAATGAGCCTGTCGCCGGTTACATGGACGGTCCCGCTTTGCCTGGCCGTCGCCATAGCGTTCGCGTGGGATCCTTTCCTGATTATATTTCGGCGAGACATGGATCTCGCCACACAGACATCGGTTACGACCATGATCGCTACAAGCGTAGCACTAACGACGGTCACGCTCTCCTTTTTCCATCTCGGTTTTGTCATCGGAAGCCTCGTATTCGCACTTGGGATCGCGTGTTCAGCGATCGCCAGGCTTTATCTGCGCCCTGCGATTAGCACCGGCCTGTCGGCGGTCGCTCTTATCGCCTGCTTCACAATAACAGGTGGCCTTCAGGCATAGGAGAGACGACACGATGTCAGACAGAAAACGAGACAAGCTTGTCTGGTCGATGTGGTATGCTTGGTATCCGGTCTTGCCTGTCGACGACAGCGTCCACTGTCTGGAAATCGTCTATCGGCGGGAAGGTCCGACAGGACGCTGGGAGTACCGGTCGTTCAGGCCTTACCACGAACGGCAGCGTGCCTTGATAACGCGGCCCCTCTGTCCTTGAGGCTGAGCGTCCCGATGATCCTGGATCACGGGTGTTGTTTTTCAGGGGCATAAGGAGACTTTTGACTTGGATGAGGAACAGGCGGTGAAAGCGGCCGCACTCTGCGCCATTCTCGGCAATCCTGTGCGCCTCAGTCTGGTCAGAGCAATGTTGTTGCAAGATACAAGGTCGCCGGGCTTTCATCCATCGCCGGGCTTAGCCAGTCTGCGACGTCGCAACACCTTGCACGCTTGCGTGCCGCAGGCTTGGTCGAGACGAGGCGTGATGCCCAAACAATCTATTATCGTTGTACGTCAGAGATTGTCCGGAATTTACTCGGAGCGGTGGACGAGGCGGTTGGGATGGGTCCGGATAATCGAAACCTCTCGGCTTGAGCGCGTTCCGCTGTATGAGCCGGCCGCATCCCCCGGAAGCTCGCGAACATGCATCTTGCCCAATGGCCGATGACTCAGTCCAGATCCAGCGTCTCAACTCTCGGCGCCGGAAGTTGTGCGTTTTTCTTGTCAAAAGATGTGGTAGAAATTGCAGAATACCATCATGAATTGTCCTGTGGGGCAGGCCTGATGAAATGGGACTCGTCCCGGCGTTTTGAGCCGGTGGTTCTGGTGTTCGGGGAAAAGAAGGACCGCGCGGTCGTGCGCACTGCGCGGGATGCAGCCGAGCTCTTATTACGCTACTGGCCCGTAGATGATGGCGAGCAGTTTTACGACGCTATCAAGATTTGTCTTGACGTTATTATCGGGCTGACTGAACCCGATCGATTGAGAGAGGCCATGATACGAGCAGCCGCTGAAACAGGCATTGTCGCTATAGCTGTGGTTCAGAGAAGCCTATAAGATATCGCGGAAACCGGTGCTGGAATTTTAGGTCGCTGCCGCTGCTGAAACGGTCATTCCCGCTTCTCACGCAGGGGCAATATTGCCAGAGGTCGGCCGTACGCGTATGGAGGGCCGGTCAATAATATAGGAGTGGCGCTTGCAAGTTCTGGTGCGGGATAACAATGTTGATCAGGCTTTGCGCTTCCTGAAGAAAGAGTTGCAGCAGGAAGGTGTGTTTCGGGAGATGCGTCTTCGGGAGCATTATGAAAAGCCTTCCGTGAAGCGTGCTCGCGAAAAGGCGGAAGGTATCCGCCGGACGCGTAAGGTGGCACTGAAAAAGCTGAATCGGGAGCTTGGGATCGTTGCGCCGAAAAAGGCGAAGCCCCCAGTCCGTCCGAAACCTGCCGGCTAATTCTCAACTAGATGCCTGGCGCCCCATGACATGCGTTCAGGTGGTTGGAGGCGGAAGTTCGCTTCCAAGGATGAACTCGAAGACCGGTTCAGGCGGGCCCCTGCTGGCTCTCAGCAACGCCGGTGGAGCGGCTGCGGTTGTCTCTGCGCGCTCGGCACGCATGTCCAGCCGAATGCCAAGCGCCCGTTCAAAGTGATGACGATGACTATTCGCCAGGTTCCGAAACAACCCCGCTGCGCGTCCGGCGTGTCGCATCGCTGCCGTGCGCTTGCCTTCTCTGATTTTAACGCCGGCGGCCGACAACAGGATCAAGCCCTTCAAGACGGCCCGGATTTCGCTGCCCTTGTCAGAGATGTGCCAAATTCCTTCCCACGCCTCATGAGCTTCCCAATAGTAGCCGTGATTGAAGAGATCTTCACCCCACAGGAACTCTTCTGATTCAATCGTGGCGTCAACCGGCACAGGCTGTAGCTGATAACTATGTCCCAGCGGGTCGCGGACAGGATGCGGGTGCCGGCCCGGAAGATATGCATAGACCGGAAACGGTCTGCGAGGAACCCAGCGCGGACGTCTCATGGTTTTAGCCGCTAAATTGATCTGAGGTGGGCGACTGCCCCGCCCCGGATCAGCGGCGAAATTTTCGCGGTCAAGGATCGAGGAACGGTCACGTTGGCCTCAAAACGGCCGCTGATGTTGAGGACCGCAGGTTCTCCTTTCTCCACTGCATCGATTAGGAGCGAAAGGTTCTGCCCCAGGGCAGCAATATCGTTAGCCGCCTCAGCACATTGCGAGGGATCGACATGCCCTTGGTCCATGGCAACGACGAGGCAGATCAGCAGTGCCGCGTCGTTGGCCGATATCGAACGGTCCGGCAGCGACAAAACAGTCTCTTGAGCTTTCCCGACAGGGTCCGAAGCAAAAAGGATCTCCGCACCCAACAGGAAGTCGCTATGTTGAAGGTCCATCTCGTCTGCGATCAAACCGCAGAATTGTCCGAATTTCATGATTGGCCTCCCCCTACATCATGTCCTGCTCTCAAGAGCAGCGTTGCATCTCCCGTAGATAGGGCCGCTGCCAGCAAACGCCAGTCAAGTCGGCGCGACGCGCGGCTGAGCGCTGATTGGCGCGGTGGGCGGCGAGCGCCGCCCACAGCTGTTTTACCTATTCAGCCGGGACGGATCCTACGATCTGACCGCTCGGCTCGGTGCTGAGCCAGCGATAAAGGACGCCGCCGACGATACCGCCGGCCATCGGCGCCAACCAGAAGAGCCACAGCTGCTGCAGGGCCCAGCCCGCGGCAAAAACCGCCACACCGGTGCTTCGCGCCGGGTTCACGGAGGTGTTCGTAACATTGATGCTGATGAGGTGAATGAGAGCGAGACCAAGCCCGATCGCCAGCGGGGCAAAACCCGCCGGAGCCTTGCCATGCGTCGCGCCCATGATGATGAACAGGAACATACCGGTCAACACGAACTCCGCCACCAGACATGCAAACAGCGAATATTGTCCGGGAGAATGGTCGCCATAGCCGTTCGAGGCAAAGCCGCCGTTAAGGTCAAATCCCGCCTTGCCGCTTGCGATAAGGTAGAGCACTGCGCCACCGATGATCCCGCCGATCACCTGCGCCACGATATATGGGATGATCTGGCTTGTCGGAAATCGCCCGCCGGCCGCAAGGCCAACCGTGACGGCAGGATTGAGGTGGCATCCTGAGATATGGCCAATAGCGTAGGCCATTGTGATAACCGTCAAACCGAAAGCAATCGAGACGCCCAGATAGCCGATACCCACGTCCGGTAGGCCGGCTGCAATAACCGCGCTACCGCATCCGCCAAACGTCAACCAGAATGTACCGATTGCCTCTGCAGAATATTTTTTCATGCTCATCAAATTTCCCCTTCCCATCGATGGTGGCCCCAACGACCGCACCACCGCCACTTTATAGAGCAGAGGTTGTCCCAGGCATGATTGGTGATGGCGACAAAAGCTAGTGCTGAACGTTGAAGTGCGGGTCGTTAGAGCAGATCGCTCTCGAGTTCGAGCGTTTCCAGCAGCGCCAAGATCTCCTTACGCGCGATCGGCCGCGACATCAGGAAGCCCTGAATGTTATCGCAACCCAGCGACTTCAGCGCATCCCTTTGTTCGTTCGTCTCGACGCCTTCGGCTGTTGTTCGCAATCCTTGCGCTCGCGCCATGTTAATTATGGCCTCGACAATCGCGCTGTTTCTACCTTCGCGAATTCCACCAATGAAGGATTTGTCGATCTTGAGCCGATCCACCGTCACGTTCTGAACTCTGGAGAATGAGGAATATCCAGTTCCAAAGTCATCGATGGCAAACTTCACGCCGGCCTTCCTGAGCATCATGATGTTACGCTCAGCTTCCTCTTGGCCATTGATTGCCAGGCTCTCGGTGATTTCGATTTCGAGCCGGCTCGCGTCGATCCCCCACTTGTCCAGGGTAGACAGGACGCGCAACGGGTAACCTGGAGCGCTTAATTCCACGGCGGAAGCATTCACAGCAACGCTGATCGACGGCAAAAGCGCAATCAAGCTGCATGCGTCTTCAAGTACAAGGGCGCCGATCTTGTGGATGACGCCGATTTCCTCCGCGAGGGGAATGAACACGTCTGGAGCAATAGAGCCGAGCTCGGGGTGTCGCCAGCGTGACAGTGCCTCCAACGAACACGGGATCGAGCTGTCGGACGAGTAGACTGGCTGATAAGCAATTTCGATCTGGGTTCGTGTCGACAGCGCTTCACGGAGGTCGTGCTCAAGCCTGCGACGCGTGCGAAGAAGTTCGTCCATATGCACGCCGAACAGAGCGTAAGCGTTTCGACCGGCGGCTTTCGCATGATAGAGGGCGATATCAGCCTGCCTTGTCAACTCGATCGCATCAGCCTCCGCACCCGTCGCAATTGCCACACCGACGCTCGCTCCAATCGAAACATAAACCCCATCGATCTCAAAAGGTTCATGCAGGCACGTCACGATCTGTTCTGCAATGACCGCCACTTCTTCAGCTTCCATTTTTTCCAGGAAGACCGTGAACTCGTCGCCGCCAATTCGTCCGATCAGGGCGTTTGGAAGTATTTCCTTCATTCGTTTCGCAACCAGAGAAATCAGCTTGTCACCAGTCGGGTGGCCGTGAGTATCGTTCACGGCTTTGAACCGGTCGAGGTCGATAAAGAGCACGCTGCAGATATCCTCGGGGGATGCTCGCTGCAGCCGCGCCGTGAGCTCGCTTTTGAAATGAGCTCTGTTCGCAAGCCCCGTCAACGGGTCATGCAGCGCCAGATGCTGAAGCTCCTGACGGTTGAAGTTGAGCTTGACCGATCGTCTCCAGATCGCATGACCTGCCAGACTGGTAGCAAGGAAAATTGCCACGACGGATAGGCCGACAACCGGCAGGGTCGCGTGCAGGACGCTGGTTCCAGGCTCAAAAGGATGCCAGCTGAAGTACCCGATAACGTCACCGGACCGCGACGTGAGAGCGACCTGCGAGTGTCGCTTGTCTTGAGGCATCTTTTGCGTGAAGATCATTTCCGCAAATTGGTATTCAGTGCCTATATCGTCGGAAAATTCGCCGTCGAGAAATTGGACCGCGACATGCAGATTTTCCTCACCCGCCCGCTGCTCGATCTTTCCTGTATCGGAAATGATGGGTTTGACACTGACAACTGCCGGCCGGCCTCCAACGTGAACCAGGTCGCTCTCACCAATCGACAGCACCCGGTCCGATATTCCGTCCTGGTCGCTGGCACTGAGCCGTTCATGGAGACGGTGCGCCAACGGGCTGTAAGCAAGGCTAAGATCTCTTGTCGGCACCCCGTTAGCTGACTCCGCAACGAACTGGTAGATCACTTGGCCGTCTGCCGAGAGCACGATGGCAGCGTCATGGCCAAAGTAGGTGTTCATCCACCGGCCAAGGTTCACATCAAGCCAGTCAAGATCGCGTTCTTTGGTCCGAACCACGGCATCGTCCCACACCGTCGCACTTTCCTGATCATGAGCGACCGCAGACTGTATCTTCGACACGATGAGAGAGACGAGGCTCTTCTGCCGCGCTGCGGCGACTTCGTCCGTTCTGGCTGCGGCCCAATACAGGGTGCCCAGCAGCATGGCGCCCACTAACGCCGACACACTCGCCGGAATAATCCACTTCAAGAACAACTGCGACTGCCTGATCATGCGCCATCTGCCTTCCAATTAAGCAGAAGCTTATGTCAGCTCTGTTAAACCAGAGGGAATAGACAGGGTTAAAATTGTGTCACGCGATCGGTTGCCGCGTCACGTTTAGCGATTGCCTTAAAGATGCGGTTGCTTCGCATTCTTCCTGTGTCGGTCTATCAGGCTGGCGTCGGTTCAGGCTGTGTCTTTCTGCCCAGACATCATGCAACGCCGATATTTTGCCGGCTGAAATTAAGGCCTTCGAAATATTAGTGATGCAGAATTTGATATTGAATAAGAAGGTATTAATCCGGCTCGGGTCATTCGGGCCAAGGACAGCCGCCCGTGTCGAGTACTGCGATGGAAAATCACCGATCGAATCAATGGCCTGCAGATCCTCACGAAGATGACAGCAGCGGTAAGGGGGCCTCTTACGCTCACCTTAGGGGTGAACCGGACCCGGTTCTCGATCAGATCGTTCAGGTGACGTCAAAGATTTTCGATGTGCCAACCACCGTCATTTATTTCACGGCTGGCGCGACCACCTGGATCGGAGCAGAGGTAGGTTGGGAAGCTAACGAACTACCGCACGCCATTATCATTGGCGCCACCACGTCGCCAAATGTCTTCGTTGATGAAACCGCGATCTTTGCGGCCGCGCTACCCGGAGGCGGCGGTTCAAAGGCTTGCTTACACGCTGAAGCACCGCTGATTTCGGAACATGGGCACACGCTTGGCGCGCTGTGCATTATAGATCCAGCTCCGCGCCTCACACTTTCGGAAAGAGAGCGCGAAACGCTTGCCGAACTCGCCGGCCTCGTTGTTCGCCACTTAGCTCTCAAGCAAGTGTCTGACAGCCAGCGGGCGGCGCTCTGTCTCAACCAGGCATCTCAGGACGCCATCATCCACATCGGTGTTGCTGGCAACGTCACCTATGCGAACGAAGCCTCCTCCGTGATCTTTGGTTATGCCAAAGATGAACTCTTGAATCAGCCGATCGATAAACTGCTACCGCCAAAACTTCAGCAGAAGATGGCGGCGGTCAATCGTAAGTTTCGAGCTTCGCGAGTCGACTTCCTCTCGTTCAAACCGATTGAGGCGGTTGGCCTTCACAAGAGCGGCGTAGAAATTCCGATCGAATTCTCGGCAGGCATTTGGTCGAGCGATGGAAGCTTCGGAATGGGCGTTATCATCCGAGACATCACTGAACGCCGGCTTCGTGAAGACTCGTTCCAAATGCTGTTCGAGCGAAATCCCATTCCGATGTGGATCTTTGATGCGCAAAGCCTCGACTTCCTGGCGGTGAACGACGCAGCATGCCGTCTTTATCAATACGCAAAAAATGAGGCCTTAGAGAAAAACGCGCTCGACATCCGGCTGGATGAAGAGCGCGATGAGGTTCGCCAGACGATCAAGAACTTTGGCGAAATCTACCAGTCCGAGCATCCCGGTAATCATATTACCGCCGCAGGATCGACGATAAAGGTTCTGACATACGCGCGGCGGATACGTTACAACAACACGGATTGTGTCCTTGCCGCCAACCTAGACGTGACAGAGCGCGAGCGCGCAGCATCTGAATTGGCGA
Organism: Hyphomicrobiales bacterium; assembly: GCA_900472625.1. Taxonomy (GTDB): domain Bacteria; phylum Pseudomonadota; class Alphaproteobacteria; order Rhizobiales; family Rhizobiaceae; genus Rhizobium. The sequence continues at coordinate 8,664 of UCIT01000070.1, read as the reverse complement.
GTACCAGGATTTTCCTTGATGCAGTGGTCGAGAGCATCCCTTCGATGGTCTTTGTCAAGGACGCTTCCGACGGTCGTTTTGTCCTCCTTAACAAAGCTGGAGAAAGTCTTCTAGGCATCAGCCGTGAGGATCTTATCGGTAAAAGCGACTTCGACCTTTTTGACGAAGCGGAGGCCGAACGTTTCAGACTGGCTGACCGCGAGGTTGTCGCCGCAGGCGAACTCGTTACGATCGAGAACGAACCCTTGTCTACACCCGGCGGCCTCAGGTCGCTGCGCACACAGAAAATTGGGGTCCCGGACGTTGATGGGAAACCACGCTACCTTTTGGGGATCTCTGAGGATGTTACCGAAAAGCTGAAGGTTGAGGAGCGCAACCGACATCTCTCGCTGCACGATATTCTCACCGATCTCCCCAACCGGCTGTCGTTCCAGGGATTGCTTGGAAAGCATTTTATCGGCTCGCCCTCCCGTTTTGCCCTTCTTCTGATCGACCTCGACCGGTTCAAGGCGGTGAACGACAGCCTCGGTCACCACGCCGGAGATGAGTTGCTGCGGCAACTGTCGAAGAGAATGCTCTTTGCAAAGGGAGACGAAGATATCGTCGCCAGGTTGGGCGGCGATGAGTTTGGCGTGATCCATCAGGGCAAGGTCACGAAGCGCAGCGCAAGCCGCCTTGCGCGCCGGTTAATCTCGGCTATCAAGCAGCCTTTCAATGTTTACGGGCATTCCGTCTCAGTCGGCTGCAGCATTGGCATCGTTCTCAGCCCAGCCGATGGAGAAACGTCAGACGCCTTGATCAAGCGTGGGGACTTAGCGCTTTACGCCGCCAAAGCAGCAGGGACTGGAACCTTTGTCTATTTTCAGCCAAAAATGGAAGAAAAGGCGGATCGAGACTGGATACTGCGAGAAGAGCTCAAGTATGCACTCGAAAAATCACAGCTGGAGATTGACTACCAGCCGATAATAGACAGCCGCTCAGGCCGCATTGTCTGTTGCGAAGCGCTATTGCGCTGGCGTCACCCAGATCGTGGGCTTATTTCACCGGCCGAGTTCATACCGGTCGCGGAAGCCTCCGGTCTGATTCAGGTCATCGGTCAATGGGTACTCGAGCAAGCATGCCACGAAGCTGCCCGCTGGCCGGACAGCGTGCGGATCGCAGTCAACCTTTCGCCACGGCAGTTTACAGGGTTCAATCTAGTTGCGGGCGTTACCAGAGCGCTGGAACGTTCAAACCTTGCTCCAGATCGGCTCGAACTGGAGATCACGGAATCCGTTTTCCTTACCGATAGCGATGAAAATATACGTCTTCTGAACCAGTTGAAGACGCTCGGGGCGCGGATCGCGCTCGACGATTTTGGGACAGGATATTCCAGTCTCGCATATCTCCGCCGGTTTTCGTTCGACAAGCTTAAGATCGATCAGTCGTTTGTCGCCGAATTGACCTCGTCCAAGGAAAGCCTGGCAATCGTACGCGCCATCATCGGTTTGGGGACAAGCTTTTCGGCAATCGTCACCGCAGAAGGTGTAGAGCAGGATGATCAATTCACCTGTCTTACCGCGGAGGGCTGTGACCAGTGCCAAGGCTACCTGTTCAGTCGCCCCATATCAGCGATCATTTTGAGAAGTATGATGGGAAGTTTTCAATATCCCGTCGCCTCTTGATCTCAGCGCTGGGCTGATGCGGCTCATTCCACGTCTGCAGCGGCTTTTATGACAAGCTGTCGCAGTTGGGTTCCCAAATCTAATGAAGCGTGCCACTTATCACCATCTTCGACATAAAAGCTGACAGAAGACGGCTGTCGAAGTGGCCCGGTGAAGACACCATCATGTTGATTGCTTCAGCCTGCGAATAGGCGCGTTTGTAAGGCCTGATCGTCGTCAACGCCTCATAAACGTCGCAGATCGCGGCGAGCCGAGCAACATAAGGAATATGATTGCCGACGAGCCGGCTAGAATAGCCGGATCCGTCGTACTTCTCATGGTGATAGCGACAGATGTCGAGCACCTGTTGGGGCACCTGCCCCGCCTTCGAAATCATCTCATAACCCCGCTCGGGATGGCCTCGAACAAGGTCCATTTCGGCTGCGGTCAATTCGCCGGATTTCTTTAAGATCCCCTCAGGGAGTGACATCTTTCCCAGATCGTGCACCAGACCACCAAGCCCAAGTGTACGGACATCCTCTTCTCGATGGCCAAGACCGCGACCGAATGCGATCATCAGCGCGCTCACGGCCAGCGAGTGCAGGAACGTCAGCTCGTCCTTCTCCTTCAGCTTTGCGACAGCTATCAACGCACCCGCGTTAGCAAAAGCTTCCGACATGATCCGCTCGACCGCAGAGTTTGCCGCGTCGCTGGCGAAGGACGACTTAATCCGCGCGTCAGCAAGCATTTGACGGATCTGCGGCCGCGTATCATCAATGCACTGCCTCGCTTTCATCAGGTCATCTGTCGAGAACGTAGCAGTTAAATCGGCATCGAACGCTATGCGGTCATTTTGCTGCGGCGGTAATGTGCTACCCACCACGTCCGCACCCTTACCGACGTCGATCACAACACTCATGACGCGACGTCCCATCATCGTTTCGACTTGTCGCGCCGACGAGATCAAGAACGGCTTGAACCGCAACGCGTCCTGCTGTTCACTGAATTCCACATCCTCTATGTACATCCCAACCCGCAATTGGTTGACCCGAACCCTCTTTCGCATCGCGCGCCCTTTTTTCAAAATAATTTAAGTATTAAATTGCGGTCGCTCGAACCTTGGCAGCTGCGCGACAGACCGTAGTTCCGCGCCAAAGTTTAAGGCGAAGCAGCCTAAGAGACCTTTGCACGAGCCTCCACTCCGTCACTTCGCTGTCCTCGGTTCATTAAGAGAGTGGCTGCGGCTCCGCGATCAACGGCCCTGGAAAACAGGTAGCCTTGACCGAGCTTGCAGCCAAGGATCTGCAACTGGTCAGCCTGGGATTGCGTCTCGATCCCTTCCGCCACCACGCGGATGCCGAGGTTACGAGCTATTCCAATAAGGCCTTCGACGATGAAGATCCCCGCATCTCCCGGCACCAACCTGTCGATGAAGGACTTGTCGATCTTGATGATATCGATCGGCACGGTGAGCAGGTGAGTCAATGACGCGTAACCAGTTCCAAAGTCGTCAAGAGCAACCCGCAGACCCTCAGAACGAAGCGCCTTTATCTCGTCGGCAACCACGTGATCCCGGTGGCCGAGGTAGACCGATTCTGTCACCTCCAGAATAACATGATCAAGAGGAACATCCGCGTCATCAAAAATCCGGCAAAGTCTGTCTCGCAAACCCCCGCCGCGAAAATCCGCGGCCGACAGGTTAATGCCGACATTCTGCAGTGGAAGCCCTTCATCGAGCCAATTGCGAATATCCCTTGCCACCCGCTGCAATATCCGCTGGGTCAACGCGCCCGCAACATGCGCATCCTTTGTTGCCTCATGAAAATGTGCCGCCGCGACGATTTCCCCGCCTTGTGTGGTCATCCGACACAGTGCTTCGAAACCTACGACCTCTCCCGTATCTAGTCGCATGATCGGCTGATAGTGCGCGTCGATCCTGTCCTCGGCAAGCGCGACCCCGACGTCTCGCACAGCTCTGAATCGTCGCGTCAGGGCGGTACCAAGGCCGGGGAAATGTTGTACATAGCGACCTCGGCTTTTTTCTTTCGCGTGATACAGTGCGACATCGGCGTTCTGACGGGTCTTATCTGGAATTGCGTCCGCTTCTGCGACCGCTCCTCCGATTGTCGCGCTTGGAAAAACAACGTGACCTCCGCACGTCGCGGAAGAAGAGAGCGCCAGGAGGATGTCACTGGCTCTGGCATCGAGATCCAAAACGTCGCCCAGCACGATCACAGCAAATTCGTCTCCACCCAATCGGAATGTGTTTTGCCGGCCTGCCGCCGCTGAGATGCGCTCTCCGACGACTTGAATTAAATCGTCGCCCGCCGCATGTCCGAACGTATCGTTGACCAACTTGAGATTATCGATATCAGCGAGCAAAATCCCCCAGGCCCCCTCGGAGTGGGCCAAATCTTCTTCAAGCGCCAGGTTGAATCGAGCACGGTTGGGCAGGCCTGTAAGAGCGTCGACGTAAGTCAGTCGTTGGCGCTCGAGTACCCGTTCCTCTCTATCGATAGCGATTGTGCATAAATGAACGCAGGCTTCGACAAGCTCATGTTCCATCGCGCTAGGCCCGCGCGGCTCCGGATAGTAAAAAGCGAAGGTTCCTATCACATGCTCGTGGCTTTTGATTGGGCTGGACCAACAAGCTTTGAAGCCCAGCGGCAACGCCAGTGCCTTGAAGTCCTGCCATCGCGGATCAACTTCAATGTCGGTGACACTCACTGGCTGCCCCAGGAATGCTGCCGTACCGCAGGAGCCTGCCAAAGGCCCTGGTTCGAGACCGTCGATGGCCGCTGAGTACTCCAATGGGAGAGAAGGGCCAGCCAGAGTGTGGAGGTGGCCGCCTTTCAGGATGAGAACAGACGCCGTAATGCCCGGAACGGCGGCCTCTACCCTCATGCAGAGCTGCTCGACGGTTGCTGCCAGCGGTTCGCCTTTGGCAATCATTTCCAGAATGGCGTTCTGCAACTCAAGGATCATGACATCGCTTCCCAGAAGATGACGCTGTGTAGCAGGGCCGATTTCAGATCACGTTACGCAGTTGATTAGATTTTGATCTATTCGAACGCAGACGCAAACCCTTCATGGGATTCATGTCACGGATAGGTTCGTTGCAAATCCGTCGCTTTCCGATCGCGACGACATCATCGGCGTTCACATGACCGCCGTCGGCAAACTGTTCAAGCACCAGCAGCACACCATGGGATCCGGCAGCCCACCTGCTTCGCCCGCTTACTTCTGGAGACCCACGGCTGGGCGAATGAGGCCGCCTTTCTGCTTGTCACGTCACCAACTTCAGACCCATCAAGCCTGGATCGATCATGTCGTTCGTGCGCGGCGGACATTTTCGGTTGGCCCCGGAGGCAAGACCGGCCTGCTCCTTGACCGCCCGGTCTTCATTGCCATCGCCTCCGGCGGCCGCTTTTCCGGCGAACAGGCCCGCCAGCCGGATTTCATCACGCCTTACCTGAAGACCATCCTAGCCATGATCGGCCTCAAGACCGTGACCGTCTTCACCGTTCAGGGAACGAGTGCGGGCGGCGACCCGCTGGAGCGAACAAGACAGGCGACGGATCGCGAACTTACCGCTCATTTCTCTGGTCCGTATGAGATCAGGACGAAAGCGAAGCTTTAGGATGAGGCTGACATGACCGAGCGTTCCATCAAGACGATAGCAGTGTTCTGCGGACCGAATTTCGGCGCGACGGGTAATTTCGCCGAGGACGCGATGGAATTGGGCAAGGCGCTTGCCAGCCAAGGTATCGGCCTTGTTTATGGCGGCACGACCAAGGGCCTGATGGGCGTCGTCGCAGATGCCGTGCTCGAGGCGGGCGGTGTCGCCCATGGCGTTATAACCGAAAGCCTGCATCAGCACGGTCAATCGCATCCGCGCCTGACATCCGACGAGATCGCACCGACGCTGCGCATGCGCAAGCAGCGCATGGCAGAACTCGCCGATGGATTCATCGCACTGCCAGGCGGCATTGGCACGATCGAGGAGCTGATGGAAGTCTGGACTATGAACCAGCTTGCCGAGATCAACAAACCCGTAGGCTTGCTGAACACGTCCGGGTTCTTCGATACGTTTCTGCGATTCATTGATCACATGGTCGAAACAAAATTTCTGCCGGTGGCGCAGCGCCACTCGATCTCGGTCGACGCGGACGCCGGCCGACTGATCGGTTTGTTGCGCCATTTCAAACCGGTCAACGTGTCCAAGTGGTTGTAATCCCGGGTCTCGAAGAGCTGTCCGGCGTGACCTTAATCTTCTCTCCCCGAGCCTTCGCACTCCCAAATATCGGCGCCGGGGAAAAGGCCGCGACGGGGCGAACGTGCGACCAGTGGCGACCGAGAGCGGTGGTCGACAAATCAAGGGAAATCAGAATACAGGACAGTGCAGGTCTTGAAAGGGTACGAACCAGCGACCCGACCTCTTCGGGACACGTGGAATCGTCAAGTTGTTGAAACGAAAGCAACATGATTGAGCAGTCGCTTTCTTACGTTCTTGTACCAAAGAACAAACGCAGGCCCGCGTCGCGATTGTGACCGCCATATCCTACGCACCTGAGCCAAACCATTGAGTTGGACACAGCCATCGATCATTTCAAGCGCCGCCTGTACGCGGCCATCCACCGCCGGCTGCGAACGTAGTGGTATTCGTTTCGCCCCCTAGACAGCTCCGATTGAGGTAGAAAATGCCCTCTCACCCAATCATTGATGTAATCCTTGAGCTCGGATCCCGCGCGCTCGGAAAGATATGCCAGAGCCAAGTGCCAATCATGCTGACGATGACGCAAGAGCTGTTCGAGCAAGATGCTAGTCGCGGCCATTGCCTTCAAGGAAACGGTGGTGCCGCTTTCCCAGATCAGACCGAGGAAAACGCTGACAACGGTGACATGAGCCATAATGGCCGCGTCCTTAATCCCGATGAACTTGGTCAGGGCACGAAAATTCACAAGAGCTGGGCTGGTGTCGTTGTCGAACGCGCTCGTAAGCACAGTCACGTCGATGCTGACGTGAGCATGCCGCCGCCAGGCAAGTTTGACCGCAAGATCCGAGTACCGAGCGTTATCGACAATGCCTGTTTCCCGCGCGAATGCAAAGACCGGCTGGAGCCACGTGCCATCGACCCCGACCGCTTCCTGAACGAATTGCCGGTAATACAGGTCTTCGCTCAGTAGCACGTAGCCCTGCAAAGCCAGGTTGGCCGGATCCAGAATATGTACCGAAGTTCTCAGTCAGGGCGATTGCGAGTTCCGTCGGGTTATCGGGCGACAGCCAGCCAACCTTCGGTTCAGTCGGCAGCATGCTTGTCCGTCAGCAGTTCGGCATTGAGATGATCCAGACCCGGCTCCATCCGCGATGCTTCAATGGCGGCCAGGTCATCGTCACTGAGGTCCGACGAGAGTTCTACCCGACGATCACGCTTCGCCAGCCGGACATAGTCTTCATAGGCGAGCAGCACGGTACGAGGACGACCGTTTTTAGTGATAATGACGGGCTCGCGGACTGCAGCGTCCTGATACGCCCCGAAATTTTTCGAAACCGCCGCAGCGGTAACAGTGGATGTCATGACAGAACTCCTTTGTTCCGGAATATACGGGATTTCCGGGAGTCTCGCAACTCTTGATCGATGGAGCATTTGGTTGAAACATAAATCGATGATCCAACCGGCCGAGGACACCGCGGTCCTGAAGCGCGCCGAGGAACTGGATGCGCTCGATTCGATCCTGCCGTTCGATCGTCGCGATCAACTTGCAGAACTGCTCACCGACGACGACGTCGCGACGCTCAAGCATCTGGCCAACGAAGGCATGGGCGACAACACCATGCGGGCGCTGGCATCCGATCTCGCCTATCTGGAGGCGTGGTGCGTGCTGGCGACAGGCACTCCCCTCCCCTGGCCTGCCCCCGAAAGTCTGCTTCTGAAATTCGTCGCCCACCATCTGTGGGATCCCGTCGAGCGGGAAACCAATCCCGACCACGGCATGCCCGAGGACGTCGCCACCGCTCTCCGGCTGAAGGGCTTGCTGAGAAGCACCGGACCGCATGCGCCGGCGACCGTTCGCCGCCGGTTGACGAGCTGGTCGATCCTGACGCGCTGGCGCGGGCTGACCGGATCATTCTCGGCGCCGTCGCTGAAAAGCGCACTCCGATTGGCGGTTCGCGCCAGCAATCGCCCGCGGCAGAGAAAAAGCAAGAAGGCTGTGACCGGTGATATCTTTGCCAAACTGCTTGCGGCTTGCGCAGGCGATCGGCTGGTCGATTTTCGCGATCGGGCGCTGCTGCTAATGGCTTTCGCATCCGGCGGCAGGCGCCGTTCCGAGGTTGTGGGACTACGTGTTGAGGATCTGGTCGACGAGGAACCGGTTCGCGCCAATCCGACGGACAAGCACTCCCCTCTCCTCCCCTGCCTGACGATCCATCTCGGCCGCACCAAGACCACTTCAGCGGATGACGACGAGCATGTGGTTCTTATCGGCAGGTCCGTGACAGCAATCAAGCATTGGTTGGCGGAGGCAAAGATCGACGCGGGTCCAGTCTTTCGGCGTATCGACCAGTGGGGCAATCTTGATCGGCGCGCGATGACGCCGCAGTCTGTCAACCTTATCCTGAAAACCCGCATCAAGCAGGCCGGGCTGGACCCGGCGCAGTTTTCGGCGCACGGACTTCGCGCGGGGTATCTGACCGAGGCGGCGAACCGCGGTGTCCCTTTGCCCGAGGCGATGCAGCAGTCCCTGCACAAGTCCGTCACCCAGGCGTCGGGCTACTACAACAATACCGAACGGAAGATGGGACGCGCCGCCCGGCTCGTCGTCTGACTGGTAGATCAGGCGGCTGCAGGTGGGCTGGGACTTTACTCGATTTTACGCGACGACCCTGTTCCTGCCCAGCGCCTTCGCTTGATAGAGGTTTTCATCCGCGGCCTTCAGGCAATCGGATGGATCAAACCCTGGGGGGCAACGACAGGCGCCTATGCTGGCAGACATCATCACCCGTGAGCCGGATGGCGCAT
>UCIT01000107.1 GCA_900472625.1 Hyphomicrobiales bacterium | reverse complement strand
ATCTGGATCAGGTCGTTATGAGTCTACGCCCTAACATTACAGTTGCGATTTTAATTTTAGGTGAGCGCGTCGGGCGGCAGCTTGATGCGCTCGTCTCCAACATGACCATGCGATGACGTGGGCAGGCTTTATGCGCCTCTGGGCAAGCTTATTAGCAATGCGTCGGACCTCCTGGATGGACCAGCGGATCAGATCTTGATGGTCCTCATCCGCGGTCTTTTTTGGGGCGCCGCGTTATTGGCGCGATATCGGATCACAGCCATCATAGCGAAGGCGAGCATGACGAGAGAGACATGGCGATGCCAGCCATGCCACGAGCGGGTCTCGTTGTGATCGAGACCGAGTTCGTTCTTGGCGGTCTCGAAGCTATCTTCGATTGCCCAACGGTGACCTTCGACGGAAACGAGCGTCTGAATGCCTGTTCCGGTTGGACACCAGGTCGTGAAGAATGCAAGATCACCATCGCTGATATTGCGCCGGATCAACAAGCCACGCGTCCAAAGCCCGGTTTGCGTATCACTGTATTCGTCGGCATCGAGATCGGCCAGTTCGCAGTAGGCCCAGTCATGAAGCCGCGCGCCTTTTGTGCCATCGCCGGCGGAAAGGCGCTGCCATGCAGTTGGATCGAGATCACGAGCAATCTCAAGAGCGGTTCCTGCGACGGAAGGCTTACCGGACCAAGAGCCAAAATGATGGTCCGATTTAACGCCCAGAACATAACCTTTGCAGGCTCGGCGTAGCGCTCCTTCGACGTCTCCGACGCCATACACAGCATCTGCAGCCACCCATGAAAAAGGCACATCGGCTACCAGCGCACGCCCGATCATATCGACTGCAAGGGCTGGCTTGGTGGCGAACGTTACAGCTTTAGGAACATGAGCGGCGGCAAGCCTTGCGGGATCGCTGGTCCAACTCTTGGGTAAGTAGAGGGCTCGATCGATAAAGGCATGCCCGCGAGCTGACACATAGGCGGTGAACACCCCGATCTGGCAGTTCGTTATCTTGCCCGCTGAGCCTGTGTATTGACGCGAAACTCCGCAGGATGCCTTACCCTGCTTGGGAAAGCCGGTCTCATCAATGACGAGGACGGCATCATCAGTAGCAAGATGCTCGATGACATACTCTCGCACGATGTCGCGGAGTTCGTCGGCCTCCCACCGTCCGCGACCCAGAATAGCTTGTTGCTTCCAAGGGCCTGAATCACCAGCCGCCTCAGCCCGCATCCAGCCCGTCTTACGGCGCTCGTCACCCAGTAAGCCATCCAGGAAAAGGTTTGCCGAAGCTGCAACGCGCTCCTGCGTAAACAGCCCGCGAATACGAGCCTTAACGTCTCGCAGCGACGATGCCCACAGGTCCAACGTTGTCTCGATTGATGCACCCATCATCCATGACCTCCGAATCATGGAGACCTATAGATTCAGAATTAACAAAAAATCGCAACTGTAATGCTAACCAACGGAAGGGCGTTCCAATTCCCGGATATCTAAGTACGCGCCGCACCCCGACGGTGGAATGGCGTTTTGTGGTGCAACGCTTCCTCACTGACTTTGGCGAAATTACAGTCCTGGCCACATGCCGCCATCCAGCCTCAGATTTGCGCCCGTGATGTAACTGGCGCGCGGACTGGCAAGGAAAGCGATGGCGTCTGCAATTTCCTCGAGCGAACCAACCCGTCCCATCGGAACCTGAGCGAACATCGGCAAAACCTTCCGCTCGATTTCAGCCCAGGGCGCGTGCTTTGGAACTCCTTGCGCCTCAGCAACGTTGCGAAACCCCTCGTCCAATTTGAGGCTGTGGATCGTTCCCGGTGAGACGGTATTTGCGGTGATCCCGTCTGAAGCGACTTCCTTTGCGAGGGATGCTGTCATGGCAATCATGGCTGCTTTTGCGGCCCCGTAGTCCGGTCGTTTAGCCGGAGCAAGCATGCCTGCGAGACTGGAGATGTTGATGATCCGTCCCCATCTGGCGACCCGCATGGCCGGCAGAAGCCGGCTGGTGACCCGAACTGCCGCGAGCACGTTCCTGTCGTAGCCAGAAGACCATGTCTGAGCCCGAGTGGTCGTCCAGTCTTCAGGGTGACCCGAACCGCCAGCGTTGTTTACAAGTATCTCGACCGGTGTAACGAAGCCCTGCGCGTCCTCGATGAGGCGCTGCACCTCGTCGTCGCGCGTGAGGTCACCGACAACCACATAGGCACGACCACCCGCGGCGACGATATCATGGGCAACCTCCTCGGTCTTTGTTTTGTCACGACCATGCACGATGACAATCGCATGCTCACGAGCCAGCCCTTTCGCTATGCCCTCGCCAATGCCCTTGCTGCTGCCTGTGACCAGCGCAACTTTTCCATCAAGCTTCAAATCCATCATTCTGGTCCTATGTTAAAGTCAGAGATCGATATGGAGCGGCGGAATGACCGAGGCAATTACGCACTTTAAAGTGCCCATCCAGTATGAGGACCGAAGCATCTGCCTCGGGGCAGACGGCTCCGTTGCTCATGTCGCCCGCGTTTTTCGGATGCTGAGCGGCAGATGGAAATTGCCGATCTTGTTCCGCCTCTTTGCTGTGTCATCGATGCGCAGTTCACAGTTCCTACGCGACATGCCGGGTATCTCTCAGAAAATGCTGACCCAGCAATTGCGAGAGCTTGAACGCGACGGCCTTGTTGAGAGGCGGGATTTTTACGAGCGACCTCCCCGTGTCGAATATAGCCTGACGCCCGCTGGCCACGAGCTTATGCCGGTACTGATACCGGTTCGAGAATTCTCGCGCGAGCATCGGTTGACGGGCCCGTCTGATACGGCGGGTGGTGGATGGTAGGATGCCTTGGCTCCCTGCTCCAAAACTATCGTGCCGTCGTGATCGGTTCCGACGGTGGCATTGGGGGCGCTCTTTGCGAACTGGTGCGAAAGGATTGTCGGCTGGGAGAGATTGTCGAGCTATCTCGCCGAAATGGTCTTAATATTGCCGACGAGGAGAGCGTCGCGAGTTGCGCCAGACAACTCGGAGATAGGCCCATCGATCTTCTCATCTGCGCAACGGGCATCTTAACGGTTGAGGGAAAAGCGCGGGAGAAATCGTTACGTCAACTGGATCCGAATGTGATGATGGCCCAGTTCTTAACCAATGCGGTCTGACCCGCTCTGCTGGCAAAGTATTTCCTACCGCGGCTACGGCCAGCATCGAGTTCGCACGAACACACCCGCAGGCACTCGTGGTCTCCATTCATCCCGGAACCGTTCGCACCCGTTTGTCCGAGCCCTACGCGATGGGGCACCCGACGGCCAGTCCAGCAGAAGCTGCGGTGTCGATCCTGACTGTTGTCGATTCGATGGCACCAGAAAGAACTGGCTCATTTGTGTATACGATGGAAGCACAATTCTTTGGTAGAATACGTACGTTCCGTAAGCAATCGCAGACTTGGTGCAGGAGTGGTTCCAGTCCGGCGCTGCAGATAGCTTCAATGTGATGCCGCCATCATCAAAGCCAGCTGTCTTTGTTCGCTGACGAGGTCGTTCCCATCCTTCAGAAACGCGGTCTGTTTCGACTGGATTACGAAGGCGACACCCTGAAGTCTCATTTTGGCTTGGCAGCAGTCACTGCGGACAGCACTTGGCTCGATCCGCATAACGTTCCAACGCGCACATTCAAAGGACAGGTTCACAAGTGAGTTGGCTGGAATCGTGCCTGGCAAATCAGCCACTACACTGGCTCTCGCTTTGGTGGTTTACGAATTGTCGACCAATGCTACGAAATATGGCGCGCTCTCCCGCCTTTGAAGGCAAGGTGAACGCCAGTTGGACCCAAGACCCCCATCCGAGCGGTCGCGTCTTTGAACTTGAATGGTTTGAGACAAGCGGCCCAGCCGTGACCGCGCCGACGCGTCGGGGTTTGGTTCGCGCGTGCTGTCTTCGGAGCTAAACGGAGATGTCACCGCAGATCATCGACCATAGGGGCTCCGGTACCGACTTGTATCAAGGGCACGTCTTTGAGCCCAGTGTGTAGTAAACGTCAGCTAAGAAGTGCGTGGTTTCGCTGAAACCTTTCGGTCACAACTTGGCCACCCAAATGAAAACGAGACGTCTCAGGCCCCTAAATGGGTCTGATCAGGTTACAAAACCTCGATCCCACAATACTGGCGGCGATGTCCGAGATGCGTGCAAGGCACGCAAGCGGTGCTTCGCCCTCGAGGACGATAACACCGCAATCGTCGACAACTGTGATATTGGCGTCCCGCAATTCTATCGCGTAGGCCAGAGCGGTAGACAGGCTGGTGGACAACCCCGCAAACGAGGCTATTGAGCTAGAGAAATTCGCGGTGTTAGGCTGAAACATGACACTTTCCTTTACCTAGCAACGTCTAGCGGCAGATTTTGTTCATCTGTGGTTCATCTGTGACGTCCGGCGAAGCTAGCTGCCCTCTAACGTGATCGGCCGTTCCCCGTCACAACCCTCGTGTCATCTAGCTTCAACGTCGACGCAGATCATCGCGCGTAAGACCAAAATGGTCGAGAGTCACGTCGACATTCCGCTTGTTGGACTTGAAATAGACGTCGAAGATGTCACCCAGAAGGGGGACGGCCCCACCGACGAAATCCACGCCTACGTTTGCCAGCATCTGCCTGAGCTTCGCTTTCGGCACACCCAGCCGACGAGCCTCGTTGACCAGGTAGAGGCTCACCAACGTGCTAGCGACGTCTCCAACGCCCGGAAGGAGCCCCAACACAGAATCCGCACCAATACGGACGCGGGTGAATGGTACAGCCACGGCCGTATCCATCAACTTGGCGATGCTCGATAAACGGCGCAAGCGGTTCAAATGGTCGACAGACAAGCGCTTCGTAGTACCAGGTCCAGGTTTGGTTTCCGCTCCTGAGCCACTTGGAGGCGTTTCATACCGCGGCGTCTTGAGGGTGGCCATCGTATTGGTCCTCGCTGCATGATATAAGGAAGGCTAGTCGGCGCGCATTTGCGAGCCCGGAGTGACGCCTTGAAGCGGATCCACAGCAGGACCAGGAGCGGCGGCAGCATCCAGCCCCGTAGAAATGTGAGGCGATGTTTCATTCTTGATGGCATCACCGAATGCTGTGATCTGAACCATGACTTCCTTGGCGCGGTGCAAAGCATGATCGCCGTCCAGGCTCCCATCCACGCCCGACATCCTGACAGAAACGAGTTCGCTTCCGTCGCCTGTGAATTCAACTGTCACCGTACCATCAAGCGAATTTCTCACATGTGTATCGATCACCTGAATTGACGTGCCTCTTAGCTGCCGAAGAGAAATGCCGATAGAGCGGATCGGTTCCGGCCATTCGGACTGAGCTGACACCGATAGTCGTGGTCGCTCAGATACCACTGACAACATCCAGGGAGTTTTTTAACGCTGTAAGGCTTGGGACCGTGCCGGCCGGGACCGATGGGACCGCGCGTTCGTTACAACGCGAGCATGGAGGAAATCATCTCGATATCTCCACAACCCGTCGTCAGGTGGGCCGCCAAATCCAGACCTGCATACGCACATCCGAACCAATCACCGCGTGAAAGCCGTGCTGTGGACTGCGGCAACAGGCTGGCAATCCTGATCGTCTTTGCCGTGGTCCTTGCCCATGCTTTTTGAAAACGAAGGCTCTGCCAATCAGTCTTCGCCTCGCCAAGTAGTCCAACAAAAGGGCCTGCCAAGGTACGAAGTGGTATCCAACTCCCCTACGTTGTCAGTGACCGACAGTTTGAGTGATGTACCGGCTTCATCCAATGGTCGGGATTTTGTAGGACTAAGAAAGTCCGTTGCCAAGGACCTCGCCGAAGAGCTTGATCGTTGCGAGACCGAAGGTGTCGGTAGCCCGCTGCTTTAAGCGGTCCGGCGTTTGGGTGCGGCGAGCATTTGCGCTCACTTCGCTCCAACACATGTATTCTCGGGCCGTGTCCATCGTTTTGCACTCAAACCTACGGCCGGGCATGGAACTGCCCGACCATCTGGTGTTTGGTCAGAATTGCTTACGGAAACCGACGGTGATCGCGTTCGAGCGGAAGTCCGTGCTGGAGGCCGTTCCATCCCGGGCCGTGAAGTCGAAGTCGTCAGCTGCCGTAAAGCGGTAGCCTACGTCCAGCGTCGTACCGTCGAAAAGTGACATGTCTGTGAACAGGCCGAT
>UCIT01000039.1 GCA_900472625.1 Hyphomicrobiales bacterium | reverse complement strand
TTCTTCAACAGCCTGCTAGAGCGAGTGATCTGGCGACTATGATGGAGCGTTGCTTTGCGTTCGGAGACGATCTTGTCACGGACATTGGAACCGGCCAGCGGCCCATGGAAATCCTGAGGCAGAACGATCCGTCTCTGCGCGAAGTCGTCCGGAAGCGTCTTGAGGCGCAGCACCACAGGGTGACGGAAATCCTGACGTCCAAACGAGAGGCAGTCCAAAGTCTCGCCGAGCGGCTTGCGAAAAATTTCGAGCTGTCGGCCGAGGATATTTTGCAGGTGTTATGCGACGATGTAGGCTCAAAGATGGGAGCCGAAGCATGAAAATCTGGGTTTTCTCCGATATCCATCTAGAGTTCGGCAAAGCTTTCAATGTGACGCCGCCAAGCGACATTGACGTCATCGTCTGCGCGGGAGACGTGATCGACAAGGGCGTCGTGCCCAGTATCGAATGGCTTTCGACGTTCGCAGGCCATGAAGTGCCGGTCATTTTCGTGGCGGGAAACCATGAGTTTTACCGTAGTTTCCTCGTCGACGGTGTCGCTGCTGCCAATGCGATGCGCGATCGCTATCCGAACGTCCACTTCCTTGAAGACCGTGACGTCGTGATCGACGACGTCCTGTTTGCCGGGGCAACACTTTGGACTGACTTCCGACTGTTCGGTCGCAATCCGGAGATTTCCATGTGGGCGGCCGAAAAGGGCATGAACGACTACAAGCGCATCCGGTTTCAAAAGAAGCCGTTTATGAAATTTAAGCCAATCCACTCGTTCCGTAGGCATGACGCCTCTATCAAGTTCTTAACGGAAAGCTTGGGTCGGAGTGACGTCAGAAAAAAGGTTGTCGTCACTCATCATGCGCCGTCACCCCGGTCGATTTCGCGGTGGTTCCGGGATGATCCGTTGTCACCATGTTATGCTTCGGACTGCGAGGAGTTTATCAGGGAGGCCGAGCCGGACCTTTGGGTGCATGGGCATGTGCATCAATGCTTGGACTATACGCTCGGGTTTACCAGGGTCGTTTGCAACCCGCGTGGGTACCCGGGGGAGGCCACGGGGTTTGATCCGGGGCTAATGATTGAAATCTGAGGCTTGCGCCGGCGCCTTCGTTGAAATTGAACGAGCCCGCGGATGGACGAAGCTATGACTGTCAAGTTATCGATACAGCTGTCCGGTGAGCGGGCTGCGTTCGCGCGTTCGCTGGTGGATAGCGAGAGATACGCTAGCGTAGACGATGTCATGGAGGCGGGACTGGCGGTTCTATATGAGAAGTTCGATGGGGAGAATGCGGCGATCGTTGATCGGAAGCGGCCGTCGTTTGCAAAAAAGAGTGATCCGAATAGATGCCCAACACATCCGGGCGCGCTACTTCGCGAAAAGACACTTCCAGCGATCGGAAAGCCGAATTCGGAGATCGCGGACTTGCTGGGCATCTCCAGGCGGCACCTTAGTGAAATCCTTAGGGAGGATCGCCCGGTTAGCGCTGCCATGGCTTTCCGGTTTGGAAAGATGTTCGGAAACGGGCCGTTGATGTGGGTTCGAATGCAAGCTGCATATGATACGTGGCATGCCGTTCGTGAGGTCGATATCTCGGGTATTCCCAATTTAAACGGAGTCTAACAAGCGGAGTTCTTTTGCGCGTTGACCAAGCGAGAGCGGCCGTTTCGAAAGCTGCCGCCGGAAATTAACGGCAGCAAAGCGCCGATTTCGTTGAAAAACTCGCTTGATCGACTGCTCATTCGCCCATTTCGGTATTTCCGGGCGGGGTGCCAATGCGTTTCTGCCCCGTGCCTCGGCGCGGGGTCTCAATTCATGCCGCTTTCATGCGGTGATGACGCCATGTGTTGGCGTTTGCGGCCCGAGTTTGGCCAATCTCCTTAGATTTTGTGCGGTGGCTGCAAGCAGAAATTCGTCTCGCGCACCACACGGTCCCCGAAGCCGAAGACGCGCCATCCGCAGAATGCGTTTGAGATGCGCGAAGAGCATCTCGACTTTCTTCCGGCGGTGACGCGACAGTTCATATGCTGGTGTGGCCGCAATCGCTCTAGCAGCATCGCGCGCATCTTTGGCGCGACCATTATTCCGCACAGTGAGGAAGACGGTGCGGACCAATGATCTTGGAGAAAAACGTCGGTACATATATCGAAAGCCATAAGCCTAATGTAACTGCTACGGGCCGAGTCCGGCCTTCCGGTTCGCGCCAACAGCGGCCGTCACCGTCGATCACCAAGAGCGGCCTTCTAGCGACGACGGTCGAGGCGGATGCGATAGATATATCCTGCTAGGGAAATCGCGAAAAGCAGACCGAAAAGCAAAGCGCCCGCCCCAACTGCGGCGACAGCCTTGTAGAAGGCGAATGGGTTTTCGTTGGCTTCAGAGATAACTCCACTCGGCTGACCTCTAGCCGGTTGGCCCCAAACATACCCTTGGGAAAGAATGTGTACGACCACGTAGATGGAAATCATAGTGAGCACACCCCATCCCAAGAGATAGCACAAGAGTCGAACGTGCGCCGATTTCGTAAGTTTTTTTGCGCTTTCGGTTGGCGGCCGTAGCGAAAGAAAAATCATGTATAGGTCCCTCATTAGGCACCGTTGTACGGCAGGCACCTTGCGTTTGGTCTAATCGGGAATTTAAAAATCAAACCAATTCAGGACGTGACGTATTTCGCGGATACTCCATTTTAGGTGTCTTTCGCGAAAAGGTAGCCTCGATAGTGGCTGCAATGGGCCGACTGCCGTCTTCCGGTTCGCGTCAACAGCGGTCATCGCCTTTGGCCGGGCTCTACCTCAGAGAAGCACTTTTCCGTCTATGCAGGTAACGACATTGCCACCGACCCAGATGTCTTCAGACTCGAGATGGATATGTACCCTCCCAGACCTACCCAAAACCGTTCCTTGAGCAGCGACATATGAAGACGGCGCGATATTCGCCGATATGAGCCATTTGGCTAACCCTGCATTCAGACTGCCTGTGACAGGGTCCTCGTAACCACCAGCAGTAAAGGCACGAACCTCAAAATCTGCATCACTTGCCCCCCCTGAACAGGGTGCAACGAGGCCAATTCTTAGTCCGGAAATCTTCTGATAGTTCGGACGGACATTCAGAACATCACCTCTGCTCCGAAGAAGCAACGCCATCCATCCGGGACCATTATCTACCCAGTTCGCTTCAACTACCTTGTCGGATGGCAGGCTGAGGCCATCCAAGACCCGCTCCAGAAGATCGGCGCTCACTGGTCCCGACTTTACAAGATCGGGAGCGAGAAAGGACAGAACGTCGCCATCTTTCTTGATACCGATCAAACCGGCACCGCACTCCTGAACGATGATTGGCTTTTTTGCTTCGCCGCCCATAGCCAACCACACATGGCAGCTTCCTAACGTCGGGTACCCGGCAAAAGGGAGTTCTTGAGATGGCGTAAAAATGCGAACCCGGTAATCAGCATCAGGTACCGTCGGCTTAAGTAGAAAGGTCGTCTCGCTGAGGTTTGTCCAGTTCGCGAACGTGCTCATTGTTACCTCATTGAGGTCATCCGCACCTCCAACTACAGCGAGCGGGTTGCCGCCCATCCGTTTCGTCGAAAAGACATCAACTTGCTGAAACGGTCTTTCTTTAAGGATTGTTGGCATGGTCTCTCCTAGCCGCGTTCCTCCTCATACGTAGCCAGTGGGCGACATACAAGGACATTATTCGATGTCTTTTCGGACCTGGCTTTTGCATAACCAGATGTCGGCTTTGGGCCGACTGCCGTCATGACGTAGAAGCGCCAGAGCTGACTTGGGGATCGCGACGCAAGAAATAGCCCTAAGCGTCATATCCTCGACACGCTGCGGGACCGATCAGAATAGGCGTGCAACGTCGTTTTATCCTCCACCGCTTTCACAACCGGAATCTGACAGCCATCGCTTTTCACGTTGTCGTCAACAAAAGTAAAGCAAACCGCTGTCGAGCAGAGTGGTAGGTCCTCGATGAATAAGCAAATCAGAGTTGTTCAAATAGTAGTTTCCGGCACTGGTGGAGGGTTCCAAGAATACTGGCAACTGGAAACGCGTGCCACTCCATGAAAAGTTTATGGCAACGCCCCGAAGTCAGACCGTCGATGACCATGAACCATCAAGTGTAGCTCTTGCGGAGCGATTACCTCCACTTTGTCACCCCACTGATAGAGGTGCCATGCCATCTCCAACCAACCTGCCGCGTGGAATCGGACGAGCAGGCTCCCATCCGGCGTTCTCTCCAGAACTTGTGTCGGATGGAACTGAAACTCCGCAGCTCGCGCGGCGGCCTCGGGAGAAAAACGCCAGATGACCTCTCCGTACTGGGCCGGATCCTGGAATACGCCGAATGACTTGTTGGCGTAGTCGTCCAGCGAGAACCCTTCGGCAATCGCAAAGCTTTCATCCAACGCCTCGGCAGCATGTATTCGGTCGGTGCGAAAGTTCAGGATCGCCTCGCCACGGGATGGTTGCCTCGCGACAAGGTAACTGCGGTGACCGAGGAGCAATCCATGTGGTTCAATAATACGCACAGGTGCGTCCGGATCGCCGTAATGTATGCGCAAGCGGAAGGGGCCGCGAAGCGCTTCGATGATCGCTTCGACAACCATTGGTTTGAAGTTTACTCGCGGCCCCGGCTTTGTCACGGAACCCATAGCGGTAAGCACTGCCTCGGCATCTGCTTCCGTCCTGAGCGCATCCCTCGGAGCAAGTCGGGACAGCAGCCCCTCTCGCATATCGGAAAGCGCCTTGGCATGACGCACCCGACCTTCGCTGTGAGCCGCTCGCCCCGCGATCTCCAATGCCTCGATTGCTGTCTCTTCCCTCGGTTTTAGGCGTTCAAGCAATGGATCCGATACCCGCCATCGGCGACGGCGATCAATTCCGTCTTCCCATGTGACCCCGGTGAACGTGGTCTCCAGTGCCTCGGTCATGCGCTGAGCGGTTCGGTGCGCAACCTCGAACTCCTCGCAGATCTCTTCGAGACTGATGCCTACGCGTCGTGCCGCCGCGAGCCGAGCAAGACGGATCAAATCCTGGGCTTTGGAAAAGGACACAATGGCTCCCAATGTGGGTGACAGGAAATGACACCCACACACGTTATAACGCAA
Source organism: Hyphomicrobiales bacterium (assembly GCA_900472625.1). Lineage (GTDB taxonomy): Bacteria > Pseudomonadota > Alphaproteobacteria > Rhizobiales > Rhizobiaceae > Rhizobium. The sequence continues at coordinate 110,562 of UCIT01000039.1, read as the reverse complement.
TTCACGTCCAGTCGAGAGCCAACCGAAGTGCGAACTCCGCGTTCGCACCTAGCTACAGGAGAAACCACGATGACCAGGATCATCAAAATCGAACGGCTCATGCGGTGCGAGGGTGCCTCCGCATCTATGCCATCACCAACAAAAGGCGCCGGCATCGCGCTGCGAAACTCTGAACTGCGGACTGCGGCTCCCATCGAACATTATCTTCCAGCGGGATATGGAATACGCTACGGGCTAGCCGTGATCGACGTTGTTCGCACACGACTGGAGCGTGAACGAAGACTCGTGTGCCGGAAGGGTATCTTCTCGATGTTCCGGGGCGTCGTCACCCGTCTTCCCCGGACGTGGCGATCGCGAGCGTGGTCGTAGTTACATCGACGCTCTGGCTTGCCAAGTTCTGCTACCTGTGTTGATCGCGTTGCAACCGATAGATATGCATCCACGCCGGTTGCTGATACTCGGAGGGTCGTTTCATGAGATACCTAGATGGCAGCTTGCTCTTTTCGGCATCGGATCTAATGCGATTTATGGGCTGCGCCCATTCGACGACCCTTGACCTTATGAATCTCCGCGGCGAGGGGCCGGATCCGCGTCAAGATACCGAGGATGCCGCCCTTCTACAAAAACAGGGCGACGCGCACGAAGCCGCGCATCTCGCCCGGCTCGGGTCGTCGGGACGCGAAATCGTCGAAATCAGGCGCGGCAATCTCATTGCAAACGTCAAGGCAACCAACGAAGCTTTGACATCCGGAGCAGAAGTGGTCTTCCAAGGGGCGTTCCTTTCGGGGAACTGGGGTGGCTGGTCTGACTTCCTCGAAAAAGTCGAGCTCCCTTCGAAGCTCGGAGACTTCAGCTACGAGGTTGCCGACACCAAGCTCAAATGTCGCCCGCATCCCAAACATGTGCTGCAACTGGTCTTGTACTCCGACCTCCTGACAGAGGTACAAGGGGTGGCCCCCAATTTCGCCCACATCGAACTGGGAGACGGAACACGCGCTTCCATTCGGCTAAGTGATTACTCGGCTTACGCCCGCATGGCACGATCGCGTCTTGAGAGCTTCGTGGCTGATCCGACCCCCACAAGGCCGGCGCCGTCTTCCGAGTGCGCACTTTGCCGTTGGGCAGATCATTGTGCGTCTGTCTGGCTTGCCGTAGACAGCCTGTTCGGCGTTGCGAACATCACCCGGGGACAAGTGAAGAAGATTGAAGCGGCAGGCGTTGCCACGATGGCACGCCTTGCCGGGTTTGACGGGCCGATCCGCGGAATGGCGTCCTCAACCTTCGAAAAGCTGAGGAGGCAGGCCCGTCTGCAGCACGCAAGAAAGACTGGCCAACCAACTTACGAATTGCGGCCGAAAGTCCCGAGCAAAGGGTTTGACCTCCTACCGGAGCCGCAGCAGGGCGACTTGTTCTACGACATTGAAGGCGATCCGTATTATGACGGCGGCCTCGAGTACCTCCACGGCGTGTGGTTCGACGGCAGCTTTCGGTCGTTCTGGGCGCACGACCATCATGCCGAAGCTGTGGCTCTCAGCGAGTTGTTCGAATTTATCCGCGCGAGGCTCGCGGCCTATCCAAACGCTCGGATCTATCACTACGCCCCTTATGAGATTACGGCCCTCCGCCGCCTGACGGCCAAATACGGTATTGGAGAGGCATTCCTCGACCGATTGCTCCGAGAGCGGCGCTTCGTCGACCTATACGCCGTGGTCCGCAGCGGGCTGCTGGCTTCGGAAGCTAACTATTCGATCAAGTCACTCGAGGCGTTTTACGGGCTCAAGCGGGAGGGGGAGGTCAAAACAGCCGGCGGCTCTGTTGTCGCCTATGAAGCTTGGAGGGAGAACGGCGAGCAGACCATTCTCGATGAAATCGAGGACTACAATCGGATCGACTGTCTGTCGACCGAGATGCTGCGCGATTGGCTGGTTTCAGTCCGCCCGGAAGGCGACTGGCCAAAATTCGGCATCGATGCGACTGACAAAGAGATCGTCGAGGATGAGGAAACAGTCCAGTTTCGGGCTCGACTCGCCGCCTCCGGGCTGCCGGAGGAACGCCAGGAAATGCTCTTCAACCTCGGTCGCTTCCACAAACGCGAGGCCAAGCCCGCTTGGTGGGCGATTTTCGACAGTCTAAGCCAAGAGGAAGACGAACTCATCGACGATTTGGACGCGCTTGGCGGCTTGGTGGCCACGGGGGCGCTCGAGGTAGTCAACCGATCGGTAGTGCGAACATACAGCTTTCCTTCCCAAGAGACAAAGTTGCGTACTGGCGGCAAGGCAACGGTGCCCACCGCGGAGGGCTTCGCCTCGGTATCGATCGAGAATCTCGATCGCGACGAGCGCACTGTCACGATCAAGGTTGGCATCAAAAGAGCGGACATACTCGCGAAGCACCTGACGCTTCATCCGGACACCCCGCTGAATACCGGGGTTCTCGCAGCGGCCATCGCAGATGTCGTCCGCGATCAGTGTGAAACTCGCCGGTATCGGGCCGTCGACGATCTTCTGTCTGCGGCATCGCCCCGCTTGTCCGGAGAGCCTGGAGCGGTTTTGCAGGGAAGCGATCCCGTGGCCGGGGCAATCGCGGCCGTGCATCGTATGGATGAGACCGTGCTACCCATTCAAGGGCCACCCGGCACCGGGAAAACCCACGTTACTGCAAGGGCCATTCTGTCACTTGTAGAAGCAGGCTATCGAGTTGGGGTTGCCTCGAATAGTCATGAGGCAATCAGGAACGTGTTGCTGGGCTGCGTCAAGGCACGCGAGGAAAGCGGCAACGCAGCGCGATTGGACATCGTACATAAACTTTCTGGCGACGATGACGGCTATCCCGAAGGCGTCGATGTCCGGCGAACGACTGACAACAGTGTCGCCGAGGAACGCGGCCAGATCGTCGGCGGGACAGCCTTCTTCTTCTCTCGCGACCCGAACGTGCAGGCATTCGATTGGCTCTTCGTGGACGAGGCGGGTCAAGTCAGCCTGGCAAACATGACGGCCATGGGTAGAGCCGCCAGAAACATCGTACTCGTGGGCGATCCAAGACAATTGCCACAGGTTATCCAGGGCGCGCATCCCGAGCCCGCTAATCTGTCCTGTTTGGAGTGGATGCTCGGTGGACACGCCACGGTGCCGCCAGATCGTGGGATATTCTTGGCTACGACCCGGCGGATGCATCCCGATGTATGCAGCTTTATCTCGGAGCAGGTCTACGAAGGTCGCTTGGTTAGCCACCCCGACACTAGCCGGCAGCGCGTGTTCGAAACAGAACTCCCGGAAGCGGGTGCTTACTGGATGCCAGTTTCCCATGACGGAAACACCCAAATCTCTGCTGAAGAGGTCGCTGCGATCTCGAAGGCGGCAAAGACGCTTCTCGGAGGCAGGCTGACGGATAAGGACGGTGTAACCAGAAGGGTCGATTGTGCGGACATCATCGTTGTCGCGCCCTACAACGCCCAAGTCAACGCGCTGCACGATGCATTGCCGCCCGGCATTCGGGTCGGTACAGTCGACAAATTCCAAGGGCAGGAGGCGGCCATCTGCCTAGTTTCGATGACGGCGTCTTCAATCGAAGACTCTGCACGCGGAATGGAGTTCCTTTTCTCGCTCAACCGCATAAACGTTGCCATTTCGAGGGCTAAGTCGCTGGCTCTAGTGTTAGGGGAGCCCCGATTGAGGGAAACCAAGTGCAGTACGGTCGAACAGATGCGGTTGGCAAATACGTTATGTGCGCTAAAGGAGGTGAAGGCGTGAGAGCGACGTTAGGGCGGCCTTGTGGTGGACGCCTTCTCAAGTTCGCTAGACCCGCAGAGCGGTGCGTGCTCCGTTTACCGAAACAATGGACTTGAATTCGGTCCCCTCGAATTGGACGCCTCGCAAACTTAGCAAACGCGCCGTCGAAGAAGCTAGTCCCAACGGTAATCATGGCTCATCGCGATTGGTGATCTTTGGAAGATAGGCGCTTGCCGCCGAGGAAATCTCAGGACACCCTTTAATTACAAGGGAGTTTCAGAATGCAAAACACATTCGATTTTGACGATGATGACGAAGAACGGCTTCTTCTGTTCCACAAGAGATGTGTTGCTACTCTCTCGCGGAACGAGGCATCGGAGAGGAGTGTTCGCGACGCGCTATCCGTGACACAGGACACACGACTAGCGCGGGTGGCATTGGAGTTTACTGTCGAAGAATGCAACGACACCCCTCATCGATGGCTGCTCTGTGATGGGCTTGGCAAGGCGGTAGAGACGTATGTCTCGTCGCTTCGAGAGATGGAAGATGTTCGTCTGGCAAACAGTGAGTTCAAAGGATTGACTAGCGACCACCACCGGTCGTTCGAAGCAGTCAAGGCCGCGGCGCTAGAACTACAAGCTCTAGGATGGCCCGTGAACTGGGAGCAGAACGTGCAGGCGATTCTCGAACTAACTGAATATGGCCTACGTGACGGTAGGCTGATCCACTGTTATGAGGACTCGTCAGCTACTGTAGTTCTGAAAGACGAGATGCTCGCACTCGGGTCGACAGCCTTCTATCGGCAGAAGCGCGCTCCGGCTGAAGGGGTCACACCGCTTTTCAAAGCAGTGACGATATCTGCTGCCAACAAGGCCCGGTACGACAACGTCGAGCTTCATCTCTGCCGAGAGGACGAAGAGGTGCCAACCCGTTTCCGCTATTGCAGTGACTGGCTTGAGAACGGCTCATGTCGGATTGCTATTTGAACATCGTTGGCGCTGTGGCAACAGCTAAAGCCGTTATGAAACGATAAGCTGGGTCCGGTCTGATAATCAGGATATCTGCCCTAAAAGATGCAGCGGATTATTCGGTGATGTCGGGATGCCGAACGTCGTCGCCCGTATGGCCGGTCATGCAGCAGGTGCTTAACTTCGCTAAAAGAGAATTTTGCAGACAATGTCTGCAAAATTCCGGGCACCGTGGCAACCGCGGTTCACGCTCAACCATTCGAGGGGGACTTAGGTCCTTGTGGACTGATCAATCGACAGGACAATGCGGAACGTAACGCTCATACGTCCGCGCGATGTCGACGCAGCCACTATCGTCCGAGACTATCCTGCTCAATGCGTTGGCTAAATCTTTCTTAGAGCGACCTCTCGCTACAAAGATGAGATCGCGAGCTACCATGCGCAGCGCCAAGGCACGCATCCTCGGGGAGGAATGTTCCCCGAATTGGAAGTTGCTTTCCAACTCTGAAAGATCTCGATCGTCTAACATTCGTCCTTCAGGCGTCAAACCAGAGTACACGGAATCGCAGTCTTCGAGGAGCTGTTGATCGTGTTTGCAATAGGCCTCGTACCGTGAGACGCCCTCGCAATCCGACGGCTGGCTGTCGAAGCCAAGACTTTGAAGAGCTTCGCCTACGATCGCGATCGCCTGGTTGACCGCCGCGATAGCCGTCTCCAAGGCAAGTGCGCGGATAGGGTTAGACCACAATCCGGAATCGCTTCGCCACTTCGATACGCGCCAGCCGTCGTCCATTTCTTTCCTCCGCGAGTTCTCTCTGAATATGCTCGATCCAACGGCGGAAGGATGCAACCGATTAGTCGCAAATCGGGGATCCTGGCGTTCCCGTAGGCAAGTCGCGCAACGCCCCCCCCGTCGGTAACGTCTGCTCGGGGAAATATAACGTCGAACACAACACCCGCCGGTGCCTTCTGTTCAGTTCGCGATGCGGTCGGGAGTGCGGTCAAGGGAGCACGGTACGGGATATGCGAGGTTTCCTGGCCGCATTCGTGGCCACATAGACAGCGACGATTTCCGTCGGTAATTCAGGTATCTGCGGGTGTTGGCAATGGGCTTCTGGCCAGATCATTGGCCGCTTTCATTTCGTTTGGTTTTCGATTGGTCCCGTCAGGGGAAGTCGTGAAGCCGGCCTAGAGCATGTCTCATACGCAATCCACGCTTTCTTCACGATCGCCGGCTATTGCGTAGCTTCGCTATAAACTGACAAACTGATATTGTCATTGCATTGGGATCGGGTCGAATGGCACGGACTACGAGAGAAAAATTCGGCGTCTTCCAGTTTACGAACTGGCCGGACAAAGTGACGCGGCCAAGCTTCGGCGATCACTCGGCATCCGTCGTGGATGCCTTCGTAGCGTCGTTGGATCCTGATAGCAACGCCCGAGTGGTCAGCCTGGAAGTGTCGTGCGACACGATCGCCTTGGTGAGGCGAAAGCGTAAGCCGCGTGTAGACGAATCCTATGTCGTAGCATTCGATCTCTACGGCACGGTCACGAGGGAGAAGACAGTCGCATTGGTTTGCGCCGATCCGATGTTCCGTGAGTATCTGCGGGAGATCGTCGAGGCGGCGTCCGGAAACACGGCGTTCAATACGGCGGCGAGAAGTCTAATCGCGGGGAAGGTCTTCACGACGACTAAAGGGCTTTTTTGACCGCAGATCTACTCCGTCCTTCATCGCCGCACGACCCATCGTTGCTAACGCGTACTCGATCGTTAGTAGATCCGGCCTTCGTCTCCGGCGACTAAGGACCCACGAAAGACGCGGTTTTAAGGGGCTACGAAGCGTCTACCGCGAAGCGGCACGACGCATGGCGAGACCTTCTGGCCATGCGGAGTGCCTTCCAGAGGATGACATGGTACCGGCGATCAATTTGCCATGCCGGTTGGCTGCGCCATCATCCCGAAATAGCTGGAATGCGTGCGGTGATAGGTCTGCGCATCGAATTGCTTTGCTCCAGATGCGTCCAAGGCTTCCCCTGTCAGCGTTCGAAACTTTTTGAGCCCAACGGCCGAGTACACGAATGGCGGCATGTCGCTCCCGGGAACCGGACACCAGAGGACGCCAGCGGGGTGTCCATTCTGCCAAACGTAGTCCGGCAAATTATCGAGCCCGATCATCTGCTCTGTAATCGCCTTCAACCCGTCGATAACCTCGGCAGCTCCATCGATTTCCGAGATGGTCAGTCGCTGCTTTTCGCCGCTGCGATGGTGATCGAAATGAAAAATCAGGTAGCGGTACAGACTGGTTGATATATTGCCGGCGGCATCTTTCTTTTGAACGAGATAGGGTTCAAACGACTTGTTGTTCGGACCGTTGTCGTGCCAGACGCCGATGATGTTGATCTGCTGAGCGCCTGCGTCGAGATCCCGCTTGGTCTCGCTGCGGATGCGGTCGATGTAATTGTTGATAAACCTCGATGCCTTCCCGAGTTTCACAGCGCGGCGGTCCAGATATACGGTCACCCGGTTTGGGGTCACGGCAATCGTCAGATCGTCTCCGGGCAACAGGAGTTTTCCGATGTATTCGGCTGTATCCGCGTCACCAGGAAGGCGCTGTGCGAATCTGATTTCTGACGCTGCCGACGACAAGCTGTAGTCCATGTCTCAAGTCCTTTGACTAAATCTCTGACAGAAATGGTTGTCCGGATCTGAAGCCTACGCAAGCGTAAAATGGCGTCACTCGGGTACTTGATCGTATAGGATTGAGAAGCGCGTCATCCGCGGTAGGATGGAGGTTCTAAGCCCCAGTTCTCTAACGCGGATATGTTTCGGCTATTGACGAACACGGTGTCACGCGGTGCAATTGCGAAGACAGGAGGAACCTCATGATTGCCGATTTAACGGAGGAACAACGGGAACTGATCAAACCTGGTGATCGTACCGCTGCCGCAAGACGCCTGCGCGAATTGCTTGTAGAACGACATGGCCTTCGGGGAATACCGTCGCGGGAAGAGTGCAATGCGATTATCGACGTTTACGTCGCAGCGGTCGAGCAAGCTGGAGCTTAGCATGGCCTAGCGGCGTCCATCGTCAGGATGTGCACGGCAATGTTGCTTCCTCGACACCAGCCAACAATGGCTATAGGCTGTCGCTGAATTAATAGGAGGTCCGTCCTATGGGAACGACTGCGACGCCCGAACACGACGAAGACGACGATAAGGCTAGCTTCGGCAACGGCCTCGGGGCGGACTTCAAACCGCTCGACAAAAGGATTTTGATTGGCAAAGGCCGAGATGGAAGGCCTCTGAAGGTTAAACGCCCGCGAACTGACAATGCGGGCGATCGTTGATGTCGCCACAACGTCGATGCTTTGGTCTTGATGTCAAACGATGTCCAATAGCGTCGAAAAGATCGGACAGGAAGCGTATTCGCTCAGTTCATTTTGCACCCAAACTGCCGCGCTCCCGGAATCTGTTTGATGTGGAGCTCGAGTGCGGCCCTTAAAACGCAGAAATCCGTGTGAAATGCCGCCAATTGAATCAGTCGCCTGACCTTAGTTTGGAAAGAGCCCTGGTAACAGCTGATCTGTCAGCCTAATCGGGAATGACAGCCGGAGGGGCGAATGCAATGTCTCGGATTGGGCGATACCAGAATCCATAAGTGCCGCAATCAATTGCCGGGCCGGCCCGCCGGTCGCGTCGATCAGGGCCACCACCTCAGCGCTGGCCAACTGTCCGCGACTGATCAGGGCTTCCAACAACGCGTCAGATCCTAACGGCAGTCTTCCTGTGCGCATTTGCTCCAGTACCCATGTCCTAACGCGAGCGCGAAGTCTGTCGGGCTGCATAAGGTCATGCATGAACTCGATCTCTTCGATGCAAGTTGTGAGAAAATACTCCACGAAGGCCGCAAGGGCGCCTTCACTGAGCGTTCCCCGTCCGTCAAGACTACCGCGGCGAGGCTCGTCACAAGACTGAAGGAGCGCTTTGTATTCCTTCTCCTTCCGCGCGAGACCCCTAGACAGAGACCACATGCTTTTTGTGCCGATTGCCGCGCTAAGGGCGGCGGCGGAAACAAGCCTGGCGACCCGTCCGTTTCCGTCCAAAAACGGGTGGACCCAAAGGAGGCGATGATGTCCGCAGGCGGCAACGAGGATGCTCTCGATTTTACCCGTCGGTTTGTAGGCCTGCTCCATGCGAGCCAAGAAGCGAGGCACAGCACCGGCGCTCACTGCAACGTGTCGGCCCACTTGGACGCCCGTGGTCCTGATCGCTCCAGGCTCAATGGCTAATTGTCGTCCGTTTCCATCGCGGACCACACGCGATCCATGAGGAAGCTGTTCGAAGAAACGCTTGTGCACTTCCCGAATTGCCTCGGCCGAGTATGGCGCTACTCCGATCCCATCTTCGTCAATCCATTTCTGTGTAGCGATATGGGCAAGAGTCTCCAACTGAAGGCCGCGCGTCTCCGCAGCGTCGCTGTACTCGCCCCGTATCGCTCGATCAATATCAACCGGCTCACATATGTGGCCCTCTATAAAGTTACTGTAGTGGGATTCGATGGCCCGGATTAATACTGACAGCGGCTCTGCGAGCGCGGAGGGCAGAGAAGTCGAGAGGTTCGCGGACTTCACTGCCAGTGAACGCGCGAGGTCGTTGAGGCTGGGACGGAACTTAGCTCCGCCTGAAACGAGGAGAGGCTCGAAGAGGCCAATGCTTTCGCCCTCATCAGTCACGGTCATAGGCGACCCTTTTCCAGTTGATCAAGCCGGCAGTTCTGAGAGGCAAGCTAGGCGCTTCCAGTCAGGCCCGCAATGCAGGCCTATGGCACCGAACAGGAGCTGCAGCCGCGAACTAAGGTTTGCGGGGCTTGTCTATGGTGACGTCGTCGCGCACCAGACGCTCGAGCTCCGCTTTCTCAGTCACCCCGAATTCGAATCATTCCACGAGGCTTTTCGCGGTGAGACGACCTCGATCGCACTCGTTTTCAGCACACCATTCTCGAAGGATCGCGTCGAGTAGCTGTATCGCCTCGGTCGTCAGCGCGGCCTTTGGCCAGTCTGTTCCTGCCATCATCCTTCCCCATTCCAAGGTAGGATAATAGATGCCAATTGAGAAATCGCCAACGCACCGGTGCCACAAGCCTCGGAATTCGAAGCTTGGGACTACCGGCGGTCGCCGGTCAGGCGGCCACTGCACCTGCGCCGGCATCGATCGCTCGTTGCAACGCGTCGTATACCTGGGGCAGTTGTCGGCCATTGAAGGCCGGCACCGCGGAGCGCAGAGCGCTCCAGCCGTGACGGACAACAGTTGGGCGGTCGCCCTGAATTTTCACGTAATCCATTTCTCGGCCGACATCCGTGCCATTGGAATAGTCGAACCTGATCAGGGCCAGGTCGTCGTCGTAGCGGAGGAAGTCGATGTTAGCGATGGTCACCGGAGGAACTTCCAGTTCAGCCCTGGAAACAAAACGTGTCCAGTCGCGTCCCTCGAAAAGCTCATCCAGGCCCGCTGCGATGTCAGTTGAGGCTTTGGGGTTCCATAGTGCCAAGTCGTCGAATGCTTGAATGTAACCGACAACACCGTCGCGAATAATCTCAAGGGACCGTTCACTATCCCCGAGTTCCTGTGCGCGGTATCGGAGGAGGCCCTCCGCAGTCTCGAATTCCTCCGTGGCATCAAATATCTCTATCTCGTCGTCAAAGGTCACGGACTTCCGAACGCCCCATTCGGCGTAGCCGTTGGTTGGCTGATCTTCTGCGCCCGGGAAAATGATTTCATAGCAGCCATAGGAGCGTCCATTACCGGGCATGCGGCGGGCCCCGAAAATCGCCCGCTTGGGAGCAATGGATGGCAGCGTCTCGGTGAGAGTCATCGACAGGGTAGGGGCGGCCACCAGGCGATTTCCGTCGTCATACTTGGCGAAGAACCTCAATGGAAATACACATAGGTCCGGGTCTTCCATCTGCGGTTCGAGGGTTTGGTAGAAGTGCATTTTGGCGGCAGCGGTGATCAAGATGAATGTCCTTTTGTCTGTCTAACAAAATGGTCAGTCGAAAATCGAGAGGCGGCAAGCAATTTCCTTAAGCGATTTCGAATCTCACGAAGAGTGTCTGTTGTTGAGTGTATACGCTGGGCAACTTTCGAACCGGCGTCGTTGCGGCCCACATCGAAGAAGATTCCAAATGGGTAGCGGCGACTGCCGCCTCGGACGTTGCCCGCGCTCGATCCAAAGCGGCCCAGATATCCGCGTCATTTTGGAAGCTGACGTGATCGCCTGCCTTTGGGATCTAAGGGCTCCAGCTTCTCGACATTGGCCGCAACGGAGAGAGCATCGACAGGGCGTAAAGGGCGATCTCTGCCCCGCTGATAATCTTTATCGTCTGAGCCAACATCGGCTCACCTCTATAATTCGCCCTGTTGTGCAGGACGAATCTGGGATCTGCGTCAGCGGGCACGAATGCGCTTGCGCAGTTACTCACCTCAACAAGATCCCCGGCCCTCAAAGATCCTTGGCGTGCTTGACTCACTCGGCTATCCGCAACGAAAGTGAAGAGCATTCCGGCGCCTTTTATGCCTAAGTCGTCCCTAATATAAACGCCGTCGATCCATCTCCCATCACCGAACAACATGTGCTCGTTGTATCCGAAATGGATGTACGCGACCTCCATTGGGAGTTCCGAAACATAACGACTGTCAGCACTGAAGTTGTGACCGAACTCGACCTCGCTCAATCGTTCTCCGAGATCGTAGACATGACCGCTCTCCCGCACTTGATGAGCATCGGCTAAGAGCTGGCGCAGCCGGCGTAGGCGTTCAAACCTTTCATGCTGCGGAAGAGCATCAGAGGCGGCACGAACGACAGACCAAGTCCTCTCCGCCAGCGTGTCACGATCAAAGACGTCAAACGATTGACTGTTGTCGGCCAATCCGCAGATCAAATCGGGGTGAGGGACTGCTTGCATGAACTGTTCCTTTTCTTTCAAAGGAGCGCTGAGTTCTCGCAAGTGACAATAGATTTTTAACCATACGCCACCGGTTTAGGTCATACCGGTATGTTTTGGGTCAAACCCAGTGGCGTCATACACTAGATGCCGCGTTGGTCCTTACCGGCATCCACCGGGAGGAGCTTGTCGATGCAAGGACAGGCCACTTCATTGGGCACAAACTGGACCGACTGTGTCGAGACGAGCAGCTCGCCGCAGATTTCGTCCTGCACGCGTTTTCGCACGAAAAAAAGGTGCGATGAAACTAGCGGCGAGGCGGAACCATTGCTGCTGCGGCCGAGCCTAAGCTCTGCTCATCAAGCGGATTGAGATGGAGCTCAATCCTGCGCACTTCGTCCTGTATCATGCTGACGAGATCAGGAAGCCGCTCGTCCGATAGTCTCGCGCTTGTCAGGTTGATCGCGATTGACGCCACAGCGTCACGCCCGGGCGGCAGAATGGGGACGGCGATCGCGGATATGCCGGCGACCAGGTCTCCGCGGTCAACGGCGTATCCGTTCTCCCTTATCGCAGCCAGGCTGTCCTTGACCTTTCGCTCCGTCAACGACCCGTATTGCTTGTAGAGGGGCGCGTTCGTGGCAGCGATAACACCCGCTTCGGCTGGCGGAAGGAAAGCAAGGATCGCCTGGCTCGCAGGCCCCACACCCATCGGGATCTGGCCACCGATATGGCCGGTCAAGCTGTCGATAACATAGGTGCCCTGCTGGCGATCAACGCAAACGGTGTTGAAGCCGGCCCTGGCCATGAGAAACACAGAGTCACCGGTGGAGGCGGACAGTCGCATCAACGCCGGGCGAGCCAGCACCCTCAACCCGGTACCATCGGCCGCAGTCGCGCCAAGCGCGAACAGCGCAAGGCCAAGTCGATACCGACGGGTTTCCTGTTCCCGATCGACGAACCCGTGACGCTCGAGAGCCGTTATGATGCGATGCGCGGTCGGCTGCTTCAGCCCTAGCGCATCGCCGATCATCGACATTGTCGCGCCGCTCTGCCCGGCGTCGCCTAGGAATTTCAAAACCGCGACCGCTCTATCGAGCAATTGTGTTCCGGTCGCCGCGGCCTCGTCCTTTGCCATGTCACCCTCATCCGCCCCTGTGTTGAGGGAGTCCTAGTATCAGTTGGCAGCTTTGTAAAACGACTAGGATGGGTTGCAAAGAGCGTTGAGCAAATCAGCCGTTGTCGATTCACGGCCGAAACAACGGATTGTTTCGGCGATTGACCGTATCTTCATCCTAGAAATTGGCAGACGCGAGGTCAGCGCGTCGAATTTGTGTGCGAGCTCCTCACCGCTCATCGGGTTGGTCGGCTCGCCTTTTGGACGGACAACTTCGAGCGCGAAGCGACGGCCACCCGAGACGATCGAGAGCGTGGCGGGCGTCGTGGACGGAAATGCACCTGCATATCGCGGACTGGTTTTCAGCGTGACCCGCGAGGCGAGCGCAAGGACGGCGGGGTCTGCGAGATAGCGGTCCTCCAGCGGCAGCAGTGCCGCTTTTCCGTGAAGCAGAGCCACGGCGACGCAGAACGGAATGCTGTACTGGGCGGCTTCGTTCGAGGTCGGAGCCGGCTGGTTTGGAAGGGTGAGTGCTCTCTCGAATGTCTCGACAAGGATCTCATCGATCTCGCTCCCGACGAACACGTGCTCATCCTGCAGGAGCAGCGCTGCATCGATTGCCGCATGCGCCCATCTGCAGCAACTGTAACGCTTGAAGTAGGCCTGCTCCACGGCCCATGACCGGCTCCGATCCAGAAGCTTCGTCCTGTCGTAGACGGAAGCTTCGTCCAACAGATCGATTGGACCGGTGTGGCCGGCCGCGGCGAGAAATGCGGCTTGAACGCCGTTAGCCGCCGCCCACGGTATCCCTTCCTTGACCGTATGGCCGAGGCGCGTCCAGCCTGTCGCGTACTGCCCCGTTGCCGTCTGACCGGAGATTGCCATGGCCTGCGCGGCAACCGGAGCGGAGCACCCGAGCAGCCACGCGGCAGCAGCGGCGGTGCCGTAACCACACCAAAGCCCGCTGTCGGTCGTGCGCAGTGCGTTGACATCGCGCGATGCCGCCACGCGCACAGCGACCTCATAGCCAAGAGCGATGGCCGTGAGCAGCCTCGAAGCCGGCAGCGCGCGGTCGCCGGCAAGGGCGAGAACAGCAGGTACAATGGCGGCTGCGGGGTGACCGGCGGCGCCGCGATGACCGTCGTCGAGATCGAGGCTCGCCGAATATGTGGCGTTGACAAAAACCGCCCCCGGGGCGGTGAGTTGTCGGTCTGAGAACCAGACCCGGGAGCGACCGCTCCCCCATACGGCCGGCGCGGCGTCGAATGACGCGCGACCACCTGACGTCATCGACCCAATCGCGGCCACTCCGATCGTGTCGAGCAGTGTCCTGAGCGCGGCCTGCTGCACGCGATCGTCGACCGTGTCTATCGCCAAGCAAAAGGCGGCAAGTTCAGAAATGGCATGAGGCATGGAGGCGACGTCCTTTCGTTGCTACCACAGGTCGTTTCGAAGTTTCGAACAGCTGTGACGAGATTGAATGAATTCGAATTTGATTCTCTCATTGTATCCATATTATGGATTATCTGTACTTCGGTAGCAATGGGAGGATGACAAGATGAGATCGCTAGAGCGAACAGCCTTCAGCCTGAAAAGGCTTGAAGTAGCGGCATCGGCGCCGGTGGAGTTTCTTGTCGATGGCCGGAAGGTCACGGCCCGCAAGGGCGAGACCTTGCTCGCCGCCCTCAATGCTGATCTTGGGCATGTCCGCAACTTTGAGTTTCTTGAGGAACGCAGGTCAGGCTTCTGCTGGATGGGCGCCTGTCAGGACTGCTGGCTATGGACGAGCTCGGGCGAACGTATCCGGGCGTGCACCAGCCTTGTCGAAACGAACGTTTCGCTTTCCACGTCCGCGCCAGAGGCAGGGGCAGGGGCAGGCGCAGGGGCGGGAGCATGAGCGCGACCGATCCAGTTGTCATCGTGGGGGCCGGACCGGCAGGCGTCAGCGCTGCGCGCGCGCTTGTCGAAGCCGGCCACAAACCGATCCTCATCGACGAAGGCATGTTCCCGGGCGGCCAGATTTTCCGGCGTGCGCCTGCTCCCCTGGCCCGAAGCGGCAAGGACACCTATGGCTTCGAGGCGACCCGCGCGCACGCCTTGGGAGAGCATTTCGCCGCCATCTTGCCGTCGATCACCTATTACCCGGAGACGCTGATATGGGGTATCGAGCCTGGTACTATTCATCTGGCGCGGAAAGACGGGGCACTTCGTCAGCCATGGACAAGATTGATCGTCGCACCCGGCGCGATGGACCGGATTGTTCCGGTCAAAGGATGGACGGGACCCGGTGTCTTCACGCTTGGCGGGGCGCAAATCGCGCTCAAGGCGCAAGCATCGCTGATTGGCGGCGAGGTCGTCTTCGTCGGAAGCGGGCCGCTTCTCTACCTCGTCGCCTATCAATATGCCCGGGCGGGAGCCCGCGTGGTTGCCGTCCTCGAGCACGCTGACCCATTTCGCCATGTGTCGTCCATGGCGGGACTGGTCGCGGGTGGTCGGATCCTTGCTAAAGGCCTCTACTACATGGCCTGGCTTCGCGCGCATGGCATTGTGGTGGAGACCCGTGCTGAACCAACCGAGATACTGAGAAATCGGGATGGGCGCGTGTCCGGCGTGCGCTTCCTCAAGGGGACGCGCGAGACGACACTGACCTGTGATGCCGTGGGAATAGGCTACGGACTGAAATCGGAAACGCAGCTTGCTGATCTGCTGGGGGTCGATTTCAGATTCGACAGGCAACACCGCCAGTGGTTGCCCAAGACCGATGCCGACGGGCGCAGCTCCGTCAGAGGCGTTTATTTCGCAGGGGACGGGCTTGCAATTCGCGGGAGCGAAGTCGCAGAAATGACGGGGGAACTCGCCGCCCGCGCGTTGCTCGCTGATGAAGCGAGCGCCCATGCGCCGCGGGTGTCGGGACTACGGCAGCGCGTGGCGCGGATGGATGCGTTCCGGCGCGCGCTGGATGGGGTGTTCCCATTTCCGTCGCGCATGGCATCCATGTCTCCTGACGACACGGTGATCTGCAGGTGCGAGGGCCTGACAGCCGGGAGCCTGCGCGAGGCGGTGACCACCTCGGGAGAATGCGACATCAACCGGATAAAGGCGTTCACACGGCTTGGCATGGGCCGTTGCCAGGGGCGTGTCTGTGCGCCGATGGCGGCGGAGCTGATCGCGGCGCAAGCGGCAGTCGATATTGCTGCCGTCGGGCGGATCCGGGGACAGGCGCCGGTGAAGCCGGTCCCACTGACATCGCTAGCGAGACGAACACATGACCAGCTTTGACGTCGCCATCATCGGGGGCGGCCTCGCGGGCTGCTCCGCAGCACTGCACGCCCGCCGCCGGGGCGCCTCCGTCATTCTTTTCGAACGGGGCCGATGCGGTGCACAGGCAAGTGGAGTGAATTACGGGGGCGTACGCCAACAGGGTCGCCATCCCGCCGAATTGCCCCTGGCGCGAAGGAGCCGGGCGATGTGGGGGCGGCTCGTCGATCTCATCGGGCAAGACTGCGAATTCTCGGTAACTGGTCATCTGAAGCTCGCCCGCAACGACGCCGACATGGCGGAACTCGTTGCCCATCAACAAATGGTCAGTTCCTTCGGCCTCTCACTCAAGATTCTCGATCGTTCGGATTTGCGCCGGCGTTATCCTTATCTTGGACATTACTTTGCAGGTGGCTCCCTCTGCGCGGAGGACGGCCAGGCCAATCCAAGGCTCGTCGCTCCAGCCTTTGCCCGTTGCGCACGTGAGAAGGGCGCTGTCATACGCGAGCAATGCAGTATCAAGCTCGCGGTTGCCGATCGGAACGGCTTTAAACTTTTCGCTGCCGGAGAAGATGCTCCAGTCCACGCCCGCCGCCTTATCAACACGGCGGGAGCATGGGGCGCCGGCGTCGCCAAATGGTTCGGGGATATTGTTCGCGAAGAGGTGATGGCGCCAAACATGTGCGTCACCGAACCGATCGCACCGTTGGTCGGCCCCAATCTCGGAATCTGCGGCGGCGGCATCTATGTCAGACAGGCGACCGGCCACGGAAGCGTGATCTTCGGATCTGGCCTTGGCACTGCCGACCGCGATGCTCTTCGCGCGCGACCGCTGGCGGATGTGACGATGGAGGCAGCCAGCGCTGCGATTAAGATGGTGCCAGCTCTCGCCAACGTTCTCCTGGTTCGTAGCTGGACTGGCATCGAGGGGCGCATGCCCGATGGGCTTCCGGTCGTCGGAGCGAGCCCGAGCACGCCCAACCTTTTCCATGCCTTCGGATTTTCCGGACATGGCTTTCAGCTTGGCCCTGCCGTCGGGGCGGTGCTCGCGGAACTCAGTCTCGAAGGAGGCTCACCGACGTCGCTCGACGGGCTGTCGATGACCCGCTTCGGCGAACCAAAATCCAATTCGGCAGCGCCGGTCGCTGCTGTGCCGACCTGATCAGTCTCACAACAAGGAAAGGGAACAACGATCATGAAGACTGCGACACTCATTGCAATAGCCAGCGTCATGGCGCTGGTGGCCGGGCCGTCGATAGCGGCCGATACATCATCATATAGGCTTGTCGAACCCGGCACATTGTCGGTTGCGATCACGGGCGACATGCCGGGCCTGGTCGCTCGTGACGGCAAGCTCATTGGCTACGATGGCGAGATCCTGCAACTCGCGGCCGAGCATCTCGGACTTGCGATCAAACCTGTTCCAATGGAGTGGTCAGGAGCAATAGCCGCCGTGCAGACCGGTCGCGTCGACATTATTGGCGGCAATGTCGCCTGGACCGAACAGCGGGCAGGCACGCTCTCGCTTACTGATCCAAGCGGCTACTTCCAGAATGGCATTACGTCAGGGAAGGATGACGGTTGGCATACCCTGGCAAACCTGGAAGACATGAAGGTCGGTTCGATGACCGGTTTTTCATTCCTACCGGAACTCCGACGCATCAAGGGGCTTGAACTGTCACTCTACGACAGTTCAGACGCGGCCCTGCGTGACCTCATGGCCGGACGTATCCACGCACTTGTCGGCGATCCGCCGGTGATCGATTACGCCATTTCGAAGAACCCCGACTGGGGGCTCGTCAACCTTCCCTTCACCGACAACAAGCCTGATTTCCCGCTACTGACCGGCATCGGTCGCCAGTATGTCTTTGGGCTCTCAAAGGAAAACCAGGTGCTGTCGGACGCCATCAGCGGCGAAATCCGAAAGCTCTGGACGACGTGCGAGGTCAAGGCCATCGGAAAGAAATACGGCAACATCAGCGAGGCGAACTACACGCCGTCGCCACAGAACTTTCGTGCCGGCGTCGATCGGCCCGCCGACTGGGTTCCGCCCGTTTGTGGCCAGTAGCCAGACATTGGCGACCGGCAGATGCCGGTCGTCTCAACCTCGCGCCCTGGAGTTCGCCATGACAGACACCCATACTCTCCTGACCGTCGATAGACTCAACAAATCATATGGTGCCTTGCCTGTCCTCAAAGATGTCTCATTCACACTTGGTCGCGGCGAACGGATCGCCCTTATTGGTCCGAGCGGCTCCGGCAAATCGACATGTCTGAGGGCAATCAACTTTCTCGATCCGCCGACGAACGGCGATATCAGGATTGATGGCGAGCTGATCGGTCGGCGGGCTGACGGCAGGCTCATGACCGACGCCGAACTCGCACCGCAACGCGCCGAGATCGGCATGGTGTTCCAGCACTTTCACCTCTGGCCACATCTCTCTGTCCAGGCAAACGTCGCCCTTCAACCTCGAAAGGTTCGTGGCCTTGCCGCGAACGAGGCTGCGAAGCTGGCTGATGAGCTGCTTGCAAAGGTTCATCTCGGCCATAAGTCCGGAGAAATGCCGTCCCGCCTGTCTGGAGGACAACAGCAGCGCGTGGCCATAGCCCGCGCGCTCGCACAGCAGCCAAAACTCCTGCTTTTCGATGAACCCACCTCCGCGCTCGATCCAGAACTGGTGGGCGAGGTGTTGAATGTGATCAAGGAGCTCGCAAACGAAGGGCGTTCAATGGTGCTTGTTACCCATGAGATCGCCTTCGCTCGGGAAGTTGCCGACAGAATTCTCTTCATGGACGGCGGTCGCATCGTGGAAGAGGGCCCCAGCCGTCAAATACTCGACCATCCTCGCGAACCGCGCCTTCGCCAATTTCTGTCCAGCCTGTCACGACCGGAGGGGCGTCCATGAACCTCGCCATGTTGAACAGAATTGTCGATGCATTGCTGTCCGGCGCGATCGTGACAATCGAGGTCAGTCTCGGCGCCCTTGCACTCGCCATGGCAATTGGTCTGACGCTGGCGACAATCGACAATCTTGCCCGTGCCCGCGCAACGGCATTTGTCATCCGGGCCTATGTGGAAGCGCTCAGGAACGTTCCGAGCCTGACCTTCCTGTTTCTGCTCTATTTCGGGCTGGCAGCCCTTGGCCTGCGGCTTTCGTCGCTGACGGCGGCTATCGCTGGCCTTGGCATGATCGGTGGGGCGGTCGTGTTCGACATAATTCGCGCCGGTTTTCAATCGGTCACGAAAGGACAAAGCGAAGCCGCGGCCGCAATTGGGCTGAAACCTCTGGCCGCCTTTCGCCTCGTCATCCTGCCTCAGGGGCTTCGTCTCGCGTTGCCACCTCTCGGCAATTATTCCGTTGGGCTCGTGAAGGACACCTCGCTCGTTGCTGCGATCGCAGCGCCGGAAGTGATGTTCAATGCGCGCCAGATCGTCAACGAGACGTTCGCGACTGCCTGGGTCTACGGAGCCGCAGCGCTTCTTTATCTCGCACTGACATTCATCGTCGGACAAGCCTTCGTATTGTTCGAGCGTCGACTGGAGTATTGACATGCAATTCCTTGAGACGATCCTGGCAAATCTTGCCGACTGGGCACCGAGGCTCTCGGAGGCTCTCGTCACCAGCCTGGCCTTGACATGCGCCGGGTTCAGCCTGGCCTTGGTGTTTGGTCTCTCGATCGAGTATTTCCGCAATCGGTCGGCAGCGTCCATTCGGCTCATTGCCAATATCTATGTCGCCGTCGCCCGTGGCGTTCCCATTCTGGTGATCCTTTATCTGATCTATTTCGGCTTACCGGCCAGCGGGATCGTCGTGTCCGCCTTCGCGGCTGGCACGATCGGTCTGGCGTTGGTGTATGGCGCCTACCTTTCGGAGGTTTTCAGAGCGGGACTCGGCGTCATTCCTCGTGGGCAACGCGAGGCGGCACTGGCCGCCGGTCTGACACCGGCACAGACATTTCGACTGGTCATGCTACCCCAGGCGATCAGGCACATGCTCGCACCTCTGCTCGTCAACCTGATCTCTCTTATGAAGGATAGCTCGATCTGCGCGCTGATCGCGGTCCCCGAGCTGACGCTGACCTCCCGTGCGATCATGTCGGAGAGTTTTCTTCCTCTGCATGTCTTTGCCCTGACTGCCTGCCTTTATTTCGCGATGGCATGGCCTGCGTCGCTCGCTGTCCGTCTTGTCGAACGCCGTTTGGCAAGAGGGCCAACCCGATGGCGACGACCAGATGCCGAAGCGATCCTTCTGGCCCAATCCATCTAAACGCTAAGAGGAAATACCTTGAAAAAATTGATGAACAGCCCGTCAAGCTACGTCGATGAGAGCCTGTCGGGGCTTGTGCTTGCTTATCCCGACCTCGCCCGGTCAGGAAAGACCGGCCGTACGATCGTTCGGCGCGGTGGCGCCATAAGGGGCAAGGTGGGAATCGTGACCGGCGGTGGCTCGGGGCACCTGCCGCTGTTTTGCGGCTACCTTGGCGATGGACTGTTGGACGCGTGTGCGGTCGGCAACGTGTTCGAAGGGCCAGTGCTGCAGTCATGCATCGACGCAATTGACGCCGCCAATTCCGGGGAAGGGGTTCTCCTTCTGTTCGGAAACTATGGCGGCGATCGGATGAATTTCAGCATGGCGTCGAAGATGGCGAATGTGAAAAACATTCACACCGTGCTTGGGACGGACGATATCGCCAGCGCAGGAGGACATGAGCGCGACAAGCGACGTGGCGTTGCCGGCATCGTTCTCGCTTTCAAGGCGGCTGGAGCAGCAGCCCAGGCGGGTCTACAGCTGAAGGAGGTCGCGCGCATCGCGCAAAAGACAGTTGATCGCACCCATACAATAGGAATGGCCTGGAGTGGTTGCAGGCTCCCCTCCGCGGATCAGCCCGTGGTCAGCATGATCGACGGAGACGTCGAAATGGGGATCGGCATTCACGGTGAACAGGGAATCTGGCGGCGC
The DNA here is from genome assembly GCA_900472625.1 of Hyphomicrobiales bacterium. GTDB lineage: Bacteria > Pseudomonadota > Alphaproteobacteria > Rhizobiales > Rhizobiaceae > Rhizobium. Next base: position 89,589 of record UCIT01000039.1, on the reverse strand, counting down.
CCGATGGCGCCTGCAGACGTTTTGATCGAGGAGATGGTCGGACGAATTCTAGACGACCGTCAACCGCAGGCACGCGGGACCCGCGTCGTCCTGATGCTGAACAATCTTGGGGCAACGCCGGTTGACGAGATCTTCATCGCCTACCGCCGTGCCCATGAAACCCTGTCGGGCAAAGGTTTCGCTATCGCTCGTTCCTTTGTTGGTTCATTCGCCACGTCGATGGAGATGGCGGGAATATCAATCAGCGTCTGCTTCGTGGACGAAGAAATCGAACCGCTTTTCTCCATGCCAAGTTCTTCACCATTCTGGAGCGTCCAATGACCCCCTTGAGTTCTATAGACATCGTTGCTGCGGCCAAACGCGCCGCCACGGCAGCACGTACGTTGGAAGGTGAGATCAACGCCGCCGATAGCCGGCTGGGGGACGGTGACACCGGCACAATGCTGGTCCGCTTGCTGGCTGCAGTTGAAATCGTCGAGCCGGCACAGGAGGATCTTGGAACAACGTTCAGGGCGATGGCGACGGCGGCGGCGGAAAGCACAGGATCCAGCCTTGGAACTCTGATCAGCGCGGCACTGCTTTCCGTAGGCGGTCTTCTGGCGTATCGACCAAAGGTTCAGATCGACGAAATAGCAGCGCTGCTGACAACAGCCCGGGATGAGATGCTCCTGTTGGGCCGTTCCGAACTTGGGGACAAAACGATCGTGGATGGCGTTCACGCGGTCGCCAATGCAGTCCAAACGCAAACGACCAGGCAAGGAGCTGCTCGAGCAGCCTGCGACGCCGCAGACAATGTCATACTTCACTTTAGAGGAAAGCCGTGTCGAGTCGGGCGCGCACGCTTGTGGCCGGAGCGCAGCATGGATCTTGACGACCCCGGCATGGCCGCTTTCGCCCGCATCGTAAAGGCAGTCGGTATGCCGGCAAGCTAGTCCTTCCAGGTCAGATAGCGTCGGATCACGCTCATAACGCCATGTCGATCACTCCATAGCCCCGCTGAACATGCGGGGGATGGTTGGAACATGCCTCGGTAAGGTGCCATACATTTTATCCGCCGTCTTTTGCTCGAAGCGGCTTCTGTCTCGAGCCGACCGAATACCGGGTAACTGACTGGCTTGCCTTTACGAACTTATCCATCTTTGCCAGGTAGGTACTTCTGTACAGATGCAGTGTTATGGCATCTCCCGAAACAAAACCCAGCACTAAAGACAGCTCGGCCCGCAGTGATGGACCAGATAGGTCCATGGCTTTCTTTCTGGCGACAGGCGCCGGTGCCTTACCGGAAGGTATGAGCGGCTTCAAAATCAAGGTTCCGGATAATGCGACCAAAGTCCTGTCCGACAAGCCGAAGCGCGTACAGGCACTCCTGCAGCAATATGGTCAGGCGATTTCAAGGAGTCGAACCGCCGGCAAGCGTGTGAGCTTCCGCGTTGACGTCGATCCAGAAGGCGAAATGGTCGTAACTCCGGTCGAAGACGACGCGTTGCCCACCCCTACGCTGTCTGAGGACAGCATAGCAGATTCTGGACTTGAGCAAGCTCTTGCTGCGGCCCGGGGACGCGGACGCTCGAAAGCCGCAGAAATCCTCGAGCGCCCCAACATGCTCAGCGCTGATGACTTTGCTTGCCTACTCGGCACCACGCGCGTGACAGTCAATACCAAGCGGCAAAACGGTCAGGTGCTTGGTCTCGACGGCGCCAAGCGTGGTTATCGCTTTCCCGATTGGCAGCTCGATTCCGATGGAAAGCCATTTGCTGCGCTTTCTCTCCTTCACGAGAGACTCGGTGGTGCCTGGGCAGTCTATCGTTTCCTGGTCCAGCCGCATGGTGAACTTAAGGGTCTCACGGGTCGGGAAGCGTTGGAGCGCGGACGAACTGAACAGGCGGTCGCGGCAGCGGAAAGCGTTGGACGAGATTTTCGGTAAATAGGAAATGCACTACCGCCCGCCGGCTTTGAAACAGCCAGCCTGCATCTGCATGTCGTTGCCGCGGGGTCAAAGTTCGGCCGCATCTATTTCGCTAGATATCCTGACCCGCTCGGATTTTTGGAAAGACACCGAGCCAATTTAGCGATCCGCGGCGCCGGAAGCCCGCCAATCGCTTCGGCGTGCTCTACATGGGCGACACCATAAAAGTATGCTTTCTCGAAGCCGACCTGCGAGATCAACGCGATGGCTTGATTGGCGATCTCACCATTGCCGAGTCGGAGCTGAGTGACCGGCAATTTGTGCAGATCGAGGTGAGCGACCCACTGACGATGGTCGATCTGCGTAACGACGGAGCGATCAAGATGGGCGTGCCGACGGATGTTGCAAAATCGTCCAAGCAATCCCTAGCTTGAGAGTGGGCTGTCGCATTCCATGAACATCGATATCAGGTCGATGGCATCATTTATCCCTTGAGGCTAAACGGCCAAACGAATGTCGCGGTGTCCGATCGCGCCATCGGCACGCTGGAGGTTATCGGCGCGACAAGGCTGATACGGGCGCCGGGTCTCGCAAACGTGTTGGATGACCTGAACGTTGCGATTGTCGATCCATGATCGGTCGCGGGGCCAGCGTTGGTTGATAAGCTATTTCTGACCGCCAATCCTCGAAAGATCGATCCTGATGCCCGCCGTTCCGATGTCGTTCGCATCTGAGGGCTCGGCCTCGCTTTCAACCGGCGCCGCATCAGCAAGCCCCTCCTGCGCCGCCTCCGCTTTTTCGGTCGTTCCAGCGATGGTAGCAACCGGATCCTGAGCTTGAAACACGGCTTGCCCCTCAAACTGGCCTGTCTTCCAGGCGTAAACCGCATCGTCGAAGATTTGCGGAAAGACCTCAGCACTTGTGGGATTGCCATACCATTTTCTCACGATCCGGATGATTTTGGCGAACATCTTCGATCCCTTGCGTAGGTTCGCGCAGGGCTCGACCAAATCGGACGTGATCTCGGACATATCCTTCACGCCGACACCGGCCGGAAACTGCGTCACCCCCACTCGGACCACCGCCTGGCCGACATATTGCCGAACGATGCTCATGGCTTCATCAGGCGTTTTCGGCTGGGGAACGAGGATGATATGTCCGCCCGATTTGACGGTGACAGCAAATGGGTTGCTGGAGCCCACTGCAGACACGAACTGCTCGACAATGGCGGGCTTGAGCGCCGCATCGGCGCACTCTTTGATAAAGGCTGGATCCATGACGAGAGCTCCAAAGATCAGGTGTTGAAGGACATAGTGAGCGGCTTGTCGAAGAGCCGAGCCCAGGCTTGCGTGCTGGCGCGCTGTATGGCGATGATGGACGTTCCTTTCGTCCACCAGCCATTTCCGACGGCGACGACGAGATCCGGATCGTGAAGCATCGACTGCAGAATCGGCCAGATGATCAGCTGCTCGTAGCAGATGAGTGGGGCCACCCTCTGGTCGCCAACGGATACGATCGGATTTGCAAGGAAGCCCGCTCGGGCTCCGCCGCTCCTTCCAGTCAGGGGCAACCAGGGCTGCCACATCGAGCCAGGCACTGGCATGCGCTCGCGATAGAGGATCTCAGTTTCGTTAGCCGAGACGCGAACCAATACATTGTCATAGCCTTCCGGTTCGACGACTGCCGCCCCGGCGATGACGTTCAGGTCAGTGCCACTTAACTGCTGACGCCATAGGCGGGTGACCGATGGCGTCCAGATCCCGAGAGCGCTTTCCGGCAGGAGCATGGTGCTGGTGTCGGGCCGCCGCTGTCGGCGAAGCGTTGCAACAAGATCACGATGCCGGGCAAGACTGTTGTCGCGGCCAAGACTGTTTCCGAGCTGCAGGTCAACGCCCTGCCAGCCCTGTCCCATGTTCGGCGCGGTCCAGAATGCGGCGGACCACAGCCAGAAACCGACCACAGTTATGGCTGCAGCCGGTCGATAGCGTGTTGTCATGATCGCAAGACCGGCTGCCAATGCCGCGAGCCCAATCCAACCCCATCCCGGAAAGAGAACACCTGCCGCGGTGAACGGATGCGCCCATCCCACAATCCCGAAAGGTGGAATGGCCATGAGGATCATAGCCGCCAGATATCGGAGGGATTTCCATCCCCCGGATTGGCGCGACCAAAGTGCGGCGTGAACGAAAACGAAGCAGCTCGAGGCGACAAGCCACAAGATCAGCCCCGGCCAGATATCCGATTCATAAAATGCAGCCACGCCTTGTGGTAGACCGCGCGACGCCGCCAGAAAATAGGCGGCCGAACAGGCGGCAGCGGTCCGACGGCTGCGTGCCACGGACCAAAGCGCCGGAAACGCGATCGACGCGGGGAGGGCCAGGACATGTCCGCTCCAAGCGACATAACCGATCGTGGCACAGGCCGAAGTGACGGCAAGCGGCGGGAACCAATCAGGGCGCATAGGTGAGCACCTGCTTTGCAAGGCCGAGGACACCAGTGGCAGGGACTGGCCCGAAGTATCGCGAGTCCCAGGATCCGGGAAATGGCGAGTAGAGGAACACGAAGCCGGCCGGAACCGTCCCACCTGCATACGGGCGCAATGTCCGCCCCAGGCCGTCCTGAGCCACGAGGTTGGAGTTTGCAATCGGCCGCCCATCGATCGTGATGGCGCTGGCAACATCGATGCGCTGCCCAGCGACGGCCGCAACCGTCTTGATGAGGGGACCAAACCCGCCGGGGCACAAGCCCGATCGAAGGTAGCCTCGTTCAAATCCTTCTGAGATAGCGCCGACCTCTGGTGGACAGGCGAACACCATGTCGCCGACTTGAACTTGGCGATCGAGGGGTGCGACACGCCAGAGGCCGGGCGGCTCGCTAGGGGTGGTGTTGATCCGCAGGCCGCCAATGGACCCTCCGAGGATCACCACAAGGGCAACACCGCATGACACTGCGAGGAGAGCGAGCGCCAGACGCCGTTGGCGGGCAACGGCCGGGGTGGTGGGGGTATGAGACATCATTTCAGAGACAAACCTTTCGTCTGGGTTTGCCGCATGCTCTCGGCCTGCTTGAGCGCCACCGCTGTCCGTTCATGCGCAGCCAGTTGCTGAACGGTCCGGATCGTGTCCCAAGCCGACCGCAGCTCTTGTCTCTGCGCCGGCTGCATGCCCGCGGAGGCTACTTCGAATGCCTTCCCGTCCGCAGTCTTTGCCGCAAGCGGCAGGAAAGTTCTTTCTCCGAAGCGTTCCGACACGGCCTTGGCAAAACCTTCAAGCTCAGCCTTCACTTGTCTGTCCGCCAAGACGAACGCGAGACCGGCGGGAATATCGTTTTGATCGATCGCATCGCGCACGCGCTCGAGCACCTGTCTTGCCGATGCGGAGAGGGTGGGGATGTCAAGCGAGAGTTTGGTGCGGACCGCGCGTTCATCGCCCTCATAGCGGCTGGCCGCCTCCGCACGTTTCGTGATGAAGCTCTGTAGATCGCGGGCAAGGGCTGATGCGTTGACAAGCGCTGTATCGCGCGCCTGCTTCTCGGCGCTGCCTGCAAACAGACCGGTCTTCCCCTTGAGCGCGCCGAAGCTTTCCGGCTGCTCGGCAATCCGCACAAACGTCGCGGCCGCAACCGTCTCATTCGCCAGCATCGCGTCAAAATTGACGGCCTTGAAGGCGGCGTGCGGCTCCGCATAGATATGATGTAAGCGAGCGGAAATCTCTTGCCACCTGTCCTTCAGGGCGCGGTCGGCCGAGAGCCGGTCTTCGACCGCCTGAACAATCGATCTGGTGAAGGTCGTCGTGCCTGAGACCATGGGTTTTACCTCCTTGATTGCAGATGTTGTCGATACGGTCGACTTCGCTCCGACAAGGCCGAGCTTTACCGCGAGACGGACAAGGCGCGTGCCGAGCGCGGCGAGTTTCGATGATTGACGGAGGGTCCATTGAAGCCGGTCGTGTGCGAGGGTGCGTGCGACGTTCATGAGATGGAGGCCGCGTGTCTCGGCAAATCGAAGCGCCGCGCGATAGTGCGAGGCGCCCTGATAATCGAGTGTCGTTTCCTTCGATCCGGCACGCGAGAGCCGCTCATGAAGGCGGCCCATCGCCAGCTCCTCGATCGGCACGACCTTCCACGAATTGCGGTCAACCAACTTGCCGTCGGGAAGCGTGACGCGCTGCGATCCTAGGTGCTTGAGGCCGATGCGATCACCGATCTCGGCTTTCGATTCATTCATCGCCCGCGCGAGATCGACACCCCAGACGGTACGCTCCTGGCCATCGGCAAAGCCGAGTGTCACATAGTAACTTTTGCGGTTGCCGGGCTTATGCTCGTAAGGTGCTTCTCCATGGGCTGTCAGCACACCGCCACGCCGTTGCGCGAACTCTTCTAGCCCGACATAGAGTTCAGCCGTCTCGCGGTGGCGCGTCATGGCGACATAGGACAGGTGCCGGTCCAGCGTGCTAGACGCCAGCACCTTGACGCGATCGACGGTGGCGCCCTGGCTCTTGTGCACCGTGGTGGCATAGCCGTGGTCGACGTCGGTGTAGAAGCCCTGTTCGACCACGACCTGACGTCGATCTTCGCCATTGCCTATCTCGGCGACGATCCGTCCTGGCTGCGCCCCCACGACACGCGCAAGCATGCCATTCTTGACGCCGAGCGATCCCTCATTCTTCAGGAAGACGATCTGATCGCCCGCCGCAAAATGCCTCCACCCTCCTTCCGTCCTGAACGCATGGCCGGTCTCGATCACCCCTCGCTCGACAAGCTTGCCGCGAGCCATCTCGTTCAAGAGCCGCACATCGACACGGCGGTGGGCGAGGATCAGGGTCGCCTTGACCGGATCGTATTCGCGGTCCCAGTCGGCGATCAGTGTCGTGATCGCCTCGTCCCTAGTCCAACCAGTCCGCACCATATTGCGATCCGCGTAGGCGTCGAGCGCAGCCGATACCTTTCCACGCGCCAGATCGAGCGAGGCATCGCGCATCCACTGTTCGCGCTGGCGATAGATCGTCCACAGCTCCGCATAACCGATCCGCTCGGCAATGGCACGGAAGGCAGCGCCGGCTTCAATCGGCTGCAGCTGCTCTGGGTCGCCGACCAGGACGAGCTTCGCGCCGGACGCAATGGCAGCTTCGACGAAGCGTGCCATCTGACGGGACGATACCATGCCCGCCTCGTCGAGAACGAAGACGGTCTTGTCATCAAGCCTGTCGCGCTGCTGATCCCATCGGAGCTCCCAGGCGGATAACGTGCGGGAGACAATACCCGCTTCCCTCTCCAGCCCTTCCGCCGCCTTGCCCGCCAACGCGCCGCCGACCACCCGATAACCGGCCGCCTCCCAGGCTTCGCATGCCGACTTCATCATCGTCGTCTTACCTGCGCCGGCGCGGCCGATCACGGCGGCAATCCGCCCCGGACCGGCAACATGTTCGATTGCAGTTTTCTGTTCGTCCGAGAGGCGATCATTGCGAGAGAGCACGCCGCTCAATACCGCCCGATTGACGGCATGAGAGGATCGCTGCGACAGCCAGATCGCCTGATTGGCCATCTGATATTCAACGCGGATCAGCTCCCGGGTCGTGTATTTTGCCGCTGCCCTGACGCCGGTGGAGAGATCCATCCGTTCACGGTCGAGCCGGAGCGTTTGCGGGCTCTGCAGGATCCGCGCCATCAGGTTCTGGAAGAGCGCCGCATCGTCGATGTAGCGGTAGAGGACCTTGGCGACATCGCGCTCTTCGAAGACGCTCTTTTCCCGGCTGATGAGGTCCAGGACGATCTCCGGATTGCGCTGGATACGCCGGGCGTTTTCTGCGCGGCGTTCTTCCTGCAGCTCCAGCCGCTCGAGCGCGACCTTCTCCTGCGCGGGGTCAGTTCCGTTGGCACCCTTCCGTTCGATCGCCTTTGTCCCGACGCCGAGATGGATGGTCGGTGTCAGCGCGATCCCTTGCTCCTCGAAGGAGCGGCCATCGACACGGATATCGAGTCCAGCCAGCGCCAGATGCCGGTTCTGGGTCGCAAACCATCCGTCGCGGAAAGTGTTGAAATCCTCGGCTCCGCCGGCCCAAAGCTCGTAGACTATTCTGCCGGCATCGTTACGGACAGGAATACCATCGGGTCCCAAGACTGCGACCTTCTTGGCGCCGAACCCGTCTTCGGTCAGTGGCCGCAACGTGGTCATCAGATGGATGTGCGGATTGCCGCGAGCATCGTGAAACACCCAGTCGGCGACCATGCCCTTGGCGGTGATGTGCCGCTCAACAAAATCGCGGACGAGAGCGATGTTCTGATCGGCGGAAAGCTCGATCGGCAGGGCGATGGTCACATCCTTGGCAAGCTGCGCATCACTCCGCTTCTCGAACGCCTCGACCTTGTTCCAGAAGGCTGCAGAGGCGGCCGAAACCGAGGGATCGGCGATCATCTTCTGAAGCCATTCGGGTGCGTTTTCGGGAATGGCGAACTCCTCATGCAGCAGCCCCTGCTTACTGGAGTAGTCGATCGTGCGGCCTTCGCGCTCGAACTCCATCTTGGCGCAATGCCGATAGGCCGCCGACAGCACGGCGCTGCGGCCGGAGCCGCGGGCAACGATGCTGACTGAGAAATGCGGGACCGTCACGACGAGAACGAGCTCCTAAGATCGAACGAAATCAGACTGTTCGTCGGCAGCGGAAGGCTCAATCCGGTTCATTAGCAGGGCCCCTGAGCAAGGCGTCGCGTCAGCGACGTATAATTGCGCCCTTCGGATCCGCTCCTTCGGAACGGCCGGGATCATTCACCAAAGCATCGCCACTGGCGATTGTAGAGTTCACAGTAGTGCCTTCAGCACTCCGGTCTGCAACCTTTGGCGTGGAAGACGGGTTTTCAGCCGCAGGAGAAGATCGCAATGAAGAAACCGCCCTCGAAGATCCGTGACGAAATCGCCAGGCTACAGGAGCAACTCAAGGCCGCAGAGACACGCGAGGCAGAACGCATTGGACGCATTGCGCTCAAAGCCGGACTTGGTGAAATCGTAATCGACGAAAGCGAACTGCAGAGCGCGTTCGATGAACTAGCGAGGCGGTTTCGGAGCCTTGAGGTTGGATCGCAAGAAGGGAGCGCGGGGAGGGCCAACAGCTTGGGTAGCGTTGACACCTCGACAATCAAGGCTGTCCCGGTACCGGGCCGCGCTGGCGAGGCTTGAGCGGATGATGCGAACCACGACATCTTATGCCCGCAAGAAGGACACACGCGAAAAGATCGAACTTGGAGGTTTGATCGTGAAAGCAGGTCTTCGCTTCGAAAAGCGGGCGATGCTGCTTGGTGCGCTGATCGACCTGAGCCATCGCCTGAAATCCGACGAAGGCGAGCGAGCACGTTTGACGGCAATCGGAGCAGAGGCCTTCGGCTATGACATTGACTAAGGCTTTCCACTTCATCGTACCGGCGACACTGATGATCGCGACCACAGTTGTATTGACCGGAATCGATCAATGGCTTGTGATGTTCGCCACGACCGCTGCCGGTCGGTTGACGCTCGGTCGGGTCGGGATTGCGACGCCCTATCTCGCCGCCGCGGCGATTGGCCTTGTCGCGCTCTTTGGAGCGGCGGGAACCCGAAGTATCCGCTTTGCCGGCTCGGGGATTGTCGCGGGGGGCCTTGCAACGATGCTAGTCGCGGTCGTGCGCGAAACGTCGCGCCTCACCGCCTTGGCCGGAAAGTTTCCAGTTGGAGAATCCAATCTCAGCTATCTCGATCCTGCCACGATGATCGGCGCCTGCGCGGTGCTTGTCACCGGATGCTTCGCGCTGCGCGTTTCGTTGATTGGCAATGCTGCGTTTGCACGCGCGCAGCCGAAGCGGATCACGGGTAAGCGAGCGCTCCACGGAGAGGCCGATTGGATGACGGTCGGCGCCGCCGAAAAACTGTTTCCCGAAGCTGGCGGGATCGTGATTGGTGAACGGTATCGCGTCGATCGAGACAGCACTGCCGATTACCCGTTCCGAGCCGACGACAAGGAGAGCTGGGGCCGGGGCGGCAAGGCGCCGCTCCTCTGTTTCGACGGTTCGTTCGGCTCCTCTCACGGCATCGTCTTTGCAGGCTCAGGTGGCTTCAAGACGACGTCTGTCACCATCCCGACCGCGCTGAAATGGGGAGGAACATTGATCGTCCTCGACCCCTCCAACGAAGTTGCGCCGATGGTGTTGCAGCACCGGCAACACGCTGGACGCAGAATTCGAATTCTCGATCCCCGCCAATCCGAAACCGGCTTCAATGCGCTCGATTGGATTGGCAGGTTCGGCGGAACCAAGGAGGAGGATATCGCCTCCGTCGCATCCTGGATCGTCAGCGAAGACGGGCGTGCCAGCGGGACGCGCGGCGACTTCTTTCGGACCTCTGGCGTTCAGCTCCTCACAGCGATGATTGCCGATGTCTGTCTTTCCGGCCACACACCGAAGGCGCAGCAGACACTGCGTCAGGTGCGGGAAAACCTATCCGAACCGGAGCCAAAGCTTCGCCAGCGTTTGCAAGACATCTATGACAATTCGGCGTCTGACTTCGTCAAGGAAAACGTGGCCGCCTTCGTCAACATGACGCCCGAGACGTTCAGCGGTGTCTATGCCAACACGATCAAGGAAACGCATTGGCTTTCTTACACGAATTACGCCGCTCTCGTATCGGGTTCGTCCTTTTCGACCGAGGACATCGCGTCGGGGACGACTGACGTGTTCCTGAATATAGATCTCAAGACGCTGGAGAACCATGCGGGTCTCGCGCGCGTCATCATCGGATCGTTCCTCAATGCGATCTACAACGCCAAGGGCACGGTGGAAGGCCGGGCACTTTTCCTTCTCGACGAGGTTGCGCGACTTGGCTACATGCGCGTTCTTGAGACCGCGCGTGACGCCGGCCGCAAGTATGGCATCTCGCTGGCGATGATCTACCAGTCGATCGGCCAGCTCAGGGAAATCTATGGCGGGCACGACGCGTCCAGCAAATGGTTCGAGAGCGCCAGCTGGATCTCGTTTGCGGCTATCAACGACCCGGAGACCGCCGACTATATCTCGCGCCGGTGCGGCACGACCACGGTCGAGATCGATCAAGTGAGCCGCAGTTTCCAATCGCGCGGGTCGTCACGAACTCGATCGAAACAGCTTGCTTCCAGGCAACTGATCCAGCCGCATGAAGTCCTGCGCATGCGCGCCGATGAGCAGATCGTCTTTACCGCCGGTAACGCACCATTGCGATGCGGCCGAGCGATCTGGTTCCGCCGACCGGACATGACGTCGTGCGTGGGGAAGAACAGGTTTCAGCAACGCGAAGCGTGCGTAGAGCCCATTTCACCCGAGGCGATGTGAGCACAGGAGGATTGATCAATGAGATATTGGGAAGCCTGCGAGGCGCAGGTCTCGGCTGACGACGCGATCGAGGAATGCCGCATCCACGAGGTGGTGGCTGCGGTCCGCGACGATGACAGGGCATTGATCGATGAAGCAACCGGCGAAGTCATCGCCCATGCCGACGATGAGGGGGAATATTATGGCGCGGATATCCTTGCCTATCTCGGCTATTAGCCAATGGGCCGACCGGTCATCGAGAGAAATCTTGCCTGCGGGTTCAGACATCAACCAAGCGTCATCAGTGATTGTCCCGCGCGCGAAGTTCCAGCCTTGCAAAACCACATCTCACCACTTTTAATCACGTCTCGGATAGGAGACGCAGCAAGGCTAACTGGAGAAAAGATTGGTACGCGATCATGGGACCAATCTGGATTTGGGTGATTTTCGTTATCGTCGTACCAGCCATTGTCATGTATGCGGTAATGAACGCCGACGCATTGCCCGAACTCGTCAAAGTTGCCGTTCAAACGGTATGCTTCGCACTGACGGTCCTTCTCGCGCCTCTCGGGCCTCCTTGACATTGCGCCGCGCTTCGTCGCGAAGAAGGAAGTAGATTGGCGTAACCGAAACGCCGAGATGCTTTTCGAAAACGAGGTTGTGTGGGAGGCTATCCCGTTTCTGCCTCCTGTCCTTGATCGTATTCGATCGTCGACGGGCAAGAAGTGGAAATACAAAGATAGACGTACTGCGGCGGTCGAAACAACCAAGAACTCGCTCGCTCCTAAAGGCTCCAACTCGATCAAACTTGGAACGGCCCGCGTGCAGCGAAGCCGGCTCTATGCATGCTAGCTGACACTGCTCCGGGTTGAGTGTCGGCAACCTGGGAGGCCTGGTGCGAGAGGCTCGTGACCCAGATGGGCGAAGACCGCTTGCCGAGTTCGTTCGTCGTGGTGAGAGCCATACACCGAAGGCGGATCGCCCAAGATCTGACGCTTCGAAGACTTCACCAGATTGAATCGATCACGCCAAACCGATTCATAAGTCTCGTTGGACGATCACGGAGTAATGTCGGACTCTGCAGACATGCTTACACAGCCCTACCGTCATTATGTCGAACGCACCGATGCCACGAAAAACATGGCACGCTACTACGCCATGGAAATAGCGCCTACGCTGTTCGGCAGCACCTGTTTGATACGGTCATGGGGCCGCATAGGTTGCCGCGGACAAAGCATGGAGCACAAGTTCGAACGGGAACGGGAGGCAGTCGATCTGTTCCTCACACTGCTTCGCCAGAAGCGGGCAAAGGGTTACCGCCACCGGGCGGCCTTTCGCGCTTTGCGATGACCGCCTCTCGCGCGAGAGCCGGGAGGTAGCACCAGCGCGAGACGCGTGTACGCGAATGAGAAGGGGCCCACCGTTGCACCAATCAGAACGGCGGCTTCGCCTCGACCCGGCTGTCACTCTCAGCAGCGATGACCGCCAGTTCAGCCTAAGCGCACTCCAGTTCCGCTTGGATCATACGGCGCTCGCTGGCATCGAAAACATTGAGCAACTCAGCGCGCAATTCCTCGATATGTTGTTCGATGGTCATCGCGTCATCTCCTGATGTTTGAGAAAGATGACGCCCTCAGGCGTGAAGAGGGGGCAGGGTCAAGGAGCGCGGTAGCGACCGCAACGCGGCGCGGAGGGGAGCCGAAATGCGACCGCATTTTGGGGGAACCGCGCGTCCTTGAAGCTGCGCGCTATCCACGGACCAGTTGGTCTGAGCAGACCCATACCTCTCGTGGCACCACAAGGAGCTGAGACGGGGTCGATGCCTGTTTCAGCTCCTTGTGAGGCATTGGTGGCCCGCCTTTCGTCGGGCCGAATTGCTGCTTAGTCTCGGTTTGGGCGGGACCAGATCAGCTGGTAGCCGTCCTCGCCTTCGACTTCCGTGAGTGTCGCGTAGATCGGGGCCGAGAAGCTCGGATCGTCGAGCTTGACCGAGAGGTAGTCGCGATCGTTCTGCTCCGAGCGCTTCTGCCAGGCAGCGCCGAGTTCGACGGCGCCTGCGTAGATGCGGAAGTGGGGTCCCTTGTCGGAGGGGCTGTCGACGCGGGCAATACGAGCCTTGACGTTGAGGGCAAGCGTACGGATCGAGCCGGTGAAGCCGTTGTCGGTGGTGGTGAAAGTGCCGATGGTTGCCATGTTGAAGTTCCTTTTGCTGTTTCGGGGCCGCGCCCTTCGCGACCTCGATGGCTGTCGCAAAGACCGGGGACGATCGTACCGCACCCGGAGGGCCGGAACGAAGTGAAGGGGGAAGGCCGAAGGCTTTCTTGATGGCGCGAGGAATGCCGGCTCCGCCGGCAGGGGAAGAAAGTCTTCGGCCTTCGTTGCGGGATAAAGAACGAGGCGAAGCCGATCACCGGTCAGACATGCCCATCGAGAACGCAGACGGAGCGTTGCCAGCCCACGCAAAAGGGAGAGAACATGGCCGGCCGCCAGGTCCGCATCGTATCGCCAAGACGCGCTATCGGTTCGCTGTCACCTCCGTTCAACGACGGGGCGTACAACCGCCCGTCGACCAGCCCAGCTTATCGACGGGTCGATCGCTCGTCCCATGTAGAATCCAACATGCGACATGCGCGATCGTGCCGACACGATCGCAGCGGCGATAGGGAATCGATAGGCCTCGGGCTGCCGCGATGAGCCGCCAGATATCGGCAGTACTCAAGGAAATTACAGGTACGAAACCATCGACCGCTGGCCGACATGCGACAATGAAAAACTAACCTCCAAGAGGCGGGGTTTGTGATCAGCGTCGCTGGAGCGCTGACTTGTTCAGCGCATCCTTGAGCGCCTTGGCAGGCGCAAAGGTCAGCTTCTTCGAAGCGGCAACAGTCATCTTTTCTCCGGTCGCGGGATTGCGACCCTCGCGCTCAGGCGATGCCCGTCGGGTAGGTACGACCCGTTGCCGGGCCGCTTCTCCCTAAGAACTGTACGCGCGAGTTTCCCAGCATACAGCTCAAGCCTCCGCCAAGCCCTGTTTGACCAGAGCCGCCAGTTTTTCGAACCACTTGTGACGACGAAGTCATCGGCGTAACGTATCAAGTGGACCTTGGTCAGGCTGTTGCGATGTCTTGGGCCGTAGAAGTCCCGTAACATCTTTTCCAATCCGTCCAAGGCCATGTTGGCGAGCGTGGGCGAGATTATTCCCCCTTGCGGAGTACCCGCTTTCGTCGCGTGCCGATCACCATCCTGTATGTAACCGGAGTCCAGCCATTTCCGGAGCACCACCTTGTCCATGGAATGTCGGCGATGAGCCAGTCTTTGCTGATTTCGTCGAAGCAACCAGCAATGTCCGCATGTAAGACCCATTCCGCCGTGCCTCGTCCGCGCAGAGCGATATAGCACTGGCGGGCCGCATCACGGTCGCTCGAAACGGTCGGAAACCGTACGAATTCGGGTCTGCCGTCGTTTCGGACGCAGTTTCTTGCTATTTGCTTTCGGGATATATACCGCCTCAACGGCAAAGGATGATACCCACGCCGTTTGAGCGACAATAATCCTCTGACGCACTTATCCGGTGTGTCCCAGATGATCCGGTCCACTCCGGGTGTTCTCTTTCCCTGATTTCCAGTAACCCGTTTCACGGCAAGCGCTTTGCCGCTGAACGAGTGGGTCAGGAGCCGTTGCAAGGCTTTCACCTTGCCCCAGCGACCTTCCCTAACCGCCTTCGCAATACGCATCTGCAGCCGTCGCACGTGTTGGTAATCCTTGCGCCAGTCAATCTGGTCCCAGCTCACCGCTTCGCGGGAGGCCGCGCCAGTCACTGTTGTGACCGTCATTTGCCTGTCCTCCTGCCGAGTTCTGCACATTCTCTCGCGACGGGAAACCCGTCGGAAGTCTGCTCCCTTTCGGGCGGGGTGATGTGGCGAGCCGCAACCCCTGTCCAAACCATTACAGTCCGGCGTTCGCTTTCACCGAAATCCTCTGCCCCGCACCGCCAACAACTTTCCTCCCGGTCGGCCTGCCCGTTGCCGGGCGACGATACGGGTTTACCGTGTTTCACCTAAATAACGCGGGTGGGTAAGATCCTGCCTATCCGCCGGCGATCCTTCGTCCGTGTGCCTCCAAAGTCAAGGGAAGCAGCCGACCGCACACCTTTTGGTTCAAGCCTGTCAGCATCTTTGGCTTGTCAAATTTCACGACGTTTATCAGCGGTTCATTTGCATTGATCATACCATCCAGCCTAGCGCCCCATCCGCACTGATGCTCGCAGAAGATACCTCTGCCTCACGACATCGACATGGCCCTAAGGCCCGGCTACATTGTCCCGGCAGCTTCACACCGGACCGTTACCAGTCCCGCATGTGCCGTAGGCTACTGATGACGGAACATCAGGTTTGGCCCGGAATATAAATCCCGTACAAACAGTTACTTAGGCGACTTTCACGTCGCACTCACCTTGAATTTTTCAAATCCGGGGAGAGATGTTTCACGTCCGGCGATCGCGGCAGGGGTGATTGAGGCGATCACCGCCTCGACGACAAAATATCATCTTGAGGGTTACGATGGTTTCAAGCAGGATGTCTTGGAGTTTTCCGGCTTGAAAGAAGCGAACCGGTTTGCTGACCTAGCAAAATGCCGAACCTCCTCCGGTCGTCTTAATCAGAAATGATAGGGTTGCCGACGCGCATGGCTTTTGGCTCCGTACGTTTTCTCGGCGAGGCAGTGGGCAGGTCGTTTTAGCGGGTGAGAAAATGCTTGTCGCTTGCGGCAGAGTTCGCTGAGGTTAGTGCGAAACCGAGGCGATTGCCTGTTTCCCGACAGCTTCCTACTGATCCAGCCAGAAGTCCGCTTTGGGCCGGCCGACTGCGGACTAACCCTTGCTTTCTTGGCTAACGGATAGACCAGCTAGAGCTTGACCTCAGCCCGCCGATTAGAGAAGCGCCGCCTTTGCGGGATTTCGGAAATTCTCGTCGCGACCAGGCGGAACGAGGGCAGCCGCAGGAGCCTTAGCAAAGCGACGCCGTTGCGGAAGGCAGGAACGACTGCGCCCGTCCGGTCGCTCCATCTATCTGCGAAGCCACCCCTGGCAAAACAGAGAGAGCGCTGCACTTTTCCCGTCAATAAATTGGAAACCATCTCTCATGCATACTGACAGTGACAAATTACTCTCACGAACGTCTACGATCTCAAGGACTCCGCCCATGGCTGACGAAACCAGCATGTCCCCTGCAGCCGATACCCCGTCTGTGGAAGCGCCTGCAGCGCCCAAGGAAAAGAAAACCCGCGCCCTTCGAAAGCCGAAGGCAGCCTCGGAGGCCGTTGTCGCTGCATCGGTAAGCGCGCCGGTGAAGAAAACCCGTGGCCCGGGCAAGAAGAAGTCAGTGGCCAGCGAAGCACCAGTTGCCAAGGCGCCTGCCGCTTCAAAGAAGCCTGCTGCCATCGCGAACGCTGAACCAGCCAAGCGGGGACCACGCAAGGTGGACGCAACACTGGCGCCGATCGATGGCTTTTCGGAACTGCTAAAGCTTGAGGAAGAAAACCAAAAGCTTCGCAAAGCGCTCTCGGAAAAGCTCCGTGCGGAGAACGCCGAGCTTCGCAAAAAACTCGGAACGGCCTAATCGCAAAGGTTTGCCCGCCAGGTGAATATCTGGCCAACGGCATGAACAGCCGGGTTTGCATTGCAAGCCCGGCTGTCGGCTCGGTACAATGTGAAACGCCAGCGAACCGGGAGTTGGGTCGATGAATCGCCATGGCAGGTCTTGAGTAAGCGCGGCGATCATGATCTGAGAACTCCGCGATTTCACTGCGTTATCGGACCTTTGGCCACGAGATGATGTTATCGAGATACTGAACGGCTATTTTACGCCTTATGCGATCCTGCCGAGACCCACGAAGGCGAAATCCTGAAGTTCATGGGTGATGGATTGCTTGCAATTTTCCCGTTGAGCGATCCCAATGCCTGCGCAAAGCTGCTTAAGGCGATCGACGACGGCCGGCAACGGATAGAGCTTCTCAACGATAAGCTAGCAGAGGACGGCAGGCCGCTGCTTCGGTATGGCGTTGGCGTCCACATTGGCGATTTGATGTATGGGAATATCGTATCTCGAAAGCGCCTGGATTTCACAGCGATCGGGCCTGCCGTCAATGTTGCGTCTCGGTTGGATGACCTGACGAAATTAATCAAGCGGCCGGTGCTGCTCTCCGCGGACTTCGTAGATTAACTCGGCCCTTCGTCGAAATTCGATGAGCTTGGATCGCACGTGCTACGAGGTCTCGAAGCGCCAGTCACAGTATTTGGGCTTATCTATCCAGACCGGCCCGCGATCCAAGTCGCCAGTGCGCTGGGATTGGGCCGGTTTATACAAAGCCGGTGTGGCTGCCGAAGGGAACATCATCGTCATCTAGGTTGCCGGTGCCGATCCTTCCGCTTTCGCCGGAAAGCTCTTCCATGGAGAGGGCCTCGCCGTTTTCCCCCCTCCAATCGCCATCCTTGTCTTCTTCTGCGCCCCCATGGCGATAAGTTGGCCGTTACGAGCCAGGTGAGGGTGGTTGACCATGAGGCCGACAGATCGCTTTCCGAACCCACTACTTCCTCTGGAACGCCTTTCGCCCTTCCGCGTCGAGGGCGTTAAATTGATCGTCCGTCAGATCGACATCGGCAGCCCTGACATTTTCTTCCAGGTGTTTGACCTTGGAGGTTCCGGGAATGGGCAGCATTACGGGACTGCGCTTGAGTACCCAGGCTAGGGCTATCTGACTTGGCGACACTCCATGCTGAGTGGCTACGTAATCAAGCAGCGAGCCAGACTTGGCGAGGTCGCCAGCGGCGAGGGGGTACCATGGGATAAACCCGATTCCATGCTTTGTGCAGTAATCGAGCACGTCTTCGCTGGTGCGATCTACCAGATTATATCGGTTCTGCACCGTGGCAACCTTGAAAACCTTCGAGGCGGATTCGATCTCGGCCACGGAGACCTCGCTTAGACCGGCATGTTTAATAAGGCCGGAGTCGATCAACGATTTGATCGTGTCAAATTGCTCGTTTGCCGGGACTTTGGGATCGATCCGATGGAGTTGCCACAAGTCGATCTGCTCGACGCCTAAGTTTCGAAGGCTCTTATGAACCTGTTGGATAAGATACTCAGGACGCCCAAGTGGTAACCAGATATCTGCGCCATGCCGGGCAAGCCCTCCCTTGGTCGCAACGATGGACCCGTCTCTGTAGGGATGGAGAGCTTCTTTAATAAGCCACTCGGAAATATCAGGACCGTAGGAATCGGCGGTGTCGATAAAGTTGACGCCCAGAGCAGGAAGACGCTTCAACGTTCGGATTGCTTCGTCACGGTCGATCGGAGGCCCCCATATGCCTGAGCCCGTGACACGCATAGCGCCGAAGCCTAGCCGGTTTACTTCTAGATCGCTGCCAATTTTGAAAGTTCCTGCCCTTACCGCGCTGTACTCGGTCATACCTTAACCTCTTGCCGTTGAAGCTCGTTTCCCTGAACTTAGGGGGATCGGCGCCTTGTTAAAGACTGGCACAGCGATTATTGAGATGTGAGTTCATGCCAAACCGAGACTTGCTGGCGTTTCAAGCTAGCCTGCGTGTCGCATTTGCGCGGCGTGGCATTGAGCTGGTAAGAGATCAATGAGGTCGGCGTCGGTCACCGATATTCGCCACGGCCTTGCTCGCCATTAGAAAGGCTACCGCTAAACTTGCTCTGCTTGTATAACAAGACGTCGAGCAGGGCGTCGTTGCAAAAGTATCGCTGCCCCGCAAACTTGCTCGCTTGTATCGGAGTGGACGCAATTGGCCACGGCGAGCTAGATCGGCAAACTCACGACATCGACCATTCGATCCACTTCCTCCGCGTCGAGACTGTCGAGCATCACGCCATGATACCAAGGCATTGTGGTGATCAGCCGATCTTGTTTCTCTTGAGCGCGTCGGTGATTTCAGCCCGCGCGACTCCAATCAACATCTCCATCGCCTTCCTGGCCGCCAAAGGATCACGGACCCGGATAGCCTCCAAGACGTCTTGGTGCTTCTGAATTGCTTGCTCATGTGACTGACTGGCTCGATTGGTCAATCGGAAGCTGGCGAGTAGGGCGGCCCGAATGGCGCTAGCGAATTGACGGTAAACCCAGTTGCCGCTCGCGTTAATAATTGCGGTATGGAACTCAAGATCCGCACGGCTCCACTCTTCATTGTCACGCGCGTTGGCATCGACCATGTCCTCGAAGGCCTGGGCGATCCTCGATAGCTGTTTGGCTGTCGCGTTCCGTGCTGCATGCTCGGCTGCGGCTGGTTCCAGCAATTGGCGTGCATCTATCAGTGAAGTGTAGAAAGACTCGTCACCGCCCACCGAAAGCATCACATCAAGCAGTAGTGGATCGAGATAGCTCCAATTTTCGCGCGGAAGGACAGTGGTCCCCGCTCTCGTTCGAGACCGGATCATTCCGATCGCCGAAAGATATTGCATCGCTTCGCGAAGGCTTGTTCGGCTAACGCCGAACAGATCGGTGAGTTCGGCCTCATTTGGCAGGGTGGACCCCTCCGAAAACTCGCCGGTGACAATCCTCTCGACCATCGTCGACAATAGGGCTTCACGCACAGAGCGCTTTCCGCGCGATGCGATTTCGTTCCCACCGTCGGTGAGTTTCCACCCGCTGCGTGCGATTGCCACTGGCCGCCCCCCATGCCGCTGTCACTGCGGCTTACCGAAATTTTCGCATCGTGAAAGACCCGCCAAAGCCTCGAACGCGAATTTGCACAAGATACTTGTAGCAAGGATTTCAATGGACTGCCACATCTTTGGAAAAATAAATCGTATTTATATTGACATTGATCAGACCTGATTTAATCTTTGCTCGTCGAGTGGTTCCGACAGGGAAGCATTCGTTGGAGATAACGGGAGGGAGCAATGAAGCTCATCGTACGCGCCGCGATCCTGGCGCTCACCACAATTGCTGGGTCACACGCAACAACAGTTTTCGCACAGGACAAAGATCTGAAGGTTGGCGCCATCTACATGGATGCCCAAGGCTTCTACGCAGGTGTGCGCAAGGGTATTCAGACTGGAGCGAACGACGCTGGCCGTAAGCTTGACGTCGTTGAGACAAATGCTCAGGGCGATGCGAGCAAGGAGTCGTCCTTCATCGACACACTCATCTCGTCAGGCGTCCAGGCAATCATCGTGTCGCCGGTCTCCGCTGATGGCTCTTCGCGAGCGATCCGCCGCGCGCATGACGCTGGCATTCCGGTCGTCTGCTACAATACTTGCCTGAACGATGCCGACATGAAGGAATACATTTCGGCATATGCGGTCGGCGATCCCCACGATTTCGGCCACAAGCTCGGCGATGCCGCCGCCGACTACTTCATTGCCGAGAAGATCGACGCGCCGAAGATCGGCGTCCTGAACTGCGAATTTGTTGAAGTTTGCGTGACCCGCCGCAAGGGCTTCGAGGAAGCTTTGAAGGCGAAGGTGCCCGGTGCAGCGATCGTCGCGAACCAAGAGGGCGCGACGCTGGACAAGGCGGTATCGGTCGCCGCTACCATGCTGACCTCCAACCCAGAGATCAACGCCTTCTTCGGCGAGGCCGGTGGCGCTACGCTGGGTGCAGCGCGCGCCGTCAAGAGCCAAGGCAAGACTGGCAAGGTCGTCGTTTTCGGTGGCGACATGACAACCGAGATCGCGCAGGAACTGGCCGACTTCTCGGTCATCAAGGCGGTAGTCGATATCTCAGGCCAAGGCCTTGGAAAGCTGGCTCTTGCCCAAGCGATTAAGTCGATTGACGGTCAGCCGCCTGAAGGCATCAAGGTTGCTTATGACATCGACCTCTACAAGTCTTCCGACGACGGCAACGCTTGGCTAAAGGCACACGCAGACGGCATCCCCTGAGATCACCTCCCAAGTGACGAAAGCCGAGGCCGCCGGGAGACCGGCGGCATCTTTTTCGAAGGTGAAATGAACATGACACAGACATCGCGTTTAGCCCAGGTTGCCTCCCGCCCAATCGCCTTGGTCGAAGGCTGCACTCGTCAATATCCTGGTGTGCTTGCACTCGACAACGCGACCTTTTCGGTAGCGTCAGGCGAGGTAAGGGCGCTGCTCGGAAAGAATGGAGCTGGCAAGTCAACGCTAATCAGACTGCTCACCGGGGCCGAAATCCCCGATAGCGGAACTGTAAGGATCGACGGCGAGGAGCTTCAACGATCAGGCTCCGGCCGGGCGCAGGACGCTTTCGACAAGGGCGTACGCGTCGTTTATCAAGAACTTAGCCTCGTTCCCGGTATGACGCTCGCCGAAAACCTGTTCCTTGGTCGTTGGCCTCGTAAGGGTGGCGTTATCCAATATGCCGACATGGAGGCCGAAGCGTCCGAGGCCATGGGGCGGCTTGGGCTTGATCGAGCCCCCAACACGCTCGTCGCCAGCCTCAGCCCGGCCGAACGTCAGCTTTTGGAGATCGCCCGCGTCCTGCTTGGCAAGCCGAAACTCGTGATCCTCGACGAACCGACAAGCTCGCTCGCGGCTGCTGAAGCCGAGAAGGTGATGGTAGCGGTAACCCGTATCGCGGCCGAAGGGATAGCGGTCATTTATGTCAGTCATCGCATGAACGAAATCCGTCAGATCGCGCATTCCGCAACCATCATGCGCGACGGCCGCATCATCGACACTGTGGATGTAAAAGGGGCTGATACCCGCGAGATCGTTCGGCTGATGCTGGGCGCCGAGGCGTCGAAAGCGGCAGCCCTCGACAATAAAAGCCAGGAAAAAACTGTCCTCGAAGTTCGGAACCTGGCGCTGGCGCCGAAGCTAAGCTCGGTGTCCTTCCAGCTGAAAGCGGGTGAGGTGCTCGGTGTGGCTGGTCTACTTGGTTCCGGACGTACGGAACTGCTGCAGGCGATTATGGGCGTTCGTTCTCAGGACGTCGGGGACGTTATGGTGGATGGTGCTGCCGTTAAGCCAGGCCATTACAAGCAGATGATCGCTAGAGGCTTCGGGTACACGCCCGAGAGCCGCAAGGAAGAGGGCATCGTGCCTCTTCTAGGTGTCGATGAGAATACACTGTCGACCAATTTCTCTGGTGTCAGCAAGCACGGCATTCTGTCAGCCAAAATGATGGCCGACGCCACGCGCAAAGTCGTCCAGCGTCTGCATATCAAGACCGCGCAGACCGACACCCCGATTGGGACGTTGTCGGGCGGCAATCAGCAAAAGGTGGTCATCGGCCGTTGGGTCTATGCTAACAGCCGTGTTCTCCTGCTTGATGAGCCGACGCGGGGAGTCGACGTAGAAGCCAAAGCCCAGATCTATGCGATCATTCGTCAGTTGGCCGCCGAAGGCCGAAGCGTGATCTTTGTCTCCAGCGAAATCGAAGAGCTTCCGCTCGTTTGCGACCGCGTGCTCGTCCTGAGGGACGGCACCCTTCACGAAGAATTCAAATCACCAAACATCGATCAGGACGCTTTGATGGCTGCCTGTATCGCTGGACATTGAGGGAGACACCAGATGTCACTCGACCAGACTGCAAAATCCACATCGGCACACCGGCCAAAGTCCCGGTTCACATTCTCACAGCACATGAACGAACTAAGTTTGTTCGTTGCAATCGCTGTGCTTTATGTCGTCTTCACATCGACGGCGAACGGGTTCCTGTCGTTCAACAATCAGATTAACATCCTACGCGATGCCGCCACGATCGGTATCGCCGCGTGGGCCGCCACGCTTATTATCATCGCTGGAGAGATCGACGTCAGCGTCGGCCCTATGGTGGCCTTTATCTCCGTCGTGCTGGCGTTCTTTCTACAATGGGGCATTCCCACACCCTTAGCGTTCGCCCTTGCTATCGTGGTTGGCGCTTTGCTCGGATCTATCGCGGGTGCCCTTCGTGCCTTCTTTGACGTTCCCTCGTTCGTCGCCACGCTCGGCCTGTGGAGTGCGTTGCGCGGGACCGCGCTGTTCGTGACGGATGCGTTACCGGTTTCGATTGGTCGCAACGATACACTGGATGCGCTGGATCGCTCGTTCTTGGGCATTCCGCCAGCTGCAATCGTGATGCTGGTGTTCTTCGTCGTGTTCACCTTCATAAGCCGCAAGACCGCGTTTGGACGGTCTGTATTCGCTATCGGCGGAAACGCGCATGCGGCGTTCCTCAGCGGGATCAGCGTCTCGAAGATCCGCGTCGCGCTTTTCGCGATCGCTGGTGCGATGGCAGCCATTTCAGGGATTCTCCTGGTCTCGCGCCTGGGCTCGGGTAACGCGACGGCGGCAACAGGCCTCGAGTTCGACGTTATCGCGGCAGTGGTGGTTGGTGGGACCTCGCTTTCCGGTGGACGTGGATCGATGCTCGGCACGCTCCTTGGCGTCCTGGTCATCACGCTCATCGGTAACGGCCTCGTCCTCTTGGGCATAAACCCGTTCTTCCAACAGGTCGTACGTGGTCTGATCATCGTCATCGCGGTGCTCGCCAACATCCAGGCAATCAAACGCAGCATGTCGCGAAACAAGGGCTGACGCCATGACCGTCGTCGATCTCGAAGCAGGTCCATTGTCACTCCGCATTTCGACCAGAGGCGGGCTGTTGCTCGGCTTTTGGCGAGATCTGGACGGCGAACGAGTACCGCTCCTGCGTCCAAGTGTCTCGCAGGACGTCGATGCGCTCGGCTCAGCGTGCTATCCGCTGGTTCCGTTCGGCAACCGGGTGAAGAGCAACGCTTTTAGCTTTGAAGGAAACGACTATCAACTACGGCCGAACACCGACTGGGATAAGCACTATCTTCACGGAGAGGGCTGGCAAGCGGATTGGACCATTGTCCGGCAGACGCCGACTTCGGTGGAAATGAGCTTCACCCAGCCAGGAGGCGCCACACCTTATGCTTACAAGGCATGCCAACGCTTCTCGCTGGACGAAGCGGGTCTGACGATGACTCTGATGGTAGAGAACCGGGGTGAGAGGGCCATGCCGTTTGGCATTGGATGGCACCCTTACTTTCCGATGACTGCAAATACTACTGTGCTTGCCCCGGCTCGCAAGTATTGGACTGAAGTCGATGGGTGGCTGCCGGGAGAACAGACTGATATTCCGGCGGACGTCGACTTTAGCTCACCGGAGCCGTTGCCATACCGGTGGGTCAACAACGGTTTTGAAGACTGGAGCGGAGAAGCTTTCATCAGTTGGCCTGAGCGGAGCACATCCCTTCACCTGACAGCCGACCCGATCTTCAAGCACGCGTTCATTTTCGTTTCTGACACGACGTTCGATCCAAGCTTCAAGCGAGACTACTTTTGTTTCGAGCCGATGAGCCACCTCGCAAATGGGCACAATATGCCGGACCTCGGTGACCTGACCGTCCTCGCACCTGGCGCGAGCATGTCAGGCAACGTCCACATGCGCCCCTCTAGCATTTGAAATTTGATTTCGGAGTACCCGATGCCTGCGAATAGCCAATACGACTACATCATCATCGGAGGTGGAAGCTCCGCCTGCGTGGTCGCGGAGAAATTGGTGCGTGATGGAAAGGCAAAGGTCCTGCTGCTCGAGCGCGGGCCACGCAAAGCCAATCCGATCATGAGCTATCCTGCGGGATACATGAAGTTCCTGGCCAAGGACACCTATCTCGCCATGCACCAGACCAAGCCGCAGCCCCAGCTGAACGGGCGTGGCCCGATTGTCCCTCAGGGCAAGGTCTTGGGCGGTGGGAGTGCCGTCAACGCAATGGTCTATATGCGCGGCCAGGCGGCGGACTTCGATCTTTGGAACGAGCTGGTCACGCCGGATGGATCAAACGATCCTGATTGGTCCTATGCCGACATGCTCGGATACTTCACGAGCCAGGAAGACAACGACCATCTGGGCGGAGAATTCCATGGCGTGGGAGGCCCCCTAAAGATCTCCCATCTTGGGCATACCAGCCCGATGACACGTACCTACGTGAAAACGCTGCAAGGAATGGGCATTCCTTATAATCCCGATTTCAACGGCGCACATCAGTTCGGCGTCGGCTTCATGCAACACACCATCGACTGGAAGACCAAGCGCCGCTCAAGCGCGGTTGATGCATTTCTAGCGCCCGTCATGAACAATCCGCTGCTGACTATCGAAACTGGGGCGACTGTCACCTCCATCGTGATGGAGGGGAACCATGCGACCGGGGTCGACTATGTCCATAACGGCACCCGAAAGTCCGCTGCCGCTGGCGAGATCATACTTGCCGCCGGGGCGTATCAGACGCCGAAGCTTCTTATGATCTCAGGCATCGGGCCTGACGACGAACTGACTAAGCATGCGATAGCGAAGAAGGTGGTGGTGTCAGGCGTCGGCAAGAACTTGCAGGACCATTACGAGTGCCCGGTCGTCGCCACCACCAAGGGCTCCTTTGGGTACTATGGTGCCGACAAGGGCTGGCCGATGATCAAGGCGGGCCTGCAATACCTGATGTTCAAGTCGGGTCCCGTTTCGACGACTGGCGTGGAGACCTGTGCATTTTATGACCCGGATGGCGACAACGACCGGCCGACGATCCAAATGTTTTGCGTCCCGACCGTCTACCTCGACCGGGATGTCATGGGCACTGAACCGGGCGATGGCGTGACGATCAATTCGCTTCTGCTACGACCAAAGGCGAGGGGGACCGTCACGCTGTCCTCGTCCGACCCGTTTGAGAACCCGATCGTCGATACGCAGATTTTTGGCCACCCGGACGACTTGCGGCTTACAATGGCAGGCTTCAGGTTCGCTCGAACTGTGTTCGACGCGTTACCCATGCGGGACCTGATCGACAAGGAAATCTTCCCTGGAGCAGATGTGACCAGCGATGAGGCCATCGCCGCTCACTGCAAGCGGACGGTAAAGACCGGATATCACCCTGTCGGAACGTGTAAGATGGGCCGGGACGATGATCCCGATGCGGTGCTGGACACGCGCCTTCGCGTTCGCGGCACCCGTGGCCTACGTGTCGTTGACGCTTCCCTGATGCCGACAATTGTCAGCGGCAACACGAACGCCGCGGTTATGGCCGCCGCGGCGAAAGCTGCCAACCTCATTCTTGCGTAGATTGGGCACATTTCATGAAGATCACAAAACTCACGACCTATATCGTCCCACCTCGGTGGCTATTCCTGAAGATCGAGACCGATGAGGGCATTGTCGGCTGGGGCGAGCCTGTCGTCGAGGGGCGGGCGCTTACCGTCCAGGCGGCGGTCCATGAACTTGAGGATTACCTGATTGGCAAGGATCCGTTCCTGATCGAGGATCATTGGCAAGTGATGTACAGAGGAGGTTTTTACCGTGGTGGCGCCATCCACATGAGCGCGATCTCCGGCATCGATCAGGCGCTCTGGGACATCAAGGGCAAGGCGCTCGGCCAGCCCGTTCACTCGCTTCTCGGAGGCCAAGTACGCGACAAGATCAAAGTCTACAGCTGGATTGGAGGCGACCGCCCCTCCGACGTCGCTAACAACGCTAGAGAAGTCGTTGCTCAAGGCTTCAAGGCCATCAAAATGAACGGCGCCGAAGAACTTCAGATCGTCGACAGCCACGAAAAGATTGATGCCATCATCGCCAACATCGCGGCGGTCCGCGAGGCCGTTGGACCCCACATTGGGATTGGTGCCGACTTCCATGGGCGTGTCCACCGACCGATGGCAAAGGTTCTCGCCAAGGAGCTGGATCCCTACAAGCTCATGTTCATTGAGGAGCCCGTGCTCTCTGAAAACCGTGAAGCCCTCAAGGAAATCGCCAATCACTGTTCGACGC
The DNA here is from genome assembly GCA_900472625.1 of Hyphomicrobiales bacterium. GTDB lineage: Bacteria > Pseudomonadota > Alphaproteobacteria > Rhizobiales > Rhizobiaceae > Rhizobium. The sequence goes on along the minus strand of UCIT01000039.1, from coordinate 62,621 downwards.
CGATCGCTCTCGGGGAACGGCTGTATTCACGTTGGGATTTCAAGGGCGTTCTTGCCGATGGCTATGTCGACATTATCCAGCCTGACCTGAGCCACGCTGGCGGAATTACCGAATGCCGCAAGATAGCGGCGATGGCTGAAGCCTATGACGTGGCACTCGCACCGCATTGCCCTCTTGGCCCTATCGCCTTGGCCGCATGCCTGCAGATCGACGCCGTCAGCTACAATGCGTTCATCCAGGAGCAGAGCCTGGGTATTCACTACAACAAGGGCAACGACATTCTAGACTACATCTCGAACCCAGCTGTGTTCCGCTATGCCGACGGGTTTGTTGACATACCCCAAGGACCGGGCCTTGGCATCGAGGTGAACGAGGAATACGTGATCGAGCGTGCGAAAGAGGGGCATCGTTGGCGAAACCCGCTTTGGCGCCACGAAGACGGTAGCGTCGCAGAATGGTAGAGGAGACGAATGTGTCCAAACGCTTGAGCGGCAAGCGGATACTGATCACCGGCGCGGCACAGGGAATTGGTCTCGCCATCGCCAAGGCAGTGGTTCGGGAAGATGCGAGCGTCTTCCTCATCGACCGCGACGATGTGCTTCTTCGCGAGGAGGCTGAAAAGCTCAAAGGAGGCGAATACCACGTCGGCTATATACGCGCCGACATTACCGACGCCAAAGCAATTTTGGCGGTCGTCGAGCAGGCCTGTACCGAGATCGGACCGCTCAACGCTCTGATCAACAATGCTGGTGCCAACGTGTTTTCAGAGCCGTTGGAAACGACCGATGAAGAATGGAACCGTTGTTTTGATATCAATCTGAAGGGTGCGTGGAACTGCTCAAAGGCCGTGCTGCCTCGATTGCTCGAGCAGGATGGCGGCGTGATCCTGAACATTGCCTCGACCCATGCCTTCACGATCATTCCACACACCTTTCCGTATCCGCTGGCCAAACATGCGCTTCTCGGGATGACCAAGTCGCTGGGGCTTGAATATGCCGCGAAGAACATTCGGGTGAACGCCCTGGCGCCAGGCTATGTCGCTACACAGAAGGCTATCGACTACTGGAACAGCTTCCCAGATCCTGCGGCTGCGAAAGCGGAAACGATGAGGCTGCATCCGGGAGGTCGGATTGCAACGCCGGAAGAGATCGCTATGGCGGCCGTGTTTATGATTTCGGATGAGTGCCCGTTTATGAATGCCACCTGTTTGACGATCGATGGCGGTTTGAGCGTCCAGCAGCATCCGGCTTAGGCGGATTTACTGCCCTTTGATTGCAGCGGCGAGGGCACTTCCGAGCTGCGCAGCGAGCTGAGCGTTCCGGAAGCTCGTTGAGGACTGGAACTTCGCGTCGGCCGCCGTGATGGTCCGCACACATCTCGATACGGCCATGCGGATCAATGGGATTCGCTACATGGAGAACAGCGAAATAACATCACCCAGATCTTTCGAGGTGAGACGACATATCGGAAGCTCAAGGCGGCCAACGGCCAGAAGATGATGGATGCTTACCAGAAGCTCACCGAGGATCATGCATGGGTAAGTCCGATCTACGGTGAGCTCTCCGATTTCGTGCATCTGTCATTTCGACACTGCTGGCCTGTGATGGCCGGAACCGACGATGAGAACCAGATCGCCGACTTTGCGATCTCGGCGCAGGATCCGAAAAAGGTCGAGTCGAACTATTACGAAGTCACCGACGCATTCTTCCGAGTGACTAAGCTGACCGGAATGATGCTGGCCGCTCTCCTGATGGACCGGCATTCGCCGTCGCCTGCGAGGGGGAGCGAAGCTTAGGAAGAAGATGGGGGGAGGCATGACTGAGGAATTGACCGTCGCGCACATGTAGAACTGGGTGCCACGTCAAATCATCGATCTCGTTCGGGAATTGCAGGCGGCCGACGGAGGGTCTGATGACTGACGGAAGCTGGCCGTCGAGGCGAATACCGTCCTGTTTCGGACAGCGTCGAACAAGATCGGCGTTGGCAGGGACATTTACGCTACGAGCCTGTCGGCATCGAGATTGGCGTACAGGATAAAAGGAACCCCGACCTTCATAGGTCGGGGTCAAATCCAGAGATGGAACGGAAGATGCCGGAGCTTGCACTAAGGCCGTCTTCCTCGGCCCGTTGCATTAAGTGTTGCCGTCGGCGAAACCTTCCACAAGCGATATTTGCAGAGTAGGGCCGGACGCATTATGTTAATGGTAGAATAGGAGATCGACGATGCTCTTGCAGAAGTACCGCGAGAACAAGGAAGCCCTAAAGCAGATCGGCCGAGAAGCTCTTGCCGAGAGCCGACGCATGGGCCTGACGATTTCCGCAAAGGATCGACAGAACGAAGCCAAGGATAGCACGAAGCAAGAGCGCAGGGGTGACCGCTCTCCTGTGACGGCAAGATAGCGATCGCTGCATGCCGGAATTGTCTTGCATCCTCCTTGCCGGACCAAACGGCTCTGGCAAGTCATCCGCGTTCGTGAAGCTCAATCTCGAAGGCGTCTGGATCAACGCAGACGAAATCGCCAAGGCGATGCCTGCGACGGTGGACGACGGCAAATCGACTGACATCCAAGCTGGCCGGGCGGCCCTCCGCTAACTCGATGAAATGATCGAAACCCGGCAATCATTCGTCTTCGAGACCACGCTCGCTAGTAATCAATCGATCCGATTGATGCGAGAGGCCAAGGCGGCCGGGTTCAAGGTCGGCCTCTATTATGTCGCCTTGGATTCCGTCGAGAGAAATATTGAGCGCGTCCGTCAACGCGTCTTGAAGGGTGGCCACGACATCCCTGAGGATAACATCCGCAGGCGACACAAAGGCTCGTTTGAGAACCTGACGGCGGCTTTGATGGTTGCAGATGAGGTGGTTTTGATCGACAACAGCGGCCTCGAACCTCACGAAGCATTCGTAATCAGCTCTGGAGAGATTCTATCCTTCGACATCGACGACAGCCGAGAGCTACACGCCCTGTTTTCGGCCAAGGTATGCGAGGCTTATGGTCTCGTGCAATACGACAGCGGATTCCGAAAGGTGCAGAAGCTGGCAACTCGTCGAGGCGACGACGTGCCTTCTGACGCTTCGAAGCCGTCACCTGGTCACAGGCCAAAGCCTCCAGGTAGGAAGTGAGACTGTCATGTTCGAATTGATCAACCTGCTCGAAACCGTGTACCGCAAAGACAACACCGAACATCTGTGGAGACTGGACGCCCTACTATCCGGGATATTATCTTTACTACCCTAGCAGGCGCCAGCAGACGCCTGCATTCAGCCTTTTGGTCGACGCCCTTCGCTATCGGGCGAGATCAAAGGTGCTCGTCAGAGCCCAACGCGCTTCATATGCTCCTCGGGGTACCGTGCGCCATGGATCCGGATATTGGCGTCGTCGATCTCCGCCAGGTCCTCTGCCGACAGACGCACGTCGAGAGAACCAACTTTTGCGAGTTTTTTGCTTATGATGGTGTGGCGCGTGTAGCCGAGAGGGACAGGGCGCCATTTGTCGAGGTTATGAGAATAACGCTCGCAAAGCAGCGCCGTGAGGCCGAGGCCATCAGGGAAGCCAGACGAATTCTTTTCCCTGAGCGACCTGAAGAGGCGTTTCAACCTCTCTATAGCCGCCACTAAGCTGCTCCGGCCCCATCGAGAGTCGATCCCCACGGAAGATTTTCCCGGTCAAGATGGGAACCTTGCGATTGGAAGATATGTTCGCGATGACCTGCTGCGGGAGAATTACTCCGCAGCGTGCCGGAGTGGATAGCCTTCGAGTGGCTCGACGACCGCGATGATTTCGAAGTCTGAGAGCATGTGGTGCTGATCCGATCCCACGACGGCCAACGTCCAGAAGTCAGGGGCTTCGCCGAAGATTGTAGAAACCTGCACAATCGTTGTCCGGCCGTCGGGATGCTTGCTCGATCGCGCCCAATAGAATTTGTCTGCAACCAAACTCTTCATAACGCTACTCCCTACGCTATACGTCAACAATATCAGAAAAACGGAATATGACTATCGCTCGTATTTTGGCGTCTGCTGTCAGTCGCCTCAATCATTGAGTGCGCTTTAAGAAGCCATTGTTGGAATTTCCACGGAGATTTGGTCGCGATGTTAAACCCAACTTAGGTGAGACCCGTCAGGTTGGGATCCGCCTGAACCATCGTAGCAAGCTCCAGGCCTCGTTTGTATTTCACGGGATCTGATCCAACGATGTTGGCTTGCTGTAGGTTGTCATGGAGATCGGCGATCTTCACAGGGCAGGCGAGCTTGTTAGCGACAGCCCGGATCACGAATTGATCGTCAGTTTCACCATGGCGGTGGGTGAGGGCGTCTATTGCATCAACGACATCGTCGCTGAATCCCAGTTGTCGGAGCCGATCGAAATGCCAGCCATCGCATTTTTCGACAACGTCATGGAGAAGGGCAACCGTCTTTTCCTTCGCCCCTTGGACGCGATCGGCCACTCGCTCACAATGGCTCACGTAAGGCTGACCTGTTTTGTCCGTCTGCCCGTCATGCGCTTCAGACGCGACCTTTCGGGCCATGTCGACGTCCGACGCGTCAGTTGATGTCTCGCCATGCTTTGCCATCGACTATCTCCTCCGCTGCGAAACGTAGCGTCTCCCTTCGCGGTTCCACAAGGAAATTCGGGCAGAAACCAGCCACGCGCCGACCCACGGCTACTCGATCAGATCACCGTCTGCAGGCCGAGTTCCACCACGCGCCCGCTCGGCAGGCCGAAATAATCGGTCGCATTGCCTGCGTTCTGGGCGAGCACGATGAACAGTCGGTCCTGCCAGAACGGCATTCCGCCTTTCTTGGACGGAAGGATTGTCCGGCGCGACAGAAAGAACGACGTCGACATGATATCGAACCTCAAGCCCAAGCCGCGCACAAGCACCAAAGCGCGTGGGATGTTCGGCGTCTCCATATAGCCGAAGTTGATCACCAGTCGGCTGAACAGCGGGCTGAAGCTTTCGAGGAAGATCTTCTCGTCATCAGGCACGAACGGCTCTGTCGCGGTGACCACGCTCAGGATGACGTTATGCTCATGAAGAACCTTATAGTGCTTGAGGCTGTGCAGCAGCGCGGTCGGTGCGCCTTCGACGTCGCTCGTCAAAAAGATTGCCGTTCCGGGCACAGTCGGGGGTGGCTTTCTGGTCAGCCGCTGTATGATGCCCTCTAGCGGGACCTCATCGGCGCGGGTTCGCGCCGCGAGCAGGCGTCGACCAGCCATCCAAGTCTGCATGATGAGACCCATCGTGCACGCAACGGTGACCGGAACCCAGCCACCTTCGGGAAACTTGGCAACGTTTGCGATGAAGAACCCGGCATCGATCACGAAGAGGGGAACGATAACTGCCGTCGTACTCAGCGTTGTCCATTTCCAGATGTGTTTCATGACGACGAACAGCAGCACGCTGGTGATCAGCATCTCGCCCGTAACCGCGATGCCGTATGCGGCCGAAAGACCGCTCGAACTGCGGAAATAAAGGACGAGCGCGACGACGAAGACGAACAGGAACGCGTTCACTTGCGGCATGAAGATCTGGCCGGAGTGCGTCTCGGAGGTGTGCAGGATCTGCAGACGCGGCAGCAGGTTGAGATGCATTGCCTGCCTCACTAGGGAATACGCTCCGGAGATGACCGCCTGGCTCGCGATCACCGTCGCTGCTGTTGCTAGGCATACGATCGGCACGCGCGCCCATTCGGGGTGCATGCCGAAGAAAGGGTGGTCGGTCAGTTCGGGGTTTGCCAGGACAAAGGCGCCTTGTCCGAAGTAGTTGAGAAGGAGGCAAGGGAAGACGAGCGAAAACCAGGCTATCACAATCGGCCGTCTGCCGAAGTGGCCCAGGTCAACATAGAGCGCCTCAGCTCCTGTGACCGCGAGGAACACCGCGCCGAGAACCGCGATGGCGTGCCCAACGTTGTTGGAGGCGTAAAGGACACCGTAGAGCGGGTTGATCGCGTGGAATATCTCGAGGTCATCGAGGATGTGGATGGCGCCGCTGACGCCGAGAACCAGAAACCAGACCGCCATGACAGGGCCGAAAACCGTCGCGACACCGCCTGTGCCGAAGCGCTGAACGAAGAAAAGTACGGCAATGATCGTGACGGTGATCGGAACGATCCAGGCTGACAAGCCAGGGGCGACCACCTGAATCCCTTCGACGGCGGACAAGACCGAGATTGCCGGAGTTATGATGGCGTCGCCAAGAAACAGAGAAGCGCCCGCAACACCGAGGACGAGGATCCATGCTGGCTTTTCGTCGAAGCTCTGTCGGGCAAGCGTCATCAGCGAGAGTGTTCCGCCTTCACCGCGGTTGTCCGCCTTTAGAACGAAAGTCACGTATTTCACGGTGACGACGATGGTCAGTGCCCACACGATGAGGGAAAGAATCCCGAGCACGTTGTCGCGGTGTGTTCCCGATCCCGCTGTCGCATGTAGCGCTTCGCGAAACGCATAGAGCGGGCTGGTGCCGATATCACCATAGACCACACCAAGTGCTGCCATCACCAACGAAGGGAGACCACTGCGTGATTCAGTTGCGAGTTCAGGATCGTTGGAGCGAAGTAGGGGATAGGTCACCGAATATTCCTGACGGAAGCGACTTGTGTTAAACGTCGCAGGTGATGATATCGCTCAACGCTTGGATGCGCGATTGGTTCGATCGGATGACCAATAGCGTTCGAATGTGTCGGAAAACACATTCGGCGTAGATCGTTGGTGCGCAGCGATCTCGAACGGTGACATGATAGCCTCAGCAATCGAATGACCTCGCGCTGGGGGAAGACCGGCTGCTGCCAACGCCAGTGTGTGCTCACTCGTTTCGCTGCCCGTTAGGTTTTCGAAGGGGCGTTTCAAACGATCCTTCACCGCGGAAATGAAAAATTAAAAAAGGCTCTTCAGCACAAGGATCCGGTTTGCTGAAGCGAAGGCGATCATCTTGTCTTGCTCGAACGCCACCAATACTGCTGAAATTTCGTCCTTGGTAAACCCAAGACCACCCAAAGGATCGTTGACATCTTGTAGGGTGATCGTCACCTCGGGCTTTGCTTTCAGTGCGTGCAACCTTGCGATTACCGCAGTCTCGGTTTGGTTAAATCGGCTCATCGAAGCATCCAGCTCTTGTCGCGCAGACACTGACATCGGTTTTTCATCGCCAGACGGATCACGGTCAGTCCGAGAACTTCACAGATACGCCGCGCTGGCGAAAATATGCCTTCATCCGTTTGCGGCCCTCCCCATTTGCTCTGGACGAGTTTGGCGGGGTCGAAAACGGCCTCTTTTTGACCGGCAAGCGTCAGCGCCGCCTTCAGGCTGGCAATGCCTCATCGATATCGGCATTGTCTGCCTGAAGCGATTCCTAGATCCACTTTGTTGTAGCTTCTACGGTCATTTCACTCATTCTTTCTCCCCGGCTTTCCGCGCTTTGGTCAGCTCAACGCCGCCAATTTCAGTTCGCGCTTGCTCATGTTCTGAGCGTTCTGCTTGGAGTCGTAGATCGAAAGGTCACGGCCTTCTATGTCAATCTGCATCGTTGCCAGCAGCGCGCCGGCAGGCATGACACAGGGGCAGGGCTTCCTCATCAAGATCTCGAGCAGCTCGTCCTCGGTCGAAAGGCCAGTGCGGGACTGCTGACCAGTGCGGTCGAGTGTCCATCGGTAACGTTCCGTCAAAGGCTTCAGTCCATGGATTAGTCGAGCGGCATCTCTACAACCCGAGTTTACTGAGATCAAGTTTGGTAGTTCTCCGCGGCGGATGGCTTCTGGATCATTGCTTCGGGACAGTCCTTCTTGTTAACGGGATGTCAGAGCAACTCCAATGACTAATGGCGATCCAGAGTTGTCGAAGTAGCCCGTCGGCCGCCTTTCCTTCAACAAGCGTATCACTTGACTTGTTGCGCGCTGCGCGTCTCCCGGCTCTCGGTCGTCGGCACGATCGAGCAGATCTTGGATAATGTAAGGATCAACGTGCGACTTGTTTTGTCTGGCATGCCCTTGAAGCCTCATCGTGCGCGTTCCGACCCATGAGGATTAATTTCCAGCTCAGCCCAAATGAAGATCGTTCTTGACCGAGCCATTTTATTAGTTAAGCTGCCTAACGTTCGATTGGGAGAGATCGTTCGCCGACATCACTAAAAAAAGGGGATACTCATTATGACCAGACTTCGTGCTCTCGCCGCAGGAGCAGCCGCAGTATTTGCTCTAGGAATCGCCTGCTCAGCCGCAAAGGCCGCCGACACCACACTGGAATACTGGGTTTACAGCGACTTCGCACAGGGCGATGCGCTGGCCATGCAAAAGGAATTCATCTCAGAATTCGAGAAGACCCATCCGGGCGTGAAGATCAACATTACCGGAAAGGGCGACGACGACCTGACTGCCGGACAGATCGCTGGTGCGACGAGCGGCACGGTGCCAGACGTGTTCATGAACGGACAGGCGTTTGGCGCACAACTCGCCAAGGTCGGCGCGATGGCGAATATGTACGACAAGTTCATGGCCTTGCCAGAAGACTACAGGAAACAGTTTGATGTTGATGCACTTAAGGGCTGCATGCCCACCGAAAAAGAATTGTATTGCCTGCCTTACACCGGTTTTGGGTCACTACTGTTCCGAAACCTGACTGTGCTGGAGAAGGCCGGGGTCGATACGAAGACACCACCTGCCACCTGGGACGAATGGTTTGACCAGATGAAGAAGGTCAAGGCAGCGGGCATGTTTGCGATCCCAGATGAAACTCTTGTCTTCAATTCGATCGCCGAGATCTACGCTACCTCGGGCGATAACAGCAGCTGGGGCTTCAATTGGAAGGACAAGGCAACTCTGATCCAGCCGGAGATAATGACCAAGGTTCTGCAGAAATTCGTCGACATGAAGCCGCTCTCCAGCGGCACCAGCCGCAACGACCAGGCGACTAAGGATCTGTTCATTTCGAACCAACTTGCATTCCACACCGTCGGACCATGGGTAAATCCCACGTATGCCGAAGCCGCCAAGGCGAGCGGTTTGAAATATGACTTCGTCCTTATTCCGGGCGACACCAAAGGTAAAACGGGCGGGATTCGCAGCTACGAAATCGTCAGTGTAGCCCCCGGGAAGAATGTCGACACGGCGTTCGAATTCGCGACGTTCATTACCGCCAAGGAGCAGATGATCCGCTGGGCAAAGCTGCTTTCGCGCTATAATGCGAACGCTGCTGCAATGTCCGACCCTGAGGTCGCTAAGCTTCCTTTGATCGAGGCCTCCGTTAAGGCTGCGCACGGTGCAACCGACGTAGCTGCCCCTTACTTCCAGGGCACAGTTCCGAGCTGCTACAACTCCACGGTTATAGATCACGCGTCGGCCGCCGCTGACGGGGAGTACGCTCCGAAAGAGGGCGCGGAAAAGATGATCGCCGACCTGAACGATTGCCTCGCAGAATAATCCAGTATCGAACCGATACGAGCTGTGGCCGTCATGTGGCCACAGTACTCCGGAGCCAGTATGTCCTTTCGACGCCACCTTCCGCACTACCTGATGATCGCTCCGTTCATGATCTTGTTCGCAGCGTTCTTTCTCTACCCGATCGCCAGCGGTCTTTTCTACAGCTTCCACGATTGGAATGGCGTCCAGACGCCCGTCTTCGTTGGCCTCGGCAACTACGAGAAAATCATTCATTCCCGCGACTTCAGTCGCGCGATGATCAACCTTGCAACCTACATTGCAATTACTGTTCCGCTAGGTATCATCGTCGCTCTGTGCCTGGCCCTTCTGGTCGACAGTTTTACCGGGCGTTGGTCGAACTTTTTTCGCAACGCCTTCTTCATGCCAGTCGTCTTGCCTGCGTTCTTGTCGGCGACGATCTGGAGATGGATCTATGCTCCTAACTTCGGACTTCTGAACACCGTTCTCGGCTTCTTCGGGGTGGAGTCGGTAAACTTTCTGAACGACACCGGGACGATGCTCTACGCGCTCATCGCGGTTGATGTGTGGGTCTCGGCCGGATTCAACATGGTGATCATCCTTGCCGGGTTGAAAAATATTCCGAACGAGCTCTACGAGGCAGCGCGGCTAGACGGCGCGTCCAAGTGGCAACAAACAGTCTTCATCACCATCCCGATGCTTGGTCCCGTGCTGTTCTTTGTATTCACCTACGGTTTCATCTCGGCGATGCAGGTTTTCGACAAGCCATGGCTGCTGACTGGCTCGTCGTTCGCAAGCTACGGCGGACGGCGCAATGCGCTTCTTTTCCCAGTCATGGACATGATGGGTAGAGCCTTCGGCGGGGTCAAGTTTGGCGAAGCCGCGGCATATGGTTTCATTCTGACCCTGGCGATCGTCTGCATCACTGCATTGATGTTTGCAGTACGTTCCTGGAGGGAGCGCAAGTGACAACTATCAAAAGAACGGGTTCCTCGGATCTAGCCTGGCTCATCCTCAAGTATACGGTCGCCATCTTGATTGCATTGATCGCAGTCTTCCCGATCTGGTGGATGATCAACGTCGTGTTTGCTCATCCGGGTGAGCCGGTGTCGCTTAATCCCAGGCTATGGCCTACCTCATTGTCAGCGGGACTTTCCAAGATACAGGCAATTTTCGCAGAAACAGGATACCTGCGTGCTTACGGCATCTCGATAGCCTATTCTGTGCTCACCATCGCCGGCGTACTGACCGTCGCTTCCCTCGCTGCCTTTGAGTTTTCACTGTTCGATTTCCCTGGCAGGCGTCTTCTGTTCGGCGTTGTGCTGCTTGCACTGATGGTTCCGACGGCGGTGACGATTATTCCGACTTATCTCATCACATCGCGTCTCGGGTGGATCAACACGATGCAAGGACTTGTCGTGCCGGGAATAGCGTCAGCGTTCGGACTTTTCATGCTGGTCCAGTTCATGCGGGCGATACCGAAAGACATGATTGAAGCCGCGCGATTGGATGGCGCCAGCCATCTCCAAATCTACTGGTTCGTTGCACTCCCGCTCTGCCGAAACGCCTTAGTCACCCTTGCCATCCTCACCTTCATACAGGCATGGGGCAATTACATGTGGCCGCTGATCATCAGCACACAGACCGACATGTACACGGTGGGTCAAGTCGTGGGCCTGTTCAACTCTCCCCTATCCCACAACACGGTGGATACCGTGATGACGGCCAATCTTCTGGCTGCCATCCCGCCGCTGCTGTTCTTCCTGATCTTCCAACGAAAGATCGTTGAAGGCGTCGCCATGTCCGGAACAAAAGGTTAATCGGGTTTTAAAATGTCTTTCATTGATATTTCTTCCGTGGCCAAAACCTATGGCCCGGTCAGCGTGCTGGAAAATGTGAACCTGAGCATCGAGCGCGGTGAGTTCGTTGTCTTCGTCGGCCCATCGGGCTGTGGAAAGTCGACGTTACTGCGTATGGTTTCGGGTCTGGAAACAATTACAGCTGGCACAATCTCAATCGACGGCGAGGTCGTGAACAATGTCGAACCTGCCGCCCGGGGCGTGTCGATGGTTTTTCAATCGTACGCACTTTACCCTCATATGACAACCTTCGAGAACGTGTCGTTTGGCCTTAGGATGGCGCACAAGCCCAAGGTCTTTATCGAGGAAAGCGTCAAGCGGGTGGCGGAAATACTCCGTCTTGGCAGCCTTGTGGACCGCCGCCCGTCACAGCTGTCCGGCGGGCAGAAGCAACGCGTTGCGATCGGGCGAGCGATTGTCCGCGAACCGAGGGTCTTCCTGTTTGACGAGCCGCTTTCCAACCTGGATGCTGAACTCCGAGTGCAGATGCGTGCGGAGTTGACGGATCTTCATCGCAGGCTCGGAACGACAATGATCTATGTTACCCACGATCAGGTTGAGGCGATGACGCTTGCTGACAAAATGGTCGTCATGAACGGCGGGCGCATCCAACAGGCCGGAACACCGTTGCAGCTTTACGATGACCCCGACAACCAATTCGTTGCGGGCTTCGTAGGCTCGCCCAAAATGAACTTCCTTCCTGCGCAAATCGCATCAGTAGGTCCCTCGGAGATCCGGGTCACGGGCGTTGCGGGCACGGGCCAAGGTGTGCTTCCGATGGGAGGCGTAGTAAGGCAACCCGGTCCGGTCACACTCGGAATCCGACCTGAGAACATGCGCGTTTTGCCATCTGGCGAGAACTCTTCTGGATTGGTCGTCGAGGGTTTGGTGAAGCTCGTTGAAGAATTGGGCTCTGAAAGCTTCGTCCATGTTGAGCTGACCGACGGCACGCGAATAATTGTTCGGGCAGGTCGCCGCGCGGCGGAAGCTCAGGCTGTGGTTCGCGTCGAAATCATAGCCAAATCTGCGTTGCTGTTTGACATTGACGGACAGCGCGTCCGAGGTGCCGGAAATTCGCTATGACAGTCGCATCTTCTGGAGGCTTTGCCGGATTGTCGGTCGGTGTCGACATCGGCGGAACGAAAACGCACTTGCGAGCGGAACTTGGTAAAGGCGGAGAGTCGCGAGACTTGGTCGTCCCAAGTTCCGACTGGAGGACGAGAGATTGGGATGCGGACGCTGTTGGACTTCTCAAACTCATTCATCAGTTTACCCAAGGCGCTGAAATTGCCGCGCTTGGAGTTGGCGCCCATGGTTGTGACGATGCCGCCGAATGTTTGGCGTTTCAGGAAGCACTGACGCGTCACGTCACGCACCCGTTATCGGTAGTCAACGATGCAGAGTTGATGCCATTGGCACTCGGTCTGCGTGGACAGATCGGCGTTGTGGCAGGAACAGGCTCGATTGCTGTGTGTCGGCCCTCTGCCGATCGTATGATTGTCGCAGGGGGTTGGGGTTGGATCGTCAGCGACGAAGGCAGCGCGGCCAGTTTAGTGCGCGAGGCCGTCAGGTCGGTGACGCAGCATCTGGATAGGGGCGGCAAAGTCGATGAACCGCTGGCGTCTGCCATTCTGAAAGCGTTGGACGTTACCTCCGTTCCGAGATTAGGCAGTAAACTGCACAGCTTCCGCTCGGCAGCTGAGTTGGGTCGTCACGCACTGATTGTATTCGAGGCCGCCGAACGCGGATCGCGCCTTGCGCTGGATGTTATTGCCCGCGGCGGTCGCTTGTTGGCCGAACTCCCATCGATCCTTGACGCGAGAGGGGCGGGAGCGTCGCATGTCGTTGCTGGTGGCAGTGTCATCGCCGCGCAGCCACGCCTATGGGATGCGTTCGTACTTGGATTGGGTGATAGTTCGCCCCATCTAACTCCCCATCTCTTCACCGGAAGCCCTGTCGAGGGCGCATGTTACCTCGCAAGTACGCTCATCGCCAGCGAGGGCTGCGAGGCGTTGGGATAGAGGTTCGGTCGACGCAAGTTACTCAGATGAATGCTTGCCGGAAACCCGATCGGCATTCATCTGAGGGTGAGTGCCCACACGCGTTGATACAATCTGGATCTTCTCTGAGCGTGAACGACATGCCTAAAGCGTCTAGTTGGAGTGAGGTAAGTGTTCGTTGCCAGTAAGCATTCGCACAGCTCGACGCATGGCAAGCTGAGAAGCGCCAAGAACCGTCCCGTTAACGGGCAGCTCGGTCGTAATCACCTCTGTCGGCCAGGCAAGATCGGCGACGACCTCTTCCACAATCGGGACCAACAACTTGTTTTGCCCCACGCCACCGCCTAGGACGATAAGGCCTGGGTCGCATATGCCGACAGCCGAGGCTGCTACCAAGCCAATGTCGTGCGCGTGTTTTTGGACGTGCCGGAGCGCTGCCTTCGAACCTTCTTCCGCAAGCTGGAACAGCTCTCTAGCGTTCTCAGGCGCTGGCCCGGCGTCTTTCCAATCTTCTTTTACCCGTTCCATAAGGGAAAGCGAGCTGATGTAGTTTTCGAGCCCCCTTGGTTGCGGCCGCACATTCTTTCCCCACGGAAATGGCAATCGTGTCACTTCACCAGCCGCACCGTTTGCTCCTCGGAAAAGCCGTCCTTCATGAATGAGGCCGAGACCGATGTTTACACCGATCTGAAGAAAGGCAAACGATTGGCGCCCCTTGGCTGCTCCGAAATCCAGTTCGGCGATCGCCGCGCAATTAACGTTGTTTTCCAGGACAATCTCGACGCCTTCGATGTCGCCGATGGAAGCCTTGATCTCCTCGAGCCCAGATGCAAGCTCCGGATGATTTTCTGATACAATCACCGGCACCGCAAGCGATATCGCCCGCAGCGGACGATTGGCAGTACTGTCCGATTGTCGCAATTGCTGAAGGACCTCCTGGACGGCTTTCCCGGTATCTCGGGTCAGGCGCCCCGCGGGAGGAAGCGACTTTTCGACTTCGGCTAAGATCGTTCCATCCAGAGTCTGAGCTATCGCGCGCACTTGCGTGACGCCCGCATCGACGCCGATGACATAGCCCACCTCTTGCCCGAGTCCGTAAAGGGTCGCCGTGCGTCCAGTGGCACCCTGCGTCGTGCCAGTGGGTTGCACAAGGCCAAGATTGCTGAGTTCGGTAATGGCGGCCGACATCGTGGGTTTGGAGAAATCGAGCTCGCTGGAGAGCATAGGTCGAGTCGCCTGACCAACTTGCACAATGCGGTGGAAGACCGCCCGGGCGCTATCGGTCAACGTCAGGGGATAATTGGCGTTTTGGGTCAAGAAGTCTCACTATGAACAGAGCATGGGAGCTATTCTAGTCCAAATTTGATATTCTTGTCACGAGCCGCGGTGTAAGTCGGACTGGCTGCGCTCCTGGCATGGCCGGATCTTGCTCTCTTGCGCCCTTCGGCGGAAGAGACAACCGTATAGCGACGGCGCGGCGGGATTAACGACTAGAAGCTGCCGCGGCTTGGCGCACGCCGCGACAGCATCCGGATTGTCGATTTCAGGCCGAGTCAGCAATCGGCAGCTTGGTGTCGGTTTGCCTGTATCTGAACTCGCATTTCGGGAGGCCAACGGCTTCCGCGAGGTCCTGCATAATGATTTGAGTCGGAAGCGCCGCAAATATCGCGTTCACCACGCCGTTCGAAGACGAAGGTATGCGAACAACGACCAGATTTTGCTTGTCTTGGACGTCTACGCTTGTGATCAAGACCGTCGCAATGCCAAAGTCGGCGAGATCGTTGGCGAGCTGCAGCTCACGGCCGTCACCGAAGATGATGACGCCTGTTCCGCTGTCGTTCGGCTCCATCGGGCCATGCAGGAAATTGAGCGTATCCCAGTTCTGAGCTGGCACCCGGACCGCTTCACGCAGGAGGAGTGCCGCATAACCCGCAGCACCATATGCTGCGTTCGCGCCAACGCAATCGATCGAGCGCTTACCGTTGAGGAGCTGGCTGGCTTTGCTGACGGAACCGCCGATCGAAGCTTGCAGAGTGCCGAACGACCTTGCCAAGGTGTCCCAGTCAAAGCCCGACGTTTTGCCGCTTGCATCTGCGATCAAACCGAGTGCAAGGAGAGACCCTAGATAGCTTGTCGTATTGGGTCCGCTGTCGATGCCGCTGTCGGTGCCGATCATCTGGCCGACAGATGCAGCAAGAGGGCTGTTGCTTGTCTTGGCAATCCCGAGGGTTTCGGATTTCGGGCGCAGTCCAGCTGCCTTCGCGGGCTCGACACTGCGACCGGATGCAGAAACTGCAATATAGACATCCGCAGCATTATCTTCAGCATCGTAGAGCTCACCGCCCGCGAACGCGAACGCGCGCAATCCCTGTTTGCGGAATTGCGCAGCGGCAACGACAGCTGCATAAAAACTCGCTCCAATGCCCACGAGCGCGGTTGTTCCGTTCCGGACGGCATCCAGATCCGTTCCTTTGATGATTTCCCGGATCCTTGCAAGGGCGGTTTGCAAAGACTGGGGTTGTAGCGCGACTGCGTCGCGAAAAGGCAAGCGCTCCAAAACGATCTCCATGACGTGGCTGCTTGATCGCCACTGGTTTCAGATTATAAACGAAAGTGCACCTGAGTTAGTAACGTAAACTAACTAATGTGCAAACTGTTTTTTACAACTGTGCAGGGTGCAGGATTATGAACGATCGAGCAGTGGATCGAGCAGCTTGGGAGAATCGTGATCTCGAGGTGGGCTATGACGTGCCCGCCGAAATCGGCGATTTGATTGAGGACATTCAAACGCCTGCATTGATCATTGATCTCGACGCATTCGAGCGCAACTGCGATCGAATGCGCAACTTTGTTGAAACAATGGGTCTGCGGCTCAGGGCACATGCAAAGACCCACAAATCAGCTGACATCGCGTTGTATCAGACCACAAGAGGCGGTGCCTGCGGCGTTTGTTGTCAGAAGGTTTCAGAAGCAGACGCGCTAATCCGTGCTGGCGTCACCGACATCCTCATTTCAAACCAAGTATGGGGAGAGAAAAAAATGGATCGCCTCGCGCGGCTCGCCAAAAAGGCCCGCGTTATCGTGTGCGTGGATGATGCGGCCAACGTATCGGATTTGTCTCGGATCATGACCAAGAACGATGTTGTTCTTGAGGTGCTTGTGGAGATCGACTGCGGGGCCGCACGTTGCGGAACTGGGCCTGGCATACCCGCTGTTGAGCTAGCCAAACAGATTGCGGCGTCGCCAAATCTCGAGTTCGCTGGAATTCAGGCTTACAACGGTCTGGCCCAGCACATCATTGACGGCGAGGAACGGCGCTCCGCCATCGCTGCGTCCACGGCGAAAGCGGAAAAAACTGTCAGCCTGCTTCGGAGCGCGGGCCTCGAATGCAAGATTGTGGGCGGCGCTGGGACCGGAACCTTCAATCTTGAGGGCACATCAGGGGTCTATAATGAGCTCCAATGCGGATCCTACATTTTCATGGATACGCACTACGGGATGGTTAGGGGAGAGGACGGGGAGCGCATTGGGGGATTCGAAAATTCGTTGTTTGTTCTCACCACTATAATGAGCCGACCGGAGCCTGGGAGAGCAGTGTGTGATGCGGGGCTCAAGGCCCACTCCATTGATAGTGGTCTGCCTACGGTGTTTGATAGAACCGAACTCGCCTTTGTGGATGCTTCAGATGAACACGGTAGTATCAATGACCCAGAGGCAACGCTGCTATTGGGCGAAAAACTAAAGTTGGTACCTGGGCATTGCGACCCGACATGCAATCTTTACGACTGGTTTGTCGCTGTTCGGGATGGGAAGGTTGAGGCATTGTGGCCGGTAACGGCGCGAGGAAAGCTATTTTGAGTGCACTCGAACCCTTCCGCGGTGCAACCATACAGAGCAGTGTAAATTACCACTTGAGATCGCGGAGTGCCAATACGACGCGACGGGGAAGGTGAACGCATCGGTTTTTTCCGATTTCTCCGCGGGGGCAACGAGATGCCAGTCGCGCAGCAAACCTTTAACGCGAGCTCACCACAATCTCAGAGCGAGCGGGGGCGCACCCACGAATGGTGCATGAAGCCAAACCTTCCAGCGACGCGGACCTGAAACCACTTCTCGGTAACGGCCAGAACTGCAACTGGAGCCCCGTTCGAGATAACGGCCACGGTGCGTGTCCCGGTTTCAGGACCCACCTTGAACTGGACGGTGCCTTTGGGTTGTTGAACGCGGCCGGAACGAGCCGGTGGAATCGCAAGGTTCGGGGGCGAGTACGGGATTGCAGGAGGTACGATGTCCGGTCTTGACCCAACTTCGATCCGTAGCTTCCGGGCCGCAGCATCTTTGACGCAGGCCAAAATTGCTGATCTTCCGGAGTTGCCCAAAGCAAGCTTTCAAAAATCGAGCGGGCCGCTGCCAATCCGGAGATTGCGACTCTCAACGCAATATGCGCGGGCTGGATGCCGAACTGATTATCGTACCCCGGCGCATCGGCGGAGATGTGCGAGGTATGGTTGACCGACACCTGAACCGGGGAGCCCCGTTGGTCCGGTGATGTCTGTCCGAGATGAAGTTTTCATCCCCGACGGTGAAACCTAAGATTAGGACGGGGTCAGTTATACGCGCCAAATGCGCTCGCGTGTTTACTCGTCACCGCAAATGTAACGCCCCTCTTACCGGCCCACGTTTCCTTGGGTGGTGCTTCCAGGATTGCGTTCGACAGGCTCGGTGTACATTGCGGCGAGACCTCAGGCTCTACAAGGAGCTCGAACTCGTATGGGAAAACGGTTCTTAAAATGATTGATCGCTCATCAGCGTTCGTTTCGAGGAAATCCGAATACGTCGCAAGTTGAACCTCATCAACTCCAACCGGAACCCATTTCAGTTTGAAGTAATCTCGCAACTCCTGATCTGATGCCATGTCAGCCTCCGACGTGCTAATCCAGTTTCTACGGAAAAATCAGTTCTTCTCAGGAAACGACCGATCAGTGCAAGCCCGGCGTACCGGCAACCTTCCACAACCCATCGGAAGGACAGGCGGTGCCATCGAACCGTGAAGCCCCCTCAATGGTCTGCTGGGTCGTAACGAATTGTCGGCAACCTCCCGAGCCGCTGGACACCGCGTTGATCTGCTCGATGACCCCCGCGCTCCCTGTCGCCGGATTGGCCCACGCTAATGCGGTGCTACCGGCGGGCGCATTCCCAACTGTTTGAGCGATGATGTTCTGATCTGTGACCGGCGCAGACTGCTGAGATGGGTTGCGGATGCTAGACGTCTCTAGCGGCTCGACATGAGAGCATGCAATGAAAGAAGGCGACAGAGCTGCCAACAGAAGGCAATGTCGAAGCTGTTTCTTTACCATCGCGATCCTCTTCCTTCGCGCCTTGCCTGACATCGCATTGTGGCAGCGGGATGGTCTAATCATCCGCGCTCAGGCTCACAATGCGGTCACGCCGCAAGCGGACGAAAGTAAGCCTCGATTAGTTTGCATTTGATGAATATCTTATGAACTGGCGACGGCCGCGTCACTTTTGACCCGGCGTGTCCATGGTGCCCTTGCCAGTAAAGAGCTGCCTCCCAGAGGGGCGATCCGCCCTTACCAGCCCAGGCTGAATGCAATTAGCGGCCCGGGCCCATTATTGAACGCCATGCTATCCGAATAAAGTTGAGCCGTGAACGGACTCGCTTTTGAACCGGCGTTTCCAAGCCGTTGCGAAAGTCCGCCAAAGCCTGTGCTTGCAGCATGTTAAGTGGGCGATCGACGGCACCTCCGAAAGGCAAGCCAGACATTTTGTCGAGGACGACCCAATGGTCGCCGGTATCTTTGATCTCGTACCGATTCACGCGTATGCCTCTAGATTTTGGATATCGGACGGTAACGCGCCTCAATCAATCCCATACCAATAAATAAGCCTCTAGACCCGCCATTCACATTGTTGGTGAATGGCCCCGTAAACAGAGTGATTTCCGATTATGGTTGGCACCCGCTCTGCACAGTTGGTCGGATCGACAGTGTCGCTGTAGCGAGGCTCGATGTCCACGGCTTGGAACGTCGCCCAGCGTTCTTCGGCATCGGGCCAGACCATTTGCGATTCGGACTGGCTGCTGGAGCGTTGATCGTGGGCGAGGGGGCCGCTCCTCGCAGCCCCCTCAAATGCCGTACGTCCGAACAGGCTGACGGACGTGGGGTTCGGCAGAAGTAAAAATTCTTGAAGGGGGAGAAAGTTGCGGCATGGTGGTACCGCTTTGGGGAACATGCAAAAATCCGCCGGTTAGTCAAAGCGGCGAAGCGTGGCCACCGCCGCCCGCATCCCGACATGCCGAAGAAGCTGTCGAGGTCTGGTGTCCACGGAGCGCAGGCCTCACATGGGCACGCGGTCGTCCGCCTTCGCAACCGCCGCCGTCCGGGCTGTTGTTTCGGCTGGCGCCTGCGAAGTCGGACGAAGCAGTATAGATCTGTACAACGTGGACGTGTTGCTAAGCGACGCTGTTCCAAAATACGGCCCGGATAGCGGAATTAAACGCGCTTTGCTGGAACAAGATGGCCGTCGCGGACTTTCCAATTACCATAGTTGGAGAACTTCTAATGCAGCTGGTAAACACGAATGTCGCAAGCACTACGGCTGGAACGATCACTGTCGAGTTCCATGGTGAAGGTAATGAGCTGGTGAGCGTGCGCATGGCGAAAGATGCAACGATCAGCGATCATGATGCCATACAGCACGCCAAGCAAATGATGGTTCAGCTAACTGCTTTCGGTGAGGAAACGGGGAGTTATTCTGTCCAGGGGGAGGGTGCCAGCATTGATGATACACTGTCCGCCGAAGTGAATGGTTCATTGAGCGAGACTTGATTGCTAGTGTCACGCACAGCCACACAGGCAAATAGCTCGCTGGCTTGGCGCCTGCGAGCTTCTGCGAAACCGCCTATGTCAGCAGTTTCGAAACCGCGATCACAGGGCGTCTTAACTGGTCGCGAGACGGATGATGAACCTCCTGGTTTGCGGATCCTCATCACAGCATCGAGGCCGAGTGGCCCACCCGTGTGCCGCGATCTTATTCTGGAGGGCAAATGGGCGAAGAGCTGGTGAAAGCATATGTTGATGGGTTGCTGCAAGACGGCTTTGCTATCGACGTTGTGGGTGAGGACGTCATAGTGATCGTCGATCCGCCCCACACGTTGAATGTAATGCATGCGCGTGATCCAAAGCGGGTAGCAAATCCGAGTACACACAAGGACGCGATCATTCTCTATCTCAAGAGCATCGGCAGGATAGTGTAGTGCCGCCGGAGACGGTTGGCGCTATAGTTCAATTCGCAGATCAACGAGGTAACTATTTTCCTTAACTTTCTCTAGTAGGGTTAACGTTACGTAAAGCTTGCCTTTATTAGCGGATAGAGCACGATGTACAAATGTCAGATGTTGCCTCACCAAGATACGAAATTGATGAAATAGGTCGCTCCAGCGAATGTGCTGAAGTGTGCGAGAGTTTTCTCAGACGGTTAATCCTGGACATGGTCGAAGCCGGGTGGCGAGAGCAGGAAGTTGCCCTTCAGTTTGCGGATGCAGCCGAAGATTATGTGATGCACTTGGCAGCAAAGTCAAAGCACCGAGACACGGCAGCAAACTCGAAGTAGCAAAAGGACCTCAGTGATGAGTGAATGGGCCTGTCGAAACGTAGGCAGCATCCACTCCCATTTGTCTACCCCACCCACCACGCCTTGAGCTTTTGTTTGTCTCGATGAAGCAGTTGGATAACCAACGTTTTAGTTGGCGGCCCTGACCAGGATCTCGACGCGTCGGTTTTTCTGACGGCCGTCGGGATCATCTTGCCCATCAGGGGTCTCATTGGGAGCCACCGGGCTGGCCTCGCCGCGTCCCTCGATTGCGACAGTCGATGAATCGAACTTTTCCGCTTTCGCGAGGTAGTCCTTGACCGCCGCGGCTCTTCGAAGTGACAGCTTGAGGTTATAGGTGTCACTACCCTTGCTGTCCGTGTAGCCATCAACAACGAAGCTTGCTTGCTTGAAACGCTGACGAACATCATTCGACATCGCTTGAAGCGCTTGGGTAGCCTTCGGACGCAGTGTCGCCTTGTCGAAGTCGAAAAGGATGTCCGCCGAGAGCGTGTATCGAACGCCGCCTTCCACCTCTGTCACCTCAAGTCCCTTGACGACTGGCACGGGAGGGCCCTTGGGCTTAGGGCCTAACGCAAGTTCTTCCTCCGTCATCGGCGGCGACCGAAATTCGATGCGCGGCGACGAGTAGCTAATCGAAGGTGATACGAAGCCTACGCTAGGCGAGCGGGCCGAGAAATTCGGCGGCGCCACGGTAGGGACTTCTTGAGCTTGCGTTGTGCCGATTGTGACTACCAGCATCGTGAACGCGTGAATTGGTAGCCTGGTGATCATTGGATAGGAACGTCCATCACGGGAAGCGTCGATCCGAAGCGAACGGCAAATGGACCTGGGTTTGTTTCAGGCGGCGCGAACCACGCCCATGCCTTGAATGTCTCACCTGGCTTCAGTGGCGCTTCTGGCGGCTGCGTGCAGAGGCATTCACTCGCGACGCCTATCTTGAAACTGATTTTGTTGGGGAAGTCATACAAGGTGATCTCATTTAGACCGTAACTTGCACGCCCGATGCCGATCTCCGCCAGGTTTACAGGAGCACCTCCGGTGTTGCTGATCTCATAATCCAGCTGCACGATCTGCTGACCCGGGACGCGCTTCAGACCGAGGATCTTGGCTGACACGCCAGGCTGAAGCTCAACGGGTGGCGGTGCATTTTGGGCCACAGCG
This sequence comes from Hyphomicrobiales bacterium, assembly GCA_900472625.1. Taxonomy (GTDB): domain Bacteria; phylum Pseudomonadota; class Alphaproteobacteria; order Rhizobiales; family Rhizobiaceae; genus Rhizobium. The sequence continues at coordinate 40,572 of UCIT01000039.1, read as the reverse complement.
AATGTGGCGGTAAGCAAAGGGATGATTACCGTGGCGATTGATAGCACGCGATTGAGCAAGTCACTTTCCTCCGAGTTCCCGTGGCACCACAAGGTGATAGCGTCTACTAATTTAGGCAATCTGTAATAGCTGTTATCCAAAGCATTGTTAGGTCCACTGGAGCGCTGTACGGCCCCATGCGTCCGAAATCGGACGATTGACCTGAAACCCGCCGTCGGAGTTTGCTATATCCATCAGCGCGATGGACAATATCTTTTCGCAAACTAGGTCGCTTGGGTTTCCGGTCGCAACGGTTTCTATACCCCGCGCACCATCTATTGTGATCTCTGATTTGCGACATCGGCTTAAGGCGCTTGCACCGAAGCACAACCACGCTAGTTCCACGGGAGAGATGTAGAAATGGAGCGACGCGGTGCGGATAGCAGTGATCGGGATGGGAGCGATGGGGAGCGCCGTGGCCAGGTCGCTGCTGTCGTCAGGTGCGGAGATCGTAACCCACCTTGAAGGACGCTCATCCGCGACAAAAGAGCGAGCTGTCGCCGCTGGCATACGGGACGTGGACATCACGACAATGCTGGATGCCGATATCATCCTGTCTATTGTTCCGCCGTCCCAGGCGCTTGCAGTCGCTGGTTATGTCGCGACAGCCATGCGCTCCAGAAATTCTGTTGGCATCTACATCGATTGCAATGCAATCTCGCCGCAGACAATGACGAAGGTTGCGGAAACATTCGGCGCGGGCGGTCCAAAGGTCCTTGACGGCTGCATCATCGGTGGGCCGCCGATGCCAGGCAAGTGCGGCCCACGCGTCTATATCAGTGGCGGTGCGAACAAGGTCGTCCCGATCCTCGTAGACTACGGTCTGGACGCTCGTGTCCTCGATGGTGATATCGGAGCGAGTTCGGCGCTGAAGATGTGCTATGCTGGGATCAACAAGGGACTGACCGGACTCGCTACGGCGATGATTCTGGCTGCTGCAAAAAGCGGAGCTGACGAGGCGCTCATGGCCGAATTGGCAGAAAGCCAGTCACAGCTTTTGGCAAAATTCTCGACCACGATCCCAGACATGTATTCCAAGGCGTACCGTTGGGTGGCCGAGATGCAGGAAATTGCGGAGTTCTTTGGGAAGGATGACCCTGGCGCAGAGATATTTTGGGGAATGGCGGGCGTCTTCGACTACATGGCGGCCGATCAATCATCAGACGGCAATATGGCTGCGACTTTGTCCAGGATGCTGGAACAGCGGCCGACAGATGGAAGCATCAATCGCTATGATGCCCTGAGCAACGGAAACTTTGACCAAGGCAGTAAGGGCCCCGATAGCGTTCCAAGTGCTCGCAATACTGATGATCGGGACGAGTTGGAGGACAGACTTGAGAGTGGCTTTCCGGCCAGCGATCCAGCTTCGACGACATTCACCGGTATTCCCGAACGGACGCGCACGTAGATCTCTCGATGAAGCCGACCGACCCAACACACATCGCCGTGGTCCGCGTGATCGATCTTGAGACGGGCGGCAACGGCCCGCAAGATGTCTGCGAGGTCGGCTGGCAAGATGTGGTACAGGGTGAGGGGGGCTGTTGGCAGATCGATGCGGAACGAGGCTCGCATATGGTCAATCCCGGCCGTCCGATTTCGCCGGAGACGATGGCGGTTCATCATATTCTCGACCGCGACGTCGTCGGAGCGCCCCTTTGGAAGGAGGTGGCAGCATCAGTTCTGCAGCCCGACAGGCCGATCCAGGCGTTAGCTGCGCACCGCGCCGCCTTCGAGCAGCGTTACTGCACTCCGCGTCTCACCGGAGGTGCCCAATGGATATGCACCTGGAAATGCGCGTTGCGGTTATGGCCACACCTTCCGCGCTTTTCAAATCAAATGCTTCGATACCAACGCATGCCAGAGGGACTGATCCACGAGATAGGTTTGCCCGCTCATCGCGCGATGCCAGGCGCCTACGTAACCGCTCATCATCTCCGCGACATGCTCAACGAGGCTTCTCTGGATCAGTTGCTCGCATGGAGCGCCGAACCGGGGCTCTTGCCTCGTATCCCAGCCGGGCCTGAACGTGGAAAGTCGTGGGACCAGGTAGAACTGGCGGTGCTGAAGGCGTTCCTGATGGATCGAGATCGAGACGTGCGGTTTACCGCTGAAAACGAATTAGCCCGGCGAGGCGAGGGGCCATCCGGTCGTGACATGGAGCCCGCACAGCGTAGCCTTTTGTAGCTGAGTTGGTTGCGGTCGCTATCAGCGCAACTCCTCACGATCTCCTCTTTCAGCTGGGGTAGCCCGGTACGGCCCAGGCCTTCATCATGGGACCAGTTGCGCCTTGAACCGGATCGTTCCCAGGTAAGGGAAGCTTCTCCATGTTTTCAGTGGCCCCCGTGGATGGGGCCGACGTCTGGATATCAGCATGCTGATGAGGCGGGTACGCGCCAATGACCTCGAAATCTTGGCTGGCTCCAAGGTTCATGTGGCCAGTTCCCGCCGGTAGGAGGATGCAGTCTCCAGCTTTCACATCAAAAGCCATTCCTGACGGCCCGCCGATCAAGAGCTTTGCCTGGCCTTTTCCTATTCCGAGTACCTCGTGAGCCCCAAGGTGATAGTGCTGGTAATCAAAGACACCGTTTCTCCAGACGCCTTGCCAGCCGTGAGATGTAAAAAGGCGAGCAAATTCCTCAGTGCCGTTTTCGGCGAGGAACACAGACCGATAATACAGGACTGGAAGCCACCGGTTATTGGGCACCCAGTCGCTGTTTTCGAAGATGATCTTTTGGACGTCCATATCGCCTCCGGGCAGCCCGCATCGCACCAAGCTCAATTCGCAAGACCGACTTTTGTTCGGTCCACGCGGCAAACTTAACGAAGTGGTTAGTCAAGGCCATGCTCGGCGTTTTAGGTCATCCGTCGCACTAACGCGAGCAAGGCGTTCGCGTCCTCGGTGGCCTGACGATCAGGCATATGACTATCGGTCAGATCGATCACAGCTGCGGCGAGTTCAGGCTCACGCCAATCGACCGAATTGGCTACATCCATAACGTCACTTAACGCGTGTTCGACCGCATCTTGACAGCGGATGTGGCGATCTGGATCATTTCGATCCGAAATTGGACGTAAGATGTCAGCCATGAGCAGAGTCTGAACTGATTTGCCGGATTTAGCAATTGATTGCTTACAAGCTTTGGTCCGAACCGACGCCGTGTCCTCTCGCTACCTGACGACGACCTGGGTTCCAGGTTGGACCATCTCGTAAAGCTCTTCGACATCCTGCCGGTACATCCTGAAACACCCACTTTGGGGCATTGGTGCCGATAGACGAGGGATCATTGGTGCCGTGGATGCGTAGCAGGCCGTCGGCAAGATATATGGCTCGGGTGCCCAGTGGGTTTTGCGGCCCTGCCTTCACCACCGCCGGAAGTCGTGGGTTCTTTGCTCGCATACTGGCCGTCGGCCGCCATTCAGGATGCGGGCGCTTGGAAACCACCCGGGTGGTCCCAAACCACTGCTTGCCTTCTCGGCCCACAGCGATCGGGTAGGCAAACTGCTCACCTTGGGATGCCGTGTAGACGAGTGTGTGCTCGCGGGTAGAGATCGTGATGGTTCCCCGACCGGTCCGCACGCTTGGTCGCTGATGTTCCTGCTCAGGCTCTCGATAGCGAGGTTGCCTGTATTCAGGCTCCTGATATCGCGGTAGCTCCTCGTAGTATGGAGGAGGATAAGGATAAGGGCTGCATGGATCGTCGTAGCCGTAACCACCATCCTCGTCATGCCCATCGTAGCAAATACACCTGTGCTGTTGCGTTTGAGCTGACGCCAGCACCAGCACAAGAAGAGAAAAAATCAGAGCCAGCAATCTCGTTCGGCACCATCAGTCTGTTGAACAGATGATTGGTCCGAATCCTGTGGCGGCACTATGACGTGCAGTCCTGGACGGCTCACGTCGTGCTTTAGACCCGCTCTACATCCGAAGTGATCGCACGGTTTATCCGTTTCCGACGATCTTCACGGCTTCGAGTTTGTGCTCGTCATCTCGCGGGTTCCCCTTGGTATTGTGGGGTTCTCGCTTATCGGCAACTCCTACGGTTTTACGATGCTCTTCACCTGGCGGGACTGTGTCTCGCGTTCGTCGTTCTTTGACATGCGATTTCCTCCATATGAGAAGATGGCATCATATCACCGTATGGTGAGCGGGCTATTGCGCTACCCCTAAGCGATCCCCGTGTATATTATTGAATTCTTAGTCAAGGGAACTCAAAGTATCCCAGTCGGAGGCAATGCTTCCGGTTCCTCTTAGCCATTCCCATGGATGGCCACCTTCGGCTCGCGTCCCTGACGCGTGGCGAGCCATTCTCTCCCTCAATCTGCATTGTATCGGAAGTATTCTATGGCCAATTCCACCGACGACCTTTCCCGGCTTCCTCAGAGCGAGCGTCGTCGTTTGATATTCCTGAAGTCAGTTGCGAAATATCGCGACCTTGGGATCCATATCGACGGAAACCCCCGATTCATGGAATTGATCGAGCAATGGATCGATGGCCGCATCGAAATGAAAGAAGTTGCTATGGGGTCCAGAGAGCGTGGATTCGTCGAGTCAAAATCCTCTGCCGCATCAACTCCAGACGCTCATCAACCCGCTCTACAAGATTCTACAGCGGTCGCTTGGTTGGGCGATGAAGACGAAAGGACCGCAGAAGCGGATGATGAAGACCTGCAACCACAACCGTCCCAGGATGAGCTGCTGCGTGCGATTGACGACTTGGTCGGCCACATCGCTCCAATCGATCCGGACAAGTTCGCATCCAGCGGAAGTGACATCAAAGATCGGTAGGTGACTGTTCCTTGACCGGTTGACGCGTTCGTTGGAGCTACTCTACTATCGCGGCTTGCGCGCGGCCAGAAGACTTTTACCGTCCTCCGTAAGCACAAGAGTCGGCTCACCGCTAAACGCAATTTCCTTAACGAGAGACTTGTGTTCAAGACGCGAGATCGCGGCAGACGAAAATCGCCTATCGCCCACCAGCCAGCCCCGGCTCGATCGACGTTGATGGCGAAACCTCGCGATAGCGCCAAGGGCATCAATATGGCGTTTTGAGACAGAATTACCGCTGGTCATCTGATCATCTTTACTCGCCGTTGTTCCTCCTATGTTCATGTGGACATCCCCGTTGAAGGTTTCAAGGTGATCCGAGCGAACACAATTGAAGGAACCATAACCAGCTGGGATGGTTGTTCAGCATCGCATCATACACAGGCCGCCTCCCGTGCGATATTGCGGAAGGTCGACAAGACCGGGGCCCTCGGACAACAAGAGTGCTGGGGGCTCTGCAATAAGCAACTCTGATATTGTGGTTTAGTGTCTTCGCGCCTAGTTGTCAGGTCGATCAGCTTTAGAAGTGACCAGAGCATTATGATCCTCGCCATCCATGACGTTCGAAAGTCTTACGCTACAGCTGAGGGGCCGATTGAAATTTTGAAAGGGATCGACCTGGGTGTGGCCCCAGGGGAGACCGTCGCCCTTACCGGTGAATCCGGCAGCGGTAAGAGCACGCTTCTTCACCTGGCTGGGGGGCTCGATCGGGCAGACAGCGGGGCCATCGTCATGGATGGCGATGATCTCAGCAAATACTCCGAGAGCGAGCGAGCCTGGTACCGACGAGCCAAAGTCGGGCTTGTTTTTCAACAGTTCAATCTGATCCCCTCCTTGACCGTCTCGGCAAACATTTCTTTTCACGCAAAGTTGGCTCAGCGCCACGACAGCGCTTGGGAAGAGACGTTGACCGATGCGTTGGGTCTACGGCAGTTCGCAACCCGTTATCCTGAGCAGCTATCCGGAGGCCAGCAACAGCGCGTCGCCATAGGTCGGACCTTAGCGGCCAGGCCGCAGCTTATTCTTGCTGATGAACCAACCGGAAATCTCGACGAGCAGACAGGCGATGCCGTTCTGGACCTGATGCTTGAGCTGGCAAAGGGCGCTGGGTCAGCATTGCTTTTCGTCACGCACTCGACGCGGCTCGCGGCTCGGTTGGACCGCACTGTACATCTTCGTGGTGGAAAGATCGCTTAATGAGCTGGGTAGCGTTTCCCGCCCTTTTATCGCACTGGCGCCGCAAACCTCTGCAGCTGCTTACTTTAGTGCTGGGGATCGCGCTTGCGACAGCGCTTTGGTCCGGAGTGCAAGCAATCAATTCCGAGGCGAGGGCAAGCTATGCTCGCGCCGCATCTGTTCTAGAGCAGGGGTCCCTCGCTCAAATTGTCGCCCAGGACGGCACAGGGATCCCAACCGAAATCTATGGGAAGCTCCGGCGCTCCGGCTTCAAAGTCTCCCCTGTTATCGAAGGAACTCTGCGCATCGGGACGAACCGCATCCGGCTCGTTGGTATAGACCCTCTAACGATGCCAAAGGGAAGCGACGCGTTGAGGGTGACAAGCGGAGGCGAACTTACCAGTTTTTTCTCTCCGGCCGGACAGCTTTTGTTGTCCAGCAAAACGGCGGAACGGGTCCGTGAAAACACGGACATGAGCATCCGAATTGACGAAAGCGTACCCGAAGGCGCCGCCTTCGTGGATATTTCAGTCGCTGACCGGTTGCTCGACAAGGACGGCAGGATTGATCGTTTGGCCGTCGCCTCCGGCCAGGAGATCAGCGCCATCGCCCTCAAAGAGCTTTCGCCTCGGCTTATATTGCGGAAACCGGCTGAACAACCTGACGTCGCGCGATTGACTGACAGCTTCCACCTGAACCTGACTGCTTTTGGCTTTTTATCCTTCATCGTTGGCCTCTTCATCGTGTACTCAGCGACTGGGCTGACGTTCGAACAACGTCGCGGCACGTTTCGAACGCTGCGATCCCTTGGCATCTCCCTCCGTCAGCTAACCACAATGCTCGTTCTTGAGCTTTCGATGCTTGCTCTTGCATCCGGCGTGATCGGGGTCGTCCTTGGATACCTGGTTGCGTCGGTTCTCATGCCGGGGGTCGCCGCAACCCTTCGCGGATTATACGGGGCAAGCGTCTCCGGTTCGCTGTCTATCCGTCCGGACTGGTGGCTCGCAGGGCTAGCGATGGCGCTTGCCGGGACAGCAATTTCCTCCGCTCAAAGCCTCTATCGGGTCTGGAAACTTCCCATCCTTGCGGCCGCGCAACCACGAGCATGGGCGCGAGAGTCCATGCGAGGATTGCTAATCCAGGCAGCGACGGGAGGGGCGCTGCTAATACTTGCAGGTGTTTTGGCAATAGCCGCGTCCGGATTAGTGGCGGGCTTCGCGGTGCTCGGATGCTTGTTGTTGGGCGCGGCTCTCATGCTTCCGGCGATGCTGGCAACTTTTCTCGCCGCTATGCAACGTACGTCGCGGAGCGCACTTGTCGAATGGTTTTGGGCAGACACCCGCCTTCAGCTTCCGGGGCTTTCACTCGCGTTGATGGCATTGCTACTGGCGCTATCGGCGAATATCGGTGTCGGCACCATGGTTTCCAGTTTCAGGCTGACATTCATCGGGTGGCTCGATCAACGCTTGGCCGCCGAACTATACGTTACGGCCAAAGACGAAGCCGAGGCGGCGAGGTTACGGGCCTGGCTTCCATCACGCTCCACATCGGTCCTTCCAATCTGGAGCGTAGATGGCGACGTTACCGGCGAGGAGGTCCAGATCTTTGGCGTTGCGGACGATCCGACATACCGCGAGCATTGGCCCCTGATCGCGTCCCAGGATGACGTTTGGGGCAAGATCGCCAAAGGTGAGGGTGCTTTGATCAACGAGCAGATGTGGCGGCGCGGGGCAGCGCAAATGGGAGAGGAAGTAGCCATGCCCGGGGGCTGGAATGCTAGGGTGGTAGGAGTGTACTCTGATTACGGAAACCCAAATGGGCAGGTTATCATCGGGATCGACACCTTGGTCGCCCATTACCCTCAGGTAGCCAAGCTCCGATACGGCGTACGGGTTGCTCCTGAAAGATCGATAGGTCTGAAGCGACAACTAATCGAAGAATTCGGCCTCCCAGAAACTTCCATCGTGGACCAAGCCTCGCTAAAGAGCCAATCGCGGGCGATTTTCGATCAGACGTTCAAGGTTACGGGGGCTCTTAACGTGCTTACCTTAGCTGTAGCCGGTTTCGCCATGTTTTCCAGTCTGCTGACACTCTCCGGAATTCGGCTTCCCCAACTGGCGCCTGTTTGGGCGATGGGTGTGCGTCGGCGTGATCTGGCAATGTATGAGATCGTCCGTACGCTGGCGCTGTGGCTAGCCACGTTCGTCACCGCGATACCCGTAGGTCTTGTGTTGGCATGGGTCCTGCTGGCGCGTGTGAATGTTGAGGCATTCGGATGGCGACTACCCATGTACGTGTTCCCGATGGACTGGCTATTGCTAGGAGCTATCGCTCTTCTCGCGGCTCTCGCTTCGGTGCTTCTTCCGGTGCGTCGCCTTGCAACGATCAATCCAGCCGATCTGCTTAGGATTTTTGCCAATGAACGGTAGAGCCGCTGCTTTAATATTGCTGGGCGCCGCCATGATGGGTTCAGCGGGAAAAACGCTGGGGCAAGGGTTTGCCGGACTGGGATCGGACGCACAAGGCTTTGCGTTTCCTCAGCGCGGCTCCGAATTATCGTTTCCAAGAGATCATCGAGCGCACCCGGAATATCGCATCGAATGGTGGTACGTGACTGCCAATCTCAAGGGGCAGGACGGCAAACGATATGGAGCACAGTGGACGCTATTCAGATCCGCGCTTGCCCCGGAAAGCAAGGCTGGCTTCGCTGATCCTCAAATCTGGATCGGACATGCTGCTGTAACGACGCCCGACCACCAATACGTCGCCGAGCGGCTCGGCCGGGGTGGCGTTGGTCAAGCGGGGGTGGAGACCGCGCCTTTCCGCGCCTGGATAGACGACTGGACAATGTCAGCCGCCGAGAATTCCAGCCCGGATGCTTTGGAAAATCTCTCGTTGAAAGCCGCTGGGCAGGACTTTGGTTACGCTCTGGACCTTAAGGCCAAAGGCCCACTGGTTCTCCAAGGTGATAAAGGCTTTTCAGTTAAGTCGGCAAGCGGTCAGGCGAGCTACTACTACTCCCAGCCGTTCTATGAAGTCTCCGGAACTATCGAGGCATCGGTGAGGCCCATCACGGTCAGCGGCAACGCTTGGCTCGACAGGGAATGGTCGTCTCAACCCTTGGCTTCGAACCAAACGGGGTGGGATTGGTTTTCCCTGCACTTGGCCAGCGGAGAGAAGCTGATGGCATTTCGTCTCCGCGACGACAAGAATGGGTTTATCTCAGCGAACTGGATCTCTCCCGATGGACGCACACTGCCGCTAACCAAGGACCAGGTTCATCTCACACCATTGCGTACCGCGACGGTCGATGGGAAGCAGATTCCGGTGTCATGGGGAATAGAGATCCCTTCAAAATCGTTAGATATTCAAACGTGGCCGTCAAACGAGCAATCGTGGATGGCAACGTCCACCCCCTACTGGGAGGGCCCTATTTCGTTCGAAGGCTCCACCACCGGCGTAGGCTATCTTGAGATGACGGGTTACAGGTAGGCATTGTACCAATAGTTTTGAACATCGCCCGCCGATTGCGGGTCGCAGAACCAGGTCTGAGTGCCAATGCTCGCCTGTAGGTAAGGCCAGTCGATGAACTCCGTGCCACGGTCGAACGTGGTGGAACGACGGGCGCAGTGGGCAGGGCCTGAAGTGCTTGCACAAGGCCGTTCATGACCGGTCGAGACTGCCGATCATTGTTGCGCAGAAAGATTGCAAGCGGCTGACCCGTTCGACGAGTGATGTGACGTTGGCCTTTCCAAACTTCTTTCTGAACTGGATCAAGTCGCATTCCCAATGCAGAGCTGCTTGCGATCGGCGACCACATCCGGGCGGCGCAGGATGTTGAGTTCCGGGCTAAACCGTTGGCCATGCTCGCGTCTGGCATGTCGCGGCCGCGGCCACGCCCGATGCTCCGGCAGGTGCCGCCACAGCTTGATCGCCTGGCCGTCAGATGAGTATGCGAACTTGTAGATCGTTTCGTGGCTAACCGATACTGGATGCCGCTCAAGGCGCAACCGGCCGGCGATCTGCCGTGGCGACCAGCCGTGCATGATGCGGTCGATGACAGATTGCCGGACATGCGAGAAGCGCACCAGCTTGCGCAGTTTGGCACGTCGTTCGCAGGCCATGTCATGTGCCGTCACACAGTAGCAGCCATTCAAATCCGGGAAGACCTTATCAACAAACATGTTGCGCTTGATCTCGCGAAAGATTGTCGACCGATGTCGTCCGAGTTTCTCGGCGATGATCCCAACGCCAGTCCAGCCATACGCCAGCGAGCGATCTTGCGTCGTTCATTCATGTCGATATGGGAGTAGGTGCGTCTCATTGCAGCTTCCTTGCGAGTGACAACCCATTGGGTCGCACTTCATCCTTGAACCCACCCGGTGCTGGTTCCAGCTTGAATGCAACGCTACTTCGAAAGCTACACGCATTGCCTTTCCAGAGTAGATGTCTGCTGAACATCTCCCTTGGCGTTTGAAATCCCAGGCACTTGCGCGGCGTGTCATTCAGCCGGTCACACAAGGACGGATCTCCTGATTGCTGACATCCAGCACGATCGTTTCCGGCGGCAGGTAACGTCGAATACGGGTTCTCACTGATCAAAACCCATTTGCCCACTCTCTGCGGCCGATGGACATGATGCGCCAAGGCTGGCTTTCGAGCTTTCGCCAGGCATCGCAGCAATGAGCGACGATATCGTCGTAGGATTTAAAGATGCGGTTCGACAGCCAATTTACGCGCATGAATAGCCAGAGGTTTTCGACCTAGTTCAGCTCGGGTGATTTCGGCGGGAGTGGCAGGATGCTAGTGCCAACAGGCGTCGTACCTGGCTTGCATCCTTCGTCTGCCGCGCCAGACGCCGGAGACGTTCACCATCAAAATCTTCACATAGCGAAACCCCTGATCGCATGGCAGACCTCCCGTTTGCGACAGAGATTCAGATTCACCGCGTTTTGGGAAGGCCAAAGAGTCGAAATCAGCGAGGCTGCGTATGAGTTCTGTTTTCGGCAAAATGCCGCCACTACAATAGTATTGATTCATCAATATCTCTGGTTATCTCCTTGGAGATTATTGCAAACACCATCTTGACGAATATCTCTATAGTTGGTTTACATATACTGAACATTAAGATTTAATTTACCCTGTGTTTGCCTGCGCAGTAGGCGCAAAACACAAGTAAACCAATCCGCCACAGGGATTTTCCTTATGACACTTGAAGCGATCAAAGTGCTGGCACCTGTCGGATATCCCTGGGATTTTACCGGGCCGAGGATAAACAGTGAAAATTTGCTTCGAAGGAAATTTGTTCCCTTCAACAAGATTAGGAACGGATGGGACGGCTTCACTGTTTTCAATCCGTTCGATGTATTGAATTGCGACATCATCCACGCCTTCAATAGAATACCTCTGAATAGCTCTACTTATGTTATCGGGTTCGAGTCTCATCTTCCGCGGTTGTTCTCAGCAGAATCGAAATACTATCGCAACCACCTCTACAAGAGCCTGCTCTCCCAAAATTGCAGACGCATCGTCGCCATCTCAAATTTTGCCAAAGAGAATTTCATTCAGGGGCTATCCGTTTCGGGACTGGCCCAGGAACAGCGTGATCTCCTCGTCTCGAAGACGACCGTTCGATATCCCAATGTGGAGATCGGCTCTGAGCCTGATGCATTCGCCGGCCGCCGCGATCTGCTGGAACTGACTTTCGTTGGCAGCCACTTCGGCAGGAAGGGTGGCTGCGTTGCCACAAGAATAGCCGAGATAGCGCTGGAAAAGAGATTGCCGCTCCAAGTGAATATCGTGTCCAACCTTCAGATGGGCGGCTCGATTTGGACAGATCCATCGGACAGCGCTTTCTTCGAACCGTTCCTTAAACTGCTGACCCTACCGAATGTTCGACACTATGGATCCCTCTACGGTCAGGGGCTGATGGAACTCCTCGGGCGTAGCCATTTTTCCATACTCACCACGTTCTCCGACACTTTCGGCTTCAGCGCGATTGAATCCATGCTGAAGGGAACGCCCGTCATCTGCACAGCACAGGGCGCGCTGCCTGAGTTTATCGCCGACGGCGTCAATGGCATCGTCGTGGCACCAGCCCTGACAGCCGGCCTGTCTCATTGGGGCCCAGAATACGACCAACGCGGGCGCCCGGAATTTGAACAGCTGTACCGCGCGGAAATCGAGCGTATGGCATTCGAAAGCATTCGCAAGATCGAAGCTCTTCTTGGTGACTATCAAAGCTACGATGAGATGCGGGCGGCAGCTTTCGAGACCTGCAAGAGTCTGTTCGACGCCAAGGATGCCATCAGATTCTGGGATGACGTCTACAGTTCAGCCTTGATGGAGCCGCGCCAACAGGTTTTGGCACATATCTAACGACGGGTTAAACGCCAGGTAAAAGCGGGAAAACTGTCGCGACCAAGGTCTGGCTTCCTTCGAAACCATCTGTCCCAAGTTTGGAATGGGCGTGGATGATTGAAATTCCAACGAGCGGCAGGCCGTTTGGCTGCCAGTTGCACGCAGCCTTGCAGACAGATCGGTGCTGCGAACGATTGCCTGTTTGCGGACGGAGTGCTTCAGGAGCCAGTTGATTTTCCCATGCGCCGACATCGGATCGCACCGGCCCGCAAACGTCCGCGATCGCGATCTGTGCGCCATTCCCACCGTCATCTTCTTGGTCGTGCGTGATGTCGGAACCGCGCTGACCGGTCCCGGCATCACCAAACCCATCAGCGGCTCGCAGGCTATCGGTTGCCTGCGCCGCGACGTTTCGCGATGCCCTGCTCCTGCAGGCTGTCTGGTCGGCATCACCAGGTATGACAGCAAAGAATATCCGCAGCGTGCATACCGTCTGGTTCAAGGCCGGGCACAATAGACCCGACAACACCAGATGCTCCTGAAAGGCACGCACGTCTTCCAGTCCAAGACGGTCAGGTGATCGCCCGAAATAGTGCGGGACCTCCGTAATGGCATGCATGTACGATAGTCGCGGCGCCGGCGATAGGTTGCGGATCGTCATGTCATCGACCATGCGCCAGCGTGGGGCTTATCGCTGTCACCGCCTTGAAGGTCAGGCAAACAGCCCAATTCTTCAAAACAGCAACGATCATGCAAACCCTGCCCTCCAAGTGCCGCTCAAGCGGCTTCGTTCAATCCTAAAGCCGATTTCGCGTTCAATGGGATACTCTAGGCGCTCAACGCTAACGACGCCGACCGGCATCTGTGAAAGTAGCTGTTTTGCCGCTCCATCAGAAACTGGCAGATGTCCCCGCCGCAGGCATCGATGAGGTCCTCAGCCATAACCCCATGAAATTGGGCAATCGCCACCAGACGGGCAGCGTTCTGCGTTTGCTCCTCGGGTGTCTGGTTCAAGAAACCGTCATGCATCAACTCCGGAACGTGCTCGAGAATAAAATATTCGATTGCTGATTCGCGCATTCAATCCGTCCATCACTGACTTCGAACAACAGACAACCCGCGTCTGATTGCTCGGAATACCAAAATATCCTTGCGCAGACACTTGCCCGCCAGGCAGCGTCATCGGAGACATCGCTGCTCAAGTCCCCACAGTCACGTGCCTCTTTATCGCACGTTCACCACGATCGCTGAAGGCTTGCCGTCGCGAGCGGCGCTAAATCCAATCGATGCCTTCAGCGCGGTAATCACCGCTCGCAGCAGCGGGGCTTCCTGGCTGATCATCCCGCGAACCTTGGCGGAATCGGCCGAGGCGAGTTGCAGTTCAACGACCACTGCTTTGTCCACCGTCTCAATGGCGATCGTCAGGGGATCCTCATTGGAAGTGGAAGAGGTCGTCAATGTCAGCAATATCAGCACAAGTGTGATCAGTCTCTGCCTGCCAACCGTCGTTTCACCGATGCTGGCCTTCACGACACTGGCACTAAACAGCAGCGACAGGGCGTCGATTGTGCGTAGCAAACTCAGGTCGGAACCTCGTTCACTGGACGTCTCGCGAAAGAGTTCACTCAGCGACTTCAAGAGATGGCCCATCAGAAAGGAGGCGGCCGCCATGGTTTCTGGCAAGATGGCATCACGGTCTGCCGGCTGGCGCCGGCTGATACCGATCGCTCCATGCGAAAAACCTTGGGCTGGCGAGATCGACCTTGTCAGGTGAAACCCGAGATCGTCGGCGCGGACGTGAAGGAGTGCCGCGGCGAACTGACGAAAATAGGCCTCGGCCGCAGCACCAGTCTTCTCTTCAAAATGCGGAAGCACCTCGGCGCGGCTGACTTCGCCCGGCCGGCTTATCACCAGCGTAAAGTGGTCGAGATGATAATAATACAGGAACGCTAAGTCGACATGGGCGGTGACGACAAGCTGTTCAAGCAGGATTGAAGCCGATGCTTCGGCGGCCGACAGAATGGACTTATCAAGGAACATGGCAGCAAGCTTTGGCAAAGGACGAGAGTACTATCAAACAATATGATCCGAGTTCCAGCCTAAATACCGCCCGTCTGCCTCGGTGTTCATCGGTTAATACCTGAATGAGACAAAAATGCCTCATTCGTCATCGTCGTTGATGCGCGCTCTACTTATTCATCGCACGAGATATGATGCGCCCCAGCCAATGAACGACCATAACACCAGTGACATGCACAATGCATTTGCGAGGGTATCTTTTTTCAAGCGCGGTACTCCTTCCCATCTTGGAAAGGAATGTAAAACGTTAACCTTGCTCAAAGGTTACGAACCACGCCCCATCAGCAGCCGCAGACGCTCGTTCGTCCATCGCCGGCAAAACGACATGAGCATTGCGACATAGACCACGGCGCCGATGATGGCGCACACAACCAGTCGTACCGTTTCCGAAACGTCGCCGAGATAGGTTTGGCGCAAATAGATCGTTACGGCCGCCATTGCGGCGGTTGCGACGATTGCCGGCATGAGCCCAAGGTAATGCGTCAACGGCGCCAGGCGCAGTCGCCGCAATAGGACAAAATTTCCATAAATGCCGAAGGCAAGGGCCGGGCCCGCCATGACAAGAACTGCGGTTGCCGCCGATGACGTTGGGATCGCCACCAGTGCTAAGATGCAACTCGCGGCAACGCAAGCCGAATATTTCAGCGCCAGCTTGTTCATCGACAGGGCATTCATCGCAATCGGATTAAACCAGACGATCGGGATCATCAACGATGTGATGGCCACCGCCCGCAGGATCGGCCCGGCCCCGGCATAAGTCTCGGGCAAAAGCGAACTGGTCAGGTCGGGCGCGACGATTGCGAGACCGGCAAAGGCCGGAAGCGCAACGAAGGCCGAGGTTCGGATGATAGCAGTGTAGATCTCGCCTTCCGCCTGGACATTGTCGCGCACTTTGCTCATCAGCGGAAACCACAGGGCAAATAGGGGGCTGATGACGGGGTTTTGAAGAGACTCACTGATGCGGTCGGCGGCGCGAAACAGTCCGACGGTCGCACTGTCGAACCTTATCCCGAACACAAGCATAGCTGCGCGCTGCATGGAAATATTGAGGGCAGCAACCAGCCATAGCGGAATGAAGCGGCGAAGGATGTCACGTTTAGATGGTCCGTCCGCGTCCAGCCCTGGAAGCCAGCGCGTATGGGAAAACTCGAAGATCACGACAACCAGGGTGGCGACGACCCGCTGTGCCGGAAGCGCCCAGATTGCCAGATGAGAAAACGCAAGGGCAACGCCGGCAACCCCACCGGCAACCGTGGATAGCATGTTGCGTTGGGCAAAAGTTTTGAAGCCAAGCTCTCGCATGATCAACGCGTCCATGACGCAAAGCCACGGCGTGAATATCAGCATTATTCCAAAAATCGGCATGTAGTAACCGACAAGGGGCGCTTGCTCAAAGCTCCCGACAAACGGCCCGGCCAACACCAGAATTCCAGCGATCGGGCAGGCAACCAGCGACAATGACAGAAACGCACCATTCAGCGCCTTCTTGTCAAAATTGCCACGCTGGAGGATTGCATCCATTCCAGCATAGCGTCCCTCGATTGCGACGAAATCCGCAAGAAGGGCCGACAGGGCGACTGCACCGAAAATCGCCGGCTCCAACGCCTGCGCCAGGATGATGAAGATCACAAAGCCGGCGCCCTGTGAAAACAATGCGTTTAACGTGTTCCAGGCAATGCCGCTTCGAAACGCGGAAGCGATCGTCCGTTCATTCATGATGATTTTCCGGCTCGCGCGTTCGTGAATAAACGCTGCCCTCGTTGGTACCACGGATTATCTGACCGCGTTACAGGTCAATTAGCGCGAAGGCGCTGCCAGTTGAAGAAAGTCTTCACGCGGCGCCGGACTTCCCGGATCAGTGTCACCTGGGCCATCGTGCGAACGCGGGCGCGATAGGGCGTCTTGTCGAGATAGCGATAATAGGTCCAGATCAATGGATGCCAGGCGTCGGTTGACCAGGGCTTGTTTTGTTCGGTGAAGTGAATGATCTTCGGCCGCTGTCCGGACTTCATTTCGCTCTTCTCGGCAAAACAGGGCTTGCCTTCGTTCGGCATCAACATGCGCCGCTGGACATTCCACAGGATATCGAGTGCCGTCCAGCGCTGCCAGAATACAAGATTGAGCGCGCATTGGTCGCTATACTCCATTTCATCCTTGCGCGTTTCAAGCAGGTCAAGCGCTTCCAAGAATGCACCCGACTGCCTGATGGCCGCAAGATCAATCAGCAAGACACCGGCATTGAAGTAGCCGAGGCGCTGGTGCGCCAGTCCGAACCGCTCGGCAAAGGCCCTGTCGTCCATTCCGACATCGGCGACGGCGCCAATGGCATGGTCGGCAAGATCGGTCCGATAAAGCTCGCGCAGGTCACCGGTAATGACCAGATCACCGTCGAGATAGATTACGCGCGTCATATCGGCTGGCGCAAGTTCGCTGATCATCAGCCGGAAATAGCTTGCGCGGCTGATGTGGCGTTTGCCGGCCATGGCAAGGACCGAGCTCTGCTCGATCCTCAGCCAAAGGAACTGATGGCCGCTTCCGCAACGTTCGAATTCCGATCTGTCTTCAGCGGAAATTCCCTCGTAGAGGATCAGGAAGCGAAAATGCGCGCCTGGTGCGTTGGCGATCATCGAAGTGATGACAACACCTGCATGCGGAAGATAGGTTGCGTCAAGGCCAAAGGCGACATTGACAATGTCGAGACCGGGGTCGACATTGTTGACGGGCTCCGTGCCGGTCGCAGCCGGTTCCTTGACGAAATGCAGATTTGGCCTGACAGCATTGCTGTCGGAAAGCGCCCGAACCGCGGGGGCGTCGAGCCCGATCGACTGAAGTGCAGACCGTGTCAGACCGGCATCAAAAACAGAATCACTCATTATCTTCTCCAGCCGAAGCCTCATGCTCCGGATATTCACCAAGCAGCCGTTTATTCATTGCCAGCCCGGATAGCCTCGCCATCCATGCCGGAAACCGATCCTGACGAAGATCCAGTCCAAGACTGCATCGCTAAGCAGTCTAACGTTGAGGCTGAAACCGGCGCTGGACAGCGCATCGAGATGCGGTTGCAGGTTCTGGCGCCCATGATCTTCACGCCACCAACGGACGATCCGCCGGATGTAATAGCGCCGGAACGTTGCGAGCTGGCGCTGGTAATCGGTCCCGAAGGCCGTTGGGCCGTGGCGCATCAGGAGATGAAGGCCGTCTCGGGTCCATGCCCGCGTCTTGCCGCTGTAGAGCTGCGCCGTCATCGTGTTGTCGTGAACACGGGTGAAACCGAGCGGCCGGTGGACAAAACCAAAGTCGCTGATCGCCAGCATCCGGAAAACCGTATCCAGATCCCAGCCGCCACCCATTGCCCCGGAAAACACCGGGTCAAGCTTGTCCATGACGGTTTTGCGCCACAGCATTTGAACTGGCATCAGGACGCCCTGACGCAGGAGCGTCATTCGCGCAGCCTCAATCCCATCAAAGACGGCCTCGCCTGCCGGCCAGAAGAAGTCTTGAACGGCGCCGGCGCAATCATGAAGGCAGCCGACGACGCCGACCGAGGGATAAGCCTCGGCAACAGCCGCCATTTCCGAGATCGACGATGGCGTAATCGTGTCATCGTCGCAGAGATAGCGGATATAGACTGCGTCCTGTGGCGCGAGCTCAAAGGCACGCGTCCAGTTTTGTCGCTGATCGAGGACTGCGGGATTGCGGTGGCGAAAGATGGGCACCCGACCGCCGATATATTGGTCGATAATGGCCGGCGTGCCGTCGGAGCTACAGTTGTCGAGAACCACGTGCACAAGATTTGGATAGTCCTGCTGCTGCACGGATTCCAAGGTTTCGCCCAGGTAGCGCGCGCCGTTATAGGTCGGTGTAACAATTGCGATCAGTGGCTGGCCCATGACATCATTCCTCGCCTGTAAGAATGGTGAATGTTATTGCTTCAAACGGCACATCTAGACGTGAAACACTCAAGTCAAAGCATATGGAATTCATGCCGTTGACTAAATTATACAGGGAGGCGTGTGCCGTCATCGCGCACCCTCCGCGCCGCTTGGTCCCCCGCGACGGCCTGACCGTGACAATGCCGCTGACAGCATGCGCCGCAACGGGCGGTCATAGATGCTGCTTGCCGCACTCGAAAACGAGATCGCGGTGACAAGGCTGACGCCAGCAAAGATCAGGCCGTGGCCCGTCCATTTTGTCCGCGTCATCCATTCGGAGGCGGCCACTACGAGGTTGAGAACCGGAGTATGCATCACGTATATGCCGTAGGACGCCTCACCGAGCGCCGAACTGACCTTCGTCCACATGCGTCCGAAGCGCACTCTTGCTGAAAGGGCAACGATCGTCGGCCAGATGATCATCACCGCAGCAAGGTTGTACAGAGGGCGTAGCCGGCTGCCGGGATCAAACACCAGAACCGCCGTGGTCACAGCCAGCAGAATAACGGGAAGCAGCCGTCTCGAATGGATCGCCGGTTGACGAAGATGTCTGAATATCAGAACGCCGAGTGAAAACGAAAAGACGACCCGCGGAATTGCTGCCGGGTAGGTGAGCCAGGTCGCGCCACCCTCCAAAGTCCCAAACCAGAAGGCCGTGCCGATCAGCGCGATACCCGAAACTGCTACAATCAAAAACAGCGCGCGCCGGCCAAGCCGCACGCCGATTGCGCCATAAGCGAGATTGACGAGCAGTTCGAAAAACAGCGACCAGGCCGGCCCATTTTGCGGGAACAGAATATCCGGGAATGTCGACAGTCCTGGCGGAGTGGGCAAAAACAGCATCGAAAACGCGAAGGTTGCTATCAGATGCAGGCGCGAGTAGATGCCGAAGCCATGGTCGACAACTGCAATCATGACAGTCACTGCAGCAAATAGAAGCGATAGCAGGTAAAGCGGTGCCAGACGCACCAGTCGAGCCACGAAGAATGATCGGCACGTCAGCCCGGCCTTGAGTTTGTGATCGTAGGCAACGGCGATGACGTAGCCACTTAGAAGGAAAAAGAGGTCAACTGCAAGGTGGCCGCTGGCGACGAAAATTGGCTCATCGGTCAGGTAGCCATGCAGATGAAGGAGCATGACGAGGAGGGCTGCCGCCCCACGCAAGAGGTGCAGCGAGTGAAGATGTAAATCACCGCCCTGCATCCAGGTGCTCGATTGAGAGGGCTTGGTGCTCATTGTCGGGCCCGCGTCTGAAATTGGTGGGGTAGGGGCCGTGACGTGCCGAAGTTGACCGTCCGAACCCAGGTTTCAGCTTGGGGCTTCGCAAGCGCTCCTGCCGCGTAATAGACTAGGAAAGTTCCGATCGTGTATTGGTTGAGGAAGTCGACCTCGAAGAACGAACGCGCGAGGAACAAGGTCACGACGCTGAACAGCACGACATCATTTTGGCGCGCTGCCGTCAGAAGGCGATAGATGTAGCCGGCCATCATCCCGATCATGATTGCAGCAAGCAACAGCAGCCCGACATAGCCAAGTTCGACCATTGTTTCGATATAGGTATTGTGAAAGTGGAAGCCGGTGCGTGAGCCTATGTAGAATTGCTGCCACAGCACCTCTGGCCGTGAGAAACCTTGAACCCAAAAACCTTGAAATCCGATGCCAAGCACGGGCTGTTCATGGGCAATCTCGATCCCGCGCTGCCACAGGTAGGTGCGCCCCGTCAGCGTCGTATCCTTGCCGAACACGCCAAGGATGGCGCCGTAAAGCCCCGAGCTCAGGGCAATCACCACGCCGATCAGTGCCGCAGGAACAGCGGTTGTTACGAAGATTGTCCGATGGCGTGGCGAAAATTTTGCGAGCAGCAGCGCGCCGCCGGTAGCGGCAATCGCAGCCGCAACGGTAATTGTCGAGGTGGCCGATTGCGCAGCGTAGAGAGAGAAGGCTCCAAAGGCTCCCGAGGCAAGCGCCGTAATGCGGAGGATCGGCCCAGTCTTCATGCCGAAAAGTACGCCAAAGGCTGCCAGTACGGCGAGCGAGGCGAAAATGCCCAGCTGGTTCTTCGATCCAAATGCGCCGATGAAGGAGTAGACACCATCAAGTGGATCGTAGCTGAACTGGCCAAACATCAGTGAGTAGATCAGAACGGCGCACGAGCCGATGCACAGGCCGGCGGTCAATGCGCGGACGCTGGCCACGCGCGAGGCGGTCAATGCGCAGACAATGGTCGTCGCATATTGAAGGCCACCGCGCAGCGACAGATCGGCAACAGGCGACCAGGCGGCCGAAAGACATCCGAGAAGCGGAAAGGCCACTATCCAGTAATAGGGTCTCGGATCTCCGATGATCTGGCGTCCGCCAATAAACAGCAGCGGAAACCACAAAGCGTAAAATCCCAGAATGAAGACCGGGCCAAAGATCGGCGCATAAGCGATGAAAAACGTCGTCAGGCCGATCGCAACGATCGCCAGCCGTTCGTTTCGCATCGGCGAAACCATTGCGTTGATGTTAATACGCATCGCCATCATCACACACACCGGTCACGATTTTTCATTGGCCACCGCCACTTTGACAAGATCGCCAGGCTGGACGTTTGTCGATTCTGATGCCGGGATTTCCGTCACCTTTCCGGCGACGGTGCGCACTATGGTGTAGCTGACGAGTTTTGCAGCGTCGACGCCGGTCAACTGCGTGGCGTTCGGTGCATTCACCAGCGCCTCGGTCATAAGTTGGCTGTACATCTTTATCTGCAGGGTGTTTTCGTCGAGCTTCGACTTTGTCTCCTGCATGTCGAGTGCAATCTTCGACTTGCGCTCGTTTTTCAAGTCGATGGTATCGAGTGCAGCCTTGTTCATCTCCTGCTTGGCGCGAAGAGAAGCTGCATCGAGATCGAGTAGGTCGGCCTGGGTGTCGGCGAGCGTAGTTTCAAGCCCGAGCGAACGTGAGCTGACCACAAGTCCCTTGTCGACCAGCTTTGCCGTCTTATCGAGCTCCCTCTTGTAAAGATCGACCTGACGGTTCTGGTTGTCGACCTTCTTGTCGAGCGAGACAATCTCGTTGCTGTAAAGTTCCTGAAGCTCGTTCAGTCCCTTCAGCCTCAAGTCGAAGGCATTCTTGTTTGTTTCCAGGATTGACATTTCATCGGCGACCATCTCGTCGGCGCCAGGCAGCTTGGCAAGCGCTTCGGGAGGCGCCACCTTGTCCTCGTCTGCGCCCTCAGCCGTCAACCGCGCCTTCTTCGCCATCAGGCGGGCACGCTCGGTCACCAGGACGTCGTAGCTGCCCTTTGCGTTGATGAAATCACGTTCGAACCGCTGGCCCTCGTCCAGTCCGCGGCGCATGCCGCCGGCCAGGCTGACCGCCTTCAGGACTGTCATTTCGGGATCATAGGGATATTTACCCGGCGTATGCACTTCTCCGGCAACGAAAACCGGACGGAACTCGATGATCTCTACCGAGGTCGCCGGTGCGTCGGCAAGCCCGAACTTGTCCTGGAGGTTTCTGGCAATCTCCTTGGCAATCTCCGAGGTTGTGTGACCGGTTGCCTGCAATTCGCCGGCGAAGGGAAGTGCCAGGTCGCCGTTCGGACCAATAATATACTCGCCCGTAATGCCCGGCCATTCACGAAACTGTCCTTCGGCGGTCTGCCATTCGACAACCCTGACACTCACCTTGTCCATGATGCCGAGCTTGTAGGGCTCGGCGGCCGCCTGTCGCGTGAGAGTGAGTTGCAGCACAGCTGCGACTACTAGGCAAAAAAGCAGCCTGAGCGGGAATTTATCTTTGCTCAGGACACTGCTTGCCGAAACGTCACTCGTGGGAACAATACGCATCTTCCGCCTTTCTTTCTTGGAGCGGGCCTTAGCAGGCGCCTTTGGCGAAAAGTACAACAGTCACAGTTTTGAGTATTATCCAGACATCTCCAGAGAGCGTCCAATTGTGCACATAGGTATTATCGAGGCGCACGCGCTCCTCGTAGGTTGTGTCGCTGCGGCCGCTCACCTGCCATTTGCCGGTCAGTCCCGGGCGCGAGCGCAGATAGCTCTCGGCATATTCGCCATAAAGAAGCATCTCCTCGCCGACGATCGGCCGTGGACCGACCAGGCTCATCTCGCCCCTCAGCACATTTAGAAGCTGGGGCAGCTCGTCGAGGCTGAGTTTGCGAAGAACCCGCCCAATCGGCGTGACGCGAACGTCATTCTTCAGCTTGCGCGTTGCGGTCCATTCGGCGAGCGCCGCCGGATTGGCGGCCAGATGCGCCGCCAGCTTCCTGCTGGAATCGGGCACCATGGTGCGAAATTTCAGGCACGCGAACGTCTTTTCGTTATGACCAACGCGCAGGTGCCCATAGAAAACAGACCCGCGGTCGGACAATTTGATGGCAATTGCGATCAGCGCAAACAGCGGCGAAAAGAGAAACAGCAGAACGATCGCTCCACCAACGTCGAAGAGACGCTTGCGCACGCCCCCCAAGGGCTTGGTCGCACGGACCCGCCTGAAACTGGAAAGCGTTGCGATTTCACCAACGTCTAAGTCCTGCTTCATCATGAAGCTCCCAAGAAATTACACTAAGAAACTGTTAACTAACGGCGAGAAAAACGCAATGTTCGCAATATGGAAAATCTGCAAATATACTTTAGTGTTGCCGAAAAATGTCAGGTTATATTAACAATAGTGCTTAATTTTGCCGTGGGCGCACCTTTTAAAGTGAGGAGTAATCGCGTTCGGGCCCTTCTGGTGTTGGCCAGAGGTTGCGCGATCATTTCCACAACTTCCACGGTGCGTCGCCGCTTTCCCACATTTTCTCCAACACTATCTTGTCCCGCAGTGAATCCATGCTTTGCCAGAAGCCTTGATGCCAGTGCGAACCGACCTTGCCCATGTGTAACGCGCGATCCATCGGCCCTTCCTCCCAAACGGTGTCGTCACCGTCGATCAGCGAAAAGACATCGGGTTCGCAGACGAAGAATCCACCATTGATCAGGCCACCATCGCCGATCCTTTTTTCACGAAAAGCATGAACATGCGTGCCGTCGTCAGAAAGCCCAAGTGCGCCGTAGCGACCGGGCTGGCTGACCGCCGTCAAGGTGATCCAGTTCTGATTCGTTTCGTGAAGCGCAATCGCACCGGCGATATCTGTGTTCGACACGCCGTCACCATATGTCAGCAGAAAACGATCGTTACCGATGACATCCTGGGCGCGCTTCAAGCGCCCCCCCGTCATGGTGTTTAGCCCGGTGTCGAGCACCGTCACCTTCCAGGGCTCGGCCGAGGGACGAACCCAGGTGAAGCTTGCGGCAGCAAGGTCCACGGTGAAATCACTGTTCAGCAGAGCATAGTTGATGAAGTAGTTTTTGATGTAATCGGCCTTGTAGCCGGCAAGCACGACGAAGTCGGTGAAGCCGTAATGCGCGTAGATTTTCATGATATGCCAGATAATCGGCCGGCCACCGACCTCGACCATGGGCTTGGGACGAAGCGCCGTTTCTTCCGAAAGCCGGCTACCGTAACCACCGGCGAAAATCACCACTTTCATGCTGTTCCCCATTGCGTCAAAAAGGTCAGTGTTGATCGATAATGTCTTGTCGGTTAGACCGGTTATCCGGTAGGCAGAGCCTCGGCGTCGCGGTAAAGATTTGCGAAGCTGTCAATGCCATGGCCGGCGGGATCGAAGTCCGGCCAGCTTTCGTCTTTCGGCGAGATCTCGCGTGGCTCGCCTGGCCAGGAGATGTTGAAGGCCGCGTCGTCGTACCGTATTCCCCGCTCCGAGGCAGGGTGATAATCACTGCCCATGAAATAGAGAATTTCAACATCGTCGGTGAGAGTCATCAGCCCGTGGGCGAACCCTTTGGGCACATACATCATCTGGCGGTTGGCTGCCGAAAGCTTTGCCCCGAAGGACCCGCCAAAAGTTGGCGAGTTCGGTCGAAGATCCAGCACGCAATCGAAGATTTCTCCCCGCATGCACCGCACCATTTTCGTCTCAGCATGAGGCTCGATCTGGTAATGCATACCCCGCAATGTTCCCGCCTTGGCGCTCATCGTGATGTTGACCTGGGCGATATGCGGATTGACCCCGGCATCGACCGCTTCGCGCGTGCAGAACTGGCGTGCAAAAAAGCCACGCTCATCGCCTCGAATGTCAAGATCTATAAGAACGACACCGGAAAGGGGAGTTTTGGTAAACTTCATGATCTGACCGAGCCCGATACTAGGCAACGCTCCTTTGGCGCATCTCAGCTTCACTGTCCCCAAATTTCGCGAAGCTAAGATCAGCGCCAAGCGCGCCTGTCGCGATCCTCGCCGAAAGCACATTCAGTCGGACGAGGTTGGACGTGCGATAGTTTGCGTCGCGCAATCCGAACGCGGTCAAGCCGCGCTTCAAATCCTCAACCGCATCTGCAAGCGTTACCTTGGGCTGATGTGCGGGTGCAAGCGAGCGGTAAAGGTTGAAATCGACCTTGTAGCTGCGGCGGTCAGGGGGGGCGTCGCGATTGATCTCGACTCCGGTACCGGGGATCGACCGGGCGACCGCTTCGGCAAGCTCGTGCACTTGGTAGTTCCAGCTGTCGGTTCCGACATTGACGGCGAGAAACTGCTCCCCGTCCCGCTCAATCGCCCATTCGATGGCGCGTGCCATGTCGTTCACATGGATCAACGGGCGCCAGGGGGTCCCATCCGACAAAACAGAAACCTTGCCGCTTGTCAGAGCCGATGCGACGAAATCGTTCAGCACCAGATCGAGACGCGTGCGTCCGGAAAACCCGCAGGCTGTCGAAAACCGCATGGCGCTGACGCGAAGTCCGGTCTCGCGCGAGATGTCGGCAAGGCCGGCTTCGGCTGCGACCTTGGAACGGGCATAGGCGGTCAGTGGATTGAGTCCATCCGTCTCGCGTTTAGCGCCGCCCTCGGCAAATCCATACATCGAGCAGCTCGAGGCAAAAACGAATGTCGACACTCCGGCCTTTGCCGCCAGTGCGGCCGTCTTGAGCGTGGCGCGATGATTGATCTCGTCAGTGACTGCCTCAAACCGTCCGCCCATCGGATCATTTGACACGGCAGCAAGATGGACAACGGCATCGACGCCCTCAAACAGGCTTTGCGGCAACTCACGCACGTCTGCAAAAACCTGGCGGTCGAGAAGTCGCTCGGGCAAGTTTTCTTCCGTCAGGCAATGCGCGAACAGTCCGGTGTCGACTCCGATCAATTCGGCATTCGGCATTGTCCGGCGAAGATGCGCGCTCAAAGCTGGCCCGACATAACCCATGTTGCCGGTGATGAGAATTTTCATGAATTTAACTCCCAATAGGATACTGGCTGCAGTTCGAAGTCTGATGTTATTTCGAGAGTCTGAGCTTGCGGCGGCGGCGTGTCCTTGCCTTCATGATCGGCTCGCTTTGCTCCAGGTAGTACCCCGCGTAGCGTGTGAACAGCGCTTCGGAACTGCCGATGCCGCCATAGGTCGACAGTCTCTGAAGGTCCGCCTTGTTCAACACGGCGCCGACAAGCTTGGCGGCAATTTCTGGCTCGCCCTCCAGTGTCGACTTCAACAAGGTACGCGGCGTCTCTCCCCATTCCGAGACAAGCAGGAAGCCATCGGCGAGCGGCTCGAACGCCTTGGCGTCAAAGACAGGGCCAATCGGAGGAAGGTCGACAATGATGTAATTATATTCTGCGCGCGCTTCCTCCAGGGTGATGGCCATCGCCGCTCCCGAGATCATCTCGCTTGTATTGAAGACCTTCACGTGGCGCGGCGTCGCCATGACACTGACATTGCTCTGCTGGTCGACAACGACGGTGTCGCGCCATTTGACATTGCCGCTGAGAGCGTCTGTCCAGCCAGTGTCGAATGGGATGCCGAGACCCTGTGTGAGCGAGCCACGGCGCAAGTCTGCGTCAATCAGAAGGACCTTTGCCGGGCTGGAGGCAATGAGGCAGGCGAGATTGGCAGCAACCGTGCTTTTGCCTTCCCCGGGCAGAACCGAGACGACGCCGATTACCTTGCATTTCTGGACGCCAAGCATCGCGTCGGTGACGATTTTGGCGTGGCGCAGGGTCTCGGCAAACTTGGAGCCTCCTGACTTGATGGCAAAGCGCATTGTTTCAACGTCGGGGTTGGCAACCATCCGGTGCGGATCGTCTGGTGAGGGCAGCAAGGCGCCAGGTATCTCCGGCAGATAGCCAAGGAATTTGATACCGAGCATTGCCGTCAGTTCATCGCCAAGGCGGAAGGTTCCCTCGCGGATTTCACGCCAGAAGCCAAAGCCCATCCCTAAAAACGCGCCGAGGATAAGGAATCCAGCAAGCGTCAGGCTCCTTTTCGGACTGGACGCATCGGTCGGCGGCGAGGCCGGCGAAATCACGCGTGCGGACGAAATCGGGAACGACTGGTTCTGTGCCGTTTCCTGGTATTTGGTGAGATAGGTCTTGTGGAGATCGCTGATCGCTTCTGCATTGCGTTCCAGATCCTTCAGCTGCACGAGCGATTCATTGGCCGCAGAGGTCTGGCCGGTGATTTTCGATAGACCCTCTTTCAAAGAGCCTTCGCGCGAAACCGCCACCTCATACTGGTTCCGGTAGCTCTCGGTCATCTGCTTGAGTTCGTCAAAGATCTGCTTGCCGACGTCATCCTGCTCTTTCCTCAAGGCAATGGCCTGGGGATGTTCGCGCCCGAAGCGGTCCTCTATCTCCTGGGCACGCTTGATGACAGTCAGATAGCGCGTCCGCAGGGTTGCGATGACCGTCGAACTTTCCGGATCGGACCCGGTGGCAGCGTTGTCGACGGCATTTTGCTGGCCGGCGGCGACGATCGCCTTATACTGATTGTAAAGGGCAAGCGCTTTGGCGCTGTCGGCCTGAGCGAGGATATACTGGGCCGAAATGTCCGACAGCTGCTCTTCCGAGAGGAGTGCACCCTTTGTCGATGTCAGTCCGTGTTCGGCGCGGTAACGCTCGACGCGGAGGGCGGCTTCCTGGCTCTGATCCTTGAGGTCGGTGAGCCGCGTTCTCAGCCACACTGTAGCGCGCTGCGATGCCTCAAAATTGGCGTCGAGTTTGTCGGAAAGATAAGCCTCTGCATAGGCGTTGGTGATCGTTGCAGCCAGCACGGGATCAGTCGAGGTGAAATAGAGATCGATCACGAAGCTCTGCGGCTGCTGTTCGACGCGCAGGTTTTCCAAAAGTACAGCTACCGCAGTGCCTTTACGGGCATTGACTTCGTCCGCAGAGCCAACGTCGCCGGACTTGCCCGAAAGCAAGTCCATGGTGCTCTTGGCAAGCTGCTTGATATGCTGCGTCAACGAGACCGGTGGATTGATGAATTCAGGGATATCGTAGAGCTTCTTGTTGTCGACCACTTTGGCAGCCAGCGAACTCGATTTGAGGATCGCCACCTGGCTCATGATCTTCTTGTCGGCTTCCATGTTTGCCGGCGCCGGTGAGACGTCGCCGGAAAACCGCGACAGATCATCGTCGATCAGAATGCTGGTGCTGGCGGTGTAGTAATAAGTTGCCAGGGCCAGTTGCGCGATGCCGATCAAAAGGCCGATTGCCGCGAAAAGGCCGACGATCTTTGCTTGTCGTCGCGCGATCTGCATCAGCCGTTCGACGTCGATGAATTTTTCTTCGATGCCGTCCTGGCTGCGCGGCGGCGGAGAAGACTGTGTCAGGAAGGGTCGAACTGCGTCTTGTGCAATTTTGCTCACCAACTCGTTCATTTCCATAGCCGCCTTGTTGCCGAGGAGAGGGATTGGAATGCTGTCATCAACGCTGCGATGCGCACTCTGACCGGCATATGCAGATGCCAGGCCGCTTGCGGGTTGAGGACCATGTCACGGATTGCAGCGGAAAGTTTGCGTTCTTTCAGCTGGTCGACGATGCACAGGTAGGCATATGCGCGCTTCAGGTTTTGCGTGCGTCTTCTTTGTGCCTTGAGGGCCTCGCCATCCATCTTGACTGTTTCGACAAAGGCTGCGTCGCCATGAAGCATTGCCTCGACATGGCCACGGGTTAGCACCTGTGAGATTGAGCCTGCCGCCGAGGTATAGCGATAGCCCGCGCTCGGCTCGACAACGCACACGCCTCCGCGGGCAAGGATAAGGGCCAGGAACAGATAGTCCTCGCCGATGCGCACTTGCTCGTTATAAGCGATGCCCTGTTCGACAAGGAAGCTCCTCAGGACCACCGGCTTGACATAGCCGAGATTGAAGCGACCGCTGAACAGCATGTTATGATCGATAAAATATGGCAGCTCGAGCCGCCGCATGTCGGCAAGCAACCGCGTCTCGTGGAGCAGGTGCTCGCCCTGCGGCGTGTGGACAACAAGATTGTCAATTATTGCGGCGGCACCGTCTTGGCGCGCCAGCAAATTTGCGCTGCGAAAAGGTTCCAGCGTGTCGTCGGCGTCAAGGATCCCGATCCATCGACCCTCGGCCTGACCGATCGCGCAGTTGCGGGCGGCAGCTGGTCCGCTGTTGCGGGCCAAGCGGATATAGCGCACGCGCCTGTCGGCACGTTCCATCGCCTTTACGATTTCGCCTGTCCTGTCGGTCGAAAAATCATCGGCAACAACGACCTGGACTTCTGTTCCGGTTTGCGCCAATGCGCTTAAAATTGCCCGCTCGACGGTTTTCTCGGCGTTGTAGGCAGCAACGATGTAGGTGATGTCATACGTCATGGGACGTGGCGCCTCCAGTTGTGGGGACACGGCCATAAAGGCTGGTCTGGCCGACCCCCAGAACGCCCGCCACCACGCCCGCATGCAGCACGGCCCGTAACATCAAGCTCGAGCGGCTGACCGGATCCATGACAGACACCGCCGACCCCACAGTGCAGACACAGAACTTTGCTGCCGCGAAAAAGGCAGTGGAGAGGCGTGAGGCGCCGCCCGTCAGGAGAAGAGTGCCATGTGTCTGGCCAGAGCGAAACCGGCGTCGCGCAAGCCAGGAAAAGGTCGCGCGCTCACCGGTAACCGGCTCGAGAACAAGGGCACGCTCGCTGAATTCGATTGCCCCCCCAGCGCGCACAATATCGGTGAAGTAGGCCGTATCTTCGCCGCCACTTCGCCCACGAGTGAGGTCAAACCTGCGGCCACGGACTGACGGGGCATTCCGGTCTATCAAAACATTGCAGGTATAGCCCGTTCTGATCTTGCCATCGACGAAGACAGGTCTGGTGGAATGGAAATCGGCCCGGGCGATCAGCGCGGGTGCGTCACTGCGGTAGATGGCCCTGACCGGCCCGAGCACCGCGGCGGCGCAGGTGCGGGTGGCGATCTCAAGAAGTGCCGTCAGCCAATCGCTGGTTACGAGCTCATCGTCGTCAACGAACGCCAGGTAATCGCCGGATGCAGCCTCAAGGCAGGCATTGCGCGCAATCGAGATGTTTGACGCCGGGCAGTGAACGTAGGTCACCGGAAATCCGATGGCGTCTTCAAGACTTTTCACAAGCCGATGGGCACTTGGCGTAACGTCGTTGTCGGCGATGATGACGCGCACAGCAAAGCCCGGAGGCGGATCGATCTTGGCGACCGAAAGCAGCGTGTCCTTGAGGAAGTCACGCCTGAAGGTGCAAACGGCAATGTCGATTGCGCGTGCCGGTCTCATGATGCGCCCCCGGTTGGACGGCGCAAAATCTCGATCCAGAAGCCTATCGACCAGGCGAAATGCATCACCATCGCCATCAGACCGGCAAGCGGACCGTTCGGCAGTTCCTCGCGGATCCTCAGGTAAAACCCATAGCCGACGCAGGTCAGCGCCCAGACGAAGGCCGGAACGAGCGCTGCCCAGAAAAACAGTGCCAGTCCCGCCCCAACGATCGCCGGCGCTACCGCCAGGGGCAGCATCTGGCGCACAGCCGGAATAGTCTTGTGCTTGCGAAGGTTCTTCGCCCGCCCGCGACCGTAGTTCAAATACTGCTTGAACAGTGCCGAGATGCTTGAGCGCGGATGGTAGACCATGGCAGTTCGACCGCTGATCCAGATCCGGTAGCCGGCCCTCTTGAGGCGATAGTCGAGCTCGGCATCTTCGTTATAGGCAAATGTCTCGTCATAGCCGCCAACCGCGAGGAAGGCGCGCACTCGCATCAGCGCGTGATGGCCGTGATCGACATAACCGCCGACGGAGCAGTTGCGGTGTGCAGATCCGCCATTGCCGATCTTGGAATTCTGCGCTACTGCGGCAGCGCGCTGGACGCTGTTGAACCCAACCGTCTTCAGCGATACGACTACCGAATCGGCGCCCGTTTCAGCCGCATCGGCAACGAGGTCAAGGCAATAGTTATCCGGATATTCGCCATGTGCGTCCATGCGGATGAAATGCTCATAATGTTCGCCATAGCGCGCAACGGCGAGATTGATCGCCGCACTTTGCAGGCGCTTGGGGTTGTCGAGCAGGATGATGCGAGGATCCTGTGCCGCCGCTGTCTGGACGATATCTTGCGATCCGTCCTTGCTGCCACCATCGGCTACCACGATACGCCAGCCATCCTGCGGAAGTGCGGCCGTCAAGTGCATCAAAACGCCGCCGATATGATTGCGCTCGTTGAGGCAGGGTATGACGATGAGGCAGCATTCCGTGATTGTATCGCGCGATTTCATCGGATCCATCTTATATCGCAAAGGAAGAGTTCGTGTTGATCGCATCGGGGCGCATCTCACAGGCCAAAGGGCGCAGGGAATCCAACCATGTGACGAGCTCCCGGCTCTGCGTGGGACCGATGATCCAGTTGCTGACGTCAATCGCCGAAACGTCGGTCGCAAGCTTCTGGTAGGTCTCGAGCGTCATGTCGTCGAAGGCGCGAGCAAGCGCCGACGGCGTAACTTCGGAAATCGTAAGGCCAATGCCGCGAGCGCGCATCGCCGCTGCGGTCTGGGTGCCGTCCAAGGCGATTGGGACCGCGCCATGAAGGCATCCCTCATAGAGCCGGTTCGGCAAGAGCCACTTTGAGTTCTGCCCTTCTTCGAAGCAGTCTATCGCCCAGGCAAAATCCACCTCACCATAAATCGATGCCAAATCCTCCGGATTCTGATAGGCACCCTCGAAGCGCATGTAGGGTTCGGCGGCGACCGCGGCGTCGAAATCATCGAATTCGCTGTAAGCCGGCCGGCCGCGAAGAACGATCTCGAACCGACCTTCGGCCATCCGGGAAAAATGCGACAGAAGTCTGAAGGATTTTTCACAGCGCAACGCCCCGAACCAACCGATGCGCCAAGCGCGGTCATCGTCGCGCGGGACACTCGCGGGGCAAATGTCGTCGCTGGGCCAGATCACCTTGTTTTCGATGAGATGCACGGGAGCGCGAAGCCCCGATAGCCGATCGAAATACTGGGTCTTGAACGCGGGCGAGCTGGTAATGATGGCGCAGGCATTGCGACCGCACCAACGTTCAATCAATCGCATCGCCTGTCCCACACCGCGAGTGGAAAGCAGCAATCGGTGGATGTCCAGGCATTCGAAAACGATCGGGACCCGTCTTGTCAGCTGCCGGTTCACTTTGTTCGTCAGCGACAGCATCTCCAGATTGCGCGCGATGATGACGTCCGGCTGCTTCAATCCAAAAAGTGCAGTCCTCAGCTTGCGGCGCGCAGCAAGGACGGCCATGCCACGCTGGAAAAAACGGCCATTTCTGGTGCGCCCGATAGCCCGTGGGGAAACTCCCTCTATGTCTGCCGGTACGCTGCCGCGGGAAAAGCCGACCAGGTCGACGGTCGCGCCACCCTGCTTGAGCGTGGTCACGCGGCGGCGCACGGCAGGGTCGCTCAGATCATGCACCAGGTAGAGCACATGGATCATCGCTGGCTCTCCTTGGCTTGATCACGCAGCGAGATCGATATGGTCGGGTTGCAGGTGAGGGACGCCGCAAACAGGCAATGCTGACCGGCCGCGGTAAAGCCGACCCAGTCGACTTGCATCGTGGCGGGTCCAGAATAAGAAAAGGGCCCCATCCAGGAGCTCAGTGTGTCCGTGCCCCAAAGCGAAAAGAAGACCTTCTGGCGCGCGGTCGGGATCAGAGTCGGATCGGTCACATCCTGGACGAGCTTGCCGTTGAGGAAGAAGCGCAGCCGCGACGGTTCCCAGATGAAGGCAAGATCGTTGAAGCCTTGATCGGCGGGGCCCGGCAAGGCCACGAGCTTTTCATTGCCACCCTTGGCTTTCACATACTGGTTGATCTGAACGGTTGCGAGATCCTTGCCCAGGATCTCGAAATCGATCTCATCATGCTCCTGATGATCCGCCGGGCCGATGAACGAGAAGAACGCCGAATTGAGTCCGGATCCGGTCGCGGATTTTACGCGCGCCTCATAAGTTCCGTATCCATACGCCTGCCGGGACTGAATTTCCCCGCACAGCAGTTTCTGGCTGCCATGGTCCTTTTCAAGCCGCAAGCTCAAGATGCCCGCAGCTGCCGAGATCATCGACTGCGACCAAGTGCAGTTCTGATGGCTCCCGTTGCTCCAGCCGTCAGAAATATACCAGAAATCCCTATCGACCCGGTCAAACGGGTCAAAGAAGGACGCCTCTTGTGATGCGTCACCCATTCCTGAGGTTGCAGTATCATCAGCGGTCGCCGGCAAGGCAGCGCTGGTTGCCATGCAGGCGCCAAGAAGCAACCCGGCAAAACCCGATTTCCTCAACACCAGTGCAAAAAAGTCGAAACCGAAGTGCATGAAATGAAGCCCAAACTACGACAAGAAACAAACGCACGTCCGCAATGGCGCCTGGGCGCCAATCATCAAATTCAAAATCTTCTTGCGACAGGAAAGCAAACTATTCGGCCTGAGACTTGCTCGAAGTTTTAATTCCTGGCCGATACACCATTGGCGTTTACTGTGAGCAATCACCTTCGGTATGTCTAAATACGGTGAGACCCTAGACAAATGTATCAGTACTTGTTGTTCAAAGTTATTCGAGAATAACGAAGATGGCAACAGAAAATTAAGGTATTTATCCGCTAAAATATTGGTTTTATGGTTAAGTTTCAAAACAATACATATTGTGAAGGCGATATGTTTCGAATTGGTGCAGAGATATTAGACAATGCTTGTCTGTCACGAAAGTATTATGAACGGCTGTACTATTCCTGGAAATTTGCCGGTGCTGCGTTCGAAGGACGCAGGTAGATATCTGTAACTTCGCAGGATGGCGGCATCGCAAAGGCGCTCATAAGCGCCGTAGCGATGGATTCCGGCTGCAGCAGAACGTCTGGACGGTAAAAGGCCGAACGGGCGTCGTGAATGGTTTGCTGCATGGGCGTTGCGGTCTTGCCGGGGTAAATCGATACCACCCGGACATCGTGAGAATTCAGTTCCGCTCGTAAACTGTCGGCGAGTGCCTTCAGGGCGTATTTGCTCATCGTATAGGCCGACAGCTCACGGCGCGGGTTGAGCCACACGCTTGAGTTGATGAATCCAATGAACCCTTTGCTGCGGATTAGGCTTGGCACCAAAAGTTGAGTCAATAGAAAGGGTGCACGCGCATTCACCCGCCAAGCGTCGTCCAGCATTTCAATCGGTGTCTCGGTGACCGGGCCGGATTGAAACTGACCGGCGCTGTGGATCAGATAGTCCAATCCCCGTTCAGTACATCTTAAACGCGCAACAAACTCTGAAATCGCCCGGTCATCCATGAGATCGACGTGGTGCCAGCTGATCGACGCGCCGTTGCGAACTCGAATCGCCGGGATTGCCCCCCTGGTGAGGGCGTGGACGGTCACGCCTTCGTCGGCCATGGCCAACACGATCGCCTGACCGATACCGCTTGCGCCACCGGTCACCACCGCCACACGGTCTTTCAGGGACCGCGCCCCGGTCATCTCGCTTCCCGAAGGAGGCGGTGCTCGACGAGCAGATGTGCGACCTCGGCAATGAGATCGAAGCTGATGCCCGATCGATCGGCAATATCGAGAAGGTCATGTTTGCTGTCAGAATAGTTCAGCACCCAAAGCATGGCCAGCTGCCGAGCTTTGGTGTCAGACTTGCCACCAAGTGCCCCGTAGAGGCCACGCTTGCCCAGCTGTGGTTCGCACTCCGGCATGAGATTATGAAAGCGGCGATTGTGCTGGAGCACATCGAGGACGGAGCGGTAAGTTTGTAGCGAATGCACGAGAGAGGCCTGCGACACAAAATCAAGATTATCGGCTGATGTGTGGTACTCTGCGAACTCGCCATAGGGCGTGCGCGACAGGCATCCAAAGGGCAGGTTGATCCCGGGTGAACAGAACTGTCGTTCGTCGTAACCATAAGGAGAAAAGCCGCGAACAACATGATCAGGGACGCGGGTCTTCAAGACGTGTTCGACAGCCCGATCGATCTCGGCACCCTCGTGGCGGCTTTGCTTGTAATGCATCGAGCCAGCATCGCCAAGATTGACGGCAATCAGTCCGTGCTTGACGCGGCCGAGCCGCGCCTTGTTGGTGGATAGCCAGACAATCGATCCAATCGTGCCAGGGATGAACAGCACACGCAGCGAGTAGCGTGACGGTTGCCTCATTGCGGCTCTCACCAATTCGACGCAAACGGCAATGCCCGACAGGTTATCGTTGGCAAGTGACGGGTGGCAGATATGCGTGGAGATGACGATTTCGTCCTCTGTCGTGCCTTTGACAAAAGCTTCCCCCCAGGTTAACTCACCATCAAACAGAGCGCTGTCGATCCTGACCTTGTACTTGCCGGATTTCAGCTTGGCGCGCACAGCGTCGGCAAGGCAAAAGCCCCAATCCTCGTTATAGTAGCTCGTCCGATAGGGGACGACGTCGGGATGAGCGGGATCGGAATGGAGATGAGCCTGAAGCTCTTCAAGCGTCATCACAGTGTCCACAGGCGCCGAGTAACTGACCACATGCAGATTATGATCGGCAAAGTCGATAACGCGTCTGCCATCCTCGTCTTCGACATAGGCTTCGGCGATCTTCCATTCCTTCGGCACAGTCCAATCGAAAGCTGCAGTGCCGGATGGAACGGCGTGGATATCAAGCGGAATGGACTTGCCTATGATGTCGAGCGTCTGCCGCACGCCATCTCCGGTGATACTTCGGCAAATCGGATATAGCTGTTCGATAAGCGCGCTCATGCGCACCCCGGCACCTTTGTCGTCAGCCACGATATGCATGCTCAAGCAAGGACCTCAACATCAGGAAGCGGGACGACGAACTTGCCGCCCCAAGAGGCAATGTCCTTCATCTGGCTGACAATTTCATCCTTGATGTTCCATGGCAAAATGAGCACGTAGTCCGGCTTCGTCTCGGCGATTTTGCTCGGGGCATAGATCGGAATGCGCGTGCCCGGCAGAAGGCGGTCCTGCTTGTGGGGGCTAACGTCGACCGTGTAATCGATCAGGTCTGTTTTGATCCCGCAGAAATTGAGCAGGGTGTTGCCCTTGGCGGGCGCGCCATAGGCGACGACGGTTTTCTTGTTTTCCTTCGCCTCAAAGAGGAACTTCAACAGTTCGCGCTTGGTGCGGTGAACTTGGTCTGCGAAGGCCTTGTAGCGGGCAAGGGAGTTGACTCCACCCTCGATCTCGCGGCTCCGCAATGCTGCAACCCGATCACTTAAAGGGTTGGAAACATCGTCGGTGTGACGCGCATAGATCCGCAGAGACCCCCCCTGGGGCTTGATTTCGTCGACGTCGAATATCGTCAGCCCATGATGCTTGAAAATCTTCTCGACACTGTAGAGTGACAGATAGGAATAGTGCTCGTGATAGATCGTGTCGTAGTAGTTGAGTTCAAGCATCTTCAGTAAATGCGGAAACTCGATTGTCACTACGCCAGTTGGAGCCAGAACCGTCTTGATGCCCGCGACGAAGTCGTTGATGTCCGGGACATGGGCCAGAACGTTGTTGCCGATCAAAAGGTCGGCCTTGATTCCCTCGCCAACCAACTGCTTTGCCGTTTCAACACCGAAAAATTGTACGCGGCTCGGAATCCCCGCGGCCTCGGCCACCGCCGCGACATTCCCGGACGGCTCGATACCGAGAACAGAGATCCCGCGTTCCTTGAAGTTCTTCAGCAGATAGCCATCATTGCTCGCCACTTCGATAACCTGGTGACTATCCGTAAAAGCGAAGCGATCCATGATCTGGTCGACATACTGTCTGGCATGATCCAGAACAGAGGCCGAATACGAAGAGAAATAGGCATAATCGCTGTCGAAGATGTCCTCACGCGCTGCCATTGGCGGAACCTGGACCAGATAGCACTGCGCGCACACATAGGTGTGGAGCGAAAAGAAAGCCTCGGCGCGCTGTGTCTTGTCAAGATCGATGTAGGAGTTGGCAAGCGGCGAAGCGCCAAGATCGACAACGGTGTCGGTCAGGTCCGCGCTGCAAAATCGGCAGGTAAAAATTGTCATGTCGATGCCCTCAAAGTTATGTGAGGCCAGCTCGAAACTGGCCCGCGACAGCAAATTGGTCGGCGTTGTGCGCGTGTACCAAGCGCAAAGAAGCATAATCCATACCATTTCACCCCGCAAAATTTAGGGGCGTAGGTAAGGGAAAGTTAAGATCAGCGCTCGGCTGAATGCAGCTTTTTCTGCCGAGGGTGAAGGTCGAGCTGCGGGACGAGTGCAGGAACATCCGCCAGCGGCGCCACAAAGCGATTGGTGGCGCGAAAAACCACATCCGACGGCCTGCCAACGAGATAGTTGCTAACGCCATTCTCCAGGGCCTTGCGATAGACACGAAGTGCCCCGTCAACCGCTTCGAGCGTTCTTTGGACCTCGCGCTTAGTATGCGTGTAACTGACCACGAAGGAGGGCGCTAGAACCCCGCGCTTGATGAGTTCCTGCAGGAAAAGAGTTCGAAACGCCTGGGACGGCTGGCGATCCTGGTCGAGCGTTCCGTAGACGAGATTGCTAGCAAAGCCAGACGCATGAAAGTGCTCAGAAACACCCCGGGCTACGGCAATTTCTGCAACGCCCTTGCGCAACAATTCGCCCATTTCCATGAGATGCTCGATCACCGGCTCATTGTGATAGACCTTCATGGTCGCTATAGCTGCAGCCATTGCATGCGTCTCGGCACCATGCGTGGTCGACAGCAAGAATACGCGAGGCTTCTCGCGTTGTTCGATCCCGCCAAGCTCCATGAATTCGCGTTTTCCCGCAAGCGCTGATATGGCAAAGCCATTACCGAGCGCTTTGCCGAAACATGACAGATCTGGCTCGATGCCGTAAAGGGCCTGGGCGCCATTCAGATGCCAGCGAAAACCTGTAATCATTTCGTCCAGGATAAACAACGCCCCGGATTCGTGGCAGAGCTCACGAAGCTGATGCAGAAACCCGTTCTTTGGTGCGTCACCCTTGGAGGGTTCAAGGATAACGGCCGCGATCTTTCCACGATGTCTTTTGAACATCGCTCGAGCGCTTCCAATATCATTGTATTTAAACGAAACGGTCAGGTCTTTGACGGCTTTCGGAATGCCGGCGTTCATCGGCGTCGTGCCAATAAACCAGTCATCCGTCGAGAAGAAGGGATGATCGGCACAGCGAGCCACAATTTCGCGACCGGTAACAGCGCGTGCAAGCCGGATCGCGCCAGACGTCGCGTGCGAACCATCCTTGCAGAACTTTACCATTTGAGCGGTTTCAATGGTGTCGAGAAACATGCTCGCACATTCGACCTCGATCGAGGCCGGACGGGTGAAATTGGCTCCGTTCCTGATCTCGCGCTCAACTGCTCTCAAGACCTTGGGATAGGCGTGTCCCAGCGACACGGCGCGATTGCCCATGCCGTACTCGATATATCTGTTGCCGTCCACGTCGTAGACATGTGCGCCATGGCCGCGGGCGATGAAGCCCGGAGACAAGACCGGATACTGGTCGTCTCCCTTGGCATAAGTGTGCGCGCCACCTGGGATCAGGCTCTTTGCGCGGTTCCGAAGCTCGTTGGAATTGTCAAAAGTCGAGATGATATGCGCCATAGCCATATGCCCTGCCAAGCGAACCGATTTGGCGCTGGACGATCCAGCCCAACCGTAGATCGGGAAATTTCGCGATATTGGTGAAAGGAAGCATGGAGAGCATGCGGGCATCGGACCAAATACGTCCGACGACCACTTTACGTATGGTAAATAATGGCGCGCTGAGATGGCCGTATGTTCCATGACAAGGCATGCAGCGCACGCGATGCAGTGTCCGGATCGCCGGGCCAAAAGATTGCGAGCAACCATCAGAAGAGTTACGCAAAAAAACTATACTCCACAGCTACTTCATGAACGCTATCACCAAAGTGTAATGCTGTAAACCAGTATTAATATAATGTTAAGTATATCGAGTACCTTAACTAAAAATAGGCTGGTTGCTTAAGTTTTGCGCAGAACGGCTTAATATTGAAGTGCCGCGTTGTCGTCCCCGCCCGCATTCGTAAAAAGTTAAACCCAGTGATGTGAGCTTGAGCTTGAATTAAGGATTTTGGTGTAATCCGACCGGTGTTTTCCACTGTAGCTGACAGCAAATGTTTCACTTTTCCAAGCTATGGCATCGTCCACGAAAGCCGAGCGCCAACGGCAGACAAAGGCTGATCTGGCCAGATGATGAGTTTGCCGCAATATATGCGATGAGCGACATCCACGGCTGTTGCGATGCGTTTGTGGAGGCCGAGCGCCGTGTGTATCTGGACGGCGGTGCCGTCCGCGGACGAAAGCTTATTGTCCTTCTCGGCGATTATGTCGACCGTGGACCTGACAGTCGGGGAGTCCTCCAACGATTGAGCGCGCCCGTTGCTGATGGGTTCAGCCGCGTCACGCTGGCCGGCAACCACGACGACGAGTTCGCGCGCATGTATCGCAGTGAGACCATGTTGTCTGACTGGCTCGATTTTGCGGGAGTCGAAACGCTTACCTCTTACGGCATCGGAGTTGAGGAGACTTTACGGTCGGTTGGCTTGCGGGGCCTCCATAACCTGATCACTGAGCGTGTCGATCAGCGCCACGTTGAGCTCATCGATGATCTGCCCGTATCGCTGCAGATTGGCAGGCTTTTCTTCGTGCATGCCGGCCTGCAGCCGGGCGTCGATCTCCGGCGCCAGACCGATACAGATATGATGTGGATACGCGAGCCGTTCCTGACTGAGGGACCAGGATTGCCCATATTCGTCGTCCATGGACACACGCCCGTGCTTAAGCCGACGTTTGGCCGGGGACGGGTCGCCATCGACACAGCGGCGGCAGCAACCGGAAATCTGTCCATCTTGAAGATTGCCAACGGTGAACTGACCTTCATCTAGATTACAGCTGCATTTTTGATTTCAGATGCGCGCGCTTGGCGGTGGTTTGATGCGGGCGTCTCCAACACGACCGTGCGACGACGGAGGCGGGCTTAATGGGTTGAGCAAACCCCGAATGTATAAATCACAAGCAGTTCACGGTGATGATTACAATTACCGTCCGGGTATTTGCTTTACCGGGCAGGGCCCCATTCCCAGGACGGAGCTATTAGAGCAAGCCCGAGAGCTGGGGTGGAGGGCGGTCGACACGGTCATCCGATGACTCAAGGTCCAGGTGGCGGAAGACCCGACACTGACCACCAGTAAGCTACGAGACGCGCGGAAGAAGGGCATTCCGACTATCAGTTATGGAGAATAACAATTGCTGACCGCAGAGGGTGAGTTAATTGACAACTGAACCGTTGTTGTTCCTCCCTCGCAATTAGGGCAGCCGTCGTTCGCGATCTCTCCAAACGCAGCCTATTGCACCTCCTTGAGTTGCGGATCATCGGGAACGTTTACCGTCTCTATCAGAAAATCCACACGCTTCGAGTGGGCGCGGTTCGCTTGCCATACGGACTCATCGGAATGCACTGCACCTACCACGTACACGAGTCCCCTCCGGAAGCGGTGAGGAATTGTTCGATAAGCTCACCATCAATACCTGGCATTCCCCGCAAAAACGCACTCTTCTTGCGACCGGACCCTGCCTGCCGGAAGACTTTTCGAAGGACGATTTTCAGCACCTGATGCGCGGACTTGCAATGAATAACGGCCCGCAGATCGCGCAATGATCGGCACCACTGCGGAACTCATTTAACGTAGCGGTAGGAAATGTATTTTGGAATAGTCCAAAATACATTTCCTAGAAGGGCTCTGGGGAATTATTTGCGTGGACGCGACACTGGCCCAACTGTCGCATTACTAAATAACCATTGCTACAAGATGTGTGGCGGCAAGGTTGAAT